>NZ_JARXXP010000005.1 GCF_029893965.1 Paenibacillus sp. PastM-3
GTTCGCGGAGCGTCCACCCAAGTGAATACGTACATCCTACTCCAAACCAAGGGCCGTCCCAAGTAGCCATTTCATGGCTTTTGGGACAGCCCCTTTTTAATGGCCCTGCCGATGAATGGATCATCTTGCGGAGCCAATTGATGTGGAAGATGATACGTTTTGATGATGTCTGCAACGATTTGATAGGAATGCAGACGCGCCTAATAGCGTCTTATTTTTACGCAACAGGAGTACCATTAGGTATTTCAGTATCCGGCTTTAATAGAATTACATCTCCTTTTTCCGGGACTCCTCCCAAAACTAATACTTCCGATTTGAATCCCGCAATGCGCCGAGGAGGGAAATTGACGATTCCTATAATTTGCTTTCCTACCATTTCATCAACCTTGTAACGCTTAGTTATTTGTGCACTTGAGGATTTCATTCCGATCTCCGGTCCAAAATCAATCTTAAGCTTTATCGCAGGGATCTTTGCTTCTTCAAAAAGCTCCGCTTCCTTAATTGTTCCGACACGAATATCTAGTGCTGCAAAATCATCGATCGTTGCCAACGTTTTGCCTCCTCCACTATAGTCTTTAACCGCTCACGGAAATATCTCTCACGCTTTCCAGACAGAAATTAATGAGTTCCGCTCAGTGTTGCATTTTACTTCGCTGGCCGGAACGGCTGCAGGAGTCGAATCCCTTCCTCAATGGATCCCTCCATCAGTTCTAAAAGCTGGGGCACCAGTTCCTGCATCCGGGGGGGCGCTCAGGTGCTGATCGAGGGCATCCCTGTTTTCCCAGCGTTCGTAGATGATGAATGTGCCAGGCTGGCCTTCTACCTCGTGAGCCTCGTAGTCAATGTTGCCCAGGTCGTTGCGCGACGGGGTGACAGCAGCAGTCATGAATGCCTTCATCTCGGCTTCTCTCCCTGCCTTAGTTCTCGCCTCCCAGAGTACAGTAACGTAACGGTTGTTTGTATCGTTCATGCTAATTCCACCTAATTATTATGCTTGAAATTCCAATCTATTAATAGCTTAAGTTTAATGCTGTTATAATCGTCCAAAAGAACGATTAAAGCCTTGGCCCCCAAGAACATCTTGACGAACCACATCTAAACGACGTGTTTGGTATTCACCCAAAGCTTTTGTTATCGAATTCGGATACTGTTTAATGGAGTCTATAATGGCAACCGTATCATCAAGGGAGTCATTAAAGCCTGCGCCAGTCATTGGTGACATGGTATGAGCTGCATCGCCAATCATGGCTATTCTTCCTTTTGACAATATATTAGGGATGTATTCATTAACGGGTGCCCCGATTAAACTGCGGTCCTTAATCGCGATTTGCAAAATTGCATTATCTTCTTTATTCCAATTTGCTTGGCTGGTATGTGATAGTTCTTCTAGTAGCGAATCGGGAATAGCTTCACCGTATAAGGAATGCTGGGCAATCCCGTCCTTTAATACACCTAATTCAGACAGCACATGATTATGCGAATGATCAAACCAGCAAAAACCAATCCATCGCTGGCCAGGGTTGGTTCCCCCTTCTATACCCGGCATCACCGCAGTTGTCAATGTACCGGCAGCGCTATTGTTGAAATAAGCACTCGAAAGCTGCCGTTTTTTCCAGTCTTTCTTTGGCAGCAGTTCTTCGTCCACCTTCCCTACCCAAACCAGATAGCCAGCATAATCTGCAAATGGTCTGTCAGGGTTTAAATAGCGGCGGACAATACTGCGATATCCATCTGCGCCAATCAAAAAGTCACCTTTAAACGTCTGCTCCTCATCACTGGTAGCCCAAGCAGATGATTCATTTTGCCCAACACTAACAATTCGTGTATTGTGCTGAAGGGTAATACCTGGTTCTTTTGCAACTGCATTGCGCAAACGTCCTTGAATGGCTGACCAGGCTTCAACATTGTTGTTACCACTCGATGCCAAGTGTCTTAATTCTCGTTCAATTTCACTATTACTATAAGGCTTTGTTTGTAAACGAATAAAAGCACCATTTCTTAATGATGAATCTGCACGTTCAAGAATGGTAACTGTATAACCAGAACGCGATAACGCAAGCCCCATCATTAGACCACCTAAAGATCCACCTACAATAATGGCATGTTCAAACTTATTTTGCGGCATTTGTCATTCCCCCATTCTAGCCTTCTGTCGAAGAGGATTTGTTAAAATGCCCATTACTGCAGTTTCATCTGGCTGCGGAGCATCCGGTCGAGCAGTTTGTCTGGGAGAATACGGACCAGCCGGGTCAGCAGTGCCGAATCGCGGCCGGCCGTATAGCGGGTGCGCGGCTTACTTGCGTGGATTGCACGTGAAACCACTGCCGCCACTTTCTCAGGGCGGATACCGTCCGTTGCCCACGATTCAGCCTGAGCCTTCACGGCGTCAAAAAGACGATCATGACGCCTGTGCTGATCGGGCGTCATCAACTTGGACAGCCGATCGGCTGTCGTAACCCCTTTCTCCGACAGGCTGGTGCTGACACCGCCCGGAGTAATCATGATGACCTTGAGTCCGAACGAGGACATCTCCCTGCGGAGACTGTCATTGATCGCTTCCATCGCGTACTTTGCAGCCGAATAAATTCCGAAACCGGGCATTGAAATTTTGCCGCCAACGGATCCGATATTGACCACGCGTCCGCCGCAGCTCAGCAAGGCCGGAGTAAGCGCCTGAATAACCGCAACCTGACCGATTACACTGACTTCAATCTGGCGGCGTAATTCATCGAGCGGAACCATCTCGAGAGGCGCATTAACGGCGATGCCTGCATTGTTAACTACTGCCCGCAAAGGGCGACCAAGCGGATCTTTCTCCACCCGTTCGGCCAGCGCCTTTAGTGTGTCGATATTGGTAATATCGACGATCACCGGCTCGATATTGTGGCGTTTGATTTTGTCGGCGTCTTCCTGACGACGCACCCCCGCCAATACGTAAAATCCGTCAGCGGCGAGCTTCTCCGCGGTAGCCCTGCCGATGCCGCTGGACGTACCTGTCACGACAACCAGTTCTTGAGTTTGGATTGACATAGTAACCCTCCTAAGTTGGATATGATATGGATCATGGTATAGCACTGCTATACGAACATTATAGCGCTGCTATACAAAATTGTCTATAGCGGTGCTATATCTTTTCTCCAAACATAAAAAAGATCGCCATCCTCCTGGTGGTCCAGGTTGGATAGGCGATCGATCTTTCTTATCCTCATTTTGATTCGGCGTCCGGCCTTTGGATCAAAATGATCTGCATTACACTTTCCCGAATGAGATCAACGACGTCAGGTTGGGGTGGGGGTGCCTTACGAATCTGGGCCGTCACATACAGCCAAGAGGCCGTATTGGCGGAAGCCCAGACCAGATCTGCCGCAACCTGGGCTGACACGGCCAGGTTGCCTTCGTCGGCGACTTTCTGAATATTTTGCACTAGTGCTTGGTACGAATGATCTGCCGCCTCGATATGGGCGCCCTCGAGCAACCGCCCCATCATCGCCGCATAAATCCGAGGACGGGTTGCCGCGAAGCGGACATAGTCATCCCATCCTTGACGAAGAGCCATCTCTGGAATGGTGGACTCCACTGCGGCAATCTTGCTTTCAAATAACTGTTTGAACGCTTCCACTATAGCTGCACTCAGGAGTCCATCGGCATTGCCGAAATGGTGGTAGAGCGTAGGGGCCGTAACCTGCGCGATTGCAGTTACGGCTCGCGTCGAAAATTGGGCTCCGCCCTCCTCTTCGAGTACCTTAAGAGCTGCTGCCAATATTTTGTCATATGTGTTCATATGTCCATTATAGCAGTGCTATATGCGTATGTCCACGACGAAGGTTGGATGATCTCAATGCTTACCGATTATTTTTATGTAGGAACGGAATTATACGTATATGTATCAATTGAACTGGAATAATAAACAAGATATAGTGTTATTGCATAGGAGTTATGAAGGGAGTCAATTACTTTGAATGTTGAATTGTTGAAGGATCTTATTAAGGATGATCGGGGCAATTATTACGCAGCAGTCCACAAGGAAGGTAATGAGCTGACTTTGGTTAATGCGATGCTTGAGCGGTCTTACGAAGATTTATTAGAGTTTAATGAGGAATTCAAACACAAGTATGCAGAGTACGAGCACCAGTTCATTGGCAAAATTATCATGGATAAGGTGCGGCACGACGTCGTATTCGCTTCCAAAGAGGACGGTCATGGCCGAATGCATGATTTGGGTAAGGTAATGAGCGAATACAGAGTTACGTTTATCGATATGATTGAATTTTACCGAAATCCTCGGACAGGACGCCTATGACAGCGAAACCGATTAAACTTAGTGTTTTGGATTTGGTCCCCGTTTTTGATGAGGTCGATGCAACCTTCGCACTGGGACAAGCTGTAGAGCTGGCTCAAGCAGCCGAAAGACTGGGATATTTCCGTTATTGGGTGGCGGAACATCATGATATGCCAGGGCTGGCATGCACCTCGACGGATGTGCTACTATCGCATATCGGCGCAAAAACACATAACATCCGTATCGGATCCGGGGCATTGCTGTTGCCGCATTATAAGCCTCTTAAAGTTGCAGAATCCTTTCATTTACTCGCTAGCTTGTACCCGGGACGCGTTGATCTTGGGTTAGGAAGGGCGCCCGGTGGTTCCGCCGAAGTCAGTCTTGCTCTCAGTGACAACTTTCTTGAAAATGTCTGGAAAATGCCAGAATTGCTCCGGGGAGTTTCCGATTTTTTGCAGGGGAGCTATGAATATGAAGGACGTCGGATTACCGCCCGCCCAACTCCACCCGTATCGCCAGAACTGTGGCTGCTAGGGACAAATAAGAAAAGCGCAGCTTATGCAGCCGAGTTTGGAACAGGTTATGTTTTTGGTCAGTTTATGAGCGAAGTAACCGGGGAGGAAGTATTAAGAGCTTACCGCGAAGCGTTTACTCCGTCAGCTCTTTCCCCTGTACCGCGAGCGATCGTTGCCGTTGGTGTCGTTTGCGCGGAAACAGAGGAGGAGGCAGAGAGGCTGGCATCCTCGGGTACAGCTTTGTTTCAACAAGAAGCTTCCGCAGGGGAAAGGGCTCCCCTTTCGGAGCGTAAGCTGCTGATAGGCACGCCTGAGAGCTTAAAGAAAAAGCTCGAACAGTTATCTCACTTGTATGGCGTTGATGAATTCATTGTCGTTACAATGATTCCCGACTATCGGAAACGGTTGCGTTCTTTTGAGCTGCTTGCACGTACATGCTTAATGGCTTAATTCGTTTAATTATTACAGCAGGGAGAATGTAAAACGGGGCTGCCCTGAAGTCATCTTAATGACTTTTGGGACAGCCTCGTTCATTTATATGAAAATTCAGTGTAGAGATTGTAGAATTTAGCTTAATGCTTTTACTAAAGCTTCCCCAAATTCTTTGGCACCATCTGGACCATCACCAGTGATAATATCATCATGAGCAACAACATGTTTTTCAACATATATTACTTCATTCGCTTTTAATTGGTCTTTTTGTACATCCACTGGATAGCAAGTTGCTTCTCTTCCAGTAAGTAAGCCCGTTTTAGCTACAGTAACCGCACCTGCACAAATTCCTGTTACAAGAACTTTATTCGTGTATGCTTGTTTCAAGTAGTCTTGTAATTCTTGATTTCCCCATAGATAATCGTTCGTACCAGATCCACCAATAACAGATACAACATCATAGTCAGAAGCAACAACGTCTGAGAAAATGACCTCAGCAGTTGCTTTACCTTCATAATCCCCTATGATTTCACCTGTTTTTGTACTTGCAATTGTCACATCAATTCCGTTGCTTTCCAATTCCGCTTTGGGTTGAAATAATTCGTCTTCATTGAAACGTTCTGGTGGTATAATCAAAAGTGCTTTTTTACTCATTTGTAGTTCCTCCTCATTAATAAAAAGATTCGCCCGTAAGACGACCATTTCATTCTACTGCTTGTTTTCTTCACTGTGAAGAATGCACTTTTTTGTAAGGAGGTTACCGCCAGGTTACAATGGATACAAATAAGGAGGTAAGAATTTATGCCAGATACCTTTAGAGATGAAATTAAAGAAAAGATTATAAATGGTGATTATAATTGCGAAAAAGAACTGACCTTATCAATTATAAGTGGTAAATGGAAAATCGTTATTTTATGGCATTTGGGGGTAGAAGGACCACATCGATTCAGTGATCTCCAAAGGCTTTTTCCAAAAATATCTCATAAAATATTAACGAATCAATTAAGAGAACTGATGGAAGATGGAATCGTTCATCGCGAGGTTTATCCAGAAGTTCCACCGAAAGTGGAATATTCCATGACTGAATTGGGGATGACTTTACTTCCTATCGTTGAAATGATGTATGAATGGGGAAAAAATCGGATGGCAGAAATCATAAAAGAAA
Organism: Paenibacillus sp. PastM-3; assembly: GCF_029893965.1. Classification (GTDB taxonomy): domain Bacteria; phylum Bacillota; class Bacilli; order Paenibacillales; family Paenibacillaceae; genus Paenibacillus_AQ. The sequence continues at coordinate 6,392 of NZ_JARXXP010000005.1, forward strand.
TGGACATCTCGGAATTAAACAATTAAGCATAAGCTTACATTTACAATGTTGCTTTACAAAACCTTTTACGAATAAATGAACAAAGTCCACCTCACTAAATACATAACGCCCATATAGTTATAATGTGGAATATAGGCATATTACAGTTGAACAGCGAAGTTATCCTCTTCTGGCGCGTATGTAGCAGGCACTCTAAACATTTATTTATCTACAGGAAAAAGTTTACTGAATGTGTTATCTAAAATAATAGTAAAAACAAAATAAAAGAACCCGCACAGCCATCCACCGGCTGTGCGGGCCCCCCTCCTATATTAATTCGCTTTACGCTTCAGCATTGCCAATCCGTTCACCGGCAGCGCAAGCTCTGCAGGAGCTTCAGCGCCTGTTTCCAGATCGGTATAACCGCGTCCGTCCAGCTTCACGGTCTGCGCTTCGCCGCTGAAGTTCTGCACGAATACATACTCGTTATCGCCGTCCGTACGCAGCTGTGCAGTCACGCCTACCGGTAGATCCGACTCCAGCGTGCGGGTGATTCCTGCCTTGGCAGTAATCGCAGCATACAGCTCCACGTAGAACGCCAGGTCTTTAACGCGGGTTGCCAGATGGTAAGCTTCACCTGCTCCAAGCTTGTTGACGGTCAGTGCCGGGCGTCCGGCATAGAAGTCGCTGCGGTAGTGGCCGAGCGCTTCTGCGCCTTCCAGATGGATCAGCTCAGCGATTTCATGAGCATCGTAGTCGCCAGACAAGCCCAGAGCGTTGCCGCTCTCCAGCACCAGCCCGTTCAGATCACGGCTATGCAATCCTTCCGTTTCTTCCGCCCAGATGCCCAGCGTCTTGCGCAGCGGGCCAGGGAAGCCTCCCAGATGGCAAAGATCCGTCTCGCCTACAACCCCTGACCAGTAAGTTGCCAGGAAAGTACCGCCCTGCTCTACATACTGCTCAATGTTCTTCCCGTTCTCTTCGCTGATCAGGTACAGCATTGGCGCGATTACCAGCTTATAGCGGGACAGGTCGTCGCTGGAGCCGACGATATCTACCGGAATGCCCTGCTCCCACAGCGCACGGTAGTGCTGCAGTACAGTCTCTTCGAACTTCAGACCGGAATTGCGGATACCTTGAGCATCTTTGATCGCCCAGCGGTTGTCCCAGTCATACAGAATCGCTGTTTCAGCCGGAGTCGAGGTACCAACCACATCCGTCAGACCAGCCAGAATCTGGCCCACTTCAGCTACATCCTTGAATACACGGGTCTCGCCATGTCCGCTGTGGTCCAGCACGGCACCGTGGAACTTCTCACTGGAGCCGCGGCTCTTGCGCCACTGGAAGTACTGCACAGAATCTGATCCGTGCGCTACAGCCTGCAGAGAAGACAGCTTGTGCATGCCCGGACGCTTCAGCTTGCTGACCGACTGCCAGTTCGTGAGCGAAGGCGTGCTCTCCATCAGCAGGAACGGCTTGTGCTTGAAGGTGCGGAACATATCATGGTGCATCGCCGTCCAGGCGGCCAGACGGGCATCATCGTTATCTTCGGTGTAGCCCCAGTCCGGATATGCATCCCAGGAAACAACATCGAGAATTTTGGCCATCTCGCGATAGTCGATACCGTCGATATTATGCATATTGGTCGTAATCGGCAATTCCGGATTATAGTCACGCACCGCAGACATTTCATGGCTGCAGAAATTAATGGTCTGCTCACTGACAAACCGGCGCCAGTCCAGATTCAGGCCGTGAACCTGGGTCTCACCGTGCGGAGCCGGGGATTCAATCTGCTCCCATGCCGTATACGTATGACTCCAGAAGGTGGCCCACCAGGCATGGTTAACCTCTTCCAGGCTGCCGTTATATTTCACTTTCAGCCAATCTCTAAAAGCATTCTGGCAGTAATCACAGTGGCATTCGCCGCCGAACTCATTGGAGATGTGCCAGCCGATGACTGCCGGATGGTGAGCGTAACGCTCGGCCAGCTTGGAGTTGATCAGCGCTGTTTTTTCCCGGTAGACCGGAGAAGTGAAGCAGTGATTGTGGCGGACGCCGTGCAGATTACGTACGCGGTTGCGCTCTACACGCAGGACCTCCGGATATTTAGCGGACATCCAAGCCGGACGTGCGCCGCTCGGGGTCGCCAGAAACGCGTAAATCCCGTTCTCGGCAAAGGTATCCAATACATGGTCCAGCCATTCAAACGTAAAGACGCCCTCTTCCGGCTCCAGGGACACCCAGGAGAAAATGCCGACAGACATCACGTTACAGCCTGCCAGCTTCATCAGGCGGATATCCTCTTTAAAAATTTCAGGGTATTTCAGCCATTGCTCGGGATTATAATCGGCTCCATGCAGCATAACCGGGGCTTTGCTGCTGATTGCAGGGGATTTAAGACTCATAGCAGTAGATTCATCCTCTCATTATCTTTCCCGTGTCAGGATGGGACTTTTCTCTGATTACATTCACTCAGTATCCTTGTCCAAATCACGGATAATCATTTATACTGTTTATAATATAGGATAAACGCTATCAGACAGTAGGAATAAACTCGCGACTGAATAGTACAAAATGAATATGAGGTGTACACTTTGCTTCCATTTTCTTTGGTCGAGCTGCCCCGCCAGCCTGATGAATTTCCGCTCTATCCCTACTCTGTAGGCCATCATATCCAGTACCATCATGTCCGCCCCTCCGGCTTCCCTGTGCATCAGGTGTTCCTGATCCGCAGCGGCAGCGGGCTGTTCCGCGATCTTGAGGACGGCACAGAAACAGTGCTAAGTCCGGGTATGGTTTTTGCCTTCCCTCCTGACCGGGGGCATGAATATTATCCGCTGTCCCATGAGCCGTGGCATCTGGCTTTTATCGGCTTTGACGGCAGCCAGTCTGCTCCGGTACTGGAAGGGCTGCGCCTGCTGCCTTCAGTGCCTGTAATGGCCGAACGGTTCGAGGAGTGCTGGGACGCCATCGCCGGAATCTGGCATACTGTGGACCGGCATAATGCTGCCCGGCTGGATGAACAGACAATGCAGGAGCTGTCCGTTACCCTGTACAGGCTGCTGCTGATGCTGCGCCGGGGCGATTCCTCCCTTAGCCAGACTGAACGCCTGGAGACCGAAACCGTCCGCAACGAGGCGCTGCAAAAAGCGGTCAGCCTGATTAACGAGCACTTTACCGAACCTCTGCTGATCGCCAATCTGGCTTCTGCGGTCGGCTATTCGGTGCAGCATTTCCAGCGCCTGTTCCTGCAGGAGTATGGTGTCACGCCGCATAAATACCTGCAGAACCTGCGGCTGCAGCGCGCACTGCAGATGATTACTGAAAACCCCGAGCGGCCGGTGCAGGATCTGGCGCTGAATGTTGGAATGGAGACGAATTATTTTATCCGGGTATTCCGCAAGACTTACGGGTGTACGCCGGGTGTCATGCGCAGCCGTCTTGCGGGGGAGCGGGATCATTGAGCGTAATCGTTCTGGTTGAGCCTTTAAAACAAATTAACAAAATAAGAGGGGTAAGGCATAATGACTCAGGACGAAGTATTACAGGGCGGTAATGTTAATCTCATTGTCCGTAAAGAGAATACTGTTCTCCGCCCCACGGGTTATTGGAGTCCGTCTGTTCACCAGCTACTTAAACATTTAGACAAGCAAGGCTTCGAGGGAGCACCAAGATTTCTGGGAATGGATGAATCTAATCGGGAAATATTAACCTACATTTCAGGGGAAGTTCCAGGAAACGATTATCCCGACCTTGAACCTTACATGTGGTCGGATGAAACACTTGTAGGTTTAGCACGCCTTTTATGCCGTTTCCATGATGCGACGGAAGGCTCTTCTCTCATGACGCAGGGAAAATGGCAGCTTAGTTATAGTGATGATCATGATTACGATGTAATATGTCATAATGACGCTGCGTTGTACAATGTGGTCTTTCAAAAGGGGACTCCTGTGGCGTTGATTGATTTTGACATGGCTGGACCAGGTCCACGTATGTGGGACATTGCGTACTCCCTTTATACATCGGTTCCGCTTGCAAGCTTCTCACCTGACTATTCCTCGGGAAAAACGGTAGTGTACCAAGCGGATCTGCACGCTTTGGAGCGCAGCCGGCGAATTCAATTATTTTTTGAATCATATGGAACTACCGTCCCTAATGACCTGCTTGGGTGGATTATTAAGCGATTGACAACAATGTGTGATACATTAAGAAATGGTGCCGCTGAAGGAAATCTTGCTTTTCAAAAAATGGTTGATGAGGGACACTTGGCTCACTATGAGAGCGAGATTCGATTTTTAACAGCTCAATTCAAGGACTGGATAGAGAATTAAGTGCATCGCTAACGCGAAATGTGATTACAGCAGGTTTCTTAATAGTTATCCTGTTTTCCGTCGTGCAACTAAAGTTGAAACTAAAGAAATTCTTTAGTTAAAAGGAGATAAGTGGAGGTTTTAAGACGCATTTGATGCATACTGCGCACTAAGGGAGGAGAGGTAGTACAGCTTATCTCGTCAGCTTGTTCAAAGAACAGTTCATCAACAAATTATCACGTTATTCTTTCGGAAATATTTTTACTTATTTCTTCAGGATTTTTAATACCAATGATCAACTTTGATATTTTGAACTTACCAACTTTAAAGCTATTCAAATCTAAATGAAGAGTTTCAAGCTCATTTTCAAAAAAGTGTAATTGATAACCACCATTTGCTCTAAATAACCCATTTCTCATCCCTCTGAATAAAGCACCATATAGTTTAAAAGCATCTGGTATCGGTCTACCTGTTGTTATTCCCTTGATTGAAGAGTATGGAATTTGCAACCCGTTATCTAATTTTAAAAAGGGTGAGTTTCCAAGGTCGATATTTACGTAAGTTTCCATTAGTTGAATTTTACGTTCCATATTTTGATTCCCCCATTTTCCAATAATCGATTTATTTCACAACCCATAATTACATATTATACCACAAATACCTCTTATACTGCCGTTTAGCTTAATGAAGCTTTATTATCGAGAGCCACAGTGAGTGTTGCACAGTAAAGACGAAATTTCGCAACAAAATAAAGCGTACATGTCCAACTAACGGGAGACGTTAATTTAACAACAATAGTGCTGAGGGAGACAAAGACTTTATTTATCAAGTCTTTGTCTTTCTCTCAACAGCGAAATATGGTTTACCGGTTCTTCTTGCAGATTCTCAGGTAGCTTAGGCTTAGCCAAAAGGAAAAGCGCATCAGGCCCGCCCTCTCCCCTTCAGCTCATTTACAACAGGCATTACAGGAGGGCTGATCTCAACAGGAATATCGTCAATATCAAAATAACGGTATTCTCTGCTTTCATTATCTACAGAGATTTCTCCGTAAACATTATTGCTCGAGTACACTACATCAACGATGTATACTTCATCTCCGTTCGGATAGACATAATGCAGATCTTTACCTGAGAACACACCAAAAAGACTAACCTCACCAATACTTAAGCCGGTCTCCTCAAGCAGTTCTCTGCGTGCTGTTTCTTCAGTATCTTCACCGAGATCAACGGCTCCACCCGGAAAACACCAGCATCCGTTATCGTTTCTTTTTAGCATTAGAACCTGATCAAGCTCATTAAATATAATAATACTGGCACCGCAAAGCAGTAATGGTTTATTACCGATTAATCTTCTCATGGTCTTAACGTATTCCGTCATAAGCAGTAATCCCTCCCGGATCATTCACTTCAAACTTCTTGTATAATATACAAAAATAGCACCATACTCTTCAATTACGAAGAACATGGTGCAGTTCATATTTTGCAATTAGGCAGTTACCTTCTATCAGATGGTACAGCAGACAGAAGCCTGCGTCTCCAGAGCCTGACCAATCAGCCGGGCGACCTCCAGATGGGCCGGGTGTATAAGGTATTCCTCCATGTCTGCTAAAGAAGCAAACCTGGTGATCAGGATCAAATCATATGCTGAAGGGCCGGGGCGGATGTTAGCATCAGCCTGAATATCGAGAAGAACCTCTATTTTTCCTCTCATGCCCAGCAGAACGGTCCGAATGTACTCAATATGCTCAGGGCTCCGGTCCTTCAGCTTTAAAAGCAGATGATTCACTATCATTGTTGCTCCCTCCTCGTGTCTTATCTGATTAGCGTTTATGCTTGTTCCAAGCCATCGAATACAAGGGCATCTTCTGAAAAACAACCGGCATATGCCTTTGGATCAGGTTTATTGGCAGCAGTTATAAAATCCTGTATGCAGATTAGGCTTCATAAGATCAGCTCCTATATAATTTCGTTACACGGTGCGGATCGTTCCGCCGTCTATGACATACTCACAGCCGGTAATATAAGCGGCTCTATCTGACGCAAGGAAAGCTGCAAGCTCGGCAACCTCTTCAGGCTTGGCCGGCCTTCCGAGAGGAATGCCGCCAAGCTCGTCCATTAGCTGCTGGCGGGCAGCGGTATAGTCTGTGCCGGCTTGTTCAGCCATTCTCCCGATTAAGCGTTCCGCCGCTTCCGTTTCGGTAAATCCCGGAGCAAGTGCGTTGATTCTTATCCCTTTGGGGCCGAACTGGGTCGCCAGGTTCTTACTATAATTTACGAGTGCAGCTTTGGCAGCCGAATAAGGCATGGTCATAATACCGGGAAGCTTACGTTGAATCGAAGAGATATGGACAATCACTCCGCTTTGCTGTTCGGCCATGTACGGTAGAAACCCGCGGTCGAGCCGGACCGAAGAAAACAGGTTGGCATTGAATGTCGTTTGCCAATCTTCATCCGTTAAAGCTAACGCTCCTGCTGTACTTGTAGAGGAACCGCCCACATTGTTAATTAAAATATCCAGACCCCCGAGCTGCTCTATCGTCTGCTGAACGATATGATCCACGCCTTCCGGAAGGCTCACATCCGTCTGAACGAATCCTACGCCCTCCGGTAATGCCTCTGGTATGGATCTTGCCGTAGCTATAACTTCAGCTCCCGCTGCATGCAGACGCTTTAAGATTGCGAGACCGATTCCCCGGGTGCCGCCGGTCACCAGTGCTCTTTTACCTGCAAATTCTTTACTCATTTGAAGCCTCCTTGGTATGTTTTAAATACAAGGCTAGTGTAAACAACAGAACCTGACAGGTGCGTGTCCAGTTATCCTGAATATTTTTGGGCCATTTTGGCTGTGCGGGTTTTCATCTCCAGCCTGAGAGATTCCGGCTCCATAACCTCCAGTAAATCTCCATAGGAAAGAAGATATTGAACAAGCCATTCTCCGGAGGGCATGTCTGAAATGAGCTGGAAAGACCCGTCTTCCTGTTTCAAAATCTCCTCTTCCTTAAACTCATCCACGATGCGATAGGCTCCTGCCGGTTCTATTTTTAATGCTAAACGGATTCTCGGGCTTTCATTAACCTTAATCTCTTCATCGGAAGTCCCTGCAGAAGCTGTCCGCACCTGTTTGAACTCTAAGAGCCCGGTCCCCTCCCCTTCTAAAAGCTGTACATTCGACATCCTGGTAATCTTGAAGGTTCTTGGAGCACCTCTTTCAAAGCTGTAGGCTTCAACGTACCAGGCTCTATCCTTGAACAGTAGCTTCACTGGAACAGCTCTCCGGCTGTTGTGTTCACCGACCGCGCTCAAGTAGGTAAACGAAATGACCCTCTGCTCCAAAATAGCCTGCTTCAGCAAGGTGTACAGCTCTTTTTGCTTATTCCCGCTTCCCCATGGCGAGAAATCGACTTCAATCCAGCTGGTGCTATTTTTCCTGAACAGGCTGCTCAGCTTTGAGAATACCTCGCCCAAATCCGGCAACCGGGCTGCGGACAAGCTCTGCAGGGCAAACAGGATCTCATCCTGCTCCTTATCGCTAAGCAAAGATTTGTTCAGGACAAATCTGTCCGAAAGGGAAATGCCTCCGCCTTTTCCTTGGCTCGTATAGACCGGAATTCCCGCCTGGCTCAAGGCTTCAACATCTCGGTAGACCGTTCTGACTGACACCTCGAACCGCTCAGCCAGCTCCGGTGCCGTAACCGTCCCCTTTTCCAGTAAAATATATGTCATTTGAAGCAGTCTGCTGATCTGCATACGCTCACCTCTTGGTTGTTAGTATAAATAAAAAAACTTGACAGGATTATGTCAAGTTATATTATTTTTCACATGCACCAGAATTTTACAATGATAAGCTTATTAATGTATGCCTAACGACACTTGAGGAGGTAGTATAATGAGCAAGTACAACGAAGCCATGAAGCTGCTGGAAAAACAGGTAGGTAACAAGGACGGCCTTATCACTCTGTCTACTATCGCACTGGAACCGGGGCCCAATGGCAAAAGCCGTCCCGCCTCCCGCATTGTAGACGCCTATTATGAGGACGGCGCGTTCTACACCGTCACATACGCGACATCAAACAAGATGCTGCAGATCGCCCAAAATCCCGAAGTCGCCGTTTGTGTCATCGTCGAGAACTTTACGGCCGACGGGGTGGGTGAAAACCTGGGCTGGGTATGTGATGAGAAAAACGCGGAGATGATGACGAAGCTGCGTACAATATTTGCCGGGTGGTATAACGAAGCCAATAATGATGAAGACCCTAATACCTGCCTGCTGCGCATTCGCCTGACAAAGGGGCTGTGGAATGACGCCCATAAAGGGATCCGGAATGAGATTGATTTTGTGAATAAGACGGCAAATTAAGCCGTCTGCGCCGATTCCATATTTTACATATAGAAATATCTGACAACATACAATTTTAGCTCAAAGGGAGTGTTCGCTAACTCCCTTTTTTTCGGCGTTACTTGTGGTACGTTTCACGGTGCTGTCTACAAAGGCACGTTTAAGGCCATTCTTATATTAGGATTTTTTCTTTGCCCCCTCCAGAAATCAGAACAAGGAGTCCGCCCAATGCAAACATACGTAGAAGTTATTTTACGAACGATCGCCGCATTCGTCCTTCTCATGATCACGTCGAGAATGCTCGGCAAGCAGACGATATCCAATATGACCTTCCATGACTTCGTGAGCGGCATTACGATGGGTTCAATTGCAGCGAATTTGGCTTTTAACGATAAACTCAGCCATTGGCTCATCGCCGTATCGCTGCTCATTTTCTTCGGCATCTCATTCCTCGTATCCAAGGCTGCGCTCGAAAATCGGGCATGGAACCGGCTGGTATCCGGTACTCCGACCATTGTCATAGAGAATGGCAAAATTCTCGATGACAACATGCGAAAAATCCGGTACACGTTAGACTCTCTCGCCCAGTCTTTGCGTGAAAAAGATATTTTCAACCTGGAAGAGGTTGAGTATGCTTGTCTTGAGGATCATGGAAAGCTGTCTGTCAAGAAGAAAAGCGAGTATGAGTGGGTGACGCGCAAAGATCTGAAGTTACACACTGCCGCTGTTCAGACGTTCCCTGTGGAACTAATTATGGACGGCCAAATCATGGAACACAATCTCGCCCATAACGGGCTGACCACCCAGTGGCTGGAGCAGGTGCTGCGGCAAAGGGGCAAGTCCGTTTCAGATGTATTCTATGCCGTAAAAGGTACGCAGAATCAGCTGTATTTCGACTACTATCAGGACCACATTGACAATCCCATCGATAAATAACCGCTTGCAGACATTATTTATTACTGTCATTGAAAATTTGATTAGTATAAAATATCATACATGTGCAGGTTGTCTATCAAGGGGAGAGGCAGATGAAAAGGAATGAGCGAATTCTTTAGATTGATGAAGGATCTACGGTTCAGAAGAACCATGCAAATGCTTTTCAAATTCGTTTGGGCTTTCTGGTGGCTTGGTAAACAAAAATATTTTATACCGAGACGGCGCTGGGAAGCCAAAACCAAAGCCCTATATCGAAAGCAGGCATCCTATTTTACAGAGACCGCAATGGACATGGGCGGATTAATTATCAAGCTTGGGCAGCATGTTAGTGCGCAAGTTGATTTTTTGCCGAAGGAAATTCTTGATGAATTGTCCAAGCTGCAGGACTCCGTAGCTCCGGTGGATTTTTCCGAGATCAAACGTAAGGTTGAGAGCGAACTCCACGCGCCCGTTAACGAGCTTTTTGCCGATTTCAATACAACTCCTATTGCAGCGGCTTCTTTAGGCCAGGTACATCGGGCGACATTACGGACAGGTGAACAAGTCGCAGTGAAGGTTATGCGTCCAGGGGTCGAGGATATTATTGAAATTGATTCGAAATCTATACAAGTTGCTGTCGGGTTATTAAAACGCCAGTCCCGGATTGCAGCCCTGATGGATCTTGATGCGGTGTATGAGGAATTTTACGATACCGTTATGGACGAGCTGGATTATCAAAAAGAGGGACGAAACGCCGAAGAATTTCAGCAGCAGCTTAAGCATCGGAAGGATATCGTTGTTCCAGGCATTTACTGGTCCTATACAACCTCAAAGGTGCTGACCATGGCGTTTATGGAAGGTGTAAAAATCAACAATTTTGCCCAGCTTGATGCCTGGGGTGTAGACCGGATGAAATTAGCGAAGGCTTTGCTGGAGATTTTCGTAGAACAGATTCTCGTAAACGGGTTCTTTCACGCGGATCCCCATCCGGGCAATGTTCTCGTGCAGCCTGACAGCACCATAGCCCTAATCGATTTTGGAATGGTCGGACGGATTGCAAAAGATATGAAGACACAGATGGTAGCCCTTCTAATGGCCGTATATTTAAAAGATGCTAACGGCGCAATTGATGCCCTGAACCGTTTGAGATTTTTAAGACGGAATACAGATTTAGAGGTGTTCTCAAGGAATCTTACGTTATTATTTGAACAAATCAACGGGGATACGTTTGACCTGGGTTTTGTGACATCCGGTGATAATGTGGAGGAGCTACGTGACTTTCTCTATTCCCAGCCCTTTCAGTTACCGGCAAATACAACATTTTTAGGCAAGGCAATGATTACGGTGTACGGACTCTGTCTTGGACTGGACCCTGAGCTTGATTTGATCGGGACCGCTAGGCCTTACATCCAAAAGGTTGTGCTTAAAGATCTGCGTGGAAGTGTCTTTTCCACCGTTGTAGATGAAGGCACGAGTCTACTCAAAGGAATCCTTCCGACGACCAAGAAGTTCATTTCTGCAGTAGACAGAATCGATAGCGGAAATTTACGGGTGAAGCTATCGAGTTCCTTTGAGAAAAAATTGATAGAGACGCAAAATAAAAATACAAGGCGGATTATTGTAACGATCATAGGAGCGGTATTTCTTCTGACTGCTTCCAACATGTGGAATGAAGTAAATCATATTGTTTCTTATGTACTTGGCACCTTGGGGCTGCTCATTATGCTGAGCCAGCTGATAACAAGAGGAAACCGGCGTGAAGAAAGACATGTCCGCCAGATGAATGCCATGCGTGAACGCAGCAGATTGGAACGGCCGAAGCTCAAATAGAATGAATAATAGCCAGATGATAAAGGACCGATATTTAATCGGGCCTTTTTTTATATTTCAGGGACAACTAATGATTCCATTTGCATACTTCAATCCCAATGAAGTCCGGCAGGTAATTGGGAGTACAGCCCCTTGATACCATGTCACCATTATAAAGCCCCGTTACCTCACCCGCGCTCTTCTGTTCTGCCGCATAAACCGCAAGGCACCCGAAAGGGTGCCTTACGTGCTGCCCTGTGACAGCTTAGCCGTGTAAGCCATGCGGCTTGCTCAGCTATGTCCGCTATAAGGCCGCTCGGCCGTATACGCCATACCGCTGCATAGCTATATCCTGCCACGCGGCTACTCAGCTCCGTGGCCGGGCACTCCTCGATAAATGTTATCTTTCGTAACATCCATGCCCCAAAAACCAGAGAAGCATAAGCCGAAGGAGGAGAAATACAAGTTTTTATAACTAACCCTTCAAAATCATATTGACGGTTAGTTAATCTGATGTTAAATTAAATTACACGAAGGGGTTGAGCGCTCACTTCATCGGATACAACCAATAATTGGCAGGAGAGTGGTTCAGCATGGAGAACAACCAAGCCGGAGCGAAGCTACAGGCTACTAGTACAGCTATTGTAATGAAACCCAAGAGAATGGGCCTGCGCTGGGGAATGGCCGTCATCTTCTTCGTCATCGGCCTCATCGCTTATATGGACCGTTCCAACATTTCCATCGTTGCCAAGCCCATGATGGAGGATCTGAATATCGACAAGGTGCAGTTCGGTTTTTTAACCTCCCTCTTCTTCCTGGGATACTGCCTCGCCCAGATTCCCGGCGGCATCCTTGCCGAACGGTATGGTGCCCGCAAAATCATCGCCATCGCGATTACCTTCTGGTCCGTGTTCACCGCATTCACAGCCGCAGCCACCTCTTACGTGATGATGTGCATTGTCCGGTTCTTCTTCGGTGTTGGCGAAGGGCCGATGTATCCGGGCAACGCCTCCTTCAACTCCTATTGGTTCCAGAAGCATGAGAAGGGCCGTGCTGCGAGCGCGCTGCTGTCAGGCTCCTTCTTCGGTCCGGTGATTGCCCCGACACTGGGGGTTGCCATTATGACCGCTTTTGGCTGGCAGGCAGTATTCTACGTGTTCGCCGGGGCCGGTGTTCTCATTGCCATCGTATGGTTCATCATTGGCCGCGACAGACCCGAGCAGCATCCCTGGATTTCGGAAGCAGAGCAACGGCTAATTTTGGCGAACCGGAGCGCGAACAGCTCAACCGCTAAGGCGCCCTGGGGACAATATCTGCGGAATCCCCGGTTCTGGGCCATCGGAGGCCAATATCTGGTCGTTCTGTATATGAACACGTTCTTCCTTACCTGGCTACCTACGTATCTGATGGAGGCGCGCGGGTTCTCCCTTCAATCTATGGGCATTGCCGCAAGCTTCCCTTGGCTGGCGCTGTGTATCGTTACCATCGCCGGCGGAGCCTTCTCCGACATGCTCCTGCGGATCACACGCTCGCTAATGAAATCCAGAGGTTATGTCGCAATTGCCGGTTTTCTGGTCTTCATCCTGGGCTTATACATGGCGGCTTATGCCAGCACACCTGCGCTGAATGTTCTCTGGCTTACCGTGGGACTGGGCGCACTGGGACTGCCATTTGTCGTATCCTGGGCGCTCGCCAATGATCTGGGCAAGGAATTTGCCGGTTCTGTCAGCGGATGGATGAACGTATGGGGCAGCACAGGCGGCGTTATTGCGCCGATTGTCTGTGGCTGGATGGCTCAGACCTTCGGCTGGGAAAAGACCATTCTGCTGAATATCCTTCCGGTACTCGGCTCCATCGTCTTATGGCTTTTGATCCGCCCCGACCAGCCACTGCTGAAAGAAACCCCTGAAAGGAGGTGAGAACTTGAACAGAATTAACTCATTGCCGCGGGTCATGCTGGGAACTTGGCCCACACCCTTGCAGCCAGCAGAACAACTATCCAGGCAACTGGGATGTCCACTGTATATTAAGAGAGAGGATATGACTGGGCTTGGAGGAGGCGGTAACAAAGCCAGAAAACTTGAATTCCAGCTTGGCAAAGCTGTACAAGACGGCGCAACCCATGTCATCACGACGGGAGCCATCCAATCCAATCATGCCCACCTTACCGCCGCCGCTGCCCGCAGACTTGGGCTCCAGCCCCATCTCGTGCTGAGTGGTACCCCCAGCGAAAAACAACACGGCAACCTGTATCTGGATCATCTGATGCATGCGGGGGTTACCTTTGCGGCGCCTCCTGCTGACCGTCCTCCGCTGGAGGTGGTCAATGAAATCATGAGTCAGGTGGCCGGCACGATCCGGGCGGAAGGCGGCATTCCTTGCATTATTCCCGAAGGCGGTACAGATGCTCTGGGAACGGTCGGCTATATTCTCGCCATGGAAGAGCTGATTCAGCAGCTTGAGCCGCTCGGATTGGAGCGGAAGCGTCTGCTGCTCGTTGTTGCCACAGGCACCTGCGGAACCCAGGCGGGGCTAGTGGCGGGAGCAAGCATATTATCCTCTTCAATGGACATTATGGGTGTCAGCGTGAGCGGCAAAACGCCGATCAAGCTGGAGAAGACCGCCCGAGTAGCTACGGAGACCTTGCGTCTTGCTGGATACGATAAAGGTGTGAGCCAAGCAGACATCTGGATTGAGGATCGTTATATCGGTGAAGGGTACGGCGCGGTTACCGAAGAATGCAGACAGGCTATTTATACCGCTGCGACAGCAGAGGGCCTCTTCCTTGATCCGGTCTACACCGGCAAGGCGATGGCGGCACTGCTCCACTTGGGACGGTCGGGACAGTTGACTTCGTATGATGCGGTGGTATTCGTACATACCGGGGGTCTGCCACTGTTGTTCCACTATGATTCAGTCATTACCGAATTCCACACGAAATGAAGGAGAGATGAGAAGATATGTCAGTACATGAACAACACACGGCCGTAGCCGCAGAGATCGGCCAAGATTTGAAGGTCATTGGGGAAGGTCTGCTGGAGGATGTCTTCCGCATCATTCGGAATCTTCCGCCCGAAGCCCTGAATTGGAAGCCGGAGCATATGAGCAATAGTCCGTATGTTCTCGCCTATCACCTGCTTGGCTCCGCAGGGTATTGGATTGGCGAGGTAGTGGGCGGCATACCAACAGACCGCATCCGGGCCAATGAATTTGGCGTATGCGGGAACCATGAACAGTTGGAAATTCTGCTCGCCGACACCAGAGCGCGGCTGATCAAGACATTCGATCAGTTGCAGGACAGCCAGTTGCAGCCAAGCCCTATTGATTTGAGCCGCGGTGTATTATGCTGGGGAGAGGTTCCTGCCGAAGGCCGTACCGCGATATGGGTACTCGTGCATGACCTGTGCCATATTGCTTATACTCTGGGCCAGCTTGACCGGATCAACACGCTGTGGAAATCCGCTAACAACGGTCATAACACACCTTCGTAATAGAGGTGCACAGAATAAGGGCAGGCCTCCTTGCTTACCGTGGAGGCCTGCCCTATTGCGCATTTACAGAGAGGTTAGCTCCTCTTGCTGTCCTTCGGACTTCACCTTGAACCGGGAAGCCTTCATCCGGTTTCCGCACAGCTTCATTGAGCACCACTTCCGCTTGCCGGTGTAATCCAGATAGAGCCAGATGCATCTGGGGTTGCCGCAACGGTGAAGCCCCTGAAGCTTGCCGCTTGTGCAGATCTCCAGAGCATCCAGCGCGATTAAGGAGAGCAGTGAGGCCTGCAAGGAGCCCAGAGGTATAGGAATCAGGCGATCCGCCTTATATTGGTATGACAATGGCGCATTCCTGAGGAGAAGCTCCAGGTATCCAATGCATTCCGGCGGCGGTGTTCCTCCCTCGGCACTCTGCTCAAACAGCTCGCGGAGCTTGGCTCTGAGCACCTTCACCTCGGACAGCACAGCCTCATCCACCTTCTCCGCGGAACCACCGAACTGCTCCTGTACGAAGGCACCCATGGAGATCAAGGTCTGCACCCAGAGCGCGAGGTCCTCCGGCCCGGAGAGCGAATCAACCCGCTTACCTCTTTTCATTTCTTCGGTATTGATCAAGTCCAGGGAGGGATTGCCGGAATAGAAATGGAATGTAGTAGTCATAAGGTCTCCTTAAGCAGCTGAGTCGTAGTTTATACTTATTTTATCACACGCGGATCCTCCGACCAAGCCATATTAACCCCATAATAGTGTAATATAGGTTAATATTCTGTAGGTATACCTTGTCCAGGCCACCTTCCTCGGCACCCTATCACCCGTCCGCCCAGACTTAGAGGCTCACCGGCCCATTAACCAATCCCAGCGCCCGCGAAGTGGAAGTATGGAGTTCCCGCAATAGCTCCGGAGACTTCAGCAGTGGCAGTCCGTAAGCGGGAAGCAGCGATGAAGCACCTCAAGCATGAGGGAGACGATCCTAGAATGTTTAGAATTTTAAACCTGCTGAAATTCAGACTCACGATACCCGCCCAACCGCCTGCGGTAACGTCCTCTCATACTCCTTATGTAACACATAACGTTGCACGCCTCCCGATGCGTCTATTGCTTCCTTCGCATACTTGACGGCGGCTTCGCTGTTGCCTGCTTTGCGTTCCACTTCTGCGAGCAGCGCTGATCTCATCCACTGTTTCTTGATAGACTCCAGATGTTCCCGCGCCTCAGCACTTTTCCCCTCCTCCACCAGCAGCGCCGTTTCGTAATAAGCACGGTAATCAGAATAGCGGATATGCGGCACGGCATCATGAACAGCAGCCATATCTTTAAGGTAAAGCCCGTAGGCCGCCTTGAACGGTGCCTGTGCCGTTACCCGCTTATTTTTGCTCATCAGCTGCTCCATAACCGTATTCATTTCGTCCTCAAGTCTATTGGCAAGCACATACTGAATATACAAGGCCGGATTCTTTTTCTGGCTGCGTAAAAAGGATTCAACCCGGTCCACTCGCTTATCCAGAACTGCCGGATAATAAAACTGGGTCGTAAAAGCAATAAGGAAGGCCACGAAAGTAGCTCCTACGATCCAAATTGGCGAATATTCATTAAGTGTCATGTATAAGACAACTACGAACAGCACGGAATAGATCAAAACGTTCCACTTCAGGCGTTTCATTATAAATCCCCTTTAACATTATACTTAAAAACACATTTGGAAAAATTATACGTTGCTGCTTCCTGACTAGTCAATGCATTCACGATTATCTTGTCAGAGCAGCTCTGCCAAATGGTCAGCCTAAGCAACTTATCCGCATAAACAACGTCCATATTCATATGGAAAACTCTTACTATTGGCAACAGGGAGGTTTATACATGCGTTATTTGACAGTTATCATACTGGCGGCTGCCATGCTCGCAGGATGTAAGCAGACGGATACAGCAGAACAAGCGGACACTTCACCTTCCCCTCCTCCGGCAACGATCCAGTCAGCTACAGCTACGCCGGCCACACCTTCATTCGCGGCCCCCTTAAACCCGGAGGAGCCATTTCTCTATATTGAGCAGATGAAGATTCTGGGCGGAAACGGTCAAGTTGTGCAGGTGAAGTCCAATACCGATATGGACAAAGCTTCACTGGAAGCCGCACTCGAAAAAAGTCTGCAGACCAGCAATCCGCAGGCAGAGTTCAGCTATACGCTGGAATGGGAGTCGCCGCGGTTTGTGCAGATCCGTCTGCACATGGATGAGGAGAACGCTTGGTCCGGGACATTTAATCTGGATGAAACCGCCACAGCAGATGGACGAAGCTTCGCGAGCACAGAGCAGCCGTACCGCAATACTGTCGTTGTCAGATCCCTGACCGATCAAGGCAGTATTCATTTAAAAGGGATCGTATCCGGTACTCAGCGGATGATTCCGGTCTGGAATACGGGCTGGGTCAAAACCGTCGATCACCAGCAACTCACCGGACCCTCCTTTCTGTTCTATGGAGACGAAAAGCATCATCTGGTTCAGGCTATGACAGGCCAGGAGCTTACGATCCCTGCTTTTCCCCTTGAGGAGGGCGCTTATGGCAATGACTATGGTTACCATGAGATGTATTCCGACCGCTTTTACCCCGGCTACACTTATATGGTATCAGGCAACAAAACGCTGTACCGGGTAGATCTGAAGGATTTCACACGCAGGAAGCTTCATGTTTTTGACAAGCCGGTTTATGGGATGTCCTCATCACCGGACGGCACCCGTATCGCTGTATTATACGCCCATGATGATTACATCGGCCCCGGAGCGGATTTGCTGATTTTGGATCAGAAGGGAAATACGCTGCTATCACGGGAAAATGCAGCTTTCCTCTCACACAGTGACGGGTTTCTGTTTGTGTATCCGTTGGCCTGGGAGGATGACTCGATTCTGATACTCCCCGCAGACTACGATGAGAGTAACCCGCATGGCAAAATCCGTTTTAACACCGGCAGCGGGGCTTCCGGAGTCTTGCTGGATGAGCGGATTACGGAGCAGGTTAAAGAGGATATTTGGGAGCATGAGCGGCAGCAGGATTACTACCTTCTGTCTACGCTCCAATGGTCGCAGGACGGCAGGTTCGCGGCTTACACATCCGGTGCAGGTACAATCCGGCTATATGACAAAAAAGAACGGACCATAACATTCGTGGCAGCAGGCGTTCTGCTTGGATGGATGCCGGATGGGACGTTAGCCTGGGCAGATGTTGGAGGTCATGCTTATACTTTTTGAGCAAATGGGAATGCATGTGCACTTTAATTATAATCATTTATTACATTGAACATTTTTCCATATTAGGATATTTTAAAGAAAGCTTAGCGATAAGCAAGCTCCGTACACGAAAGGGGATGTGATTTTAATGGCAACTACTTATATGGTGGTTCGTTCATAGAATCGAATAGCAGGCATACACGAAAAACGCGGGATGTTGCCCGTATTCTTTGTGATGCCGTCCAAAGTAACCTTTCGTGAAAATTGCTGTTTGCAGAATACGATGAGGATCGTATCTTTTGGTGCGTTCTGATGCCGTGCATTAGCAGTTTCTTAAGAGGCTGCTGGTCCGCGGCATTTTTGCGTCCAAAAAACAACATTATGAGCACTAATATGTTCAGGATAAATCAGGCTACCTGATTGACAAGCGGGCCCGAAAGAAAACATTAGCCATGCAGAGCAAGCAAACCAAGAAAATCGGGGGATGGAAAAAATGAAGATTACAATCGAAACATTAACATATGTCTTAAGCCGGCAGTTCAAGAAGGAGATCATCTCAGCAGACTTCACTACTAAGTCTCTGCAGGGCGGTACTGTAGGAAATGTACAACTGGTAACTGGAACCGCTGAAACCTCTGACGGCGAGCAATTATCATACCGTGTCGTGCTGAAAATCCAGAATAAATGGGAGCGCTACAGTGATCCTGGTTCATGGAGGCGGGAGTATGATCTCTATGCCTCTGATTTAGGGGCAACATTCACGGATCAATTCCGCTGGCCGGAATGTTATCACGCTGAAATGAATGCCGGGCAGAATGAATATCAGCTGTGGCTGGAATTCGTTGAAGGTGTATCCGGTTTAAACTTGACTGGGGACATGTACGAACAAGCTGCACTGGAGCTTGGCCGTTATCAGGGCAAGCTGTACGCGGAGCAGCCTGCTGTGCTGGAGCGTCTGACCAATTTGAGCCGGGCGGATCTCATGAAGAATACGTATCTGCATTACCGGTCATGGCCGCTCGTCTACGATTATATCCGTTCGGAGGATTGTGAATTTCCGCAGCATGTGCGGCAAATGCTTATTGCTATCGACGAGCATTCAGAGGAGATTTTCGCCCGCATTGAACAATTGCCTCTGATTCTGTGCCACCGGGATTTCTGGATCACCAACATCCTCTATGACGGAGGAACAATCGCGCTCATCGACTGGGATACCTCCGGATGGGGCTACCTGGGCGAGGACATCGCCAGCCTGCTTGCCGACGAAGTGGATCTTGATCACATGATCGAATACTACCAGCGGTGCGTCCCTGCGTATTATAGAGGTTTTGCAGAGCATGCGGATGCTCCCCCTGTGGCAGATCATTGCGTCTGCGAGCTGATCCTGATCATATTCGGGTACAGGCTTGTGGAAGGGTATCTGCATGCAAAGGACGAGGACGGGAAGGCGCTTAATCTCCAGACGCTTCAAAAAATCTATGAAATGAAGAGCACCCCTGTCCTGAGCTGACTCTTTAAGCTATAAAAAAACTCCGGATACCCGCGAATGCTGTGGGTTTCGGAGTTTCTTTTTCGCGAATAATAAAATAACTTCAAGAAAACAAACGTATGTTCACAGCTGCCCCTGCGTTGCCTTTTCCGGATGATTGGAAGAGTTCAGCAGTACCACACCGCCGATAATAGCCGCAATACCGATGAAAGACACGAAAGTGAACGGATCGCCCCACACCACCACACCAAGCAGGGCTGTAATAGCCGTACCGACGCCCGACCAGACCGCGTAAGCAAAGCTTAACGGAATGACCCGCAGACTCATGGATAAGCTGTAAAAAGATAACCCCATCCCTACAACTACCCCGAGGCCAGGCAGCAGATTCGTGAACCCGTCTGATAACTTAAGCATCGTTGTCCCGAATATTTCAAAGCAGATGGCCATAGCCAGGTATATGTAGCTTTTCAATTGAATCCCCTTCCTCTTCTTTTCCCGTAAAAATAAATCAATGTGTTCCGCCCGCAGCAAGCTTCAGTGTAATAACACCGCCGATAATCAGCAGCAGACCCAGTATTTTTTTACGATTAAGCCGTTCTTTATAAAAGAATACTCCAACCATAGCCGTTAACGCCGTACCCGCCCCGGACCAGATCGCATAAGCCGTACCGAGTGAGATCGACTGCAGCGCCAGAGACAGAAAGTAAAAGGCCGAGCCGAGTCCAGCTACCACCCCGAGAGATGGATATAGCCGTCTGAAGCCGTTGGATAATTTGAGCAGCGAGCTGCCGCAGACCTCTGACACAATGGCAACAGCCAATAAAATAAAGGGGTTCACAATCCTCTTCCTCCTACACCGTCATTTTAAGCAGTTCCCGTATGACCTGTTCGCGCAGCTCCGCATCCAGTTTCCCTAAACTGAACATTTCAGAGAACCACAGGCCGTCGGCAGCGAGCCGTACAATGGTTGACCGCACGGGGTCGATCCCGTCGTTTTCAATGTCTTTTTGCCAAAGCGCATACTGCTCCTGCAGCTTCCCCAGCAGCTCCGGTTTGCTGAAAAGCGCCGCGGTCAGCGCCGTGCTGATCCCGTTCCCATCCTTGATATCACACGCCACAGATTCCGTGTATGCCCTGCTCCACTTGCCTTCATTAACAGCTGAAACCGCGGCCCG
This sequence comes from Paenibacillus sp. PastM-3, assembly GCF_029893965.1. GTDB lineage: Bacteria > Bacillota > Bacilli > Paenibacillales > Paenibacillaceae > Paenibacillus_AQ. The sequence goes on from NZ_JARXXP010000005.1 coordinate 27,114, forward strand.
TTCCTGGACATCGGTTACGAACCCGTCCGTCAGCTCATCGACCAGCCCCTGAATCAAGGCATTTTTATTCGGAAAATGGTGCAGCAGCCCGCCCTTGCTGACGCCGGCCTCTCTGGCTACCGCTTCGAGCGTAAGCTTCTCCACCCCCTGGCTCCTGATGATTGAGGATGCGGCGTTCAATATGACTCCGCGTTTAGAATTAACGTTCAATGGATTCACCTCTGAATTTACTATACCGTCTGGACGGTTTAGGCGTCAAATAAAAAAGCATGTATCATTTGCCGCTGAAACGCTGCAGAATAATGGCGGATAATTGAGATCATAGTGTTGTACAGCCTGGAACGGAGGGATATGATGAAGGATTTCCAAGTGGAGCTTTGGCTCAGAGAAGCACGAATGGAGGACAGCGTACTCGTCACTAAATTAATCAGAGAGTCGTTTCAAGCCCAGGCGCAGCAGCTCGGTCTGACTGAAGCTGAATATCCGCATTATGTGGCTTTTGAGCGGGAAAAAGACTCGAGAGAGCGGATTATCGACACCACTGTTGTTGTGTTATACCATTTGTCTAATGTACCCATTGGAACTATCGGATATTATGCAGAAGGGAATAACGGGATCATAGAACGCCTGGCAATCCTGCCCGCCTATCGAGGACGTTCCTACGGTAAAGAGCTGCTGCAAAGCGCAGAGAATGATTTATTTGCTGTACACGATTGCCAGACTGTCTCGATTTCGATTGCCGCCTGCTTCGAAAAGCTCCAGCGTTATTATGAATCCATGAAGTATGTGGCTATTGAGAAAAAGAAGTACCCTTCACTGCCGTTTGAAGTCCTCCATATGCAAAAAACCTTGGATTCGTGGCGCAGATTCTACGAATAAACAGCGGCTGCCCGCCGGGCTCTTGTCTGTCAAAGTCAAGTCCCGGCGGGCAGCCGCCTGTATTTATTTAATGAAATTTGTAATCCTGCAGGGTTCGGCCCCCCTGACCACGTTATACCGCCGCAAACTGGCTGTTATACAGCTTCGCATAATGTCCGCCGCTGGCCAGCAGCCCCTCATGAGTGCCGCTCTCGACAATATCCCCGTCCTTCATGTAGAGGATAATATCCGACTCGCGGATCGTTGACAGCCGGTGGGCGATGACGAAGCTGGTCCGGCCGGAGATCATCTTCAGAAAAGCCTTCTGGATGCGTATCTCAGTCAGCGTATCAATGCTGCTGGTCGCTTCATCAAGAATCAGCATCGGCGGATCAGCCAGCATGACGCGGGCGATCGTCAACAGTTGCTTCTGCCCTTGGGACAGATTGTCCCCGGAGCCGCTTATCTTTGTCGCGTAGCCCTCGGGCAGCCGCTTGATGAAGCTGTGGGCGCTCGCTGCTTTGGCCGCAGCCATAACCTCATCATCACTCGCCCCCGGTTTGCCGTAGGCGATATTGTCGCGGATCGAGCCGCCGAACAGCCACGTATCCTGGAGAACCATCCCGAAGTTCTGCCGGAGGCTGTCACGGGTGATGTGATTGATATCCATACCGTCAATACGGATGCTGCCGCTGTCCACATCATAGAAGCGCATCAGCAGATTAACGAGCGTCGTCTTCCCTGCTCCTGTCTGGCCGACTATGGCTACGCGGGTACCCGGCTTCACTTCCAGGCTGAAATTACGGATCAGCGGCCGTTCCGGCGTATAAGCAAAGCTTACCCTGTCAAAAGTGATTGTCCCCTGGCTTGCGCCCAGCACATGAGCGTCCGGCGCATCCGGCGTTTCAGGCACCATATCAAGAATCTGGAAGACCCGCTGGGCAGAAGCTGTCGCTGACTGCAGCTGGGTGATGACACCGGTGATTTCATTAAACGGCTTGGCGAACAGATTGGAGTAGATCAGGAAGCTCGACAGGTCCCCCACCGAGAAATGCCCCCCGATAACCAGCGCACTGCCGATCATAGCAATGACCGAAAAAGTAATATTATTGACCAGCCGGGTTGTCGGATTGGCCAGGGAGCCGTAGAACTGTGATTTAACCCCGGTCTGATACAGCTCATTGTTGCGTTCAGAAAAGTGGGCAAAGGAGCGGTCCTCGTAATGGTAGGCCTGCACGACCTTTTGCCCGCCGACAATCTCCTCCACATAGCCGTTCAGCCCGCCGAGAATTTTGGCCTGCTCGCGGAACAGCTTCTGAGAGCGGGTGGTAATGAATCTGGCGACAAAATATGTCACAGGTGCCGACAGGAGCACTACTACAGTCATAACAGGGCTGATATAGAGCATCAGGCCGATTGCACCGGCAATAGTGACAATACCGGTCAGCAGTGTCGAGAAGCCCTGCAGCAGTCCGTCAGAGACGGCATCCATATCATTGACAAACCGGCTGATGCTGTCGCCCTGCGGATGATTGTCATGGAATTTGAGCGGCAGCGTATCCAGCTTATCGAATAAGTCACGGCGCAGATCATAGACCGTTCTGTAGGCGATTTTGTTGGTGTAATAGGTCAGGAGCCAGCCGAAAAAGCTGCCGGCAGCATACACGGCGCCGAGAATCAGCAGCAGCCGGAGAATTTCCGGAAAATCGACATTGTCCGGCCCGATCATCCGGTCGATTGTCCGCCCGATCAGGAGCGGGCCAATCAGACTGGCGGCCACGCTCAGGATGGCGCAGATCACGGCACTGGCAGACATGCTCCGGTATTGTCTCGTATAGTTCAGCAGCCTCTTCCATGTCTCGTTGGTATTCATTGCGCCACCTCCTGGCTGGACAGCTGTGATTCGCAGATTTCCCGGTAGACCCCGCAGGATGCAAGCAGCTGCTCATGGGTGCCGGTTCCGGCGATCCGTCCCTCGTCAAAGACGATAATCTGATCCGCCTGCTGCACCGTGCTGACACGCTGAGATACGAGCAGCACCGTCATATCCCGCCCGTACTCCTTAAGCGCCTTGCGGAGTGCGGCATCTGTTGCAAAATCCAGCGCACTGGAGGAATCGTCCAAAATCAGAATAGGCGGACGGCCGACCACGGCCCGGGCGATCGTCAGACGCTGCTTCTGGCCGCCTGACAGATTCAGACCGCCCCGGGCTACCGGCGTTTCCAGCCCTTCCGGCAGCCTGCTGATGAACTCCTCCGCCTGGGCCACCGCAGCAGCCTGCAGCAGCTCATCACGGGTGGCATCCTGCTTGCCCCAGCGGATATTATCGGCGATCGTACCGGTGAACAGCAGCGCTTTTTGCGGTACGATGCCGATCAGGCTCCGCAGCTGCTCCAGCGGGTAATCCTTGACGTTCACCCCTCTGACCCGGATATTCCCTTGAACGGTATCATAGAAGCGCGGAATCAGGTTAACGAACGTCGACTTGCCGGAGCCTGTACTGCCGATCAGCCCGACTGTCTGGCCTTGGCTTATCTTTACCGTAATGTCCTCAAGCGCAAGCTCACCGGTACGGTTATAGCCGAAGGAGACATGCTCGAAGGAGATAACCGGAACGTCAGAGGGTGCTGCAGCAGAAATCGCCTTGTTCCCTTCATCCGGAACCGAGGTGGCTGCGGCCAAAACTTCGTTAACCCGGTTAGCGGAGGATGAGGCCTTAGTAAACAGAATTACCAGATTCGATACGACGATCAGGGCCAGCAGGATCTGGGTGACATAGTTGATAAAAGCGATGATCTCCCCCTGCGAGAGGCGTCCGGCGTCGATGTGCCAGCCGCCTGCCCAAAGGATGGCGATAATCGCCGCATTGACGACCAGTGTCGTCATCGGTCCGAGCCAGGCGGCTATGCGGGAGACCCGGATCGCTGTCTCCGTCAGGTCATCTGACGCCGCTGCAAAACGCTCCTTCTCGCGGCGCGACTTCGCAAACGCACGGATAACGCGGATACCGGACAGATTTTCGCTCAGCACCAGCGCCAGATGATCCAGCTTCTGCTGGTATTTGCGGTAGAGCGGGCTGCTGCGGGTGATAATAAAGTACAGGATCACCCCGAACACCGGTGTTGCCGCCAGCAGAATCAGCGACAGCCGGAAATCAAGAATCATCGCCATGATGATCGCCCCGATGCAGATGAACGGCGCACGGACTACCAGCCGGATCAGCATCGCTACGGCCAGCTGCAGCTGGTTCACGTCATTGGTGATCCGGTTGATCAAGGACGGTGTTCCCAGCTTATCCAGCTCTGCGTAGGAGAGCGAGGATACATGCTTGAACATCTTATTGCGCAGCGATGTGCCGAAGCCCTGTGAAGCACGGGCGGCATAATACTGGCAGACCATGGAGCAGCCGAAGCCCAGCAAGGTCATGAGAAGCATCAGTCCGCCCATCCGGTATACATAGGCGCTATCCTGGTTGCCGATGCCGTTGTTGACAATCAGTGCAACAACAGTCGGCAGCAGCAGCTCCAGTATCGCTTCGAGCAGCTTGAAGATTGGACCGATGATCACCTCTTTTTTGTACGGTTTCAGAAAAACAGCAATTTTAAACATAAGTACTCACCAGCCTATACAGTATGTAACCTCTATGCAACTTCTAGAAGACCCGTTATGATTATGTCATATCTGCTACCATATTAATAATATTGGTTTCATATCTCTGAGATACGTATTTCGTATGTCAGAATAATTTTGCAGGAGGTTAATGATGGATATCCGTCAACTGAAATATTTTCTGGCCATTGCCGAGGAAGGACAGATTACGTCTGCCGCCAGGCGGCTGCAGATGGCCCAGCCGCCGCTCAGCCAGCAGCTGAAGCTGCTGGAGGAGGAGCTTGGGGTAAAGCTCGTGAAACGCGGCCCGCGCAGCGTGCAGCTTACCGAAGCCGGGATGATCCTGCGCGGCCGGGCACAGCAGATTCTGGAGCTGGCTGATTCGACGACACGTGAGCTGAAGGATTATGTGAAGGGCGTGTCCGGCACACTCTCCATCGGCACCGTCTCCTCCTCTGCCGCCACCCTGCTGCAGGAACGGCTGCTGGATTTCCATCAGCTCTATTCCGGCGTGAAGTTTGAAATTCATGAAGGCAATACGTTCCGGGTTCTCGATCTGCTCAGCAAAGGCATCGTCGAGGTTGGAATCGTCCGCACCCCGTTCAGCAGCATCGGGCTGGAATGTATATATACGGCATCAGAACCTATGATTGCCGTGATGTCACCCGATTATGACTGGAGTGAAGAAAGAACCGCCATCGAAATTGGCGAGCTGCAGCACCAGCCGCTCATTGTGTACCGCAGGTTTGAGCAGCTGATCCGCGAGACCTGTCTGGAGCACGGCTTTGATCCGCAGTTTTTCTGCATGAATGATGATGCCCGTACGACCCTGCTGTGGGCCAACGCCGGGCTTGGCATCGGGATTATTCCCAGATCTGCTTACAGCCTTGCCGCCAACGGCAATCTGGTTCTCAAGGAGATCCGCAGCGACTCCCTCAATACACGGGTTGCGGCCGTCTGGATGAAGGATAAATACCTGTCCGCACTGGCCGTGAAGTTTATTGAGAATTTCCGGGAGGGGTAAACATGGGGCTTGGGGACTGCCGTATGCATTTACTATTGCGGAACTATGCCAGGACGAAACATACAAAAACCCGCCCCGGCAGCGCCGGAAGCGGGTTTTATCTTTTACAGCCACTCTACAGCAGCAGAAAGCTGCCGCTTAAGCATTACACCATAATCTTGCAGATATCGTTGGTGAACTGCACCGGATCGTTAACCTGCAGGCCTTCGATCAGCAGCGCCTGGTTGTACAGCAGATTTGTGTACAGGCTCAGCTTCTCCTTGTCACTGTCAGCCGCAGCCTTGAGTGATTTGAAGACGTCATGGTTCACGTTGATTTCCAGCACCTTGTCCGCCTGCACCTCTTGGCCGTTTGGCATGGCCTTGAGGATTTTTTCCATCTCGATGGTCAGCTCGCCTTCAGTGGACAGGCAGACCGGATGGGACTTCAGCCGCTTGGAGGCTTTGACTGCCTTCACTTTGCCGGCCAGAATACCCTGCATCGCTTCGAACAGGTCCTTATTCTCGTTCTGTTCCTCTTCCGACTGCTTGTCTGCAGCATCCTCTTCAATGCCGAGATCGCCGCTGGAGACGTTTTTGAATTCTTTTTCCTTATAGGACATGATCATCTTGATCGCGAATTCATCGATATCGTCAGTGAAATAGAGGATTTCATAGCCCTTGTCGAGCACCAGCTCAGTCTGCGGCAGCTTCTCGATCCGCTCTACCGACTCACCGGAAGCATAGTAGATATACTTCTGTTCTTCCGGCATTCTTTCCACATATTCAGCCAGCGTAACCTGTTTCTTCTCCTTGGAGGAGTAGAACATCAGCAGGTCCTGGAGGGTTTCTTTTTCCATACCGTAATCATTATACACACCGAACTTCAGCTGTCTGCCAAAAGATTTGTAGAACGTCTCATATTTCTCTCTCTCGTCCTTCAGCAGGCTGAGGAGCTGGCTCTTGATCTTGTTCTTGATATTCTTCGCAATCAGCGTCAGCTGGCGGTCATGCTGCAGCAGCTCGCGGGAGATGTTAAGTGACAGATTCTCGGAATCCACCATCCCTTTGACGAAGCTGAAGTAGTCCGGCAGCAGATCCGCACATTTATTCATGATCAGCACGCCGTTAGAGTAGAGCTCCAGACCTTTTTCGTACTCCTTGGTGTAGTAGTCAAAAGGGGTGTTCTCCGGGATGAACAGAATCGCGTTGTATACCACCGCACCGTCGGCGCTGATATGAATGTGCTTGAGCGGTTTGTCGAAGCCGTAGCGCTTCTCGTTGTAGAAGTTGGTGTAGTCCTCTTCGGTCAGCTCGCTTTTGTTCTTGCGCCAGATCGGCACCATGCTGTTGACGGTTTGCTCTTCCTTCGTTTCCTCGAACTCTCCTTCACTGCCTTCTTTAGGCTTGCTGCCGGTGATGTCCATCTTGATCGGAAAACGGATGAAGTCGGAGTACTTTTTAATGATGGATTTCAGGCGGTACTCTTCCAGGAACTCGTCGTAATTCTCTTCTTCAGTGTTGGCTTTGATCTTGAGTGTAATCTCAGTACCTACACTATCTTTCTCCGCCGGCTCGATTGTGTAACCGTCCGCCCCCTGCGATTCCCACTTGTAAGCCTGGTCGCTGCCCAGCGCCTTACTGATGACCGTAACATCCTCTGCCACCATAAAAGCGGAATAGAATCCGACCCCGAACTGCCCGATAATGTTATGGCCGTCCTTGGCTTCGTTATCCTTCTTGAATGCAAAAGAGCCGCTGTTCGCGATAATCCCCAGGTTGTTCTCCAGCTCCTCCTGCGTCATCCCGATCCCTGTATCGGAGATGGTCAGTGTGCGGCTATCCTTATCTGCGGTAACTTTAATGAAGTAATCCTCTTTATTGAACACCAGGCTGTCGTCGGCCAGTGCTTTGTAATAGATTTTGTCGATGGCATCGCTTGCATTGGAGATCAGCTCCCGCAGGAAAATTTCCCGCTGCGTATAGATGGAGTTAATCATCATTTCCAGTAGTCGTTTGGATTCGGCTTTGAACTCTTTTTTAGACATGAATATAGAATCTCCTTTCAAAAATAGCCTGCTGATTGCTTCCGGACGGTTAGCACTCCATAAGGGTGAGTGCTAACACTTCCTTTTATATACCATATTGTCGTTTTTGATGTCAATATCTTGCTGCATATCAGTGCTAAATGAGCCTCTTATATATGTAACGTTCCGCCATCATAGCAGTAATAATGCTTCGCCGCGAGATTCTTCAGCAGCTCCAGGAATTTCTCCGCCTGCGGCAGGTCGAGGCAGTACTGTGGATTAGCTACCAGCAGCTCTGTGCCATTGTCAGATACAATCATGCTGGGATAAATGTAATATTGCTGTCCTTCATACATAACTTCAACAGGAAGCTCGATAATGTTCATTGTGTCCTCCAACCGTACCCGCTTCATACCGCAGCCTTCTTATCCTCAGCATCGGTCAGCAGCATCTGAATCAGTGATTGCAGCGGCAGCGATTTCCACTTCTTCGGATGGATGAGCAGCTGCAGGTCAAAATGAATCTCCGGATGGACGAACGGCAGCTCGGCCAGATTCCCCCGCTCAATCTCTTCCTCAGCGACAATTCTTGGCAGCAGGGCGATGCCCAGGCCGTTGCGCACGCAGCGTTTGATCGCCTCCAGATTGGACAGCTCAAAGCCGATCCGGAACACGATGCCATGCTCGCGGAGCAGATTCTCAAACATGCTGCGGTAAATGCAGCTTTCCTCGGAGACAATCAGCTCACAGTTATTCAAATCCTGCAGCGTTACCTGAGTGAGCTTGGCCAGCGGATGTCCGGCAGGAGCGACAAGCACCAGCGGCTCATCCCGGATGATCGTCCGCTCCAGTGTGGAATCGGCTGTACAGCGGTCCAGCATCAGCCCGAGGTCCACCTCGCCGTCCCTGATTTTGGACACGAGATTCGCTTCCTGCTCGGTCTGCAGATGAATATTCAGTCCGGGAAACGTTGTCCGCAGCTGCTGCAGAAAAGGCGGAAGATAGAATGCGGCCAGCGAGTCTATCGTCCCGATGGTCAGCGTTCCCCCGATTTGCTGGGCAATGGTTTCTTTCGACCTGTCATACAGGTCAAGAATCTCCACGAACAGCTTCAGCAGCTCTTCTCCAGGCGGGGTCAGACGCAAAATCCGGCCGTGGCGCTCCATCAGAGTTACTCCGTATTCTTTTTCAATCTTCTGAATCTGCATCGTTACGCTTGACTGGGCATATCCCAGCTCCTCTGCCGCTCTGGTAAAGCTCTGGCGCTTCGCCACTTCGCGGAAGGTTCTCATATATGTTAAATCCACACTATCTCCCTTCACAACGTGAACAGGAGTGTATCAGCAGATCAGACCCGCTGCCCTGCTCAAGTTCAGCAAATATAACATCAATATTATTGATGCCCCATATCATTTATTATAGCTAACACCGATGAATTATTCCATGCTACAGTATAATAAACGGTTATACAAATTTGGAGGACGATATTCATGTTAACTGAAGAGCAGATTTATGGAATCTATGTTCCCGTGGTAACACCGTTCGATGCAGCCGGCGAGATTGATCTGGCTTCGTATCAGCGGTATGTGCAAGGCATTATCAAGAACAACATTCATGGTCTGGTCGTAAATGGAACCACTGGAGAATCGCCGACAGTCAGTATACAAGAATTACAATTGTTAATTGATGCCTCTAAACAGCTGCTGCAAGGCAGTGATATTCCGCTCGTAATCGGTACGGGCACCAATGACACGATGTCTACAGTCAAACGTACGGAGCTAGCCGCCAATGCCGGTGTTGATGCTGCACTCGTTGTTGTTCCCTATTACAGCCGCCCCTCCCAACAGGGGATCATCGCACACTTCCGCAAAGCAGCTGAGGTTGGTATTCCGATCATCGCCTATGATATCCCCGGCCGTGCCGGAGTCGGAATGACGGTAGATACCGCCCGCACGATTCTGGAGATGGACAACGTTGTCGGCCTTAAGGACTGCTCCGGCTCACCGCTGCTCGTATCCGAGCTGTCGCGTCACGGCTCGAAGCCTGTTCTCTGCGGCGACGACCTTTCCTTCTTCGACATGCTGGGCTACGGTGCCGCCGGTGGCATGCTTGCTTCCGCCAATGTGCATACGGCTAGATTCTTGGATATCTACGAACAGTACAGAGCCGGGCAGGTAGAAGCTGCCAGAGCCGAGTATGACCGGCTGGTACCGCTGATGAAGCTGCTGTTCAAGGAATCCAATCCTGCACCGATCAAGTGGCTGCTCAGCGCCAAAGGCGAGATTTCCTCGGATACCCTCCGCCTGCCGATGACTTCAATCAGCGACGCACTCCGTGAGGAGCTGGGCGCACATCTCGCCGGCTAGCCCTTGCCCGGATTATACCGGATGGACGCGGTAGACGCAAAAACCCGTATTGTACTCTCTGCCGGGAGTGTGCAATACGGGTTTTTGTGTTTGTTCTTTTGCTGGCTTCGTCGATTTAGTCAGCCCGCATTCATTTGCAGCGGCTTGCGCTGACTACAGCAGACCAACACTGCAACGTATGTTTGCTGCCGACGGTTCTTTATAATACCATTTCCGGGCAGCTTCCGGAAAGAAGATCTTCGCATTAACCCCGCTCAATCTCCCTCCCAGGACGCCGCTTTTTTTAAACTATGCTCGTTCCTGACGCCCCCTATTAGCCTCGCGCAGCTCCTGAACTATTCCGTCCATTTCCGCCAGGCCGGTTACCAGCAGATCTGCCCGCTCCGTTAGCCTGTGCTCTATCAGCTACAGGAGTCCTTGCTCCGCCAGCCTGCGCCTTGCCAGCCCCCGCAGCACGTGCTCCGCCAGCCTGCCCTTTGCCGGCACTACCAGTCCGCGCTCCGTTAGCCTGCTCTCTACCAGCTCCGCCAGTCCGTGTTTCGCCTGCATTGTCCTTAACGCTGCCTCCAGATCTGCCATCCTTGCGGTCAGGCCACTCTACCCTGCCGCCTTCAGAGCCTTTGCGCGGGCGGTTGCCCTGAGTGAACCATTCTTCCTTCGGCTTGCGTGCCGGATTGGCTTTGGCTTTTGGCTGGTTGCCTGCTTTGGCTGAAGCAACAGTCTTACTTGCATTAGCTACCTCCGCCGCCAGCGCCGGATTGATCTTGATCATCGGATACGGATGATCCTTTACTTCCGGGATGGTCTTGCCGATCAGCTTCTGGATATCCTTCAGGTACGGAAGCTCATCTGCTTCGCACAGGGAAATGGCGATGCCGCTCATCCCGGCACGGCCAGTGCGGCCAATCCGGTGCACATACGTTTCCGGAATATTCGGCAGGTTGAAGTTGATGACATGCGACAGCTCGTCGATATCAATACCGCGGGCAGCAATATCAGTAGCTACGAGTACCCGGGTTACTCCGGTTTTGAAATTACGCAGCGCATTTTGCCGTTCATTCTGCGATTTGTTGCCGTGAATCGCCTGGGCAGCAATATTGACTTTGCCCAAATCGCGCGCAACCCGGTCCGCCCCGCGTTTCGTACGGGTAAACACAAGCGCAGATACAATTGACTTATCCTCCAGCAGACGGTTCAGCTGCTTCTGCTTACAGCCATTTTCCAGCAGGTAGACGGATTGCTGAATTCTGTCCACTGTCGAAGAAACCGGGGTAATTTCAATCTTGACCGGATTCACCAGCAGCGTCTTGATCAGCTGTGAAATCTCCTGCGGCATCGTTGCGGAGAAGAACAGGGTCTGTTTTTTAGCCGGCATCTTGGCAATAATCCGCTTCACATCATGAATGAAGCCCATATCCAGCATCCGGTCTGCTTCATCCAGGACGAGCAGCTGCACCTGTTGCAGGTCAGCATGCTTCTGGGCAATCAGGTCGATCAAGCGGCCTGGAGTAGCAATCAGGATATCCGCACCCAGAGCCAGAGCACGCTCCTGCGATCTTTGTGAGACACCGCCGACAACCGCAGTAGAACGGATACCAGTGAACTTGCTGTAGACCTGAATATTCTCATAAATCTGCAGCGCCAGCTCACGGGTAGGGGTAAGAATCAGAGAACGGATCGGGCGTTTGCCGCTCCGGTTCGCATTCTGCTTGCTAAGCAGCTGAATAATAGGCAGCGAAAAAGCTGCCGTCTTCCCCGTACCGGTCTGCGCACAGCCCAGCACATCTCTCCCGGTCAATGCTGCGGGGATTGCTTCTCTCTGAATAGGTGTAGGTGATGTATAGTTTGCAAGGTCCAGCGCCTTTAGAATTGCCGGGCTCAGACCCAAATCATTAAAAGTCATAGTTGTCTCCTTATTTTCAAAACATGTATTGTCAATTTACCCGGACTGGCGGGATTACGCTTACCCGTACGTTTCCACAGTTCGCAGAGCTAAGTCATAACACATAATGATACCATAAATCTTCATATAAAATAACCCCGTAATCTAAAACATGCCTTCATTACACAAAAAAGAGCGGAGGAACATTCCCCCGCCCTTCTCTGCTATAAAAAATAAAACTAATCTACGATTTCAGCAGTGTCGCCATTGTTGGCACCTGCAGCATTCGCTTCGTCGGTATCGATGTGCATATCGAGCTTAAAGCTGTCGGATACACGTGCAATCACGTTTTCCAGTACCAGGCCGCGTTCACCGCCAAGGCGAACTTTGAGCAATTGCTTGTCAGCAATCCCCCAAGCTTCCGCTTCGGAAGTGTGGAAGTGAATGTGACGGGCTGCAATGATTACGCCAGTCTCCAGTTCAACCTCACCGGCTGGTCCTTTAAGAGTAATGCCTGGTGTTCCCTCAATATGTCCGGATTCGCGGACAGGGGCTTTCACACCGAGGCTGAAAGAGTCGGTGCGGGAAATTTCGAGCTGTGATGCCGGACGGGCAGGTCCGAGAATTCTAACTTTGTCGAATTTGCCTTTGCTGCCGATAACGGCTACTTGCTCGTTTGCTGCGAATTGTCCTGGTTGGGAGAGCGGTTTGAACTCAGTCAATTGATAACCTGGGCCAAACAATGCTTCCACGTGCTCCTGCGTAAGGTGAATATGCCGGGCCGACACACCTACGGGTACAGTCTTGCTCATTGTAAGTCACTCCTTGTATTTTCTCTAGTATCTGTACAAGCCACTGAACATTATACAACTTCTTACCCAAAAATAAAAAGGTCAGGCTCACATTAAGCATGGATTTTTCGACATTTCTCCGACAATTCATCTCATTTCCTCCGTCATGGTCACCTTTTCGCCATTTTATTAATAAACCCGTGAAGGCAGATGTGTGTTCAAAAAACGCATGGCATTGCCATGCAGCCAGCCTTTCACCTCATCCTCGGGATAATGCTTCAGCAGCAGATCGGCCAGATCCGTATATTTTCCGGGATGCTCCAGTCCTTCAATCCAGGCATCAATACCGTCGAAATCCGACCCGAACATCAGTTGCCGCGATCCGCCCAGACTGCAGACATGCTCGATATGCTTCAGAAGATCATCTGCCTTGGCCCCGCCCCCATTACGGACAAACCAGGGAACAAAGGTCAGCCCGATCCGTCCATCCATGGCTGCCAGCGCTTTAATCTGTTCGTCACTCAAATTGCGGGGATGGTTACACACAGTAGCCGCATTGGAATGGGACGCAATAAAGGGGCGTGTACTGCGCTCAGCCAGCTCCCAGAACCCGGCCGGAGAGAGATGGGACACATCCAGCAGCATTCCGCTGGTATTGCACCATTCGATGAGCTGCCTGCCTTTTTCCGTAAATCCGCCGTTTCTTGACTCCAGTACCCCATCCGCCGCCCAATTCGCATAATTCCAGGTGATCCCAAGAAATCGCACACCAAGCTCAAACAGCAGCTCTGCATAAAATAAATTCCCTTCCAGGCCGTCGGCACCCTCAAGCGAAAGCATCGCCCAGGCCTGTTCCGGGGCAGGCGTTATAACCGCCTCTTCTTTCCAGCGAAGCCACCGCAGGCCCTCCCCGGTGATAACCCGTTTGCGGAACAGCTCAAGCTGACCGAGTATCCTTTCAAACCCGGGTTTTCCCAGAGTCCCGGACAAATAGACCGCAAAAACCTGCAGTCCCACATTACCCGCCGCCAGCCGCTCCGCTGTCACATCCAGCCGATGATCGTTATTAAAATGTATGTCCGGTTCCGCCTGCAGCTTGCTCAGTGCATCACAATGAAAATCCGCAACCTTAAATTTTGCCGCTGTCCCCATGTCATCCCCGCTTTCTCTGCTATACACATTAGACCGCCGTTCACATGCTGCAGGTTTCCCAGCCTTTACAATTACAGCCTTCAGCCGCCTATATAATCAGCATATGCCTTCAACCCTCCCCTTTTCCCGGAACAGCAAAAAACCTGTTTACCTAAGTAAACAGGTCCATCAGAAAAAGTTCATAAATTATCTGGGTTCCACAATGAGTTTAATCGCCGTCCGGTCCTCCCCGTCAATTACGATATCCGTAAAAGCTGGAATGCAGACCAGATCAACACCGCTTGGCGCGACAAATCCCCGGGCGATGGCAACTGCTTTGACTGCCTGGTTCAGTGCTCCTGCTCCAATAGCTTGCAGCTCGGCCGATCCACGTTCACGAAGAACACCTGCTAATGCACCGGCAACGGAATTCGGATTGGATTTAGCTGATACTTTTAATACATCCATAGTAAGTACCTCCCCTGGGAAAATGATGGTGTTCTTCCACTACTGTAGATGTTATTCGCGGGAGAAGAAATAATTCCTTCTTTTTGCGGACTACGCTGGAGAAAATGGTACAAAAGATACTCTTTTTCGATATAAAAAAGATCATACTTTATCCAAAAACGGTGATTTTTCCCGAATGTCCTACTACATGATATCCAGGCCTAGCTCATAACCCACTCATCTTCACGCAAACGAATCTTCTCCAGACGTGTCGCTTTACCTGTAGCCTCGTCAATCTCCGCGAATAACCCGTTCAACTGCCATTTACCTTCGTCTACCACAAACCTCGACGGGAGCTGGGTAGTGAATTTATAAAGGACCGCATCCTTTTCCATACCCAAAATCCCTTCCCTTGAACCAACCATGCCCGCATCGGTCAGATAAGCGGTTCCGCCTGGAAGAATGACATCATCGTTGCTTTGCACATGCGTGTGGGTGCCGACTACAATAGATGCCATGCCGTCCATAAAATAACCCATGGCAATCTTCTCCGAAGTCGCTTCGGCATGAAAATCAACGAGAATGCATTTGTGGGTACGGCGCAGCTCTTCCACAATTTCTTCCCCTACCCGGAACGGGTCATCAATCGCCGGCAAAAAGGTGCGTCCCTGCAGATTGACAATCGCCAGCTGTTTGCCGTTGCCTTTAACCACCGTATACCCTCTGCCCGGGGTTCCCGGCGGAAAGTTGGCCGGTCGGATCATCCGCGCCTCATCGTCTATAAATTCAAAAATATCCTTATTGTCCCAAGTATGATTACCCAATGTAATACCGTGTACACCCCAATTAAAAAATTCATTGGCTATTGCTGAGGTAATTCCTCTGCCAGCGGCTGCATTTTCACCGTTAACGATGATAATATGCGGCTGGTATTTGCTCTTTAATGTCGGCAGCATTTCCCGCAGAGCCTTTCTGCCGGTATTGCCTACAATATCTCCTATAAATAAAACTTTGATGTCATTCTCCTCCTAACATTAACTGCTCTGACTAACCTTTTTTTCTTTGTTTCGCGGGAAAGAAAAAAGGCCCCGCAGGGGGGGCCAATTTCCTTGCTTATTTTGCGTATTCCACAGCCCGTGTCTCGCGGATAACGGTAACCTTGATATGACCCGGATAATCCAGCTCACTCTCGATCATCTTCGTAATGTCGCGTGCCAGACGGAAGCTTTCCGCATCGTCGATCTTCTCAGGCTGCACCATCACGCGAACCTCGCGGCCCGCTTGAATTGCATAAGACTTCTCGACGCCTTCGAAGCTCTCGGAGATCTCTTCCAGCTTCTCCAGACGTTTGATGTAGGTCTCCAGTGTCTCACGGCGTGCGCCAGGACGTGCTGCTGACAAGGCGTCAGCTGCTCCGACCAGCATAGCAATAACCGAAGTAGCTTCGCAGTCTCCGTGGTGGGACGCGATACTATTGATAACCACCGGATGTTCCTTATATTTCTTCGCAAGCTCAACGCCAATTTCAACGTGCGAGCCTTCCACTTCATGATCCAGCGCTTTGCCGATATCATGGAGCAGCCCTGCACGTTTAGCAAGCACGATGTCTTCCCCAAGCTCACCGGCCATAAGTCCAGTCAAATAAGCAACCTCCATGGAGTGCTTGAGTACATTCTGACCATAGCTCGTACGGAATTTCAGACGACCCAGGATCTTGATCAGATCCGGATGCAGACCATGAACGCCAACCTCGAAGGTGGCCTGTTCACCGTACTCGCGGATCCGCTCATCCACTTCTTTGCGGGATTTCTCAACCATTTCCTCAATCCGTGCCGGATGGATACGTCCATCGGCAACCAGCTTCTCAAGTGCCGTACGGGCCACTTCGCGGCGGATCGGATCAAACCCCGACAGAATAACAGCTTCCGGCGTATCATCGATAATGAGATCAATACCTGTAAGAGTTTCCAATGCCCGGATATTACGGCCTTCACGGCCGATAATCCGGCCCTTCATCTCTTCATTCGGCAGAGTTACCACAGATACCGTTGTCTCGGCAACGTGATCAGCTGCACAGCGCTGGATAGCCAGTGTAATGATTTCGCGGGCTTTCTTGTCCGCTTCCTCTTTGGCCTGCTGTTCAATTTCCTTGATCATCTGCGCGGTTTCATGGCGAACTTCCTGCTCCACATTGCTCAGAATGATACTTCTGGCATCATCGATGCTCAGGTTGGAGATACGCTCCAGCTCGGTAACCTGATTCTTGTAAATAACATCAATTTGCTGTTGTGTTTCGTCAATTCGTTTCTCTTTGTTAGCTACTTGTTCTTCTTTTCGTTCAAGCGATTCCATTTTTTTATCCAGTGATTCTTCCTTTTGCAGCAAACGTCTCTCTTGCCGTTGGATTTCATTCCGGCGTTCACGAGTTTCTTTCTCAGCTTCAGTACGGATTCTGTGTACTTCATCCTTAGCTTCGAGTACCGTTTCCTTCTTCAGCGCCTCAGCGTCTTTCTTCGCGTTCTCCACGATGACGAGTGCTTCTTTCTCTGCGCTTTGAATCTTAGCTTCTGCAAGGGATTTACGAATAAAATAACCGAATCCAAAGAATATTGCAGCTACAACGAGAACGATTATGACCCAGATTGCAGGATGCATCTGTTCACCTCCTCGTTGGTTCCTCCAAGGAACTTGCCTTGGGAATTGTGCAGTTGTTAAACTATCCGTTCATCACCATACAAAAAACCGGTAATACACCGATTGCCATACTGCACATGCTGCACATGCACACTGCCCGCCTTATCCGGCGATTACATTTCATATGAGTTGTACGCGAACCGGCTACCTAAGAGTCTGCTTTTTGGGAAGGAAAAAGGATTCTTAGTTTATGCCGATTCATGTTATATTTTATTATTTATAAAAAGACATTGTCAAGAGAGTCGATAACGCCATTAAAGTCAAGAGAATGTCAAGCGGTTCACTCAAACTCGTAAAACTCGTCATCATAGCCTTCCGTGTTCTCTTCCTCACGCAGAGTATTCAATACCTGCCGGACCACTTCACCCGGGTAACCGCGCCGCATCAGGAAGGCACCGGTCTTTCTGCGCTTGTCGTTCATATCCCCGCGGATCATGTTCCACTTCTTGCGCCCGGTCTGCAGTGCGCTCTCCAGTTCTTCTTCAGGCGAAATATTGTCCAGCGCTTCCGCGATCAGCGATTTGTCGATTCCCTTCTCCCGCAGCTCCTGGCGGATCCACAGCTTGCCCTTACGCTGGTTCGTTATCCGCTGTTCTGCCCACTGCTTCGCATACAGGGGATCATCAATGAAACGTTCCTGCTGCAGACGCTGCAGCACTTCTGCAATTATAGTCTCTCCTATTTCTTTCTCCCTTAAACGGCGGGCCATTTCCTGGGCCGTCCGCGGCTTGCGCTCCAGGTATCTCAATCCCTCGACATAGGCCCGCTGGCGCTCATCTGCCACTACGATCTCCTCAAGGTCTTCCTTGATGAATGAATTCCCGGAGATCATCCGGTATTTAATCATGACATCCTCATGCACAGTCATGTTATAGGCACCGAAATGTATAATATAGCGGTGGTCCGACTTCTTCTGACGCTCTACCTTAGTTATTTCCAGCAGTTCACCGTCCGGAAAATCCGCCAGTGCCTGCACCTCCTGATCTTCCGGCTCAGGATTAAGTTGAATTACCATAGGTTCGTTCACCTCTCACTCTAACGATATAAAATGTGATCCTCCCACAAAGCGCGGCTTATACATGGATGCTGACTCAGGTACTTTGCGGAGCACTCAACTATCAATAAATAAGCGCCCTGCTGCAATCTTACACAGGGCGCTCAATATTAATTAAACGTATTATTCAATTTCAAGCAGCAGGTTTTCTTCTTCCTCTTTCTCAGCTGCAGCCTCAGCTTCCGAAGGGGCAGCAACAATGGTGGTCAGGTTGCTTGCTTCACGGATCTTGTTCTCAATCAGCAAGGCAATTTCCGGATGCTCCTTGAGGAACTGCTTGGCATTCTCACGTCCCTGGCCAAGGCGTTCGCCTTCATAGGAATACCAGGCTCCGCTCTTGTTGACAATGTCCATTTCCGTTCCGATATCGACAAGGCTTCCTTCCCTCGAGATGCCTTCACCGTACATGATATCAACATCTGCCTGTTTGAAGGGAGGAGCTACCTTGTTCTTCACGACTTTGATCTTGGTACGGTTACCGACTACATCATTGCCCATCTTGATGCTCTCTACACGGCGTACATCAAGACGTACCGAGGAGTAGAACTTCAATGCCCGGCCGCCCGGAGTCGTTTCGGGATTACCGAACATAACGCCGATCTTCTCACGCAGCTGGTTGATGAAGATGGCGATCGTGTTGGATTTGTTGATCGCACCGGACAGCTTCCGCAGAGCCTGGGACATCAGACGGGCCTGAAGACCAACGTGGGAATCCCCCATATCGCCTTCAATCTCCGCCTTAGGCACCAGTGCCGCCACGGAGTCAACGACAATAATGTCTACCGCACCGCTGCGCACAAGTGCCTCAGCGATCTCCAGCGCCTGTTCTCCTGTATCCGGCTGGGACAGCAGAAGTTCATCAATGTTGACGCCAAGCGCGTTGGCATATTTAGGGTCGAGCGCATGTTCCGCATCGATGAAGGCAGCTTGTCCGCCAAGCTTCTGTACTTCAGCGATAGCATGCAGGGCAACCGTTGTTTTACCGGAAGATTCCGGTCCATATACTTCTATAATACGTCCTTTTGGAAGTCCGCCAATACCCAAGGCAATATCAAGTGCCAAGGCTCCGCTTGGTACAACTTCCACTTTCATGTGATTGGATTCACCCAATTTCATGATCGAACCTTTACCAAATTGTTTTTCTATTTGACGAAGCGCCATATCCAGCGCAGCACGACGATCTGACAATCAGACCACTTCCTTCACTTGTTTATAGTAATATAATACCGTGTTTTAGAGGTCTTGCCAAGCTTTTTTTCGAACATACATTCGTTTTTTTTGACCGCAGGCGAAAGATACCCTTTTATTGTAAGCCCCCTTTCCTGATGAATGTACCATACATAGTCATTAACCAGCCGGTGTAGCAGACTCACAATTACAGGCTAACTGCAGCCACAAAAACAAAAAACCGCAGCAAAAGGTTCACTATGCCACGGTTCTTCCGTATTTACAATTATATACCGCCCTGCGGAACTATTGCAAGGCTGATCCTTCAAGCGGTGTCTCCACCTTGCGTTCCTCCAGCCTGCGCCACAGACGGTACAGCAGCGCTTTGACAGAGCGCAGCCGGATGTTCTCGCGTGTTCCTTTGAGGTTAAGCTCAAAGACCTCTGTCTTGTGACCGCGTTCGGCCAGGCCGACGTATACCAGCCCGACCGGCTTGCGCTCCGAGTATCCCGGTCCTGCTACCCCGGTAACCGATAGTCCGAAGTCGGTGTCTCCCAGCATTCTGACCTGCTCCGCCAGCACCTCAGCAACCTCGCGGCTGACAGCTCCAACGGCATCAGGACCTTCCAGATAAGAGGCAGGCACGTTCAGCAGCTTTTTCTTAATTTCGTTGGAGTAGCAGACAATACCGCCCTTGAACATGGACGCGCTGCCCGGAATGTTCGTGATGCTCTCCATTAACAATCCGCCGGTGCAGCTCTCGGCTGCGCTGAGCGTCAGACCGGCATCCGCCATCCAGTCCACCAGCAGCTGCTCCAGCGGCACATCGATATTGGCATACATATTCTCCGGCAGGATTGCCTTGATCTGCTCCTCCAGCACATCCAGCTTCAGCATCGCTTCCCGTTCAGAAGGCGCTTTGGTGGAAATCCGGACCGTCACCTCACCTTCCTTGGCATAGGGGGCGATGGTAGGATCGGTCTGGTTGCGGATCAGATCTATCAGCTTGTCCTCCAGCAGCGATTCACCGATACCCGCGAACTTGAGCATCTTGGAGTAGATCGGCATTTCTGTAGTGAGGGCATGCTGCAGCAGCCAGGGCTTGACTTTGTCCGTAAACATCGGCTTCATCTCACGCGGAGGTCCGGGAAGCACAATGTAATATTTACTCTCATGGGCAAAAGCAAGGCCGACGGCGAGGCCGATTTCATTCGGAAGCGGTGTAGTTCCCTCAATAATAACGGCCTGCTTGCGGTTATTCTCGGTCATAACTATTTTACGTTCATCGAAGAATCTCTGGACATGATCCATCGCAAGCTGGTCTATATGAAGTGAACGTCCAAGCGCTGCTGCCAGCGCATCCTTGGTAAGATCATCTTCCGTCGGACCGATGCCGCCGGTGAACAGAATAATATCCGCCCGGCTCCGGGCAATTTCAATCGCCTCCTGGATCCGGCTCTTATTGTCCCCGACTACAGTCTGAAAATAAACATCAATCCCCATCGCGGCCAGCTCAACTGATAAAAACTGGCCGTTGCTGTTAACGATTTGCCCAAGCAATAGCTCTGTGCCGACGGCAATAATTTCTGCTTTCATAGCTGGCGTTCTCCTCCTGATGATAATGTGGTGACTTGTTAAGGATTAGGGTTAGGCATTATGAAGCTCCAGCAGTTCCTTGTTCTTCACAAAATAATCGATCCCAGAGTAAATGGTGATCAGAGCCGCCGCCCAGATTGCAATGTCATCCAGCGGAATGCTCACGAACTGGAACGGGAAATTGTTAAGCAGCAGCAGTGAGATGGCTACAATCTGCGTCACTGTTTTTATTTTACCCCATTTGCTGGCAGCCACCACTTTCCCTTCCAGAAGCGCAACCTGGCGCAGTCCGGTAACCGCAAACTCGCGGCTGATGATAACGATGGCAATCCAGGAATCACATCTGCCCAGCTCTACCAGCGAGATCAGCACTGCGGATACCAGCAGCTTGTCCGCAAGGGGATCAAGCAGCTTGCCGAGATTGGTAACCATGTTATATTTCCGGGCAATGTACCCATCTATCCCGTCTGTACTGGCGGCTAGCAGGAAAATTACGGCTGCGATCAGATGATTAATGGAAAGCTGGAATGATCCCCAATGAATCGGCTCGGGATAGAACTTAAAATCGACCAGCAAAAAAAACATCATAATCGGGATAAGACAAATACGTGCAAGTGTAATACGGTTGGGCAAATTCACTGAAGTTCCTCCCCTGATCCATCCTGATTCCAAAATATGTAGATAAAAGACCCCGCTGCGGCAGTTACGCAAACACTGCGGGGTGCATGAGCTTACTTTAAATTGTTAAACTGCAGATCCAGCGGCAAATCAGCTTTGCGCAGCATTTGGATAATTTGCTGCAGATCATCACGGCTTTTACCGGTTACACGGATGGTATCTCCCTGAATCTGGCTTTTCACCTTCAGCTTGGAGTCGCGGATGAGGATATTGATCTTTTTGGCGTTTTCCTGATCAATGCCCTGCTTAAGGCCCAGACGCTGACGGACTGTGCCCAGTGCAGCCGGCTCGATTTTGCCGAAATCCAGATTTTTGAGTGTGATTCCGCGTTTGACCATTTTGGATTGCAAAATATCAATGACGGCATTCAGCTTATATTCATCCTCGGAGGCAATGATAAGCGCGTCCTTCTCCAGCTTCAGACTGCTTTTGCTGTTTTTGAAGTCAAAGCGGTTATCAATTTCCTTCTCCGTCTGGTGAACCGCGTTGGTTAATTCCTGCATATCCATTTTGGATACGATGTCAAATGAACTTTCCGAACTCATTCTTCCACGTCCTTTGCTTACAATTATTCTTTTCTATTATATGAGAAAGGGCACATGAAGTCTAATTATGGAAGGAAGCTGCCGGGCATGCAAGAAGAAACGGCTGCGCCGCCTGTAAGGCGGCACCCGTTTCTGTGTATAGCATAAGATTATTCCCGTCCCCCGGCATATCCGTTCCCGGGAGACTTCTTCACTGACCTTATCTGCTGCGTGCGGGAGCCCGGAACATATCCAGAATTCCCAGCACAATATGTGCCAGTCCAAAACCCAGAATTCCATAGCCCCAGGCGCTCGGTGTCAAATAATACCCGAGAAGGCTGACAATAATGCCAAGCCCGGTAACAATCCAGCTGACAGTCATGAGATACACCTCACTTTGGCGTAAGAACTGTAAATCATTCTTATGTTCTCCAAATTACCAAAGTCTATGCAGGGCAGGCTTTACTCGCCTGTATTCTCATTTCCCGCAGTGCCTTCCGTTCACTCAGTACCGCCGGAAGCAGCGCTGTCCAATTCCAGAAGGAGACGGGAAGAGGTTTTGCCATCCGTAATCTCCTGTCCGTTCACGGTAATGGTGGTCGCCGGAGAGTATCCGGATTTGATGTACATGCCTTCCGCACCCAGCGTAAAGCTCAGGGAATCACCAGCTGCTGTATTCCCGAAGCTGAGCTTCTCGCCCTGGGAATTCTTGCCGTTGTAAACCTCAAGCCAGCTTGTACCAGTAGCAGCAATCTTAACCTCCACAGGAGTCCCGGAGGATGCAGTTACTTTAAAGATTGTGGTCTTGCCTGATTTGCGGTCCTCAGTAACCGTCACCGGGCCTGCTGTCGGCGAAGGTACAGGTGTAGCAGTCGGCGCAATCGTAGGCGAAGCTGTTGCAGTTGCCGCGCTGTCTCCGCCCGCTGGCGGAGAATTGCTGACGATTCCGCCGCCGACGGCAGTCGGCGAAGGCTGGATCTTGGACGGATCCTGCTGCTCATTCGTTACATTGGACGAATCTACCGTTTCGGGATCGGATTGGTTCATATTTGAGGAAGCATACCAGTAAATCACCGCGATAATCAGGACCGGAAACGTCCACATCAGGACTGTCGGAAGCCATTTGGCATTCCTTTCCGTCTCCGTCCTGCGGCTGCGCTTCTGGATCACCGTTTCCATCGTAGTATCTACAGGAGCCGCCGGAACATTGCCGTGCTCTTCCATCAGCTCGTCCGGATTAACTCCGACAGCTTCGGCATAGGTTTTGATAAAGGCCCGGACATAAAAGCTTCCGGGAAGCACTTTGTAATCCCCCGCTTCGATGGCTTCTAAATATTTTTTGCGAATCTTGGTTACTTCCTGGACATCGTCAAGACTCATCCCCTTTTGCAGACGCGCCTCTTTCAAATGCCGGCCCAGTTCCGACATACCATCACCTCCTAAAAGTTTTGTGAGCAATACTTCAATGATTTTTAGCTTCGTACAAAACTCGCTTCGAAAGCATACGCATAGTTTTGTGAGCAATACTTCCACGGCTTAGCTTCGTACAAAACTCGCTTCGGAAGCATACGCTTATTTATAGATCATCACTGTAGCTTGTCGTAAACGACTCGTACAATATTTCTTCTGCAGGGTTGTTGCGCAGCTCGATAATGATATCGAAATCATCGAAGGTATACTCGGATTCCCGCACAAAAATATCCGGGTGCTCAATCACCTTCGTGCTCGGCATGCTCATGACCTGCTGCAGCAAATTGTAATGCTTCTCGTTGGAGCGGATTGTACTGACAATGCCGTCAATAATGAAGACATTATTCGGATTCATCTCATCCTCTGCCAGCTGGCTGCGCACTGTCTGTCTAAGCAGTGTAGAAGAGACAAAAGTCCAGCGCTTCTGCGCACAGACGCTCCCCGCAATGATCGACTCTGTTTTGCCGACACGCGGCATACCTCTAAGTCCTATAACCTGATTGCCTTCCCTTTTAAACAATTCGCCGAGAAAGTCGACAAGCAGCCCAAGCTCATCCCGCGTGAAGCGGAAAGTCTTGCGGTCATCCGAATCCCGGTCAATATATCGTCCATGACGGACAGCCAGCTTATCCACCAGACGCGGGGAGCGCAGAGCCGTAACCGTAATATTATCCACCTTTTTGAGCATTTCACCCATTAGCATAATTTTCTCGTCGTCGCTGGTTTCCAGCAGCATCCCGCGGGTCTTTCCTTCAACACCATTAATCGTCAGAATGTTGACTTCCAGCATACCAAGCATTGAAGCGATATCACCAAGCAGACCAGGTCTGTTCTTATGTATCTTGTACTCCATGTACCACTGTTTATATTCCACTGATTCGCACCTCATAGATTCCTTTTCCCTGTAAGTTGCCATAACCTCAAAAAAACCGGCTTCGGCATAGCTTCTGAAACACGGGTCATGTTAATGATATATAAAATAAAAATGAAAGGCAAGGACACTGTTGTAATAATTGCAGAAAAGCTCCCGCTATGGGGAGCTCCTTCCGCTTGCCTATGCGTTTTTCTTCGCCAGCTTGACCATGAGGGAAGCAATGGTATGCTTCTCATCGTCCGTACCGACATCCCACAGCTCTTTGATCGCCCGGTTGGAGTAGTTGCCCGGATCGACTTTTTTGTCGAGGAATTCCCCGATTTCAAAAGCCAGCTTGGTGATGGTTTCTTCACTCATCCCCATTTTTTCAGCCTGAATGACCCGTTCACCCAGAAAGCTCTTCCAGGTATCAAAGTTCTTTACTACGGATTCTGTTGACATCTTAAATCCTCCTTCATGGTTACGGTCCGGACGCCCTGTTCAGCCGTCAGCCGTCTTACGTGATGATTTAAAAGCAACAGTATTAATATGTCTCGTACGTGCTGTTCTTATGCTGGAGATTTCTCCAAGCCGCTCGGAAAACAGATACGCTAAGTAATCCAGCCGCCGTTCGGACTGATCACCTGGCCGGTGATATAACCCGATTCGGGCAATGCCAGAAAATAGACAAGGGAAGCCACCTCTTCCGGTGAGGCAAGCCGGCCGGCCGGAATTTCTTCCTCCAGCATGCGCAGATCCTCCTCCTGAAGATTATTAAGCATCGCTGTATTCACGGCCCCCGGCGCCACTGCATTCACCGTCACTCCCGAAGGGGCCAGCTCCTTGGCCAGCGCCTTCGTAAAGGCGTTGACGCCGCCTTTGCTTGCGGAATAAGCCACCTCACAGGAGGCGCCGGAAATGCCCCAGACTGAGGATACATTAATAATCCGTCCAAAGCGCTGCGAGACCATATATGGCATAAAGATCTGGCTGCATAAAAAGGTTCCCTTGAGGTTGACTGCCATCACTTCGTCCCATTCCTCTTCCGTGACATCGGCCAGCATCCCGTAATGGGCCTTTCCGGCATTGTTGACCAGAATATCCGGCAGCATGCCGCTGCTTTCCAGACGTTCAGCCATACGCAAAAGCTGGCTGCGGTCCTTCATGTCCGCAGCCACAGTCATCACCTTTGCCCCCATTGCCAGGCAGCGGCGGGCAACATCATTTGCCGCTTCATGTGAATTCATATAATGAATAACAATGTTCATGCCTACAGAAGCAAAGCGCCCGGCGATGGCGCCGCCGATTCCCCCGCTTCCTCCCGTTATGAGCACGGTCATCTCATTGATTGGTTTGCCGCCCTCTCCCGTTAACGCCATTAAGGGCTCACCACTAGCGATACGCTAAGCTGTTCCCAGTCAACATGGGCACGGAGACGGGCATTGACCTCATCCAGTGTAATCGATTCGTAGACCGGAAGCACTTCAAACAAATCACCGCCGCGGAACTGATAGCGCGTGAATTCATGGGCGATGCTCTCCGGCGAATTCAGCATGCGCAGATAGCCGCCGATTTTCTTTTTGCGGGCCCGTTCAAAATCCTTCTCGGCAAAGCCGGAAGCAAGCACCGCATTTACCTCTTCCTTGATCCGCTTCAGCAGCAGATCCGGGTCCTTCGTATCTCCGCCGACCGCCGAGAAGGCATATTGCGGGGAGCTGTTGAATTCATGGCCGAAGCTGTCCGAAATCAGCTCTTCATCGTACAGCTTCTGATAGAGCGCCGTGCTGCTTCCGAACAGCAGGTCGAGCATCAGCTTCGTTGTCAGGTCACGGCGTACCGCTGCTTCCCCGGTCAGCCCCTCCGATTTCTCCTTGAATCCGAACAGGCATTTCGGCATTGATACAGCAAGCCGGCTTTCTTTATGTTTCTGTGCTACCTGGGCAGGCTCTTCTTCAAAAATACGTGTAATTTCACCCTGCTTGTCATAGGCCTTGGCTGCCTGGTTGCTGCGGACCAGCTCAAATACCTTCTCAGGCTCTACACCGCCGACAACGAACAGCAGCATATTGCTCGGATGATAAAAGGAGTTGTAGCAGGTGTAGAGCGTTTCTTTGGTGATCGTAGCAATGGAATCAATCGTGCCGGCGATATCAATATGCACCGGATGCTTGGAATACATCGCCTCAATTAATCCGAAATAGACGCGCCAGTCCGGATTATCGGCATACATATTGATTTCCTGCCCGATGATGCCCTTTTCCTTCTCTACATTCTCATCCGTAAAGTAAGGACGCTGCACGAAATCAATCAGGGTGCTAAGATTGGTCTCAATATTTTCGGTTGCCGAAAAGAGGTATACCGTCTGGTCAAAGCTGGTGAAAGCATTCGCAGAAGCGCCGTTGGAGGCAAAGGTGGCAAAAATGTCGCCTTCCGGCTCCTCAAACATTTTATGCTCCAGGAAGTGGGCAATCCCGTCAGGTACTGTTGTTTCATCGCCGCCGGCTACTTTGAAATGATTGTCTACAGAGCCGTATTTGGTCGCAAAGGTGGCGTAGGTTTTTTTGAACGCCGGTTTGGGCAGCACATATACCTGCAGCCCGTTATCCATAACCTCGTGATACAGCGTTTCCTGCAGCTTGTCGTAATGAATTTGGTTCATCTGCTATTCCCCCTTCCCTGTCAGGAAATAAATCGTATCCAGCTGGAAGGTGTCGGCAGCCGCCTTCACGTCTTCAGCCCCAATTCCGTCCACTTGTGCAAGCAATTCCTGCGCTGAACGGTCTTTTCCGGACAATTGGCGGTTAAAATCAAACGATATCAGCTCAAATGCAGAGTCCTGTATCTCGGACAACAGGTTGCGGATCATTGCTTTGGTCTGATTCAGCTCCAGATCGCTGATATTTCCGGCCTTCAGCTCATCGAGCTGTTTGCGGATAATGTCTACGGCCTTGCCGTAATTCTGCGTTTCGATCCCTGACTGGATGGTGCCGATACCCTTGTGGCCGTCATAGCGGGAGGATGCATAATAGGCCAGACTTTCCTTTTCACGGACGTTAACAAACAGCTTGGAGTGCGGATACCCGCCGAGAATCCCGTTGTACATCAGCGCTGAAGCATATCTGTCATCTGAGTAGGTTATGGAGGTGCGCAGACCCATGTTGAGCTTGCCCTGGTTGACATCCAGCTTTTCTTCCACTGTGCGGACCTCTGAAACAGCCACCGGCTTAAAGTTGGAGCTGTAGCCGGCCGTTTCCTTGTGGGCACGGCCAAAATGGCGGATAACCAGCTTTTCAACTTCTTCAGGTGTTGTATCGCCAACCACATACAGATCAAGAATGGCGCCGTTCAGCCATGCTGTATAAGATTCATACAGGCTCTTGGGTGTAATGCTGTCCAGGTCGGCTCTCTGGCCAAGCGGATGCAGACGGTAAGGCTCCTGCCGGCACATTTCCTCGATGCAGCGTTCGGCGGCGTAGCGGATTTTATCGTTTACGATTGCCTCCAGCTTCTTGCGCACCGTTTCGCGTTCGGTTGCCACATAGGAGGCACGGAAGCTTCCATCCTCCAGCAAAGGCCGGGTCAGCACCTCACCAAGAAAGGCAAACGACTCGCCCAGCAGACTTTCCTTACTCTGTACAAAAGAATCGTTGATCGTGTCCATCCGGAACTGGACAATCTGATAATCGCCCCGTTTGTAGACGTCAAAGCCGAATCCGGCTCCGTAAAGCTCTTCCAGCCGCTCGCGGAATTGCATGGTCTCCGGGTAAGTGGCTGTGCCTCTGCGGAGGACAAAAGGAGCCAGCGCTGTCGGTGTGACTGTGCTCTCATCCAGAGGCACTCCGGCATAGAGGGAAATGGCGAAGGTTTTAAACGCCTTGGTCGGCAGTACATGGATGCGCATGCCTGCAGCGTTGCCATGTTGAAATCCATTATTTGTCAAGTCCAAAACTCCTTTACGGCGTGGATAGATGCAGTACTATTTAATTTTATGAAGTATTATCCATTCTAAACCATTCCAAAGTAAGGAAGCAACCGGCAGAAGATTTACCGGTTGCTTTAAGTCGTTGTATAGTCTTACATGCAGAAGATATGCTCCCCGATCGTAATGACCTGCGGCCGGGTCCAGATCCATTTGGAGGTCGCTGTTTTCGGGTTAAAATAATACAGGCAGCCCCCGGAAGGGTCCCAGCCGTTAAGCGCCTGCTGAACGGCTTTGCGGGCCTGTTCATTCGGCTCGAGATAGATCTGTCCGTCCGCTACTGCCGTAAAGGCTCCCGGCTGAAAAATAACACCGGACGGCGTATTGGGAAAGCTCGGGGATTTAACCCGGTTCAGGATTACCGCAGCCACCGCCACCTGTCCCTCAAACGGTTCCCCGCGTGCTTCACCGTATACGGCATTGGCCATGATCTTCAGATCATTTTCTGACAAGCCCATGGTGTTGCCGGAGGATAATTCTGCAGTTGTATTTGTTTTGCCGGTATTGCCTGTATTGCCTGTCTCTGCGGCCGTGTTGTTGCCCGTATTCTTTTTGGCTGTTGTGGTTGAAGGTTCTGTCGGCTTCCATGCTTTGGTCGCATTATACAGCTTCAGCTTTGTTTTAGCCCCGACAACGCCATCTGCCTTCATCCCGAATTTCCACTGGAACCAGGTTACCGCATTTTTGGTCTTGGCACCAAACTGACTGTCAATCTTTCCGTCATAGTAACCGAGATACTTCAGTCTGCCCTGCAGCTCATATACATCCTGACCTGATGATCCAACCTTCAGCGGAGTCGTCCCGAAAGCCGGCAGCGCCTCTTCCCCGGAAAGAGGGCTAACGGATTCCGTCTGCTGCTGCGGATTGGCGTAGACATCCTGGTCTTTGAAAAGGACTCCCGCAAACGGTGCGGCTGCCAGTACCAGAGTCATTAAGGCAAATATCCATTGCTTATGTTTTTTCATTGGGGTCGCTCTACCTTTCTATTGTAAGTTCAACATGGATGGCTAAAGTTATTATGACGACTGGCAGGACATCCTATGCATGGTCAGGCTGAACTGTATTATATATCCCGGGGAGACAATGCCGTGCACAGCAAAAAGCACCCTCTCCGCAAAGGAAAGAGTGCTTTATCAATAAAGTTTAAGAGCTGATCCGGTTCTGCTGATACTGCTCCAGCGACATCAGCACTTCACGCGGCTTGCTGCCCTCGTAAGGCCCGATAACCGACCGGGCTTCCATCGCATCAATCAGCCGGGCGGCGCGGGTGTAGCCTACCCGCATACGCCGCTGCAGCAGTGAAACAGATGCCTGCTTCGCTTCCAGGACGATCTGTACAGCCTGATCATACAATTCATCCTGCGGCTCCTGATCTTCTGAAATGACATCATCCACTTCAGGTACCAGCGTCTCATCGTATTCGGCTTCCCCCTGGCTGCTAACGAACTGTACGATCGACTCCACCTCCTGGTCGCTCATGAATGCGCCCTGCACACGTACCGGCTTGGAGGCACCCATAGGGAGAAAGAGCATATCGCCGCGTCCCAGCAGCTTCTCTGCACCCGGCATATCGAGAATGGTCCGCGAATCCACATTCGAGGATACGCCAAAGGCGATCCGTGAAGGGATATTCGCTTTGATCAGGCCGGTAATAACGTCAACGGATGGCCGCTGGGTAGCGATGATGAGGTGAATGCCCGCAGCACGCGCCATTTGCGCCAGACGGCAGATTGCGTCTTCCACATCGTTTGCTGCAACCATCATCAGATCGGCAAGCTCGTCCACGATAACAACAATGTAGGGGAGAATTGCCGCAGGGTTATCCTTCATCAGATTATTGTAGCCTTCCACATTGCGTGTTCCCGATTTGGAGAACAGCTCATAACGCTTCTCCATCTCGACCACAATCTTCTTCAGGGCCAAACTGGCCCGTTTCGGATCGGTAACTACGGGAGCAAGCAGATGCGGGATGCCGTTATAGACATTAAGCTCAACCATCTTGGGGTCGACCATCAGGAACTTAACCTCGTCCGGCTTGGCTTTGTATAAAATACTGGTAATGATCCCGTTGATGCAGACTGACTTCCCTGATCCCGTAGCCCCGGCAACGAGCAGATGGGGCATCTTGGCCAGATTGCCGACAATGGTCTGTCCGGAAATGTCGCGCCCAAAGGCAATGGACAGCCGGGATTCGGCATCCTGAAAAATCTGTGTTTCCATTACTTCACGCATCGTTACAACTGAAACCTCCGGATTAGGCACCTCGATACCGATAGCCGATTTGCCCGGAATCGGAGCTTCCATCCGGATATCCTTGGCTGCAAGGGCCAGCGCAATATCGTCGGTCAGATTAACAATCCGGCTGACCTTAACCCCGATATCCGGCTGGATTTCATACCGGGTTACAGCAGGCCCGCGAACCACCTCAAGCACCTTGGCACGGACGCCGAAGCTCTCCAGTGTCGCCTCCAGCTTGCGGGCAGTCTGCATGTAATCGTTCTGGTCACCCGCTTTGCCGCTGCCGTTCGGTTTGGACAGCAGCCTGAACGGCGGAAGCTTATATGGCTTGGGCGGAGGCGGAAGCGGCGGAGCCGGAGCAGGCTCTCCGCTCTCAGACGTAGCCAGCAGGCCCTCAAGATCTACCGTGACATCCTCATCCGGCACATCATCTGTACCAGGCTGCCGGGGGGCTGCTGGAGTGCCTGGAGCACCTGTACTGCGTGCTCCTGCACTGCGCGCGGCAGGTGAAAACCCGCCCCACTCTTCCCGCTCCTCCTCACTTAGCCCTTCAGAACGGATATGCTCGAAGAAGTCACGGATGATCGGAGTTACCAGCTCCGGCTCCAGATCCCCATCGGCAAATTCAGATTCAGGCCTGTCCTGAACAGCATCCACGCTGTCTGTTTCAAATCCTGAAATCACCGGAGATACAGGCCTACCCGGATCCGGCGTCTCGTTGCCGCCTGCTTCAACAGATCCGGTGGACCCGGATCCGCCAAGCCAGCCGCCGATCCGGCGGAAGAACAGCGGCTGGCTTCTTCTTGGAAGAGACGGCTCGTCCTCTTCTTCATCATCCTCGTCATCGTCAGGAGGCGGCGGTGCAGAAGACCTGCCGCCTCTGGACGTACGGGGTGAAACCGGAACCGCAGCCGGGCGGTTGGCCGCTCTCTGCCTGAGATTCTCCAGCAGCTTCACGGAGCGTACCCGCAGCAGCGAGAACAGCTCCACATAGGAGAGGTTGGTAACCAGCATGAAGCTGATTGCCAGCATTACGATCATAATCAGCTTCGCACCCAATGTACCGAACAGCCACAGCAGTGCTGCGAACTCCAGCGCGCCAACATATCCGCCGCTGATATCCTTGCCCAGCAGATAGACACTGCTGTCATTGGTACCGGGCTTCAGCGCACCGGATAGATCATTATGTATTTGCGCCAGCACATTGCCGGGATGCAGCATATTAATAGGTCCCAGCTTCTGCTGCATGGCCGAGATCGAACTCATAAGGCATAAGGACAGGACCAGCATTACCGCACCGGTATAACGAGTGTTCCAGCCGGACGGCCACTTCCTGTGTATCATTACCATCAGGCCGTAGATAATGCCGACGACCGGCAGGACAAAATAAAATCTCCCCAGCAGGTATCCCGCCATACTGGACAGAGACCGCCCTACGGCAGCTTCGCCGGACAGGGCAATTACCGAAATGGTAATGAGCATAATACCATAAATTTCATATTTAAGAACGCTGCCGATTGTCGCTTTTTTCTTAGACTTTCTCTTTCTCCGTTTAGCCACGCCAGCCACCCCCGGCAACATTATACCATATAATGGCGTGGCGTACCTATGTTCTGTTCTGTAAAAAAATGCAACTTAATGGAGCTCCGTTATTTATCGTAATCGACAACTGCACCGGGAGCGAACGCCGGATCAAGATACTTGTCCAGCGGACACTGAAGCAGGCGGACAATCCGTGCCTGCCTGCCTGCCAGCGGCTCTACCTGCATCAGCATTCCCCCGATTGTCACTTCCTGCAGCTGCTGTCCGTTACTGTAAGCCCCCTCAAACATTTGTTCAAGCGGCACAACGGTATAAAAGGTCATTGCGGCAGGCCTCCCTGTGCATGCTCACCGGCTCCTGCAGCCGGTACTCTTGTACCTGCAATCATCCGGTTTAAATGCGCCAGGGCGGCGCCGATTCCGCCAACCTCGTCCATCAGCCCGAACTTAACCGCATCATACCCGCCTACCGCGGTACCGATATCACGGTTCAGCTCCCCTGTTTTGAACATGAGATCCTTGAACATCTCTTCACTGATCCGCGAATGGGAGGTGACGAACCGCACCATCCGCTCCTGCATCCGTTCCATGTATTCAAAGGTCTGCGGTACGCCGATCACAAGCCCGTTCATCCGGATCGGATGAATGGTCATCGTTGCGCTTTCGGCAATGATGGAGTAGCTGGATGCTACGGCAATCGGCACACCGATGCTGTGTCCGCCTCCGATAACCACCGTAACCGTAGGTTTGGACAGGGAGGCAATCATTTCGGCAATAGCCAGTCCGGCCTCTACGTCACCGCCGACAGTGTTCAGAATTATCAGGAGGCCTTTAATATTCTTGTTCTGTTCTGCCGCCACAAGCTGCGGAATAATATGCTCATATTTCGTCGTTTTATTATGCGGCGGGAGCACAAAATGCCCCTCGATCTGGCCGATGATCGTCATGCAGAAAATATCCGGCTCTGCGCTCGGCACCGCCGTCTGGCCCAGCTCTTTGAGCATATTTACGGCAGGCGCGACTGCTTCAGGAGCAGCTGTCCCGGTTTCCTCCGGCTGGACCTCCGCGTTGCTGATGCCCGTATCCAAACCTTGCTTCTTATCCACTTGCAGCTCACCCTTTCCGCTTGCAGCTCTTATAATGCTGCAGCCATACTGACTGCACTTAGTATGACATTTACGGTGAGCAGCTTATGCAGAAATGGTCATTTCCTTTTAGTACTTGTCGACGACAGCCCCAAGCACCGCACCGCGGATATAACTTTGTCCCTGCAAGCTGGCCAGACCGGAAGCTGTACCTGTAACTACTACACCCAGAATACAGACATCACTTGCATCCGGCGCAGCTTTATCTTTTTTCAAATTCACAATAATCTGCTTATATTCTTCATAGTATGTGTCCTTGCGCGACAATCCGCTTTGAACGGAGTCAACAAAGTCCTCAGGTGTTACTTTATCGTAGTCGGGACGGATTCCGAAGCCGTATACCCCATAGCCTGACATTGGCAGAGGATAGCTTGTTCCTCCGTTTCCGTCTTCACGGGGCTCGAACTGAAAGCCTTTACGTTCTCCATACGTATCGACCCAATACCATACCGGTCTTACACCTGCTGGCAGCATGTCCCTTACCTCCTCAAAAGAGTAGGATTGATCGAATGACAGCGACATTTCCGCAAGCTTCCCGGGCTCCATTTCACTAAGCAGCGACAGGTCATTAAAAATCTTCCCGTTATAATCCACCTCCGGAATATAATAGAGCATTTCACGCTGGCCATTGTAAGGGTTATACTGTCTGCCGTACTCATAACCGGCCTGCTCAAGCTCGTAATTGCTGACCGTCAGAGCCGATGTCCCACCGTATGCGCCTGTCGTGAACGGAAACCACCATTCATTATAATTTGTCCACTTTTGCTCCCAGGGTATAGGAACACCTTCAATTATTTTGTAGGTGTTCGTTTCCAGCACACCTGACAGAAATCCGCGGGTATCCTTATACCCTGATTCATATTCGTTAGGGCTGCTGATCATCCTGTACATCCATTCGCTCGTAAGCGTCTCTGAGGATCTGTGATTGACCATCTGGGCAGCACCAAAAAATATAACGGTTAATGTCACAAGCACTACGGCCAGCGAAATTAAAATACTGCGTATCGTACTTTTGCGTTTTGCCTTTTTCAAGACCTGTGACAGCTGCTTGTCCTCTTCTTCATTCCATGGGGCAGTCAATGTGCCTCACCTCCGTAAAATTGTTGAAACTGTTGTCTTGCCCTGTATAGAGACGCCTTGACCGTTCCTTCATTGATTCCCAGCAATGCAGCGATTTCCTTGTACGATAAGCCCAGCTCGTATTTGAGCAGAATCAGCTGGCGGTTTGCCGGAATCATCCGGTTTAGCGTCTGCTCAATCTGTTCCTTTTGCTCACGCTGCAACAGCTGCGACTCCGGCTGCTCCTTATCCGGCGCTGCCTGCTTCTCTGCCTCCATGGTGTACTGAAACCGTTTATGTCTGCGGCACAAATCATAATAGCGGTTAATCGCAACCTTATAGAGCCAGGCGCTGAAATTGCGCTCCTCAATCCCACTTATATACTGCAGTGCCTTGCAGACCGTATCCTGTACAATATCCTCCGCATCTTCAGGCGCTGCGCCCAGGCGGATCAGATATCTGCGGATCTCAGTCATCTTGGACCCCAGCAGCTGTTCCTTAAGCTTAGCCCCCATTAAGCACCTCCCTGGCAGTATAACGATTGAACTATGGAAATGTTGTCTCTTGGCGTAAAAATAGCAAAAGCCCCTCCTCCCCAGGAAACCGTCCAATATTTCCGGGAGAGAAGGGGCTTTTGCGCCCTGCTTATTTAAATAGAAGAACCTATCTTCTTAAACTTCCATAATAATCGGCAAAATCATCGGTCTGCGGCGCGTCTGTTCATACAGGAAACGGCCAAGGGAATCTTTGACGCTGGTCTTGAGGGAAGCCCACTCATTGACCTTCTCGCTCATCAGACGCTGCAGCGTGCTGGATACAATACGGTTGGCTTCGTCCAGCAGTCCTTCGGACTCACGGACATATACAAAGCCGCGGGAAATGATATCCGGTCCGGAGACAATCGCTCCGTTCTGCTTGCTTAGTGTAACGACGACTACGAGGATACCGTCCTGGGACAGCAGTTTGCGGTCGCGGAGTACGATGTTGCCTACGTCGCCGACACCCAGACCATCGATCAGCACGTTGCCTGCAGTAACCTTACCGGCTCTGCGGGCTCCACCGCCCTGAATCTCAATCACTTCACCAATCTCGGTGATGAAGATGTTACTTGGATCCACGCCGACGGATTCTGCCAGAAGCGCATGTCTGCGCTGCATCCGGAATTCACCGTGGATTGGAATGAAGTACTTCGGCTTCATCAGGTTAAGCATCAGCTTGAGCTCTTCCTGGCTGCCGTGACCGGATACGTGAACGCCGGAGTTCGAGCCGCTGTAGATTACATTAGCGCCGAGACGGAACAGTTCATCAATGGTACGGCCGACATACTTCTCGTTGCCCGGAACCGGAGTAGCCGCAATAATAACGGTATCTCCCGGCAGGATATCCACCTTGCGGTGACTGGAGCGGGCCATGCGGGTAAGCGCCGACATCGGCTCACCCTGGCTGCCTGTGCAGAGCACGACAACGCGGTTGGCAGCCATACGGTTCATTTCTTCCGGCTCAATCAGCATGCCATCCGGTACATTCAGGTATCCAAGCTCGGAAGCAATGGCAACTACGTTAACCATACTGCGTCCGATAACAGTGATCTTGCGGCCAGTCGATTCAGCAGCATTAACCACCTGCTGAATACGGTGCACGTTGGAAGCGAAAGTCGCCACTACTACACGCTGTTCGGCTTTGCGGAAAATATCCTCCAGCACGATGCCGACATTTTTCTCCGAAGGGGTAAAGCCCGGCTTCTCGGCATTGGTACTGTCAGACATAAGGGCGAGTACACCCTTCTGGCCGATTTCAGCCATCCGGTGCAGGTTCGCATATTGGCCATTGACTGGTGTATGGTCAAATTTGAAGTCGCCTGTATGAACGACATTACCTTCCGGGGTCTCAATGCATACGCCTACGGAATCCGGAATACTGTGATTGGTTCTGAAGAAGGTCACCTGCAGGGAGGTTCCCAGGTCGATGACAGAGTCCTCATTAATCAGAATACGCTTCGTTTCGCCAAGCAGGTTGGCTTCCTTCAGCTTGTTCTCGACCAGGCCGAGTGTAAGTCTTGTTCCGTATACCGGAACATTCAGGTTCTTGAGCACATAAGCCAAACCGCCGATGTGATCTTCGTGTCCGTGAGTGAGGACGATCCCTCTAACCTTATCACGGTTCTCAGTGAGGTATGAGATGTCTGGGATAACAATATCAATACCGAGCATATCCTCTTCCGGGAATTTCAGTCCTGCATCCACGACCACAATGTCGTTAGCATATTGGACTACATACATGTTTTTTCCGATTTCTCCGACTCCGCCCAAAGCGAAAATCATTAGCTTATCGTTGTTGTTATTTTTTTTGGACAAATGAATCTAACCCTCCTATGATGTTGGACGTCACCCTTTTATTGGCAAATCATTAAGCTTCATATTTCAGCGGCGCTGAACACATTGTTCAAATTGCCGATAGCTTCCATAAAGAACAGGGATATTCCGCTTCAGTCTAGATCATATCTGCTGTGCAATGCGAAAAATCCCCGAGACCAAGCAGTGAGTAGCTTCTTCAACCGGATAATTTCCGTCAAACGCCACTGCCGCGCCCCTCGCGCAAAAAATCAACAGCAGTAGCACAGACTTGTACAAGGACCTACCCTGTCTCACAATGTAAAATAAACATTGACGGAAGATTACCGCATATTTAATTAACCGCACCCAGTCACTTAAGAACATTATACATGATTTTTTTGGCAAAAGACAAGTCATCCACTATGTAAGCTTATTCTTTCCTTAAAATACAGGCATTATTTGCGGAAAAGTTTAAGCTAAGCTCTCACGTAAAATGCAGAAAGGCACCAAAAAACCGGCCCCCTAAAAAGGGATGCCGGCTCATGCATTTACATTCTAAAAACAAATAATGGGCTATTTCAGCAGAGCTTCGATAAAAGCGGCTTCAGCTTCGTCCGGGCCGACCAGCGGGAGCCGGACCGAACCGACATCGATTCCGCGCAGCGACAGCGCATACTTGACTGCGGCCGGATTCGGCAGCGGCTGCGGACACTCAAAAAGACCCTTGAACACAGGGAACAGCTGACGGTGCAGCTCTCCTGCCCGCTTCACATTTCCAGCCAGGTATGCCTGAATCATCTCTGACATCTGGAATCCGATAATATGTCCCGCCACACTGATAATTCCGTGCCCGCCCACCGCAAGGGTAGCCAGACCTGCAGAATCATCGCCTGTGTAGACATGAAAATCCTCAGGGCATGCCGTAGCAATCAATGTGATCTGGTCCACGGAGGCACATTCCTTGGTGGCGACAATATTCGGAATCTCCGCAAGCCGCAGTGTCGTTGCCGCACTCATGCTCACACCTGTTCGTCCGGGAACATTGTACAGGATACAGGGCAAAGAGGTGCTGCCGGCAATCGCCGAGAAGTGCTGATACAGCCCTTCCTGGTTCGGTTTGTTGTAGTAAGGAACGACCAGCAGAACACCGTCTACGCCGATTTTTTCTGCTTCCTTCGTAAGATGTATGGAATGTCTGGTGCTGTTGGTGCCGGTTCCGGCGATAATTTTACAGCGTCCGTCTGCTTTATTCAGGACAAAGGAAAACAGCTTCAGCTTCTCCTCATCGGTCAAGGTAGGCGATTCCCCCGTTGTCCCGCAGACAACCAGCGCTTCGGATTTCTGTTCTTCGATCAGGTAATCTACTAAACGGGAGGTTGCCTCCCAGTTGATTTCTCCATCCCCGTCAAAGGGGGTTACCATCGCAGTGATTAGTCTTCCGAAATCCACTTTGAATTCCTCCTTGTCAGCGGTGCAATTCAAATTTGGCATGCAGCGCACGCAGCGACTGCACCATATCTTCCTTTTTCACAAGAACCCAGATGGTAGTATTCGAATCCGCCGACTGTAAAATCTGAATATTCTGCGAGCTGAGCGCCTCAACGATCCGGGCCATAATCCCCGGCACACCGTTAATTCCGCCCCCGATTACCGAGACCTTGGCACAGCCGGATAAGCTCTTGGGACGGAGCCCCAGCTCCTGCAGCGCTGCTATAGCCCGCTCGGATTTGTCGTCATTGACGGTATACAGCGCCTCTGTAGGCGTTACGTTAATAAAGTCAACGCTGATGCCGTTGTCGGCCATGCTTTTAAAAATCTGCAGCTGTACGCCTGTGCCGTTGCCGTCCGGGCATTCAACGGAAATCTGTGTAATGTTGCTCACATAGGCTATCCCTGTTACAAACCGGTCTACAATGCCGTTGGATACATCATTAAACCCTTCGGGATGGGTAACCAGTGTGCCTTCCGATTCGGAAAAGGTAGAGCGTACACGTACCGGAATATTGGCCTGCATGGCAATTTCCACGGCGCGCGGGTGAATAACCTTAGCACCCTGGTAGGCCATGTTGCAGATTTCGGTATAGCTGACATAGGTCAGAGGCTTGGCATCCTCGACAATCCGCGGATCAGCAGTCAGGATTCCGTCCACATCGGTATAAATATCGACCATATCTGCACGGAGGGCAGCTCCGAGCGCAGTTGCCGAAGTATCGCTTCCGCCTCTGCCAAGGGTCGTGAAATCCCCGGCTTCGGTCTGACCCTGGAACCCGGTTACTATTACTACTTTATGCTCGCGCAATTCGCGTAGAATCCGTTCGGTACGGACATCGAGAATTCTTGCATTTCCGTAATTACTGTCGGTCAAAAAGCCCGCCTGCGCCCCTGTTAACACAGTTGCACGGATGCCCTGCTCCTCCAGCAGCCCGCACAGTGTAGTTGCCGAGATAATCTCACCGCAGACCATCAGCAGGTCCCTCTCGCGGTCAGGCAGCGCGTTGCCGTTCTGTACCGCCCAGTCCAGCAGGGTGTCGGTAGCATAAGGTTCACCTTTGCGGCCCATTGCAGATACAACGACTACAAGATTGAATCCGCTTGCCAGCTCCCGTTTGACATGGCTGATAACATGCTCTCTTGCTGCTGGTGTCGAAAGTGAAGTCCCTCCGAATTTTTGCACTAAAATACCCATTGTATAATTCCTCCATTACTTCTCTAAACAAGCTAAAAAAGTGCTGAACCGCCCCCAGCATGAGGACGGCGCAAGTAAGGCTTATAAATCAATTCAGGTCTGCTCCATGCAGACCTTCATGCTATGCTGAATGAAACCGTTCGATAATCATCGGCTGCAGCTGTTTGCCCTGCAGAGCGGCGTAGCAGGCTTCAGGAATGAGCTCCATGCGTGCTACAAGCGAATTGGGCTTGCCCTCAGGGTTATCCTGGCCGAACGGCACAAAATAAATATGTTTGGCTACCAGAAGCTTCGCAATATTCGCCGCGTTCAGACCCAGGCCGTCATTAGTCGAAATGGCCAGCACAAGCGGACGGCCGTTGCGCATCTGCGATTTGGCAGCCATCAGGACAGGGCTGTCAGTCATGGCGTTAGCCAGCTTGCTCGTCGTATTGCCTGTGCAGGGAGCTATTGCCAGCACATCGAGCAGCTTGGATGGACCCAGCGGTTCCGCATCAACAATTGTAGAAATGATATCATTCCCCGTTATATCTTTCAACTGTTTTAGCCAATTTTCCGATGTGCCGAACCGGGTGTCCGTATTCAGCACGGATGCGGAAACAATCGGCACCACTTTCGCTCCCCCGTCCATAAACCGCTGAATCTGCGGCATCACCTCCGCAAAGGTGCAGTGTGAGCCGGTAATCGCATAACCTACTGTTTTTCCGTGCCAATCCATTTATTGGTCCCCCTTCGTTAGAATCTCTTCCGAGATTGACTGTACCAGCGCATTGCCCATAATCATCCCGGCGCTTTTCGGGGCGACAATCCCGGGCAGCCCGGGTGCAAGCATCGCCTTGATGCCGCGCTTCTCCGCATACCGGAAGTCGCATCCGCCCGGCGCCGAAGCCAGGTCAATAATGACGCTACTCTTGGGAACACGGGAAAGAATCTGTGCTGTAATAATCATGCTTGGTATCGTATTAAAAATCAGATCGGTATCGACCACCTGTGTAAGCAGCTCCCCGGTCATAAACGGCTTCCAGCCCATCTCTTCCGCCCGGGCATAATGATCCTGCTTCCTTACACCCACCTTGACTGTGGAGCCGAGCCCCTGAAGTGCCCTTGCCATAGTAAAGCCGGTGCGTCCCATCCCAAGCACCATGGAAGTGGAGCCGTGAATGGTAAAATCGGTATTCTGAATGGCCATGACCAGCGCACCTTCCGCGGTCGGAATCGAGTTATAGATCGCCACATCGTCCCGGTTCAGCAGCTCTACGAGCTTAAGCTTATGTCTTGCGCACAGGCTGCGCAGATAGCTTTTGGCCATTCCGGTGTATACTATACATCCTTCCGGCAGGGCAGCAGCATGCTCCTCCAGCAGCTGCAGGCGGCCGGATGAAAACAGCGCATTGATATTCCCTTCCTCGTCACAGCCCACCGTAGGCAGCACCAGCACATCCGCATTGCTGAGCAACTCAGGCGACAGCTGTTCCAGGTTCACCCCCGGGCTAGGGGCTTCCCATTTCTCGAATCCGGCGGCACTAACCGCCGCATCCATTTCCACACACTTTCGAATGACTTCAAGCTGTCTCGCGTCCCCGCCCAGGAACACGATCCTGATGCCAGTAAGCATAGGGATGACGCTCCTTTCCACATACACTATCGACTATAAAGCATCTTATGCCGGGGCTCGCGGATGGGTGAAAAGCGCCAGAATAATTCCTGGGCGGTCCACATAAATCACGGGATGCCCAGCTGGGGAAGCTGCGTGAGGTTGTGCGTGCCGGCCTGAAAATGAATAATAGCGGCAAATAAAGACCTTACAACAAGAAAAAAGCTTGCAGACATCGCCCCTAACAGGCGGTTTATCTGCAAGCTTTTAAATGTGCACTAAATCCTTACTTCCCGGTATGGCCGAAGCCGCCGGCTCCGCGCTCTGTTTCAGACAGCTCTTCCACTTCAACAAGTGTAACTGCCGGAACAGCCTGGAACACCATCTGGGCAATCCGCTCATTGCGGGCAATGGCAAAAGGCTCCTGCCCCAGGTTGATCAGCAGCACCTTGATCTCACCGCGGTAATCGGCATCGATTGTTCCCGGGGTGTTCAGGCAGGTAATGCCATGCTTGAAGGCCAGCCCGCTGCGCGGCCGGATCTGTGCCTCAAGCCCGTCAGGCATGGCCAGGGCAATACCGGTAGGGATCAGGGCGCGCTCGCCGGGAGCAAGTACTACAGGCTCTGCTACCGAGGCATGCAGGTCAAAGCCTGAAGCCTGCTCGGACATTTTGCGCGGGAGCTGCACATCCTCATTTCCCGGCAGCTTGTTAATTTGAACGTGATAAGACAAGATCATCTCTCCTAACATTGGCAATCGCTTTATCTGTTGAGCCGACCATCGCCAGTGCGAGAGGTTCAGCAAACATGTGGTCCAGCAGCCGGTTTACATCGTCCATCGTTACCCGGCTGATTTTGTCAATCATATCGTCCAGTGTATCATGTCTTCCCAGCATCAGCTCGTTTTTGCCGATCCGGTTCATCCGGCTGCTGGTGCTTTCGAGGCTGAGGATCAGGCTGCCCTTGAGCTGCTCTTTGCCTTTTCTCAGCTCATCTTCGCTGATGCCCTTCATAGCCAGCTCCTGCATCATTTCCTTGATCAGCTCGGTTACTTCCTTCGTCTGCTTAGGCGCTGTCCCCGCATATACGGTGAACAGGCCGCTGTCCGCCTGGGAGCTGTGATACGAATACACGGAATAAGCAAGTCCCCGTTTCTCACGGATCTCCTGGAACAGGCGTGAGCTCATTCCGCCGCCAATTGTGTTATTGAGCAGCACCATCGGGTACTGCAGCGGCCCGCCGCTCTGTACACCCGGCAGGGAAATACAGATGTGGTTCTGCTCGGTTTTTTTGCGGTGGAACAGCAGGCCGCCCTGATAATCAGGCGCTGTAAGCTCCGGGGCCTGGCCATGATTGTCAAATGCGCCGAAATGGCGCTCCAGCAGATCAATCAGGCCGTCATCGATGTTACCCGCTACGCTGATTACTGTGTTTTCGATCGTATACTGCTCCTTCATGTAGGCGCGCAGATCATCCGGCGTCATCTCAAGCAGGCGTTCCTTCAGTCCGAGGATTGAGTAAGCAAGCGGATGCTCCCCGTAAGCGGCAGCACACATCAGGTCATGCACCAGATCATCCGGTGTGTCCTCGCACATGGCGATTTCTTCGAGAATGACGTTTTTTTCCTTGGCCAGCTCTTCGGCGTCCATCTTTGAGCGGAAAAACATATCTGACAGCACATCCACCGCTATCGGCAGATGCTCATCCAGCACTTTTGCATAATAGCATGTATATTCCTTCGAGGTAAATGCATTGACGTTGCCGCCAATCGCATCAAACTGCTCGGCTATATCCTTGGCGCTAAAGCGGTCGGTGCCTTTAAAGAGCATATGTTCAATGAAATGGGAAATACCGTTGTTCAAGGGATTTTCATTGCGGGAACCGGTTCTGACCCAGATTCCAAAGGAAACGGACCGGCCGGTAGGGATTTTCTCCGTCACCACCCGCAGGCCGTTCGATAACACTATTTTTTCCAATTGTACGTCCTCCTGGCATAGCCCTGTTTCTGTTCTGCCCAAAATCTTAAGCGAATTTAATCCTACCAGAAAATAACGGTTCACTCAACATCAGAGGGTAGAAGCCGCTCTGCAGACAAGGTCTCGCTGACGGTTCCGAGCTTTAGCCCTTTTGCCTTAACCGCCCGGATCATCCCTTTAAGCGCCCTGGATGACGAGGCTGTCGGATGCATTAGCACCAGTGTCCCCGGCTCCGCCTTCGCACTGATTTTGGCTACAACGGCTTCAGGGGCCGGGTTGCGCCAGTCTACCGTATCGAGGGTCCAGAGCACCGTCTTCAGGCCGAGCGCTGCAGCGATCTCCACGGTCTCCTGGTCAAAATCCCCCGACGGCGGAGCAAACCACTTATTGGTTACGCCCAGGCTCTCTTTTAGCAAAACCTGCGTCTTCTGGATCTCGGCGGTTGCCCTTGCCCTGCTTAAAATGCTCATATTCGGATGGGTATAAGCATGATTCTCCATCTCATGCCCGCGCTTCAGCATTTCAGCAGCAAGTTCCTTGTTCTTGCTCAGCCAGGTGCCGTCCAGAAAAAAGGTCACCTTCACCTGTTCCTCATCCAGAATATCAAGCATCGGCTTGATATACTCATTGCCCCAGGCCACATTGATCATGAAGGCTACCATCGGCTTGGCCGGATTGCCGCGGTAGATCGGATGAGCCCCCAGGTCATTTAAAGACACCTTGGGCTGCGTCTGGCGGTAGACCAGCTTCAGTCCTTCTCCCGGCCCCTGCAGCAGGGTATTCCGGTAAGTCGCCTCCACATCCACCTCAAGGCCGTTATAGCCCGGGATAGCCTTCCAGACACGGTCTACAGTGGCATCCACCGGCGGTGCATTCAGTTCGGCTGCTTTTTGCTCTACCTGCGCCCGCAGATCTTTACGGTCCTTTTCTCCCGGCAGTACAGCCGTTACCGCAAGAGCATCCTGCGGCTTAAGCTGTGCCAGCATCTCCTTTACCGGACCGTCGGTACTGCCTATTCCGATTACAACAGCTATACAGGCCAGCACAAGCGCTGCCTTGTCCGTTTTCATGTAATTGTCCTCCCCGGCTAGATACGGTCTACATCGTCCCGCACTGCACGCACAGGACGCTTTGTCCCAGCCTATGAATGACAGAAATGAAATATGACACTTCAACTTTAAAGTAACTGGATTCAGGATCAAACCTCCAGGAACGTTAAAAAAGAGCCAGAAT
Organism: Paenibacillus sp. PastM-3; assembly: GCF_029893965.1. GTDB lineage: Bacteria > Bacillota > Bacilli > Paenibacillales > Paenibacillaceae > Paenibacillus_AQ. The sequence continues at coordinate 71,046 of NZ_JARXXP010000005.1, forward strand.
GCATAAGCTTCTGTCTCTTCTTCATACATATTCCTTATAGACGGGAGGGCTTAGGCCTTCGCACCGCTCTCAGCAGTCAATACCGCCTTGCGTGACAGGTTAACACGGCCCTGCTGGTCGATTTCGGTTACTTTAACGGTGATGGTATCACCGATGGCAACAACGTCTTCAACCTTGGCTACGCGCTCTGTGGATAGCTGGGAAATGTGAACCAGGCCGTCTTTGCCGGGAATCAGTTCCACAAACGCACCGAACTTCTCAATACGGCGGACTGTACCCACATAGATTTCGCCAACCTGAACTTCCTTCACGATACCTTCGATGATACCGCGGGCTTTCTGAATCATCGCTTCATCGGAAGAACCGATAAATACGCGTCCATCCTGCTCAATATCGATCTTCACACCGGTTTCTTCAATGATCTTGTTGATGATCTTGCCGCCGGCACCGATAACATCACGGATCTTGTCCGGATTGATATTGATGATGATGATCTTAGGCGCATATTGGGACAGGTTTGGTCTTGGCTCAGAGATAGCTTCATTCATTTTGTCCAGGATGAACAGACGTCCTACTCTGGCTTGCTCCAAAGCTTCCTTCAGGATTTTGCGGTCAATACCGGCAATCTTGATATCCATCTGGATTGCAGTTACGCCTTCAGCAGTACCTGCTACCTTAAAGTCCATATCACCGAGGTGATCTTCCATACCCTGGATGTCAGTCAGAATGGAAACATGCTCTCCGTCTTTGATCAGACCCATCGCTACGCCGGCTACAGGAGCCTTGATCGGTACGCCTGCATCCATCATTGCCAGGATACTGGCGCAGATGCTTGCCTGGGAAGTTGAACCGTTGGATTCAATAGCTTCCGATACCAGACGAATGGTGTACGGGAATTCTGTTTCACTAGGGATAACCTTGGACAGGGCGCGTTCACCCAGTGCTCCGTGACCGATCTCGCGGCGGCCCGGTGCTCTTAGCGGACGGGCTTCCCCTACGCTGAACGGCGGGAAATTGTAATGATGCATGAAGCGTTTGGTTTCAGCCGGATCGATTCCATCCAGAATCTGCACGTCACCAAGCGCACCAAGTGTACATACGCTGAGGATTTGTGTCTGTCCGCGTGTAAAGAGCCCGGAACCGTGTGTACGCGGCAGCAATGCCGTATCACATTCGATCGGACGGATCTCATCCAGCTTGCGGCCATCCGGACGCACTTTATCATGTGTAATCAGGCGGCGCACTTCATCCTTAACGATATCATGCAGCACTTCCTTGACATCCTTCAGCAGTTCAGGTGTTTCTATGTATTTCTCAACGAAATACTCCACTGTTTCGCTGTTGATCAGATCAATTGCATCCTGACGCGCGTGCTTCTCGGCGATTTTTACGGCTTCCACCAAACGGTCTCCGGCATAGGCACGAACCTCAGCATTCACGTCAGCATTTACCGCATGCAGCTTCACGGCCATCTTTTCTTTACCGGCAACAGCTACCAGCTCTTCAATAACGGCTACGATCTTGCGGATTTCTTCGTGCCCGAACATGATGGCTTCCAGCATCACATCCTCCGGCACTTCGTTTGCTTCTGCTTCAACCATCATAATGGCATCTTTTGTTCCGGCAACCACGACATAGATATCGCTGGCTTCCTGCTGGGCCACGTCAGGATTAATAACGAATTCGCCATTGATCCGGCCTACAGCTACTCCGCCGATCGGACCGTCAAACGGCACATCGGAAATGCTCAGTGCAGCAGAAGTACCGATCATTGCCGCGATATCCGGCGCACAATCCTGATCCACACTCATTACCATGTTCAATACCTGAACATCGTTACGGAACCCTTCCGGGAACAAAGGGCGAATCGGACGGTCAGTCAAACGGCTGGACAGAATCGCTTTTTCGCTTGGTCTGCCTTCGCGCTTGATGAATCCGCCCGGAATTTTACCTACTGCGTATAGTCTTTCTTCATAGTTCACTGTAAGCGGGAAAAAATCCAGATCTTTAGGCTCACTGGAGGCAGTAACCGTACACAATACTGCAGTATCTCCGTAGCGGACCATAACAGCGGCATTTGCCTGTTTGGCAAGTCGCCCAGTTTCCAGCACAAGGCGTCTTCCGCCAAGCTGCATCTCAACACGTTGTTCCATAAAATCCCTCCTTGATTGGTATTTTTCTGCGTTTCATTCTACAAGCAAAAACGGCTTGTCCTCCATAAAGGTAAAATAGCCGTTTCTGCGAATCATATCCTTTTGAAAACTGGAAAAATCTCCGTAAATTTTCAAAAAGCAACCCGGCTGTCCCGTTGTCGCTCGTAAGAAGGACATACGGTATACAACCAGGCTGCTTTAAGGTTACTCTTATGGAAATTAGCGACGCAATCCCAGTTTTTCGATCAGGGCGCTGTAACGTCGGATATCCTTATTTTTCAAATAAGCCAACAGTTTACGACGTTGTCCAACCATCTTCAGCAGTCCGCGGCGGGAATGGTGATCCTTCTTGTGCGTACGCAAGTGGTCAGTCAAATTAACGATATTCTCCGTAAGGATAGCAACTTGCACCTCAGGGGATCCTGTATCGGATTCGTGAGTTTTGTGCTCGTCGATCAATTGGTGTTTACGTTCTTGAGTCAATGCCATCCTGTTCACCTCCTTCATTATAATCGCCAGTAGCCTCGTCGCCGTCGGTGAGAACGTGCAACCAAGCTAAGGTTATGATGCTGTCATTCCAGCAACGTTAATCAGTATAGCATCTTCGGAGACAAAAGTAAACGCATGTCCGCAGAAGATTATGAAGAATAACCCAGCAGCTCTTTTGCCGTGTCGGCATCCTGTGAAATTTGCGAGATCAGCGCATCAATCGACTCGAACTTCCGTTCAGGCCGGATGAACGCCTGAAGCTCAACCTTAAGCTCCTGTCCGTAAATATCAGCAGCAAAATCGAACAGATGCACTTCAAAGCTCGGCGCCGCCATTCCGTCATGGAAGGTAGGCTTGACACCGACATTCATGACACCATACAGGATTTCATTCTTATAGAAAACCTTAACGGCATAAACGCCTTTGGCCGGAATGACATAACGGTCTTCAAGCTGAAGGTTCGCTGTCGGAAAACCGATCGTACGCCCCCGCTTCTCACCATGTCCAACCGTTCCGCGCAGATGATAGCAGCGGCCGAACCAGCTGTTCGCCAGGGCCAGATCACCGCTGTGCAGGCTTCTCCGGATTCCCGAGCTGCTCACCTTCTCCCCTTCAAGCAAGAACGGCGGAACCGTCTGGACACCCATTGCTCCCTGCCCCAGTTCACGAAGCATATCCGCATCCCCTTCGCCCAGATAACCGAAGCGGAAATCAAATCCGACCACGGCGGTTACAATCTGCAGCGGCAGCAGCATTACAGATACAAAATCCTGAGGGCTGACCCGGGAAAGCTGCTCATTAAATTCTATTATATACAAAATATCGACGCCCATACCGGCCAGGATTTCCTGCTTGTCCTTTGGCGGGGTCAAATATCCATCATAATCGCCTTTGCCCATAACATCCTTGGGATGGGGATGAAAGGTCATCACTGCAGCCGGAACGCCTTGCCTGCGGGCCAGGGCAACAGCGGATGTAATGACGCTGGCATGTCCGCGGTGCAGCCCGTCGAACTGCCCCAGGGCAGCCACTTGCGGCTGAGCCCATGAAGCTGCGGTCTCCGGCGGTATTGGAAAGCTTAAGGTTACGGTTCTCACGCTGTTTCTCACCTACAATTCACAAATAAATTAATAATTAGCGCTGTGCGAATACCTTGACCGGAGCAATGGCTCCCGCCTCGTCGAGCTTGTATATGCCGAGGAACTCGCCTGCACCGTCATACAGCCGGAAATCGCCGTTGTCCTTCACCTCAGGCGCTACATAACGGATGGATAGACGCTGTCCCTGCAGGGCGGCCATTTTCTTCTCATCAGTCACTGTATGCCGGGACAAATGGGAGATGGCTTCATCAGCTGCAATCAGATGCTGCTGCAGCGTACCTGCTTCCTTATATTCCGCAATCTGTTCCAGCGTCAGGCAGTGGCTGGCAGAGATTCCGGCAGACATCGTACGTGTAAGCTGCGCCATGACACCGGGTATTCCCAGCGCACGGCCGATATCCACACAAAGCGTACGGATATAGGTACCCTTCGAGCAAAGCACGCGGAAGGTAATATCAGGATATATGCCGTTCCAGACCATATCCGTCATTTCTATCTCATAGATTTCCACTTCACGGCTCTTGCGCTCCACGGTCTTGCCTTCCCGGGCAAGCTCATAAAGCCGTTTGCCGTCAACCTTGACCGCCGAGTACATAGGCGGCACCTGTGAAATAACTCCTCTGAACGATTCCAGTACAGCCAGCACTTCAGCCTCGGTCACCCGGACCTCATCCACCGATTCCGTAATCGTTCCCGTCATATCCTCCGTATCACTCGACAGGCCCAGCCGCAGCGTGGCTACATATTCCTTGGGAAGCTCCTGTATGTACTCCACTACCCGGGTAGCCTGTCCAAGACACAGCGGGAGCACCCCGGTCACTTGAGGATCAAGTGTCCCGGTGTGGCCGATCCGCTTCATGCCAAGAATACGCCGGGCTTTGGCGACCACATCATGTGAGGTAAAACCTGCAGGCTTAAAAACTGCCAGTACACCTGTAAGCTCACTCATAGATGGCGTCTGACCTCCTGAAGCACCAGCGCAACCGCTTCGTCCAGTGTTCCGTCGATACGCGCTCCTGCCGCCCGGGTATGTCCGCCTCCGCCGAATACCTGAGCCAGTGCAGCAACGTCCACCTTGCCGGCTGAACGCAGGCTTGCTTTGACCGCATGCTCATTAATCACCTTGAACAGGATGCCAACCTCTACCCCGCGGATGTTACGCGGATAATTTACAATACCTTCCAGATCTTCATTAGCTGCACCGCAATCAATCATGTCCTGCGGGGTAACATACAGCCAGGCAATATCCCCTTCCGGCGACAGCTGCAGGGTATTAAGCGCCCGGTTCAGCACCTTTACCTGTGCCAGCGTCATTTCCTCCAGCAGGTTCTCCGCCAGCTCAGGGCCATTCACACCCAATGCCAGCAGCTCCGAAACGGCCGCCATAACCTTTGGTGAAGTATTCGTGTAACGGAAGCCGCCGGTATCTGTCAGCAGTCCGGTATAAATGGCTGTAGCAATATCAAGGTCCCATTCCACCTGAAACGTCTTCAGCAGATCGAACAAAATTTCTGCAGTCGCAGCAGCATCCGGCTTAATCAGCGTAACGAGGCCGTAACCGTTATTGGTTGGATGATGATCAATATTCACGATGCGCGCATCGCTGGCGAAATAACGCTGGGTCAGGCCCACACGCTGAAAATCTGCACAATCGACGCAAATGATATTGCTATATTGGCGGGGCAGCTCACCGTCCGCCAGATTCACGATTTCACCGGCATGCCATAAATATTCCATCCGCTTAGGAATCGGACCTTCATTCAGCATAGTGTATTTTTTGCCCAGACATGAGAGAAGCCAGCCCACCGCAAGGGTGGAGCTGACTGCATCTCCGTCCGGCTGAACATGCGACACTACAAGATAATCGTCGTGTTCCAGCAGAAACTCACGGGTCTGCTGGAGACTTTGTTCATAGCTCTGCATTCGCCGTCTCCTTTATGTTTCCTAGCTTTCTTCGTGCTTGATCTCGCCGAGCAGCTTCTCGATATGACTTCCGTAAGCAACGGATTCGTCAATCTTGAAGATCAGCTCCGGAGTGTGGCGCAGGCGGATCGCCTTGCCAAGCTCAGAGCGGAGAAAGCCATTGGCTTTCTCAATCGCTTTGAGCGAAGCATTCTGCTGCTCCGCATCGCCGAATACGCTCAGATATACTTTGGCCTGCGACAGATCGTTCGTCACGTCTACGCCGGTTACGGTAACAAAGCCTACCCGCGGATCTTTCAATCCGCTCTGGATGAGCTGGCTCAGCTCTTTCTTGATCTGCTCGCCAACCCGTCCTGCTCTGATTTTAGACATCTGTATTCACCTCTTCGCTTAGCGCTCTACCTTTTCCATGATGAACGCTTCGATAATGTCCCCCTCTTGGAGGTCATTATAGCGTTCCAAAGTTATGCCGCATTCATAACCCTGCGCCACTTCTTTTGCATCATCCTTGAAGCGCTTCAAGGTATCGATCTTGCCTTCGAAGACAACAATTCCGCCGCGGATCAGGCGCATTTCGGCATTACGGGTAATTTTGCCGTCTGTAACCATACAGCCTGCAACACTGCCCACTTTGCTGATTTTGAAGACGTTGCGCACTTCGGCATGACCGATAATATTTTCTTTGAAGACCGGATCGAGCATGCCCTTCATGGCACTTTCGATTTCTTCAATTACGTTGTAAATGATGTTATGCAGGCGTACATCAACCTTCTCCTGCTCTGCAGCAGCTTTGGTCTGTGCGTCCGGACGGACGTTAAAGCCGATTACAATGGCATTGGATGCTGCCGCCAGTGTAATGTCGGATTCTGTAATGGCGCCGGCACCGCTGTGAATAATCTTCACGCGTACGCCTTCAACCTCGATCTTCGCCAGGGAGCTCTTGAGCGCCTCAACCGAACCCTGTACGTCACCCTTGATGATTACGTTAAGGTCTTTGATCTCGCCATCCTTGATGTGCTTGAACAGGTCATCCAGTGTAACACGGGTATTTGTGTTCAGCTCGGACTGGCGCTGGGTTGTGGAACGTCTGTCGGCAATTGCACGGGCTTTGCGCTCGTCTTCAAAGGCCATGAACGGATCGCCCGCCTGCGGCACTTCAGTCAGACCGGTAATCTCCACCGGTGTGGAAGGTCCTGCTTCCTTGATTTTGCGTCCCTTGTCATTCACCATGGCACGGACACGGCCGAAGCAGTTACCTGCTACAAAAGCGTCTCCGACCTTCAGTGTACCGTTCTGCACGAGAATACGGGCAACCGGTCCGCGGTTCTTGTCAAGCTCGGCTTCTATTACTGTACCGCGTGCCCGTTTGTCCGGGTTCGCTTTGTACTCGTTAACTTCGGCAACGAGCAGGATCATTTCCAGCAGCTCTTCCAGGTTAATGCGCTGTTTGGCGGACAGGTTGACGAAGATGGTATCTCCGCCCCACTCTTCCGGTACCAGCTCATAATTGGTAAGCTCCTGCTTCACGCGGTCTGGATCTGCACCCGGCTTATCAATCTTGTTAACAGCAACAATGATCGGCAGACCGGCAGCCTTGGCGTGGTTAATCGCTTCTACCGTCTGCGGCATAACGCCGTCATCGGCAGCTACAACGATAATCGTCATATCAGTGACCTGTGCACCGCGGGCACGCATGGCGGTAAACGCTTCGTGACCAGGTGTATCCAGGAACGTAATTTTCTTGTGGTTGATTTCCACCTGGTACGCACCGATGTGCTGGGTAATACCGCCGGCTTCGCCGCCGGTTACGTTCGTTGAACGGATCGCATCCAGCAATGTTGTTTTACCATGGTCAACGTGACCCATGATCGTAACAACCGGCGGACGGGTCTGCAGCTCCTCTTCGGAATCGTTCTCCTCCACGGTTTCGAAGCTGTCTTCGTCCACAGGGATCTTCACTTCTACTTCTACGCCGAATTCACCCGACAGGAGCAGAATGGTGTCGATATCAAGCTCCTGGTTGATGGTCGCCATAACGCCCATCAGAATCAGCTTCTTGATGACCTCGGAAGCATCCTTATGCAGCAGTTTGGCTGTTTCGCCAACTGTCATGCTGCCGCGGACAATAATCTTCTTCGGTGTGTTATCAATCTTTTCACGGTGCACGACCGGCTGGTTTCTGCCGCCGCGACCATTCTTGCCGCCGCGGTTGTTGCGGAAATTGCCGCCGCCTTTTCCGTCTTCAAAGCGCTTCTGGCCGCCGTTGTTGTTCGGTCTTCCGCCGGAAGTATTCTTCTTCGCTCCTCTGTCTCCGCCGCGGGAGAAATCACCGCCGCCGCCTTGTCCTTGCGGACGGCTGTCTGTGCGCGGAGCGCTGCTCTGCGGACGGTCGCCGGTACGCGGAGCACCGCCGCCTTGTCCTTGCGTACGGCTGCCTGTGCTGCTGCCCTGCGGACGGTTGCCGCCAGTCGAGCTGCCCTGCGGACGGTTGCCGCCAGTGGAGCTACCTTGCGGACGGTTGCCGCCGGTCGAGCTGCCTTGCGGACGGTTGCCGCCGGTCGAGCTGCCTTGCGGGCGATTGCCGCCGGTCGAGCTGCCTTGCGGGCGGTTGCCGCCAGTGGAGCTGCCTTGCGGGCGGTTGCCGCCGGTCGAGCTGCCTTGCGGGCGGGAATTCTGGGTGGAGCCTGAGTTGGTTCTGCGGGAATCTTGTCCGCTTTGGGGCCTAGGTGACGTTGTCGATTGGTTGTTGTTTTGGTTACTGTTCATACCTACCTGCTTTTCCGGTTGATTTTTGTTGGCATTCTGAGCACTCTGGGGTTCGGCGGTTACCGTACCGGTTGATACCGGACGGCTGCTGGTGCCGGTGTCCCGCTTGGCTGCAGCGTTTGACTTGATATCCTTAAAGAACTGCTCCACTTTGTTTACGGAGCCGTCCTCCATCACACTCATATGATTATTCACAGGAACATTCAAACGCTTCAGAATTGTAATAATTTCTTTACTGCTCATATTCAGAGATTTCGCGTACTCATACACGCGCAGTTTATCCTTATTCTCTTCTTTAGTCAATAACTCCACCTCCGACAGTATCTCCAAGCGTTCTGGAGATCATTTCCGCGAATCCTTTATCCGTAACGGCCAGCACAACGCGCTGGTCCTTACCAATACTTGCACCGAGTTCATCCCGGTGAAATGCGATTACTAGTGGAATATCGTAGGTTCCGCACTTATCGCGAAACTTTTTTTGGGTATTATCTGAAGCGTCACCTGCCAGGACGACCAGCTTCGCCTCCGATGACCGCACTGCCTTGAGTACAGCCTCGTCTCCGGTGACAATCTTGCCTGCTCTCATCGCAAGCCCTAAATAAGAAAGGGTTTTACTCATTGTCCTCACTATCCTTTGCTGCTAGAAATTCTTCCTCTACGGATGCAAAATCCCTGGCCAGCTGGGCATAGATTTCAGGACTCACCTGACACTTTAATGCACGGTCAAGCGCTTTGTTTTTTTGTGCCAGTTTAAAGCATTCCAGTTTGCCGCAGATGTACGCCCCGCGCCCTGATTTCTTCCCGGTCAGATCGATCATCACTTCGCCGTCCGGTGTGCGGACTACGCGGATCAGCTCTTTCTTGGGCATCATTTCCTGGCTGGCAACACATTTGCGCAGCGGAACCTTCTTTTGCTTCATTCTAATCGCCCCCCGTCAGTCAACAGCCAAATTAATCGATGGAGACGGAATCCTGATGCATTTCATCGCTATACGTTTTAGGTCTGCCGTACTCCTGCTCCGCTTGCGTCTCGCTCTTGATATCAATTTTCCAGCCGGTCAGCTTGGCGGCAAGACGGGCGTTCTGGCCCTTGATGCCGATAGCCAGCGACAGCTGATAGTCAGGCACGATAACGCGGGCCATTTTTTCAGCTTCAAAGACTTGAACTTCAAGCACCTTGGACGGGCTGAGCGCATTGGCCACATATTCCTGTACCGCGTCAGAGTAACGCACGATGTCGATCTTCTCGCCGCGCAACTCAGTCACGATAGTCTGGACACGCGTACCTCTAGGGCCTACGCAGGAGCCGACCGGATCAACCTCTTCATTGCGGGAAAAGACAGCAATCTTGGAACGGAAGCCTGCTTCGCGGGCAACGGAACGAATTTCAACGACTCCGTCAAAAATTTCCGGCACTTCCAGCTCGAACAGACGCTTAAGCAGGCCGGGGTGGCTGCGTGACAGCATAATCTGCGGCCCCTTGGTCGTGTTCTCCACCTTAGTGATATACGCCTTGATCCGCTCGCTCTGCTTGAACTTCTCACCAGGCATCAGCTCGCTGAGCGGAAGCACAGCCTCGATTTTGCCGAGATCGACGTAGATATTGCGCATATCCTGGCGCTGGACAAGACCGGTAACAATATCATCTTCCTTATCAATAAAAGCATTATAGATAAGTCCGCGCTCCGCTTCACGGATACGCTGGGTTACGACCTGCTTCGCGGTCTGCGCGGCAATGCGTCCGAAATCGCGCGGTGTTACTTCAAGCTCGGCGACATCTTCCAGCTGGAAATGCGGGTTAATTTCTCTTGCGGCAGGCAAGGAAATTTCAGTTCTGGCGTCGAGAACCTCCTCGACTACCATCTTGCGCGCAAACACTTTAATAACACCTGTGTTACGGTTCATATCCACACGCACGTTCTGCGCCGCATTGAAGTTGCGTTTATAGCTGGAGATCAGCGCAGCTTCGATGGCTTCAAACAGCACATCCTTGCTGATGCCTTTCTCCCTTTCCAGTTCATTCATCGCTTCAATAAAATCCATACTCATGAAATTCCGGTCCCCCTTTCAAAACGTTAAAAAATAATGGCCAATCTCGCGCTGGCGACTTTGGCATACGGCACAACATGTTCTTTTTTGCCCGCGGAGATGAGCAGTTCCTCATTCTCGAACGAGACCAAACGGCCCTCGAATTCCTTAAGGCCCTGAATCGGCTCATAAACCGTTACATATACGTCCTTGCCTACAGCTTTGGCTACATCCGCTGCTTTTTTGAGCGGGCGTTCAGCTCCCGGAGAGGAAACCTCCAGGAAATAGGCCTCGGGGATCGGATCATTCTCATCCAGCTTTGAACTGAAATATTCGCTGATCATGCCGCAGTCATCGATGTCGATGCCGCCTTCTTTATCTACGAATATGCGCAAAAACCAGTTGGAACCTTCCTTCACGTATTCAACGTCCACCAGTTCGAAACCATTGTCCTCAAGATAGGACCCGAGCATCTGCTCTACCGTTTGTTTGATTTTGGATTTGGATGTGCTCAAAAGAAAATTACCTCCACGAACTTGTCTTTTGCTATATACCAAAGATAAAGAGTGGGTTTCCCCACTCTTTACACAACGGACTTATCTCATTATTACCAAGAAAAATTATACCATAGTGCATCTGCACTGACAAGTACCAGCCCTTGACTGCCTGTCCGGCAAGGCTTTGCGGGGCTGATATTCCGGGGGTCCACGCAAAGTTTCAGGTGATTCTTCGGAGCCATCGCTTCACTTTGCGGGGTATTCTTAGAACAGTGACAGCTGGTTGCTCTCCGGAAGTCCGCGGAAGCAGCCCATCCCGGTTAGCAGCTCGATAACCGTCTTACTCGCTTTGGATTTCTGCTGGAAATCCTCAATCGACAGGAACTCGCCGGCATCCTTGGCTGCAGCAATATTGATGGCCGCATTCTCACCGATTCCCGCAAGCGCGGAGAACGGCGGAATCAGGCTGGTGCCGTCAACGGTAAAGCGGTTCGCATCGGAACGGTACAGATCGATGTTCTTGAAGGTGAACCCGCGCGCCGTCATCTCCAGCGCCATCTCCAGTACCGGCAGCATCGCTTTTTCCTTAGGCAGCGCCTGGAAGCCCTTGGCTTCGATCTCGCCGATCTGGCGGTTGATCGCTTCATAGCCCTGGCAGCAGAGCTCGATGTCAAAGTCAGCCGCACGTACCGAGAAGTAGGTCGCATAATATTCAATCGGATGATACAGCTTGAAGTAGGCGGTCCGCACTGCAGAGATTACATACGCAGCGGCATGCGCCTTAGGGAACATATACTGGATCTTCAGACAGGAATCAATGTACCACTGCGGCACTTTGCATTTCTTCATCTCTTCAATCCATTCGGGAGGCAGCCCTTTTCCTTTACGCACGCTTTCCGTGATTTTAAAGGCCAGGCTGGCATCCATACCCGCCTTATAGATCAGATAGAGCATAATATCGTCACGACAGCCGATTACGGTCTTAATGTTGCAGGTATTGTTTTTGATCAGTTCCTGTGCGTTGCCCAGCCATACGCCGGTACCGTGGGACAGTCCTGATATCTGCAGCAAGTCGGCAAAGCTGGACGGCTTCGATTCGATCAGCATCTGGCGCACGAATTTGGTTCCCATTTCCGGTACACCGTAGGTGGCCACAGGGGTGCGGATCTGTTCGGGCCGCACACCTAACGCCTCGGTAGAGTTAAACATGCTCATAACCTTCGGGTCATTCATCGGAATGGTCGTCGGATCGACGCCGGTCAGATCCTGCAGCATACGCATCATGGTCGGATCATCATGGCCCAGAATATCAAGCTTCAGCAGGTTGGCGTCAAAGGCGTGATAGTCAAAATGGGTTGTCTTCCATTCGGCTGTCACATCATCCGCAGGGAACTGGACCGGTGTAATATCCTCGATCTCCATATAATCCGGCAGAACGACGATACCGCCGGGATGCTGTCCGGTGCTGCGCTTAACGCCAGTGCAGCCGGCAGCCAGACGGTTAAGCTCGGCCCCCCGCCAGCGCTTCTGGTGATGCTCCTCATATTTCTTGGTGAAGCCGAAGGCTGTCTTCTCCGCTACCGTGCCAATCGTTCCTGCACGGAATACGTTATCCGGGCCGAACATCGTCTTGGTAAAGTTATGGGCATTGGGCTGGTACTCCCCGGAGAAGTTAAGGTCGATATCGGGAACCTTGTCCCCTTTGAAGCCCAGGAAGGTCTCAAACGGAATATCCTGACCCTCTCCCTTCAGCCTGCCGCCGCAGTCCGGGCAGGCTTTATCCGGAAGGTCAAAACCGCTCGGCACGCTGCCGTCCAGGAACCATTCGCTGTGCTTGCATTCGGGATTCAGGCAAATATAATGCGCCGGCAGCGGGTTAACCTCGGAGATGCCGAGGAAAGTTGCAACTACAGACGAGCCGACCGAGCCGCGGGAACCCACGAGGTATCCGTCCTGATTCGACTTTTTAACAAGCCGCTCCGAAATCAGATAGTTGGCCGAGAAGCCGTATTTGATAATCGGCGCAAGCTCTTTTTCCAGACGGGCCACCACGACTTCAGGGAGATCCTCACCGTAAATGGACTTGGCCGTGTTATAGCAGGTGCTGCGGATTTCATCGTCCGCCCCTTCAATATTCGGCGTAAAGAGTTCGCTGGGAAACAGATCATATTCCTCGAACCGGTCTGCAAGCGCTACGGTGTTGGTGACAACCACCTCCATCGCTTTTTCCGCACCCAGGAATTCGAACTCCGCCAGCATTTCATCCGTTGTCCGGAAATGGGCATCCGGCTTAACCTGATCCTTCAGCGGACTGAACCCGGTAATTCCGTGGATCGTGATGTCACGGAACAGCTTTTGGCGCGGCTCCAGATAATGTACATTGCCAGTGGCAATAACCGGCTTGTTCATCTGTTCGCCGATTTCGCAGATTTTGCGCACAACATCCCTTAAATCCTCAGCCGTTGCCACAAAACCTTTATCCACAAGATGCATATACATCGTCAGCGGCTGAATTTCCAGAACATCATAGAACTGGGCGACCTCCATCGCTTCCTCAACCGTCTTGTTAAGCACTGTCTCAAAGAATTCCCCGCGCTCACAGCCGGAAATAACGATCAGCCCGTCGCGGTGCTCCTCAAGCTTCGATTTCGGGATGCAAGGCACGCGCTTGAAGTACTCCGTATGGCTCATAGAGATCAGCTTATACAGGTTCTTTTTGCCGGTAGGATTAAGAGCATAGATTCCACAGTGGAATGGCCGGACATTGGACAGATCATTACCTACATAATCGTTCAGCCGCTCCAGCCGGGTCAGGTTCTTCAGCTTCTCGGCATCATTCAGAAGGCCGGTCAAAATGCCGCCGAGCGCAATGGTATCATCAATCGCCCGGTGATGGCTTTCCAGCAGCACTTTATATTTATCCGCAAGTGTATTCAAACGGTGGTTCTTCATGCTCGGAAACAGCAGTCGTGCCAGCTCCAGCGTATCCAGTGACGGATTTGGCAGCTGCGGCTGGCCCAGCTTCAGCAGAGAGGCCTGAATAAAGCCCATATCAAACCGCGCATTATGGGCGACCAGAACCGCATCGCCTATGAATTCAACAAATTCCTTCAGGACCGGTTCAAGATCAGGCGCATCCTTGACCATTTCATCGGTAATGTTGGTCAGCTGCTGGATATGGTACGGAATTTTTTCGTGCGGATTAACAAAGGTTGTGTAACGGCCGATTTCCTTGCCCTCGCACATTTTAATGGCGGCAAGCTCGGTAATATTATTGCGGGTGATGGACAAACCGGTGGTCTCGATATCAAACACGACATAGGTGGCTGTCTTGAGATCCATAGGCTGCGGATTTTCCACAATATTTACGGCATCGTTGACAACGTTGGCTTCCACACCGTAGAGCATTTTGATTTTGTGCTTATGGACAGCATGGTTGGCTTCCGGAAAACTCTGCACGTTCCCGTGGTCGGTGACTGCAATGGCCGGATGACCCCACTTGGCGGCCGTTTTGATGTATTCACCGATCGGTGTAACAGCATCCATTGTGCTCATGGTCGTGTGCAGGTGGAACTCCACCCTTTTCTGCTTGGCATTATCTTTGCGGGCAGGCGGTGCGTTTACCTCGGACAGGTCCGATGGAATCATTACCAGCTCAGGGATCTGCATGAACCGGTCGTACTCGACCTTACCGCGCGCTCTAACCCACTTGCCGTTGGCCAGCTGGCTCATAATTTTCAGATCTTCCTTGGTCTTGGCGAACATTTTCATTTGCAGCGAATCGGTGAAGTCAGTTATGCAGAAGGTGAACAGCGTATTGCCGTTGCGCAGCTCCTTGCTCTCCAGCCCAAAAATCGTCCCTTGAATGGTAATTTTCTTCTCTTCATCCTGGATTTGCAGAATCGGTGTTGCCTGCTCCTTGATTTCATAGCCTACCTGGAGCTTGATCACTTCATTCGGATCAACTTCTTCCTCCGGCTCCTCCGGTTCGCTGCTGGTCATCATCATCATTTCCACGAGTTCACGCTGCTCCTGCTGCAGCTTCTGCTGGAATTCCTCATAAGCATCTGCTTTACTGGTTTCATTCTCAGCTATCTGCAGCTTAACTTTCAGCGGAAATCCGAAATATTTATCATAAAATTTAATAATGGCGGCTTCAATTCCCTTTTTGCGGGCAAGCTCCAGTGACATCTTGTCATTCAGGCTGAGGACAAGCGTGCTATCCTGCAGCTCCTGTGCAGACCGGGTCAGCCAGCCGTTAACCGACGGAATCTCCCGCTGCACCCACTCAATGAACAGCCCCCAGTACTCCTGTACAAGCTCCTGTCTGCCAACCTTATTTTCATCATATAAAAACAGGAAGCTGACTTTGGCGATATGCTGCAGCTTCTCACGCATTCTCAAACAAAAGGTCCGGTACGCCTGTGCCGGAACGAGACTATCCTTGGCGATGACAATATGCCAGTCCTTATTGCCCCGGCTGATTTCTACCCGCTCAATCTGTCCGTCCATGAAATAGGAATCAATCAGCGCAGGCGGAATCTCCCCCTGCTTCATCAGAAGCTCGAACCTTCTTCTTCTCTCCGCGTTCTGTTCCATGCTTCCCCCACCCACTTACACAAGATAAATTGTAAAAAGCTTCCGGGTCGACAAAGTGTTGGGTTCTTTCGGCCCGCCGACTCCTCTCGCCAGAAGCTGCATTCAGATACTGTCTATTATAATCGATTGTTGTTTAATAAGCTTTGGCAAAAACAACCGTATGCTTGGCCGGCTTGCCGCAACAGATGCAGGCAGTCTTCTGCTCTGCCGGATTAAACGGAATATTGCGGCTGCCCGCTCCCGTTTCTTCTTTGACTTTATCTTCGCACTCTTCGGTTCCGCACCAGCCTGCCAGGGCAAAGCCGCGCTTCTCCTCCATCGAGGCCTTCATTTCTTCCAGGCTATCCACGGAATAGAAGTGGTCTTCGCGGAATTTCAGCGCACGCTCAAACATCTCGTTGTGTACCTGCTCCAGCATGGCCTGCACTTCTTCCACCAGATTATCCTGCTGGATGACTTTCTTTTCGCCGGTAATCCGGGACACCAGCACGCAGACACCGTTTTCCATATCACGCGGGCCCAGCTCCAGACGAACAGGTACACCGCGCATTTCGTATTCGTTGAACTTCCAGCCCGGGGTCAGATCGGCCCGGTCGTCTACACGTACACGCACTCCGGCATCCTTCAGCTGCTTGAACAGCTCGTCCGTCCGGCCAATTACCGCTTCACGGGTCTTAGGCGGTCCGATTGGAATCATAATGACCTGAGTCGGGGCAACCTTAGGCGGCAGCGCCAGTCCGCGGTCATCCCCGTGAACCATGATCAGCGACCCGATCAGGCGGGTTGTAGATCCCCAGGAAGTAGTGTGTACATACTCCAGCGAGTTCTCGCGGCTCAAATACTGAATTTCAAACGCTTCGGCAAACTTGGTTCCGAGATAATGGGAGGTGGCCGCCTGAACAGCCCGTCCATCCTTCATCATCGCTTCAATAGAATAAGTATCCACTGCACCGGCAAAACGCTCCGAAGGCGTCTTCTGGCCGGTAACAACCGGAATCGCCAGGAAGCTCTCTACAAAATCACGGTAGTTCTCCAGCATCCGCATCGTTTCTTCCCGAGCTTCGGTTTCGTTCTCATGTGCCGTATGGCCTTCCTGCCACAGGAACTCTGTGGTCCGGATAAACGGCAGGGTGCGTTTTTCCCAGCGTACTACATTCGCCCACTGGTTGATCAGCACCGGCAGGTCGCGGTATGACTGAATCCATTTGGAATACATGTGCCCGAACATGGTTTCTGAGGTCGGACGGACAGCCAGACGTTCCTCCAGAACATCACCCCCGGCCTCTGTTACCCAAGGCAGCTCGGGATTGAAGCCCTCGATATGATCCTTTTCCTTCTGGAAAAAGCTCTCCGGAATGAACACCGGGAAATAGGCGTTACGGTGACCGGTAGCCTTCAAGCGGCGGTTCATTTCCTCCTGGATATGCTCCCAGATTTCATAGCCCTCCGGTTTGAACACGATACAGCCGCGGACCGGCGAATAATCCATCAGATCCGCTTTTTTGATTACATCGATATACCAGCGCGAGAAATCCTCGCTCTGCGGCGTTATTTCCGTAACGAACTGCTTATCTTTAGCCATGTCTTGAAATCCTCCTAAATTGCCCGGCAAAATAGAGCTTGGCTGCGGAGCCATCCGGCCGCCATTTGCGGGTCCGCCATAAATCAGCTTGGGTTAGATCGAAAATCAGCCTGTAATCAGGCGCAAAATATCATTATAGGTTACAGCAATCATGACCAGGAACAGCAGGGCAAATCCTACAAAATGGACCATACCCTCACGGTTGGGATCGACCGGCTTGCCGCGAAGCGCTTCAACGCCGAGGAACACCAGACGGCTTCCGTCAAGCGCCGGAATCGGCAGCAGGTTAAAGATCCCAAGGTACAGGCTGAGAATCGCCGCCCAGTAGGTGAGATAATCAATGCCCTGCATTGCAATCTGTCCGGTCATTTGGAAAGTGCCTACAGGCCCTGAGACTTCATCCATATTGAAGTTGTTGATCAGCCGCTTAAATCCGGTGAATATCAGTTCGGTTGTGCTTACCATCGCTGTACCCGATTTGCTGATTGTCTCACCGAATCCGGCCTTGCGTGTCTCCACATCCCGGGTTATCCCTACTTTGCCGCCTTCTTCCCCTTCCATAGTCCGGGGAATCATCGTCACTTCGTAGGTCTCACTGCCGCGCTGCAAGACCCAATCCATCTCTTTGCCTTTGGATGCCGAGGTCAGCTCGATCATCTTCATGTAATCTCCGCCGATTTGCTCACCGTTGACGGACACTACGATATCTCCCACCTTCAATCCCGCTTCTTCAGCAGGCATTCCCGCACTGATATCACCGATTCTGACCACGGTAGGATTTTCGATTGGGATGCCGGCCAGCTGCAGATGCAGCGCAAACAGGACGAAAGCCAGAATAAAGTTCATTACCGGACCAGCTACGATGGCCAAAGCGCGCTGTCCGACGGTTTTGCTGCCGAATTGGCGGTCTTTCGGGGCGATCTGGATCTGCTGGCCGCCTTTGATCATCATGGCCTGCGGATGCACGTCATAGGTAGTAACCTCCCCGTCTACATCAAGCCGGATTTTCAGCTCATCCTCCAGGTCAGTAAACTGTGCCTCCCCGCGGATTACGTTTCTGCGGGTGTCCAGTGAGTCGAGGTAGATGTTCTTAACCTTGTTGTCCTGCCCGAGCCTGATAGCAATCATCTGCCCCTGGCCGATCTCTACAATTTCGGGATCCTCGCCGGCCATGCGCGCGTAGCCGCCGAAAGGCAGCAGACGGAGCGTGAACTGGGTTTCACCGCGTCTATAAGAAAACAGTTTCGGGCCGAAACCGATAGCAAATTCGCGTACAAGAATCCCGGCGCGTTTGGCGAAAAAATAATGTCCCCATTCATGGACAGTCACCAGAACAAAAAACATAAGCACCGTTAAAAAAACGACCCTTACCATTTCCATCCGTAACATTCCCCCTTTAGGTGTAAGACCGAAGTATGTCCTCTTAATTTATCATTATTCCAAGGCCCGGCACAAGAGAATCAACAGTCTCAGCCTATTTTTACAGGGTAACGTAAATTCCCCGCCCGCATCAGCCTTTAAACCGTTTCAACGCGGTTATAGCTTAGCGGCAATTTCCCGGGTTACAGCATCACATTGCTCAATCTGCTGCAGATCCGGATTGCCGGCATTTTCATGCCGCTGCAGCACTTCTTCAATAATTTCTTCTATACGTAAAAATGGAATTTCACGGCGCAGGAAGCGGGCAACTGCAACCTCATTGGCTGCGTTATAGGCAGTCGTCGCAGTTCCTCCAGCTTTGCCGCATTCGATGGCCAGCTTTAGCAGCGGGTACCGGACATAATCCATCTCCCGGAAGGTCAGGCGTCCGATTTCAGCCAGCGACAGCCTGGAGGCCGGTGAAGGCCAGCGGTTTGGATAAGTCAGGGCATACTGGATCGGGACGCGCATATCCGGGCTTCCCAGCTGTGCAATAATGCTGCTGTCACAAAACTCCACATAGGAGTGAATGATGCTCTCCGGATGCAGCAGTACATTAATTTTTTCATAAGGCAGGTTGAATAGCCAGTGCGCTTCAATAACCTCAAGACCTTTGTTTACCATCGTAGCTGAGTCAATGGTGATTTTAGCTCCCATGCTCCAGTTCGGATGACGAAGTGCATCTTCTACAGTAACATTTACGAGCTGATCACGGGTGTAATCCCGGAATGAACCACCGGAAGCTGTGATAGTGATACTGGCAATATCCGCACGGTTTTCCCCGTTCAGGCATTGAAAAATAGCAGAGTGCTCACTGTCGACCGGCAGGATCTTCACTCCCTTGCGGTTAGCAAGCTCTGTCACCAGATGGCCGGCTGTGACGAGCGTTTCTTTGTTAGCCAGTCCGATATGGCGGCCGGCTTCAATAGCTGCAAGTGTAGACTGAAGGCCCACACTGCCAACCAGAGCTGTTACAACCGTTTCTGCCTCCCCGCCTGCAGCAATTTCCACCAGACCCTCATTGCCGTAAAAAAGTTCAACACCGGCAGGCAGGCTGGAGCGAATCTCCTCCGCATGCTGCTTCGAAGAGACCGATACACGGCGCGGATTAAAGCGGCCGACCTGCTCAAGCAGAAGCTCCGTATTGCTGCCGGCAGCCAAACCGTCCACAATAAACTGATCGGGATGCATGGCAACCACATCCAGTGTCTGCGTGCCGACGGAACCGGTTGAGCCAAGTATACTTATTCTTTTCACTGTTCAATCTTCTCCCTGTCGTTTGTTAGTAAGGCATAAGCATTACGATATGTACGAAAGGAAATACGATAATCCAGCTGTCGCAGCGGTCAAGAATTCCTCCATGACCAGGCAGCAGCGAGCCTGAATCCTTAATACCGTACACCCGTTTATAGGCAGACTGTACCAGATCTCCAAGCTGACCGAGAACAGCAGCAGACAGACCGATCAGCAGGGCCCGTCCGATAGTCAGCAGATCAGGTGCAAATAATGCGAATAATGCCGAAATGATTACGGAAATAGCTACACCGCCGAGCGCACCTTCAACTGTTTTGTTGGGGCTGATAGCCGGCCAGAGCTTGTTCTTGCCGAAGCTTCTGCCGACAAAATAGGCTCCGGCGTCGCTGCCCCAAATACAGCACAGCAGCAGCAGCGTCCAGAACAGGCCGTGGCCGTCGCCGGCAGCGCGGGCGGTGCCCATATAGGAAAAGCCCATCCCTATGTATACGATTCCGGTAAACAAAAGTGCAGTGAGCTTGATGTCATGTTTATTTTTGCTGAATACCGTAACCAGCAGGAAAACCATCAGTAACAGCCATACTCCCTGTTCCCATGTCAGCCAGGCGGAAGCATCCAGCAATCCCCAGGGGATCATGAAGCAGAGAATTGAAGCATAACCAAGCAGGGCAGTGCCGCTTAACGGAGAGAGCCCTGTCATTTTGACAAATTCATATAACCCGACAAGCGCCATGGCAGTCAGCAGGAGCTGATAGGACCAGCCCCCAATCGCACAAAGGCCCAGAAAAAGCGCTCCGGCCACAATTCCGGTAATGAGTCGTTGCTTCAAAGGTTCCCATCTCCCATCACAGGCTACTTCAATCCGCCATAACGGCGTGTACGGCGCTGATATTCTGCTACAGCCTGCGTCAAATGCGTCTTGTCAAACTCAGGCCAGTAGGCATCCGTAAACCAGAACTCACTGTACGCAACTTGCCAGAGCATAAAATTGCTCAGCCGCATCTCTCCGCTTGTACGGATCAGCAGATCAGGATCAGGCAAGCCGCCGGACAGCAGTCTGCTGTCAATCAGCTCGGAAGTGATCTCCTCGGGAGACAGCCGGCCGGCCTTGATCTCCTTGCCGAGGTCCCGCATACAGTCTTCCAGCTCTTTGCGTCCGCCATAATTCAGCGCGAAATTCAAGACAAGTCCGGTATTGTGCTTTGTCCGCTCAACAGCCTCTTCCATCGCTTTGCGGGTATGGGAAGGCAGGGCTTCACTGTCCCCCATCACACGTACCTGTACGTTTTTTTCAATCAGTTCATCCAGTTCAAGGGCAAGGAATTCCACAGGCAGCTTCATCAGAAAATCGACCTCATCCTTGGGCCGCTTCCAGTTCTCTGTAGAAAAAGCGTACATCGTCAGGAACTCGACTCCCAGATCATTAGCAGCGATGGTAGCACGTTTTACGGCCTTCATCCCGTTTTGATGACCGACAATGCGCGGCAGGCCGCGCCGTTTCGCCCAGCGTCCGTTACCGTCCATAATAATCGCTATATGCCGGGGAATATTGTCAGGTGAGATCTCAGCGGGCTGTTCTTCCTGCCGGTCATTACGGCTGAGCCATGCTTGAATCCGTTTGATCATTTCCGTTTCCTCCAAGCTCTTATCAGAAAGAGACAAACCCCACCATATGCGGAGGGGCCTTGAGGTCTCTTGATTATCATTATACTTCCATAATCTCTTTTTCTTTGGACAAGAGCACCTTATCGACTTCAGCTATGAACTTATCCGTTGATTTCTGAATATCTTCCTGGTGCCCGCGTGACTCATCTTCCGAAATGCCGTTTTTCTCCATCTTTTTGATATCATCGTTGGCATCGCGGCGGATGTTGCGGATCGCCACCTTTGCTTCTTCGCCAAATTTCTTGGTGAATTTCACCAGTTCTGTACGGCGCTCTTCGGTAAGGGGCGGAATGCTGAGACGGATGATTGTACCGTCATTTGCAGGCGTAAGGCCCAGATCTGACTTCATAATCGCCCGTTCAATATCCGCTACCGACGATCTGTCCCATGGCTGGATCAGCAAGGTCCGGGAATCCGGCGTGCTGATGTTGGCCAGCTGGTTAACCGGTGTAGGTGCACCGTAATATTCAACCTGGATCCGGTCCAGGAGCGCTGTAGATGCGCGTCCCGCACGCAGGGTTGCCAGGTCACGCTTCAGGGAAGCAATCGCTTTTTCCATACGTTCTTCGGCATTTTTCTTAACCGTCTGTGGCATTAATCTACACTCCCTTTAACAATCGTTCCGATTCTTTCACCAAGAACGACACGTTTGATATTGCCTTGCTCTGTAATAGCAAACACAATGAGCGGTATATTATTATCCATGCACAGAGAGGAAGCGGTGGAATCCATAACGCCAAGGTTTTTGTTCAGCACATCCATATAGGTAAGCTGCTCAAATTTCTCGGCTGTCGGATCTTTGAACGGATCCGCAGAGTAAACACCGTCTACTTTGTTCTTCGCCATCAGAATAACTTCTGCTTCAATCTCAGCTGCTCTTAGCGCCGCGGTTGTATCGGTCGAGAAGAATGGGTTACCTGTTCCGGCTGCAAAAATAACCACACGGCCCTTCTCCAGATGGCGGATGGCCCGGCGGCGGATGTATGGCTCGGCAATCTGCTGCATGGAAATAGAGGTCTGCACCCGTGTCGGAACGTCGATCTGCTCCAATGCATCCTGCAGGGCAAGCGAGTTCATAACTGTAGCGAGCATTCCCATGTAATCGGCTGTTGCACGGTCGATGCCGCTTGCACTGCCGGCAATGCCGCGCCAGATGTTGCCGCCTCCGCAGACAATGGCTACTTGAACACCAAGCTCAACCACTTCCTTAACCTGCTCGGCAATGGAATTAATTGTCTCCGCATCAATGCCATATCCGTTTTGTCCTGACAATGACTCTCCACTAACCTTAAGAACGACTCTCTTAAATACCGGCTGTCCCAATTGTATACCCTCACTTTCTTACAAAAGACGGAACACTAGGTGTACGTGTTCCGTTCTTTTGATGCTTGCCTTTATTCAATTCAGATGCTGTAATGCAGCTTAATTATTGTTTAACTTGTGCCATTACTTCGTCAACAAAGTTGTCGACTTTCTTCTCAAGACCTTCACCCAGCTCGTAACGAACAAAGCGGCGGATGGAGATGTTTTCGCCGATTGTGCTGATCTTTTCGTTCAGCAGCTGAGCGATTGTTTTGTCCGGATCTTTAACGAATGGCTGCTCAAGCAGGCAGTATTCTTCGTAGAACTTGCTGATGCGGCCTTCAACCATTTTTTCAACGATTTTCTCTGGTTTGCCTTCGTTCAGCGCCTGAGCTTTGAGGATTTCCTTTTCCTTTTCAACAGCTTCAGCCGGAACTTCTTCACGGCGTACGTATTGTGGACTGGCTGCAGCAATCTGCATTGCAATGTCGCGCGCGAATTCTTTAAAGGAATCTGTTTTGCCGACGAAGTCAGTTTCACAGTTGATTTCTACCAGTACGCCGATACGTCCGCCAGCGTGGATGTAGGATTCTACAGTACCTTCAGTAGCGATACGTCCAGCTTTGTTAGCTGCTGCGGAAAGACCTTTTTCGCGGAGCAGTTCAGCGGCTTTGGTGATGTCGCCGTTTGCTTCTTCAAGCGCCTTTTTGCAATCAAGCATACCTGCGCCTGTTCTTTCACGAAGTTCTTTTACGGATTTTGCATCTACTGCCATTGTTATTCCCTCCAGGTAATTGTCGTTTTATTCCATTCAAGGCCATTATCCTAAAAAAAGGGCAGTGAGAGGTTATCCACCTGCCAACCACCCTTTTCATTTAAGTTCTTGTTTATGTCCCGGCTGACTATTAAGCAGTTGTTGTGTCTTCGCCCTGGTGAGCTTCTACAACAGCGTCTGCCATTTTACCAGTCAACAATTTAACGGCGCGGATAGCGTCATCGTTACCTGGGATTACATAGTCGATTTCATCCGGATCGCAGTTTGTATCAACGATAGCTACGATAGGGATACCCAGCTTGCGGGCTTCTGCAACAGCGATACGCTCTTTACGAGGATCGATGATGAACAGCGCGCTTGGCAGGCCCTTCATGTTCTTGATACCGCCCAGGAATTTCTCAAGACGATCTTTCTCTTTGCGGAGAAGGATAACTTCTTTCTTAGGCAGAACCTGGAAGGTACCGTCTTCTTCCCAAGCTTCCAGCTTCTTCAGGCGGTCAATACGCTTCTGGATAGTCTGGAAGTTAGTCAGGGTACCACCCAGCCAACGCTGGTTGATGAAGAACATACCGGAACGCTCAGCTTCTTCCTTAACGGAATCCTGAGCTTGCTTCTTGGTTCCTACGAAGAGGATTGTGCCATTGTCGGCAGCTACACTTTTAACAAAGTTGTAAGCTTCCTCTACTTTTTTAACCGTTTTTTGCAGGTCAATAATGTAAATTCCGTTTCTTTCAGTGAAGATATAACGATCCATCTTAGGGTTCCAGCGACGAGTCTGGTGACCGAAGTGTACCCCAGCTTCGAGAAGCTGTTTCATGGAGATTACTGCCATCTTCACACACCTCCTAGATTTGGTTTATTGTGTGTCTCCTCCGCCATGCGTCATTTTCCTACAAGACTTTCTTCAGAAGAAAGCACCCCTTGTCGAAATCAACCGGCGTGTGTTTTAACACCGTCAATTACTATAACATATTAAAATACGGGATGCAACGATTAGCAGAAAGTTTTATGATTTACTGGCACTTCCTGCGTTATTTCACGGTTATCAGCTTTTCAATAATGGAGTTTACACTCTCACCTTTAATGAAATTGTAGCTGCCGGATTGAATTTTGGTATTAATCTTCCGGCTGATCGCTGTCTCCAGAAATCCGGCCTGATCGGTAATAACTCCGGCGTTAGCGAGCAGTTGTGCGGTTTGTGTGAGCGTGCTCCCGGCAGGAACCCGAACGGCAATAATGCCTGCTGTTGCAGCCTGCGGGCTGGCCGGAGCCGCAGGTGCTTCAGCCGCCCCGCTGCTCGGGGCCGGCTGGGACGGTGCGGCCGGAGTGCTGGGCTCGGCAGCCGCACTCGGCTGAACCGCAGCGGCAGGTGTAGCTGCTGGAGTTGATGTAGGCGCTGGTGTAGCAGCGCCTGGTGTCGCTGCGGCGCCGTTCTCGCCCTCAGCCGCAGGCTCTGTCATGTCCGGCTCTACAGTGGCCTGCGGCTCGGCAGCCGGATCCGTAACGGTCAGATTTAGCAGCGCAGCCTGTCTGACAAGCTCTTCCCGGGTCAGCGGCGCTGCGCCTCCCGAGAGCATCAGCTGCAGAAGCAGCGCGCCTGCGATCAGACCGGTTCCGAGACCGAGCATGAACGAACGGTTCTTGATCATACCGATTCCTCCTGCTTGGCCAGCTGAAGAATAAGCTGGACTTCTCCACGCTGCAGGCCGGCCGTTTTGGCGATGGAGTCGATGGATTTGCCCTGCTCATGCAGCTCAAACAGCCGCGGATAGCGCAGCTTAATCGAGCTGACCGGCTTCGGCTTGGGTGCTGGAGCAGACTCCGCACCTCCGGAAGCAACGTCTGCCGGCTGCCTGGCTGGATTGTCTTTAGTGAAGGCAGTCAACTGAAGCAGCCCTTTTTCCTCTGCCGTCAGACGAGCATCTAGCAGCATTGTGGTCTTCTCCAGCCCGGCAACCTGCTCACGGAGTACGGCTATCTCTTCCTGCAATGCTGCTTTGGTGCTTTGGGACTGTTGCTTGATGCTGCTGACCAGCTGCAGCATTTCTTCATTTTCGCGTTCCAAGTCTGCCATATAGAGCCCAAGTGCGGCCTCGGTATCTTTCAGGCTCTGCTTTTCTGCCCCTACTTCTTTCCGGCGCGCCGGCAAGATCATGCCATAGACAATAGCTACAGCGCCTACCAGCACAATGTATACCCATGGTTGCAAATGCTTGTTCTCCTTTGCGATTATCTTTGAACAGCTCAGAGACTGAGATCAATTCTGCGCCCTTTATACGGATGCTCTGCATCATGCGGGGTATCCTTGTTCTTCTGGCCCTGACCCGATGAACGATTGCCCTGATCGTTTTCCCGTTCCCCGTCGCCCCGCAGCTTCGTTTCTGAAGATTCATCAACACCGCTCGTACGCTGCGCCTGCTCTGCAGCCTGCTTCACATTCTGTCCGGCCAGCATCTGCTGATCGAGCACAGGACGGTGAAGCAGCTCATTCTGCACTTTCCCTGCATCCGTTGTCCGGGGCAGGGCAATTTGCAATTCAACCGGTTTCAGGCTCATGGCAATCCCCTTTTCACAAACAAAATGTTCATTTTCAGCATAAAGCAATGGCCGGCTGCCTCAGCTGCCCGCCTGTTTAATTATACGGCGCCAAGGTAATATCGCCATCACTATAGTAAAAAACTACCCGCTCCGTCGGATCCTTCACAAATCTCGTATATCTGCCGATTACGATTTTGGAACCGCCATAAACGGTTTTTACAACCACTACTTTGGCTTTGGTGGTATCCTCGAGCATTTTTTCAATTTCCAGCACACGCTCTTTGATCCGTCTCTCATCACGCATATGAGCCTGCTTGGTAGCGTTCAGCTTCACGCGGAGTGCCACTTTGTCCGAAGAAAGCTGTCCGTTGTTAGCCAGCTGATTCAGCAGGTAGAGCGCTTTATCCGTCTTGTCTTCATTATCCAGCAGCTGCCGCAGCTCCTGTCGGAGTTCATTGATCTCGTTGCGCAGCTCGGGAACGACTCCGACCTCAACTGCTGTAGCGGTTGACATCGTATTCCCGATTGTCCGGGCTACCACCTTTTCCCCGGCCTGTACAATTCCGCCAACAATCAGACCCTTGGTGCCATTGCATAATATATCCCTGCCTGCACGGATATTGGAATGCATAATACTCTGAGATACAATGACATCTTCAGCGGCAACCACGTTCCCGTCCTGAATAAAAGACACTTTGACATTTTTACCGGCGCTAACATGACCCTTGTTGTACCCGATAATACCGCCTGTTATTTCTATGGATCCGCCTGCAGTCAGCTCCGCACCTTCAACTCCGCCGACAACCCGGATATCACCTGCGGATTTGACGGAAAATCCTGTCAGCACATTACCTCGGATGACCACTGTACCTACAAAATCAATATTACCTGTGCTGTAATCCACATCGCCGTTAACCTCATATACCGGAAATACATTGATCTTTCCCTTATCTGTAAGTGTAACCAGGCCATCTATAGCCGCATACAATGCCGTTTCACTCTGGTCAAGCAGCACATTTTTACCGACTTTGAACCGGGCTTCTTTGCCGGGTCTAAAAGGAATCTCTTCTCCAGTAACAGTCCGGCCCTTCTGGCCGGGTACAGGGGGGATCGATTTACAAATAAGCTGGCCCTTCAATACATTGTTCAGCCGCACCAGATCCTTGTAATCCACCTTGCCGTCTTCCATTTCCAGCGGCTTGCGGTCTTCGTCAAGATCAATGGCCATAACGATCAGCCCGTCAATGCCGTGAACCGGTTCTTCCCCGATAGCGATTGGCACTCTGCTGAAAAAATATTCTTCAGGGTTGCTGCTGATCCGCCCTACATTGTCGTGCTGAATACCGTAACGAATCTCATGACTGTGAAGGAATCCTTCGAGATCTTCGGCGGAGCAGGAGAAGTTCTCGTCTTTCTTAGAGAACTCCAAGTAGGCAATCCCTTTATCCTCAGAAAACGAAATACTTACGTATTGATTCAAAGCATAATGACCTATCAATTATTGCTCCCCCTTGTCACCGTCGTCCGGTTAATCATTTTGCATGAGCAGGTCGCGGTTTTTCTCAAGTGTCCCCCGCAGACGCAAAATAGCTTTTGAATGAAGCTGCGAAATCCGTGAAGGCGACAATGACATCACCTCGGCAATTTCGCTCAAAGAAAGATCTTCATAATATAAAAGGGACACTACGGTCCGTTCTTTCACCGTTAGTTTTTCGATGCCTTTGGTGAGTGTTTCGCGCAAATAGAATTCATTTACTTTACGGTCCGGATTTTTGGCTTTATCGTCCACCAGTATGGACATCCGTGTTTCCGACTCTTCTTCGCGGATCGGGTCTTCCAGAGAGCAGAGTGACATGACAGCCACATCCTGCAGCATATTTTG
Source organism: Paenibacillus sp. PastM-3 (assembly GCF_029893965.1). GTDB lineage: Bacteria > Bacillota > Bacilli > Paenibacillales > Paenibacillaceae > Paenibacillus_AQ. The sequence goes on from NZ_JARXXP010000005.1 coordinate 99,018, forward strand.
AAACTCCGTCTCGGAAATGTTCAGATGCTGGCTCATTTCCTCATCACTGACTGATCTTAAGTATTTCTGCTCCAGCTGCTGATAAGCATCCTCGATTTTTTTTGCTTTTTCACGAACGGATCTTGGAACCCAGTCACTTTGACGCAGTGAGTCAAGAATGGCTCCGCGTACACGCCAGGATGCATACGTCTGGAACTGCAAACCGCGTTTGTAATCGAACTTCTCGATAGCATCTATAAGCCCCATTACACCATTGCTGGCCAAATCATCTTTGGATACATTTTTGGGCAGTCCGACAGCCAGACGGCTGGATACATAATCTACAATATGGAGGTAATTCTCAATCAGCTTTTTTTTGGCTTCAGGATCAGCGTGCTCTTTCCATTGCTCCCACAGCCCGTCTGTTACTGATTGCGAAGCTTTTTGCTCGTTCAATGGCTTTCACCCTTCCCAAAGTTTAGTCAGCGGACACCCTGCGGGCATGAAAACCGTTTCGCCGCAGGCGCTCGCTTATTCTTCTTTCAGGTGACGAACGGCCTTGGCCAATTCTTCAGGATCCTTCATGGAGACCAGTTTGGGCGGCTGCAGCGGGCTAAAACCTTCACTGCTTCCGCTTTCCTCTGGACGCTTCTGTTTCAGCAGATTTATTAATTCCTCATCTTCATCAGGCGTACTCAGATCGAACTTGGCACCCAGTGCTTCATTACCGCCGGCCTGCTCGCCGCTGTAATCACCCGATGCAGATTGTTTAACAATAAAACCCAATACCCATCTCAGGAAGAAAGCAAGCACAAACCACAGAATAAATCCGTAAATCCCGCGAATCAGACTCGTCCCAAGCAAATTGTGGCCGTAATTTGTTAGAAAGGTAAATACAAAACCAACCAGTCCGGACAAAAGGCTAATTAGAATTTTTCCCATCGCTATATTTCCTTGGTGCCTTTTTGGACACTTCGGATATGAAGCACCCCGGTGCTGCAGGCAATTTCAATCGTACGGCCGAAATTCCCGCCCGTATCCTCAGCGATAAGAGGAATATGGAGCGCCTCCAGGGCCAGCTTGCAGGATTCCACGTTACGAGGCCCGATCCTCATGGTGTCATTCCCCCCGGCAAATGCAAACATCTGTGAGCCTCCGGCCATCTTGGCTACGATCCGGTTACGTACCGCCCCCAGTGCCAGCAGGCGGGACAGCAGCTCAGGAACGGCAGTATCTGCAAACTTGGCTATGTTAAGCTGCCCCTCCCGGGCAATCTCTGACGAAGGAAGCATTACGTGCGCCATCCCTGCCAGTCTTTTGCCGGGATCGAACAATGTAAGACCCACACAGGAGCCAAGACCCGTCGTGCGGATCAGACTGTCCTGGCTGCCTACATTAAGATCTGCCATTCCTACTTTAATAATGCTTTGTTCCTCAATCATTATCAAACGGTACTCCTAATGCTTTGAAAATTTTCGGGAATGATTCGGGATCCGGGATAAGGAAAAATTGGCCTTCGATTTCATTTTGCCCTTCCAGGAAGGTTGTATCAATGAGTAGCGCGTCATCACCCATCTGGCCGAACTGCAGCAGCCCGTAGCCAAGAATGGCCCCCGCCATATCCATAGCCAGCGCAGGGACAGTCGGATACATCGACAGTGAAGTGAAATCTGCAAGCGAAGAGAGATAAGAGCCTGCCAGAATGTTGCCGATCTCGCTCAGTGCGGAGAATTCCATCTCCCCAAGCTCCTGATCCGGAAGAATTTCAATTCCTGCGATCCGGTTGAGGAGACTGATCGCCGCATCCGGAGCTAGAATGAAAAAGAGATTGCCCGGCGCTTCCCCTTCAACACGCAGGAACACCGCATAGACCAGCTCTTCCGCTCCGCCCACCTTATCGGTAATTTCCTCAAAGTTCAATAGCTGAACCTTGGGTACTGCCATATCAATCGGCTTATTCAGGAGCTGGGATAACGCGGTGGCTGCGTTGCCGGCTCCAATATTACCGACTTCTTTTAATACATCCATCTTGAAATCCTTGAAGTTCTTAAACAGCTCCATTGACTATCCCTCTAGGCTTTCCAGTTGCACGATTTCATTCTTATTCAGCACCTCAGCCAAGTTAAGCATAATCAGGAGGCGGTCTTCTCCGATTTTGGCCACCCCGTCCAGATATTTCGCCTTGATCCCGCCCACAACCTCAGGAGGAGTGTCGATGGATTCACGATTCAAATCAATGACATCATTAGCGGAATCTACGATAAATCCGACTTCCATCTCATTAACATTGACGATGATTACACGGGTCTGATCCGTGTGCTCCGCCTCCTGAATTCCAAAACGGCCGCGCAGGTCGATTACCGGAATAACCACACCGCGCAGATTGATTACCCCTTTAATGAAGGCATACGTTTTGGGCACCCGGGTAATCGGCATCATACGTTCGATCGTCTGGACCTTATCCACTTCAATGCCGTATTCTTCAGATCCAAGCTTAAACACAATTACTTTAATATCTTCAGCCATGGAATGAACCTCCCTGTTCTATCCTGATTATTTTATAAATGCGTTCGGATCAATAATAAGGGCAACTTGTCCGTCACCGAGTATGGTCGCGCCCGAGATGCCTTGAACCTCCGGCAGATATTTGCCGAGATTCTTGATAACAATTTCATTTTGTCCGATAAAGTCCTGAACAGCCAGAGCAGCCAAGCGTTCGCCCTTGCGGATAACCACAATTTCGGTCTCCTCTTCCGTGCTTTCATCAAAATCCGGTATGGCATAGAACTTGCTTAGCGAGAGCAGCGGAATATGGCTGTTGCGGAACTCAATCATCCGGGTTCCGTGAATCGTGCGGATCTGGGTCTTTTTCACAATACCAGTCTCGACAATCGACGAAAGCGGAATAGCATATTTCTCTGATCCGATCTTCACAAGCATCGCTGCAATGATGGACAGGGTCAGCGGAAGCTGTACCGAGAAGTTCGTTCCTTTGCCTGGCGTCGAATAGACAACCACGTTGCCGCCTAAAGAAGTGATCTTCGATTTTACAACATCCAGTCCAACTCCGCGACCCGAAACATCGGAGATAACTTCTGCTGTACTGAAGCCTGGTGCAAACAGCAGCTGAATCGCCTCATCATCGGAATAGCCGGCAGCCTGCTCCTGCGTGATAATGCCTTTCTTGATAGCAGACTGCAAGATTTTCTGCGGCTTGATGCCCGCACCGTCATCCTCGATTTCAATAAAGACATGATTTCCGCTGTGGAACGCCCGCAGATTAACTGTACCTGTCTCCGGCTTGCCTGAAGCAGTCCGGTCCTGGACCGATTCAACACCATGGTCCACCGCATTGCGCAGCAGATGCACCAGCGGATCGCCGATTTCATCGATTACTGTGCGGTCAAGCTCGGTTTCAGCACCGGTAATAATCAGATCGATTTTTTTGTCCAGCGATTTCGCCAGATCCCGTACCATCCGCGGGAAACGGTTAAATACAGTATCTACCGGAACCATCCGCAGCTTCATGACAATGTTCTGCAGATCGCCGCTGACCCGGCCCATATGCTCAACCGTTTCGGTAAGATCGCTGTTCTGCACCTCTGAAGCAAGCTGCTCCAGGCGCACCCGGTCTATCAGCAGTTCGCTGAACAGGTTCATCAGCACATCCAGGCGCTCTATATCGACGCGGATCGTCCGGGAAGGTGCCCCGCCTGTACGGGAAGGTGCTGCTTTGGCGGCATTCTCTTCCCTGCCTGCAGGTGCTGCCGGAATGGAAGCGGCAGGCGCAGCCTGAGCTTCTTGCACAGGGGCAGGGGCCTCGGCCGTTGCCGCAGCCTCCAGAGCCATCTGGGCAAGCGATTCCTGATCAAGGGCTACCGCTGTTACCGTGTCGATTTCAGATACATTCATAATCATCGACTTCATCTCGTCGGCACCCTTTTGGGTTATGTAATAGAGAGAGAAGCTGTGATCGAATTTCTCCTGCTCTATATCCTGAACCGAAGGGAAGGATTTGACCACTTCTCCTGAACGCTCCAGGAGATCAAAAACCATATATGCCCGTACTGCTTTGAGCTGACAGTCCTTACGGATTGCCACGTCAATATACAGTACCTGATGCCCTTCCTGCAGTGACTGATCCAGAACCGAATACTGGAATTCATCAAGTGTGATCTGGACTTCGGCCGAGCTTTGTGCCGCCAGAGCGGAAGCAGCACCGCCAGCTGCCGGAATTTCACCGCGGACGATAGCCTGCAGGGCAGAGACAATCGCTGTTACATCGGCCTTGCCTTCCCCGCCTGCCGTAATATCCTGCACCATGGATTCAAGGGCATCCAGGCTTTTGAACAAAGTGTCAAAAATAAAATCCTGCATCCGCAGTTTATTGTTGCGCACCAGGTCAAGCACATTTTCCATCTGGTGGGTAAGGGAAGCCAAATCCTCAAACCCCATTGTGGCCGCCATACCCTTTAGGGTGTGCGCAGAGCGGAAAATCACCTGTACAATACTAATATCTTCAGGATTTGCTTCCAGCCCCATCATGCTCTCATTCAATGACTGCAGATGATCATTTGACTCATCAATAAACATGGATAAATATTGATTCATGTCCACTAACGAGCACCTCCCCTTCGAGTTCGCTTTTCCTTATTTAACTGCCTGTACCAGCCGCGGTGCAATTTCCTGCAGCGGCAGCACATATTTCACGCATTGTAATTCCACCGCAGAACGCGGCATTCCATAAACGACGCAGGTTTCTTCATTCTCGGCAAACGTCGAGGTTACACCTGAGTCGTGAAGGGCCTTCATCATTCTCGCACCATCGCTGCCCATCCCGGTCATTATGACCGCATGCCGCTCCAGGTCTGTAAGCGGAAGCAGGGATTCGTACAAGGTATCCACAGAAGGCCGGTGTCCGTTACGGGCTTCCTCCGTGGTAAGCTCAATCGTATATTGCCCGCCGGCTGCAGGAACAACCTTGAGATGATAGCCTCCCGGAGCAATGTATGCTGCTCCCTGGCGCAAAATCATACCATGTTCGGCTTCCACCACTTCCAGCGGACTAAACGTATTCAGACGCTGGGCCAGTGATTTAGTGAAGTTGGGCGGCATGTGCTGCACAATCACAATCGGCGCCGGAAAATCAGCCGGGATATTCTCAAGGAACGTTTTGAGTGCCCGCGGACCGCCAGTTGAGCAGCCAACCGCAACCAGCTTGCGCAATCCCTTCGTTCCGGGCTTGCGTTCCCCCCCGGAAGCAGGCGGCTCAGGACGCGGAACGGAAGGCAGTTCGGGTACTGCCTTGATCTCCGGCAAAGGCTGTACCGTATCAGGCTGCTTCCGGTTCTTCAGCAGCTCGGATGCAGCAGATTTAGGAGGAGCTGCCGGAGTCTTGGACAGATTCCGCGTGGTGCTTATCCGGGATTTACTTGTATCCGGCAGCTTCGTGCCGGCATCCTGGACAGGCTGCTTAGGCTTGTCCACTCCAGGCTTAATGGGGGCTTCCGCTGTTTTCTTAGGAAGCCCGGGCTTGCGCACCGGGACCACCGGTACAACAGGCTTGCCGGTATTCACCGGCCGGGCCGGATCCGGCAAGATCATGTCAGGTGCCCTCAGGGAAGCATTTCTCGCCTCACGCTGCTCACGGGCCAGCATAGCCCCTTTCATCTGCTCTATGAGTGATAAGCCAACTCCCATAATATCCTGGGAATTTTTAATTGACGGTTTGCGGATAAAATCGAAGGCCCCGGATTCGAGTGCCATGATCGTTTCCCGCATTCCCTCTTCGTTAATCCCTGACAGCATTATGACCGGCAGAGGATGATTGGCCATAATGACCTTCAGCGCTTCAAGGCCGTTCATCTCCGGCATTTCCACATCCATAGTTACCAGATCAGGCTGGAGCTCGTTCACCTTGTCTACCGCTTCACGGCCGTTCGCTGCTGTACCAGTGACCCTGAAGTCAGGATCATTTTCGATTAAATCGGAGATGATCTTACGCATAAATGCGGAATCATCCACAACCAAAACTTTATAAGGCCTCATTGCACTTCCACCTCTGTTCATCTAATTCTGAACAATTACTGTTTTCGCTTCAACCACTTGTTGATAAATCCCCTGATGCCCTGTACCTTGACTGCTTCCACCGGTTCGGCGGACAGGTAATTGAGGGCAAGCCGTTGTACGTCTTTGGCTGCTGCACTGTTCGGAAAAGCCACTGAGAATGGAACTTGTTTCTTGACTGCCTGAACCACATGCACATCACTGCTGATAAAACCGAGAAAAGGGATATCCAGCTGCAGAAAGCGGCTTGCCGCCATACGTATTTTGTCGCCGGTGCCTCTGGCTTCCTTTTCATCCCCTGCCTGGTTCACAATCAGCTTGAAGGAAACGTCAGGATGAGAATTGTGTACAACTTTCATCAGTGCATAAGCATCCGTAATTGCGGTTGGCTCCGGTGTTGTAACCACCAGACAATCATCGGCGGAGGTTATAAATTTCAGCGTTTCCTTGGAAAGCCCGGCGCCAGTATCAAACAGGATGAAGTCCATGGTGTCGGCAATCCGGGCGATCTGTGATGTAAAATAATTGAGGTCAGACTCGGAAAGGGAGAACAGCTCATCCATGCCTGATCCGCCTGCAATAAACGGCAGATCACCGGGCCCGTTCTGGATAATCTGAGCGATATCCGCTTCTCTTTTTAACAGGTGGTACAGATTATATTTAGCTGTAACTCCCATGAGCACATCGATGTTGGCCATCCCGATATCCGCATCGAACAAAAGCACCCGTCTGCCCATCGCTTTAAGCGCCAAAGCGAAATTCAGCGTAAAATTTGATTTACCGACCCCGCCCTTTCCACTGCATACGGTAATGATCCGGGCTGAAGGACCGTCTCCGGGCTCGGGCTTGGAATCCCGGCTGGATACCAGCTGCCGCAAAGATTGTGCCTGATCCATCAGGAGCCCCCTGTTCCCAGCAGCATTTCACTGAGCTGTTCTTTGGAAGCCATCAGCAGATCATCCGGAACATTTTGACCGTTGGCCAAGTATGACAATTTAAGCGGAAAGTCATTTAATACATTAAACAGCGGCCCGTAGCTTCCTGTCTCATCCAGCTTGGTGAAAATGACCTTATCCAGCTGGTAGCGGCCGAAATGCTCTGCAATCAGTTTCATATCCCGGCTTTTGGAAGTCATACTCAGCACCAGGAAGGTTTCACTCTTTAATTCCTTGGCAAGCAGGCTCTGGAGCTCGGCTACAAACATTTCATTGCGGTAATTGCGTCCAGCCGTATCCATCAATACCAGATCACAGCTCTCAAGACGGAACATCGCTCTTTGGAGATCTCCTGGCGACTGCACAACCTCCAGCGGAATATTCAGAATGGCAGCGTATGTACGCAGCTGCTCCACTGCAGATATCCGGTAAGTGTCGGAGGTAATAAGTCCTACTTTACGGCCATGCTTGAACAGCTGCTCGGCTGCCAGCTTGGCAATCGAGGTGGTTTTGCCTACGCCGGTCGGTCCGGCAATATAGACAATCCTGGTATCCGGAGCAATCCCGCCGGCAATTCTTCCGGCCAGGAACTCATTTATCTGCTCGCGCAGATTTTTCCCAAACTGGTCAGCGGTCCAGGTCCGCCCGTCTTCATTCCAACGGTCATAAATATTGCCGATCCACTCCTCTATGAGCACCGCATCGGTATCCTGATCAATCAGCTGGCGCTTCAGCTCGTCAAGCATCTGAGGCAGTTCGACCCCTCTTGATGAATAACGGGCAATCCGTTCCATCCATTGTTTCATGTCCCTGATCTCGCGGAGCACATCGCTTTCCAGGGCTGATGACACAGCAGGATCAAGCCTTGCGTCAAGACTTTCATAGAGTGAAGACAATGAACCTTTTGATTCTTTGGACGGTGCTTGAGGCATAGCTTCGGCAGGCTTAATTACATTCTGCTCCTCTTCAACCGGGGGCATCACGGCCACCGCTCCTCTCGCCTCCTGGGCCTCGGACAGTGCAGCCGCAACTTCGGCGTAGGAATTGGCAGCAGGTCTTTCCTTGACAGGCGCCTGTGAGGCGCTGGCTGCCTTCTGGTAAGCCTGGGGCACAGCGCTTCGCGGAATGCTTGGAGGTGCTGCCGGGGCACTGCTTGCGGTGGCAGCTGGCTTGCGAGCCTCTTCAACCGCGGCTACTACTTCTATTTTCTTTTTCTGGAACATTCCCAAAAACCCGCCAATTTTAATCTCTTTGGTACTGAGGATTACAGCATCGCTTCCCAGTTCGCTGCGGATGGAATGCATCGCGTCAGGCATCGTGTCGACCACATAACGCTTTACTCTCATAAGTTCACCACCCCAACGCTTTGAATTTCAATATTAGGCTCCAGTTCGCTGTAGGATAACACTGGAATGTCCTGCATCGTCCGCTCAATCACCTGGCGCAGATACATCCGGATGGTCGGGGATGTTAGCACAATTGGCTGCTGGCCGGATTGAAGAAGACGGTTAATCTGTTCAGTAAGTCTTTGATAGACCGTTTGTGTGGACACCGGATCAAGAGCCAGATAACTGCCCTGCTCGGTCTGCTGGACGCTTTCTGAAATTTTCTTTTCCAGGTTGGGTCCGACTGTAATGACCCGCAGGGTTTCTCCCGCCTGGGAGAACTGTTGGGTAATCTGTCTTGAAAGCGACTGGCGCACATATTCCGTGAGAATATCCGGGTCTTTGGTATAAGTACCGTAGTCAGCCAGTGTCTCGAATATCGTGACCAAATCCCGGATAGAGATTTTTTCGCGGAGCAGCTTGCCCAGCACCTTCTGAATGTCACCAATTGCAAGCACCGAAGGAATGAGTTCATCAACCAGTACAGGATAATTTTCCCGCAGATTGTCCACCAGCTGCTTCGTCTCCTGACGTCCAAGCAGTTCATGCCCGTGGCGTTTGATCAGCTCTGTCAGATGTGTAGCCACAACTGAAGGCGGATCTACGACGGTATATCCGGACAGCTCAGCCCGATCCTTGACTGTTTCATCAATCCACAATGCCGGAAGACCAAATGAAGGCTCGACAGTTTCTATACCGTTAATCGACTCATCATCATACCCGGGACTCATGGCAAGATAGTGATTAAGTAATAATTCACCGCCGCCGACAGTATTTCCTTTAATTTTTATGACATATTCATTCGGTTTTAGTTGAATATTGTCGCGGATCCGTACAACTGGAACAATAAGCCCCATTTCCAGGGCACACTGCCGCCTGATCATAATAATCCGGTCAAGCAGATCCCCGCCCTGTGAAGTATCAGCCAGCGGAATTAGCCCATAGCCAAACTCAAATTCTATAGGGTCAACTGTCAGCAGATTGATCACACTTTCCGGACTGCGTACTTCTTCAATCTGTTTCTCTTCAACCAGCTGTTCATCAGCTATCTGCTTTTTACTGGCCTTTTTCCCCATACTATAGGCCGCATAAGCCAGAAGTCCTGCGAGCGGCAATGTAGACATTACAGTGATAGGGGTAAAGAAACCAAGGAAAGCGATCGTTACTGCCACGATATAGAGAAGATTTGGATACGACATTAGCTGACCTGTGAGGTCTTCGGCCAAATTTCCGTCCGATGCGGCTCTTGTAACGATCAGACCCGAAGCAGTAGAAATCAGCAAAGCGGGGATCTGGCTGACAAGACCATCGCCAATGGTCAATACTGAATATGTTGATAAGGATTCGGAAAAATCCATGCCATGAACAACCATTCCGATAATAAAGCCGCCGATTAAGTTGATTAACAGGATGATAATACTGGCAATTGCATCGCCTTTAACAAATTTACTCGCACCATCCATCGATCCGAAAAAATCTGCTTCGCGCTCTATTTTGAGGCGGCGTTCTTTGGCCTCCTGCTCGTTAATCATCCCGGCATTCAAATCGGCATCAATACTCATCTGTTTTCCGGGCATTGCATCCAGAGTAAAGCGGGCGCCTACCTCGGCAACGCGTTCGGAACCTTTAGTAATAACTATAAATTGTACTACAACCAAAATAAGAAACACGATAAATCCGATGGCGATTTGTCCGCCGGCGATCCAGCTGCCGAAGGTTGCAACAACCTCACCTGCATGACCATCTTTGAGAATCAGCTTGGTTGTAGAAATATTCAGTGCCAGACGAAATAGCGTTGTTATCAACAATAAAGAAGGGAAGATTGAGAATTGCAACGCTTCCTTATTGTTCATAGCAACCAGAATGATCATGAGAGCCAATGAAATATTTATAATGAGCAGTAAATCCAGAAGCCAAGCCGGGATAGGCAGAATCATCATAAGCACAATGCCTATAATGCCCATTAAAACTGATATATCTCTAGCTTTCAATGTCCGTTACCTCCCCCGGTTATTTCCTCTACCTTTTAGCTTATATACATAGGCCAGCACTTCGGCAACCGCCTGAAACAGATCCTGGGGAACTACATCCCCGATCTCTGCCCTTTGGAATAAAGCCCGTGCGAGCGGCTTGTTCTCCATCGTTGTAACACCATGTTCCTTAGCAAGCTCCCTGATCCGGAGCGCAACATAATCCTGGCCTTTGGCAACAATCTGCGGAGCCTCCATAGTGGATCCGTCATATTTTAATGCTACAGCAAAATGAGTAGGGTTCGTAATGATTACATCTGCATTGGGAACCTCCTGCATCATGCGCATCATAGCCATTTTACGTTGGGCCGCTTTGATTTTCCCCTTAATCTGGGGATCACCCTCCTGATTTTTGTACTCATCCTTGATTTCCTGCTTAGACATCTTTAGACTCTTTTCATGCTGGAATCTCTGATAGATGTAATCGAATATAGCCAGAACCAATAGAACAGACCCGATCTTGAGCCCCAGATTCATCGTCATCTTTGCCGCATATCGGTAGGCTCCTTCTGCATCAACATGAGTAAGTGAAGCAATACTGTCCCTCTCACCCCAAAGAGCGCTGTATACGAGGTATCCAACAATCAGCAATTTAAACACAGATTTGAGAAATTCCACAAATGATCTCATGGAAAAAATATTCTTAAGCCCGCTAATCGGATTTAATTTGCTGAATTTGGGAGTGATTCCGGTTGTGGTATAAAGGAAGCCTACTTCAGCATAGTTAACAACTAAAGCTGCTACAAGGATAACAATCAGAAGTGGAGCCAATAAAATCAGAATCTGTACCCCGTACTCATTAAACATTTTGATAACATTGTCCGAAGTGACTTCCATCAGCATACGGTTCTTTAAAACATCTGTATAAAGTGTTATTAGACGTTCCTTCATATAGCTTCCAAACGAAATCATACTGATCAATGCAGAAAGCAGGACTATAGCACCGGACAGCTCAGCACTTTTGGGAACCTGACCTTTTTTGCGGGCATCTGAACGCTTTTTCCCTGTAGGCTTCTCGGTCTTGTCTCCTCCAAAGAGCTGGAGATCCAGTTTATATCTTCTTACCTCATGCATATCACATTCTCTCCTCACAGTTACCTAAGGACTCTTCCTCAAGAGGACGAGCAAATTCTGCATAGACTCAAACATGATGTCGTAAAGATTCTGAAACAAATAAGCAAGGCCCGGCATAAGGATAAGAAATAATGCAAGGCCTATAATGATTTTGAGCGGAACTCCAATTACAAACACATTATATTGCGGGGCTGTTCTTGCCAGGAATGCCAATCCAACATCTGTAAGAAACAAAGCCGTTACCAACGGAGCTGACATTTGAAAAGCTAACATAAAAGATTGGGCGAAACTGCGAACCAGGAAATCAGAAAGACTCCCGTCCAGCATTTTGAAAAACAGGATATTGTCAATTGGCACCCAATCATAGCTGTAGACAATGGCATTAAGCAAATGATGGTGACCATTCATGATCACAAACATGGTCAGCGCAATCATATATTTGAAGTTACCAAAAATCGGAGCAGACGTCCCAGTGAGCGGATCTATTACGTTAGCGATGGCAAAGCCGATTTGGATATCAATAAACGATCCCGCTGTCTGTATCGTCATAAACATCAGATAACCGATAAATCCGAGCAGGAGCCCTATTAACACTTCTCTGATAATAAGAATGACGTAGGTTAGATCCTGTGGAACGGTTATTCCCGTCCCGCCAGAGCTAAATATGATCATGGACACAAAAAAAGACAATCCGATTTTGAATTGTAGCGGTATACTCCGCGAGGAAAAGACCGGAACAACAACAAAAAAGGAGGTAATTCGACAAAAAATCAGCAGAAATACAGGAAAACTTTGCAGCAGAGTCTCTATGTTCATGAGCTTAACCGATATACATATAGAGATTGCCCAAAATTTGTCCCGTAAAATCTACTAGTTTGGTAATAATCCAAGGTCCAAACAGCAGCAAAGCGAGCAGCACGGCGACAATTTTCGGCACAAAGGCTAAGGTCTGCTCCTGAATCTGCGTTGTCGCCTGAAAGATACTGACGATCAGCCCCACCGCCAGACCAAGGATCAGCATTGGAGCACTTGTTTCAAGTATCAAATATACAGCCTGACCGGCTATACCGATGATAAACTCCGCATTCATCCCCGTATGCCTCCTCTCAATTGTCAGGTGTTGAAACTAAGCAGCAGCGATTGTACGACCAGGTACCAGCCATCCACCAGTACAAACAGCATTATTTTAAATGGTAATGAAATCATAACCGGGGGCAGCATCATCATCCCCATGGCCATTAGTGTACTGGACACAACAACATCAATGACCAGAAAAGGGATAAATATCATAAAACCCATCATAAAGGCCTTTTTCATCTCACCGATGGCAAAAGCAGGCACCATTACCGTAAGCGGAATATCGCTGTAGGTGGCAGGCTTGACCGTAGCATTGCCGCCGGTATAATTCATAAACAGCAGCAGGTCTTTGGTGTTGGTCTGCTTGAACATAAATTCCTTCATCGGGTCGGCTGCTTTAGCGAGCGCCTCGGACTGGGTAAGCGTCCCCTTCATGTACGGCTGCAGCGCCTGTTCATTCACCTGTGAAAGCGTGGGTGACATAATAAATAGCGTCAGAAACAAGGCAAGTCCCACCAGAACCTGGTTAGGAGGCATTTGCTGCGTGCCGAGGGAGGTTCTGACAAAACCGAGCACGATAACGATCCGCGTAAAGCTAGTCATAAGGACTAAAAAAGCCGGGGCCACACTCAAAACTGTCACAAGGAGCAGAATTGAGATGGAGCTGGTTCCCCCGCCGGCTGTGCCGTCACTGTCTCCGACCTGAATATTAATATTCGGAATAGGATCTGCGTGAATCGGATGCATAAGCAACATACTGAACATACCGAGCAAAAGAAATGAAAGAATCAGCTTTTTGTTCATAAATCCCTCGACTCATCCTTAAGACTGTCATCCCGGAGAAGCTCTTCCATTTTCTCTTTACGCTCAGGCGACTGCGCAAGCTTGGATTGCAAGGTCTCATAAAAAGAGGATGTTTCATTAAGTTCGATTTCCTGAGAAGGCACCTCTCCGCGCACCCTTGTTTTGATCTTGGATAAAAGCGGCTCCAGCAAATTACTCTGCCCTGCCGCCTGATCCTCAAATCTGGAGATGATAATCGCTACCTCAGCGGGATCAGTGATTTTGTCCAAAATGGATATATTCTCACCAACCCCGATCAGGTAGAGGCTGCCGCCGATTTCCAGAATCTGCACCGACTTGTTGGGACCCATACCGACCGCGCCAAGCGTCCGGATGGACTGTCCACTCATAAAAGTCTGATTGCGGCGACCGAGAAAGCGGATCAGCAGCACTATAAGAACCACAATAATGACAAGAACAAATATAACTTTCAGTAAACTCAGCAGGGGATTGCTGTCTCCGAACGTTTCGGAAGTAGCTAACATGCCTTATGCTTCCTATACGCCTAGCGTCTTGTTGATAGCTTCGATAACACGGTCTGCCTGAAACGGCTTTACGATGAAATCTTTGGCACCTGCCTGAATAGCATCAATAACCATAGCCTGCTGACCCATGGCTGAGCACATGATGACTTTGGCGTTGGCGTCCACTTTTTTGATTTCTTTCAGGGCGGCAATACCGTCCATTTCAGGCATGGTGATATCCATTGTAATCAGATCCGGGCGAAGCTCCTTAAACTTTTCGATCGCCTGTGCACCGTCCTGGGCTTCCCCCACTACCTCAAATCCGTTTTTCGACAAAATGTCACGGATCATCATTCTCATAAATGCTGCATCGTCCACGATTAGAATTCGGTTAGCCATTTTAAAAAAATCCTCCCTAAGTATGTTTATTGTAGTTTTTGAATGCGGTCCCACTGGCTGACGATATCCGTAACGCGAACTCCAAAGTTTTCGTCAATGACCACGACTTCCCCTTTGGCGATAAGTTTGTTGTTAACCAGAATGTCAACCGGCTCACCAGCCAGCTTGTCCAGCTCGATAATCGAGCCTTGTGACATTTCTAAAATATCTTTGATCTGCTTTTGGGTCCTTCCTAATTCTACGGTGACTTTCAGTGGTATGTCCATCAATAAATTTAAATTATTTTCATCGACATTGCCAAAAGCTCCTGCGCTCAGGTTAGCAAACTGTACCGGCTGTACGTTTACATTGCGGCTCGGCGGCGGAGTCTGCGGCGGAGTCTGTTCATACTGCATACCTTGCGGCGGCATTCCGTATTGCGGCATACCGTAAGGCTGCATTCCTGGCATTCCGTAGGCCGGCATTCCAGCCGGAGGATAATAGTAGCCACCTTCCATTCCCGGATACGGAGGCATAGGCGGCATCCCCTGCGGCGGATACTGCGGAGGAACGCCTCCCTGCTGAGGCGGAATTTGCTGCATTGGCGGCGCTGACTGTGCCTGCTCATTAGCAGGAGGAGCAGATGCCGCAGGGGCTGGCGGCGCCTCTGTACGAGCAGCAGCCGTTTCCTGCTCAGGCTGGCTCACATCGCCCAGCAGCATAGTCACCATATCCTTGGCAAACTGTACCGGCAAGAGCTGCATGATCGTCGAATCGATCAAATCCCCGATTTTCAGACGGAACGAGATTTGAATCAGCGTTTCATCATCTGGCAGACTGCCAACGCCTTCACCGCTCGACATATTGAGAATATCGATCCCCGGAGGAGAAATGTTGACAAACCTGTTGAAGATCGTAGACATGGAAGTCGCAGAGGAGCCCATCATCTGGTTCATTGCTTCCTGTACGGCGCTGATATGGATTTCATTCAGCTCTTCGTCCTTAGGCTCGCCTTCACCGCCAAGCATAAGGTCGGCGATGACCTGGGCATCCCTGATTTTGATGACCAGAGAATTGATGCCCTGGAAGCCGTCCACATACTGAACATGTACAGCCACATGCGGTTTCGGAAATGCTTCTTCAAATTCGCTTCGTGTAATAATGGATACCTTTGGGGTAGTAATATCAACCTTTTTCCCCAGCAAGGTGGAAAGTGCAGTCGCTGCACTGCCGAATGTAATATTCCCGATTTCCCCCAGCGCGTCCTGCTCAAACGGTGTTAGGAAATCATCTACCGTTTTGGTCTGGGGTGCCAGCGAGCCTTCCGCAGATTGTCTGAGAAGAGCATCGATTTCTTCCTGGGATAAATAATCTTTACTCGTCAAACTCTTCAACTCCTTCACTGACAATCTCGTCTATTTGTACCGCCACACGATCCTTTATCATCCCGGGACTTCCGATGAATTTCAGCCTATCCCCTACTTTAATGGACAAGCCTGCGTCCACTGTCTTATTAAGAGAGATAACGTCGCCGACATTAAGCCCGAGAAATTCAGCAATGGATAACCTCGATTCGCCTAGCTCTGCCACAATAGGCAGCTGGGCCTGGTTAACTCTAGATCTTATGGCTTCTAACTCCACTTCATCACGGACCTTCTTCTCCGAGACAAACCATTGATGGACGGAGAGCCTTGACATGATCGGCTCCAGAACAACGTGAGGGATACAAAGATTGATCATCCCTGTAGTATCGCCGATTTTGGTGCTCAAGGAGATCAGGGCAATCGTTTCGTTCGGCGACACAATCTGCATAAACTGCGGATTCGTCTCCAGTCCTTCCATCCGCGGACTGATATCAAGCACGGTTTTCCAGGCTTCCTGCAGACTCTCAAAGCATCTGCTGAAGATCCTTTCCATAATGGTTGTTTCGATTTCGGTCAATGCAGTGATCTTAGTAGGGGCAGTACCAAAACCTCCGAGCATCCTGTCAAGCATTGCAAAAGCGATATTCGGATGTACCTCCATAACCATGCGTCCTTCTAGCGGTTCTGCCTCAAAAATATTCAAAATCGTCATTTTGGGAATGGAGCGGATAAACTCATCATAAGGGAGCTGCTCTACTTGAACGACATTGATCTGTACGAAGGTGCGTAATTGGGCCGAAAAGTACGTTGTAAGATAGCGGGCAAAGTTATCATGGATGCGCGTTAGGCTTCGGATATGATCCTTTGAAAAGCGTACAGCCCGTTTGAAATCATAGGAGCGGATTTTTTCCTGAGTTTCTTCTTTTTTCAGCTCATCGGCATCCATTTCACCCGAAGAAAGTGCGGCAAGCAGAGCATCAATTTCATTTTGTGATAGTACATCAACCAATTTATTCACCCCCCCATCAAGGAATTATCCTGTAAGCAGCTAAATTGAAGTCATGATGAAGTTCGTTACTTCAACCTGGGTCAGCTTGCCTTCAGTTAAGGTCTTGTTTATCAGATTTACCAGCTTGCTGCTCAGCTGATCCTTGCCGTTGGCCCCGTTGAGCTCCTCCGGCTTCGTATCGGAAAGCGTCTTGATCAGCAGCGGCTTGATCTTGAGGTCTTTGATCTTTTCGAAATCTTCCTTGGCACTAACGCTATCCAGCTGGAATGCGAAATTTATTAAAACGATATAATCGGGGTCGGCAAGATTAGTTTTGATGTCCGTGATTTCTGAACTCAGCTCAACGATTTCATCTGCGCTCAGTTTTTTGGCTTCCACATTCTGGACAGCCGTATTTACATCACTTGCATCACTCGGAAAAATTTTATCCATCAGTAAAAAGGCGGCAACCACAATAAGCGTAATCGCCAGTAAAATCGTTATGAGCCACGGCAGCATTTTTTTCATGAAAGCTCCTCCATTGACTGGACTTTAATGGTGGCAGCATATGTGCCTATGTCCCTGTTATAATCCCGAATCTTTGTTATTACCTCTTCGGCCTTCTCAAGCACGATTAATCTTTTGCCTGTTACAAGGGTGATATACGTATCCGGACTTTCTTCTACCATTTCGACGAGCAGCGCGTTAAGCCACATAGGCGCCCCGTTCAATCTTGTTACCGAAATCATAACAGGCCTCCTAACAAAAAATAGGGGGAGGAGTTCTCCCCCACAGACTGTGCAATAACGGTACGCCGCGAGGCGAAACGTTATTGTTATACAGCAAGTTTATGATGCTGGTCCAAATAAATTAGCGTTTCAGGTTTACAACTTCCTGAAGAACTTCATCGGAGGTGGTGATGATCCGGGAATTCGCCTGGAAACCGCGCTGTGTTACGATCATTTCCGTAAACTCGCCGGTCAGATCGACATTGGACATCTCCAGCTGGCCGGCTACGATTGAGCCTGTGCCCACCTCGGCGTTATTCGCTGTTGTCGGAGCAAGCTCACCTTCAGCATTGGCATTCAGCGTCATCCGGAACAGGTTGCCGCCGATCTTTTCCAGACCCTGCGGGTTACTTACCTTCGCTACGCCAATCTGTACACCGGCCTCAGTAGTTCCGTCAGCCATTGTCTGCACAATAGTACCGTCACTGGAAATTGAGAATGCTGTTACATCCTCGCCCAGCTGAATGGCTTCACCATCTGAATCCAGGACATGCAGCCCGTCCGATGTGATAAGATTGCGGTTAGCATCCACATGGAAATCTCCGGCACGTGTCAGGAAAGGGGTTTCCTGATCGTCAGACAGCCTTACCAGGAAGAAGCCGTCCCCGTCGATCCGCAGATCGGTAGGATTGTTGGTAGTCATCGCACTCCCTGCCAGATGAAGGGTATCCACTGAACCAATGCTCACACCAAGACCGATTTGCTTGGCATTCACCCCACCCTGTCCGCCGTCTACAGGTGCAGAAGCGCCTGAGGTCGTCTGGCTCATAATATCCTTGAACATTACGCGGCTCGATTTGAAGCCGATTGTATTCACGTTGGCAATGTTGTTACCGATAACATCCAGCTTTGTCTGGAAACCGCGCATACCCGAAACGCCTGAATACATAGATCTTAACATTGTTATTGTCCTCCTGGATTAAGAGTCAGCTGACTCTTCGTATAGTAATGGAACGGATTCATTCAGTTATGGCCGCGTCAGTCGGTCGGCGGCCATTCCGGCTCTCCGGTTAGGACCGGCCGGTCAGGATATAATCACTGCACTGTCAATTTGCGTAAAAACATTGTCTTTCATAGAACTGCCGTCCATCGCTGTAACCACTGTACGGTTCGGCACACTGACAATCAGTGCCATGTCCTTCAACAGGATCAAAGATTCCTTGCTGCCTTTGGCGGCTGCCTTCTCTACTGCATTCGATATTTGATCCAGCTGGCGGCTGCCAAGCTCAATTCCCCGCTGCTCAAGCCGTTTGGCGGCATGATTGCTGAACTTAAGCATATTCTTTTGCAGCACGCTCTCAAAGCTGGCTTCAGTGCCTGCAGCGTTTTTAACCGTTTGTGATCTCTGAAGCACCTGAGGGTGGACTGTACCGGGATACAGCTGGCCTATAGTCAGCCGATCACTCATATACTCGCCCCGCTCTCCTCGCTGCTTCCTGATGACTCTGTGCTGTTAACAAGATCAGCTTTTGGAGCTGCGTTCTGAATTTGGATAATGTCGGTCAGAGCAATGCGCTCACTGCCAACAACCGCATAGTGTATTCCGCTGCTGACTACGATTGACTCAACGTTGCCTGACTTCGGCAGTTCTGTCGAAGCATCATTCCAGGTAATGTCCTTGCCGATCAGCCCGGAGACCGAACCCAGTGACTGATTCATTGCTGTAAGCTGAGTTGAAATATTCATTAGCTGTTCAACAGATGAGAACTGCGCCATCTGGGCTATGAATTCCTTGTCCTCCATCGGCTGCATCGGGTCCTGGTTTTGCAGCTGGGTGATCAGAATCTTCAGGAACTGGTCTTTACCGAGCGTAGAGTTGCCGGTTGTTTTGGCGGTTCCGGAAGTATTCGCCACATAATTCCACTGGTCATTGTTTGAGACCGGATTGGTTGATGCCATATTTCTTCACCTCGCTCTTCATTAAACTATGCTTCAGCCGAGAACCTTCCATCCGGGTTACGGATGTCCTGTCCACTGTTAGC
Source organism: Paenibacillus sp. PastM-3 (assembly GCF_029893965.1). Taxonomy (GTDB): domain Bacteria; phylum Bacillota; class Bacilli; order Paenibacillales; family Paenibacillaceae; genus Paenibacillus_AQ. Next base: position 118,371 of record NZ_JARXXP010000005.1, read on the forward strand.
AGCCCATTCCTTAAATTCACCGTTCAGCTCAGCTGCAAGCACTGCATCAGCTATATCCTCACGGCGGTCTCTGGAGTGACCGTTTTGTTGCCCTCCTGAATTCGGCTGGCGTCCCTGCTGTCCATTGAATTGTGAGAAAAGTGGCGTATTATTCTGTGTTACCTCAAGCTTTTCTACTTGAATTCCCTGCGACTGGAGAGCTGCCCGCAGCTGGCTCATCTGCTGCTCCAGCATTTCCTTTGCGCCGGAATGTGTAGTAGCGAACTGGGCAATCAGATTGCCGTTCTGCATAGTGAGCTTAACATCGACCTGTCCCAGATTTTCGGGGAACAAGGTTATAACGGCCTCAGCAACTCCGCCCTTGCGGACGATTTCCAGCTTGCCGCTTATGAATGTATCCATCTGCTGAGCAAATTGGGTGACCGGCACCCGGGCCGTTTCAGCCTTTAGCGGTGCTGTAAGGCCTTCTCTGATTGACAATTGTCCGGCAGTCACTACGTCATTGTTGTCTTCGGCTGTCCCCGCCTCAGTCAAGGTTTCCTCTGCTGTTGCAGATTGCTGTCTGCTTCCGGCTATAGCTGCTTTGGTCACCGGTGTGTCAGGTGTCTCTTCACCGGTCTTGGCAGCTGCGGAAGGATCAACCAGTACCGGGACTGTCTTATCAGCTGACTGCGTTTTAGCCCCAATCTCTGAATGCTTGCCTTGTACAGCAGCCTCCGCATTATTCAAGCCTTTACCTTTGGTTTTATTGTCAGGAACAATTGCTTCATCCAGGATTGCCGAAAACTGCTTGAGAAGTTCGGCGCCTTGGGTAGCCAACGCTTCGTCTCCATTCACTGCCGCCTGCTGCAGCATAGTGACCAGGCTGTTAAGCTCATCCTGCACAACAAAACGGATAGTCTCAGCGTTCTGGGCAAGCGGCGACAATGCAGCCGTCACAGTACCTTCAGCAGCTTTTTCTCCCTGTCCTGATGTGCCAGTAGCCGTAAGCATCTGGTCAAGCGCCGGCAATGCAGCCGTCACTGTGTCTTCACCGGATTCTCCTTTGGCTTGTGTCGCAGTTCCAGATAGCAACTGTGCAACCTGCATCAGCCAGCCCTGGAGAGCCGCCAGCAGAGCAGGATCAGCACTCAGACTCTCATCAAGCTTATCCATATCCTCTGTAAGACTCTTCAACAATTCTATATGCTTGACTTCAACCGTACCGCTTGTCTCTTCATCACCGGACTGCACTGCAGCCAGCAGACCTTGAAGCAGCGAAGCCATAGTTCCGGCCTGAGCAGTCGTTTCAGCATTGCCGGTTGCTCCGGTCATAGTCTGAATTAGGGTCTGAGCAAACGGCTGGGCTGTTGAAGCGCCTCCCGCGGAAGCTGTTGTTCCGGATGTCCCGGCTGCTCCGGCAGTCCCGTTAGTCTGTAGCATATTGCCGCCTGAAAAGGATGGTATAACTAAACTCATCTTTGTTTTCACCTCCTCTCAGGAACATTATTTACCGCCCATTAGACGGTTCAGAATTTTTGCTGTAAGTGCGCTGTCCTTTTTGGTCATCTCACCCAGGATCGATGATCTTACAGAGTCGCCCACTGTATTCAGCACCGTGATAACCTTGTCGGGACTGACACTGTACATCGAGCTCAGCAACGTTGCTGCTTCCGCAGCAGGCATTGAGGTGAACGTCTGGCTAAGCTTTTCCTGATCCAGATTAGCGGTAGCCGCAGGCGTTGTAGCCGTAGCTGCCTGGTCCTGTTTGAGTCTTGATTGAAGGGCTGCAATAGCCATATCGGTTGAATTTGTTGATTCTTTTAGCTTAATTGATACTTCTGCGGCTTTTTTCGGATCCATTTTTTCCAGAATGGCCGTTTTGCTCGCTGTATTCATTGCACTCAGGATCTGCACCTGCTCCTCAGCGGTCAAGTTCTCCATAATCGGCGCTGCCTTGGAAGCCTTCATCCCCGAATACAGCTTGGCCAGTTCAGTGACTTTATCCTGGTAGGGATCCTCTTCCTCCGTGGCTGCCTCTGCGGCGGCGGCTTCTGCCGTCATGGTATCAATCTGCTTTTGCAATGCTTCGACCTGGGTAGTCTGCGCCGTCTTTTCTTCGTTAAATTGCTTCAGCTGTGCATCCTTTTCGGCAAGCTGGGCCTTCAGCTCTTTGATCGTGGAATCCGAGCTTTTTGCCTGCTCCTCATTCGGGGAAGACGCATCTTCCTGTGCCGCTTCACTTCCGGGCTGGACAGCCGGATCAGGAATCCATTGATTCACTACGGGAATCTTGTTTGCCACTTCCAGCGCTTTGTTGCGGATATCCATATTAAAAAGAGTCAGCAGCACACCAAGCAGCACGAGGGTAAAAATAATAGGGATCATCAAAAATAAAAACCGCTCGAATTTGCTTGCTGACTCTTCGTTTTCAAGTTCCAAATCATTATTAGCCACTAGCGGAAACCTCCCGGGTTAGAGGGATTTCATCGCGAAGCGGACGGTAGCCATCTCATCCAGTTCGTTTTGTTCCCGTAAAATCATATTTTGCTGAAAAATCGTCTTCGCCTTGTCTCTGGCTTTTAGCCAGACCTTCTCATCCAGCACTTTCGTGCTAAGGTGATCCTGCTTATGCTGAACCTCCTGATGAGCCCTGTTAATGTCCGCATGCTTGCGGGCAATGCAGGTGTCGAGATACTGCACGTAATTCTGCATTTCAATAATTTTGGCCATAGGTGTTTTTTGCTCGGCTGCACTCTGAAGCGACAGCAGCAGCGAACTCCGCTGAATCAGTAGTTCATCGAGGCTTTTTTCCTGTGCCTGCAGTTCTCCAAGTGCAGTCGAGAGCATCCACTCCGCCTGTGTTTTCTCGTTGCCCTTTAAGTCCACAACTTTTTGAAAAGTATAATGGAACCTCATTGCCTATCAACTCCTTGAGAACTGTGAAATTAAAGATTGCTGAACTTCCGACAGAGTAACCTTCTCGTTCACTTTTTGTCTGGTGAATTCCCATATACTATCAATGTAGTGCATCGACTCGTCAATCTGCGCGTTAGAACCGCGCTGGTAGGCCCCGATATTGATCAGGTCTTCGGAATCCTTATATACAGCCATTAGCCGCTTCACATTCTCGGCTGCTGCAATCTGCTCCTCGGGAGCGATATCCTTCATTACACGGCTGATGCTGGCCAGCACATCGATAGCCGGAAAATGGCCTTTATTTGCAATGTTTCTGTTAAGGACAATATGGCCGTCGAGAATTCCGCGCACTGCATCGGCAATCGGCTCATTCATATCATCACCGTCAACGAGGACCGTGTAGAAAGCAGTTATAGACCCCGTAGGACCTGTTCCTGCCCGTTCCAGCAGTTTGGGAAGACTGGCAAAGACAGAAGGCGTGTAGCCTCTCATAGCCGGCGGCTCCCCGACAGCAAGCCCTACCTCACGCTGTGCCATTGCGTAGCGTGTAACCGAGTCCATCATCAGCATAACGTTAAGCCCGCGGTCGCGAAAATATTCGGCAATGGTAGTGGCGATCAGTGCCCCCTTGATCCGGATCAGCGCCGGCTGGTCCGATGTGGCTACAACGACAACCGACCGCTGCAGGCCCTCAGGCCCCAAATCCCGCTCAATAAAGTCAAGCACTTCTCTTCCCCGTTCGCCGATCAGCGCGATCACGTTGACATCAGCCGAGGTATTACGGGCAATCATCCCCATAAGTGTACTCTTGCCGACCCCTGAACCTGCAAAGATGCCGACGCGCTGTCCTTTACCAATCGTAAGCAGGCCGTCAATGGCTCTGACTCCAATGCTGATCGGCTCATGCACCCTTGGCCGGGTTAACGGATTGGAAGGAATATTGAAGGTCGAGCTATGCGGCATCCGTGCCGGAATCAGCGAGCCGTCCAGCGGCTGTCCAAGCCCGTCAAGCACTTTGCCCAGCAGCTCCGAACCTACCTGCACGCTAAGCGGTTTGCCGGTACCAACCACGTCACAGCCTGGACCAATGGCCTGCAATTCGCCAAGCGGCATCAGCAGTACCTTATTGTCCCTGAATCCCACTACCTCAGCCTGCAGAGGTTTGTTTCCTTTCGCAGGATAGATATAGCATACATCCCCGATGCTGGCATCCGGCCCCTCAGACTCTACCATCAACCCGATAACCTGGGTGACTTTTCCGTTAATTCTTACCGGATCAAAATTCCTCAAATATTCTTTATAGCGTCCACTGTCAAGCATCGGCTTCCCCATTTCTCTGCTCGTCGGAGTCCAGCGCGATTCTTACCAGCGATTTTTTGATTTCGGCAAGCTGCGTATCAATCCGGGCATCAATGCTGCCGAAGGAGGATCGGATGACGCATCCCATATCCTTCACAGTCGAATCCGGCAAAATCTGAAGCTCGGCCTGAGAATCTACAGCTAGTGCAAGCTCTTCCCTTGCAGCATTGACAAAGGCGAACTGCGAAGGTGAGACACACAGGGAGATAAGGCCCTGCTCACGTTTGCGCGCCAGATTCTTACGGATCAGATCCATGGCAAACTGCGGTTCAACGGTAAGCTGCTTGTCCACAATCTTCTCGGCGATGGAGCAGCTCAGTTCTACCAGAAAAGGCTCGGCTTCCTGAATAATCACGTCACGTGACCTGTAGGCTTCCTGCAATACCGCACGTGCCTCTTCCATCATTTCAGCCATACGTTTAGCCATTTCATGCCCGGCTTGTGTGAGGCCCTCCTGATACCCTTGCTGAAAAGCTTCAGATTTGACAGCCTCTATAAGATGCTCGTCCTGTTCCCGGCGCTGCCGCCACCATTCTTCTGCTTCCGTCCGTGCCGATTCCACAATATTTTCAGCTTCCAGAGATGCACTGCGTACCTGTTCTTCTGCAAATTGCTGAGCATCCTTCAGCATTTGCCTGCGGCTCTGCTCTGCCTCTTCACGGGCCGGGTCATGATAATGCACCTCACCTGCCGGTTCCTCCGCAGCGGAATGCTCGGCAATTCCGGCATTCTGTCTGGCCTGTTCCAGCCGCTTTAGCACATCTACCGGAACATATTGGGAGTGTTTAATCAGCTTAGACAATTATGTCATCTCCTCCGCCACGGGCGATGATAATTTCACCAGATTCTTCAAGTCTGCGGATCGTTCCTACAATACGGGTCTGAGCTTCTTCGACATCACGCAGCCGCACAGGTCCCATGTACTCCATTTCCTCGCGGAAGGTTTCGGCCATCCGTTTGGACATATTGCGGAAAATAACATCCCGCACCTCTTCGCTTGCAACCTTGAGCGCCAGCTGAAGGTCGGCATTTTCGATATCCTTGATGATGCGCTGGATAGAACGGTTGTCCACATTGACAATATCCTCGAACACGAACATCCGCTTCTTAATTTCTTCAGCCAGTTCCGGATCCTGTATTTCAAGCGAATCCAGAATGGTACGTTCAGTTCCGCGGTCAACCCCGTTCAGAATCTGGACGATAGACTCGATGCCGCCGGCATTTGTATAATCCTGAGTCACGGTAGCCGAAAGCTTCTGTTCCAGCACCCGTTCAATCTGAGTAACAACCTCAGGCGAAGTGCTGTCCATTATCGCAATTCTTCTGGCTACCTCCGCCTGCTTCTCTTGCGGAAGGGAGGACAGAATGCTGGCAGCCTGTTCAAACTGCAGATAGGACAGAACCAGGGCGATTGTCTGGACATTCTCATTCTGAATGAAATTCAGAATCTGGTTAGGGTCAGCCTTACGGGCAAAATCGAAAGGTCTGACCTGCAGCGTTGCTGTCAAACGGTTAATGACCTCAAGCGCCTTGGTGGAGCCCAGTGCTTTCTCCAGAATTTCTTTGGCGTAGTTGATACCGCCTTGTGAAATATATTCCTGTGCGAGACAGATCTGATGAAACTCGGACATGATCGACTCTTTTTCCACACTGTCCACCTTGCGGACATTGGCTATCTCCAGAGTGAGCTGTTCAATTTCTTCGTCTCGTAGATGTTTGAATATTTGCGCCGATACCTCGGGCCCTAGTGTAATAAGCAGGATTGCAGCCTTTTGGCGGCCGCTGAGACCCTGCTGGCTAGCTTTTGCCATTAGTTCACCTCTGTTCGTCTGCAAGCCATGTACGCAGCAGGTTTACGAATTCATCCGGCTTCTTCTTAGCGAGGCTTTCCAGTTGCTTGCGAACCTGACTTTCGTTAGTCACGCTCTCCAAGTTAATGGACGGGAATTCGGTAGGAACCTGCAGCGGAATGTCTTCTTCCACTTCTTCCTCTTGCTTGTTCTTGCGGCTCCGGTAAATCAGGAACCCTCCGCCTGCACCAACAAGCAGCGCAGCTGCTGCAATTGCCCAGATCATCCACGTCGCCAACCCGCCAGTCGCGGTTTCAGTCGCGGTGCCACCGAACTGTTGCGAGTACACCGAAACTTTTTTGGTCAAATCAGCGTCTGTATAAGTGACTCCTGAATCTGCCAGGGAAGCCCGAACAATGTTGACCAGAATATTCTGGATTGCACCTGAAGTCGCCTCATCCAAAGTTGTTTGTCCGGCAGGTGGTTCAACTGCGACGTTAATGGTTAAATCTTTAACAGTATATGGGCTTGCGATGATATCCTTTGTAATCCGGTTGACCTCATAGTTTCTGGTCTCCGAAGACTCTTCAGAAGTAGAGGTGCCTGTGTCCGTCCCCGCAGGATAACCCGAGACATCTTCCGACCCTGTACCTGCAACTCCCCCGGTAGTGTTACCCTGACCCGAATAGGTATTGCTGATGATCTGTGAGCTTATCTCAATCCCTCGTATATTCTCCGTATCCACAGGTGTAACGAGGTCTTCCTTCCGGCTTTCCTTATCAAAATTTAACTTAGAAAAGACCAGAACATCCACTTTGTCAGGGCCTGTTAATGTACTGAGAAATTGCTTGACATTCTTTTTGACTTCCTCTTCAAATTTTTTCTGAAGGGCAAAGTTTTCTTCAACTTGACTGGATACACCAGCTTGACCGCCCTTTGCAGTCGGCATTAGCTCAGTCTCATTACTGGTAATCGTAATGTTGTCCACCGGCAAATTCGGAACAGCAGTCTTTACAAGATTAAAATATCCGTCAATATTATCCTGTGACGGCCTGAATCCCGGATCAAATGTAAGCACTATAGAGGCATAAGCCTGCTCCTGGCCCTCCTGTGCGACGAAAACAGTCTCTTTGGGAAGGGTAACCAGCACTTTAACATCCTTGATCCCCTGCATCCGCCTCATCAGCTGCTCAACTTCCCCATTCAGCGCATTGTTGTATTTAACATTAAACTCGCTGTCTGTCGTTCCGATCATGGATGAAGACTCATCAAAGACTTTGTATCCGATCGAGCCCTCCTGCACAATCCCCTGAGAACCAATATCCACCTTAATGCGGTTTGCCTGGGTGCTTGGCACTGAAATGCTTCTGCCATCCGGACTCAGCCGGTAAGGAATGCCTGCGGAATCCAGGTAGGTCATGACTCCTGCAGAGTCCGTATTATCCAAATCCTGAAAAGCCACTTCGTATTCCGTTTTCGATAGCTGCATCGTCAAAACTACGACTATAATGATGATGATAAAAAGAGTAGAGAAAAATAGTATTTTTTGTTTACCGCTGAATCTGTTCCAATACTGGACTGCCTTCTCCCTGTATTGGGCAAATCTTTCATTCACAGTGTCACCCCATCCGAAACTAAGCTAGGATTATTTAGATCTGAGTTCTCATAATTTCCTGATAGGCTTCAATCACTTTGTTCCGGACTTGTGTAGTCAGCTGCAAACTCAGCAATGCCTGTTGTGAAGAAATCATCGCCTCATCGATATTGACTTCCCCCAAAACGAATTTGTTGCTCATATCCTTGGCCTGCCGCTCCTGGGCAGCCACCTGATTCAATGCATCCTCCAGATAAGAGCCAAAGCTCTGACCGGAACCGGTCACTGTTCCTGCCTGTGCAGTTGCGGACTTCATGGCAAGCGGCTGAACGGCTTGTGTTCCAATCATAAAATTCTGTATCAATGATTACCCTCCTAAATGTCAATTAAGCTTATTTTCCGATTTCGAGCGCCTTGCTTACCATTGCCTTGGATGCATTCAGCATCGTTACGTTAGCTTCATAAGAACGGGAAGCAGACAGCATATCCACCATCTCTTTGGTCAGATCGACGTTAGGCATGTACACATAGCCCTCAGCGTCCGCATCCGGATGGGACGGATTGTAGACCGGCTTCAGAGGTGAGGAATCCTCAATGATTGACTTTACCTTAACGCCCTCAGTCCCGTTACCGCTATTCATTTTTGAATTTAAAATATTCGAAAAGCTGTTATTTTGCTCTGTTCCGAGAACGACAAGCTTACGCTTGTAGGGTACAGCCTTACCGTCTACTACGGAGGCCCTGGTTGTCTCGGCATTGGCAATATTGGAGGAAATAACATCCATTCTGAGCCGCTGGGCGGTCAAGGCTGAAGCGCTGATTCCAAAACTGCTACCAAAGTTCACTATATATTACCCTCCCTGCACAACTGTACGCATCATAGTAATCTGGCTGTTCAGCTGCTCGATATACGAATTATATCTGAGCTGATTCTCCGCACTGAGCGCCATCTCCCGGTCCATATCCACATTATTGTCGTTATTGTTCATCGAAGTAGATACATCTTTGCTAACGACTGCAGATGGTACACCGGAAACATAACCGAATTGGAAGTGGCGGGAATCCGTTACCTTCGCACCCAGCGTCGGTTTCGCTCCGTTTTCCTGCGCGGCAAGTACACTTTCAAAAGAAACATCAGAGCGTTTAAATCCCGGCGTATCAGCATTTGCTATGTTATTAGCTAGGACACTTTGTCGTTTCGTGGCAGCCTCAAGACCGCCCTGCAATCTCTGAAAACTGACACTGTTCAGCAAACCCATGGTAACCCCCCTTCCAAAACTATCATAATGAAAAGAATTCCACAACTTTTTACGGATTTCCTGCTTGTTTCGACAAAAAAAGCTAATTTTCTTGCCATTCTTTCAATTAAGCAGTCGAAAGGTGTCGATGGATGATTTTATTAGCAATCTCACATACATTGATTCTCGTAGAATTTGTATATTATTACAATAAGAAATAAGCCCTATCTTTTCTGAAAAGAGAGGGCTTAAAGCATGGTTTTTCAATTTTCTACCATTTTTCATCCAAAATATTCTTTAATATGGCATTAAGTTACATGATTTGACCGTTTTTCCGGGCTTTTATGCAAAGAACTAATTCAATATACCCAAATTTAAAGTAAATGCAGTCGTTGCACTTTACAGGATGTATTGACTTAAATCGCGGTCCTGCGCGATTCCTGACAGTTTTTCGCGAACATACTCTGGCGTAATGACCATAGTCTCAAGCGTCAGCTCAGGCGCCTCAAAAGAAAGGTCTTCCAGCAGCTTCTCCAGAATGGTGTGCAGACGCCGGGCTCCGATATTCTCCATGTTCTGGTTGACAGAAGCAGCAATTCTGGCGATCTCCTGGATGGCCTCGTCCTTGAACTGAATCTCGATATTCTCTGTTTTGAGCAGATTTACGTATTGCTTGGTCAGCGCATTCTGGGGCTCGGTCAGAATGGATACAAAATCCTCCAGTGTTAGGCTGCTCAGCTCTACCCGGATCGGGAAGCGCCCTTGAAGCTCGGGAATCAGATCCGAAGGCTTGGCGATATGAAAAGCTCCGGCTGCGATAAACAGCACGTAGTCGGTCTTCACAGGGCCGTATTTGGTCATAACCGTAGAACCTTCAACGATAGGCAGGATATCGCGCTGTACGCCTTCTCTCGAAACATCGGGACCGGAGCCCTTCCCCTGGCTGGCCACTTTGTCAATCTCATCTATAAAAATAATGCCGGATTGCTCCGCACGGGCCACCGATTCCTGGATGACATCGTCCATATCAATCAGCTTCGCAGCCTCGTCCTGAATCAGCACCTTGCGCGCCTCCTTAATAGGCAGCTTGCGTTTTTTGGTGCGTTTGGGCAGAAGGCTTCCGAACATCTCCTGCATATTCATCCCCATCTGATCATTGCCCTGTCCGGCAAACATATCCAGCATCGTCGGAGCCGTATCCTCCACGTCAATTTCGATGATGTCTTCTTCGAGCTGTCCTGCCAGCAGCTTGAACTTGATTCCGCGGCGGCGTTCACTCAGACTGCCATCCTCAGGCTCTTCCTTGCTGTCTTCGGCATTGCCGCCGTTCCCGCCGAATATCATCTCAAACGGATTACGCTGGGATTTATTCTTGGAGCTGGACGGTGCGAGAATTGTGACGATCCGTTCATTGGCAAGCTCCTCAGCCCGGTCCTTCACCTTTTCCGTCCGCTCAAGCTTAACCATGCGGATAGAGGTCTCTACAAGATCCCGGACCATCGATTCAACATCACGGCCTACATAACCTACTTCGGTGAACTTGGTTGCTTCAACTTTAATGAACGGGGCATTAACCAGCTTGGCAAGCCGCCGGGCAATTTCGGTTTTTCCGACGCCGGTAGGACCGATCATCAGTATATTCTTGGGTACAATCTCATCACGCAGCTCTTCGCTGAGCTGGCTGCGGCGGTAACGGTTGCGCAGGGCAACTGCCACCGACTTTTTGGCCTGCTTCTGGCCGACGATATATTTATCAAGTTCAGCGACGATCTGGCGGGGTGTGAGCGATTGATTCACCATTACGACTTCCTCCCTCTTTCTGTGGCACCGTGCCTACAATTGTTCAACGATAATATTGGAATTGGTATACACGCAAATCTCGGATGCAATCTGCAGTGCCTCCCTGGCAATCTCGGCCGCACTCAGATTCGCCGCATGACGTTTTAGCGCCCGGCCCGAGGCTAACGCAAAATTGCCGCCGGAGCCGATGGCAAGCACATCGTCATCAGGCTCAATGATTTCCCCGTTGCCGGAGATAAGCAGCATGCCTTCCTTATCCATCACAATCATCAGCGCCTCCAGCTTGCGCAGAATGCGGTCCTGACGCCAATCCTTGGCCAGCTCGACAGCTGAACGCTGCAAGTTGCCGTGATGCTCTTCAAGCTTGCCTTCAAACTTTTCAAACAGGGTGATTGCATCGGCTACCGAACCCGCAAAGCCAGCGATCACTTGTCCTCTGTACAGCCGGCGCACTTTCTTGGCAGTAGTCTTCATAATGACACTCTCGCCAAAGGTAACCTGTCCGTCGCCTGCGATTGCAGCATGACCGTTATGTCTTACGGCACAAATAGTAGTTGCATGAAAGCTGGGTAACATAGTTTGGCAACCTCCTAGAATAAACTTAACGCTAAAATAAATAAACTTAAGAATGAAGTTCCTAGCATTCCTAAGTTCATCCTCTATAAATCATAAGCTTATGCTGTGCAAACTTCAAATTATGACAGTCCAGGCTCCGCAGTCTCCGGTTCTTTATAGGTAAGGCCTGTCCGGCTGGCAAATGCAGCCAGGCTGTCCAGCGCACGGTAGGCAAGCAGCTCATTCTTTTCTTTTTTGTTGCGGATCTTCTTTTCCAGCTTAGGCAGCAGCCCGAAGTTGGCGTTCATTGGCTGGAAATGCTCCGGATCAGCAGAAGTAATGTAGGCTGGCATACTGCCAAGCACACTGTCTCCTGGGAACACCAGCCCTTCCTCGCCTAGCGCCGCTCTGGCTGCGTTAATTCCGGCAATCATACCGGATGCGGCAGACTCGACATAACCTTCAACGCCTGTCATCTGGCCGGCAAAGAACAGTCTTTCATGTCCCTTCATCTGATAAGTCGGGTGAAGCAGCTTAGGGGAATTAATAAACGTATTGCGGTGCATTACCCCGTAACGGACGTATTCGGCATTCTCCAGGCCTGGAATCATGGAGAATACACGTTTTTGCTCGCCCCATTTCAAATGTGTCTGGAAGCCCACCAGATTGTAGAGTGTACCGGCAGCATTGTCCTGGCGCAGCTGAACAACCGCGTAAGGCAACTGCCCGGTGTGGGGATTCAAAAGTCCTACCGGCTTCATTGGTCCGAATAGCGCTGTCTGCTTACCGCGCTTCATCATAATTTCAATCGGCATACAGCCTTCGAAATAGATTTCCTTCTCAAATTCCTTGAGCGCTGCAGTCTCGGCAGTAATCAGGGCATCATAGAAACGGTCGAATTCTTCCTCATTCATCGGACAGTTCAGATAGGCCGCTTCACCCTTGTCATACCGGGACGCCAGATAGACCTTGCTCATATCGATGCTGTCCTTCTCGACAATCGGGGCTGCGGCATCGTAGAAGTAGAAATATTCTTCACCAAGCAATGCCTTGATCTCGGCGGACAATGCCGGGGAGGTTAGCGGGCCGGTCGCAATAACGACAATGCCTTCCTCCGGAATCCGGGTCAACTCTTCATTAACAACTTCTACCAGCGGATGACCGTGCAGGGTGCGGGTGATCTCTCCCGAGAATCCGTCACGGTCTACCGCCAGTGCACCGCCGGCAGGCACTGCATGACGGTCGGCGGCTCCAAGCACAAGCGAGTTCAGGCGGCGCATTTCCTCTTTCAGTACTCCTACTGCATTACCCAGTCCGTTTGCCCGCAGTGAATTGCTGCACACCAGCTCGGCAAACTGGTCGGTATGGTGGGCCGGCGTTTTAACCGCCGGTCTCATTTCATATAATTTAACGGGAACCCCGCTTGAAGCAATCTGCCAGGCAGCTTCACTGCCGGCGAGCCCCGCGCCAATTACTGTTACTTTTGCTGTGTCTTTCAAATTCATTTCCTCCTGCTAAAAATCTATTATTCTGCCAATTCTTCGCCCTCAATCACAGCTTCTGTATGATCACAGGAGGTGCATTGAAGCTTGGTGCCTTGTTTATTGCGCTTTTCTATCATCCAGGAGCCGCAAGCGGGACATGGTTTAAGCGACGGACGGTCCCAGGAGACAAAGTCACAGCCCGGGTACTGGTCACAGCCGTAGAACACACGCCCCTTCTTGCTGCGCCGCTCCACAACCTTGCCTTCGTTGCATTTAGGACAGGTGACCCCGATATCCTTCACAATAGGCTTTGTATTCCGGCAGTCTGGAAACCCGGAGCAAGCCAAAAATTTACCGAACCGGCCGAGCTTATAAACCATCGGTTTGCCGCATTTCTCGCAGAGCTCATCCGAAACTTCATCCTCAATCTCAATTTCTTTCATTTCTTCTTCAGCAAATTCCAGGCGCTTCTCGAAGGATTCGTAAAATCCGGCCAGTACTTTGACCCAATCCTCCGCACCTTCCTCCACATGGTCAAGATCACCTTCCATGTGGGCTGTAAATTCTACATCGAGAATTTCCGGGAAGAACTGTTCCATCTGCTCTATGATCAGCTCGCCAAGCTCTGTCGGCATAAACTTTTTCTCTTCAATTGCAACGTAGCCGCGCTTCTGAATCGTCTCCAGCGTAGGGGCATACGTACTCGGGCGGCCTATGCCCAGCTCTTCCAGCGTTTTGACCAGACGTGCTTCCGTGTAACGCGGCGGCGGCTGGGTAAAGTGCTGCTTGGGCTCAATTCCCTGCTTGTCGAGCTCGTCGCCCGCCTTAAGCGGCGGCAGGAATTTCTCCTCGTCAGTCGTTCCGTCATCATTACCTTCCACATAGACCTTCATAAACCCGGGGAAGGACACTTTGGAGCCGACAGCCCGGAAAATCGCTGTTCCTGCAGAAATATCCACAGAGAGGGTATCAAGAAGCGCCGAGGACATCTGGCTGGACAGTAATCGCTCCCAGATCAGCTTATACAGGCGGAATTGATCGCGGCTCATGAACTCCTTGACGAGTTCCGGCTCACGCAGTGCCGAGGTTGGACGGATCGCTTCATGCGCATCCTGGGCCCCCGCAGCTTTTTTGGAATACTGGCGCGGAGCTTCAGGAACAAATTTCTCACCGTATTTGGCCAGAATCAGCTCCTTGGCCTCATCCTGAGCCGTTGTGGAGATACGCGTGGAGTCGGTACGCATATAGGTAATCAGACCGACTGTACCTTCCTTGCCGAGCTCCACTCCTTCATACAGCTGCTGGGCCACTGACATCGTTTTGGCTGCGCGGAACCCAAGCTTGCGGGCAGCTTCCTGCTGCAGAGAACTTGTTGTAAACGGCGCGGAAGGATGACGCTGTCTTTCCTTTTCCTTAACTTCGGCTACCCGGAAATCAGCATTCTTAATCGCTTCCAGAACCTCCTGGACGTCGCTTTCCTTACCGAGCTCCTTTTTCTCACCGTTCAGCTTATGAAACTTTGCTTCAAAGTCAGTGCCCTTGATGCCCAGCTTCGCAGTGATACTCCAGTATTCTGTCGGTACAAATGCCGAAATTTCATTCTCACGGTCCATGATAATCTTAACCGCTACCGATTGCACCCGGCCGGCCGACAGGCCTTTTTTGACTTTCTTCCATAATAACGGGCTGATCTTGTAGCCTACAAGCCGGTCAAGAATTCGACGGGCCTGCTGGGCGTTCACAAGGTCCATATTAATTTTGCGCGGTGTTTTGAAGGCATCCTTGACCGCCTGCTTCGTAATCTCGTTAAAAACAACCCGGCACTCCTCAGTATTATCCAGATCGAGCGCGTGCGCCAGATGCCAGGCAATGGCTTCTCCTTCACGGTCCGGGTCAGCCGCCAGATATACTTTTTTTACTTTTTTGCTGGCGTCCTTAAGTTCCTTCAGAATAGAGCCCTTGCCGCGGATGGTGATGTACTTGGGACTGAAATCATTCTCTACCTCGACGCCAATCTGGCTCTTAGGCAAATCTCTGATATGTCCCATGGATGCCTTTACTATATATTTACTGCCTAAATATTTGCCGATTGTCTTCGCTTTGGCCGGCGATTCGACAATGACCAGTGTATCCGCCATAGGTTAATCCTCCTAAAAGTGATGTGAGCCTGGCCCTCATTCCGGTAAAAGGGATGGAGGGAATATGCTCAACTCTGTTCCTTCTATATTAAATTACCTTATAAATTGCACCCGGCAATTGTGTTACCGCTTTTTTTATGATTAAAGATAACAGAACTGAATGCAAATGTCCAAAATCCCAGCTTGTTCTGGAGAGCAGATCATCCAGTGTAAACGGGCCTTGATGCAGTATATGGTATAGGTGAGACTCCTCACTTGTCAATTTCTTTTCGGTGAGCCCGTCTCCGCGCCCGGGGTCAAAAGACGGATTTCCGCCCGTTTCCCCCTCCTTTACAGGCAGTATTGATATGTATTCTTCCAAAATATCTTCGGCGCCGGTTACTAGTTTAGCCCCCTGCTTAATCAGCTCAAGCGCCCCCCTGCTTTTGGGAGAGGTTACAGGTCCGGGAACGGCGAACACATCCCTTCCTGCCTCCAGGGCGGCATCGGCGGTAATCAGTGATCCGCTCCGGCTGTCCGCTTCCACAACCACCGTTCCCAGCGTGAGGCCGGCGATAATCCGGTTGCGCTGCGGAAAAAGTCCCGGATGGCTTTTGGTTCCCAGCGGATATTCGCTGAGGACAAGCCCTTTACGTGAAATTTCCCTTTCCAGCTCCCGGTTCTCCGGCGGGTAGACATTGTCGAGTCCTGTAGCCACTACCGCTACCGTATTTCCGCCGCAAGCCAGTGCAGCTTCATGGCAGATGCTGTCGATTCCGCGCGCCAGACCGCTCACTACAGCAAGACCGGACTGGCTGAGCTGCCCAGCCAGTATTTCTCCAATCTTCCGGCCGTAAGCCGTTGGTACCCGAGTCCCAACCATGGCGATAGAAGGCTGCGAAGCAAGCTTCAGGGAACCGCGGTAATAAAGCACCCAGGGTGGCTCAGCCGTTTCTTTGAGCATTGCAGGATATTCCTCATCCAGAATAGTGATCATCGCTGCACCGCTTTCTTCCATTAAAAGGCGGCGCCTTTGCACCCATCCGGCGTCGAACGTCTCAGCCAGCCACTGTGACATTTTCGCGGATAATCCGACCTCCTGCCAATCTTCAGCCCGGCAATGAAAGGCCTGATCCGACAAAAGTCCCGCTCTGCGGATTTTGTCGATGCTTTTCCAGCCAATCCCCTCCACTTCATTCAGCCCGAATAACAAATCACGTGTGTCCATGTGAACGCTCCCTTTAGATGGAAGGGTCAACCTTCCCTATTTTGTGATAATGCTGTAAAAAAAGCAAGCTGCCGCTGCAAAGAAGTGAAATCCGGGGACATAAACGCAAAAAAAGCAACCCTTTACCCTGCACGCAGGAATAAAAGGTTGCTTACCTTTAACAAATCATACTACTTGACAGATTAGAGCACAATGATTTTTTGAGCGAACCCTGATTGCCTTCAAATTAATGGGTGGTAAAGGCATTCAGAATACCGCGCTCCTCAAGAACACTTACAAGGGTGGAGCCCATTTCAGCAGGAGTTGGCGCTACTTTGATTCCGCAGGATTCCAGCACGGCGATTTTTTCGCTGGCAGTGCCTTTACCTCCGGAAATGATTGCCCCGGCATGGCCCATCCGCTTGCCCGGAGGTGCCGTAACACCGCCAATAAATCCAACTACAGGCTTCGTCATATTCTCTTTGATCCACAGGGCAGCCTCTTCCTCCGCCGTTCCGCCGATCTCGCCGATCATAATGACCGCCTTTGTACCGGGATCTTCATTAAAGAGCTTCAGTATATCAATAAATTCCGAGCCCTTCACAGGATCTCCGCCGATCCCGACAGCCGATGACTGCCCGATTCCGCGTTCAGTCAGCTGATGCACCGCTTCATAGGTAAGAGTTCCGCTGCGGGAGACCACACCGACATATCCAGGGGTATGAATGTAGCCCGGCATGATGCCGATCTTACACTCTCCAGGCGTAATAACGCCAGGGCAGTTAGGTCCGATAAGGACAGTGGACTTCCCTTCCATATAGCGCGAAACCTTGACCATATCCAGCACCGGAATGCCTTCTGTGATACAGATGACAAGGTCAAGCTCCGCATCCACAGCTTCCATGATGGAGTCAGCGGCAAAGGCAGGCGGAACGTAAATGACACTGGCCGTTGCACCGGTGGCTGCTTTAGCCTGAACGACCGTATCAAATACCGGCAGGCTGACCTCACTTCCATTTTCGAGCGTAATGTTGACAGAGGTTCCCCCTTTGCCCGGAGTTACGCCGCCTACCATCTGGGTCCCGTAATCCAGTGCGCCTTTGGTATGGAACAATCCGGTCGAGCCCGTAATTCCCTGTGTGATGACTTTCGTATTTTTATCTACAAGAATGCTCATCGTTTGGTCACATCCCTACTTAGTTTGTCGAATACGAGACTTGGGTTACACAAGAGAAACAATTTTACGGGCACCGTCCGCCATGGAATCTGCTGCCACGATATTGAGTCCGGAACCGGCGAGAATCTGCTTGCCGAGTGCCACATTGGTTCCTTCAAGCCGGACGACGAGCGGCTTGGTCAGTCCAAGCTGCCGGGCGGCTTCCACCACACCTTCAGCAATGACATCACAGCGCATAATGCCGCCGAAAATATTGACAAAGATGCCGTTCACCTTGTCGTCAGACAAAATAATTTTAAACGCTTCGGTAACCTTCTCGGTTGTCGCGCCGCCCCCTACATCCAGAAAGTTGGCCGGCTCGCCGCCGTAATATTTAATAATATCCATTGTAGCCATAGCCAGTCCCGCACCATTAACCATGCAGCCGATATTGCCGTCGAGGGCAATGTAGCTGAGATCAAATTTGGAAGCCTCAATCTCCTTCTCATCCTCTTCATCAAGGTCGCGGAGCTCTTGAATATCCTTATGGCGGAACAAAGCATTGGAGTCAAAATTCAGCTTGGCATCAAGCGCCATTACATTTCCGTCAGCGGTCACGACCAGCGGATTAATCTCTGCGATCGAGCAATCTTTATCCACAAAAGCCAAATAGAGCGCTTGCATGAACTTGACCGCTTTATTGACCAGTTCATTCGGAATAGCGATGCTGTACGCCAGCTTGCGTGCCTGGAAGGTCTGCAGTCCTACAGCCGGATCAATGATTTCTTTGAAAATCTTCTCCGGATGGGTTGCTGCCACCTCTTCAATTTCCGTTCCGCCTTCTTCAGAGGCCATCATGACCACCCGGCCGGAACTGCGGTCTACAACAATTCCAATATAGTATTCCTTGGCAATCTGGCAGCCCTCTTCAATGAGCAGCCGTTTCACTTCCTTGCCTTCCGGTCCGGTCTGATGGGTGACCAGCGTCTTTCCGAGGATTTCTCCCGCATAGGTGCGGACCTCATCGAGAGACTTGGCGACCTTGACCCCTCCGGCTTTCCCTCTTCCGCCAGCATGAATCTGAGCCTTCACTACCACCACCGGCGTACCGAGTGATGCTGCAGCCTCTACTGCTTCCTCCACTGTATAAGCAACTTTTCCGTTCGGTACGGCAACGCCGTACTTCTTAAGTACTTCTTTTCCCTGATACTCGTGGATATTCATACCGGAAGCCTCCTAAAGTGTTGCGGCGGCTTTTGCAGGCAGCCTGCAGCCATGCCGCATTCCGTTTTGATCAGCGGGGTACAGATTTGCACCTACCTATAGTATATAAAGTGAAACCCAGAATATTGTAACATGATTCAATTCCGCTTTCCTCAAAAACTTTCACTATTTATACATATATTTTCGCTTGATTTCATGCCGGAATGCGAACGGTTGCATTGACACAGGCTTGTACTTCTATTTAGTCGCATTATTATTCGCTTCGTGGATCCGGCCGAGCAGGTCCTTGAACTGGCCCAGCAGATGGACAAATTCGTCCGCCGAGAGCATTGCGCCTTCCGCCATCTTCGCCGGTATACAGACGGCTTCGTTTTTGAGCCCCCAGCCCTTCTCGGTCAGCGAGATGAGCACCTTGCGCTCATCCTGCAGGGAGCGTTCGCGAAGAATCAGGCCTGCGGCCTGCAGCCGCTTCAGCAGCGGAGTCAGCGTCCCGGAATCCAGAAACAAAGCTTCGCCAAGCTCCTTGACCGTGCACTGCTGCTTCTCCCACAGCACAATCATAACCAGGTACTGCGAATAGGTTAGTCCAATTTTGTCCAGATGAGGCTGGTACAGCTTCGTAAATTCACGCGAACACGCGTAGATCGTAAAGCATAGCTGATTATCAAGCATCAGTTCAGGGGTAGTTGTTGGTTCTTGCATTTCTTCTTCACCTGCCTTTATGTCGCTATTTTATCACAATTCATCTGCAATATCATGTTAATAGCAAAAAATATATTGACTATTATTTTTATTGTGTTAAATTAAATTGTGTACAATACATTTAATAAAACGAACGGGAGCGATTTATAATGATGACTATCCAGCAAAAAATGTATGAAACAACTGTAAAAGCAGTCGGCGGAAGAAACGGATATATTGAATCGGAAAGTCCAAAGCTGAACCTGACCATCAGCACCCCACGCGAAATGGGCGGAGCCGGCGGAGAAGGTACCAACCCTGAACAGCTGTTTGCAGCCGGATATTCCGCCTGCTTTGACAGTGCGCTGAACATGGTGGCACGGCTCGGCAAAGTGAAAATTGAAGGCAGTGAAGTTACCGCAACCGTAAGCTTCGGTAAAGTCGAAGACGGGGGCTTCGGGATTGCCGTTAAGCTGGATGTGCTGGTTAAGGGTGTCGACCGCGAAACAGCCGGGAAGCTGGTAGAAGCCGCCCACGGCGCCTGCCCTTATTCCCGCGCTACACGCGGCAACATTGCTGTTGAGATTAATGTACTTTAATCTTCATTCTTGCCGCTGAACCAGCGTTGCATAAAATAAGCCGTCCCGGTATACCCCCGGACGGCTTATTTGTTTGTGCAGTAATTTTTCATAGCTGTTAACAAGATTTTATAGGGATATATTATAATGAAGGAAAAGATTCAGAAAAAGGCTCCCCCCTTACTCTTCAGCCACAACCTGCCTGTCCAGATTGCGGTACTGTACAGCTTCTGCCAGATGGGCAGAGCTAATTACGGCTGCCCCTTCCAGATCGGCGATGGTTCTCGCGAGCTTAATAATCCGGTCATGCGCCCGCATGCTGAGGCCGAGACTCTCCAGGATCCCGTGCAGCAGCAGGCTGCTCTCTTTATTCAGAGCCGCATAGCGGCGCAGCGCTGCCCCGGACAGCTCACTGTTCCAGGAAATCGGCAGTTTGCTGTAACGCTCTGCCTGAATCTGCTGGGCTCTCAGCACATCCCTGCGCATTTCTGCTGAGGATAAGACTGGGCCCTGCCCGTTCCAGTCCGACGGTCGGGGAACATCCACCTGCATGTCAATCCGGTCGAGCAGCGGGCCTGAGATTTTGGCCCGGTACTGGGCAATCTTTGCCGGACTGCAAGTGCACCGCTGCTGCGTGCCTGTGTTCCCCAAGTATCCGCAGCTGCACGGATTCATGGAACAGGCGAGCAAAAAACGGGCCGGAAAGGTAAAGGCAGCACGGGCGCGGCTTATCGTAACTACGCTATCCTCCAGCGGCTGCCGCAGCACCTCCAGCACATTCCGCGAGAACTCAGGCAGCTCATCCAGAAAAAGCACTCCCCGGTGAGCCAGGCTCACCTCCCCCGGCTTCGGTATGCTCCCCCCGCCAATCAGCCCTGCCGCTGAAATGGTATGATGCGGGGCACGGAAGGGCCTGCTGCGTAAAAGCCCACTGGGGGTATCCGTCAGCTTGCCGGCCGCACTGAATATTTTGGTGACCTCCAGCGATTCGCTGTCATTCAGCTCCGGCATAATGCCGGGCAGCCGCTTGATCATCATAGTCTTGCCCGTACCGGGTGGCCCCGCCAGGATAATATTGTGCATCCCGGCAGCGGCTATCGTCAATGCCCGCTTCACATGGCTTTGGCCGAGCACATCACCAAAATCCTCCCTCAGTATCTCATCTGCCGTACCTGATAAACTGCGAATACTATACTGCGGGTGATACCGCAAATGTTCAAGATTAAGCGCCCTGACAGGCTGGTGATTACGGCCGGAATCGCCCTGGCCGCCCACTACAGTAACCGGAAACGGGAGCGCAGTTTGATTGTCCGGATGCCCAGCAGGAGCTTTCGGAATGTGCCGCTGTTTATCTGACACCACATCTGAATGGCCAGCAGATCCCGTTCCGGCATCAGCAGGATGCGGCAGCTCACGCAGATGACCGGCCGCATAGACAGCCATGCCGTTGATCAGCGCTGCCTCTGCCTCATTCCCGCGCGGCACCAGCACCTTGCTTAAGCCCGACCGCCGGGCAGCCTCTATCATCGGCAGCACACCGGTCACTGGCCTGAGGCTCCCGTCGAGGGCCAGCTCCCCGATCAGCAGCATCTCCTCAGCTGCCGGCATCATCAGCTGGCCGCTGGTCGTCAGAATACCCAGTGCAATGGCCAGATCGAAGGCTGAGCCTTCCTTACGCAGATCTGCCGGAGCCAGATTGACTGTAACCCGCTGCTGGGGATAGCGGTAGCCGCAATTTTTGACCGCTGCGCGCACTCTTTCCACCGCTTCACGGATCGCTGAATCCGGTAGCCCGATTATGCTGGTCTGGGGCAAGCCGTTGGCCAGATCTATTTCCACGCCGATCATCACGCCTTCAATACCGTACAGGCAGGCACTATGCATTTTTCCGTACATAAAAAAACACCCCTTCTCCTGAAATACGCCCCCCAATGGGCGTCATCCATTCAAGAAAAAAGGTGCTTCCTCATTTTCCATAGTCTGACTATCCCTAGTATACAGAGACAGCCGCGCTATTATCAAGCTTTTTGCAATCCATTACCCTTCCTCATTGACCACAACCGCATCCCTGATTGCAGCGAACGATAAAGGCTTATATCCGGTATGTTCAACGCAAATATTGAAATGATTGTTCCCTTCATATTTCTGGCCGTGAATATGACCATGCACATTTACGTATGGCATATGCTTGTTCATATACATGGGCTCATGGGAAAGGAAGAAAAAGTCCTTATACACCAGCGGGTATTCACTGACCTCATCGAAACCCGCCTCCAGCCACCAGCTCCGCCCGCGCCCGCGGTCATGGTTGCCGAGAATGAGTATTTTGTACCCGTTCAGGCGGCTGATAATGGCACTAGTCGCCTCAAGACCGAGAAAGGAGAAGTCCCCCAGATGAAAAACGGTATCCTCTGGACCGACCGCGGCATTCCAGTTTGCAATCAAGGCCTCATCCATCTCCTGCACATTTACGAAAGGCCGGGACTCAAAATCAATAATCAGCTTATGTCCGAAATGATGATCCGATGTGAAAAAGACATCCGGCATTGGATTTCCTCCCGTTATGTAATAAAAAATAGAACTTAAGAATCCGGCCGGCTGTGCGGCAGCCCTTCTGCAAAGGCACCGCCAGGCTCCCGGTAATCCTTAAGTTCAACCGGCATTAGCTTTAGCTTGGGCAGCCGTCATTTCGGCCATTCCCGTTTACTGGAGCGCTGATTGGCATCCAGATGGATCAATTCTGCCAAGGACGGGATTTCCTCATGCTCTACCAGCCATTTGCGCATTTCCTTGATGGCTTCGACCTGACCATTGCCCCTGTCGCGCCAGGTTAGCAGCTCAATCACCCGGATAACGAGATTCATCAGGCTGCTGTGGCTGCTCTGACTCTTTTCAGCCCTGATCTTCTGAATCAGCGCCTCATTCTCCCAGTCTATCAATATCTCCTCGGCAATGGCCGGGCGCATGATCGTAAAGCTTTTACTGCAATTACTGCAGCAGATAACGGCTGAAGGCCGAGCTCCCATATCCACTTCAATCTTGTGATCACAATATTGGCAAGCAAAGCTTACCTGTATATTAACCGGTTGGTTATTCACGGGAACCGCCTCCTCATGGTAGCATTAAAAGTCACAATAATGTTTACCCATTTACCAGGAGAAATGACCCAAAGTATGCAGTCCTGCCAAGGATAGAGGCTATAACTCCCCACCAAAGACAGGCTGAAATGACCATTGTTCAAAAAGCTTCACGGATATGGCGAAGGGCTGCGACGCTTAAATCCGGATTCAGCTGAACACTGATGACATCAAATGAAACGGTACGTTCCTGTTCGCCCTTCATATACAGATATACCTCTGCCGTGCTGCGCACCTGTCGGATTTTGCGGGTATCGACCGACTCCTCCGGCGTTCCCGGGAGCGGACTTCCGCTGCGGCTGCGCACCTCGATGAATACCAGAGCGCCCTGATATTCCGCAACCAGATCCAGTTCCCCGCTGCGGCAGCGCCAGTTGGCCTCCACTACAGTGTAACCCCTCGAAGCCAGATACAGTGCTGCTGCCGCTTCAGCCGCTGCCCCCTTTACCTTCCGGTTATAGGCTCCGCCAGCATGAGATTCCCTCATTGTATCTTCCGTTTCCCGGCCAATTTGTCGCTCTGATAGACAAAGCTAAGAATTTCCGCCACCAGATTGTAGAGCTCCGGCGGGATCTGCTGATCCAGATCCAGCTTGGAGAGAACCTCAACCAGGGCAGCATCCTCCTGTACAGCCACCCCGTTCTCTTTGGCCTTCTGCAGAATCATATCGGCAACCGCCCCCTGACCTTTGGCCACTACCACCGGAGCCTCGCTCTGGCCGGGGGTATATTTCAGGGCGACCGCTCTTTTCATCCGCTGCGATACTTCCTGCTTCTCCTGCTCACTCATATCCGGTAATCGACTCCTTTATAGGAATCTGGTGTATATTCGGCCAGTTTGGCTGCCACTGCGGCTGATCCGGACGCCGCCTTCATTTCCGGAAGCGGCTCGGTCCGCAGGCTCGACAGCTGGTACCCGATCGACTCTGCGGCAGCCGCCATTTCCTCCCGCCGCCCCTCCAGCAGCTCAAGCACCCACGGATCGTTATTGTGCAGCTTCAGGCTGACGATCCGGTCGACCACCTGGACATCCACCAGAGTCTGGCCCAGCTGCTTCATGTCCAGATCAAACCAGAGGCGGCAGTTCGCCGCATCCAGCTCACCTTTGCGGCCGCGCCGCGACTGAATATGCACCGAAGCTGTCTCTTCGCCGTCAGGTCCGCGCAGCGGCAGGAACAATGTGACCTGCGCGAACGGCGCCGTGCGGTCGGTGTTCAGCAGCAGCTGCTGGCCGGTCAGCTGCGCCACGATCTGGCCCGCGGCATCCTTGACCGCGGGCGGGGCGTCGCCGCTGCCCATGACCTGCAGCAGCACGCCCTTCAGCGTATCGGCGGCGGCCTCCGCCCCGCCGCCGGACGCTGCCTGCGCGGCCGCAGCGCCGCCGCGCACAGCCTGCTGCTCGTGCTCCGCACCGAGCAGCTTCAGCACCCGCCCGACCCAAGACTCCGTGTCTTGGGCAGGGGCGGGTGCCTGGCCCGGCTGCTGCGCAGCAGCCGGGCTGTCCCCGCGCGGCGTGCCGGCCGCGCGGGCTGGCTCTTGCCCCGCCGCGGCAGCGGGCGGGGCGCCCTCTTCAGGCTGGGCGGCAGCGCCAGCCTGATCTGTGAGCTGCGACAGGGTGCCGCGCAGCTCGGTGAGCACGCCCTGCAGCTTCGTGAGCAGGGCGCCTCCGGCCGCAGCCGCACCGGAGGGTGCCGGCTGGCCGTCGGCACTCTTCATAGCAGTGCCGCCTTTAGCAGCAACGTCCGCCGGCTCCTCACCGGCGGCCGGCTGCGGCTCCGCTGTGCCAGTATTTCCGGCGGTGCCGGCAGGCGCTGTATTCCCGGCTTTGGCAGCAGCGCTTTGCAATCCCGCTGTTTCCGTCGCCCCGGATTTGACAGGCACGCCAGTTGCCCCTGCAGTTTCTCCGGCATCCGCAGACTGCGGATTAACGGCTGCGCCAACAGCCTCTGCTCCGGCCCGGGCTGCCGGATTTCCAGGTGTCCCGGCCGCTGAAGGCCCTGAAGCCGGCAGTTCCTTGCCGGCCGCTCCTTTAGCAGCTGCCGGCTCTCCGGCTTCGTTCTCCGCTGTCGTTCCCCCGGCATTATCCTCCACTGCCATTTGCCCGGGATTATCCTCCACTGCCATTCCCCCGGCTGTACCCGCCATTGCACGCGCAGCGTGATCCGCAGCTGCGGTACCCGGCATCTGCGTGCCCGCTGATACCGTGCGGGAGCCGCTCTCAGCACCGGCAGGCGAAGCTGCGGTCTTGGATGTGCCGGCAGTTTCTTCCGGTTCTGCAGCCGCGTTGCCAGCCGCCACAGTTCCGGCAGTATGATCCACTGCCGGAGCCCCCGCGCCCTTATTCAAAGCCGGACCGCCAGCTTTTCCACTCTCCGCATCCCCTGCCTGCTGTGCCCATACACCAAGCTCCGTCTCAAGCTTGGACAACAGCTCATGCAGCTTCGGTCCAAAGACTGCCTGCTGAAGGCCCTTCACACTCTCAGCGGTTACCGGCAGCCCGCGCTTCACCGAGAGCACAGCCGCCTCAAGCCATTCTGAAGCCGGTACTCCCTGAGGCTTGGCGTTCATAATCGCGTCCAGTTTGGCTGCGGTTTCCTTGGTCAGCGGCAGTCCTCCGGACTGCATTGCTATTACAATCTCTTTACCGGCCTTCGCGTCTTTAAGTCCCAGTGATTCCAGCGCTTCCCCCATGCTTTGCGGAGAAACCAGCGCAGCTTCACCCGGCGTCAGCGGCTTCAGCACCGGCAGCCCGCCTTCCCCCGGAGGTTCGACCTGAAGAGTCAGCGACTGCCCCGGTGCAAGCGGTGTTTCCAGCTCAGCGCGGACAGGGGTTCCCTGAATCTGTACTACCGCTTCCTTGCCGGATTCCGAAACACTCAGCACTACACCCCGGACAACCTGACCTTCCTTCAGCTCCAGTGACTTGGCCTCCCCGGGTCTGCTGTCACCCAGCAGGCCGCGGAATAATGACCCGATATTCATGCCGCATTCCTCCTCTCTTCATATGCTGATATTTATTTTTATCGGCATTTACCATCCATTTTATAAAAGGTTACCGCCTCAAAATAAGGTCTGCTGCTCAGCCAGAATTTTTCCGATAAAGCTGCGCCGGTGCATCGGGGTTGGCCCCAGTGACAGAATCTGCTCCCGGTGCAGCTTAGTCGCATAGCCTTTATGTATTTTAATGCCATAGTCCGGATATAATTCCTCCCACAGGCCCTCACACAGCCGGTCCCGGGTCACTTTGGCGACTATTGAGGCTGCAGCGATAGACTGGCTGTTGGCATCCCCTTTAATGATTGCCTGCTGCGGCAGCGGCAAATCCACCTTTTCCGCATCAACCAGCAGATAATCGGCAGCTTCACCAAGTCCCTCAACCGCTTTTTTCATCGCCAGGCGTGAGGCTTGCTTAATGTTAATCTCATCAATTACTGCAGAGTCCACATGACCGACACAGACAGCCAGTGCCTGCTCCATTATGATCTCGTACAGCGCATCCCGCTTTTTCGCTGTCAGCTTTTTTGAATCGTCAACCCCGTCTATAATCAGGCCCTCCGGCAAAATCACTGCCGCTGCCACTACATCCCCAAACAGACAGCCCCTGCCTACTTCGTCCACTCCCGCAATCCTGCGGTATGACTGTTCCCAGCCCGCTTTTTCAAAACTCAGCATATCTATACTGCTCATCAATTTTCCACCGCCATGTCTATTTTTAAGGCCTTCTCTACTTGCCAGCTTATCACATGAGGACTTCTTGGGTCATCCATCTTTCTGCTTATAAAAAAACCAGGACTCCCTTAGTCCCCTTACCACACGCCCAACATAAAAAAGCCACCCAAATGAATTGGATGGCTCTCATCACTTTAATTCCTGCCTGTTATGGTGTTTCCAGCGTGAACGTCCCCAGCTTGCCGGCACGCAGCTCGTGCAGCAATGTACGGGAAGCTTTCTCCAGATCGACACGGCCGCCGCTGATCAGACAGCCACGCTTGCGTCCGACCGCTTCCATAACGGCCACAATTTCATCCGGATTGTCCACATCTTGAGGAAGCTTCTCAATGCCAAAGCGTTCCTGGAAACGTGAACCGTAATCCTTGATCAGATATTTTACCGCGTAGTAAGCAATGTCCTCAACGTTAAGAACCTCTTCCTTAATCGCTCCGGTGATCGCCAGACGGTAACCTACTTCCTGGTCCTCGAACTTTGGCCATAGAATTCCCGGTGTATCAAGCAGCTCGAGTGTGCCGTCCGTCTTGATCCACTGCTGGCCTTTGGTTACACCGGGACGGTCACCGGTAAGGGCAATATTGCGTCCGGCCATCTTGTTAATCAATGTGGATTTGCCGACATTCGGAATACCGACGATAAGCGCACGGTTCGCCCGCGGGTTCATGCCCTTGGCAATCTGCCGGTCAATCTTCTCCTTGAGCAGCAGCTTGACCTGTTCGGGAATTTCCTTTATGCCGGTTCCTGTGGAAGCATCCACCGGATGGGCAACATGCCCCTCAGCCCGGAAATGCGCCAGCCACTTACGTGTCGCTTCAGGATCGGCCAGATCGCTTTTGTTAAGAATAATCAGTCTTGGCTTATCCCGCAAAATATCGTCAATCATCGGATTGCGGCTGGAAAGCGGCAGACGGGAATCGAGCAGCTCAATCGCCACATCAATCAGCTTCAGCTTATCTTCAATTTGCCGTCTTGCCTTCGTCATATGACCGGGAAACCATTGAATGGCCATAGCCGTCACCTCCTCTGACTTTTGTCAGCATCATTTAGTGGTTAATAATTGAAATATCCTGAACCGGCCAGAATATCAGATCTGCACGGCCGACAATATCGCCCAGCGGTACATAACCGATCATCCGGCTGTCTGTACTGTCTGAACGGTTGTCCCCCATAACAAACACATGGCCCTCAGGTACAGTTCCGTCCGGAACCTCTTCATTCGGGAAATCCTTGTTATTATACAGGGCGTTATTAGCATGCCGGGCATCAATGGCCTCCTGAATATACGTTTCGTCTACCGGTTCGCCGTTAACAGTAACAACATCCCCTTCAACCTTTACCGTATCCCCGGCTACTGCAATAACACGTTTAATAAAATCTCTGCCTTCGGAAGGCACATGGAACACAATAACCTCACCGCGCTGCGGGGAACGGATGTCGTACAGAATTTCATTTACAATGACCCGCTCACCTGTATGGAAGTTCGGCTGCATCGAGGGCCCGTCCACAATAAACGGCTTGAATAACAGCCATCTGATCAGGACCACCAGAACCAGCGCAATCGCTATCGCCTTGACCCATTCCAGGACTTCATTTTTTTGCTTCTGGGGCGGCTGCCCGCCCGGGTCCACCGTTTCTCCTTGTCCCTGCTGTAAATCCTGCTGCATAGTTCACCGTCCTCTCTTTATGCTACTCTCACTTTACCTTCAATATACAACAAAAAAACTCCTGCCAAAAACGCCTCCACGAATACTCCTTCAGGAGGCCTTTTCGGAAGAAGCTGATCCTAAGGCATTTATGTTCAAGTCTGGCTTTGTATACAAGGGCCGGAGATGCCGGCAAGAATAAAGAAAAGGGCTTGAAATCAAGCCCCTTTCTTTGCCGCTGATTCTAGCGACGGATTTCTTTAATTCTTGCAGCTTTACCGCGAAGTTCACGCAGATAGTACAGTTTCGCACGGCGAACTTTACCACGACGAGCCACTTCAATTTTCTCGATCTTAGGCGAGTTGATTGGGAATGTTCTTTCCACACCAACACCGTAAGAGATTTTACGAACCGTAAAAGTCTCACTGATTCCACCGCCGCGACGTTTGATTACAACGCCTTCGAACAACTGGATCCGTTCACGAGTTCCTTCGATAACTTTTACGTGCACCTTCAAAGTATCACCTGGACGAAAACTAGGGATATCTTTACGAAGTTGCTCTTGTGTAATAGCTTGTAGGATATTCATTTAGGACTTCCTCCTTCCGTACAGGTGTTCATGCCTCTTCCGGAGAGACCCGAGCTCTCCCTCATTATCCGCAGCGGACCACCGTATTCCACACAACAGAAATAATCTTATCATAAAAGATAGGCTTGTGCAACAGTGAGTTTTTAGGTTATAGCGGCATCATATCCCGCTTCTTCGCTTTCACCTTGCAGTCTTTGCATAGTCCGACTACACTACCGTCATCCTGGGCATAAAAAATCAGCTTTCCGTTCTTTTTCCTGCACGAGGAACAGGGCTGTATGGCAGCACTCTGTTTGGCTTTGCGGTGTCTGTCCATGGATATAACATTGCTGGGCATGCCCTGCTTCGGGCTCTCCGGCTTGCTGCTGCGGCTCCGGGATCTGAAAGAAACAGCAACAATAACAAGCAATACCACAAAAACCGCTGCATATCCCATTTGCTCATCCGCTCCCTTAACCTTTACTGGCTGCGTGGTTGGCAATCTTCCTGCCGGCTGGCTCAACTGCACTTGACAGTTCATCTTTCAGCTATTTTACCATAAAAAAAGTTCGAATTACAGTTGGTCTGACCGCCCCCGACTTTAGTCCAGTTAGCAACCCGTCTGCGGCCTGTTATTCAATTATTTACCATAATATATACTTATGACTATACATAAGCAAATCAGAGATTACACTAGGAGGGTTACCATTGAAAAAAAAACATAACACAGCTATTATCGCTGCCGTTACCGTATTCTCGCTTGTTCTGCTTGCCGGCTGCCGTGAGCTTCCGGGCAAGGAAGCCGCTGATCAGCAGCTCGAAGAGAGCATATCCGGCAGCAACAGCGCAGGTTTTCTCGAATCACTAAGTCTGGATGCAGGCGCAGCTGCAGAGGATCTTGGCAGGGAGATTGCCGAGGCGGCAGACGGCGTGCATGACGCTGTTAAGGAAACGGCAGCAGAAGCGGCGGAACAGATTAATGAGAACAGCCTGAAGCAGGAGCTTACCACCTCGCTTACAGCGGGCGGGTCTACCAGACTTCAGCTGGACAATGCAGTGGGCAGGATAGAGCTTATTCCCGGTAAGGGCGACATCCTTACTGTATCCGCAACCCTCATCGCGCATAATCCGCTTACCCGTGACACAGACCGCAAAATTCTGGACAACGCCGAGATTTCAATCGAAAATAAAAGCGGCAGACTGACCGTCTCCGCTCATTCCAAAGACAATCCTGACAAAAGCCTCTGGACATGGGCACAAAAAGAATACGGCCACTCCGATTTCAGCATCAATTTTGTAATTGAGGTTCCTGAAACGGTCACAGCCTATGAAATTGCCAATAACGTCGGCTCCATAGAAGCAACCGGCCTTGAAGGCGGCTATGATATTACCAGTGATGTCGGTACCATCACCCTTAAGGATGCCGTAATTACCGGCAAATCCAGAGTGCAGTCCGAAACGGGAAGCATTGTTCTGGACCTTGAGGGAATGGACAGCGGAAGCAGCCTTACAGCCAGCAGCACTATAGGTGCGATCAAAGCCAGTCTTGCCGGCGGTTTGAACTGCACGGTTAAAGCTGACAGCGAGCTTGGAGCTATTAACGGGGTAAGAGACGGCAGGCAGGATTACAACGGGGGCGGGCCCGTGCTCTCACTCTCTACAGAGATCGGAGCCATCTCTGTTCAGCAGTAGGCTGTAGTCTAGTCCTATCTGGTACCTGTTAATTCAGTCGTATGTATTAAAGAAGCGGGCTGTCCCGGGTAACCGGGAAGTCCGCTTCTTTGATGTCAGATCAGTGCAATGGCCAGCAGTGTGAACAAGCTCAGGGTTAAAATCTCGCTGCCATAGCCGTAATATCCGCCGTAATATCCGCCGGGATAAAAGGCCGACGTTTTCATCCGCCCGTTACCCTTGGTTTTCAGATACACATTATTCTGGTCAACATCGACGATGATCCCTTCATGCTTCTTTCCGTCTGTTGTCAAGATACGCACTTTTTTGTTTTTGCAGTACAGACAGTTGTAATAAGCTTCCACCAGAGTATCCCTCCTCCTTTGTTTGCTGTATTTTATGAGGGACGTGATATTGCGGCAACGGCAGGGGTACAGGATACGGTGGAAGGCATCTTTTTTTTTGAAGATGCAGCACAAAGTGAATTTATTGTGAAATAAAGCGCTTGTGAACAAAGTGTGTCTTTTTCTGCAGAAAAGGTTTATAATGATTACAAATAGTAAAACGCTTTCGGACTTGTACAGCTACTATTATAATGACTTTGAGGAGGCAGGAATCATGAGCACAGCAAGCAGAAAATTTATGAATGAAGGGGTCCTCCGGATTGCCATCTTCATCATGTTCGCGTCCCTCACTTATAGCGTGCGCAATTACACCTGGGCCATTGTTGCCCTGCTGGTTGTGGGAACCTATTCACTGGTTACCGGCATTGTTCAGCTGAGACGCAGCCGGCATACGATAGAGTAGCCGGACATTTCTACAACACCAAAAACCGCTTCCTCAGGACCACAGCGTCCTGCAGAAGCGGTTTTTTTATATGCTCCAGAAAGGGTTTTCATTCAAGAAAAATTTTCTTTTTCTGCAAAAATATAATTTGAAATTATTGTTTAAATTTTATAGATTTTCAGATTGGGCTGTGCTATACTCTTGTCACAAGGAAAGGAGGTGCGTTCACATCTATCATGATATGCTGAACGTATCCCTTACCCGGACCAACGGCTAATCAACTTAGCCTTGGTGGCGCGGGATACGGATCACAGTTTTACAAAGCGCCTCGGGTAGAGAGACCGTCTTCGGACGGTCTTTTTTATGTTTTGCGGTAATCCTTCGAATCAGAACAAAAAAACTTTAAAGCTGTACCCGCCGGGTACGTCTTTAAAGTTTTTTTGATAAACCCCGTCCTGCCTTATTCAACCTGTCGCCAGGTTATTCAAATGGAAAATTTCGATTTGCGGTTTGTATAAAACTCAATAATATCGTTAACGGTGCGGAGCGGCTCCGCTTCCTTGTGGACAGTGTCCACGTCAGGCTTGAGTGGTTCATGCGTATTCGTAGTCACTTGTGTTCATTCCTTTCAATAGTTAAACTGCTTCTGTAAGAGAGGTGTACTGCGGCACCTCTATTCATTACCCTAAAATAAGGATGATAACGCACATTTGCTCGCATTTCTTTGTGAAGCTTCTGTGTCTGCTCTCGCAGGTCTGAATCTGATCCGCTGAGATTTATATACCCGTTTGGACATAACAAAAAACGCCTCCTCAACGTAATATACGTTAAACAGACGTTAAAAATGACTATTTTTACAAAAATATGCTCAAGCCTGCCCGTGCGGCTGCTGCTTCAATTCCTCCAGCGTTTTCTTATCCTTGACTGTAAGCTCAGCCGTCTCCAGCAGATCAGGCCTGCGCTCCAGGGTACGCTTCAGAGCCTGCTCCCGCCGCCACAGCTCAATATTGGCATGATGGCCGCTCAGCAGCATATCCGGCACCTTCCAGCCGCGGAATTCGGCAGGCCGTGTATAATGAGGATACTCCAGCAGCCCGGTGCTGAACGAATCCGTTATGGCCGAGGTCTCATTACCGAGCGCTCCCGGCTGCAGCCGTACCACAGAGTCAATAACCGTCAGGGCAGGCAGTTCTCCCCCTGTCAGCACATAATCCCCGATGGACAGCTCATCGGTAACCAGATGCTCCCTGATCCGCTCATCATAACCCTCGTAATGACCGCAGATAAAGATCAGATGCTGCTCCTTGGCCAGTTCCTCGGCAATTTGCTGGTTGTACGTCTTCCCTTGGGGACACATGAGAATAATCCGCGGCTTAACATGCGCAGAAGTAACCGCAGCCGCTTCAGCCAGCTCTTCGACAGCCTGAACTGCCCTTGTTATACCGCCAGCTTCTTGGGCCCGTACAGATTCTGCTGTAACCGGAGGAATACCCAGCACATGCTCCACCGCTGCAAAGATGGGGTCCGGCTTAAGCACCATCCCTCCGCCTCCGCCGTATGGCGTGTCATCCACCGTATTATGCTTATTGCCGGAGAAGTCGCGGAAATTGACTGCATTCAGGGAGACAATGCCTTTGTCGCGCGCTTTTCCCAGAATGCTTGTGCTGAATACGCCCTCACACATCTCCGGAAAAAGCGTCAGCACATCGATCCGCATCATGGCAGCAGCCCTTCCATCAGATGCACAGTAATCTTTTTGGCTGCGGTATCTACATCCAGCACTACATCGTCGATAACCGGAATCAGAATGTCCTGCCCTTTGGCGGGTTTTACCACCCAGACATCATTTGCACCCGGCTGGAGAATATCTGTAATGGTTCCCAGCGGCTTGTCCGCATCCTGATCCGTATAGACCTCACAGCCAACGATGTGATGGAAATAGTATTCGTTCTCCGGAAGCTCGACCAGATCATCGCCTGGAACCTTCAGCAGGCTGCCTTTATATTTTTCAATCTGATTGATATTGGTATATCCCTTGAGCTTGGCAATATACATACCCTTGTGTTCTCTCGCTGATTCCACGATAACCTCAAACTTCGGGCTGCCGTCTGCCGGAATAACCAGCATTTTTGAGCCAGGGGCAAACCGCACTTCCGGAAAGTCGGTATGCGACAAAATCTTGATTTCTCCGCGGATGCCGTGTGTGTTAACCAGCCTGCCTACCGTTAATTCTTCTGCCATTGTATCCACTCCTTTAAGGTCATTTATCTATATTTGAACAAAAAGGAGCCGGGATATACTATCCCTAGCCCCTTCTTGTGCGTATCAGTTAAGATAAAATATCTACGGTTACGCGTTTATCGCTCTTGACTGCTGCTGATGTAACTACTGTGCGGAGCGCTTTGGCGATCCGTCCCTGCTTGCCGATGACCTTGCCGACATCATCAGGATGTACGGAGAGCTCATATACAATCAGGTGATCCTTCTCCACAGTCCGCACCGCTACATCTTCCGGATGATCCACTAAAGCCTTAGCAATTACTCCAACTAATTCTTCCATAGAGGACCCTCGCAATCAGTCATTATTTCTGTTGCTTCAGCTCATGGAACTTCTTCATCACGCCAGCTTTGGAAAGCAGGTTGCGGACGGTATCAGATGCTTGTGCACCTGTCTGAAGCCATTTAAGAGCTTTTTCCTCATCGATCTTAACTACTGCCGGTTGTTCAACCGGATTATAGTAACCGATTTCCTCGATAAAACGACCGTCACGAGGGGACCGGGAATCGGAAACCACTACACGGTAGAAAGGCGCTTTATGTGCACCCATTCTTTTCAAACGAATACGTACTGCCACGAAATTCACCTCCTTAAAAGAATATCAAAAAGTATGGGAAGAGTTTAGTGATAAACCCCTTTACAAAGCTTTTCGAACCCTCCCAAACCCTCCCTTCCAAGGGAGGGCCCCAAGGGCTCTGCCCTCTGGACACCCGCTTAAGTGCAACTGGCGTGGGCGTTCAGACTGGCGGAATCTTGGGATGGGGGAGCAAGGATCGCTTTCCGTCCCTTACGGGACCCGCTTAACTGCGGCGGTACCGGGCGACGGGTTTAACACAAACTAAATCTCTCGATCATCTGATGTTGTACTATATCTGATCTAGGGTAAACCCTAAAGATTAAGATCAAAAACTTTAGATCAACGGAACGGGAATTTCATCCCGGCTTTGCCGCCAAGATTCTTGAGCTGCTTCATGGCGTTTTTCTTGCCGCCCTTGCCGCTCATTCCGCCCATCATGCCGGAGAACTGCTTCATCATCTTGCGCATTTCATCGAACTGCTTGATGAGGCGGTTGACCTCGGCCACGTTCGTTCCGCTGCCGGCGGCAATCCGCTTGCGGCGGTTATGGTTAATGATCTCAGGCTGGGCTTTCTCGGCTTTGGTCATGGAATGAACAATCGCCTCGACACGGCCCATCTGCTTGTCGTCCACCTTCAGGTCCTTCATACCCTTGGCTTTGTTCATGCCAGGCAGCATATCAAGAATCTGGTCGATCGGTCCAAGCTTCTTGACCTGATCCATCTGTTCAAGAAAGTCATCGAACGTGAATTCCGCATTACGCATCTTACGTTCCATTTCCTTCGCTTTCTCGGTATCGATGTTGGCCTGGGCCTTCTCGATCAGGGAGAGCATGTCACCCATACCCAGGATACGGGAGGCCATACGTTCCGGATGGAACGGCTCCAGCGCGTCGATCTTCTCGCCGAGAGCGGCGAATTTGATCGGGCAGCCGGTTACGGCCTTGACGGACAACGCGGCACCACCGCGGGTGTCGCCGTCGAGCTTGGTCAGCACAACGCCGGTAAGCTCAAGCTGCTTATTGAAGCTTTCTGCTACATTCACGGCATCCTGACCGGTCATAGCATCGACTACAAGCAGTACTTCATCAGGATTCACCACACTGTGAATTTGCTTCAGCTCATCCATCAGCGCTTCATCAATATGCAGGCGGCCTGCGGTATCGATGATCACATAATCCAGATTATTATCCTTCGCATGCTGGATAGCCTGTCTGGCAATCTCTACCGGACTGACCTGGTCGCCGAGCGCGAATACCGGAACTTTAATCTGCTCACCCAGGATCTGCAGCTGCTTGATCGCTGCCGGGCGGTAAATATCGCCTGCAACGAGCAGCGGGCGGTGATTGCCCTTCTGCAGCAGCTTGGCCAGCTTGCCTGAGGTGGTCGTCTTACCGGCCCCCTGCAGACCCGCCATCATAATCACGGTCGGCGGCTTGTTAGCCTTGGCCAGCTTGGACTGGCTTCCGCCCATCAGCTCGGTCAATTCCTTGTTAACGATGTCGATGATGACCATACCGGGAGTAAAGCTGTCCATTACTTCCTTGCCAATGGACTTCTCTTTCACCTTGGATACGAAATCCTTGACGACTTTGAAGTTAACATCGGCTTCCAGAAGCGCCAGACGCACCTCGCGCATGGCTTCGTTTACGTCATCCTCGGATACCTTGCCTTTGCCGCGCAGCTTGCTGAACACATTCTGCAATCTTCCGGTTAAACCTTCAAATGCCATATGCGGCTTGCTCCCTTCATGCTACTCTAACCTCTGCAAACGATCCACGAGCTCCGTGAACCGCTGTTTATATTGCTCAGGCAGCGTCCCATTATCAGGCAGTCTGCGCAGTTCTTCTAAATACCGGTTACGGTCGTCATGCTTGGCCAGCAGGCCAAGCTTCTCTTCATAATTCTCCAGCACCTGCTCGGCGCGCTTGATATGCTCATACACGGCCTGGCGGCTGATTTCAAATTCCGCGGCAATCTCTCCCAGGGAGAAATCATCATGGAAATAATATTTCAAAAACGTTTGCTGTTTATCAGTAAGCAGCCGTTCATAGAATGCGAATAACAGGTTGATCCGGTTCGTCTTCTCGAGCCTATTCTCCTGACTCATCAAGGGCACTCCCTTCGTCAAGGAAAAACACTTTACAGCTTCACAACGTCCCTTATGATACCGAAAACAAAGAAAGATGTCAAGCTTTTTTGCTTGTCATCTTTCTTTGAATGTAAACTGTAGCATTATCCTATTATTTTACCGGCTTATAGCGGCTTTTAGCGGATCGGCAGCAGATAAATCAGTACGGCGAAGAAGTGCGTTACACTGCCGGCAAGCACGAAAATATGCCAGACTGCATGGTGGAACGGAAACCCTCTCCATACATAAAAGATCGTTCCCAGCGTGTACAGAATACCGCCGGTCATCAGCAGCGCCATTCCGCCGCCGGCCACAGCCGCTGACAGCGGACTCCAGGCGATTACGATCAGCCAGCCCATGGCGATGTAAAAAATAGTTGACATGAACAGGAATTTTTTGACGAAGAAAGCCTTGAACGCTACACCGAACAGCGCCACTCCCCAGACGATGCCGAACAGGCTCCAGCCCAGCGGCCCGCGGATTGCAACAAGCAGAAACGGCGTATAGGTGCCGGCAATGAACAGATAGATGGAGGAATGATCGAAGAACTCAAACAGATCCTTCGCCTTGCCTTCCCGCAGACTATGCACCAGCGTAGAGTTAAGATACAGCAGCAGCATCGTTGTCCCGTAGATTGAGAAGCTGACAACATGCCAGGCCGTCCCCTTCAAGCTGGCAAAAACAACAAGCAGAACAAGTGCAGCTACACTCAGTACCGTACCGATACCGTGTGTAATGGCATTAGCGACCTCTTCCCTGCGGCTGTAAGTATAAGTATTTGCCATAACAAAATCCTTCCGTGTGCGTTTCCTTCTATTATACCGTTAATCCGGAGCCCATTCCAGCCTATCTGCGCACAGACAGGCCGGAGCACGGTTACAGATTATAAAGCTCGGTATATTTAGCTTCCAGATAGTCGGCAAGATAATCAGGGTTCAGCGGCTCACCGGTCACCTGCTCAATAATCTGCGACGGGGTGAGGCTTTTGCCGAAGCGGTAGATTTTGTCCGTCAGCCATTCTTTAATCGGGATCAGGTTGCCTTCGGCAATCAGACTGTCGAATTCAGGCAGCTCTTTGCGCAGTGTATTGAGGATTTGGGCAGCATACATATTCCCCAGCGAGTAGGAGGCAAAATAACCGAAGTCACCGCCGGACCAGTGAACATCCTGCAGGACACCCAGCGCATCAGATGGCGGAGTAATGCCCAGATATTCCTGATATTTGGCATTCCAGGTCTTAGGCAGGTCCTTGACCTCCAGCCCTTCATTGAAGATCAGCTTCTCGATCTCATAACGGATGATGATGTGCAGGTTATAGGTCAGCTCATCCGCTTCAATCCGGATAAAGGAATTCGCTACACTGTTGATCGCCCGGTAGAACTGCTCCACTTCAACCTCTGCGAGCTGTTCCGGGAAATGCTGCTGCAGATATTCGTAATAGCGTTGCCAGAAGGCGCGGCTGCGGCCGATCATATTTTCCCAAAGTCTGGACTGGGATTCATGAATGCCCATGGAGGTGCCGCCGGACAGTGGCGTTCCAACCAGATCCTTGCTGATATTCTGCTCATAGAGGGCGTGTCCGCCTTCATGCAGGGAGCTGAAAATTGCACTCGTCACATTATCCAGCAGATAATTGGTCGTAATGCGCACATCGCCCGGGTTGAGGCCGGTAGCGAACGGATGTACACTCTCGTCCAGACGTCCTGCATCAAAATCATAGCCCATCTGTTCCAGCACGAACAGGCCGAACTTTTCCTGCTGTTCTTTGGCGTAGATCTGGCTCAGGAATTCCGTATCCGGCTTGTTCGCAGAAGCGCTGATCGCTTCTACCAGCGGAACCAGGCGGCTACGCAGCCGGCCGAACAGCTCGTCCACCTTGGCTACGGTCAGATCCGGCTCATACATATCCAGCAGCGTGTCATAGCGGGTATCCTTAACGCCCCAATAGTCAATGAATTCCTGCTTGAAGGCGACAATTTTGCTTAAGAAAGGTTCAAAGGAGGCAAAATCATCATTTGACTTGGCTTCCTCCCACATGCTTTCCGAATGAGCGGCCAGAACGGCGTACTCTTCGAATTTTTTAGAAGGAATGCTCTTGCTGCGTTCGTACTCCTTGCGGCAGTCCTTCACAATCTTGTTCTGGATATCACTGAGCTGGCCCGCTACCTCCGGAGCACTGAAAAACTCGGTAAATGCCCCCATCTCCTCCGACGTCTCCAGCCGGAACAGCTCACCCGAGAGTACACCGATCGTTCCCGAGCGGACCTCTACACCTTTACGGGGCGCACCTGTACGCAAATCCCAGTGAAGAAGACCGATGGCTTCGGCATAGCTGCTGATTTTAGATAATAATTCCTGAAAAGCTTCCCATTTGTCTTTAACAGCCTGATCCATTTCCATCCACCTGCTTTCTCTGTTTTCCTTATTCTTCTTGATGATACTTTTTTGGATGGGGATAAGCAACTTTGCCTGTCACATGCGAAAATGAACAGCTGCCGGCAGCTGCAATCACATCAGTTATTGACGTCCGTGTTTTATTATCCTTATAATCATTTCAGAGCTTTCAGTTTTAAATTTGAAATAATTCATTTTGCCAAACCGGTGAATAGACCTTACGTACATACGTAAAGCCTACATTACACAATATTATTTTTAGGAGGAAGCATGGTCATGACACACGTATCGGAGATTTTGAATTTTAACAAGCAGTTTGTTGAGGAAAAAGAATACGAAGCCTATCTGACCAGCCGCTTTCCGGATAAAAAAATGCTTGTCATCACTTGTATGGATACGCGGCTGGTAGAGCTTTTGCCGAAAGCGATGAATTTCAAAAACGGTGATGTCAAAATCATTAAAAACGCCGGTGCCGTCATCTCCCAGCCCTTCGGTTCGGTTATGCGAAGCGTTATGGTCGCGCTGTATGAGCTGGATGCAGAAGAGGTTATTGTAGTTGGACACTATGAGTGTGGTATGGCTTCCCTGAACGCGGACAAAATGATCAACTCCATCAAAGAGCGAGGCGTATCCGATGAAGTCCTGTCGACGCTTGAGAATTCGGGAATCAAGCTGACCAAATGGCTGCGCGGGTTTGACAATGTGAAGGACGGGGTAATTCAGACTGTGGAGCTTATTAAGCGCCATCCCTTACTCCCCCCAAACGTACCTATTCACGGCATGATCATCGATCCGGCTACCGGAGCGCTTGAGCTTGTCTCGGACGGGTATGTGGAGAACTAGGCAACTCTCTGAAAATGTTTTTGGCGTGGACTGATGTCCACGCATTTTTTTTGTCCAAACATCGGCCAAAAAATAATCCAAAATATTTTTATTTAAAATTGAAACCTCCTTGGGCATACTGCGTATTACCGGGCAGAACCACAAAATTTTGAGACAACCTTAGGAGGGTACTCGTACTAAATGAAATCCATGAAACGCGTAATGATGATCGTAATGGCCTTTACCCTGTTCTTTGCTGTAACCGCTCCCGATTTTGCGGATGCAAAACGCGGAGGAGGTTTTAAATCGGGCAGCCGCGGCTTTACCACGACTCCGAAGAAATCAACTACGGATAATGTTAGAAAAAGTGATAGCACTACTGGTACTACAGCCGGAACTGCGGGTACTGCCGGTACTGCAACTCGCGGATTTTTCAGCGGCGGCTCACTGATGAAGGGTATGATGATCGGCGGACTCGCCGGCTTCCTGTTCGGCAGCATGTTTGCCGGTATGGGCGCTTTCGGCAACATCCTCGGTTTCCTGGTTAATATGCTTGCCATCTATCTTGTTGTGGTGCTTGTAATGTCCTTCTTCCGCCGCAGAAGAGAAAGACGCAGACTTGAGGAAAGAGACGGCCGCTACTAATGTCAACAACTGTTCTCAGTATGGATGAAATTATTAACGCCATCTGCCTTCATATGGCTGAGCGTAAGGGCGTCCGGGTTCAGGAGGTCCAGGTTGAGCTTAGCTGGGAAGAAGATACCGGTTACACCGCAGAGGTCTGGATTCAGGGACGCAGCCAATACCTGGTGGAATCCAATATGATCGAAGCCATTCTCCGCTATCTGCACAGCGAGTACGGTATCCGTGCTTACCGCGAGAACGTACGGCTGGATCTGGATGAGGAAATTACCGCAATTGTGAATATCTAAAGCAGAATTTGTAAAGAGACAGCCCGCCAGCTGTCTCTTTTTTTGTGATGTTTATACAGCTCAGTTGCTATTCATGGAAATATTGTATCAATGTGCCCCGGCCCCCTGCCATCTCCACCTCGGCATAAGCACCGTTAACCAGCGTCATCTGAGGCGGAACATGACCAAAGTCCAGATCATAAAGCACCGGCAGCTGCAGCTCCTCCGCCAGATCCCGGTACACTTCCTCTGTGGTATACCCGTACAGCGGCTGATTGCCCTCGCTGCGCCCGAACAGAATCCCCGAGCAATTGTCAAACCAGCCGGCATATTTCATATGTACAAGCGATCTGCGGAGATCCGCTGTATTCAGCTCGCAATTTTCCAGATACCAGAGAATCGGCTCCCCCTGGATAAAATGCCGGCTGAAGTGCTGCACATTGCCATACGGCGTTCCAATGATATGCCGGATAATGTCAACACAGCCGCCGAGCAGACGGCCTTTTAGTGAAACATCCTGGCCCGATACGCTCTTCCAGAGGGTGGGAGTGTTCAGGTTAAACAAGTAAGGAGACGGGCTGCCCCCTCCATCTCCTGCTCCCTGATGCTTCTGTGAGGATTGCTGTACAATGCTGCCGCCGGACGGGGTTGAGAGCACCTTTTGCCACATGACGGTAGTCTCATCGGTCTGCTTTCCGCGCAAATCCCCGAGACTCGGGCCGTGTGCGGTAGCTATGCCCGTGCGCAAGGTGATCGCAAGCAGCAGCAGGCTGATGTCGGAGAATCCCAGCACCCATTTGGGTCTAAGCAGGTCAAAATCAATAAACTCCAGCATCTCAATCAGCAGCTCGCCGCCCCAGGGCGGAATAATCAGTCCGATTGATTCATCCAGCATCATGTCGTTGAACTCGTCCCCCCGCTCCCTGCCCGGAGCAGATCTTGCTTTGTCATGCTTATACACCGTCTGTCCGATACTCAGCTGGTAGCCTCTTTCCGTCATCCGCTCCACAGCCTCGTCAAAAAGCCCCCGGTGCCGCTCGTCCGCGCCAAACGATGAAGCTGTTACACCTATAACCGCTCCAGGTTTAAGCATTGGATATGTAATCACTCCGATTCCTCCCTTGATTAGCCGAATCTGACCCTTGAACGGCCAAGACCATGCCTTGAAAATCTTACCGTTAAAGACTATTCCCAGTTTATCACCTTACCGGCTCGTCCTGAAAGCAGAATGATTTCACTAAAAATATTACTGTGCACATAAGCCGGATTTTCAATTTTCTTTCAGAATAGGCTGGTATATTATCTCAGAACGTTGGCATCCCCTGGGCGGAGCAGCATACATACATAAGGAATTTGATCAAAAAAGCCTGGAATGCCGATGCTCACAAAACTTAGCGTATGCTTTCGAAGCGAGTTTTGCCGAAGGAGCTCGCGGAAGCCGATGCTTACAAAACTTTGAGGAGGTTCAAAGAAGATGTATGAAGTAAAACGTCTCTTCACAGGGGTGCTTCTGGCGGCGCTTCTGCTCAGCGGCTGCGGGAATGCGGCCCAAAATGAGACGGTTCCGGTCGCTACCCAGAACCCAGCCGCAGTTACGGCAGAGAGCTTTACCGGTAAAATTGTCAGTATCAGCGGCAGCGAGATTACGTTGTATAAGGCGGTTGAAGGCGGTATACAGGATTCGGCTGCAGCTTCGCCCGCTGCTGATAATCTGGATGAGAGACAAGCCTCAGGGGCGGTGACAGCAGCTGATGTTAGTGCTGAGACAACTAGTGAGGCGGCTAATTCAGCGGAGAACGCAGCTATAACCGATACTTCCGGTCAAGCGGAAGCGGCAGAGAATCCGGCAAGCGGACAGGCAGATTTGCCTGAGGCGGGACAGGGAAAAGCTGGAATTCCTGAACCTGTCATGCAATTTTCAGATGAGATAATCCTGATTACAGTGGCTGAGGATACGCAATTTATTGTTGCTGTAAGCTCTGTTGATTCTGAGGCAAACGGGACCGGTGTGGGTAATGATGGAGCGGAGAGCAGCGAGCCAGATAGCGGTGCTGCTGACAGGTTGACCATAGCCGATCTGCAGGCCGGTGATATCATCACGGTTACACTGAGGCCGGAGACATTGACGGCTTCGGTTATTGAACTGCAGACGCCGGCGGTAATCGGCGGCGGCGGGAACACGGGCACGGAGCACGGCCTGGGCACCAGCCCTTCACCGCAGCCGACGCCAGTTGCGGATGGCCTGCCGCAGCAGAGCCCCGGCGCTGCGCAGGGTAATGGCGCGTCCGGCCCGCCACAGGGCGGCAAGCCGGGTGCCGCTCCCGCAGGCGGCACAGGCGGCGGAGCGCCCGGCAAGGGCGGCGCCGGCGGTAGCAGCGGCAGCCCGGCGGCGCAGCCGGGTGCGAGCGGTAAGCCGGCGGCGGGCAGTTCGCCGGCAGCCGGCGCAGGCGCGGGCAGCGCCCCCGCGGCGAGCCCGGCAAACGGCGCCGGGGCCGGAGCGGCGGCCAGCGCCAGGCCATCCGCCGGTGCGAAGCCGGCGGATGGCGGAACTGCCGCCGGGGAGGGGAACCCCGGCGGGATGATGAGCATCGGCAAGATCAAAAGTATCAGCGGCAGCACGATTACAATTTATATAGCCGATATGCAGGCAAGGCCTGCACAAGGCGGAGCCGCCCCGGCAGGCGGTGCTGATGGAACACCCCCGTCCAGCCGGCCTGCCGGCGAAACCGGAGACGGCGGCGGGGAGCAGCGGGGAGCGGGCCCGCAGGGCGGCGTCCAGATGAGCTTTACGGAAGAGACGGCAGTCATTACCGTAACCTCAGGCACCAAGCTGCTGTCCGTCTCCTTTACAGACGGCAAACGTACTGAAGCTGTACTCAGCCTCTCCTCGCTCCAGGCAGGCGATGTCATTCAATACACGCTGAAGTCAGGAACCGCGCAGGCAGAAAGCATCAGCCTCAGCAGCGGAACTCCGGGCGCAGGACAACAGTAAGGTTGCTGCTGCAGATTTTATAATAGCTATGTGATGAAGCCCTCTAAAACATAAAAAGACATGACCGTTTATGCTGCACCGTTGCAGCAAAGCAGTCATGTCTTTTTTATCACAAAAACCTGCAGTCAGATCAATGAGATGGCCAGCAGCTC
The DNA here is from genome assembly GCF_029893965.1 of Paenibacillus sp. PastM-3. Classification (GTDB taxonomy): domain Bacteria; phylum Bacillota; class Bacilli; order Paenibacillales; family Paenibacillaceae; genus Paenibacillus_AQ. The sequence goes on from NZ_JARXXP010000005.1 coordinate 161,841, forward strand.
GAACAGGACCAGCGGCAAAATGACATTGTTGTTAACAGGACCCGGATAAGGCGGATAAGGGTAAACCGGTCCAGGGTACGGCTTGTAGTAAGGGCTATAGAATCCGCGCGGCGTGTCCATCGTAACTGTGACCATCAGGTACATATTTTTGCTGTCCATCCCGGCAATGATGCCTTCATGCGTCATTCCGTCGAGAGTCTGGACCCTCACCTTATGATTTAAATAGGGTTTACAGGAATGATGCAGGGACTCGCGAACCCCATGTAAATGCTGCACAACCGCCGGATCTGCCTGATAGATTACTGTAGCCGTCTGGCCGGCATTATATGTCGACATAACATCCTACCTCCGTTATTGGATTTGCTCCATTCTATGCAGATGCCTATATGATGGTGTCTTTGGAGCATCCGCCCCGTTGTCCGGCGCACAGCCGTATCCGGGTATTAGCTGCTTCCGCCCACGCCAAAAAACCGCACATCGGCAGCAGGCCAGGTACGGTTCTAAGGGCTTTTAACACTATGCAGAGCAGACCCAGACGCAGCTTAAAAAGCCACTCCAATCCCGCCTTCACCGGCATATGTCCCCATAACCGGGCCCATGCTGGAGAATACCACCTCTTTGAAGGGGTGTTTTTCGAGAATACGTGCTTTGATCTCCAGTGCCAGCTTCTCGCAGTTGCTGTGAACAATGGCAATCGCTGCTTTCTCGTAATCGTACTGCTTCTCGTCGAGTTTGCTTAACAGCAGATTCAGCGCTTTAGGCAAACCGCGTGTCTTCTCTACTACCTCAACTCTGCCCTCATCGCTGATCTTCAGCAGCAGCTTTATGTTGAGTACAGAAGCTACTGCGCCGGACAAACGGTTCAAGCGTCCGCCTTTTATAACGTTTTCTAAAGTATCCAGCGTGAAATAGGCTGTGGTTTCTTCAACTTGCTTAAGTACGCTTTCCTTCAGTTCGGCCAGGCTGCTAGTGAGTGACAGACGCGCCGCCGTTGCCACAAGAAGCGACAGACCTCCGGAAAATCTTCTCGTATCTATAACTTCGATCGCGTTCGGATGCCCTTCTTCCTCATACATCTCCTTGGCAATCGTGGCTGTCTGATAAGTACTGCTGATATTGGAGGACATACAGAGGACCATGATATCCGTGCCCGGTTCCACCTCCTTGAATGCTTCGAGAAAACTTTGCGGGCTTGGGCTGGCTGTTGTCGGCAGCTCCTTGGACTCACGCATCATTTCATAAAAGGCTTTGGTCTCCGTGTGCTCAGGCATCAGATCATGCCCGAAATGAACCGGCAGATGAACAATAGTCACATTATACTTCTCAACATACTCAAGGGGCAGATCGGAACCGCTGTCCGTAATTATCTTGATGGCCATCAGGGTGCTCTCCTTTCAAATTCTATATCATTATAGACAGGAGGCCGGATTATCAATAGTACATTTTATAACTTGTCAAAATTGCGGTTTTGTGCTTAGGAATTACAATTTGGAATGATTCCCTTTATTACCCTGTGTACTGACGATAATATACAGCGGTTTGCGGTCGTCCGGTGCTTTCTAACCTATTCCTGATATGATATGGTGTATAAATCAGCTAAAAAGGGAGTGTAGCAAGTGAGCAAGAACAGAGTATGGAACCGGGGCAAGCATAACGGCGGGGGTCTGCAAAAACGGCAGCATCCGGAAGCAGTCTCGGCAAGCTCAGAGACGCCTGACGGAAGTGTCCAGGAACCGGTTAATCCGCGGATTGACGCCGTTAAGCCGATGAACCGCAGCAACTGGGTCAGCCGCCCGGCACGGGTGGCTCCGAAGGATAAAGGACGGCCGGAAAAATAATATATGTTACAGGAACGGGGCAGCCTGCTTGAATATAGCTAATTTGCCAACAGATAAACATGATTTCAAGAGTGTTGAATTGCTGTCTGGCCTGGAGGAGTCGCAGGTGATTCCGCAGATCCCGGAGCTTCTGGAATGGGTGCAGGATATGAACTGGCCGATAGCAACTGCTGTTGCTGATCTGCTGGCTGTTGAAATGCTCTATAAACATCGTGTGATTACAAAAAAATGCTGCCGCCATCCTGCTTGAGACAAAGCTGAGTGATGATGAAACCTTTACCCGGAAGTGGGAGCTTGAAAATCTGCTTCGCCGCCAAGAAGAAATAGCAGAAACCTAAACAGAATTTTGAAATTTTTGGAATAGTCTTATACGACTTCAAGTTCAATCTACTTAGTTGGATTTTTGCTACTTAGTTTCAATGATTCTGCTCATCCGCAATGATTAGGTGGAAAAACGTCATCTAATTTGTATCATTTACAGGTATGAGGGCAATTTCGACGGAATGAAGTGGCGTTTTTCCAACTAGATTTTCGATAGCGGGGGTTAGCGGGGAATTAGATGGCATTTTTCCACTTAGATAAGTTTTATCGTGACCTTCTATCGGGATAGCCCGTAGCGGTTATCCATAGTTTGCACTATCCAGACATGTACATGACTTCTCGGCAAAAAAGATGACTCCGTTATACCGGAATCATCTTTTTTGGGTTATTTACATTCTGTTTAGGGTCAAGCTTACTCCTCCAGTTGCGTTACAGGCTTACGCTTCTCATCCCCTGCTCCGGATAACGTGTTCCTGCCGCGCTGCCTTTGGGTGCTGCCTCATTAATACGCGCCAGCTCTCCTTCGCTTAGCCGGATCGCCAGTGCACCGGCGTTCTCTTCCAGGTACTTTGTCCGTTTGGTGCCGGGGATCGGCACGATGTCATCGCCCTGTGCGAGCAGCCAGGCCAATGCCAGCTGGGACGGCTGAACCTCCTGTTCAGCAGCAATTTCCTTGATCCGCTCTACAAGCTCAAGGTTCTTATTAAAGTTCTCGCCCTGAAAGCGCGGGGAATTGCGGCGGTAGTCATCCTCGGCCAAATCCTCAAACGTGCGAATCTGCCCGGTAAGAAAGCCTCTGCCGAGCGGGCTGTACGGCACAAAGCCAATGCCGAGCTCACGGCAGACCGGCAGGATCTCATCCTCCACATCCCGGCTCCAGAGTGAATATTCCGTCTGGAGCGCTGTAATCGGATGTACCTGGTGTGCACGCTGAATAGTAGCCGCTCCGGCTTCCGACAAGCCGAGAAAACGGACTTTACCCGCCTGAACCAGATCAGCCATGGCACCTACGGTTTCTTCTATTGGCGTATTTGGATCGACCCGGTGCTGGTAGTACAGGTCGATATGATCGACGCCCAGCCGGCGCAGGCTGGCATCACAGGCAGACTTCACATATTCCGGCCGGCCGTTGATGCCAAGCATCCTTCCGTCACTGCTGCGCACATTGCCGAACTTGGTGGCGATAATGACATCGTTGCGGCGGCCTTTGACCGCCTGTCCTACCAGCTCCTCATTTCGGCCGACGCCATACATATCTGCGGTATCCAAAAAATTAATGCCCAAATCAAACGCACGGTAAATCGTCCGCACCGACTCCTGATCATCCCGTCCGCTGTAGAAATCAGACATTCCCATGCAGCCGAGACCAAGCGCCGATACCTTCAGCCCTTCACGTCCCAGTGTTCTAGTATTCATTTACAACTCCGCCTCTCCTGAGCATTATTTGTACAAACGGCTTCTCAGATAATCACATTACTCCGCTCTGCGGTAAAAAGCAAAAAGGATGAGCGGCAGTACAGCCGCCCATCCTTTTGCTATTCATCTATTCATCTGCTCATCTATTCATCTGTTCATCCCGCATCTTTGCCTTACAAATCCCTGCCCTCATACCGGAAACACGCGAAATCCGCATAGCTGCCGGCGAACTGATTCATATCATGGGCAGCGATGCCGACGAAATTTCCGGTGAAGCCGCCGGAGAGGAAGCCGAGCTCCTGCGGCCCGTACAGGGCTGTCCACTCCTCCGTATCACTGCTGCGGTAGAAGAATTGCCCCGTGGCCCCATCGACGGATACAGCGAGCTGTACAGGCGACTGATCATCTAACGCAATAGCCTCAAGCTCATAGCTGAAGCTGTCCGCTTCGCATTTCATCAGCCGCAGCACCCTGCCCTGGCCCTGCTCATGCGAGACATACGCGTACAGGTAATTGTCCTCGTTCAGATACAGCAGCAGGCCTGCCATTTGCAGATAGCTCTGCGGCTGATATTCCAGCGCCGTTTCGGCGCGGAAGCTTATATCACTCTGGCGTACTGCCAGAATATGATGCTTGAACAGGCTCTGAACTGATTCACCGGCAGTAAGCCGGAGATAACCGGGACGCGCTGAAAATGAACACCAGCTGTCGTCCGCCAGAATCCGCAGGGTGTTCCATGTCTTCTTCAGCTGCGGGCCGTCGAAGCGGTCCTCGAAAACTGTACTGCGGCCAGTCCCGCTTACAGTCACCCCCTGTGGAGCAGGCAGCGTAAGCTGCGGCTCATTGCCGCCGGCGCTTAGCCGCAGCCAGCCTGCTTCATCCCAGTACACCTGCTGCAGCGCTGTCTCGCGGCCCAGTATGGCGTACTTGCCATCGACCGGACGAGTACAGAGATGAGCCATGTACCACTGTCCGCCCGGCGTCTCCACCAGGCTGCCGTGTCCGGCACACTGCAAGGGCAGATCCGGATTATTGCGCGAGGTGAGCATCGGGTTGAGCGGATCTACCTCATAGGGTCCGGCCAGCTCCCGGGAACGGGCAACTGTAACGGCATGATCTGTACCTGTTCCGCCCTCGGCGGTAATCAGGTAGTAATAGCCGTTCTGCTTGTAGATATGCGGCGCTTCCGTCTTCTTCAGCGGCGTACAGTCAAACAGCTTGGCCGGCTCGCCGATCAGCCGCTGCGCAGCAGCGTCATACTCCTGAATCACAATGCCGCTGGATTTGTTGCCCTCCAGAATGCGGTAATCCCACAGGGCATTGAGCAGCCATTTCCGGCCGTCGCTGTCATGGAACAGGGAAGGATCGAAGCCGCTGCTGTTCAGATAAACCGGCTCTGACCAAGGGCCTTCGATGGACGGCGCCGTCATCAGATAGTTGTGACAGTCCTTAAACGGGCGTTTGGTGCTTTTAACATCCGTATACAGCAGGTAAAACAGATTGTCATGATAGCTCAGCTGCGGCGCCCAAATGCTGCAGTTCTTGGGATTACCGCGCAGCTCGACCTGCGAGGTAAGAATATCGGTGCAGTGCTCCCAGTCCGCGAGATTACCCGATGTGTAAATCCGTACTCCAGGCAACCATTCAAACGACGAAACAGCAATATAATAAGTATCCCCGACACGCAAAATGCACGGGTCCGGATTAAATCCTGGTAGTATCGGATTACGGATGATTGCAGTCATAAGCCACTTAAACCACCTTTCAAAATTCCTTTGCAACTAGTCTCTTCCCTACAAATGCTCCGCCAAAAAAGCCTGCCAGGCCACGCGCATCTCCAGCGTCTCCATATGCCCGCCGGTTGCCGTGACGTTCCGCCAGTGCTCCGGCTTGCCGGCAGCCTCATAGGCTGCCGACAAGCCTTTGTCAAGCAGCTTTACGCCCTCAGCCGGACACATCCGGTCGCTGCGGCCGTTCAGGCTCATCCGCGCCCGCGGAACGATCCGCTGCTGGATCTCAAGCGTCGTGTAATGCTTGAGCAGCCCCGGAACATAGGAGTAGAAGCCGTGATGATCCAGGCCTCTTTTATCGATCAAAGTCTGTGCCTCCACCTGTCCGCAAATATCGACCGTTACCTTGACCCGCTCATCCAGCGCCGCCAGCCACCAGGCCATCAGCCCGCCCATCGACATGCCGATGGTGCCGATCCGCTCAGCGTCGATGTCTTCACGAGAGCACAGATAATCCAACACCCGGCGGCTGTCGTAGAGCATCATGCCCCACAGGACTTTTCCCGTCCAGAGCATTTCCTTCACCAGCTCGCTCTCGGCCTTGCCGCCGCGCTCGTTAAAGCCCCACATATCAATGCAGCAGACGGCATAGCCCATGTCTGTCAGCGTCTTGGCGAAGGAAGGCGACTGCAGATAAGAGCTGCAGTTAAGCAGCTCCTTGCGGCCATTCGTGTAATTCCCGCCGTGCGAATGGTTGAACAGCACCAAAGGGAACGGCCCGTCACCTTCCAGCGGCTTAACGAGCGTTGCCGGCACCTTCTCCAGCCCGTTCAAATCCAGCAGCAGTGATTCCATGCAGAAGCCGTCATGAATCTCCTGCTTCAGCAGCACTGCTTCAACCGGTCCCGGACCAAGCACCGGCAGATCGCCGAGCAGCGACTCCAAAGGAACTTTTTGATTACTCATCTTAAGCACCGTCCTATCCCTTAAGATTCAGATCAGCCCCGGTAAGCGTTACCCGCTCTTCCAGCTGCTCCGGCTTGCGCGTGTTCCGGGACTCGCAGCCGATAAGCTCAACCCGGTCCCCGTTCTCAATATAGAAGGCCGGTCCCTCATGATTCTCGACTGTCACCTGATGGAATTTCACGTTCCGCACATTGCCGAGGTAGAACCCGCGGTTATTCATATTCTCCATGCCGGTCATCATGTCCGGATGGCCCGGCACCGCATTCTCCGCCATGGAAATATCAACATTGCTGAACGTTACTTCGGATACATACTGCTCAGCCAGCCCGTACAGGAATCCGGCAGCGGCATGCACATTGCGTGCGGTAATGTTGGCAAAATGAACCCGGCGGAAGCACGGCGTCTCCTCCGTAATCGGGTACGGATTTTTGTCCCAGACATACTTCTCCTTGCCGCGCGGGCCGCAGAAGTAATAGAGATTCATCGTAAACGGACACAGCACATGGTCCATTACTATGTTGGAGATGCGGATATCTTCAACCGTTCCTCCCCGGCCGCGACGCGACTTCATGCGGATCCCGCGGTCCGTCTCCTTGAAGATACAATTGCTGATTACGACATTGCGGATGTCCCCGCTCATCTCGCTGCCGAGCACTACAGCGCCGTGGCCGTGGGCCATGGTGCAGTTCGTGATCGTAATATTTTCACATGGAATCCGCTCTGCCGTATCCTCGGTTCCCGCCTTGATCGCAATGCAGTCGTCCCCGACGTCAATGCTGCAGTTGCTGATCCGCACACCGTTGCACGATTCCGGATCGATGCCGTCCGTATTCGGGGAATCCTCCGGGTTCACAATAGAGACATTGTCCACAGTGATATTGCTGCATTCGATCGGATTCACTGTCCAGCTAGGCGAGTTGAGCAGCGTAACATCCTTGATCGTTACCCGGCTGCAGCGGTCAAAGCTGATCAGCTTCGGACGCGGATACGCCAGCTCCCCGCGGCGGTTACGGAACACATCCCACCACGGCCCGCCGTTGCCGTCAAGCGTTCCGCTGCCTGTGATGGAGATGTTGACCAGGTCGCTGCCGTAGATGCAGGAGGCATAGACCTGCTGCCGGACGCCCTCCCATCTGGATTCCACTACCGGGTAATCACTATGATCCGTACTGAAGGATAGCACGGCCCCCGGGCTTAGATGCAGCTCAATGTTGCTTTTCAAGATAATAGCTCCGCTCAGAAACCGCCCTGCCGGAACATACACCGTCCCGCCGCCTGCTTCACTTGCCGCCGCAATCGCCTCATGAATCGCTGAAGTTGCGAGAACTCCGCTGTCCCGCTGTGCGCCGTAATCGGTAATGTTATACATCTGCAGCATGTGAACCTCCTTGTCCAGACAGCCCGGAAACGCCGGAGCCCGCTCTTAACTGCTCATACTCCGCACAAGCCTGCAGGAATGCCCCCAGCCCCTTCTGGTCGTTCGTAATAATCGGCTCGCTGATATAATACGCATACGTTCCGTCACGTTTGTCCGCACCGCCGAGTCCGGCTACCTGGCAGTTTTTGTTCAGGTTGACCCGGCCTTCCTTCGTTACAAGCACAAATTCGGCAATCAGCCCGGCGTAAGCGCGGTCCAGCACCTCAGTCCAGCTCTCATCCAGAGCGCCTAACCGGATTCCCTTGCCGATTGCATACACGATCATGCTGGAAGCTGATGCTTCCAGATAGTTGCCCTTGCGCTCCCCAAGATTAACGACCTGATACCACACGCCTGCTTCGGCATCCTGAACCTTCTTTAACGCGCCGAGGGTATCCTGCAGAATGCGCACCAGTTCAGCATAGTCGGCATGATCTTCCGGCAGCATTTCCAGCACATCCACCAGAGCCATCAGATACCAGCCCATCGAGCGGCCCCAGAAATTTTCGGACAGGCCGGTTTCAGGATTGCACCACGGCTGAACCTTTTTTTCGTCCCAGGCATGGAACAGCAGTCCGGTTACCGGGTCTTTGGTATGCTTTTCGCACAGGATAAACTGCTTCGTCACATCACCCAAATCTGCCCCTTCCTCAAAAGCCAGCAAATACTGCAGATAGAACGGCGAACCCATATAGAGGCCGTCGAGCCAGATCTGATACGGATAGATTTGTTTATGCCAGAATGCGCCCTCAGAAGTCCGGGGATGGGTCTGCAGCTGATCGCGCAGGTTAGCGGCCGCCAGCTTGTATTTGTCAAGTCCGGTCTCTGCATACAGCGTAAACAGCAGCTTGCCGTTATTGATATGATCAATGTTGTATTCATCCTTGCGGTAGCCGCGGATACTGCCGTCCTCCTGAATGAAATAGTCCATATTTTCTGCGATATAGTTGAAATATTTGCGTTCACCCGTCTGCTTCCACAGCAGCTCATAGCCCTTTAGCACCACACCGTAATCGTATGACCATTTGCCGTTGTAACCCTTATCCTCATACAGTCTCGGCAGACGCTCCATCAGCGTATCCGCCGTCTTCACAGCCCATTTTTCTCCCACTTTGCAGCCTCCTCTTATTGTCAAAAAAGTCCTCTAACCTTCAACGAATCCAGTCTGTTTCCCCGCTAAAAACGGCCTCAAGCGCAAACCGCTCCAGCTCACTCTTACGCAGTTGCTTAGACCAGCCCGCCCGCTTGTCCGCGTGTGCCCCCGGTCCCTCAGAACCGGCCTCGCCGAAATGCACGGTATGCCATGCACTGGCCTTATCCCAGTCATTCCAGCCCTCACGGGAAATATGTGCACCCAGCCAGCAATCAATAAATGCAGTGCGCGCATAGTCACGCCACGGTCTTCCCAGGTACACAGTGCCTTCGGCCGCATCGCTGACCAGCCGGCATTTATGAAACACAAAGCCTGTCTGCTTATCTTCAGGAGTAGCGGCAGCCGTAATGTAGCCGTTAATCTCCTTGCCCAGATCCAGGCTGACAATTTCGCATTCATGAAAATAAGCCGTAGCCGAGCCGAAAATAAAATCGATATCCCCGGCGATCCGGCAATGCTCAAAATAATTGCGCCCGCTCCGGTTCACCTTTTCTTCCTTGGGTTTCGCCAGATACAGCGTATCCTGGGCCGCAAGAAAGGTGCAGTTCCTGAATGACACCTTGTCGGCATCGACATAGAGCGCTACCGCCTGGCCGACCTCATCGCTGCCGCCGGCTGTATTTTCAAAAATAATATTCTCCACCGTGATATTGTCACCGGTAATGTAAGTACTGCATGAAGCGAAGGTGCCCATCGGCGTTCCTTTAATGCCCGGCTTGCGCGCATAATCGTCGTAGACGAGCCTGACTTCGCCTTCGCCGATCAGCCGCAAATTTGACTTGTTGATGCGCAGCTTCTCATAATAAACCCCGGCTTCAATGTGCAGGACGGTCACGTCCCCGGTTCCTTCCGGTATGCTGTCCACCGCGGCCTGAACAGAGCTATAGTCGCCCCCGCCCGTCCTGCTGATCACCATATGCTTCATCCTTTATCACCTCAAATCCCGTAGATCCTGCACAACGAACCCACCCGGTGCGGGTGGGCTCGCCAAACTTGACGCAGGTCTTAAAGTCTTACTTCTGAGTCAGCTTGTACGCTGCTTCATACTCTTCCGTAATCTTGGTGCCGCCGGAATCCTTCCAGGTCTGAACCGCTTTTTTGAAATCAGCTTCAGTCGCCTGTCCCATAATGTACTTGAACGTGGCATCGGTAATGATTTTCTGCAGCTCTGTACCCTGCTCGTTGTTTGTTGCGGAATCAAGCGGCACAGTCGGATCAAACACGGCATATTGGTCATTCTCACGAATCAGTTCGTTGGCCAGCTGCTTCTCCGGATTGGCATCCTTCAGCGTATAAGAGATTTCGCTTGGTCTGCTGGAGGAGAAAGGCTGCACATCTGCCTGCCAGAGCTCGGTATTAAGGACTTTATAAGCGCCGTTTTCATCAAATTCATAGTGCGTGCCTTCAATACCGCCAGTCATCAGCATGAATGCCTCTTCATCGATCAGGTCATTGATGAACTGCAGCAGTCTTTTCAGCTCGGCTTCGGTTTTAACCTCGGATTTCGGGAATGCCATCAGACCGCCGACGCCGCTGCCTTCGGACCAGATGTGGTACTCGCCGTCACCGTTGGAGATTTTGTTCACCGGCACGAGTTCAAGGCCTTCCTGCAGATCCTGGGCCAGTGTTCTCAGACTGGATATGTCGACCATACCGGTGTAGATCCCGGTTTTACCCTGGGCAAACTGCTGCTGCTGGTCGGTTTTGGCTGTAACGGCAAAGTCCTGCGCCAAGTATCCGTTTTCATAAAGCTTTCTGGAGAAGTTCAAGGTATCCATATATTCCTGAGTATCAAATTCCGGCGTGAACTTGCCGCTCTCATCCACTTTCCAGCCGTTTGGTGTGCCGAAGTAGGAGCTCAGTGTTTTGAAGCTGCTGTAGCGCAGATCGTTACGGTCACCGAAGCCCGTTGTATCGTCAACACCGTTGCCGTCCGGATCATCCTCGGTAAAAGCTCTCGCTACCTCATACACTTCATCAAGTGTAGTCGGAACCGGCAGGCCCAGCTTATCCAGCCAGTCCTTGCGCATGATCAGGCCGGAGCGCGCCAGGTTCTTCTGGAACGGTACGCCGTACAGGACACCTTCGATGGAAGCCGCTGCACGGACTTCCGGAGCGATTTTGGCCAGATTGTCGTAATCATCAAGGTAAGGGCCCACATCCCAGAATAGCCCGGATTTCAGCGAGCTCCGCACCGAGGAGTTGGTCATCATCGTCAAGGTAACGATATCAGCCAGTTCACCGGAGGCCAGAGCCGTTGTGATCCGTTCCTCCTTGGAGGCATCAGGCACCCAGTTGAAGGTGATTTTGGTATTGGTGTATTCCTCAAGCAGCTTCTTGATTGTATCGGTCGGCGGTGATGCCGTGTGCAGGATGTTCAGCCAGGTTAATTCCAGCGGGGCATTTTCATCAGCTACGGCAGCGTTTTTCTCTGCTTCTTTATCTCCCCCGCACGCTGACAGTAATGTGGAAAGCACGGTAACGCAGGCAAGCATACTGACCCATCTTTTTTTCATAATTCTTCTCCTTTAAAAGTAGATTAATTGGCACTGCCTTAGTAAACGCCGTCTTCGCCCATCTTTTTGGCCAGCTTGTTGGAGGCCATTACGAGAATCAGACCGACTACGCCTTTGAACAAGCCTACCGTGGTACTGAAGCTGAGCTGGCCATTCTTCAAGCCCGCCGTATAGATGTAGGTGTCAAAAATTTCGGCCACTTCGCGGTTGAGCGAGTTGAGCAGCAGATACATATGTTCAAAGCCAAGATCCAGCGTGCTGCCGATTTTGAGGATCAGCAGAGTGATAATGACTGGACGGATGGCCGGCAGTGTCACATGCCAGGTTTTGCGCAGACGGGCAGCGCCGTCCATTTCCGCAGCTTCGTACAGCTGAGGATCTACTACAGTAATGGCGGCCAGATAGATGATCGTAGACCAGCCGAGCTCTTTCCAGATGATCTGGCCGATATAGATCGTGCGCAGCCATTCCGGCGAGGTCAGGAAGCTGATTTTTTTGAAGCCCATGCTTGCGATCATTTCATTGATGACCCCGCCGTCCACAGTCAGGAATACATAGGTAATAGAGACAATGATAACCCATGACATGAAGTGGGGGATGTACACAATGGTCTGAATCCAGTTTTTGAGATGACGGTTCTTAAGTTCATTTAACATTAAAGCGACAATAATCGGCAACGGAAAGAAAATCACGATATTCAGCGCGAACAGGATCAGCGTGTTGCGCAGCAGCATCATAAAGGTTGGCTCCGTGAACAGCCGGATGAAATGCTTGAACCCTACCCATTCGCTGCCTGTGATTCCGAGGAACGGCTGATAGTTCTGAAACGCTATTACAAGTCCGCCCATCGGCAGGTACTTAAATATGACGAAGTACACCAGTCCGGGCAATATCATCAGATATAAGAGCTTGTATTTCTTTACTGCGGTCAGGAACGCGCTGCCTTTCCTCTTGTCCAGATTCAGATTTGATGGTGCGGTGATGCTTGAAACTTTCACTTGTCAGCCTCCTTTGGTCATTCGGGGATTACGCTCCCTAGACTAAAGAATTTCTGGCGTTACGTATATAATCATTATGTGATTGCGTGGTCAAAACCCTTATGGCTGCAGCATTTCTGCCCTTTTGACCTCCTGTGATGATTACAGGGTAAGATAATGATTATAGGCTGGCCAAGGCGCTTATTCCGGCGGTAGACCCAACACCTCATGCCCGGATTATATACGTAATTTGTCCCTCTTGTTACAGTTGAAAGGTAACCGAATACGAGGAGGATATGAAATGAACCACAGCTCACGAAGAAAAGAATCACTCGGCGGACAGATCTTCACGGTCGTAAATGCCGGTATCCTGATTCTGATCGCACTAGCCTGTCTGTTACCTTTTGTAAACATTATCGCCAGCTCATTCGCGACCACCCAGGAAGTGATTGCCAAGAAATTCATCCTGTTCCCGACCACCTTTTCACTGGATGCATACCGCTACATTCTGTCCACACCGACGATCTTCAAAGGTCTGGCCGTATCCGTAGGTGTCACTATTGTAGGTACCATTGTAAGTATGATTCTGACGGCGCTGATGGCCTACGGCCTGTCCCGCAAATATCTGCCGCTCAGAAACACCATTAACTTCATCGTCGTATTCTCCATGCTGTTCAGCGGGGGCATGATCCCAACCTTTCTGGTTGTAAAATCGGTCGGCCTCATCAACTCCTACTGGTCCCTCGTCTTCCCAGTGGCGATCAATGCCTTCAATATGATCATTATGCGTAACTTCTTCCAGGCGCTGCCAGACAGCCTTGAGGAGTCAGCCAAGATTGACGGAAGCAACGACTTTGGGATTTTCCTGAAAATCATGCTGCCGCTGGCCCTCCCGTCCATCGCCACTATATCGTTGTTCTACGCTGTTGCTTACTGGAACACTTATATGAACGCCATTCTCTACATTAACGATTCGGTAAAATGGCCGATTCAGGTGCTGCTGCGCCAGATCGTTATCGTCTCCAGCGGCATGCAGGCTGAGGGCACCTCGGTCGATATTATCCCGCCGGCCCAGACGATCAAGATGGCGGTTATCGTAGTCGCTACCGTTCCGATGCTGATCGCTTATCCGTTCGTGCAGAAGCATTTTACCAAAGGTGCCTTGATGGGCGCTGTGAAGGGTTAATTGTATAGTAGTAAAAAGAAACGGTACCGCCTTTACTAAAGGGCGATACCGTTTTTTTGTACCTGAGCAGCTAAAAATGTTCTGATGATTATTGCTGTGACCTTAGGATCATGCCCTTATCCTATGCGCCCTGCTGCAGCTTGCGGTAAGTGCCCGGTGTAACCTGCTCCTTCTTGCGGAAGGAACGGATAAAGTTCTGCGGATTATGGTACTGCAGCCGCTCAGCAATCTCGCGGATCGTCATGTCTGTCTCCGACAGCCATTTCTTGGCCATCTCCAGCCGGTAATTCATCAGATACTCGCTGAATGAGGTGCCGTATTCCTTCTTAAAGATGCTGCTGAGATAATTCGGATTGTAGTGGAGCCGCTCGCCGATGCCCTCCAGCGTCAGCTCCTGGTCGAACTCGGAATGGACAATAGCGGTAATCTTGTCGGACAGGCAGCGGAACTGCTTGCTCGTCTTCTCTTTCATAGCCATGGTCATCGGGTAGATGACCTCCTGCACCAGCAGGTGTTCAATCTCTTCGGGATTGCGGATGTCCAGCACCCGGTGATATAACTTGTTGTTATCCTGGGTCAGCAGAACCTGAATGCCGAGATGCTGCTCGAGCTGAATCAGATTGTTCACCAGTCTTACCAGCATGACCTCAAAATTCAGTGTGCTCTTGTTCTTGCCGATCAGCTGGGCCAGGAACGGGTAGAGCGCTTCTGTTACCTGCTCCCTGTCCCCCAGCCGGATGCCGTTGAACAGCTGCAACTCCAGCTCAGCCGGATAATGGAGCAGCACCGGACCGGAGACAACCTTGTATATATCCTCATAAAAGATAATCGATTCCTTGCCGAGATTCAGCCGCTGGTGCAGCGCCTGCTTGCCCATCTCGCAGGCTTCCTTGCTCTCCAGCAGATCACTATAGGACATGCTGAATCCGATGCTGATCGGAACCTTCAAATAATTGCGCACTGCCCTCAGCAGCGCTGTTGCATATTCCAGCAGCTCCTTGTTCAGCTCCTGGTCGCCCAGCTCAGGCAAAGAAAGGATCGTCGCCTGGGTATCATCGTTCAGGATAATCGGCAGCATCCGCTGCGTCTTCGGAATAACCTCCTCTACCATCTTGTTGATGGCCAGCAGCAGCACATCCTTGTTCGAAGCCCCCTGATCACCGAGGCTGTCCAGCTGAATCAGCATCGTGATATATTTCCGGGTCCCATTAGGCGGATAGCCGAAGCGCTGCAGATTCTTCTCCAGCTCCTCGGCTGTGACGCGGCTGCGGAACAGGTTGAGGATGAGCTGGGTCTCCAGCTGCGGCATCTCCGCTTCAATCAGGCTGGCCAGCGATTCCTTCTCCAGAAGGATCGTATCAATGGACTGGATAATATATTCGAACTCGTTTTTGGTGTTCACCGGCGGGACGACAGCTAAACTGCGCTTGATCCGCTGTATGGGCTTTGTAAAATAAGTAGCGACAACATAAGCGACAACCAGAATCAGCAAAATACTCAGCAGCCCGAGGGCGTACAGGCCGAATTTGGTCATTTTGAGCGTACCGGCGATTTCTTCCTGATCCAGCTCTGTAAGGTAAATCCAGTTATTATAAGAGGACTTGGAATACAGCAGCTGGAGCGGCTGGTGTCCGCCCGTCTCCAGCTCAGTCTTGCCGTTCTCCTCACCTGCGGTAATGATACCGCTGAGTTCCTCAAGCTGACCGGGTGTAAGGCTTGTTTCTTTCTGCCCGGAATCGTACAGCAGCTCCCCGGATTTGTTCAGGATATAAACCTGCGTCTTCTCGTCTGTCTTAATGATGGAATCCAGCGTGTATTGGGAGATGTCGGATAAGGCAATCGCCTGCTTTTTGCTGGAGAACACAGGCAGTGTATTTACGAACCTTATGCCCTTATCCGTCTTGACCCAAAATAAACTCTGGTTCTGGTTGTCGATATACTGCTCTCGCAGCTGTTCCACATCTGCTTCGCTCAGGCTGGTCAGCCGCTCATTCATAATCTGCCAGTTCTGCTCCAGACTGATCAGCGAATATTCCGTCCCCTCCGCCGTCATGGAGGCAATATAGTTCAGCTGCGAATTGACACTGCGGTAAGCCTCAAAGTCTTTGATTGTAATCGGATTCGTGACCAGGTCCTGAAAAGAGCTCGTTGTACTGAACGTATTGAACGCATACTCGATGCTCTGGATCTTGTGCTCCAGGTTGTTCTTGATCTGCTCAACATAGCTCTGCTTGCTGCTTGAGAACTGCCCGACCACCGACCGGATCGTACTTATATAAATGTAGCTGCCGAAGCTGGCAACCAGTCCCACCCCGAGGATCAGAATAGGAATGAAAATCCCGTAGAACATTCTCCCTTTTTTCATTGCACTGCCCCTTTTATTTCTGCTCATTACTTTTAATTATAGCGCTTTCAAAAAGGGGTTGCCATGATTTTTTTAACGTGTGCAGCAGGTTTTTCCACTTTTCTGCCAAGCATGGCCGGTCATTGAGCACGTTAACAATTCAGATATTGAATTGGCGGCCGGGGCTGCGGAACTATATATAATCTTATTTAAATAATCGGGCTTGTTACTGCAAATTAATGCTTTATAGCAGACGGCTTCATCCTTCGTGCGGGCGTTCCTAGGTAAAATAGCTCTATTAGCAGCTGAATCGAAATTTAATTGTTAACGTGTTCATAATTGATTAATGATTATATATTTTATCCATAGTATCCAGTTTATCCAGTATATGAATTGAGAGGCGGAAGTTATAAAAGGCCCTCCGCACTTTCCTCCCAACCAACAGATAACTGCATTTCGTACAACTAAAACGCCGCCTAATCTGGTTTTTGGACAAATCGGGCTCTTTTAGCTGTATAGAATGCAGTTATATGGTTCAAATGCAAGATTTCGCCGGGTTATATTCTATATCCCTGATAAATCAGCAGCCCCTCCTTCCGCATTCGTTAAGCCGTATACTCCGCCGCGGCTTCATCCCGCGAAGGAGCCTCACCCGCCATCTGCTTGAGCAGCTTCTTCATCATGACTGAGCCTTTGACCTTCGTGTTCAGGCAAGGTGACACTTCAATGGTATAGCTGCCCCGTTGTACAGCTGCTCTAAGCTCCGCAACGGTTGAGCAGTCCTGCTCCAGCCGGTTCACGACACTGCCGTACTGCAGGCACTGATGGCTGTCACTGCCGGCAATCACCGGGATACCAAGACGCGCCGCAAACGGTTCGATCAGCGAACGGTAAGGCTGCTCGCCCTGCATGTAAATATCCTTGGCATTGAAGTCAAAAGCGTCCAGCCGGGCCAGCAGCGACGGGTCCAGATGATGCAGCGGTGTTGAGGTGCGGAACGGGTGGGCGCCGATTTTCCATAAGCCGCGGGCGTCGGCCAGATCCAGCAGCTGGCGGAACGGGATAAAGCTGTCTTCATGCGTATTGCCCTCAAGGGCGCAGCGTGCTTCCAGGATGTCCTCTTTCAGCCCGATCAGCAGGATGTGGCCGGTTTCGGCAATATCGACCTCCATCCCCGGAAAAATCCGCAGGCCGTCAGCCTCGTAATAATGTCCGTTGTACGGGTACATCCGGTCCAGCGTCTCATACATTCCGAAGAAATTGGAGGTGTTGAAGTGCTCCGTAAGCGCCAGCGCCTGCAGGCCGTTCGCCAGCGCCTCCCTGACCATTTCGCGGAAATATTCTTCCGAGAAGGCGGATTTCTTCGACAGCTTACCGTGGGTATGCAGATCTATTTTCATATAGGGATGATCCTCCTTAGTTTTCTGGGTTAATAGGGCAGATTAATAGAGCAGATTAATAGAGCAGATTAGGAAAAGCGGCTCCCAGCGGGAACAGCAGGCTGATATATGCAGCGGAGAAGGCAGCAAACAGCCAGTCCCGGCGCTGCATGGCCAGATAGGACAGACGCAGCTTTTTGACCTTCGGATTGTTTACTGCATAGGTGTAGCCCCTGGTCTCAAGGGCTTCAACCGTGGTGCGTGAACGCTTGGCTGTGTTCAGCATCAGCGGATAGAAGACCAGTACGAGAATCCGCAGGTAATACGCGGCGGTTCGCAGGTAGAGAAACCCGTGCTTCGCCGGCCGTTGCCCCCTGAGCCTGAACGAGAGCAAAATCTGGTGGAACTCCTCCAGCAGCGTCGGCAGAATGCGGTAACCATACGACAGGCTAAAGGCAAAAGCATCCGGAACACCGAGCGCGGATAGCCCGTCACTCAGGCGCTCAGGGTCAAGGCTGGAGAATACCGTAATGCTTGCCAGCGAAATCACCGACAGCTTGAGCGTCAGGGTCAGCATCGGCAGCAGCGATTCAGCGCCTCCGCCGAAGAACAGCGACAGCAGGAACATCCAGCCGATCTGGCTGACCAGACCGAGACAGAGGATAAAGACAATATACGGACTGACCTTGGACAATACCGTCGTAACCACCATAAAGACAAACATTCCGAGCAGGATCGTGCGGTTATAGATGAACCACGGCGTAATGGCAAAAAATAAGTACCAGATCAGCAGCATCCGCGGGTCAAGCCTGCCCAGAAACGTGCTGCTGCTGTTATACGCGGTGCTGAGCAGCTCCAGCTTGATGTGCTCAACGGAGATTTTGCCCAGCGCCCGTTTAACGGCTTCCACCATGTACAAGCTCCCCCTTTCTACATTCCGCCGCAGCGGTGAATGCCTCCAGGCTGCTGCAGATTTGCGGCAGGTTCAGCAACCGGCTCATTTCCATCAGCTGGGTTTCGGCTAGTCCGGCGCGCCGCAGCAGCTGCCCGTCTGAAAATATAGCCTTCTTATCGCCGTCGGCAAGAATCCGGCCTTCGCTCATCACGATGATCCGGGTAGCCCATTCGGCCACCAGAGCCATGTCATGCGTAGCGATGACAACCGTCTCGACATGGCCGCGCAGCGCCTCCAGCACCCGTGTCATCTCCTGCTTCGTTGAAATATCGAGATTGGCGGTCGGCTCATCCAGCAGCATGACTGCCGGACGGACGGCGGCGCCAATTGCCAGCGACACCCGGCGCTGCTGCCCGCCGCTGAGCAGCCGGGCATCCCGCTCGGCCAGCTCCTGCAGGCGGAAGGCCTGCAGCATCTCTTCAACTCTTTCGTCCAGATCTGCGAGCTTTCTCGCTTTCAGGTAATAAGCGATCTCTCCGCGTACCGAATCGTCGATGAACATATCCTCGGGGTTCTGGAACACATAAGACACGATGCCTGACAGCCGCTCCGGCGGCAATCCGTTCACGGTAATGTCTTTGACCTGTACAGTACCGCCGGTCGGGACAGTGATGCCGGCAATCAGCTTCATCAGCGAGGATTTGCCCGCTCCATTGTTGCCGATCAGCGCCACGCGCTCCCCGGCGTACAGCTCCAGGCTAATGCCGCCGATCACCGGCTGCAGCGTCTTGTGGATTGTCCGGTATGAGAGCTTGATCTGCTCCATCCGGACAATCGGTTCTGCCTTATGGGAGCCGACCCCGGCTGCAGTAGTACCCGCATGCGGTGTGGCACCCGAAGGAACTGCTGGATCAGCTTCGGCTGAAGCTGCAGCCAGAGTCTGGGCATTGGCAGCATTGACAGCATTAGCAGTATTAGCGGCATTCACATCAGCAGCCCGACTCCCAAACCAAGCCCGCCCCTCCTTACAGCTGAGCGGATAATCCCCGGCTGCCTGCCGGTCCGGCTGGAGCAGCCAGGCCGCCCGGGTCACATCGGGCGGGTAAATCCCTAAAGCGAGCAGCTCCTCCACCGAGGTGAGCGCTTCGCGGACCGGCTTCTGCCAGCGCAGCCGCCCGCCGTCCATGAGCACCACTGAGCGGCAGTACTCCGCAATGAACTCCGCGTGATGCTCAATCACAACTATCGTCTTGCCGTGGTGCTCATTCAGCCGGCGCAGGATTTCATAGATCTGCCGCGCATGCTGCGGATCGAGCTGGGCCACCGGCTCATCGATGACCAGGATGTCCGGGTCCATCGCAAGGGCCCCGGCCAGCGCCAGCAGATGCTTTTGCCCGCCGCTGAGCTGCCAGATGAATTCACGGCTCAAACCGCTCAGGCCCGTAAGCTCCAGAGCACGCCGTCCCCGCTCCCGGTAATCGGCCAGCCCGTAATTGAGCGGCGTGAAGCACACATCATCCAGCACCGTCGGCCGGACCAGCTGGTTCTCGAAATCCTGATACACATATCCGATATGCCGGGACAGCTCGCTGACCCGCTTGCCTTCCGCTGATTCTCCCAGCAGCTTAAGCTCACCTTCAAAGTCACCGGTGTAATAATGCGGAATCAGCCCGTTGAAGCATTTGCACAGTGTCGATTTGCCCGAGCCGTTGCTGCCGATGACCGCCACGAAATCCCCCTGCTGGAGGGTCAACGAAACCTCCTGCAGCACCGGCTGTTCCGCACCGGGATAGGTAAAGGATACATTGCTCAGTTCCAGCAGCGGCTTATCCATCCAGCTGCCCCGCTTCCTGCCGCCTGCGCGAAGCCTTCCGCAGGATTACCGCCAGCACTGCTGCTGCAACTACTGCTGCTGCAACTACTGCGGCTGCCAGCATGCTGATCCAGATCAGCAGCCCTTCATGCGACTCTGCCCCCGGCAGCTCGAATTCGCCGATGCTCCAGCCGGACTCCGACAGCAGCTCTGCCCCCATCGCAATCAGGGCCAGCAGAATGGCGCCGCCCAGCAGCTTCGGCGACAGCCACGATTTGCTCCCGGAAGCATACTGCATATTCCGTTCGCGCGGCTTCATGCCGAGCAGCGGTTCGATTTTACCGTACAAGCGGGGTACCAGATACATCGTCGGCAGCAAAGCGAACAGAATGCCCGAGAACAGTACATCATTCAGAAATCCGACACCTTCGATGATGACAATACTTTCAGCTAAGCCTTGAACCGCTTCAAGCTCCTCCACACCGACCCACACCTTGGCAATGTCGATGACCGAGCTGCAGAACTGGTGGATCGCCACCCCGCTGATCGCCGCGATGCCGACCTGCCTGCGGTTTTTGGGATCGGACACCATCCGGCCGGCGATGTACATTGCGAGCGAGAACGTAATGAATTTTTCCAGCTCACCCAGCCCGCCGAACTGCCCCAGCATCAGCTCACCGAAGATCACTTCGCCAACCGCCGCCCCCACCGCCGCATACAGCGGGTGAAACAGCATACAGAGCGTCAGCGGAATGAAGGCGAAATACTCGACCGACAGCTCAATCGGCCCCAGCTGGACACTTGGAATCAGCTCCGTGAACATGTTGGACAAACCGTAGAGCGACATGGACAGCACGAAGATCATCATTTTCTGGGATTGGGTCAGCGTGTAGCGCGTTTTTAACGTACTCATTTCGTAATGGCCCCCTTCAAGAATTTAACTTAAGTATAGAAAGAGCATGTCAGCACAGCTTTTCCCGTTTGTTAAGAGGGTGTAATCTTTTTTCCATGTTTTTTAACGCTGTAAAAATATTTACAACACACTGGCAGGCTATAGTGGAGGAGCATCATCATTCCAGGAGGTCAACTGCCTATATGTATAAGGACTGGAACCGTCGTCCCTTTTCCCCGAACCAGCGGGTAATTGCCGATTTCATTCAAAAAAATGAGCTGCGCGTCCTCTACATGACCGAGCAGGAAATGGCCGACGAGCTGGGCATCAGCATCGCCTCGGTCTCCCGCTTCTGGAAAGCGGCCGGCTACCGCCACGCCAAGGATTTCAAGAACAGCCTGCGCTTCCGCTTCGAGTCCACCCCGTCCGAAAAAATGCGCGATGCCATGCAGCGGACCGGCGGCAGCTCCCTCCCGCAAATGCTGCTGGATGTAGCCTCGCATCACCTGCAGGAGACGAACCGCTACCTGAACGAAGCCATTCTTGAGCGCGCGGTAGCCGCCCTGTCCGCTGCCCGGCATATTTACATTTACAGCCCCGGCCCGTGCGCCGGTCTCGCCGAGCTGATGATTTACCGGATGGCCCGCTACGGGCTGAACCTGAAAAAGATGGCACCCAGCGGCCATGAGCTGATGGAGTCCCTGATGCATGCCGGCAAAAAGGATGTCGTACTCGTCTTCGGCTTCGTCCAGCTGCTGCCTGAAACGGATGTCATCCTCGACTATGCGCAGGAGGCAGGCTACTTCGTCATCCTGATTACCGACAGGCTGGTCTTTCCCCGTTCGCAGGATGCCGATATTGTGCTGTACGCCGGGCGGGGTGAGGTATGGGAATTTCATTCGATGGTCGGACCCATTTACATTATCGAAAATCTGATCCTCGGCGTCGGCCTGCTGAGCAAGGACCGCAGCTTGAAGAAGCTCGACAAGCTCCAGCAGCTGCGGGCAAGGTACGGGAGCAGGCTGCCGCGGAGCTGATTATGTGCGCAGCAAAAAGACGCCTGGCGTAGGACTTATTGGTCCTGGTGCGGGCGTCTTTTTATGGATCTCATTAATCTAGTTGGATTTTTGCCACTTAATTTCAGTACTTTTCGATATTTACATCATTTAGTTGGAAAAACGTCATCTATATGGAGCCATTTACCGTTCTAAAGGCCATTCGGGCGAAATGAAGTGGTGTTTTTCCAATTAGTTTCCTGATTTCGGAATTTATCAGAGAATTAGGTGGCGAATTTCCACTTAGTATGAATTCAGATCAATAAAGTGCTCCATCAGACAGCTCATTCTGCTTCATTTACACCGCATCCGGCTCCGCCGTAACAATACTAGGCAGCGTCTCTATCGCTACATTTCCCGCCACGGCCCGCGAGATCATACAAGACTGCTCGGCCTTATGCGCCAGCCGTTCTGTTTTCGCAAGCTCAGCCTCAGTCACATCTGCTCTGAGCACAATACGCGGCTTATGCACAATCCGTTCGTACGTAAACACATTATTCGTCACATCCACGGTCGCCTCGGACTCCAGCGTCAGCTCCTGAGGTGTAATATCGGAACGCTCCAGCATCGCTGCCAGTGTAATCAGATAACAGGTAGCCGCTGCCCCCAGCAGCATTTCATCAGGATTGGTCCCCGTTCCCGGCCCGCCCATCTCCTGGGGAATCGATATGACTGTTTTCAGCCCGCCTGCGTCAATATGCCCCTCACTGTTACGTCCGCCGTTCCAAACCGCTTTTAGATGAAAAGGATGTTTCATGTTCTAGCCTCATTCCTCTCTTTAAAGTTACTGAACCCCCGCTGTACCTAACGTAGACTCAATAGCGCTTTTATAGTTTGTCCATTCAAAATAAAAAGGGCCAGATCATACTTTATAAGCTTCTGGTACAGGGGATGTCCGTCAATAATCAGATCAGCAAACTTAGTATTTTTATTCCCGTCCTGCGCAGGATCGGATTCATCGAACCGGGTTCCGGGTCTGGTCTCCAAGTAATTTATTGTGTTCATTGATTCTCCTTACAGGTGGAATAATGAAGCAAAGGCTAAGCCGTATTATACCATGGCAAACCAGCATCTCAATATTTTAGACTATCTTCGTTTTTCCATTCTCCATATATTTACATCTTTTGTTACATATGCTATATTTTCTATGAAAGCGCCATCATGAATCAGTAGACTATAAGTTATTCATCCTATTTCATTATGGAAAGGAAGATGACGATGAAAGATTTAGTCAAAAAAGCAGGCGCAATGGTGCTCGTAATTACTCTGCTGCTTGGAATGGTGAGGCTTGCCCCCGCTCATGCAGAAGCCCCGCTGTACACGATTGAAAGTGAAAATGCCCAGCTCAGCTCCGACCTCCAGGTAGTTACGCAGATTTACGGAACACCCAAGCCTGGCTACTCCGGAAGCGGCTTTGTCTGGATGCAGAACTCCGGCACATTAACCTTCTCAGTCACTGTCCCGGAAACCGGCATGTATTCGGTCAGTACCCGGTATATGCAGGAGCTTAGCGCTGACGGCAGGCAGCAGTCTTTAACCGTAAACGGCGTTACCAAAGGCACGTATATGCTGCCCTACACAACCACCTGGAAGGATTTCGATTTCGGCTTCCACAAGCTGAACCAGGGCGTCAACACCCTCCAGATCAAGGCAGGCTGGGGCTTCGCCTATTTCGATACCTTCACTGTCGATTATGCTGATCTCGATCCTCTGAATGTGCAGCCGGTCCTCACCGATCCCCAGGCCACCCCGGAAACACAGCTGCTGATGAACTATTTAACAGAGGTTTACGGCAATCATATCATCTCCGGCCAGCAGGAGATTTACGGCGGCGGGAATGACGGTAATGCCGAGCTTGAGTTCGACTGGATTCACAATCTGACCGGCAAATATCCGGCGATCCGCGGCTTTGACTTCATGAACTATAATCCGCTGTATGGCTGGGAGGACGGAACAACGAGCCGGATGATCGACTGGGTCAATAACCGCGGAGGGATCGCAACCGCCTCCTGGCATATCAATGTGCCCCGTGACTTTACCACCTATCAGGCCGGCGAATTCGTAGACTGGAAGAAAGCCACCTACAAGCCGACAGAAACCAATTTTAATACGGCCAATGCAGTCATTCCCGGTACCAAAGAATATCAGTATGTGATGACGGCTATCGATGATCTGGCGGAGCAGCTGCTGATTCTGCAGGATAACAACGTTCCAGTCCTGTTCCGTCCTTACCATGAGGCAGAGGGTAACGCGGGCTGAACGGGGAAGGCGCCTGGTTCTGGTGGGCATCGGCCGGGGCTGAGGTCTACAAGCAGCTATGGGATCAGCTCTATACCAGACTCACAGAAACGTATGGCCTGCACAACCTGATCTGGACCTACAACAGCTATGTATACAGCACTTCTCCGGCATGGTATCCGGGCAAGACCCAGGTCGATCTGGTCGGTTACGATAAATACAATACAATCTACAACCGCTATGACGGATTGTCCGGCGTGCCTAATGAGGATGCGATTACTTCGATTTTTTATCAGCTGGTGGACTTAACCGGCGGTACCAAAATGGTAGCGATGACGGAAAACGACACCATCCCGAGCGTAAAGAACCTGACAGAGGAGAAATCCGGCTGGCTCTACTTCCTGCCTTGGTACGGCGAACATCTTATGAGCTCTGCTTTTAATTATCCGGCGACCCTGACAACGCTCTACCAGAGCAATTATGTCATTACCCTGGATGAGCTGCCTGACCTGAGTGTGAATAACCCCATTCCAAATGCGTCTATCACACCGGCAAACGTCGAATTTGACAAAAATACGCCTAATCAGAGTGACAAAGCTATAACCGTAATTCCTAACGGCAATACGCTAACCGCTCTCCGGGCAGGCACTACCGCCTTGACTGCAGCTCTGGATTACACCCTGAACGGAAATACGCTGACTCTGAAAAAAGCGTACCTTGCCCAGCTGCCGGTCGGCGAGCATTCCATCGTGCTGGACTTCAATCAGGGACAAGACCCTGTTATTGAAGGTTAAAATCATTGATACAACACCGGGGCCGGGGCCGGACGCTTCAATTGCGCCGGTAACTTCAGCCTTTGACAAAGCGGCAGCCCTGCAGCAGGACATCTCCGTAGCTCTCTCCTTGAACGGACATCAGCTGACAAGTGTGACCAAAGGAACTGCCGCGCTTGCCTCCGGCCAGGATTATACGGCAACAAGCACTGCTGTTGTTCTGAAAAAATCGTATCTTGCTACTCTGCCGGTCGGCCAGCATGTGATAACCTTTCATTTTAACGCGGGGAATAATGCCGTTCTTACTGTAAATGTGACGGACAGCAGTGTTACCGTACCGGCAGGAAACCTGACGATCCAGGCCTTTAACGGCAACACCAGTGCCTCCAGCAGCGGCATATCGCCAAAATTCAAAGTAACCAACAACGGAACCTCGGCGATCCAGCTTAGCGACGTCAAGCTCCGGTATTACTACACCATCGACGGGGATAAAGCGCAGAGCTTCTGGAGCGACTGGGCCAGTGTCGGAAGCGCAAATGTCACCGCCAATTTTGCGAAGCTGGAAACCCCGGTAACCGGAGCGGACTATGCGCTGGAGATCGGCTTTACTAGTGCAGCGGGAATCCTTAATCCCGGCCAGAGCGCAGAAATCCAGACCCGCTTCTCCAAATCCGACTGGTCCAATTACAATCAGGCTGACGATTACTCCTTCAAGGCCTCCGGCACCCAGTTCGCCAACCATGATAAAGTCACCGGTTATGTGAGCGGCCAGCTGGTGTGGGGAATTGAGCCTTAAGCAGGTAAAAAAATGGACCAGGGGATTTCCCCTGGTCCACTCTTCACTTTGTACTTAAAAACGTATTAGTGATTTCCCCTCACAACCTGGATGTTATTAATAAACCCGTCCTCAGGCGTAAATAGTGCAGTAAAAGTATTATTTTGCACATTATATTCATGTAAACCACGCTTGTTTTTAACAATCGCTATCGCATATATTTTATTTCCGTCACTTGAGTAATTAGCTTCCCCTCTTTGCAGCCGTGCAGTCCCCCATTTGGTCTCATTCATTGTTTTCATAGCAATATCATAATCAACAACTGTAGAAGGGTCTTGGCCCTTATTGTACTCCTTGTCACAAAACGCATAAATATGCCCATCTGTATTCATTAGCATACGAATCCAGTAATTTTTACTAAATAGCTTAGTTTTCTCTTTCAAGTCATAGTCTGTTTCATAGACCGTATAAGTTGGCATTTTAAAATTGTTCTGGCCCGCTGGTCCATCCTGATGGGTCTGACTATAATTTCTTTGTTCTAACGAATAGGCAGAGACATAGATTTTCTGCTTCGAATGATCCAGGGTTATTGCCTCCACAAGCATATCCTCGTCTCCCCAAAGCGTCATCACATTGGTATTAAGATCAATAGCTCCTAATCGGATAGCCTGCTCTCCTTTCACATTAGCCACAAAGAACAGCTGGTTTCCCGAAGGGATAATGTAGTTAACTGCAAATAAGCTTTCCGTTAATTGAATGCTTGTTCCCTCCGCTAAATCTCTAACAAATATCTGGTCACCATAGTCTTTTTCAGTATCTACCCTTTGGGTGTAATACACTCTTTCATTAGACTTATCATAAAAGCCCAACGGATATTGAGCTGTGTAGTCAAATTCAAATACCTTTTTCATTACTTTAGTATCCGGTTCATAGCTTAAAATTTGAGTCTTGATGGCTCCGTTATCATCTGTTGTGGCGTACTGTGAATATGACATTGTTATGTAATCTGCTATACGGGGCGCTGTTGTTGATTCAACCAGTGGGCTGAGACCCGGTGTGCTTGTAACTGTTACTGAAGCTTCCTTGGACTCGCAAGAAATTAGTATCATTGATATCCATATAAAACAAAATAAAAGCTTTACTCCTTTTTTCAAATTGTCTTCCTCCTTCATATCCGTTTCTATAATTAACTATGCCTATGGGATAAAACCATAGGCATAGGCCAGACATTTTAAAACTGATAATAATATCTACCTGAAAATGATAGGGTATCACTGTAAGTATAACCAAACTGAACATTATTCCAGCCCCAGAAATAGTTATCAAGTACAGCATCAGGAAGTGAGCCTATATCGTTTTTATATACCGTTTTAACAATATTAGTATCTAGTGCTCTAGCAGTGATTGGGGTTCCATGGACAGCATTATCAATCTGCCTTTTGGTTGCTACATCTCCTGCTCCCAATACTTTGTTACTTGATCCCACTGTTCCAGATCCCCCTACACCAGCACGAAAAACAGTAAATCTTCCTTCGCCCGTTACTGCACCTGCTGAAATAATTACTTTTTGTCCTGAACCGTATGTGTATGTCCCGGCTGGCAATCGTCCTGGATAAGGAACTGTCGACGTTGGGATGTCAGCTGCTACAATAGCTTGTTTCGAACCAATATTCTCATCTTGATAAATACGGTTGATATGTCCATCAGATCCATAAATAACTACAGTTCCAGGGGATGGTTCAGGAAGATCATACCCTAGGTCAGTCACTGGCAGATTCTTAACAGATTCCGCCACTGTTTTGAAAAACTCATCTTCAGCTGCTCTTCCTTCAATATCAGGAACTTCTGCTTGTAAAAGATTCGGCTTACTTTTATTAGTAGCATGATCTACTGCACTTGTATCATATGTTATAGTAGGCTCTTGCTCGACATCATAGGTCAATATTGCTCCAGGTTCTAAAGAAGTTGGTATTTGAAATTTTATTGTCTCCAAATCAATTTTTGGCACACCTGAGGTAGAAATTCCAGTGGCATTCACCGTTACAACATTAGATGATAGTAAAATGAACGCTGATAGGCCCACAGTAATGCACTTCATACTTTTTCCTGCTTTCATTCTAATCTCCTCCTTGGTATTGGTAATTAACCAACCGCAAATAGTAATACATACGTTCAACTCTAACATCTGCTATGACGAATGATGTATAAACACCCCCTTCAATGTCCAATATTGGTATTATATAGTATTTTGATGTAAAAAAATGTTGCAAATATATTACTTTTTCCCATAATATTAATTTATTAGATTTTTTTTTTTACAAATAATAAAAATAGTATTAATACCTCGCCATATTTACTATGCTTCTTTAAGTGACATATGATAAATATTTTTGATGCAAGTACATTTTTATGACCATCCCTAATCTCTTATTTATCCAATTTTGCTATCTCAACCATACGCTTCCCCGTGTCTTATAGGCATATGCTTACAAAAAAGCCCCCGCCAAAATCAGCAGAAGCTTTCCCCTCTTATTATTCATCTTGTAAACCCTACACAGCCTACCGGTTCAAAATCACATTCACTTCCTCAGCCAGCTTATCCAGGCTCTCCTGAATGTTCAGGTTCTCCAGCCAGATCTCGTTGATCCGGCCGCCCATCAGGTCCTCGATCTCGTGGTATGCACCGGTCATTGGACGCATTTGGCTGAATTCGAGCTGGTCGGAAGCTACCTGGTAGCCGGGGAATGCCGCGATTGTTTCTTTCATCAGGTCCGTGTCCAGTGAAGACAGGCGGGTCGGCAGGTAGCCGGTATTGGCAGAAGCGTAAGCAGCCTGCTCTGTATCGGACAGCCATTTCATGAATTCGAAGGCAGCCGCTTTTTCCTGATCCGATCCGGTATTAGCCAGGTACGTATTGGAGCCGCCCACCGGCACGCCCCGTGTTCCATCTTCTCCTGTAGGAATCATCGACACACCCAGCTCAATTCCGCTCTGCTGCGCCATCCCCGCAAACGTTTTGTAGCCGCCGATACTGGCGAAGATCAGCGCAGTACTTGGCTTGGCAATCGCGGCATAAAAGGCATCCGAGTCAGTTACGCCCAGCACCTTGACCAGTCCTTTGGACTCCAGATCCTCAATGAAGGTAATCAGTTTAACCGCACCCTCGCTGTTGATATTCGATTCTGTTTCTTCTTTATTAACAACCGTAGTATCGGAGTAGGAATGCAGCAGCGCCTCCATTACCCAAAAATCATAGTTGAACAGGTACATCGGCGGTTCGCCGGTAGCATCATGTGCTGCCTGCAGATATGCTTCCAGCTCGGCAAAGGTAGCAGGGCCGTTCGCATCCAAGCCCGCTTTTGCCGCCAGCGTCTTGTTCACATACATCACCGGCACACTTCTCATATGCGGAAAAGCGTACAGGTCCTCACCGACGTACAGGTTACCGAGATCCCCGATCTGAAAATCTGACCGGTCAAAATCCGTAGCCTTAATATAAGGCTCCAGGTTCACAATAATATCATTGTCGGCAAAACCCTTGGTCATCGCCACTTCGTCCACAAACACATTCGGCAGCGTACCGGCGATGGCTGCGGCATTCACCTTCTGCTGCATTTCCCAATAGTCGCCCTGATACTCGGCATTAACGTGGATGTTCAGCTCAGCGCCCTTGGTTTCATTGAACTGGTCCACCAGCGCCTGGTTCACCTCTTCGACAGCGGAGGTCCAGAATTGCAGCTGGATGGTTTCATCCCCCTTCTCATACGGTGCCGCCGACACTTCAGCATCTGTCTGTGCACAACCAGCCAACCCCATTGTTACAGGAACTGTCATCATTAGGGGCAGAACTTTCTTTTTCCACATACTCATTGTCCACTTCTCCTCCTAGAATCTTCTCTAATGTGTACTGCTGAAGCTATGGATCAGCACGGGAGCCTGCGGACGCTGCCGCTACTTCACTCCCATGTAAGTAAACGCCTTGATAATCTGCTTGCGAGCCACCACAAATACAAGCAGAATCGGCACAATCAGCATCATATTACCGGCCATCACAATCTGCGGGCTTAAGCCCTCAATATCCTGCAGCCTCTGAATCCCGAGCGGCAACGTCCGGACAGCATCTGTCGTCGTCCACACCAGCGGAAAAAAGTAACTGTTCCACGTCCCGATAAACGTCAGCAGCGCAAGCGTGGACAGGGTTGGAATCGCGGCGGGCATCATGATGGTGTAGATGATTTTGAATTCTCCGGCATTATCGAGCCGCGCCGCTTCAAGCTGGGAGTCAGGAACCTGCATGAACGTCTGCCGCAGCATGAAGATAGCCGTACCGCTGGCGATAAAAGGGACAATCAGCGACACATAAGTATTCAGCAGCCCGGACTTCGCAAACATAACGAAGATTGGCAGAAAGATCAGCTGTCCGGGGATCATCATCGTCGCCAGCACAGTGCCGAACAGCCCATTTTTCCCCTTAAAATCATATCTCGCAAACGCATAAGCCGCCGGAACAACCACCAGCACCTGACCAATCAGCGTTCCCAGCGTAATAATCAGGGAGTTCCGCGTATAATGCAGGAAATCAATCCGGGTAAAAGCATCCTTAAAATTCTGCCACTGTAGCGACTGGACCCAGAATTTCGGCGGCATCGCCAGGACTTCGCCCAGTGTTTTGAAGGCGGTCAGGATCATCCAGTAGAACGGCGTCAGGAAGATGACGATCAGCAGCACCGAGATGAGAGTTCGCAGCACTAGCCCGGGCGCTCTTATCAATGTTTTCACAAGTCTGCTCCTTTACCGGTAATGGACCCGTCTGTTCAGGGCCTTGAAGTAGAAAATCGTAATCAGCCCCACAATCGCCATCAGCACCACCGCCATCGCCGCCGCATAACCGACCCGGTAGTACTCAAAGCTCTGCTTGTAGATACTGAAGATCAGCGTGTTCGTAGCATTTGCCGGTCCTCCCTGGGTCATGATGTTAATCGTCTCGAATACCTGGAAGGAGCCGATGATGTTCATCAGGATCAGAAAGAACAGGGTCGGGGAGATCATTTTGAGCGTGATCTGGAAAAAGACCGACTGCTTCGATGCATTATCCAGTGCCGCAGCCTCATACAGATGAGCGGGGATTGAGCCGAGAGCCGAGGTGATAATCAGCGCATTGAAGCCGACCGACTTCCAGACCGACACGAGCACCAGTGAAAATAACGCCACCTGCTTATCCGTCAGCCAGCCCACCGGCCCGGCCCCGATCAGAGAGAGCAGATAGTTGAACAGCCCGGTATCGGTATTCATCAGCCACATCCAGATCAGCGAGACTGAGATTAGGGAGATGATGTTCGGCGTGAAGCTCAGCGTCTGGATGAAGCGGTTGATGAAGGTGTTTTTCTGCAAAAAGAGGGCTAACAGCATCGCCAGCACCATCACCAGCGTCACATCCATCACCATATAGAGCAGCGTGTTACTCAGGGTACCGAGAAAATCGCGGCCCTTGAACAGCTCGATATAATTATCCAGTCCGGCGAACTTCATCGGCCCGCGCATGTTCCAGGTGAAGAAGCTCAGGTATACGTTATAAAGAATCGGATAGATGTAAAAAATCGTCAGAATCAGCACCGCCGGCGCAACCAGCAGATAAGGCAGCAGCCTCATGCTTTTGCTACGGCTCTTCATGCTGTGCTCCCGATGGACGATACAGTCACGCCTGCTCTGCTGCCGTCTGCCGGAATCCGCTGCTCCTGTGCGTCGAAAAAGAATAAATGCTCCTTGTTTACATACAGCTTAACCGGCTCCAGGCTGCGCTCGGGACTATCGAAGCATTTGACGGCTACGTTCTGCCCGCTTGAAAGCACCGCTTTGTAAATCACTTCTGAGCCAAGCAGCTCGCGGCTGCTGAGGATGGCATCCAGCTCAAGCATCTGCTCACCCGCAAGTCCCGGCTCGGGCACAAATTTTGCTTTTTCCGGCCGGAATCCGAAGAATTTCGCCCCGTTCGGTGCTTCGCTAAGGCTGCCGCCTGACCGGGCAAGCTCCAGAATGTTCATCGGCGGCGTGCCGATAAAATGGCTGGTGAACATATTGCGCGGCTCATTGTAGATCCCGTGCGGCGAATCCTCCTGCATAATCCGCCCGCCGTCCATCAGCACAATCTGTGTGCCCATGCTCATTGCTTCCACCTGATCATGCGTAACATAGATGAAGGTCGCGCCCAACTTCATATGCAGCTCAATCAGCTCGATGCGCATCTGCTGGCGGAGCTTGGCATCGAGGTTCGACAACGGCTCATCCATGAGGAAGACCGCCGGTTTCTTGACCATCGCCCGGGCCAGCGCGACCCGCTGCCGCTCCCCGCCGGAGAGAAACTCCGGCTTTTTGTGCAGATGCTTCGTTAAGCCCACTGTCTCGGCAATTTCAGTGATCAGGCGCTTCCGCTCGGCTTTGGGTACCTTGTTATTTTTCAGTCCGTATTCGATGTTCTTCTCCACCGTCATTGTGGGATACAGCGCATAATTCTGAAAGACCATCGCCAGATTCCGTTTGCCCGGCTCCACCTGATTCATGCTCTTGCCGCCGATGGAGATCAGGCCGCCCGTCTGCTCCTCCAGCCCGGCAATCATCCGCAGCGTCGTCGATTTACCGCAGCCTGACGGCCCGACCAGCACGGTGAAGCTTCCGCTCTCAATCGTCAGATTGAGTCCTTCTATGATGCTTTTATCGCCGTAGGCTTTGCTTACGTTCTCCAGTACAATGCTGCTCATGTTTTCCTCCTTTGGCGGGGTTAGTATGCATTATTAACATTTGGGCTTCGCCGTGACTCCAGAGAATGTTTGGACTTCCGGCTGCTGCCCTTCTGCAGATTTCTTGGATTGTACCGCTGTTCGCGGTTGAAATCCGCAGACAAAGGCGGACGCTCCGCTCCTCCAGTTCCAAAATTCCCCTCCGCCACTTTCCCTTATTGTTAGAATTCAGTCCAAACTATACCGTCACCGTCTGCAGCGCTGCCACACCCACATCCGGCCGGTTGGTCATAATCCGTGTCACGCCAAGCTGCTGCAGCCGCAGGATCTCCGCTTCATCATCCACCGTCCACGGATTCACCTCATACCTGTTGTTCTTGGCTATTTCCATGAACGCTGCGTCCACGCCAAGATAATACGGATGCAGCACATCTGCCCGGCAGCTGGCCGCATATTGATCCAGCCGGTAATAGCTTTCCATAAAAGCAATCGCTGTCCGCAGCTCCGGATATTCGCGCTTCAGCCAGGCCATTGCGTTATGGTTAATCGAAGAGATTAGCGTCTGCTCCTGATAGCCGCTGGCTTTTACCAGCTCTGCCGTGCGGACATTCACTTCTCCGTAAGGGTTCGCGTAATCCTTTGTCTCAATGTTGATGTACAGCTGATGCTCCTTGGCGAACTGCATGACTTCCTTAAGCTCGGGAATCCGGCTGCCCTCGGTGCTGTACTCACCGTGGAAGGTGTAAGAGAAATCGTATTGCCGCAGCTCCGCCAGCGTCATGTCGTTGACCCGACCTTTGCCGTCCGAGGTACGGTCGATCGTGTGGTCATGAATGACAGCCAGCTTGCCGTCCCGGGTCAATTGCACATCCAGTTCAATCCCTTGTGCCCCCATACGGCGGGCCAGTTCAAAGGAAGCCATCGTGTTCTCCGGGGCATAGGCGCTTGCTCCGCGGTGGGCCAAAATGGTTGTCTTGTTCATCCTGCTAACCTCTCAGCCCGATGCAGACATCCGGCCGGTCCGTAATAATCGCATCCACTCCGGCGGCCAGCATCCAGCCGATATGCTCCGGCTCATTCACCGTCCAGGCATTAACCTGCACCCCGGCGGCGCGGGCCTCATCTACAGCCTCACGGTTCACTCCGAAGAACACCGGATGCAGCGCATCAGCCCTGGTCAGCCGGGCATATTCAGCACCCTGATACAGTCCGGCAATGTACAGCAGCCCTGTTTTCATCTCAGGATACTCATTCTTCAGCTTTACCATTGAATAATGATTGAACGAGGAGAAAATCACCTGATCCGTCAGCCCGTATTCCCGCACCAGCTCAGCAGCCGCGCCGGGAAGTCCGGCGTACAACTCCATTTTGGACAGGATGTCCTTGACCTCAATGTTCAGGTACAGACCGTGCTCCTTCACCAGTCCCAGCACCTCCCGGAGCGTTGGGATCCGTGCGGTTGTATATTGTTCTGCGAACCCTTTATTGAAGTTGAAGGCTTTAAGCTCCTCCAGCGTGTAGGAGGTAATATCACCCTGTCCATCAGAGGTCCGGTCAATGCTGTCATCATGAATGACGACGATTTCCCCGTCTTTGCTGAGGTTAATATCAATTTCAAAACCGTCTGCCCCCTGCTCAACCGCCAGCCGGAAGGCTTCCATCGTATTCTCAGGAGCATAAGCGCTCGCTCCGCGGTGGGCCAAAACTTTGCAGTTATTCATAATCTGTTCAACCTCCTCGTGAATGGGTCTATATAAAACATCATTAAGAGACTAGCAAAACGGCTCTTGTTCCCGCTTTAGGATTAGCGGCAGGCAGCGGTGGATCTCCCCTGCTAAAGCGCCATCCTCAGTCAGTCGGTTCAGAGTCAAATCGGTTTAAGTGTACTTTGTACAATTAAAACAGCAGAAATTAATCATTATTAGAGAATAACTGTATTCCGTGCATCTATTCTCCTTAAAAAGGCCTGTTCCGGGCGTTTTCGGAAAATATAAATGTATAGAGTGCAGTTAAAACCTGCAGCGGAGCTATTTAGCCAGGTTTAGTTGCAGAAAGTACAGTTATTTCAGCCCGGCGCATTCATTATGCCGTTCCATTGCCTACGAACAGGACAAGTGCATCTCCGAGAAGAAGAAAGGGCGGGCACTGCCGCCTTTATTTGCTTTCTCAGGATCTTCTCACTGTGGAAGCGATAGATCGTCTTCTCATCAGGTTATACATTTAGTTGGTTGCTAGATAGCTTGTTCTTTCAGGTATGATCCCTGGCAAAACAATATCGGCCAGCGTGTCCAGCACATAATGCGGCTGAATCTGCATCTGCTCAATATCCGTGAGGGAGCTTACTCCCGTAAGCACCAGTGCAGTATGCATGCCGCTGCCGGTGCCCATCAGAATATCTGTCTCCAGCCGGTCGCCGACCATCAGGCACCGCTCCGGGGCAAGCCCCAGCTTGTGCAGTGCTTCCCGGGCGTAGTACAGTGACGGCTTGCCCATCACCAGCTCGGATGGTTTCCCCGCTGCGATCTCCAGCGCCTTGACGATGGCCCAGGTATCAGGGATATATCCGCCCGGCACCGGGCAGACCGGATCGGGATTCACAGCCACCAGCTTTGCCCCCGATCTTGCCGCCGTCATTCCGAGCCGCAGCTTCTCGTAAGTGAAGCTCCGGTCCATGCCGATCAGCACATGGGTTGCCGCTGCCGGTTCGTCCGTAACAGCCACGCCGCACAGCTCCATCTGCCTGCGCATCACCTCTTCACCGACCAGGTACAGCCTCGCCTCCGGCTCCTGCCTGGCAAAATACATTCCGCTGACATACAGCGCAGTCAAGATCTCCTCTTCCCGGCAGCTGAGGCCCATTGCGGCCAACCGGTTCAGGCAATCCAGCGGGGTGTGCACCGCACTGTTGGTGAGAAAAAGAATTTTTTTGCCGCGCCTGCGCAGCTCTGTCACTGCCTGCTCCACTCCCGGAAGCAGCTGGTCGCCAATGAACACAGTTCCATCCAGATCAAAGCAATAGGCTTCATACGAAGCGATGTCCATCTGCGGCCACCTCATTTCTCTCATGTTGCCGGAACAACCGGAATTTTGCGCACAAAAAAACCAGCTCCAGAAAGGAGGCCCTCCTCTACGCGTATAGGCATACGTTAGATCGGAACACCAATTTCTGACCGCTGGGTTTTCTCATCGTCTCCACCCCGGGGTGCTGTATGTAGTTTCGGTTGTTTCCATAATGACGCGTCGCCGATGGATACATAGTCTGCGCCGCTTTCTAGTGCACTGCAAATTTCTTCCTCGTGCCGGATCAATCCGCCGACAATTAACGGCTGCTTGATACGCTGCTTCATCTCCCTGATAATCCTCGGCATAAGACCAGGCATCAGCTCAACTTCATCAGGATTGC
Source organism: Paenibacillus sp. PastM-3 (assembly GCF_029893965.1). Classification (GTDB taxonomy): domain Bacteria; phylum Bacillota; class Bacilli; order Paenibacillales; family Paenibacillaceae; genus Paenibacillus_AQ. The sequence goes on from NZ_JARXXP010000005.1 coordinate 197,662, forward strand.
TAGACTTAATCATGCGCAGCGCCGTTTCTATTGCCGCCGAGTCGATCGCGAACACCCGCTGGATACTGGCGAGCCCGTGCTGTCTGGCTGTGGCGATGGCGTTGCTTTTGGTAGTAATAATCCCGTCCACCTTAAAGGCTTCAGCCAGGTACTGGATCGCCGCCGCATCCCGCCCGATTCCGCCGACCATTTCGACGTGTACAAAAATCTGCTTACCCGCTTCCTGCAAAGGCCGTACAATCTGTCCCAGATTGTTTATGTTGCCGGTCATCAGGTTCACCCTTTTTACCGGACAGCTTATGGCCTGCCTGATCTGCGATTCTTCTGTAATGGAAGCAATGATGGGGTTATGCTTCATGCCGAGGCACACTCCCTTTCGCTTATCGCCTGGTCACCGGCTTGTATGGCTTCCGGCCCTGAAACCAATGTTACAGCTCTTTTGTTGGCCCCGTATTCGGGCTATGTAAAAGTTAGTGTTAACGGGGAAGCAGTCATTTTTCCTTCTTTTAACCAAATGATCGAGAACCTGTCTGCATTCCCGCACATAAAAAGGACACCACCGCAGTGATGTCCCTCTACAAACCTTATGCTGTTACAGCTCCAGACTCTCTCCATATTCAAGCGCTATACCGGCAATACCTGCCTTGTTAAGGGAGTCAACAAAGCTGGCCACATCCTGGCGGATCGGCGGGAAAGTGTTGTAATGCACCGGCAGCACCTGCTTGGCGTTCAGCCATTTGGCGGCAATCAGCGCATGCTCCGGTCCCATCGTGAAATGCCCGCCCATCGGAAGAATCGCCAGGTCGATGTTATATAGCTCGCCGAACATTTTCATATCGCTGAACAGCCCGGTGTCGCCGGCATGCAGTACGGTTTTACCTTCTGCTTCAATAATGAAGCCTGCAGGCATCCCGCCGTAAACAATCCGCTGCTCATCGTCCAGCGTAATGCCGCTGGTGTGGAAAGCGTGAATCATCGTTGCTTTGGCAAACCCAAGGTCTACCGTCCCGCCGATATTCATTCCGATTGTCTGCTCTACACCCTTCCACCCGATATACGTAGCCAGCTCCACAGTCGCGACCACTGGCGCATTGTTGGCGATGGCAATCGGAGCAGCATCCAGAATATGATCCGCATGTGCATGGGTCAGCAGCACCGCATCTGTCTTAATATCCTCAGGCTTCGTCACCGCAGCCGGATTACCGCTAATAAATGGATCGATAATCAGCGACTTGCCGCCTACCTCAAGCTGTACACAGGAATGGCCGTGAAAAATAATCTTCATCTCTTATCTCTCCTCTTCTTCTATTAAAATAATGGACCTGCCGTGCAAAACCATACCGTTTACGTTACAATGACAAATGAGCATGGACGAACTTCGCTACAAAAGTTGCGGTTTCCTTTTCCCGCTGCTCAATATATCTATTTTTATAACGAACGTCTATATTTATAATATATTCATTATTACTACCTGTCAAGAGAGGCGTGAGAACGTGCTGTCTGTCGAAAAAACGATGCTCTTCCTGCTGTCCCGCGTGGACCGGATGGGCGCCCAGCAATTTGTCGAAATCTATGAACAAAGAGGCTACACCTCTACCTATATCCGCAACAGCCTGTCCCGCCTGAAAAAAGAGGGCTACATCGCCTCTCCGGTCCGTTCCCAGTACTGCATCACCTCTGCCGGCCGCGCCTACATCAAGTCCATTAACAGCAAACCGGCCCGTTATGAGCAGCAGTGGGATCATACCTGGGATGTGGTCATGCTCGAAGTGCCGGAACAGGAGCGCAAGAAACGGGATGCTTTTCGCACCTCTATTCTGCAGCTTGGTTATGGGCTTCTATATAACAGTGTCTACATCTCCCCCTGGAATTACCGCCGGGAAGTGACGGACTATGTTGAGAGCCTGCAGCTCACCGGCAATGTCTCCATTCTGCGCGGCGAGTTTGCGGAAGGAACCATTACTCCGGCCAAGGCCTGGGACATCTGGCAGCTGGACAAGCTCGAAGCACTTTACTTAGACAAAAGCGCCTGGATTTCCCGGGAGTTTGTCCCGCTTGCAGATGAGGCCATCCGCAATGGTAAGGCACTGCCGCTGTTCCTGCTGTTCCTGCAGATCGGCGAAGAAATGAGCGGCCTGATCATGGCCGATCCTTCCCTGCCGGATGAGCTGCTGCCGGCCGGCTGGCCCGGCAAAGCCGTTATCGCCGAGCTTCAGGCTGAGTGGCGCAGGCTGGCTGCGGCGATTCCGCGGGATTCCTTTTACGCTCAGTTTACCTGAGTTAGCAGGCTCGGTGAGAAACCAAGGGAAAAAGGGGCAGCCCCATTGCGGGCTGTCCCTTTTTGTTTATTTTATACCTGCCGGCCGGTGGCCAGCAGCTCTTTGACTGCATCAAGACTGGTAAGCGGGGCCCGGCAGGCAAAATTGCGGCATTCGTAGGCCGTAGCCTGCCCGTCCACTGCCGGCTTATCCTGTAGATGAGGCAGAAGCGTGTGCAAGTCTTCACCGTCACTGCCTGCATAGTTGACGATCAGCGAGGCATCCGGCAGGTAAGTCTGCTGGACCTGGGCCAGCATGCTGTGCAGCACAGGGTCCTCCAGCTTGCCGGACAGCACCCATTCGCGTCCGCCGGACAGCAGCGCCAGATGTGCCTGCAGGTACATCGAATAACCCGGCGGATATTCCCCCGCCGCAGAAGCCAGTACCGCTGCCGTCCGCTCGGCTATCGCCTTCAGCTCCACATCCTGTGTAATTACAGACAGCTTGTAGAGCTGCTTGGCTGCTACCGAGTTGCCGGACGGCAGCGCCCCGTCATATAGCTCCTTGGAGCGGATCGGCAGCTCTTCCCCGTCTACGCCGGTGAAGAAAAAGCCGCCGCCTTCCTCGTCGCTGAACAATGCAAGCAAACCATCCTTCAGCTGCAGCGCCCGGTCCAGATGGACCACTTGGCCTGTTGCCTCATACAGCTCAGTTAGGCCCCAGATCAGGAAAGCATAGTCGTCCACATAGGCCGGAATCGCCGCTTCCCCGTCACGGTAGCGGGCCAGCAGGCGGCCATCCTCACGCCGGCGCAGCTGCTCCCAGATGAAATCTGCCGCAGCAGACGCAGCCTTGGCATACTCCGGCTTTTGCAGTGCCTTCGCACCCTTTGCCAGCGCCGCGATCATCAAGCCGTTCCAGGCTGTGAGCACCTTATCATCCTTCAGCGGATGAATCCGCTCCTCCCGGTAAGCGAACAGCTTCTCACGCCACTCCCCGGTCCGCGTCTTCATGCCAAGCGGATTCATGCCCAACCGTTCAGCCATGTCCTCCGGCAGACCCTGCAGCAGGTTCGGAATATTCGCACCCTCGAAGTTTCCCTCAGGTGTAATACCGTACACATGGCAGTAGGAGTGCATATCCTCCAGATCCAGCGCTTCCGCCAGCTCATCCCGGGTGAAGACATAGAACTTGCCTTCTACACCTTCGGAATCAGCATCCTCAGCCGAGTAAAACGCCCCTTCAGGCGAAGTCATATCACGCTGCACATACGTAAAGATCTGCTCGGCAATCTCCGCATACAGCGGCTTCCCGGTAATCTGGAAAGCCTCGAGATAAGCGATAGCCAGCAGCGCGTTATCGTAGAGCATTTTCTCAAAATGCGGTACCAGCCACTCCCGGTCTGTCGAGTAGCGGGAGAATCCGAAGCCGATATGATCGTAAATCCCGCCGCGGTACATACTGTCCAGCGTCTTCTCCACCATCCGCAGCGCTTCCGGCTGCTGGTAAGTCTGGCTGTACGCCAGCAGAAACGACAGGTTATGCGGCGTCGGGAACTTCGGCGCATTGCCGAACCCGCCATACTCCTCGTCGAACTGGCGCTGGTACAGCTGGAACGCTTCATGCAGCAGTTCTTCGCCGGGCAGCGCTCTGCTATCCCCGCCTGCCTGCTGGGCATTCTTGCGGTCCAGCTCCTGCAAGCTTGCGAGCAGATCATCGCCGAGCTGGTCCAGCGCATCGCCGTCCTGCTCCCACTTCGTATGGATCTGCTCCAGTATATCCATCAGCCCGATCCGCCCCAGCATCCGCCGTTTCGGGAAATACGTCCCTGCATAAAACGGCTTCTTGTACGGCGTCAGCAGCACTGTTAGCGGCCACCCTCCGCTCCCGGTCAGCGCCTGACACACCGACATATACAGCCCGTCAATATCCGGCCGCTCCTCGCGGTCAACTTTGATGGCTACGAAGTTATCGTTGAGAAGCTTGGCGACGTCGTAGTCCTCGAAGGATTCTCTTTCCATTACATGACACCAATGGCATGTGCTATAGCCGACTGAAAGGAAGATCGGCTTGTTCTCCGCCTGCGCCTTGGCAAAAGCCTCCTCGCCCCATGGATACCAATCCACGGGGTTGTGGGCGTGTTGTAACAAATACGGGGACTTTTCATTTATTAGTCGATTAGGCTGTTTGTCTTCTTTGATCTCCACTTATGTAGCCTCCTTATACGGAATGTGCCTTTGTTAGTATTACCCATTGAATGGCAAAAAGACACTAGCATGGGTTAGTGCCTCGGTTCGCTTATGTTCGAGTCAAACAACGGTGTACTAACCTCTAAGCCTTGTTACCACAACTAACAGTACAATAATTCCGAGCAAAATCAGCCAGCTTACTGGGTAACCGAAATTTAATCCCCAGCCGACTCCGAACCTCTTCTCGACGATTAGGTTTGGATCCTTACGATTGAAATAAATCATACCTAACTTTATCATCATCATGGACAGGTCTGACAATGGAGTAATCGGCAGATCGCTCCAAGCGGCTTCCGCCCTGACCAGCCCAAAACAGGATAACTAACTAATAAGAAGCTTGCTGTAATCATAAAACATGACCAAGTACGGTGGAAAGTTACGTCTTGTCTAATGGAACGGTTCGGATCAGTGGGTTGAGCCTGCTGCTTTACTCTGCGAATACTCCCATTCTCAAATGTGAACAAAAGTGTTATAAACACTTGTATTATCGTAGTCATAAACACAGAACTATAAGATTTATCTGCATAGCGGTCAACGTTCCAACTGCTGTTGTAAAGGATGTAGCATCTAGTCCATTAAAGCCATAACTTTTTCGGATTGTATTGTTGCGCCTAAACAATAGAAAAAGGAGCCCTTTTACAGGCTCCCCCTTCGACGGTGTTTGATCGTTCGAGTATCTTTAAAAGTCACACTTCACATCATTAGAAATACTTGGGCACCGCTTGTTCACTTTCCGTTTTAAAGGAATGCTACTAGGCATGTGTGTTCAGAGATGCTCTGCGACACAACCCCTCGCTTTCAGTTGACTTAGTGATTAGTTAAATTCCTCTTGTAGCCCTAGCACCGAATGGTCCAACGGAACCACACCTCTCTTCACACCGTCAAAAATATCTTGCACAGATTTCAAGCTTCTTATACATCGTATGCTCAAACAATTTTAAAGGTGGGGGAAGGCCTCAATTAATCAAAGTTCTCTTCCAGAGTTGTCTAATTAATCACATTCAGACTTCACCTGAGAATGCAGGAACCGCATCAGCTCACCTGTTGCAATGAGAGCCGTATGGCTTCAAGAATGATTGGAGTGCCTGCCAGTATCGTATCTCCAGCAGCTTGAATCACCAATGAGTTACTCTTTACTGTATACAACCTGCCCTCCTGCAAGACACCATTAATATATAAATTAAGGATGCTATTCGTATCTGTTCCAGTAAATTGACTGATATTGGCGCCATTGTCATTCGTGAATTGGGCTGCCGGAATAGTGATAGAGCTTGTAATATTGGATGGTGCAAAATAAAAATATCTGAAAACTGCAGGGATGACAGCTATATTGGCAATGTCAACGGGCGGGCCCGTCAGTCCTTGTGGGCCTTGCGGTCCAGCGGGGCCTTGCGGTCCGGCGGGGCCCTGAGCTCCCGCTGCACCTTGAACACCTGCCAAACCCTGAGGACCTAAGAATCCTGGAGGTCCTGGAGGTCCTGGGGGACCTGCACTTCCGTGAGCCCCCGCACTTCCAGGAGCGCCATCCGTGCCTTGGTTCCTTGTCACACGTTGTGATCCGCCATCGCCCTTAAGGCATCTTAATTCACTCTGAAGCTGCTCCCATTGGGCTTCTGTAATGCACTGTACTCGTTGCTTTTTATACACCACACGTAATTTTGGGGTGCCTTTTGCTTTTCTGCATTTACGTTTTGGCTTCAATGATGGATTGCTTTCAGCTTTTAATACACAGTTCTTTCCTGTTCTCCGTCTTGACCGCTCCGTCTGCAAGACCGGTTGTCCCTTACCTGCATACCGTATTTTCTTTATTATTCTGACTTTGCATTTTTTATTTATTAGACAGCTTGAATTTTGAATGAGTGTCAAGCTGATTACCTCCTCCTACACACAGTTTCATTATTTTACACTGGATATCTGTAGCTGATTGGACCAATGGTACTGTTCACATAAATTCAACGAAACAAATTTTCCAACAAAGAGATGATCATTTTGCCGTGGCACTAGTTTTTAACATTCATATCGTATATAGAATCTTCAAAAGGGAGGTGAAAAAGATGCCCCTTATAAAACCTGTTTTTACAGCCACTTCGACAACTCCTGTTGCAACAGGAGGTGCAATTGGTACTGTTGTAACTCCAGCAGCAACCCGGTTCTTCGCTACAGTAGCAGCCGGTGATGTTGGCCCAGTCGTTACAACCATAACTGCTGCCAGTTTTGTTGATGACGCTAATGCTCCTGTAGTGGATCTCCCCACTTTGACATCCAATGAGTATTTCAACGTGTACGTCAATGGGGTGCTACAACAAAAATCTCTGTCAACCGTTTCTCCAGCAAGTTTGGTACTCGATACAAATGCTATTGCTGTTGGGGTACCAGTAAGCCTTGAAGTAGCCAGCTTTGCCAATGTCGCATCAAGCATCACAACACAGCCTACAATTTCCACACCAGTTATTACTATTGTTACGTAGTACGTTGGGTTCTTGGAGGTTGTATCACAACCGCTCGGAGATATTCAAGCGTGGTCTGGACTACGTGCACTGCAGTTCAGGCCATGCGCGCTCCGTGGCTGTCTATACTCCCATTAAAAAAAGTGAACTTCCATGCCTGTTCAATTACCCTTTCAAGCTTCAAGGTTTTCAAGACTTTGTATGTCGCTTCGGCCACGGCATTGTCATAGGGACAAGCCTTCTTCCTGAGGGAGCGTCCGATTTCAAAGGTAAGCAAAAGCTCGTCCATCGTTTCATTTTTAAACTCATTGCCACGGTCCGTGTGAAACCACTCGATTTGGCTCAGATCGCCTTTACCGTAGCAAAGACGCGGGAAACCAAAGCCGCATCCTTGTTTGGCCCTGTGCTGTGTCCCACAGTTTCTCGATTGAACAGGTCGATGAGCACGCAAATAAAGTGCCATTTGTTCTGAACCTTTACACTTCTGCTTTTGCTTTTATAAAAGCTTTATCATTCCAAGCATAATTTGTTTGATTAAGTCCATCTTAAAATAAAAACACCTCACAAAAATTAATGAGGTTTAGGTTTTCAGAATGTTATTTACACTTCTAATATGTGGACTTATTCCACAGAATGTTTCCCATTCAAATTAAGCCACTCTATAATATAATCAAATCTTTCTTTCGTCAGTCCATGACCACCTTGATATCTCTTGTGGTACAGGTTATGTAAAGCTTTCAGTTCCAAATAGGTTGGACTGGCTTTTTCAACAATATATGAAGCATCTCTTGAATATTTATCGTCATCCGCAGAAACAATAAGCAGTCGTCTTGGTGCAATACAAGATACTAAATCATATATATCGTATTTACTGTGGAAGTTCGGAATTACGCTCGCCATTTCAATCCCGACATTGTTTAGCATGCGATTTGCATAAGTACAAGCACTGCCGCTGGCACAGCTAAAGGCTATTCGTTCATCTAACGCAGAATGAAATAGAACAGTATTACCACCATATGAATGTCCAAGTGTGCCAATACATTGATTGTCAACAAAAGGAAGATTAGCAAGCAACGTTATTCCATTCATGGCATCAGCGATCACTTTTTTCATCAAAGAATCGCCTTTTATTATCCGATAGCACATTTCATTATAATGCTGCCAAAAGTCACTGTCGTCTGGGAGAGGTCCAATACCGTGTGCATTTTTACGTCTCTCCTCAAAGCATATGGAGTCAGGAGCTAACACAACAAATCCCTTTTTGACCAATTCAGGTCCGAAAGCTTGCAACGGATTTCCTGCTAAACCGCAAACCTCGCTCTTCCCTAAATGATGCTCCCTATTGTGCTGGTGATTGATCAGAATCGCTGGGTTTTTATCAAGGAGTTCCGGAAGCAAAAGAAAAGCAATGACTTTGTCACCGTAAGAATCATATTCAATTAACTGTCTTGTATATCCTTCCTCATTTGTGGAGTTTAGCAGTCGATACTCAATATGAGGTGTGGCATTAGGAGATATAATTCCAATTGCTTCTGCTATCTCATTTCTTGCATTTACTATAGTACTCACCTCCCTTTAAATGACTCTCTGCAAGCTCCCATATCTGATTAGCCGTATTAAAACATTCCTCATACCCAAATGGCTCACCAAAACTGGAAGAAAATATATCTTGTATTCTTCTTGCTAATTCTTCGACTGTAGTAGCATCTGTTAGTGAAAGGGCGACTTCTTCAATTTCTGAATCAAACTCATCAACAGGTGCATGTGGTAATAAACCGAAAGGATTCCATTCATGAATTACTTGTCTAACAATTTTTTTCATATTTATTCGCCTCCTATTATTTGGTAATCAATTCTTTATTCAGTTAACCCATTAAGACAGATATCCGTATAAAGTCCACATTCAGTAAATCCTTATAAAATAAATATAATTGCAATCATCATATACGAATACCGGATATTCTTTTTCAACATTATGTATACAAGGCCGTATAGAATCGACATAAAGAAAGCATAAACACCTGTTAAACTTCCCTGAAGCAAAATGTGTATGAGTCTCCATGTGAGCGCAAGAAAAATCCCTCCATAGGGCAGACCGCCTCTTTTTAAGAGCGTTTCACCAAACTTTTGTCCAAAAGCAATTGTTAGCAGAATCAAGGCAGCTTCAAACTAGTAATAAACATTTTGAAAAATGAATTCAACGATCCCATTGTATTCTTGAATCGATTTAAAGCCGCCCATACAATAGTTGTAACTGTAAGGGCTATAATAGAAACTAGAACTGCGATTAATCATCCCTAGGAGTCTGCGTTTCGTTTAGCTTCATAATGTCAAAGGTGTACTTCTTCCTTGAAAGCCTGATCAGAAATAGTGCCATACTCCCCCACAAAATACATGTAAGCACCCAATGTATACAATGATAGATAACGGTTTATTCAGACTATCCCACCCCAAATATTACAGGCAAAAGCATTGACAGGACAACTTCAAGACCGAACCCTGCAAAAGCATACAAGCCTAACGCCAGATAATCGCTTGCTCCAATTTTCTTTTCTTCCATAAGCTGAACCCTCCATCTAACATAAATTTCCTACTCTTTATATCATACTCCGAGTTCGACGGTAAAAGTATTTTTCTTCCATATGGAAATAGTTAGCCATGCTCTTTTGTGTTTCTTTTATCTGTTTCCATCCCGAAATAAATAATGCTCCCACCAATTTCATTGGCAGGAGCATCTGTATTAATTGATCATTGATCTAGGTAAGAACATCATATAAATGTCAAATCGATTAAAGCCACACTACGAATAGCCCAACAGATAAGAAGACATATTTTTCTCCCTCCTAGCTTTATCAAAAGCTTCTTCTCACCAAGTCTTTGCTATATAAGTTGAATTAAAGAATTTCCATTATCTTATTTGACTCCATACGCACACAGAGACGGTCGATTATTACTTGAGGATTCTTCATAATTGACTCCATAAATGAACGAACATTGTTCCGGATTTCTGCCACCGTGTGATAAAAGACATTATTAATGACATCGCCTTTGAGCCATTTCCAGAGCCCTTCTACAATGTTGAGCTGCGGGCTGTAAGGTGGAAGAAATACGAATGTGAGTCGTTTGTTTTCATTCAGGAATGGCTCCATATGATAGAAATCCATTTTCTTCTCCTAAACAACTTACGCTAAAAATAATTTAACAAAACAACTTTTATTAAATTAACATACTAATTTCGTCATACTCAGGTGTCCCCTGAACTAATCGATTAACAAGCTTTTTTTTATCAATTGATATCAACTTTCCATCTTTGATATTCAATAAATCTCTATGTTCTTTAGTCAACAAGGCAGAAACGTGCCTAGAGAATCCCATGTTTTGCAAGTACACTGCAACAGTATCCCTTGTCCCATACTCTAAAAAAACGTTCCAGTTTGGACCAGCTTTTTTCTCACCTAAAATAGAAACTAATATAGCATGGTAGTTATTAAAATATTTTTCTAATTTATATCTGACTACATTTTCAATATCTGATATCAGATTATTTATTACTTTATTAATATGACGTTTGCTTTTATTGAAATCTTCAAATACTTGAATATTGTTCTCATAAAACATTAATTTTTTATTATTTCTCTCGTAGAAACGAAGAGCTTCATTAATCATTTCACTTAGGCTTTGACCATTTATCCACTGATTTACTAAAAGTGCGTAATACCTTAAAGAATTCTTATTAGCAATATCGTTTTTACTTTCGTTCACATCCCAATTATACCTTTCATATAGAAGTTCTAATGCAAAAACACAGTTATTGTAATTTATTTCATGTGGAAGTTTAATCTTCTCTTCAAAGGCTTGATTTTTAACAATAAACTCATAAACGTTATCTTGTTGTCTAACCATAATAGATTGATTATTATTTAGAACATCTACTGGAATCTTTAAATCTTTTATGTTGTCTTGAGCCTTTAATAGTAAATCTAGTTTCCCATCATTAATTAATTTCTTAATAATAGGGCTCTTGTAATCATTATCACTGTCAATCGTATCAATACTAATAATATTCGCTATATATTTCAGAACTTCTTTTTCAGCTTCTGAAGATGTAATTTGTTTTGATTGAAGTAGCTGTTCAATATTTTTTGCATTTTTATCTATCTGATGTGTAGCATTGATTTGTAGTTGTGTGGTTGATTTACCATTAAGTACAGTTGTGTTTTTCCAATCCTTAATTTCTTCACGGATACAAAATACATTTCCAAACAACTCAAAATTCAATCTACCTGCACGACCTGCTAAATTCCAAAAGTCAATCTTTGACATATTTGATCTATGTTTTTTGTTGCTTAAAATAAAGATATTTTTCGCTGGTAAATTCACGCCTTCCAATAAGGTTGAGGTACAAAACAAATATTTAATTTCTCCTTTTTTAAAAAGTTTCTCAACTTTGTTTCGTATTACTTGAGGTAAACTTCCGAAATGAAAAGCTACTCCGTGAGCTAGACAATCAGCTAAATAATAATCTTTATGTATCATTTTTTTAGTTTCTAATATTAATTCATCTAGCTCTTGTTGACTTGGATTAGGCGGTTTCGCCAGGTTATTAGGTAAAAATCTTATAAAGTCTTTTGCTTTATTTATTGTATTTTCAACTGAATTGCAATATATAACGTTAGAAGAGGATTGTCCAATATTATGTATTAGTTCAAATGATGAAGAATACTTACTAATGGAAATATCCTCAAAGTCATATTTACGTCCTTCATTGTAGTAACTAACTATCCTACTAATTAAATCTATAAAGAAAACATTTTGTGTAACAGGAGACTCAATAGTACTGAATGTCTTTGTTGCAGATTTCTGAAATAATTCTAAAAAAGCTTCTGGATTTGATACATTAGGAGAAGCAAAGTATATTTTTAAGTCAGAGAATTTCTTCATGCTTTTCTCAATGGCTAAATACATTGTAATGCTTCTATAGTCTTTTTCAGCAGCTAACTTATGTGCTTCATCTACAAATAAATAATTTATTCTCGGATTTTCTTTACTTGAGATGTAGCTCAAAAGTCGTTCCGGAGTTAGAACAAGAATATATCTCTTCCCTTCGTTTTCTTCTTCAACTGTGACTACAGAGTTTGTTGTTACTTTATAATTACTATTGATAATAAGTTCTTTTAAATCCTCTTTAATTTCATAAGAAAATTGATTTATTAAAGCTCTTGTTGGAACAATTACCACAAAGTTCCCTGTATCTTTTTTGGAGATTTTATCACGTATGAATGTCTTTATGATAAATGACTTTCCCATTGAAGTTGGGCCAGAAAAACTATAGAAATTTGATTCTTTTATTTTTTCAAATAAATCAAACTGTGAATCTGTAAAATATTTGTTCTCGGCTCCAGGTATTTGTTGAATCTCTTTTTTCACAACAGTCTCAATTTCTCTTACGAATGGAAGTTCCACATTATGATTAAGATTGTTTATGGCAGGGAAATTCCCTAGTCTACTTAATATAGCCGTAGAATATGTTTTAAAAATAGAATTACCTTTGTAAGTAGGGCTTAGAAAAGCAACAATTCTATATGCCATATTTCTACAGTCATTTAATGTTGAATTAGATAGAATATCACTAAATCTCAATAAGTGAACCAATTGCTTTTCGCTAATAGTCACGGGACTATCGACCACTAGTTCTATAGAAGCGATATTTTTTAACAATCGTTCGTATAGTTGATTAAAATAATCATCTATCATTACATCTCTAGACAGTTTGTCAAAAATCATTAGTGGCCTCCATTAAGTTTCTAATAATTCGCTTTCTAGTGTTGCTGATTTCAACAAATGGAAAGGCATAAACATAAAATGTTGTTCCATATAATTTATGTTCATCAATCTTCTTCTGTATATAACTGTACTGACTCTCGACTTCTGATTTAATTTTGGCTCGTATCATCTTTCTGAATTCGGAGTTACTTAATTTCCGCGAATCTTCATCAACTGTAATCTCAAATCCAGCAAAAATCCCAAAAGCATTATCTTTAAATATTTCTTCCTCTCTGGCACTTGGAATAATTATTTTCTTTAAAACATTATAAAGAGCAGGTGAAATACTTTCTTTTTCCAAATGAGTATTCAACAATCTTATTTCATCATGAATATTATTTGTATTTCTAGTTATGAAATCATTAATTGAGTTGAAAGCATCATATAAACATCGTTGAAATGTCTTTTCTAACTTTGATTCCCCAAATATTAGTTGAAAATTATTTTTATCCACCTGCAAAACATGCACTCCATCAGATCCTTTTACGTAATCATTAGGTGAAGTTTTCAGCTCCATTTTTGTAAAAATCTTTGGTGCACGTAAATGTGACTCTAAAAAACAATAAAGCAGGACTTCGCCTAGTTCTCCGTCGTTATTTTCCCATTTTCGCAATCTCTGAATTGCTTTTACGTAAATCCCTTTATTATTTTTATATATTTCAAGTTCCTTTCTCGATAAACAATAGGTTACAATGCAGTCAAACAGTTTTTCCACTAATTCGGAATATACAAAAATATTATTTTCAATTTTAAGTGTATGGAGATTAATTTTGGTGTTAGACCCATCTAATTCAAAACTTTGGATTTCATGATAAAATAAATCCAAAAAATTCTCATCCACATGAGGACTAAATTGATTAAGCAATACATCTACCTCCACAGTGCTTCTGTTGGAATTATTATCAGGTCTGCCCAGAACAGACTCATATTTACAACATTCGCCAAATGACTCTGATTCCCTTCCAAATACCTATATAAAATAAGTTATTTTTGAAACTATCGACCCATTCTTTGTTTTTTTTCAAAAAAAATGGTTACAGACTTGTAAAAGCGACTCTTAAAACTGTACCCATAAGCGCTTATATAGTAAATTTTTTATACCAAGTCCTATGCGCCTTAGAAATTATCCTTCTTCAATAACTTCTTCTAAGGCCACTTTTTCTTTTTTGTCACCTTTACATTCATCAATTTCTTTCTACTCAACGAGAAAATCATGTTTTCCTGATTCACAACCTATCAATTTTACCTTCCTTTATTCGTTCCTTTTATATGCATACAAAAACCGAAGCAAATTCCTTCGCCCCGATTTATTACACTCAATATTCATGTAATTTTCCAACTTCATTCTCCCCCACTAAACACCTCAATCATCATCAAAGCACCAATCTTATACCCCTGAATAAATGATAATGCCGACTGCAGAGAAGCCATTTCTATCTGTAAATCAAGCAGCTTCTCTAATTGCTATAAATCCTGATTACCTAAGTTTTGTTGTAGCTTCTGTAAAGCATCCGTAATCTTGCCGTTAAGCTGTTGAATTTCCGGATTACTTGGCTTAAGCAACTCATTTGGATACTACTTCCCATAATAAAAATCCTCCAGGATAATATTCATCAGGCCTCCTTTTACTTGAGTAGCAGACTCTTTCTTTGTATAAATTTTATGCGAAAAACGCATAAATAACAATATGCATTTTTCGCATAAAGTACACTTGGCGTGGGTGATAACTATGTACATAAGAATCCGCAATCTGCGCGAAGACAAAGACCTGACGCAACAGCAAATGGCTGAGCTTTTGCATATTACACAAACTACTTATTCCCGCTACGAAAACGGGAACCTGGACGTTCCAAGTGCTGTCCTTATCACTCTCGCCAATTTCCACAAAGTAAGCATAGACTACTTATTAGGGCAAACCGACACTCCCAAACGTTACCCGCCAACTAAATAATCCACAACAAAAAAGCTCCAGCGACAGCCACAGGAGCTTTTTCCTTTACATCTTCACTTCGCCAACAGATCCGCCAGCTCCTCCGAATTCTTTTTTCTTAAATCCAGCATCCTCTCACTATTGCTGTCTTTAATCAGGAAGCCGTTTTTGGTTTGAAAATCCATGTATATACTGTATTGCACAGCCTCAGAATCATCATAGGTAACGGTCATCCGGTAAGATGGAGGGCCTACATCAACAGCGCCGGGCACTTTTTTAACAGTCCGTATGGCATCTCCGATAATTTGAAGGCTTTCAGCGTCGGTGTAGGTGATTGTGGCTGTGTCAGAAACGAGGCTAACACTAACAATTTCTCGCTTAGGCAGGATCATTACTATGATTACAGTCACCAGTAGAATCAATGAAATCATGTAGATGATTTTCCTCTTCATAAGCTCCTCCTCCATACCTCAATCCAAGAGCGCCCATAAACATCCCACAAGAATAGCAGCAACTAAATGAATCAAGGGCAACAGCGGCAGCTTGGATAACAGAACAGCACCATTCTTGTTTTTGTTTTTGATTTTTTTTATCAGATACAGCACTAAACAAATAATATAGGTTATAGGATATGAGCTCGTTAATATTATGAATAAGAGCACGACTGCTTTTAATACTAACTCTTCTTGCCCTGACCAGCTTCCCGCTAAGGACATTATGTTAGCTATCAAAACGAATGGATAGATAAGCAAGGGTACTGCACCCAATACAAAAAACGTTATATACCTTATATTCCTTGACATTAATACACCCCTGATATTCAAATACCCCATCATCTCGGCGATTCCCTTAAACTGCAGCCTAAGCCGCTCATTCAAACTCTCCAGCGCCACCTGAAAAGAATGCTCGATCCGCTCATTATCCTGAGTATCTAAATTATTTAGCAGGCTCTTCATGTTGTCTATATAATAGACGGTCTTTCTCAGGCTGCTGATGACCAGTATTTTGCGCAGCTCCGCTATGGAGAACATTCTGAACCCATTCTCCTTATGACGTTCCGACTGGATGAGTCCTTCGGATTCCCAGTGACGAATCGCCGAGGTGTTCACACCTGCTATTGTGGCCACCTCTCCAATGTTCATCTTTTCTTTCAGGTTTACGTTTTGGTATCTGGTAAAATCGGCACCCCTGATCATTGTGAGAATCTCTTCTACCCGCTGCTTCTCCGCCTGAATCTGGTACTGCTGGTTCTCGGTACAGCAGGAATCAGCCCCTGCTCTTCATACCTTCTCAGCATTGTGGTGCTGACCTGCAGGGTGCCGGCAATTTGGTTCGGGGTGTACGTCTCCATCGGCTCTCCCATCCTTATGGGTTTTATTTTTTGACTATGAAGGGCACCGGCTGCAGCATCCGAATTCGGATAACCTCACACCTGAGAGCATTGTGCACGACCTGCTAACGATTGCTGATGAAATGAACGTTGAGAGGTTTAGCTATTACGGTTATTCGTGGCTGGCCTTGGTTGGATTGCAGTTGGCTATCCGTAGCGATCGAGTCGAAAGCCTGGTTATGGGTGGATTCCCGCCGTTAGTCGGTCCATATAAAGAAATGCTGACCGTAACCAACAAAACATACCAGCAGGCTTCCAGTAACCAGAATCCCTGCGTGGCAGATGAGCAGATCCCTATAGACCCGGAACAGGTCGATTGGGATAACATTCAGGTTCAGATCGATCCGAATCAGACGAAGCAGTTTGTTACGATGTATGAGCATTTGCGGAATTTGATGACCTGGCGATTCAGCAGCTGCTGGAGCTTCCGAGACTGGCTTTTGCCGGGGAAAAGGATACGATTGTATATGGTGAGAACTTCGGCAGTGTAACCGTCGATATTGTCGGCAAGCTGGAGCAAAATAAAGCTGCACTAGAACAGCTTGGATGGGATGTAGAAATCATAAAGGGCAGCGGTATGGACCACACCAAAACGATGCAGCCTGCAACCGTCCTGCCCTTGCTGAAGCCATGGCTGATTAGAAAGCTGTACACAACTCATTAGATCTATTTCTCTACCAGCTTTTGGCGCTTAACAAAGAGGTCATCTTCGACTTTTCATTACTGCTTCCCCAACGTATAACTAAACACCGTCTTTACTTTCTTCCCGTTCGTGAATTCAAACTGCAGCTCTGACCCGTTCGCGCCACTTCCGGTAAACCGGAGGCCATCATACTTGAAGCCCGGCATATCGGTAGGGTTGATTCCGAATTCAGTATAGAGCAATATCGCTTTATTAGCCTCCAGATCAATTAATGTCAGCAGTCCTTCCGAAGATGACCGGGCTACTAAGTAGTTCTCGCCAATAGCTTCAATAGCGTAGCTGACATCAGGTGTGCCTGCTAACTTGGAGATATTCCAGGTTTGTTTTACAGAAGCATCTGGAGCAATCAACCGGACGGTATGGCCATCGTTCATAACCGCGTTACCGTTATACGTCTTCAAATTGTCGGGAGAAAACTGCCAATAATGAGCCGCCGACTGACGCAGAATGACCCCTTTTTTCACAAAAAGATTAATGACCGTCAGGTTTATAGATGGCTCGCCGCTGGAATTCTGGATGGTTACCAGGTCGGCATCTTCGGCAATTTGCACCGACGAAATCTGGGTAGCAGCAATATAACCCGGCTCAAGCTTAGCCGCTGCGGATACTCCCACAGCATGAACAACACCTGCAGCATCCCGTTTATATACAGCTCCGTTCACCCCATTGATAAAATAGGCATCCTTGCTAGTCCTGCCGTCGCCAACAAATTCCGGATAGCCAATCATCGCCTCACGGCTGTCCGCCCTCCAGTTCAGTGTGCCTCCAATCGCATCATTAACGAATCGCAGGGGTACATAAAGCTGCTTATGAATCTGCTGAGGAGCTGCGGAATAAGTAACCTTTTTCCCGTTAACGGTAGCGTTCCGCTCCCCGGCCTTCATGCTGCCTTTTGTAAACATGTTTTCAATAGAGATCACTTTCGTACGTTCATCATACTTAACGGTTAAGCCGCTAATATAATAGAAGCTGTCCAGCGGGAGCATGACCGTCCCGTTTAGGAGTGAAGGAGCACCGGAGGAGGAGGTTATTTGATTGTTGTTAAGATAGACCCTGATCACGGGCAATGCCGAGGACTGGGCTTTACCTGCTGCTGCTGATACGATGGATGGAGTAGACTGCATTAACCAGATGATTAGAATACCAAGCCCGAATACTCGAATAAATCTTTTCAAGATTTTCATTGAAGGCCCCTCTTTCTAGTTTCAGGAATTATTTTCTTTAATATAACATATTACCATTGATAATCCCTTGCTGCGTTACAGTGTTATTCGTATGGTTGAACAGACCAAAGCCATGCTGGTCGTTGTAGCCATTGTCCCAGTATATCGGTACTGCGCCGTATTTCTTCGCCGCTGCTGTTACCGCTTTGGCAAAAGCTGTACGGTACACGTTATTGCTGGAATCATAAGCCGTTTTGTCAATGGAGCCGAACTCACCGATCACGACCGGGTAGCCTTGAGCCACAAATATATTGTACATCGCTTGAAGCTGCGAATTCAGGTAATCCTCCTGACCCCAGGACGATTTCTTCGACGGGTTCGTGGCCGAGGCCCCCCACTGCGTAATAGTCCCTGATTCCTCACCTGCAAAATCCCACGGGGAATAGTAGTGTGCGGAAATCATGATTCTCTTCGTATTCCAGCCCGGAATCAGCAGCCATCTTGCGCTATTGTTGCCGCTTGTTTGTCTGACTGTATCCACACAAATTTGATTGTAAGCATTCAGGTTGGCGTAGTAAGCTTCATTCGGATTGCCATAATTGCCGTCAAACACCTCGTTCATGGGTTAGAAAATATATAGAATAGGCTAATAGTATAATCCGCAGTAAAAAACTCCTGTGATAACCACAAGAGCTTTTGCCATTCGTCTATGAAAATCTTATTCCCTACCGGCTTGTTCCGCTCATGCCAGCAACATACCTTCCACCTGGTCCACGATGTAATTAATTCCCGTCGGTCCATAGCAGCCAATCCAGGTAGCGGCATCCACCGCATAAATCTGCGGCTGCTCCTTTGCATGCAGCATGATCCGGGTACTCTGCTCTGTCGCAGATATCTCATCCTGCACCCGCTCACTGCTAAGCAGAAAATAGTGATCCGCATGCACCGCAGGCAGTCTGTCGACCGGGATATGATAGGCAGTATCGCTGGTATCTGCTACAAATAGCGGAGCTGGCAGCCCCAGATCCCGGTACAGCACAGCACCGGTGCGGTGCGAAGCGGTGTGAACCCGTACCAGCGATTCACGCGGACGGATCAGGGCCACACTCTGACCTGCCAGCACAGCTGCAAGCTCTCCTGACAGCAGGGCTGTCCGGCGGTGGTAATCCGCGATAATGGCTTCCGCCCTAGCCTGTTTACCCGTTATAATCCCGAAGAGGCGTAATATCGTCTGCCAGCTCTCATTCCTTCTGAACATCAGGGTTGGAGCAATCCGGCTTAACCGTTCATAATGCGGGGCGTGCACCTCGGTGCAGACTATAAGGTCAGGCTGCAGCCGTTCGACCGCTTCCAGGTCCGGGTACTCATAGCTTCCGGTCATTTCCGTAGCCTTAAGCCTGTCCCTGATATATTGGGGAAATTGTAATGAAGTACTGCTGCCCGTGCCAACACTTCCTGCCGGAGCTACATCCAGGGCCAGAAGATGGTCGGCATACTGCACGTCGAGCACGGCGATACGCCTTGGAGCAGCGGTGACCCCGTATTCGCCCCGCATATGGCAGATTACCGGGCCTTGAAGTGACTCGTATGAGGCAGCAAAATGGTCGCTCAGCCCGTTATAAGCCGGGAGCTCCCCTGTTCCGACAGCGGCGGCGCTGCGCCGGTACAGCTGCGGAGGAACCCCGTAAACCTTCTTGAATGCCCTGCTGAAGTAATACATATCTCGGTAGCCCGTTCTTTCGGCGATTTCACTGATCGGAGCATCGGTATGACGCAGCATCCGCTGTGCACTCTCCATCCGCAGCCGGATCACATATTCCATCGGCCCGAGCAGCTTCTCCTGCTTGAACCGCCGCTGCAGCTGTCTTGCGCTGCAGCCGGCAAGTGCAGCCAGCTCTTTAAGCTCCAGCTCCTGGCGGTAATGCCCCGCTATATAGGCTGTGACAATATCCACCATATCCGGACCGGCACCGCCCCGGCCGCGTTCAACCTCCATCATTAGCTCGTACAGCATGCCTTGCAGCAGTGCATTTACATGAAATCGCTCCAGCCCTTCCCCCCTGTTCCATTTCGCTTCGATTTCTTCTGCCGCCTGGTGCAGTCCTGCCGGCAGCTCCAGGCGGTGAACAAATGAAGTGTACAGCGGGTGCTTCCGCTGAGAAAACTGTTCATGGGCGGCGTCCGCCATTTGGACAGCCTTATATGTAATCACGGTATAATGAATGCTTTCTGCTCCGGCTGTCAGAGTAAAGGCTGAGCCTTTAGCCGCATGGCAGGCAAAAAAGGCCTGGATACGGCAATCCCCGCCGTTCATCACAAGCCTTCCCTGCCCGCCTCCTGCCAGCAGCAGCAGATTGGCAGTTAATTCTGTTTCGCTTAGAACGCTGCCGGGCGGCACAGTACCGCTGCTCACGTCAAGCGTTTTGATTGCCAGATCACTCCATATACTTGCCTGGTCCTGCAGCGGCATCTCTCTCATCTCCTGACAATAGCATCTTCATTCACAGCCGCTCTGAACAGAATGCACTTTTCTGGTTATGCGGCCGCATTATAGATAATATGTTGCTGTTGTCATTTTAATTGAGACTCATTCTCATTGTCAATTTTCGGACATTTCAGGCAATATTCTCCCGACATCCGGTAATAGAAGCAGCAAGTGATCCGCTTGCTCTTGGCAACCTGAATCCCGTCATGTTGTTCAGTGAAACGTGTTAACGGATTACGTCTCATCCCAAACAATGAACCAGGCGCAGTCTTGGTCAGGTAAGTAAAATCCTCGCTCATCCGCTGCTGTTCTTGCCCGGATTCTGCTGTTCCGGGAGCATATAGCGGGGCAATGCGCACCATAATATTTTCCCAGAGTACCGCCATGGAGACGGGGCCAACTGCGGCAAGGATCTGCAGCAGCGGCGCAAGGTGTTCTGCAAAAATCTGCTTCACAACCCCTTCCCGCCATACGGTTCTATTGTCCAGCGGTGCAGCCGCCGTCCGCAGTCCCTCTAAAGCGAGAAATGGAAAACGCGTATCCCCTTGTCCGGCGGACATATCCTTATGATAAAGATAGCTTTTGTCCAGGACAATAGATACTTCCCGGTTATGAAACGTTATCGCCGTCAGCAGCGGCGCAATCCACAAATATCCGATCCGTTTAGCCAGCATGGAAGCGGCAACCTGTGTATCCGGTGCACCGATATAGTCTCTGAACCAGCTAATATAATCACGGCATGCTGCCTCATCATGCAGATGGCTCAGAGCAATCGTACGGATGCTGCTTGCGGGCGGTTCACCGGGCCATATGCGGTAATCCGCCGTCAATTGCTTCCAGGAGGCAGATGACAGATAGCTGTCCATTTTACTGCGCTCCCAGCAGTGCTTCCGCAGCCTGATCGACAATGATGTTAATCGCAATCGGGCCATAGTAGGCGATCCAGAGTGTTGCATTTACGTCGTAGGCACGGTTGTTTTTGACGGCATCCATCGACTTCCAGACCGGACTGTTCGCCAGCTCCGCTGCGTCTTTGGCAAACAAGTCATCCGACAGCAGGAAATAGCGGTCCGCTCCGATATCAGCGACAGTCTCCATAGAAATCTCAACAGAGGTGTCCTCGGTAATGGCTTTAACAAATTCAGGGGCGTTCAATCCCAAATCCTCATACAGAATGCTGCCTGTCCGGTGCTCTGGCCCGTGCACCCGAATCCCTTCCGGTCTTGGACGAATCAGGGCTACCGTATCATCACCGAGCTTCGCTGCCAGCTGCTCCCGCAGACCGACAATTTTGTCCTCGTAAGCCTGCTGTACAGCCACAGCCTCTGCCTGCTTGCCTGTGATCTTGCCGATTGTTGCCAGCGTATCCCGCCAGTCCTCGTAGAAGTCGAGTACGATTGTTGGCGCTATTTTGCTGACACTCTCGTAAGCCTCTTCCTGGAAGTCAGTCATCAGGATCAGATCCGGCTTCAGCGCTACAATAGCTTCCAGGTTGGGCTCATCCCGTGTGCCGAGGACCTGTACATCGCTCAGCTGATCCATCAGATAATCCGGGAACGTTGCTCCTTTTGCCCCAGCGACAACGCTGCCTGCAGGCTGCTCGCCGAGCGCTACCAATTGATCTACGAATTTCACATCCAGCGCGGCAATCACCTTCGGCTTCTCATTCAGCTTATATTCGCCCTTCATATGCTTGATGGTAACCGGGAAAGCCGCAGCAGTCTGCGTCTCCGGTGTTGGCGAAGCCTGCGTTTCGGATGCCGGAGACGGCTCGGCCGACGCGGCAGCAGTTGCCTGTGCAGCATTCCCCGTATTGGCGTTCCCTCCATTGGTACCGCAAGCTGTAAGTACAAGTACCAGCGCCAGCATCCATACCATTAATAGTGATGATGACTGCTTTTTTGTTGCTCTGTTCATGCTGACTCCCCCTATTTATATGATAATGATTTTCATTATCAGATTTATAAGGTGAGTATACTCTACCTTTACACACCGGTTCCATGTACTTTTGCGACATTGCAGCCGGATTATTGCGACATTTGTTACTTCAGGAGCGGATCAAGCTATCCACATCAAACCTCTTTCCTGACCCTTCCTCATCATAAAAAATCATATGCTCCTTCTCTGCCCGGTAATAGTCCAGCCGGTCCTGCAATGTACCCGTGTGAAACTCAAACAAATGTCCATCCGGGTCATAAAAGTAGATAGATTCCTTATCTCTGGCATCCCTTACCCGCCCGGGCAGCACCTCAACGTGCAGCTCCTTCAGCTTATTCAGCAGGTTCTCATAGTCATTTTTATCAATAGTAAAAGCTATATGCGTGTATATCCGATTGTTCCTGTCACGAACCACATCCTCCTGATTGAGTGCGATCCACAGCCCGTTCAGATCAAAATAAGCCAGCTTCCTGCCTTTAACCAGAATCCGGGCACCGAACACCTCTGAATAGAACTTAATGGACCGATCCAAGTCCGAGACGGAAAAGCAAAAATGGTTGATTCCCTGGATATTCATGTCTTGTGATCCTTTCGTTCGCCCAATGATTTTCACGTTCTCAGAAACTCCTCAATCTTCATCCTTATCTCTTCAAAGCTTCTCGATCTGTATTCTATTAGTTTATTCCAATAAAATGATCCTTCGCCGTTCTCCTCACTAACATCAACAAGCATTAGCATATATTGACCCTCTGCATCGAATTCAGGATACCAGCCGAGATCAATTACTCTTTTCTTATGATCGCTTTCAAGCTGCAGTATATCCTCTTTAAATTCCCAGCGATATTTATAGTTATCATCAGTAAATTTATCTGGAAAAGACTCTGTAAAATCATTCAGATTAACTTTCCATCCTGCCGGTATTCGCAGCGGTACCAGATTAAGACTCATATAAGCTATCTCCCTTTCACCTTATTCACAATATATATCTTTGCCTCTGTACGGATTAAATGGATTGCTAGAACGGACACAACCAATTCTTTCTTCGTTCCGTTCACCTTCATCTATCGGCATAGTACATATAATTATAAGTACCTTCAAACTGAACTTTATCCCAGCCTAGAAAATAAACCTTGGTCAATCGACTTAACTGCACTCTATACAACTAAAACGCCAATATTTCTGCCAATCCAGCATTTAGATGCACTTCATACACTTATTCTTCTGGAAAAGGGTACAATTACGCCAAATCCCCTATTTTAGTTGCACCAAATACAATTAAAGCTGCCCACGCCCGATTTTCACCGGATATAGATGTACAAACTACACTTAAATTAATTCCAGCTCGCCTGCGGTGCTTATCCAAACTAAAGTAGCTTCGCTCTCCTGCATCATACCTTTGACAACCATCCATCTAAACCATTATATAGAACAAATTATGGAATTTCGTTTCATTTTTATTACATTTTCCTTTACCACTCTCTGTCTGCACAAAAAAAGCCCCCGGCACATAGTCCAGAGGCTCCCTCTTATTCCCGTCAGGCTGTAATCAGGTGAATACATATTCACCTTCGCCCACCTGAATGGTCTTACCTTTTAATGCTGCTGATTCTGCTGCAAAAATAACCTGCTTGAACTCGTTCTCGTCCCCCTGCACAAAATCAAACGACTGCACTCCAACCTTCAGGCTGTATTTGCCGCCCTCTGACTCTGTAACCGGAAGTCCGAATAACGTGCTCCAATGGTTGGCGGCCGCGGCCGGATCGGAGACGCGGAACACCGCGCTCACCATCTCGACTGCTCCAGCGGGGTGAGGCTGGATGATACCAGAGGCCGTCATATTGGCCAGCCGCTCCTCATCGGTTCCATTCCACTGGATGATAAACGGATAGACGAGTCCTGCAAAATCACCGTCAATCGTCATCATCCGCCACTCGATCAGTCTGCCGGCATTATCCAGACGCTTGCCGTCGATGATCGGCGATAAGGACAAACCCGCAGCATTCAGGGAAGCAGCTACGGCATCTATATCATCCGTCCGGAGCACCACTCTGCTCAAGGCTTCATGCTCAGGCAGCAGCTGTACCGCATCGCGCACAACGACATTGTGTGCTGTGGCCTTCGCCAGCTCCAGGTTCTCAATAGCCAGAAACTCGATGTACGTCAGCCCGAAGTAGCTTAAGGAATTATACGTTCCCCAGGCTTTATGAGCGCCCCCTCTAAAGGCAACCAGTCCATGCTCGCGGAAGCTTTCGACCGGCTGATCCAGATCGTTCACATAATGCACCAGATGATCCCAAGTGATGGTAGCCATTATTTCTTCACTCCCAGCTCCGTAGTCCGCTTAACGGCTGCGAGTACGCTGCGCTGCAATCCGGCCGCGAAGTCACTGTTGTTGAGCTCGTACAAGCCGTGCATGCCGACTCCGCCCGGTGAATTGTTAATATCCAGCAGCTGCCGCGGATGCAAGCCGGTCTGCCGCAGCATGGTGACTGCGCCCAGCATGTTCTCCAGCGCGACATTCCACGCCTGCTCACGCGGCAGTCCGGCCAGTACACCGGCATCCACAAGGGACTCAATGAAATAATAGATATAGTTCGGTCCCGCTACACCGTAGCCGGTGAAGATATCAATATAGCCTTCGTCCAGATATTGAACATTGCCGAAGCCGAGCAGGAAATCCTCTACTTGATCTCGGTCAGCATAGCTGTTCAAGGCCACGCCGCTATAGCCATAGCCTGTATCGGTCAAGGTGTTCGGAATGACCCGGACAATCGGGCGTTCTGCTCCAAAATAACCGCCAAGCTGCGCAATCGTCACCCCGGCTACAATCGAAACGATTGTAGCAGCAGGTGCAGCATGCTGCTGTACAAGCTCACCAAGTACAGCCAGATTATCCTGTGGACGAACGGCAATCACAATAATGGAGGCCGCAGACAGGCCATGCTCCTGTGAACTGCCGGTATTTACTTTATACTTGTCACTCAGCAGCTGCAGACGCGCTTCGTTGACATCTGTTACACTGATCTCATCTGCCGACAGGGTGTTGTTGGCGATACAGGCGCGGATCATGGCTTCCGCCATCTGTCCACCGCCGATAAAATGAATCTGCTTCTGTGCCACTTACATCCACTTCCCTTTCTTAGTTGTTATCCCATGCTTCCGGCAGGATGAAGCCGTCATATTTGTCCAGTCCCTTGATGTATTCTTCGAACTCTTTTGATTCATAGGCAGCCTTCAGATCCTTGGCCCACTGGGTGTTTTCATCCTTTTTGTTGATCGACACGATAATTCTGTGCTGCATAGGTGTGTTCTCGATTTTCAGCGCATCTGTAATTTTTCTGTCCGGCGAGTTAGCAATGTAGTTACCGTTAACCACACCGTAGTCCACGTCCTGCAGGGAAACCAGGATCTGTGCCGGGTCGAGGACTTTGATATCGATATTGAATTTGTCCGGCTCCATGCTGTTGATGTTGAAATCGGCAACACCGGCGCCTTCCTTGATTTTGATCCAGCCCAGCTCTTCCAGAATCCGCAGCGCGCGTTCCTGGTTAACCGGGTCATTCGGAACAGCTACAGTTGTACCGTCCTTTACATCATCCAGCGTCGTGTGATTTACGGAATATAGGCCTTGCGGAGCTCCAGGAACATAAGCAATTCCTGTCATGTCTGCACCGATTTCTTCATTAATAGCTTCCATGTAAGCTGTACTCTGGAAAACACTTGCATCAATTGAGCCTTCCTTCATTGCCGGGTTAACCTGCATGTTCTGCGAGAAGGTTTTGATATCTACCTTGTAGCCCTGCTCCTCCAGAATTGGCAGAATCGACTGGCGGAACTGCTCTTCATAGGTTCCCACACCGAATCCGACGGTGATTTCCTTCTTGTCTTCTCCTGCGCTCTCCGCTTCCTTATTGCCGCAGGCTGTCAGCACCGCCATAACCCCGATTAACATAACCAATAATAATTTCTTCATTACCTTCATCTCCTATTCCAATACTATGTTTTTAAATTGTACTAACGCCTCATCTTTTACGTTCAGGGGGATCGCACAGTTGGGCGAGAGAATAAACGGCTGGTCCTGCATGAAAGTCAAAGCATCTTTAGCCTGCTGCCTGATCTGCGCAATATCGTTCACGGCGAACAGGCCATGATCGACTCCGCCTACTTTGGTTGCTTTCAGGTTGGCTCCAAGACCCGGATTGCCTTCGGCAACGGTATCCCAGCTGATTCCGTCAATCCGGTAATCATTAAATTTCTCCGGCTGCGAATAGGCTCCGCAGGTATGCAGGATGTTTTTGCCGTAGCTGGCGGCTTCCAAGACGATAGAATCATATGGTCTGGACAGCTCATCGAAGATCGCTTCATCGAACAAACCCGGATGCGCTGTACCAGTCACTGCGTAGAACAAGCCGTCGGAACCTGCGTGCTGCAGCTCTTTTACATAATCGGCCAGGGTTAGCGAAATCACATGCAGCGCATGATGTGCTGCGGCCCGGTGCTCCTTGAACAGCGATTCCAGTGTCACAGGCTGCTCAATGCCAAATACCGTTTTGGTGACATAAGCGGAGCGCCCTACGATAAACAGCAGTACCGTCAGCGGTGAGAATATGGTCTGAATCAGCGGGGTGTCAGGCAGTCCCTGGCGGATCTGCTTAACGGCCTCCAAGTGCTCCTGGAAAACAGCAGTGTCCGCCGCTTTCTTTACTTCAAGCTCCCACAGGTTCTCTGCCGCCGGAATTACCGTTGTCTTTTGCCGCGGAAATACCGTCTGATAATCTGCAAAATCATACTGATTGCCCCAGGCTTCAGCCAGATAGGTCGCTCTCGGATTGATTTTGACCCAGTCCCAATCATATTGCTTGGTGAAGGAAATGGTCGTTGCCGCCAAATCCTCTGCTGTCTGTTCCTTGTCGATAAAATGGCGCCATCCGCTGACAATCGGACGATCTGCCCGCTCTCCGGATAATAAGGCTCTGAAACGGTCCTGCTTACTCCAATTACTCATCTGCCGGCTACCTCCAAGTATACGTAGTGTTTAGTGACGGCGAATTTTGCGCGCCAGCGTGTTGCCTAAAGATTGAATGCCCTGTACCAGAATGATAAGGATAATAACTGTGGCTACCACCACTACTGTGTCAAACCGCTGGTACCCGTAGACGATGGCCAAATCGCCGACCCCGCCGCCGCCGACTGTTCCGGCCATTGCCGTTGCCCCGATCAGACCGATCGTTGCCGTCGTTAAAGACAGAATCAAGGATGCGAAGGCCTCGGGCAGCATGAAGTGCCAGATTACCTGAAACGGGGTAGAGCCCATGGACTCGGCAGCTTCGAGAATTCCCGGGTTCACTTCAAGCAGAGAGTTTTCAACCAACCGCCCGATGTAAGGAGCAATATAGATGATCAGCGGTACAATCGCAGCGGCTGTCCCAATTGAAGTATGAACAATTGCTCTTGTTAGCGGAATAATAGCCACCAGCAGGATGATAAAGGGCAGCGAACGTACAATATTGATGATCGGATTAAGGATGGTATAGGCTGCCTTGTTCTCCAATATACCGCCCGGACGGGTGATTACCAGCAAGATCCCGATGGGAATTCCGAGCAGGGAACCGAAGAACAGGGACACACCCACCATTTGTACAGTTTCAATAAAAGCCGTTAAAAACTGCTCACCGGTTACTGTGGTCGAGAACATAAGCTTCCACCTCCTCTACGCTGACTCCATTGTTTTTCAGAAAAGCTACGGCCTTATTAATCTCAGCACCGTCGCCGTCAAGTTGAACAATCACGGTTCCTAGTGTCGTTTCCTGGATCTCCGTTGTATTCGCGAATAGAATGTTGACCTTTACCTCGTTCGTACGAATCATCTCATAGAGCAGCGGCTCAGTGGTGGATGCTCCGACAAAATTCAGCTTGCAGATCCGGCTGCCAAGCCCGGTTGTTATTGATTTTTGCACACTAGGGGTTATGGAGTTTTGAATGACGGTTTTCACAAAATTCTGCGTAGTCGGATGCTGCGGATGCCCGAACACATCGAGTACGCTGCCTTGCTCGATGATGCGCCCCTCCTCCATCACAGCCACCTTGTTGCAAATCTCCTGGATGACCGACATTTCATGTGTAATGATCATCACAGTGATTTTGTATTCTGCATTGACCCGCTTCAGCAGCTGCAGAATCGAACGGGTGGTTTGCGGGTCCAGGGCAGAGGTTGCTTCATCACAGAGGAGAATGGATGGATTGGAAGCAAGCGCTCTGGCAATCCCGACCCGCTGCTTCTGCCCGCCGGACAGTTCATTCGGATAGCTTCCGGCCTTGTCACTTAGTCCAACGAAAGCCAGCAGCTCCGTTACACGCTTACGGATTTCTTCTTTGCTCTTTTTCAGCAGGACAAGCGGGATCGCTACGTTATCAAATACCTTCTTGGATTCCAGCAGGTTGAAATGCTGAAAGATCATGCCGATATTCTTCTTGGCTGCACGCAGCTCTTTGACGCTGTAAGCTCCAAGATCATGTCCATCGACCAGCACCTGGCCTTCAGTTGGCCGCTCCAGGTAATTGACCAAGCGGATTAATGTACTTTTCCCGGCACCGCTGTAGCCGATAACGCCGAAGATGTCGCCCTTTTCAACCTTCAGGCTGACCCCCTTCAGGGCATCAATCGTGATCCCTTTCCGGGTGAATGTTTTGTGGACATTTTTTAATTCAATCATGTTCATTCCCCCTTATGCTTGCAGCTTCTCCAGTGCCTGTTCGGCCAACGCTGCAAAATATTTAGCTGCAGGCAGGATTGCCGCCTCATCTACATCAAACTGCGGGTGATGCAATGCGTAGCCCGGTCCGGCTCCGATATTTACGAACGCCCCGGGAATTTGCTGCAGATACAGTGCGAAATCCTCTCCGCCCATCTGCAGCGGAATATCCTCGACCTTGTATCCTGCATTCGACGCGACCTGTTTCGTAAAATCAGCCCATTCTCCATGATTCACCGTTGCCGGCGGCCCCGGATACCAGAGCAATTTCGCCTCAGCGCCGGCTGCTGCCGCAATGCCTTCGATGATACGGGTCATCTGGAGCGGAATTTCACGGCGGATCTCCTCATTGTAAGTCCGGACTGTACCTTCCAGCTCAACCAGCTCCGGAATCACGTTCCAGGTGAAGCCACCGTTAATTCTCGTCACGCTTAACACAACCGGCTCAATTGCACTGCTCTGGCGGCTTACCACCGTCTGCAGCATCGTAATCATTTGCGCCGCAGTGACAATCGTGTCCACCCCTTTTTCAGGAGTAGCCGCATGGGCGCCGACACCTTTTACCTTAATTTCAAACCGGTCTACGCCTGCTGTCAAAGCTCCTGACCTTGTTCCAAAGGTTCCTGTAGGCAGCTCCGGTGAATTATGTAATCCGAATATGGCAGCTACGTCATTCAGACCTCCGGATGCCAGTACACTTTCCGCCCCGTGCCCTGTCTCCTCCGCAGGCTGAAACAAGATTCTGACCCGTCCCGGCAATTCATTCTCACGGACTTTCAGCAGCAGTGCAGCCCCTAATATAACAGCAGTGTGAAAGTCATGGCCGCAGGCATGCATTTTCCCCGGTATTGCTGAAGCGTAAGGCAAGCCTGTCTGCTCCTCGATCGGCAGCGCATCAATATCACAGCGTATAGCAACTATCGGCCCGTCGCCTTGTCCGATTTCGGCAATCAGTCCGGTTGCTAGAGGCAGATCTAAAATATGTATGTGAGCATCTGCCAGCCATGTCCGCAGCTTCTCAGTGGTTCTGAACTCTTCATAGGACAGCTCAGGCTCCCGGTGCAGATTTCTCCGTACCCCAATTAACTCTCCCTCCAGCTCATGATCATTCTTATACGTCAGCTTCATAGGTTCATAACTCCCCTTTCCGTTGGCAAAAGCTTATGGATTGACCTCAGCTTCAATCCCGCTCATCCGTTCAAGTGCCGTAGCCAGACTGTTCAAAATATGTTCCCGCATTGCTTGCTCTGCGCCGTCTTCATTTCTGTCCGCGATCATCTGCAGGATGTCATTATGCTCTTCATCCGCCTGCGTATTCCAGTCTCCGTGCAGGGAGACATAACGGCAATAACGGAGCGAACGGTCTCTAAGCTGGTTCAGCACCTTCTCAAAGGTCATAAGCCCGCTTATTTCCGACAGATAATCATGAAATTCAAAGCCGTAGGAGACAAAGTCCTGTTTCTCGCCGAGCTGAAAGGATTGCTTGATATGTGTCATCATCACGGTCAGCTGCTGAATATCTTTATCGGTAGCATTCCTCGCTGCACTTCTGGCAATATGCCCTTCGAGCATGCTGCGAATCTGAAAAATCTCCTCAACCTCTTTAAGCGATAACGGAGCCACCTTCAACCTGCCGTTGGGCTGGCGGACGAGAAAATCCTCATTCTCCAGTCTCTGGATCGCTTCACGAAGCGGAGTCCGGCTGACTCCCAGCATTGCCGCCAGGCTTTCTTCATTAACCGCTTGGCCCGGCTCCAGCTCATTGTTAATGATTTTTTGCTTTAAGGCATAGTAGGTATTATCCTTTGACAGCCTTCGTGACCGTAGCTCCATACCTCTGATGCTCCCCTGTATGAGAATTTACTTGATATCATTAAATATAATTGTATAATTGTATACAATTATCATTTTAGTACTTTAACGGAGTAAGTGCCTGCTCGTTTGGAAACTTTTTTCTTCTTTCAAGCTTTTTTTCATACTATAAACCTATTATTCACACTAGTCAAGTATGATTTATAGGTGATAGCAAAGAGTCGCTCTTTAAGCATACAAAAAAAGCCTCTGTCCGCCAACGACAGAAGCCCAGTCTTCTACTTCATTCACCATCTCACAACGACATGATGTAGATCCTAAACCTTGAACAGCACAATGATCTCCGTCAGCAGCACCAGACCGGCTGCGGATACACCGAACGAGTTGATCAGCGTCAACGCCTCCGGATAGCTTTCTTTACGGAATTGGGAGCACAATGAAACAGTCCACAGAACGGTGAAAAAAAGCCCCGCCGAACCGCATCCCTGCTCTGCCAAAGCACGTCTTCTGCGCTTAAAGAAGGAGCCCAGTCCCGCAAAGGTGAACAGCATATAAATGACAAGCTCAGCAGTTGAAATGACGATAATCTCTCCGGCCGAAAAAAGATGCATCAAAGCGTACTGAATGCTCAATCCCATAAACACAAGCAGGTTAAAGGAAGCTTTGCTTAAGCTCAAGTCCTATTCCTCCATTTGCGTATTAATGTAGCAGCATTTAGATAACGCTTACATTATAATTGCAAACGGTTTCCTTTTCTGTGATTTATGATTCTTGACGCATACCTGTAGAAGCAGATTTCCTTATAGCATCCATAAGATGGTGTAGCCGCAAGGCTTGGGCGAAATCAGGCAGCTCTATCCCCTTTTCCCCTCCTAAACGCTGCGCAAACAATGCGTAGAGACCGGCAACATTATGTCCTGGGCCCGGGGATACATGCTGTATTTTTGAGCTATACTCTTCCGGTGTTTGCAGTAGCACGACCTCGCCGGAGGAACGGGCAATTTGCAGCTTCAGCCGGTCCATCTGGAACATTAGCTGATCCTGCGGAGTAATAACCAATTCCCCGCTGCTTCCGATAATCCGAAGCGTAAACCCTGGCGAACCTGCATTGACGAACTGGGCTGAAACGAGTGCATCCTGCGCCAGCCTGCCATGAACCAGCACATGATCCGGTGCATTTGCGCTCAGCGTCTCACCTGTCTCAAGCACGCGTACATGCGGGTATTGTGTCGCCAATGTGCCGGTGACCTCAACAAACGGCGCTACCATATATTCAATTGCATCCAGGACATGCGCCGCCCCGATGGTCAGCTGATCAGCCCCGTTAGCTTCATCCAGCAAATAGACATGCGCCTGGTCTACCGTCCCGTCCGATGTCGGAAATACAGGCAGAGTAACGATTGCATTCACAGCCAGTACGCGACCAATCTCGCCTTGAGCAACTAAGTCCCGAATGTAGCGGACCGCAGGATTGCCCCTTGCCTGCAGCCCGGCTACATGCTTAACACCCCGATCTTCCGCAAGTGCAAGCAGTGCCTGCGCCTCATCAGTATTCCGGGCCAGCGGCCATTCACTGTACACATGCTTGCCGGCCTTCATCGCTTCCCGCAGCAGCTGATCATGCGCCGGTACCTTTACAGTTACCGCTACAATATCAATTTCCGGTTGTCCGGCCATCTCTTCAATACTTGTATAGTATGAATCTATAGCGTGCAGCTCAGCCGCCGCACGCGCAGTTTCCGGCTGTGTTCCTGCTACAGCCCTGACCCAAAAAATGCTTACCCAGCAGCTAAAAGAGCTTGAAGCAGACGGGCTTATTCTCCGCACCGTTTTCCTGGAGGTGCCGCCAAAGGTTGTCTACGAGCTGACTGAAAGCGGCAGGTCCCTGCAGACGGTTCTCGATCCGCTTTGTGAATGGGGCAAACGGTTCGTTAATGCTATCCATCAGGACAGTAGCACAGATAGTGAGCCTGATCAGGGTAAACAGCAATAATTCCTCATGCGATTCCCAATCCTTTTATCCTAAGGCAACTCCAGCACTGCTGAGCAGCATTAATATCGAAACCGGTGCCCAGATTCTTCGTTCCCGGACGCTTTTGGTAATAAGATTTAGAACAGAAGCTATCACGGAAAAAGCAACCACGAACCAGACCGCCACATCCGCAAACTCCCGCCAGCCGGGCAAAAGCATCTCCGCTTTACTCAGAACAATTAGCGCAAGCAGAGCCAGAATGACGATCTGCACCAGGCATGCCACACGCATAGGAGCCGGAAGCCTGCCGGTAAATTTCCCGCCCATCGCATACTCTCCCCAGGGCATACCTGCTGCTAGTGCTGCCTGAAACAGAATGACTATGAAGATCAGGACCAAAAAGACAGTTGCTGCTAGTGACAGTGTCATTGTTGTTGCCTCACTTTCTGGATGGGTTTGTTAGTGTGTACGAATAGTTCAATCCATTTTCACCAAAATTTCATTATATATTTGTGTTACCTCGGCATATCCGACAAGCCTGCTGCCCTCCTGAATGGTTAATACTCTGCCTATCCATAACGTTCGAGGATAAAATTCCGGAGTTATGAAAGTAATAGTCCCCATTACACTATCACCTGGTTGCACCAAAACATCACCATAATATTTATGTATACCAGTTGTTAAAAAATCATCTTTAACCAAATGTGCCGGACGGTAGCCTGAGCGTACTGGCCTATCGCGGCCATTGCCTTTCCCGTCACTTTTTAACAAGGTTATTTTTGCAGCAATATGTGGCAAGTAGAATACCCCCCGTCTACCTCCTCACCAAAAACTTTTCCTTCATGGTCCCGTTACCATGTTCTTCTTTAATGTGATTACTTACTTCTGCCTGTGTGATTCTATTTCCACTACAGTCTATAAAGTAATATTCGTCTTCTGCATAACCGGATTCTGATTCTTTATTAGAGACTATCAGATCTCATTATAGTAATCGATTTCATTATAAACCTGAATTGACTTACACTGGATCTCTTTGAGGACTATACACTTTCAGTTAGTACGATCGATTATCTCTGTGAAATACTGAGTTAGCCCTTTTGCTTTACTGCTATTTTCAAGTCCCCAACGTGCAAAATTAGCAGCCTCTGCTTTGTTTCCGAGAAAAGCATGTGTTCGTGTAATTAATAAGGCTAACCGTACGTCCATAGGTGCTCCATAACGGTCCAGCCTCTTTGTACGGTGAGATAACTCCTTGATTGTTATTGAGGTTACCGGATGAGGAAAGTTTCTGAATTGAGAGAAGTATAATGTGCTCTGATTAACAATCAGTTCCTTCATTTTGTTTAATACAGCCTTTGATTCATCCTCTGTATCGCCATATTGAAACCAAATAACATTTGCTCTTTTACGAAGAACCTTTGACTGAAACCATCCTACCTCATTAACTATACGGGTTCTACATTCACAATCATAGACTGTTAACTTACTAGCAGGAATAAATTGTCCAATCGAATTAGGGAGGAAATCAAAGTGGACTCCCAGTTCGACAACGCAAGAACCGCCGTGCTTATCTGCCTGGATCACAATAGTATAAATAACGTGGTTTTGATCAACTCTCACAAAATGGTGATCTGTTCCGGAAAAACCAAGCTCATGTAAAGCCGGCGCCAGATATTTCTTGATTAGCTTTCTGAAATCACATGTTTTCATTATTGAAGTACCTCTTGGCTAATTTCCAGCCTAAAAATTGATTTATATCACTTATTGCATCTATAATCATTCCTCTGTATTCTTCATTCTGTCTTAATTCCTTTAAAATAATTGGCTTTATTATTCTTTTATCAAGTTTCCCCTTTGTCCTTGCAATATGAGCTAATCCGAATACAGCATTTGCTCTAACATGAGCATCTTTATGCTGGGCTAATTCCAAACACAAATTCTGAGCTATTTTCCAACTATGGTGATACAGGCCCACTGATATTGGTAAAAAAATCAACTCCTCAATGACTTGTTGATCTAGAATTTCTTTGATTTCATACTCAGTATATTCTCGTATTTCTTGGTATTTTCGTTCCATTTGAATGCTCCCGAAAATTAGTTTTAATCTTGGCTAATCTTTATTTAGAATACTCAATAATCGAAGCATGAGGAATTTCGCCGACCTCTCCTACCAAAGTACGAAAAGCCATGCCGTGTCCGGTGATGATGACCTTTTGAAATCCGGAATACTTGTCTATTACCTGCTCTACCCTCTCCTTAAGCAGTTCTTTAGATTCCCAAACCCTGTACTGCCCGGGAGGATAAACTCCATGATTAGCATCATAATCGTCCCCCAGTTCTTTAAGCCTCTCCAATGAATCATATTCAAAGGTTAGATCAGGCTGCCATTCCCTTAAATCGAATTCAATTTTTATGTCTAAACCAAGTTCTTTAGACAGTATAGCAGCTGTCTGTAACGCTCTTGGGTAAGGAGAAGAGAGTATAATTTCTGCTTGATGTAAACGATGATCCTTTGCTGCTGCATATACCTGATCTACTCCTGTGTCCGTAAGAGGAACAAGGTCTCGTCCATGTCCCTTTAGGTTATACTGTTCGTTGATATCCCACTGAGGTTCGCCATGCCGAACAAGAAAGAATTGAGTCACTGCTAATCCCCCG
This sequence comes from Paenibacillus sp. PastM-3, assembly GCF_029893965.1. Taxonomy (GTDB): domain Bacteria; phylum Bacillota; class Bacilli; order Paenibacillales; family Paenibacillaceae; genus Paenibacillus_AQ. Next base: position 233,242 of record NZ_JARXXP010000005.1, read on the forward strand.
TACATCCATTTTTTGTATTCCTTATTCGCTTCTATCACTGCACATTCCTGCCTTGAAAAGCAGAATAACCGCAATTAACTATGCTTACTCTGCTCAACAACACATCCCACACGCACTGAATGTACTATACTTGTTCTGTTAGATGAACTTTACTGGTGAATGAAAGGCACATCAGCATCTAAAGGTTGGCTTTTTGGTGGTGGAATCAGGCCTACCAATGAGGATGAAGAATAACGGCACAAGCGAATATCCACAATCCTCTATAAGCCGCTGTTAATGCAAAAAGCACCGGAAACCCGCGGCTCTCTCCGCTTTTCCAGTGCTTTTCCAGTGCTTTTCCAGTGCTTTTTACAGACATATTACGCCTTCAAACAGGCTAACTATTGTACAGGCCCCTGCCGACAAAATTGGCACTGACCGGCTCTTTGCCGATCTCCCGCGCCCAGACTGTGAGCTGACCGATGTGTGGATTTCGTGGGGATCAGGTGCCGCATGGCTTCACACCAGTCGAACCATTCCTTGCCGACCTGCCAGTTACGTATTGAACTGTGAAATAAGCGCAACAAATCTATGGCTGCATTTGTATTAATAGTCCGCTGACAGCATTCCCTCTATACGGTCAATCAGCTGGTGCAGCCCCGCTTCATCACCTGCATACTGGCGGACATCCCTTCCAAGCAGCTCATTAACCCGCTCTCTGACAAAAGTAAAGCTGTAACCTGCACCATTATATTGTCCTGTGTGATCTGCCAGGCTGTACGTTATGCTATCGACATTATCAATCAGGCTAAAGAGCACAATCGAATTATGGTAAAAAGCATCCCCGCTGATGGCACCGTTTCGGGTCACCCCGGCAGCGTCATTCATTTTATACTTGATGGTCAAACCATACGGCGGAGCCGTCGTCTGAAGCTCGATTCCCTGCCCTTCCAGACCTTCCGGTACCGGCAACGCTCCGATCAGCCCGCCAACCTTGCTGGCTGCTCCCACATAGAGGGTGCGGTTCTTCAACAACTGCTCCACACTGTATCCATTATAAGGAAGCTGTTCAGGTGACGCTACAGGCTTAGGATTCACTATACAGACTGCCAGAATAACGGTGATAGCGACAAAGGCTATCGCAGTGATCCAGGGTGAAGGCTGGCGGTAGGCGAGAATATTTTTAATTCTGGATTTCACATTCCCTTCTCCGAAAGCAAGCGGACTGCCAGCCGGGACTCCTCTTTTGCCTGTTGCCAGCGTGAGTAATGAGGTTGAGTAGCTCCCTTTAATCCCGCTCCCCAGCTTCCGGACCACAGCTTCATCGCAGGACATCTCCATATCTTTGCTCATGAGCGCATACGACAGCCACATCAGGGGATTGAACCAGTGAATGATAAGCAGCAGGAAGGCAAAAGGCTTGATCAGATAATCCAGCCTGCGGATATGCGTCTGTTCGTGCAGTATAATATAGGGTAGCTCCTGACTGCTCAGTGTGGTAGGAACGTAAATCTTCGGCTTAATAAAACCGCACACAAAGGGCGCCGCAATCTGATCCGACTCATAAATGTTGTCTTTTACAAGCGTTGCTGTCCGCAGCTTAACTGTAAGGCGCACATACGATACAACACTGTAGAGTAAAAGAACAGCTGCGCCTGTCAGCCAGATCATACTTCCCGTCCACAGGATCAGCTGCAGCGGATTTACACTTGCTATCGGTGCCGCCTCCGGGAAAGTGCTGTTGATCAGACGGCTGATTCCGCCAATCCCCGCATCCACAGCCGGCCTCAGCTGAAGCCCGATATCGGCAGGGACAAATTCCATTACTCCAGCTCCCGCCTGGCTTTGGCTACGGGGCTGGAACAGCCGCAAAAGGCTGAAGCCTGAAGTGAAGGTGACAGGGAACACAAGTCTGACCAATACAGCCGACCAGAGCAGGTAAGAGAATATTTTGGGGGCACGGCGTAGAAATAACCTCGTTATGATTACCGCAGCTGCCACATAACCGGCGGTAATGCTCATATTAAGGACGGTGACGAACAGGCCTGTAATCATCGGGTCGCCTCCTCAATAATCCGCTTCAGCTCCTCGGCCTCCTTTTCAGACAGCTTCTTTTTGCCAAGAAAGGCCGTTAAAAATTGCGGCAGCGATCCGCCGAAGGCTTTTTCCACTACGGTCTGGCTTTCGTATTGCTGGGCCTCTTCTTTTTTGATAATGGCGGTAACGGTTGCGTCTTCGTTCTTCAGAATTCCCCGCTCGCACAGCTTCCGCAGCACCGTATAGGTCGTTGACTTCTTCCAGCCCAGCTTACTCTGGCTCAGCTTAACCAGCTCTGTTGAATTAATCGGCTCGTTATCCCAGATCAGGCAGGCGAATTTGTACTCGGCATCAAACAATTTGTAGGTTTCCATGCAGCTCCTCCTCTTTATAAGTTTACTACAGTAAACCTCATGACTTAAGTCTATTGCAGTAAACCTCAAAAGTCAAGGCGCTGCTTAGCCCTTTGGCGTACTCACTGGCACTGGCATTGCCGTTCCGGAAACCCTGATCAGCCTGGCACCAAGCACAACAAACCATGCCGCAAAAGCCAGCTGACATACGAACGTTACGGCTGTCCCAATCAGCCAGGGGAAAGATCCGATCAGATTCAGGAGCCCGGCAGCAAAACCCAGATAGGCAGCAGCCTTACCGCGCTCCCCCCAAACTTAACAACACTCGATTCCCGTGCATGAGCTTCAGCTCCATCCCCGGTTAATATGGATATAAGGCTTAGTTGAACAGTTCCAAAAGATCACTCAAACGGTTAATCGTATAATCCGGATCACTAACCTCTCCAAAGCCGTAGCTGGCAAAAACAAACGGGATTCCGGCGAATGCCGCCGCTTTCTGGTCCCCCGCTGTATCGCCCACGTAGACCGGACTCTCCAGATTGTTTCTTTGCATGATCAGCCTGATGTTCTCACCCTTGGGGAGCCCCGTCCGGCCCGGGTTCTCATAGTCCGCGAAAAACCTGCCCAGCTGATGGTACTCATAAAAAGCCTCGATATATCCCTTCTGACAATTGCTGACGATGAACAGCTTGTATTTTGCCGATAAAGCCGTGAGGACTGCTTCCAGCTCTTCATACAATGATCCGCCCTGTTTGACGAGGTAATCACACTCAGCTTCACAGCACTCATCCAAAAGCCTCTGCTGTACAGCCTCCTCCACCCCGGGAAGCAGAATTTTGCCAACCTCAGCAGGCAGAAGACCCATAATTCCCTGTAAACTTTCCTTGGTGATGACATGCGGAATGTCTCCATACCTGCGCAGCACATCATTCCACGCCACCGTCACCACATCCGAAGAATCCCACATCGTCCCGTCCAGATCAAAAATAATGCTGTCCATGTTAGCCTCCTGCTATAAGTTATCCTATGTGTTATTTGATGCCTGTTAGCCCGCCATACAGCTGCACGAACCCTTTAAGATCATTGAGTGTTGAAGAGATAAAGCTCTGGTCCGACAGGAACTCAAACCTAAGCTCATTTTCCTGATCTGGATATTCTTTATAGAAGCCTGTGTCAGCTCCAGCTTCAAATAACCTTGATTTCCTCGTAATATAAATCCTTCCCGTTCATTCACGCAGATTCTTCACTCCTTTCGCGCACCATTACAGCGCCTTATCAAACTCAGCACCATTCCCGCTGTATAAATAAGTGTATTCTCCATATTCGTACATATCAGAATCAGAATAGTACTTATCTATCAAGTACAGTACTTGATTGCGGTACAAGGCTGCCTCCTCCATTAAAGAAGCACCGATTGTTCCGGTTCCGTATGGACGAGCTTTGCCCGGCGCAACAGAGGTATCCGACCAGTCTGTCCACTCCAGCATCGACCCCTTTTCAACAAAAGCCTCATACCTTTCCTTATATTCCTTCAGTAGTTTTTTGTCCTCTTCAAACTGGTAGTGCTCCGACAAATCCTCAAACAGATAATTCCATTCCGCCTCCCAGGCTGTCAAATACATGTGGGCCACATACCTTATCTCCACTGTAGCTGACGCATTTTTGATATCTTCACTGAAAGCCCGGTCAATTGGGTTATCGGAAGGATCATTTGTATCGCCCTTTCCGGCGCAGCTTGCTATAATGCATGACAGAAAAATAATGGCCAGCAGGCTTAAAAATCTGGCTTTTCTATTCCTACTCATCAACCCCACTCTTCCTCCCCGGATGGCGCATCCTCTCTCTCCCCCAATTTTAGGATATACAAGTATAATACCAGCTACTGTGCAGCTTACATATAAAGGATTGAACAATCCGCTGCTCCACGCACAAACGGGCTACCTCACCGAGGCAGCCCGTCACACGCATTGCATATTAGAATACTTTTGTCGTCCACGATTCGCAGTTCCAGGTATCGGTTACGATGTCGCGGTAGAATTCCGGTTCATGGGAAATCAGCAGGATGCTGCCCTTGTACGCTTTGAGCGCACGCTGCAGCTCGTCCTTGGCGTCAACGTCAAGGTGGTTCGTCGGCTCATCGAGTACGAGCAGGTTGGATTCGCGGTTGATCAGCTTGCAGAGCCGGACTTTGGCTTTTTCGCCGCCGCTCAGAACCGCAATCTTGCTCTCGATGTGCTTGGTGGTCAGGCCGCACTTAGCAAGGGCTGCGCGGATTTCAAACTGGGTGAAGGACGGGAACTCATTCCAGATCTCTTCGATACAGGTGTTGTAGTTGGCTTCCTTCATCTCTTGCTCGAAATAGCCGATTTCCAGCAGATCGCCCAGTCTGGCGGAACCGGAAATGGTCGGGATCTGGCCGAGAATGCTGCGCAGCAGCGTCGTTTTACCGATACCGTTGGCGCCAACGAGTGCGATCTTTTGTCCGCGCTCCATGCTCAGGTCAAGGGGTCTTGAGAGCGGGGAGTCATAGCCGATCACCAGATCCTTCGTCTCAAATACAACCTTGCCGGAAGTACGGCCCTGCTTGAAGTTGAACTGCGGCTTCGGTTTCTCCTTGGCCAGCTCGATCACTTCCATCTTATCCAGCTTCTTCTGCCGTGACATCGCCATATTCCGGGTAGCCACGCTCGCCTTGTTACGGGCAACGAAGTCCTTCAGGTCGGAAATTTCCTGCTGCTGGCGCTTAAAAGCAGATTCAAGCTGCTGCTTCTTCGCCTCGTACACCTGCTGGAAATACTCGTAATCGCCTACGTAACGGGAAAGCGACTGATTTTCCATATGGTAGATCAGGTTAATTACGCTGTTCAGGAACGGAATATCATGGGAGATCAGAATGAAGGCATTCTCGTATTCCTGCAGGTAGCGCTTCAGCCATACGATGTGCTGTTCGTCCAGATAGTTCGTAGGCTCGTCAAGGAGCAGAATGTCCGGCTTCTCCAGCAGCAGCTTCGCCAGCAGTACCTTGGTCCGCTGTCCGCCGCTCAGATCATTTACATCCTTGTCCAGACCGATATCGGTCAGTCCCAGACCGCGGGCCGTTTCGTCGATTTTGGCGTCGATCATATAGAAATCCTGGTTAGTCAGCGTATCCTGGATGGTGCCGACATCCTCCAGCAGCTGCTCCAGCTCCTCCGGAGTGACATCGCCCATCTTGCCGTACATATCGTTCATTTCCTGTTCCATATCGAACAGATACTGGAAGGCACTGCGCAGCACATCACGGATCGACTGCCCTTTGGTCAGCACGGCGTGCTGATCGAGATAGCCTGCCCGCATGCGCTTGGCCCATTCCACCTTGCCTTCGTCCGGCTGAAGCTTGCCTGTGATGATGTTCATGAAGGTAGACTTACCCTCACCGTTGGCCCCGATCAGACCGATATGCTCACCCTTCAGCAGGCGAAAGGATACATCCGTGAAAATAGCCCGGTCACCAAAGCCGTGACTCAGCTTCTCTACATTTAATATGCTCATGAAGTTAACACCTTTTCCTTTACAAAGTATACTCGTCATATTATAAAGGTTTTGTTGCCGCAACTCCAGAACGGTTTTCAAATTCAGAAAGAAGATGTATTTTAATTGATTTTTACATAGGAATTTTCAGCATTTTCAGGTAATCTAATAGAGTTGAATTCCGGACCTGCAATGTAATAGAATGAACTAATTAAAGTGAAAAGGATGCGCATATGCAATGCGGTTGAAAGAACCACGCACACTCAGTAAAAGATCCATACTCTTCTTCTCTATCATCATGCTGGCGAAAAGCTACTTTGCCTGGTACTACCTGTTCGAGGACGGGCCGACCTGGAGTACCTGGTTCAAAGAAATCCCTTTTGTCCTGATTATCTTCTGTCTGATTGAGTGGTTCGCCACCAAGCGGAAGATTGCTATTTACATGCTCGTCAATCTATTAATTACCGTTTTATTTTTCTCGCTGATCGTCTATCACAATCATTTCGGCATTATTGCTACTTCGCAGGTAATCGGCCAGGCTAAACAGGTGGGTGCGGTCAAAAAGAGTATTTTCGCCGTTATCCATCCGCAGTACATGCTGATCTTCCTGGACATCATTATCATCAGCCTGATTATGCTCAGCCGCAAGAAGGCACTGGCCTGGAAAAAAGCGATGTCGCGCCGCAGCAACCGTAAGGTTGTAGCCGCTCTCTTCTGCATCTCGCTGGTCATCTGTATGATGAATATTTTTCCGAACAAAGCCAGTATGAACGAGACGGTTCAGGCCGAGCAGATGGGCATTCTGAATTATGAGGCCTATGCCCTGCTGGCAGGCCAGGAAGAAGAGCTGATCGACAGCTCGGCAATTACGCAATCTGTGATTGATCAGACCAAGGGTATCACAGCTAAGTCTACTCCGATCCTGTATGGGGCAGCCAAGGGCAAGAACCTGGTCATCATTCAAATGGAATCCTTCCAGAATTTCCTGATTCATCTGTCGATTGACGGGCAGGAAATCACACCGAACATGAACAAGCTGGCGGACAGCAGCATCTATTTCCCGCGCTTCTTCCAGCAGGTCGGCCAGGGCAACACCTCGGATGCGGAGTTTATCGTCAACACTTCGTTTTATGTACCGCCGGATGGTCCGGCGACCGAGATATATGCGCCAAAAGAGCTCCCAAGCTTACCTAAGCTGCTGCAGGAGCAAGGCTACGATACCGCCACCTTCCATACGAATGAAGTGGATTTCTGGAACCGCGGTGAGCTTTACCGGGCACTTGGGTTTAACCGTTATTATGACAAAGCTTTCTTTGGTGAGGACGATACGGTTTTCTACGGCGCCTCTGATGAAGTGCTCTATTCCAAAACTTCTGCAGAGCTGGCCCGGATGAATGAGAGCAGCCAGCCGTTCTATTCCCATGTCATCTCGATGTCCTCGCACAATCCGTTTACCATTCCACAGAACAAGTACCAGATGATCCTGCCGGAGCGGTATGAAGGAACGTTTGTCGGAGACTACATCCGCGCCCAGAACTATGCAGACTACGCACTGGGACAGTTCATCGCTGAGCTCAAAGAGAACGGCGTATGGGACGACAGCCTTGTTGTACTCTACGGGGATCACCGCGGCCTGCCGATTTTCTCGCTGAAGGATGAAGACAAGGTCCTGCTGGAGGAAATTCTGGGAAAAGAGTACACCGAACGCGATCTGATCAACATTCCGCTAATCATTTCTTCTGCCGGCGTGCCTGTTCCGAGTGTACAGAACCAGCTGGGCGGTCAGGTGGACATCCTGCCGACAGTAGCCAATCTGCTTGGTGTTCCGCTGGACAATCATATTCACTTCGGCCAGGATATCCTGAACCAGAGAGAGTATAACCTGCTGCCGCAGCGTTACTATCTGCCGACCGGATCCTTTGTCAATAACGAGGAGCTGTTCCTGTCCGGCAGCGGGTTCGAGGACGGCCAGCACTACACGCTGTCCGGTGACGGCGACAAACCGCTGCAGTCCACTGAAGACGAGTTCAACTCTGCACTGAAGCTGCTTCAGCTCTCAGACAGCTATGTGTCACAGCTGCCGGACCGCGAGGTCGCTGAAGAATAAGACTTTGCAAATAGAAACAGCCACTCCTGTCAGACCGGCAGGCGTGGCTGTTTTTGTTTGAGAATAGTGTCTTTAGAAACAGGTGAATGAACTGATCCGGTTCAAATCAATGCCGAAGTAAGCCCAGGAGAAACCGAACCATCTGTATCCGGCAACAGAATTACGTCCAACGAATACCGGGAAGAACCAGAATTGCTCGCCGTTGTTCAGCCAGACATAGGTGTTGCGGAACAGGCAGCGTCTGATCCCGCCGGGATCGACGGCATAGGCGGTAGCCGTCATTTGCGGTACGAATTGCGGTGGTGGAGCCGTTGGCGCTTGAGCACCGCCTGGTCCGCCGCTTGGTCCTCCTGGTCCTCCCCCCGGTGCCCCCGGAAATCCACCGGGAAATCCCGGTCCTCCCGGTCCCCCTGGTCCACCTGGTCCTCCCGGGAAACCCGGAAACCCTTGGCCGCCACCCGGCCCTGGAAATAATCCCATATGTGATCGCTCCTTTTCATTGAGTAGGCATTATCATCATATGCATTTGCGGAGAGGGCGACTGGGCGGATGCCAATAAAACTCCGCAGGCTGCCACACCTGAGCTGCTGGGAAATAGGCTGGCGATCCGCGGAACGGCTTATAAGGATGGACGGCTCTTTATCCAAGAGGAGATTGCTTCGTACTTGCCAGTCTTACTTCTTTTGTAATTGATGGATCAATAACTTCATTTGCCTGAAAAATTATTTCCTTTTCTGCAATTCCCGAACGGTCGCCGCAATACCAACCTCAGGTCTGGTTGCCGGAATAGCCCCGATATGGCGTTGATACTTCTCCCCGCTTAAGCGTAGCGGTTCTTCCGTTAAGTACAGCATCTCAACCACTTCCTTCATGACGGGAACGAATAATCCGAGCAGCGACAATCCAACCTTTTTAAGGGCAATAACGGGCTTATTCGTACCGCTTGCCTGTTTAGCAATGCGGACAATCTCACGGCCGGAGATAATGTCCGAACCAGGGATATTCCAGTTCTGCCCATAAGCCTGCTCGCTAGCCGCAAGCTCCACAATCATCATAGCCGCATCAGGCAGATATACATATTCACGCGGCGTATTCATATTCCCTACGAAAAAGGCCATTTTCCCGGCTGCGATTGCTTCGAGCGTTCCGCCCAAATAGGAAGCTTGATTAGCGGTCGGACCGTAATAATCCGGAAGGCGTACAATCATGGGGCGCGCATGACTCCATCTGCTGCTAAAAATCATTTGCTCAAAGGCAAGCCGCACTTTTCCCTTCTTCGTGTGTGGCTGTTTGGGATGCTCCTCCGTTACGCGATCCGTTTGTCTTCGTCCGTAGGGGTAAATACCATCAATGACTACAACCTTAAGACTCAGCCGGTCGGCCGCCTCCATTACAGATTCACCGAGAGGAATCAGCTTGCTCTCCATCTCATTGTAAGGGACGTTCGCGCAATGGAATAATACATCCGCATCTTTGGCCGCAGCCGCGATATCATCCGTCCGGGAGGCATCCCCGGTTGCTAACAACAGGTGAGCAGGATTGCCTAACCCGCCTGCAAGCTCCTCCAGCTTATGGCGAGACCGTCCGAAGGCAACCGTCGGTATCCCCCGTTTTACAAGTTCAGATACAATAACCGCTCCTGTACCGCCTGTAGCACCAATAACAATCGCTTTTTTCATCATTCTTCAACTCCCATTCAGTTTTGTAATTGATTGATCACTAACTCTTAATGACACTATATCACTTAGTTAGTAATTGATCAATAACTAAATTTAAAATTATGGCTTTCGCCATATTAAACTTCCCGCTCGATGAGTTCCGGCATATCAAGTGCCCAGGAAATATTACACAACATCCCTCTGGCAAGGAAATTAAACGTCCGGTCCTCTGGATTCAGCAGCCCTTTCTCACGGAAAGCACTCAACACGATTTGGCGTACTTCCCGAAAACCGTTACGCATTGCTTCACGAATCGCCTCCTCACGCATCGTCTGGGCTTGCATCTGCAAGTAGGTCTCGTTCATATAGGAGGCCAGAATTTCCTTGTATGCCTCAATCAGATCGCTCTCCAGCTGCTCAGGTGCTGCTGCGCTTTCCACGACCAGTCGAAAGGATTGCTGAATCCGTTCCCAGGAAAGCTCCAATGCGCTGAGCAGCAGTGCTTCCTTCGTTGCAAAAAAACGAAACACATAGGGTTGGGAAATTTTTGCCCGTTCTGCAACCTGTGCCGTTGTCGCGCGATAATAACCCGTTTCCGCAAACACCTCAATCGCTGCCGAGATGATTTCGGCTTTCCGGTTTACGCTGCTTTTATCATCCTTTGCCATAAATCCAACACTCCTTCTTTTTAGTTAGTGACTAATCAATAATATAAAATCAATCAAGTATAGCCTATTTACGGCATCAATGCAAATGAGAGGGTCGGACAAGGTTTTAACCTTATCCAGCCCCCCGGCGAAGATGGGCTCATAAGATGATTAGTTGTACGTTTTGGAGTATACTGATGTGTACTTTCAGGTTCTCCAATGAAATTGAGTTGCACCCTTTAGGCTGCTCAAACCTTCTCCAATTCATTTTTATACAGCGCAAAATTCTCTTTATCAAAACATACAAATACTATTCTTTTAATATTTGACTCGTTATTTAAGAGATATTTGGATACCTCATCAAAAGCTATTCGACAAGCCAAGTCTTTCGGATAATTGTATATACCAGTACTTATATTTGGAAAAGCAATACTTGTAACTTCGTTTAGTTCAGCTTGGCTTAATGAACTCCTGTAACAGTTCCTCAGCTTCTCTTCTTCATCATTCACTCCACCATTCCAGACCGGACCAACCGTATGTATAACCAAACGGCATTTCATATTTCCTCCCGTGGTTACTACCGCTTCTCCCACAGCACAGCCACCTTGCCTGCTGCGGATCTTCATGCATTCTTCTAATATCGCCCTGCCTCCAGCTCTATGGATAGCGCCGTCTACACCCCCGCCACCCATTAAACTCGTGTTAGCCGCATTAACGATTGCATCAACATCCATTTTAGTGATATCGCCTTGAATTAGATGGACCATTGAGTCGCGAATAATAACCTCCATGAGTATCCTCCACTATAAGTTTATGTTAATATAGAATATTTCTCGAAACTTAGCACATCATCGATTGCCTTTCCATCAAAGTCCTGCAAGTAATGATACTTGGCAATCAGGTTTTCTTTAAAATATACGTCTTATGCTTATTATAATTAGTCTATATCAAAATGTAACCTTCCGTCTCGTTCACTTATGTAAGGCTGACGTTCTTTTATGTGCGTGTATTCTGGATATCTGCTCATTAGGTTGCGAAGCATACAGATAAGGACAGGGTGAATGGTTTTATCGTGCTCGCTATTCATGACCGCACTCGCAGAGCCAGAAATACCATTTTGCAAACCATGACCGTTTTCTGTCTCCAGCATGACTGTTATAATTATCAATCCTGCCATATATCCAATTTGTATCTTGAGGAGATACCGTAGCAAGAAAACGTAATACAACAAGTGATGTATCAAAGCACTCACCCGCTCCATCATCACAAATCCCAAAGCATGTAGTTTTCAGGCGGGTAAGGGTTTTATCCACTATTTCTTTTACATTAGGATTATTAGGTGCAAGGAGGCAAAGTAAGCGGATAATTTCAAGTTCATACATATTAGCGGAGAATATATGGGTTTTGGGAGTTTGATTATAAATCGTTTTGAGCTTTACTCCATTATTATATGGTGGAATAAAGAAAATCGGATACATCTGACGCCCATGGCCGTCAATGTTATTAGGAAACTTGACAGCCTTATAGAACCTCATAGCCTGTTCTGGTTCAGTCAGTGCCGAGAATAATTGACCGACAATGTTTCTTTTTTGTGAGTCAGATAAGCTTCCACCTTTAATGAAGTAGTGATTTGTTTTTATCATATGTTCATATGCATTCATTTACTTTCACCACTCTCAGCACTAATAATGTTCATTCATCACTACCAAGGCTCCCCCCTCCAAACCTCTCTACGCGCCAAAAAAAGACGGTTGTCATTATATGTATAGTAAAATAAAAGATCATCCGGCTGTTCATACCGCTCAAAGAGTTCCTGAGGTATAACCGCAGCATCAAAAGACCACAGCTCCGCGTTGCTCCCTGTAATGATTGCTTCCCACGGTTTTCCGTCCGTAACTTCACTGGTAAAATATACACCGCTCTGCTCATAGCTGCCGGAAAGCTGCGTGATCAAATCCCACAGATACGGCTTAAGCTTGCCGACCAGTTCGCCTGTTCTGTAATCTGCTTCAATCTCTTCAGTCCTGAATAACAAGTTAATCTCAAGCCATGACTCTGCCAGCTCAGGAAATACTTCAGGAGTAAGACCAACTACATAAGGCCTTACATGCAGTGAAAGCCCCTCTACAGGGACCTCCTCTGCATCTGCATTGCCTCCCTGATACATAAAGCCGTTATCCGCCAGCTCCCATTCAAGCCCGCTGCAGAAATAGCTGTTATCCAGGCCAACCCGGGAAAGGAGGGCGGCAAATTCCTTAAGTACACTTTTAAAATTGCCGGCGTCACACCTTACACAGGTTTGGATATGCGAATATTCCGGCACTATTCCTCCTCCTCCGTCACCCAATTCTCGACCTTTTTCCATTCCCCGTCCCTGCTCTCCCGCTCAAAAGCGCTGCCCGTTTCTCCCTTGAACGGCTCCAGCAGGCTGGGGTCCTGATCCATAATCGAATAGACATGCATGAGCCTCACATGCTCGGAATTGTTCAGATAGGCTTCATCCTCATCACCAGCGAACAGCCGCCAGCCGCTGTCCTGCTCCCGCTCAGGGGTCTGCCGGTACATCCAGTGCACCGCACTGCCCGGCTCCAGGCATTTCTTCGAGACCAGTGCCAGCTTCTCGCCGACTGCCAGCCATAGCGGATCTCCTTCGCGGAGAAGGGTCCGGGCAATATGCTTGGGTTCGAATTGCACCGTATCTCCTAGCTTCAGCGTCTTCAGGTACTCCGGGGCATTGGTCAGGATTCCCGTGTACTGGCGGCTCACCTGATCCTGGCCGGTAATTTCCACCCACATCCGTTCAGCACGCGGCCCGGCAGCTCCGGGATTCGTCAATACGAAATGTAGCCGGACCATTTTTCCGGCCTGCTGTGTGTTTCTTTCCTGCTCGGAGGGGATGAAGAACGTTTCCGGGTGCAGTAGGCTGGTTTCTTCTACGTTTTCTAAGATCCATTCCATTAGGCATTCCTCCTCAAGCGGTTATTACCCCATTTACCATTTCTATCAGCTTATCACTTGACCTTTATTTCAAAATTGTATGCTTGTAATCTTTCTGTATTCATGCTCCAGTATGGAATAGAGATAGGAGTCATGCCATGCGCCTTTGTGCCACTTGTGCTCCCGCAAATGGCCTTCATATTTCATGCCGATTTTTTGCATCACTTTGGCTGAACCGGTATTGTCCGGCCGGCAGGTGGCGTAGATCCGGTGGAGACCGAGTGTACTGAAGCCAAGCTCAAGCAGCGCTGCTGCAGCCTCACTCGTATAACCCTGCTTCCAGAATAGCGGGTTGAAGCAGTAGCCGATTTCCCCCTGCCGGTGCTCAGTGAGATGAAGGCCACAGCCGCCCAGCAGCTGACCGGTGTCCCGCAGCACCACAGCAAATTCATAGCCGCGGCGCGGAGACTGATTCTGAAGCTCTATCGTCGTGCTGATATACTCTCTTGTTTCCGCTTCCGTGTTCGGTCCCCAGATCATATATCTGGCAACCAGCGGATCTGATGCATACGCATGTACCTCCGGGAGATCTTCTGGCACGAATTCCCTTATCACTAAACGTTCCGTTTCCAGCTGCATGGCCGGTTCACATCCTTTTGATTATCTGATTAACAGGCTTTGTAATATTCTCTCAGAAATTCAAAAAGGCCACAATGACAAGCATTGCGGCCGGATACAATATTATTGAGGCATCGTCATTATTTCCGCCAGAAGGTGGAGCAGTCTGCTTTATCCAGAATGTTAAAGTCGATTATTTCCTCAAGCAAGGCATAATCCACCGGGCTCCCCCATTTGATCCGCAGCAGCTGCTTCGTATGATCATAGCCTGCTTGTACGATTTTGTCCGAAAAACGATTGATTCCGGCAATTTCCGGGGCCACCGCCAAATGCTGTTTAGATACGCTGAAGCCAATAATAAAGGTACCATGATCGGTGTACATAGGCTGATTCCAGGCCATCCTGGGCTCCAGACCAGGGAACTTCTCCGCAATCCAGTTCAATACTTCCTCCGTCCGGGTGCGGTGCTCAGGGTTATTAATTCCCTCTAGATACTCTGCAAAAACCTCCATACCAGCCCTCCTGTCTCTTTAGCAAGCAGTTTAATTGGATATAACTATATCGGATACAAAAGGGTTAGTCAAAGCAATTGCCCCGTGTCAAAAGCAGACTTTATTGCAGGCTCAGTTCAAATCCTTGCTCTTCACCGTAAAGCCGCGCACCTTCATCCACTTTCCGCCAACGGCCTCATCGACCGATCCGTTTTTGGTCCGGACACAGAATTTATGCGAGGTCCCACGGTCAAAGCCGGTTGCCTCATAGAGCAGATCATCGCCCGCCTGCCCTTTAAAATACACTTGCTTCAAGCCAAGCCGGCTTAACAGCTCCTGCTTTACACTTTCGATATATACCCTTGAATATTCTTTGGACATGCTTCTTCCTCCCGGGATGTTCATTCATGTAAGTTACTATAAATAGTTATACCAGTCCGGAGCTGCTCCATACAACCTGTCCGTAAAGGAAATGAGCTCCGGCTCCAGAAATTGATACGCAGCGGCCATGTTGCCGGTAACCAGATCAACATCGTTTTGTTTGTTTAAAATAAGAACAGGCAACTGTCCGCTGGTGCAGTAAGGGAGGTCAAAAGAATGCTTCCACAGCGGTCCTTCCATACTACAGGTGCAGGAAAGTGAAAGTCCAAATTTATCTGTCATAAAAGTCAATTTAATCTGGTTATGATTGTCCGTCCTTTTCACCATTGTGTTCTTTCCATAGCCGCTATGTTGTTGAACATAGGTAAATCCCAGCGGTGCGAAGTTATGTATGACAGCTTTTTTTACAGAGATTGGTCCCACCCGGATAATATTAATCGACAAGCTTTCCATCGTATTCGGGTACCGGACACCGTCAACATTACCTATTTCATTGAAAAAGGATTTAAGGTAGCTGTCTGTCTTGGCCGCTTTCTCCCTGATGGCTGCACTCTCCAGCGGATCAGAAGGAACCGCGAACAGCATTTCATGATCAATCTCTCCAAGCTGATTCAAAAAATGACGTGTCTCCGGACGAAGGCTGGTCACTTCGGCCCCATCTGCTGCATCCCCAAGCTCCGCAACAGCGCTTAAGAAATTATGCCTTCCGTTAATCCACCAATTGGTTTGCAGGACAATACAAGGTGAGGGGTAAGGGTTCATGCTGATGGGCGAAGAAGCTATAAATAAGCCGTTTCCAGCAGGATACCCCTTGGCAGTATAAGGCACAGGAGCTATAGCTCCCTGCTGCGGATCTCTTCTCAGGATGTCCAGACTGTCGATAATAAAGGTTGCATCATTCAGCGGATAACGGCGGGGAATGCCATTGATGATCCCCGACATCTCTTCCGGCAGCAATGGATCAGTACAGTTGTCCGGATGGCCGCTGTCCCAGTCTGCGGAAAGATTAGACATGAAGCTGGCCGGCAAAAAAGGGTCATATCCAGCTTCTTCAGCAAAGACATATTTGCTAAGCCGGGGCATCTTTTTCGTCAAACGGCTTATACCGGAAGTATTGAAGCTTGACATATCCGACAGAAAAAACTTAATATCTGCTGACAGATCACCGATTTGCCGCAGAGCTTCAAAGATTGCAGAGGTCATGGCTGATGGCGTGTCTTTTTTGGATAACCGGAACATTATTAATTTGTACAGCTTCATCGGCTTCACTCATCCCCGTCACTGAACAGCTCCCGTAACACCGCCTTGCGGTTCTCCAGAAATTGTCTTGTAATAATGTAATGCAGTGTGTCTTCGTACCGGATCTCTGAGGCAGGCTGGCTGTCAAAGTTAAGAATCTGCGCATCCGGGTAGCCAAGCAGAATCGGTGAATGGGTGGCAATGATAAATTGCGCTTCCTTGTCCAGATCCTTGATGATACGCATCAGTGAGAGCTGGCGGGCGGGTGAGAGTGCAGCCTCGGGCTCGTCCAGCAGGTAGAGTGCTTTTTTACCGAAACGGTTGTTGAACAGGGACAAAAAAGCTTCCCCATGGGACTGTTTGTGCAACGACTGCCCCCCGTAATACCGCAGGCTCTCAGGCATCGTATCCAGATGGGAGGCAAAATGGTAAAAGGTCTCGGCCCGCAGAAAAAATCCGTTTGTAATCTTCGGCAGCCACGACAGCCGGATATGATCACCCAGAGCGGAATGCGCAGCATCTACCTCATAGGTATTGTTCCGTCCGCCGCCTGCCGTATTGAACCCGCATTGATAAGCAATCGCCTCCAGCAGGGTGGATTTGCCCGACCCGTTTTCTCCCACAAGGAACGTAACATTGGTCTTGAACTCAACGGTGTGCAGCTGCTTCAGCGCCGGTATAGAAAATGGGTACCGCCCCGGATCAGGGACATTTTGGAGCAGCAGCTCCAGTCTTCGCAGGAACATGATATCATCTCCAGCCTCTTTTGTTAGTCGTGAATGCTGAACGCTCAGTCCGCTCCAGTTGCTTCATAAAACAGCCCATCCTGCTCCTTAACCAGCACGCCATCCTTAATAAGACGCATGGACTCAATATCCTTACTGGCCGGATAGCTCATCAGTGCCTGAGTTACAGCTTCCCGGTTCTGCTTGTTGCCGACCTGATACACAATAATGGAATCGTCTTCCTTCTGTAAAATCAGATCATATGTCCGGAACCCGGCCGTTTCAGCTTTACTAAGCACCGGTTGCTCGGTCATTGTCTGCAGATCCATCCAGGACATCACCGAACGGTGAATGCCTGATCCGTAAGAATAGGCATACACAAGATCCCCGGCTCCGTCACCATTCACATCATATGGTACAACGCTCGTTACCCCGCAACCGCCAAAGCCGATACCTAGCACCGCAGCTTGACCGTCTGCTACCACGTAGGTCTCCAGACTGCTGCTATCCTTAAACAGCTGATGCCCCGTCTCCTCCCATACCTCAGCCGGAGTAATTTCAGCCAGTTGGCCTGCAAGGCTGCTGCTTCTCTGACCCAGCTTCTCCAGAATCATGATCTGCGCTTCCTGTGCTGACAGCTTAGCGGGCTTTGCATCTGTTGTACAAGCAGTGAGCAATAGGCCGGCTGCCAAAATGCCTACCGCTAATCCTGCGACAGATTTTAGCCTCATCATACTCTCACCTTCCTGATGTCTTTATTGAACCAGTGAACATACCCGCAGCGGTGGCAGGTCAGGATATTAGCCGAACGGTTGGCGAAATCCAGATTCAAAAAGCTTAACAAAGCCGTGTTCAGCTGGGCAAAGCCATGGTCAAACCGGTCATGCCGGCAATGAACGCAGATGACACGCAGGCCGTTCACCTCATAAGGTGCCGGACCCCGCAGCTCCTTGATATTTTTGGAAAATATTTTAAAAAACCTTCTAGCGCCGTTTGCCACTATGCAGTCCTCCTGTCAGTACGCTTTTGTGTTTATACGCCTCCTAAATTTGGAAGTTTCGCCAAAGTCCAGTTCAGCGGCTGCATAGTTGCTTACTAGTGTATTGCAATAGAAGTGGTAACCCTTTATTCTAAAGCTTATTGTTTATCATGCGGGGAGGCTTTTTATTTGAATACGATTCCATATTATATTGTAGATGTTTTTGGCGAAAAGAGATATGCCGGCAATCAGCTGGCCGTATTCCGCAACACTGCTGATCTGCCGCAGGAGCTGCTGCAGACGATCGCGAAGGAGATCCATTTTGCTGAAACCACGTTTATTGAGTCAGACGAGCGGGTTAACGGCGGCTATAATGTGCGGATTTTTACACCGGATACTGAAGTTCCGTTTGCAGGGCATCCGACCCTCGGGACAGCGTACATTATTCAGCGGGAGATTGAACGGGGGCTTGAACAGGATACGGGCGGCACCATTACTCTTAATCTCGGCGTCGGGCAAATTCCCGTTACTGCGGCTGGCCAGCATGAGCTGTGGATGAAGCAGAAACCTCCGCAATTCGGGCGGACGGTTGACCCGGCTGTGATTGCAGAAATACTGGGCATTGACGCCGGAGAGCTTGAGCCGGATTTTCCTGTACAGGAGGTATCCACCGGTCTTGCTTCGATTATTGTGCCGCTTCGCTCCCTGGAGGCTGTACATGCTTGCCGGATTAACCATGCAGCCTTTGAGGCTTTTCTGGCAAAAGCGTTCCGCGCGAACATCCTTGTCTTCTGCAAAGAGACGGTTCAGGCGGATCATGATCTTCATGTTCGTGTGTTCTGTGAGGATTCCGGATTTCCTGAGGACGCGGCTACAGGAAGTGCGAACGGGAACCTGGCGGGCTATTTACTGAAGTATAATTATCTGGGCAGCAGTGAGCTCCAGTACCGTGTTGAACAGGGATACAAGATCGGCAGACCTTCTCTGATTCAAGTCAAGGCTTCATTAAAAGACAGCTCGTATGATATTAACGTCGGAGGACAGGTGCATCCGGTTGCTCGGGGAGAATGGCTCATAGACTAAAGGAACAGCCGCAAAGATTCCTGTACAGGAGTTCTTGCGGCTGTTTTTCTTTTATCTGAGCAAGGGTTTGTTATAGCCCTTATCCTCATAAGGCTGCAGCTTGTCGAGCCAGTGCTTCAGCATCTGCTTGCATTCCCATTTGATATCGGTAATTTCATCCGCCTCTTTCTGCTCCAGCACCTCATAGGTAAAGCTGTCCGCACCAAGCTCCCTCCAGTCCTTCTGCAGGCCTGCATTGGCGAACCGTCCCATATCCAGCTGCATCTGCAGGGTGAACCATTTGTTCTTGAGGTTGGAAAAGGTGTCTACATAGATTTTGCCGTTAACCTTATTGGTGATCTGGATGGCCCCCATGTAGGTCTTGATCTGTTTGAATTCTTCCTGCAGCTCCTTGCGCTTGCTTTTGTCCACTTCTATTTCCCCCTTCATTGCTTAGCCTTGAGCCTATGCTTAATAGCCCATTTCCTTCAGCACCCGTGCCAGAACACTAAGCCGCTCGCCGATCATTTCGCCGTCCTCGCCAAGTGCCTGGGCAAACAGCTTGATATCATTGCCGATCATCGGATTGTCGGTGCAGACCGATACATTCATGGCATCCCCCTGCAGTCCGATGCGGTCGATCTGCGGGTTCTCGGGATCATACATATCGGGCAGCCGGTAGGCATCCTGAAAATATAGGCTGCTTCTGCAGATCAGGATCGCCAGATCCAGCACCCGGTGCATCGGCAGCTCCTCTGACTGTCTGGACCACTTCTCTCCCGTATGTCTCCACACTTTGGCTGAAATGTCGACCTTGCCCCGGTCATTCCATTGGGCCAGACCCAGGGACAGGCCCTGGGCGTCCGTATTACCGGCATACCGGCCGTCTACCTGCTCATAATTTTCGGATACGATCACGGGTTTATGTTTGAGGGTTGTAGGTATTTTCATGTTTGCACGCTCCAGTTTTAGAATATTTAGTTTGTCATTCGACTGAAATTTCGATTTAGTGTTTTAGTAATTGTGTTTTGGTGTTTTGGTGTTTTGGTGTTTTTAATGATGATTTACTAATTTACTAATTTACTAAATTACTAAAACCAAATTCATAATACCTCCTCAATTCAGCATCTGTCAATCACCATACAAAAAAAGGAATGCCCGCAGACTGCGTCTGTCGAACATTCCTTAGTTAGGGGATACCTCTTAATCCGGCTGTTTGACCTCACCGGCTGAAATCAAAGGCATTTATGCCCTTCATTTCGCTCATTTCTCTCATTCGCCTATAAAGGGAGAGCGTTAATCCAGCGCTGCAGCTCCTGACCGATCAGCTGCGGGTTCTCCTCAGTCAGATGGTGGAAGCCCTTCCCTATCGGACATAGGGTGAGATTACTCAAATGCTCCCGGCACCAGTTCAACTGCGGTTCGCGGATTGTACAGCCCGGCTCGGCATAAAAGAGCAGCTTGGGCACATCAGAACCGGTGAACCAGCGGTTACGGCTCTCAACCGCCTGTACTACCTCCGGGGGCTGCCCGGCTACTGGAATCTGGTTAGGAAATACCCACATCGGACGCCGCTGCTCCGGGTTGCGGAATGGCTCACGGTAATGTTCATGCTCCTCAGCACTCAGCTGCCGGTTAATAATGATGTTTGGCATGCCCTCGACGAACACGCTGTTGTCACGCATAAACGGCCAGCCCTGCACGGGGTCACGCAGCAGCTGGAACAGCTCAGCCGACTCTGCCGGCGTGAATTCCTCCCAGGATGGCGTCGGATATAAAGCCTGCGGCTCAAGCATCGCCACTGCCCTGACATTACCTGGATTTGCTGCCGCATATTCCAGCCCCACCGCCATCCCCCAGTCATGGCCGACGAGCACCGGATTAATCAGCCCCAGCTGCTCAACGAATGAGCTGATATATTCCGCATGCTCCGCCAGCGTACAGCCATGCTCCAGCTTGTCCGATTTGCCCATCCCCGGCAGATCAACCGCAATACAGCGCACATAGGGCATCAGATATGGAATGATATTGCGGTACATATAACTCCAAGTGGGATTGCCATGCAGCATAAGCACAGGCGGACCCTCGCCCTCATCCACATAATGCAGGCGCAGCCCGTTCACCGCAAGATAACGGGAAGCGTATGGAAAATCCGTGTGTACCGGAAGAGATTCAGGCTGACTCATATCCATGGCATAGACAGCTCCTTTTCCATAATCAGGTTTTGTACATCAATTGCACTTAGTATAGCAAAAAAGACAATCCTCCACTCATGAAGGATTGTCTGCCGCTAATCAATTAGTTACGTGCGGCGCATATAAGCGCGGACGGTGATCGGTGCAAAGACCGCCACAATAACTGCAGCACCAATCAGGGAATATACAAGGTCGGAGCCTGCTGTGCCTGCATTGGTCAAATTACGGACTGCGGTGACAAGATGGGAGATCGGATTGATTGCAACAAACCACTGCAGCCAGTCAGGCATAGTATCAGCAGGTACAAAAGCGTTGGACATGAAGGTAAGCGGGAACAGCACGATCATCGAAATCCCCTGTACGCTGGAAGCTGTACGCGCAATGACACCGAAGAAGGCAAAAATCCAGCTGATCGCCCAGGAGCATCCGATCACCAGCAATGCAGCAAGGACTACAGAGCCCAGGCCGCCTTCCGGACGGTAACCCATCAGGTACCCCATTGTAAAGGTCAGTACAGTAGCAATCGTATAGCGGACGGTATCAGCCAGGAGCGCACCGGCAAGCGGGGCGATACGGGAAATCGGCAGTGACTTGAAACGGTCAAATACCCCTTTTTCCATATCCTCACGCAGCTGTACGCCGGTTACAATTGAGGTGGTAATCACCGTCTGCACCAGAATCCCCGGGATAATGACCGGCAGATAGCTGACCACATCCCCCGAGATCGCCCCGCCGAAGATATAGGTGAACATCAGAGTGAAAATAATCGGCTGCAGGGTAACATCGAACAGCTGCTCAGGCGTGCGTTTGATTTTGAGCAGCCCCCGGTAAGCCATAGTCAGGGAGTTGCGGACCGACTGGCCGAGGCTAGAACGATTTTTTAATTGGCGTTCTACGCCAGGTTTAATGAATGTACTCATAATGCTGCCCCTCCGTTTTAGCTGTTTTATTTGCCGCCTGTGCAGCATGATCCTCTACCCCGCGGCCGGTCAGTGACAAGAACACTTCGTCAAGGGTCGGCTTCTGCACGCTCATCTCCGACAAGGGAACCCCTGCTTCACGAAGAGCAATGAGCAGATCGGTTACGGCATCTGCATTACCCATCGGAGCTGTAATGCTTGCCGCTTCCGCTGAAATGGCAGTCTGTACGCGGAGCACACGCTCCACCGTCTGCCGGGCCAGCTGGATCTGCTGCGAATTCTGGACTCTGAGATGCAGCGACGAGCTGCCGATCGAGGATTTCAGATTATCGACGGTGCCCTCAGCAACGACCCGGCCATGATCGATTACGGCAATCCGGTCGGCCAGCTGATCCGCTTCCTCCAGATACTGTGTGGTAAGAAGTACCGTGGACCCTGAACCTACCAGACGGCGGATCGTATCCCACATCTGGTTGCGTGTCCGCGGGTCAAGCCCGGTGGTCGGCTCATCCAGAAAAATCAGCGGCGGCTGAGCAATCAGGCTTGCCGCCAGATCCAGACGGCGGCGCATCCCGCCGGAGAAATTCTTCAGCGGCCGTCTGGCTGCTTCACTCAGCCCGAATTCCTCCAGCAGGTCTGCTGCCTTACGTTTGGCTTCGGCCCGACCCAGTCCAAGCAGACGCGAGAAAATCACCAGGTTCTCGGTAGCGCTGAGCGATTCGTCCACTGATGCATATTGGCCGGTCACCCCGATTAGCTGCCGCACGATCTGCGGCTCCTTTACTACATCATGCCCGAAGATTCTGGCTGAGCCGCCGTCCGGTCTGAGCAGCGTTGCCAGCATGCGGATTGCGGTTGTTTTTCCCGCCCCGTTCGGCCCGAGCACGCCATAAATGAATCCGGTGGGTACCTGCAGATCGACTCCATTTACAGCTCGGTTATCCCCGAATATTTTGACCAGTCCCTGCGCTTCAATTGCCAATCCGCCCTGCTGCCGGGCTTTGTTCATTTGTTGACTCATTTACTTCTCCTCCTGTACTGCTAATATATATGGATCTTAAATCCCTTATTTAAACTGAATGTAAACGTGTATGTATCCTTTCAGAACTTTCGCTGCTGCCTCATTATACTCCCGCTCTCCGGCCCTGCTTAACAGTCTGCAAAACCATTTATATCTCCGCCTTGGGATGTAGTGACACCACGTGGATTATTGAATATACTAAATACGTAACTAGTTACCTTTATAGGTGGGGGATAAGCTAAATGGATGAGAACGAGCAGCAAGCACAACAAGCACAACAAGCACAACAAGCACAACAAGCACAACAAGCACAACAAGCATACATTCTGGGGACTTTACTCATGCTTGCCAACCGGATTCAGGCACTCGGTGATAAACTCGATGCGCAAATCACGACGAAGCAGTGGCTGCTGATCGCTGTTATTTTGAAGAGCGGCACTATCGCCCCTGCCTTGACCGATCTCGCTGCGATGACCGGAAGCTCCAGGCAAAATGTGAAGAAGATGGCGCTAATACTGGAGAAGCAAGGACTTGTGGAACTCGCTAAGGATGCACAGGATTCAAGGATTGTCCGTGTGCGGCTGACTGAGGGCTGCATGGATTATTTTGCAGGAAGAAGTAAGAAAGAGGAGAAGTTCATGGCAGATTTATTCAATGGCTTCGACGGGGAATTGACGGGCGGATTGTTCCGCGGATTAGCCGGACTGAGCAGGAATATCATCCTGATGGAAGCCGGTTCGCCAGCTGATGAAAAGGAGTAGAATAATCATGATTGTGCTGACCGTTACTATAGCCTGTTTCGTAGCTGCTATCCTTGTCTTTTGGCAGATTCCATATTCCGCAACGAAGGCTGAGTTTCAGAAGCTGGCCTCAGGCCTCACGACCGGTGAACCGGCTGCAGCTGCTGTATTTACCTCAGAGAATTGGACGCCGCTCCCGCCTCCGGTCCGGAGGTATTTCGAAACGGCCGGATTTACCGGCTACCCGAAGATGACCGCAATGCAGGCTGAATTCCGCAAGGTTAAGTTTAGCCTGGGTCCCGGCAAATCTGTTATTAACATCGGATACAAGCAGGTTAATTCCGTAGCACATACAGCCAGAGCCGTTTTTATCGATGCGAAGCTGTACGGTATACCTTTTCAGGGGCTTGACACCTATGTAGAAGGTACAGGGGGAATGAAGGGTGTTCTGGGCAAGGCGTTCACGCTCTTTGATCAACGGGGTACAGAAATGGACCAGGCCTGTCTGGTCACCTTTCTCTCGGAAGCTTTACTGCTGCCAAGTGCTGCACTCCAGAGCTATATCTCCTGGAAGCCTATTGATGACCTGCACGCTGAAGCTACGATTTCCCGTTACGGCAGCACAGCCAGCGGCATCTTCAGCTTCCGCGAGAACGGCGAGTGCAAATCTTTCACTACAAATGACCGCACTGCTGTCGGCATGGACGGCTCCAGGCAGAAAATACGCTGGACGGCATACATGGATAACTACAGAATCATTAACGGGCTCCGCCAGCCCACCCGGCTCAGAGCGGTATGGCATTATGATGAGGGTGATCTCGTCTATTTTGACAGTGATAATCTCCGCCTGAAATACCGTTAAGCCCTGACCCCGGCAGTCTATACGTAATCCTTCACCTTGCACAGCCACACCATATGCGGATTGCCGGGACCCCAGTAGTCCTGGGCGATTACATAAGGCTCGCCGAACTTCTTCAGCCATCTCTGCTGTGCGCGTTTATAACCACTGTCCAGACAGAACTGCTCAATTCCCTGTCCGTCCAGCCACTCAGCCATACTGCGGATCAGCGCTGAGCCGATTCCCCGGTTCTGAAGCTGCGGAAGTACGTATAAGCTGCCCAGCTCACCTACATCGTTCAGCCGGCCGCCGGTGCATATCCGCACTTCTTCACCGCAGGGCCCGAAGGAGATCGTACCTGCTGCTTCGCCGTTCAGCCTGGCCAGCAGCAGAACAGTGTCCGGATTGGCACGGGAAAGTGCAGCCTGGAGCAGATGATTTTTACCGTCAATCTCCTGGAAAATATCCTCCCGCAGATCCCCCAGCCCCTCCTGTTCAAAGGCATCCGTAATCGAAATCTCAAAAATCCGCGCTGCCGCGCCCCTGTCCCCGGCTGTTAGCTTGCTTATGGTCAGCTCATTATTCATTCTTTTCCACACCTCAGATACAGATTAAGCATGTGCTTAAGCCTAGTGTACACAAATTCTCCCGGATTGTCGCCGGATTCTGCGTACAGCCAGTCTTACCTTTCGCCGTTCAGAGCAACCAGCTCATCCCAGACCGGAGTTGCCACCCCTGCCTGCTGCTTCAGCCGCTCAAAAGCGCTGTTCAGCGCCGTAAGCTCATGCACTGAGCCATCGATCATCCGGGCGACGGGGAGCCTGTGATACAGCTTCAGGAACAAATACATAAGCCTGCCGTAGGAACGGACTGTCCTAACCTTTCGGGACTACTGATGCTGCCCGGCAAACAGCTTGTCTGAGAATTAAGTCCGCATGCTGCAATAATGTACTATAACCCGCCCCGGTTCCGGTGTACGATTCATGTTGACTGTTGACTACACATCAGGAGGTCCTCATGAATCTAGCCGCTTTTCTTGTATATTGCATTGTCGTCACCTTTACTCCGGGACCGACCAATATTGTCATCCTTTCCACTGTCCAGCACAACAGCCTGAAGCAGGCCATGAAGTATGTATGGGGCGCAACGCTGGCCTTCGGCCTGCTGCTGGCCGCTTCTGCCCTGCTGAACCGGATGCTGGCCGGCGTGCTGCCCGGTGTTCTCACCGTTATGCAGGTCATTGGCAGCCTGTATATGCTGTATCTGGCCGTTCAGATTTACCGGATGAACACAGCGGAAGCGCAGCATCACAATACGTCCGGCTTTGCCTCCGGCCTGCTGATGCAGTTTATCAATCCCAAGGTGATCCTGTTTACGCTAACTGTAATCCCAGGCTATGTCCTGCCTTATTACAGCTCTCCGCTTATTCTCACCGTGTTCGTCATAGTCATAACTGTTATCGGGTTTCTGGCGTTTATGGCCTGGCTGGTATTTGGAACGGTGTTCAGAGCCTTTCTGCAGGCTCACCGGCGGACGGCAAACACGGTTATGGCACTGTTTATGATATACTCGGCTGTAATGGTTTCGGGAATTTTTTAGAGGAGGGAGGCGGAGGCTGTGGAGCAGTTTATTTACAAAAAATCAGACGATGTTCTGGCCCTTTCCGCAAGCATGAGCGACTTTACGTACAAAAAACATTGCCACGAGGAATATGCGGTCGGTGTTACCCTGCGCGGCATCCAGCAGTATCAGCTCAGCGGAAGCTTCCAGTCCTCACACCGGGGCGGCGTCATGCTGTTTAACCGGGAGGAGTATCATGACGGCAGCTCCTATGACCGGGACGGGATTGACTATATCATGCTCTATCTCCGGCCGGAGCTCGTGTCTGAGGCGCTTGGCGGCAGGGAGCTGCGCTTTGATGCTCCGATTGTGTATGACCGCGGGCTGGCCCGGCAGATTTGCGCCCTATCCGGTGCGGTCCAGTCCGGCCGGGAGGATGCTTTATCCGGCGAGCTGCTGCTGTCGTTGATTGAACGCCTTGCCCGGACAGCTGACGATACAGCCGCAAGCCGAACGGGAACGGATAACCGGTTTATCGATCGGGCAAAAGAAAGGATGCTGGGCAGCCTTGGCGATGTGCTCAAGCTGGATGAGCTGTGCCTGGAATTCGGCATGTCGAAGTTCCAGTTCATCCGCGGTTTCAAGCAGCATGCCGGCATCTCCCCCTATCAGTTTTTTTTGAATTGCAAAATCGAACACGCCAGACGCTCCATCGAACGCACCAAAGATATTTATGCGGCAGTGGCAGAATACGGCTTCTTTGACCTGACCCATCTGAACCGTCATTTCAAAAGCATGTTCGGCATCACAGCCTATGAATATATGTCTCAGCTGAATTAAGACAAACAGAAGCTCCCCGGGAACACTGCTTCCCCGCAGGAGCTTATGCTTTTTACATTTCGTTGTTCTTTTTAACCGGAATCCATATTTCACTCCGGTATGCCGGAGAAGCCGTATCCTTAGTTTCATTCCACAGGATCTCCGGCCCTTCCACCAGCTCATAATGCGAGGATGGGAACCATTCCGAGTAGATTCTGCCCCACACATTCTGCAGCGTCTCCGGAAACGGACCCACCGCTTCAAATACTGCCCAGGTTCCTGCAGCTACCTCCAGCTGTGCAAAGGTATCCGGACATTCTAGCGTCGTAGCCACCCCGATATAGTGGTCCAGCTCCCCTTTTTCCTCCATCCGCCCTTCAGAAAAGTTAACCGAGGCACTGATCATCCCCTGAGGGTTCATGTTGGAAAGGGCCTTGAGCCCGCTGATCAGCTCCATATTCAGGCTCTGCCACATGGCGGCAATCTCCGGGTTCACCCCTTCGAACACAATCGGAACCCTTTTGTGCAGACCAGCTATACGGAATGCTTCCTTTTCTTCAATCCGGTAATTCATTTCATTTCCTCCTCTGACCGTTAATTGGAACGTCATCCGGGGAAAGGCCTTCAGCGGCTGTCCGTTTAGTCTGGCTTCTGAAGGGGTCACGCCGTGGAACAGCTGAAATGCCTTGGTGAATGCATCGGGCGAGCTGTACCCGTAGGTTACGGCTATGTCAATAACGCGGAGCGGACTGTGCTGCAGATCGAATGCAGCTAAAGTAAGCCGTCTGCGGCGCACATATTCAGAGAGCGGAATGCCAGCCAAAAAAGAAAACATCCGTTTAAAATGGTACTCCGAGCACATTGCCAGCCTTGCTGCTTCCCTGTAATTGATTTCGCCCGCCAGCTGCTCCTCAATGTAGCTTAGCGCTTTGTTCATATCCTCCAGAGAATTCATACGCCAGCCTCCTTTCCCTGACTCCAGAGTAACAAAAAGCTTCCGCTGCGCTCCGACAGTTCGTGCACAGAATTGACGGATTCACAGCTCCTGTCATTGGGACATTTCGGGTTCCTGCAGGGAAATAGTGTTCAGAATATCAATGAACTGCTGCTTGCTCTTGGGGTCTTTATCCAGATTCGTAAAATCGAGAATATAGATCACTTTATCCTGAATCGAAACAACTCCGTAATATGTATTATGAGTTCCGGTTATGCCGGACGCAGCTGTGCCGTTATCGGCATCAAGGGTAATTAACCGGCAGTCTCCGGCTGGAAGCTGGATCGTTTCATCGTTAATTACCGAGCTGTGATTAGGCAGCGCATGCTTAAATTCATAGTTGGCCTCATAGGGACTTGAAGAAATTCTTCCTGCAGCCTCTCCCCGCTCATTTATCATCAGGTAATTTAGCTTGTCCCCTTTATCAAGCTCCCACCCGGAAGGCAGCTCAATAATAAGTGAAGACAAGTCATAGGCAGGAAGGTCCGCTACTGCAGCAGTTTCCTGGCTGTTGGCCTGGACATCTTCATTTGTTCCGCTGATAAAACAGCCGGTAAGGGTAAACAGCAAAAAAACGGTTACAATGATTATTTTACTCACGCTTGGCATTACGCACTCATCCTCCACGGCTTGTTCTAATGTTCCTGATCATGTTATGTTCCCAAGCATTATAACGGATCATGTAAAATTATTATCCCATAAGAATTACTGCAGCGCAGCGGTAAATAGCGAAGATTACCAAACAATTGCTCACCAGCCCGGGACGGACAACTTTCAGTTGCAAACAAATTAGATATATATATAATTAGATTATGTTCGAATATCGTAAATTGGAGGGAACAGACAATGAAAAGTAAACTGGATAATTTCCTGGACGCCGACCGGAAGCTGCGCAGCTGGCCGGCCAAACGCACCAATCAAAGAATTGTCGTCGAGTATTTGAGCACGAATTTTTCGGAGAATGTGGAGTATACAGAAGCTGAAGTCAACGAGATCATAAAGGACAACCATACCTTCAACGACCACTGCTTCCTGAGAAGAGAGCTGGTGGAAAACCGGCTGCTGGGAAGAACCGGCGACGGGAGCAGGTATTGGAAGATTCCGCTGCCGGCAGACCATACCCCGATGGATTAGGCTTGCGCTTATCCTGCCACTACCGCTTTCCTGCAAGACAAACCAGCCCCGCACATCGCATCCTTTACGGTGCTGCATGGGGCTGGTTTATAAATCATTATTCTGCTTCGCGACTGCGGCCGAGCAATCCGCCGAGCGCCTCGGTCACGTCCATGCCGGTTAGGGAGCGGGTCAGCTCAGGAACCTGGGCCATCATTTTGGCAATGTCGCCGGTAATTTTATTCACGCCGGCTGAGGCACTATCCTGGGAAATGACGGTAATCTTATCCACCTTCGCCAGCGGGGAAGCGATTCGCTCAGCCAGCTCAGGCAGAACCTTCAGGAATTCCACCGTAAGCGCAGCCTGTGTGAACTGCTTATAGGCCTCTGCTTTTTTCTCAAGCGCCCCTGCCTCCGCCGCTCCGGCCAGCTGCACGATTTCCGCATTGGCCTTCCCCTTGGCCAGCTCCGCTTCTGCCGTTGCCAGCCCGCGTTTGGTCGTCATGGCGGCTTCAGCCTCCGCTTCAAGAATCTGCCGCTGCTTGGCTGCTTCCGCTCTCATAATGACAGCCTGGTTCTCAGCTTCAGCAGGCTTGATTACGGTTGCCTCAAGCTCCTTCTGTCTCAGTCCAACTTCAATTTCACGGACGGTGCGGTTGGCTTCTGCTTCCATTTGCGTGATCTTGACCTGTTCTGTAACGAGTGACTGCCTGATTTTGTTCTGCTGCAATTCGTAGGCGAGGTCCGCCTGTGCTTTTTTCACTTCTGTTTCCAGCTTGAAATCCGCCTGCTTAATGTTCAGCTCCTTTTCAAACAGGGATTCCTTGGCACGGGCGGCTGTTTCAGCTTCAATGGTAGCCTGGTGCGCATTGGCTTTGGCGATAGAGGATTCCTTCTCGGCTTCGGCCTGCTTGATCTGGATGTCGCGCTCTGCCTCCGCTTTGGCAATGCTGGCATCACGGCGGATGCGTTCGATTTCCGGCACACCCATATTGTCGATATATCCTTTATCATCGGTAATTTTTTTAATGGTGAAGCTGACCACTTCAAGCCCCATTTTATCAAGATCCTCGGAGCAGGTCTCCCGCATCTTGCTGTTGATTTCATCCGGTGTCTTGAGAATGGACTCTACACTCAGCTGACCGATCAATCCGCGCAGATGGCCCTCCACCGAATGTAGAATTATAGTCTCACGGTCTTCTTCAGGCCGGTCAATAAACTGCTCGCTGGCAGTCAGAATGGCGGTGGGGTCGCTTTTGATCTTGATCTGGGCCACGGCCTCCAGATTAAGCTTGATGCCCTGCCGGGAGAACATCGCCTGTGCCGGAATGACATCAAAGCTCATCAGCATCATGGAGATGGTCTTATTATTCTGGAAGCCGGGAATGACGAACGTCCCTCCGCCCTGCACCACTCTTTTGCCGCCGAGGCCGTACACAATCATCGCCTGGTTGGGCGGGACCTTCTTATACGCGTTAACGATACTGAACACAGCCAGCAGGATCACTGCCACAATTCCCGCGGTTAAATAGAGAATAACCATCTGCTCCGACACTCCCCGATTTTATAATTGTCCGGTTTCCCTTTCAAAAAGAGTTACCTCCGCCATCCCTTTATCCACCTTCAAAATAATCACCCTGTCGCCCTTTGCAAGCTGTTGGCCTGTCTCGGCCCGTACACCAATAGAACGCATAGTCCCGTGCAGCACATATTTCATCTCCCCGGTTGTTCCATCCTCTGCGGCAATACTGATATACCCGAGCTGTCCCGCCAATTCATAATCCGATTCATTCATGCTGCTGTCATACCGGGTCATCATCCGGACCAGCACAACATACAGCAGACAGCCGGGCAGCAAGGCGATTACGGTGCAGATCAGTATTGCCGACGGCAGGGTCAACCCGCTGAACCGGACGAGCACATAACCCGTGCCGCCCCAGACTGTGACGAACACGATCAGCGGCAGCAGGGGCACAAAACCGTGGCCTCCGGTACCTCCGGCTCCCGCATGCAAGTGGCCAGCCAGCCCGTGACCATGAAATCCGCCACTGAGGATAATCACCAGCCCCGCCCAGAAACACACAATAAATACACTAATGATGTTAATCCCCCCTTTCTTACAGGCGAGAAGTCTATACTACCTATTTAACGTTGTTATAAGAATAACACTTCTTATCCGGACTTCTTATCTGCCTTTATGCGCAGCAAAAAGACCACAGAAGGGCAGGGCTTCCGTGGTCGGTTAATTGATCATGGCGCTCATCCTCTCTCTTCGAGGCTTACGGGGTTAGCTGACGGATTCGGGCAGTGAGATAGCCCTACCCTGCCCGGTTAATGTTCAACCCGCAGCAAGGATTCACCCCGGGTGAGCAGCATCAGAACATACCGCATTCACCGTTGGTTCCCCCGTTCCCTTAACCGGAATTCAGCCGTTTGAGAACAGTTATATTAGATTCAGTTGCTGATTGAATCTTACGCCTGCGGCTATATATTGTAAAATATCACGGATGGCAAAAGAAGCCAAAGAATGCCATCCCCCATTGAATGAAGGCGTATTCTTAGGCTCCGCTCTTAAGCAGCCGGCGATTTGCTCCTTGTTGCTCCGTATTTCAGGAGGCCGGATTTTCCGGCTTAACTCCGGTGCAGTAAAAATATAGTATCGTGCCAAACTGTCATTATTATTACATTGCATTATTGAAGCAATTTCGATTGCATGGTTACAACTGTGAACCAAATCAAAGATATGATGCTGTATGATGGTATTACGTGTACTTCTTCTAATGGGATCTCTTGAATTCTCCCCCACTTAGCTAACGCTTGAAGTGGCGGATTCTTGCGAACAGAAGAGTAACCTCTTCTTATTTAGCAAGCGATCCCTGCGTTC
>NZ_JARXXP010000006.1 GCF_029893965.1 Paenibacillus sp. PastM-3
ACCGCCTCAAATTGGATTCGTGTACCTCAGGCCGTGCTTTTGCCTCCGGCTTCCTTCAGATTCCGCCTCACGGTGGACACCCTTGCCCTTGGCTAACGGTAGGCGCTTGCCAGCCCCCGTTCGGGACTTTCACCCTAGAGATGACGCCCATGCTGGGCGTACCACAAAAGCCTGCCCCCAACACGGGGACAGGCTTGCAATTTCAATATCCAAACTTTATTTCAAGCCCTTCCAGACCCAGCTTTCAACCTCCGGCAGGTCAATGCCTTCTTCGCGGATAAATTCATAATGCTTCTTAACCATGGCATCCATCTCAGCTGCGATAGCAGTATGCTCGGCAGACTCAGGCAGGCTCAGTACAGCTTCCTTCGTCAGGTCGAAGCGGTCCATCTGATTCAGCACGCGCATATCAAACGGAGTGGTGATGTCGCCGTTCTCACGGTAGCCATGCACATGCAGATTGTGATTGTGACGGTCGAAGAACAGGTCCTTGATCAGGCCTTCATAGCCATGGAACGCGAAGATCACCGGTTTGTCTTTTGTGAAAAATTGATCAAACTCTTCGTCGGACAGGCCGCGCGGATCGAGCTTCTGGCTTCTCAGCTTCAGCAGGTCCACTACGTTGATATAACGGATTTTGAGCTCAGGCAATTTCTCATTCAGGATGGAGATCGCCGCCAGGCTTTCAATGGTTGGCTCTGTACCTGCGGAAGCAAAGACCACATCAGGCTCGCCGCCCTTGTCTGTGCTTGCCCAGTCGATAATCTTCAGCCCTTTATCAACCAGCTCCTGCGCCTCTGCTACACTGAACCATTGCGGACGCGGATGCTTGGAGGAGACGATCAGGTTGATCTTCTGGCGGTCATTCAGCACCGTATCGAATACAGCCAGCAGGGAGTTCGCATCGGCCGGCAGATATTCACGGATGAATTCCGGTTTCTTGTCAGCCAGGTGGCCGAGCAGACCCGGGTCTTGATGAGTGTAGCCGTTATGGTCCTGCTGGAATACGGTCGAAGTTGCCACAACATTCAGTGACGGGATATCGGCACGCCAGCCCTGATCGGTTGCCTTGCGCAGCCATTTAAAGTGCTGGGTAATCATTGAATCCACAACGCGCAGGAACGCTTCATAGCTGTGGAAGAAGCCGTGGCGTCCGGTCAGTACATATCCTTCAAGCAAGCCTTCCGCCTGATGCTCCGACAATTGGGAGTCGATAACCCGGCCGTATGAAGCCAGGAATTCATCATTTGGCTCAATAACCTGATCCAGCCACTGGCGTTTGGTCACTTCAAACACCGGTGCGAGACGGTTGGACATCGTTTCATCCGGCCCGAAGATCCGGAAGTTGCGATTAGGCTCGTTACGCAGGACAACCTCTTTCAGGTATTTACCGAGAACCGCCATATCCTGTGCCACCACTTGGCCCGGAACAGCATTGTCCAGCGCATAGTCGGCAAAGTCAGGCAGGTTCAGGTCCTTGATCAGATTGCCGGCATTCGTAACAGGGTTCATCCCCATTCGTCTGTTGCCGGTAGGCAGAATTTCAGCAATTTCAGCAAACAGACGGCCGTTTTCGTCGAACAGCTCTTCCGGTCTGTAGCTGTGCATCCAGTCCAGCAGCGCCGGGGCATGCTTCATATTCTTCTGGTCAACCGGAATAGGCACCTGATGAGCCCGGAACGAGCCGGTATTCGGTACGCCATCCCACTGAGCAGGTCCGGTCCAGCCTTTAGGGGAACGGAAGACAAGCATTGGCCATAGCGGACGGGTAAGGTCGTTATTTTCACGCGCATTTTTCTGGATCGCTGCAATTCTTTCCACGATTGTATCCAGTACCTTGGCCATTTCAGGGTGCATCCGCTCCGGATCTTCACCTTCTACAAAGAACGGCTCCCAGCCCATGCCGGTGAAGTAAGCCGTGATTTCTTCCCGTGACTGGCGGGAGAGGATCGTAGGGTTGCTGATCTTGAAGCCGTTCAGGTGCAGGATCGGCAGTACAGCGCCGTCTGTAACAGGGTTAATGAACCGGTTGGAGAACCAGGATGCGGCCAGCGGTCCGGTTTCAGCCTCGCCGTCTCCGATGACAACTGCCGAGATCAGGTCAGGATTATCGAGAATCGCGCCGGCGCCGTGAGACAGGGAATAACCAAGCTCACCGCCCTCATGGATGGATCCCGGAGTTTCAGGTGCAGCATGGGAAGCTACGCCGCCAGGGAACGAGAACTGCTTGAACAGCTTTTTGAGACCCGGGATATCCTGGGTGATGTCCGGGTAAATTTCGGTGTAGCTGCCGTCCAGATAGGAATTCGATACCATTACCTGGCCGCCGTGGCCCGGTCCTTCTATATAGAACATGTTCAGATCATATTTGGTGATAACGCGGTTGAGATGGGCATAAATGAAGTTCTGGCCGGGAATCGTTCCCCAGTGCCCGATTGGTTTGATTTTGACATCAGCATCCTTCAGCGGTTCTCTTAACAACGGATTGTCTTTCAAATACAACTGTCCTACGGAAATATAGTTCGTTGCCCGCCAGTAAGCGTCCAGCTTCTCCAGATACGTTTTTGATGAATAATCAACATTCATGGTCGATAATCCCATTTTCTCCACTCCCTAAATGATTGTATTTATAATTACCAATCTTTTTTCTCTACAGGTACATCATACCTCTGAAAAAAATAAATACAACCTTTTAGACAAGTGATGCGGTCCAATTTTGTGAAATTTTGAACATAGTATGAAATGTGCAGGGAATTGTCTGGGAAAACGCTCGTCCGCTATGTCTTTCGCCAGTTTTTTACATTCAATAACTTGTAAATAAAAGGAGTTATAGCAATGATTCCCCACCAGCTGAAGAAAAAGTGACGAAGATATTATTTTCAATTATAGTAATAGATAAACTTGCAGCAATGAGGAGCCCCATTATGAGCAGACAGGCAATAACGTTAAATTCTTTAACAAGTGTTACAGACGGCGGACATATCATCTATCTGTTTGAGGATTACGATCGTTATATTGATAATGCTCTTTCATATATCACAACGGCAATTGAGCACAATCACCACATTCTGTTTATTGAGCAGGCCGACGTTTATCAGACTATCCTGGAAAAGCTGGGCAGCAGCAGTCTGGCCGACAGGCTTCACTTATTACGGTTCCCGGGGAGATTTTAATTTCCAGCACATTGTGTCTCATTTCGAGAAAATAACCGCGACGATTCAACATAAAGACTATTCGCTCCGTACATGGGCTAATGTGTTGACCTGGGGTGAGCACAATGAACACACCATTCGGGAAAATCTGATGGCATATGAGCGGCAGACAGCCGATTTTGTGCGGGAATACGGGATGGTATCTGTATGCGCCTATAATGCGTACGGGATTTCTGCTTCCCTGCAGACCGGGCTTATCAGGGAGCATGAGTATGTCATGACTGATACCGAGTTTTATAAATCACCCCTTTATAAGCATCAAGCAACAGAAGAAATTATTTTCCCCTCCCTGTCTATACAAAGACAGCTGCTGAATGAACAGAAACATCTTCTGATCGAAAAAGAAGCCATGGAGCTGGCCAACCAGGCCAAAAATGAGTTCATCGCGATGATGAATCATGAGATCCGGACGCCGATGAACGGCGTACTGGGCATGGCCGAACTGCTCGCGGCAAGCACGCTGAATGAGCAGCAGAAGGAGTACGTTGCCACTATTCAAAGAAGCGGGAAGTCACTGCTGCGGATCGTGAACGATATTCTGGATTACAGCAAGCTGGAGTCCGGTTTCGGTCAGCTGCTGGCTGAAGCATTCAGTGTGCGGGAATCCATTGCGGAGACGCTGGAGCT
This sequence comes from Paenibacillus sp. PastM-3, assembly GCF_029893965.1. Taxonomy (GTDB): domain Bacteria; phylum Bacillota; class Bacilli; order Paenibacillales; family Paenibacillaceae; genus Paenibacillus_AQ. The sequence continues at coordinate 3,840 of NZ_JARXXP010000006.1, forward strand.
GCTTACTCCGGCTATCTGGAACAAACAGCTCCAGCTTAACGTTTCTATTGACGATAACATTCCAGAACTTTTGGTCGGAGATGACGGAAGGCTCAGACAGGTATCGCTCAATCTGCTGGGGAATGCGGTGAAATTTACCGGGGCGGGAAGTATTTCCGTCGCCGCATATCTTCTCTCAGTTTCCGCTGATACCGCCCAGCTGCAATTTAAGATACAGGATACCGGCAGCGGCATACCTCCGGAAAAACAAGCCCGCCTGTTCCTTCCCTTTTACCGTGTCGATAACAGCATCACCCGGCAGACAGAAGGCAGCGGGCTCGGTCTGGCGATCTGCAAGCGGATTGTAGAACTAATGAACGGGGAGATCGGCCTCAGTTCAGCAGAGCCGGCTTCAACCGGCACGACGATTATTTTCACAGCCGAATTCGGCATCTATACCTCTGCCCCTTAATCCTCCTGCCTCTCTTCTCCCAGCCAAAAAAAAAGTCCGGGAAAATTTCCCGGACCTGCGCTTACGTAACGGACACAAAGGTATTAAATTTCAGATACTTGTAGTGGAACCTCATATGCGAGAATTCAAGCGGAGTGCCGTTATCGAGGAAGAAAATCCCTTCCATGATACTTACAGGCTCATTCGGTGACAGGTGCAGCAGCTCCTGGTCACCCGGCTCAGACGGCTCTGCAAAAACAGACAGGAATGATTTGGTGACAGCGAGATTGCGCGAATCCTCCAGATAATTAAAGATTGAGCCTTCAATAATCGTCTGGTTAAGATCCTGGACAATTTTGATCGGGATGTAGCCTGTTTCAATCATGAACGGTTCATCGTCGAACAGCCGGAGCCTGACGATTTTGTACACAAAATCATGGGGCCCGAGGAACAAATCCCGCTGCAGCTCTTTGGTTGGAGGAATAACCTCGAAATTCAGCACTTTAACCTTAGGCTTCGTGCCATGCATCTGGAAGTTATCGGTAACCCCCAGATTAGAGCCTTCATAATTAAAGATCGATTCATTTTTTATGTACAAGGGATTGATAAAGGTGCCTGAGCCCCGTTTTTTGAAAATAATGCCGACACTCTCCATTTTGGCGAGCGCCCGTTTGATCGAGCTGCGGCTGACCTGGTAGGTTTCACTGAGCGTCCGTTCATCCGGCAGGCGCATATCCGGATATTCTCCGGCAAAAATTTTCATTTTGAGGTCATCAATAATCTGCTTGTAAACAAATTGTGTCATGAAGTACTCCCTTTCAGGTCTGTTGCTGTCACTTCGTAAAGCTTACTGCAAATATATCATAATCAGCGCACAGTTTATACAGAAAGGCTATGTTTCATATACCGGTTAGTGGAGCTTACCGGGAACAACAAGCAGCTGCAGCTGTTCTTTCCGGTGCAGATAATTAAGCAGCTGCTGACAGTTCCTGAACGTTCACAGGTTGAGCATATCCCCGGAAGCTAGTAATATGGACATACTAATGGTGACAGCTAGGAAACAGCCAGGAAACGATCCTACTATGTAAAAAAGGAGGTGTGTGATTATGACCTATTCGCAACGATCAGCCCGCACCGGAGCTTCATCGGATTTCACCTATCTGGAGTATCAGATCAGCATAGCTCAGGACGCATTAGCACAGGCTGAACAAGCCGGCGATGTGGAGCTTGCCGCCGCCATCCGCAAAAAGCTGGCCGGACTGGAGGATGAGCTGGAGCAGCTGGAAGACTAAGCAGGCTGCCTGTTAGAGAGAACAGAGGGAGAATAAAGAATAACAGGCTGTATGGTAACCAAAAATAAAATTGAGAATTATTATCAATGGGTGAATGAGACAAGACTAAGTCTTTAAATGTATGAAGGTAACTGGTCTTAAGGTTTCTGACGAGGGTAAGTTGTGTTCAAGGTAACCGGAGGATGGCGTGATGCGATTTAAGGGACTGCCTGGTATGGGCGTTACGCATATTAACTTTCAAGGGGCGTTTGAGCCGATTGCAGCCAAATCAAAGGGATTTTTCCCCTTCATTTCGGCGTTTAGGCTAGTTGTAGCTGAATCAGAGGGATTTTTCCCTTTCGTTTCTGGTGTTCAGCCTTAGACGGTGCAGTTAGTGGGATATTTCCCCTTAATCCTCCTTCAAATACAAAACCGGCGGATCAGAGGATTTTCGCCTCTAATCCGCCGCCCGCTGCTTAAACCAGTTTTACCAGGCTGTAGTTTTTCTTGCCCTTGCGGACGATAATGAACTTGCCGCCGATAGCGTGCTCGGCAGTAATGTCAACCTCCAGCTCATTAACGCGCTCGCCATTTATGGAGATAGCACCCTTGGTGATGTCCTCACGCGCCTGGCGCTTGGACGGCTCGATGCCCAGGTCAACCAGCCATTCCACGATATTCTTCGTTTCGTTAGTGGCGGTAAAGGTAGGCATTTCCTTGAAGCCTTCCTCAATCTCATCGGCAGTCAGGGAGCGGATGTCGCCGCTGAACAGGGCGGCAGTAATCCGCTTCGCCTGCTCCAGCAGCTCTTCACCGTGTACGAACCGGGTCATTTCTTCCGCCAGTGCCTTCTGTGCTTCGCGCTTGTGCGGCTCAGATTCAACCTTGGCTGCAAGAGCTTCGATCTCCTCTTTGCTGAGGAAAGTAAAGTACTTGAGGTATTTGATTACATCCCGGTCATCCGTGTTCGCCCAGAACTGGTAGAACTCATACGGGGTTGTTTTCTTAGGGTCGAGCCATACTGCGCCGCCGGCGGTTTTGCCGAACTTGGTACCGTCTGCCTTAAGCATCAGCGGGATGGTGAGGCCGAACGCTTTGGCTTCGTTGCCTTCTTTTTTACGGATCAGGTCCAGGCCGCTGGTGATGTTGCCCCATTGGTCGGAGCCGCCGATCTGCAGCTGCACATCCTCATGCTTGTACAGGTGCAGGTAGTCGATCGACTGCAGAATCTGGTACGAGAACTCGGTGAACGAAATCCCGCTGTCCAGACGGCTGGAGACAACATCCTTGGCGAGCATGGTGTTGATGCTGAAGTTTTTGCCGAAATCGCGCAGGAACTCAATGACATTAATGTCCTTCGTCCAGTCGTAGTTGTTGACCAGACGGACCTGGTTGGCGTCATCATCGGAGATAAACAGCTTCTTCATCTGTGCAGTCAATGCATCCACATTCTCCTGTACCTGCTCCAGTGTCTGCAGGGAGCGCTCGCTCTGGCGTCCGCTCGGATCGCCAATGGTTCCGGTTGCACCGCCGATCAGGATCACCGGACGGTGCCCGGCCAGCTGAAAGCGTCTGAGCACCATAAATGGAATCAAATGTCCGATATGCATGCTGTCCCCGGTCGGATCAACGCCGCAGTACAGCGAAACCGCCTTAGTATTTGTTAATTCCCGCAGCCCTTCCGCATCCGTCTGCTGATTAATGGCGTCGCGCCATTCCAGTTCATCAATAATATTCAACATGTACAGCCCCTTTGTTAGTGATCGGTATGGTCAGTGAGATACGTTGGAGGATGAGCATCACCTGGGGTACGGCAAGGGTTTGCGGACCGCCAATGTCTGCGCTATTGGCATACAGCCAGCCCGGCGAACGCAAAAAATCGCCCCTTGTCTATTCAGACACAGGGACGATTGAATTAACCGTGTTACCACCCAAATTGCATAGACAGCCAAAAATCAGCCGGTCCATACCACTCATAAGCGAGTTATCGTTCGCTTGATTCCGCTTGGCATTACCCAAGATACTCCAGAGTGTATTTCGCAGCCCTCGTGTGTACCGGGTTCCATCACCCCCCGGCTTTCTGTGACAGGGACTAAGCTGCTACTGCGCTCATTCAACGTATACAAACTATAAGATTACAGAAAGTATAGCTCAAGACCAAATTTGTTGTCAAATGCTGCTCACACATCTGATGCATACGGTCCGCTTTTCTAAAAGTGCGCCTTGCCTGATATTCTCAAAAAAGCCTACCCTGCCGGCAATTTCGCGCAGCCTTACGTCAGGACCATTCGCCAGCAGTTGCCTTGATAAGGTGATCCGCAGCGCTGTTAAATATTCTATCGGAGTCCGTCCGGTCAATGATTTGAACAGGTTGCCGTACTGCCAGCGACTAATATGGGCATCGCGCGCCAGCCCGCCGATCTGTAAGTTATCCCTGTAATGGGTGTGCAGGAAGGTGAGCGTGTGTTCCACCGTTTCCTCCGCCTCCTGATGCGCCTCCGCAGCCCACTGCTCCTTCAGTGCTTCACACGTCCAATCCCGTTCCTCGCTGCCTTTTTCAGCTATCCAGAGAAACAGAATAATCTGCTGAAAAAGAACCTCCTGCCCCAGCTGTTTAAGCGGATCCGGATGTTTTAGCTGTCCCGAGGAGGCGTTCCAGCCTGCCGATAAGCAAGGAGAACTGGTCCAGTAAAAGCAGCTCAGCCGCTTCGGACAGACCTGCACCTCCTTCTATAACATATAGCAGTCTGAATAAGACGAAAGCTTCAGGCCTGTCTGCCTGAATCCGTACGTCCAGCCTGGGTGGCAGGAACAGGCAGGAGCCTGAGAACAGCGAATAGCCCCTGCCACCCGCATATAGCATCCCTTTTCCGCTTATCACGATATATATGGCGTGATGCTCCAGCCTTCCGGTTATCCCCGCTGCCTCTTCTGCCCTGTCTGCCGGAAGAACAAGCCTGCAATGAGCAATTTCGGCCAGTATAAACCGGGGAGGCGGTGCAAAGGCGCGGTCCTTAGTTGTTGTCATAACTTTCGCCCCCGACATCATTGATAATGAATCTCATTTAGCTGGACTAAGTATACGCCAGAACAGCGCAAAAATGAAGCTTCCCCGGCAGCGCATGCCGGAAAAAGCTCCATTTCACAGCCAAAACTAATTCACCTATTTCATCAAAGCAGCAGGCATCTGGTCCAGCAGCCAGTCCAGCGTCAGCGGATCGTTAAGCGCCCATCTTGATCCGACTACATAAACTTGTCCATTCTTTACCGTAGGAGTATTCTTCCATACCGCACTGTTCTGCAGCTCCTCCGTCTTCTTCAAAGCTTCCGCATCCTCAGACGGCTTCACCAGGAAAATCCGGTCTCCCGCATATTCAGGAAGCACCTCCAGGGAGATTTCCGTCCATAATGCATCTGGCTCAGTGGCGCTTAGCTCGGCCAGCTTCTGCGGCTACTTGAATCCAAGCGCATCGTACATCGTCGGTCCAAGGCGCTACGGCCCGTAGACATACAGCTTCTGATCGGAGTGCAGGATAAAGGCTGAAGCTGTCTCTCCCTCACTAATGTAGGACTTCAGCTCTTCACGCTTTTGCTCCACTTTAGCATTGTAGGCGTCAATCCACTTGACGGCCGCATCCTCCAGACCTGTAAGCTCGCCAAGCTTGCGCAGCCGGGCAAAAGGATTCCTCGCTGTAGCTCATGACCACGGTCGGTGCGATTTTTTCCAATCTCCGGTGCAAAATAATGGGCCGCAATCCGCTGCGGATGTTCGGGAATCTCTACTTCTCTGGACAGCGCATCAGTGTAAGTCCGGGTGCCTCCGGTACCGGCTGTAGGCGATGGCACAGGACTTGCGGTAGCTGCCGGAGTAGCAGCCGAAGCCGGAGTGTTACCAGCGGACTCCGTTCCGCAGGCACTCAAAAACAGCATTACCATTAGCATCAGGCACAGCGGCAGCAGCGCTGGACGGTGTTTTATCATAATATATCCCTCCCCCAAATGATAACAATTCTCAATTTTATTTTTCATTCTAACGTGACCTCCGTATGCTCTGCCATGGACATTTGTTGTTATTTTACCGGACAAATTTTGGCCGATGCTGCTCAGCAGAAAAAAGCTGCACCGCTAATCCGGCACAGCCCTGTTTCTGTTATATAACTATCCGCCAATCCCGGAAACGAGAAGCTGCCGCAGTTCAGCGTATTCACTGGAATTACGGATGTCCTGAAAGGTCCGGTCCACACTGCCTGAGGTCAGCGGATTGGCGAAATCCTCCACCACTCTGCCCGGTTCAGGGTGCATTACGATCAGACGGCTGGACAGGAGCAGCGCTTCATCTACATCGTGGGTGATGAAGAACATACACTTGCCTGTCTTGCGCCAAATCTCCCGCAAATGCAGCTGCATATTCTCGCGGGTCAAGGCATCGAGTGCGCTGAACGGCTCATCCAGCAGCACAATCTCCGGCTCGGCGGCCAGCGTACGGGCTATGGCTGCCCGCTGCTTCATTCCGCCGGACAGCTGGTGCGGCAGCAGCTTTGCGGATGCTTCCAGCCCCATCAGCTCCAGAAAATAAGATACCCGTTCCTTGCGCCGGGCTTTGGGAAGATTCTGCATCCGCATGCCGAACTCGATGTTACGGGATAACGATAACCATGGGAACAGGTTGGCCTGCTGGAAGACGACACCGACCTCCGGATCGGGCCTTGTATGGCGTTTGCCGTTGATGGTAACCGTCCCCCGGGTCGGCCGCAGATAACCTGCAAGGATATTCAGGAGCGAGGTTTTGCCGCAGCCGGACGGGCCAAGAACAGCTACAAATTCTCCGGGTGCCAGCTGCAGGCTGATGTCCCGCAGCACATGGCGCTCCGCCGTTCCCTTGCCGTAGGCAAGGCTGATTCCGTCCAGCAGAATCCCCTGCTCCAGCTTTTCTTCATAGATCACTCTGGCTCCCCCATTCCTGCTGCAGATTGTTTATTCCGCAGAATACAGATCATTGCGCAGCGCCTTCTGGTACACGGATAACTCGGGTGATTCAGTAATCGATTTCTGCTCCACCAGGAAATCTGCGGTATCCTTCAGCAGCTGGCCGAACGCACCCGGCTGATCCGGAGTCCCCATATACTCGGGCGCTGTCTGCTGTGAAGCATCAAGCACAATGATTTCGTTCATCGCTTTAAGGGTGGCTTCCGGTGTCAGACCGAGCTCTGCAGACAGCGCCTCTGCCGACTCCTGCGGCTGATCGCGGTAGAGCTTGACCGCCTCATCCAGCACTGAGATGTATCCTTTGACCACATGCGGATACTTGGCGATAAAGTCATTATGCACGACACCGAACTCGCCGGTAATTCCGCCTTTGGCTGCAACTTCGGCAGAGCTAATAATGATCTTTCCTCCGTCCTCCACCAGCTTGGACTGGCTCGGCTGCCAGGTATATGCGCCTTCAATATCGCCGCGCTGCCAGGCGGCCACAATATCCGGAGCCTGCATATCAAGGATGGTAAGGGTAGCCGGATCGATGTTCTCCTGCTTCAGAGCCGAGAGCAGGCTGAAGTGGGAGGTGGAGCCGAAGGTCGTGGCAATGGTATGCCCCTTCAGATCCGCAAGCGAGGCAATCCCCGAATCACTCTTGACGACAAGCGCTTCGCTCTGGCCGATTACATCATGAATATAATAGACCTGATCCGGCAGACCCTGGGCAATGCCGGATGCCCCCGGCGGTGTTCCCAGCAGGCCGAAGTCAATGCCTCCGCTGGCAATCGCCACGTTCACATCCCGGCCGGAGTCGAATTTCAGCCAGGAAACAGTGATATCCGGATACTTCTTCTCCAGCAGGCCAAGTGCTTTGGCCAGCAGCTCCCCGTTCGGGGATACCTGGTAGCCTATGCGGATCTCCTTCGGCAGCTCCTCCGCAGCAGCGGCCGGCTCAGCAGCTGCCGTCTCCGCAGCAGCCGTTCCGGCTGGCGTTTCCGTCGCCTGCGCCGCATTTTTGCCGCTTGCCTGATTATTATTGCCGCAGGCGGTAATCACCAGCAGTACTGCCAGCACCGCCAGCAGCGGGGTAATCCTGAATAATGTGCGGAAATGTCTCAAAGCATTCCTCTCCCTTTTGAATATATAGTCTTATTGCTCCGTCCACGGCGAGACTAGCCGGATCAGGCTGCGGATTACAAGATCAATGGCAATGGCGATGAGCGCCATAATGATAATGCCCAGATACATAATGTCACTGCGTAGAAACTTGCTCGCATCCAGTACCATCCAGCCGACGCCGGATACAGCGGCAACCATTTCAGCGGCAACCAGTGTAGCGTAGCTTACGCCGACAGCTGTGCGCAGACCGGTCAGAAGCTCCGGGAGCACCGACGGGAAGATAACGAACGCATACAGCTTCCAGCCCTTTGCCCCAAGCGAACGGGCACCGTTAATCCGGTCGGGGCTGAGCCGCTGAACGCTGAATACCGCCGTAATGAACAAGGGGGCAAAGGCGCCGAGAAACAGCAGCAGCACCTTGGACACATCCGTGATCCCGAACCACAGAATCAGCAGCGTATAGTAGGCAAGCGGCGGCAGCGGACGGTAGAATTCAATAAAAGGGTCCACAATTGCCCGCAGCACCCGGTACCGGCCGCACAGAATACCCAGCGGAACCGCCGTGGCAAAAGCTGCCGCCAGCGCCAGAAACAGCCGCCGCATGCTGGTGCCGATATGGTTCAGCAACGTCTGCCCTTTGTACCCGTCGCGGAGCACATCCATAAAGGCGTTCCATACGGTCTGGGGCTTTGGCAGAAACAGCGGATTGACCCAGCCGAACGTGCCGGCGCACCACCACAGCAGCAGCACCGCCAGCAGGGAAGCGGCGGAGATTCCGCGGTACAGCCATTCCTTTGATATTTTCCCGCCGGTACCTCTCCTTGCGGCAGCCGGCGCAAGCCGGTCCTCTCCATTTGTCAGCGGCACGGCACCCTGTGTGTTGCTCTGCATATCAGCATCTCCTTCATTCAAAAAGGCCTGCCGCTCAGCAGGGCATACTTCACCCGTATTGCTGAGACGGCAGGCCTCCGGTTGTCCGGTCAGCGCTAACCGATAAACTCAAACATTGCACAAAAGGATTTGATCGTTTCCATCATTTCTTTTTCAATCAGGGACAGATGATGCCGCTTGGTCCAGGCCAGAACAATGGAAACATCCAGCTCGGCACCGGTAATTTCCAGCGGAATAATACTGCCCTTATTCACAAAATAATCACTCATGAACTTGGGGGCAAAGGCTGCGCACAGGTTCTGCGAAATCACTTTTTCCAGCATCGGGAAGCTGTCCAGCCGGTAAGCCACATTGCATTCGCCGTAACCTCCAAGCAGCTCGGAAACCCAGCAGTCGGTAGCAAATTCCGTATTGTATAACACCAGTGGCTGAGCCATTGCCTCCTGCAGCATAATGCTCCCGCCGGCGGCCAGCACCGACTCCCTGCTGACCAGCAGCACCAGCCGGTCCCTGAACAGCTCCCTGAAGCAAAGATCCCGTTCCCCGCCCGGGCTGCAGCTTTTCATCACCACACCGAAATCCGCTTTTCCCGCCGCAATATCCCGCAGGTTGTTATTGGACTCCCCTACCTTCATCAGCACATTCACATTGGGATGCCTGTACTTGAACGTTGTCAGGGCATTGACCATAATCGTGTTGCTGATGAACGGCTCTACCGCCAGATGAATGCTTCCGGTCATACTGCGTGTATTCTCCTCGGCAAGCGCTTTGATATCCTCAAGCAGATCAATGGCCTCCATAGCCTTGGCGATGACAGCCTGTCCGATTTCTGTAGGATGCACACCCTGATTGGTCCGCTTGAACAGCGGAACCCCCAGCTCCACCTCCAGCTTGGATACCGAGGAGCTGAGTGCAGGCTGTGATATGTAGGCGCGTTCAGCTGCCGTCGAAATGGACCCTGTCTGGGCAATCGCCACAATATGATAGAGCTGTTCCAGGCGCATAAGCTCTCCCTCTCTCAACGTAATAGCCTCATTATATAATTATAAATCCAATGTGACTACTAGGAAAAAGATCACTGACAAGCCGCAGCCTTTATCTTATTGCCTTGGCTGTTCCCCGTTACCCGGCTGTTCTACAGGTACCCACTCCTCCAGCTTGTCGGCCAGCTCCTGCTGCGGATGATACCCGCCGATTCTCACTTTCACCTCTCCGCCCAGAAACAGCACCAGATGGGGAATCCCTTTCAGCCGCAGCCTGTTGAACAGGTGGCGGTATCTGTCGGCATTCACCCCGTATACCTGCAGCCGTCCGCTAAAATCATGGGCCACCGCCTCGGCGACCGGGAAAAGCTCCCGGCAGATTTTGCAGCGCCGGGAACCGAAGAACACCAGCACTGGCTCTTCACTGCCAAAGGTCAGCTCATCAAATTCACGGTCCGTAATATGGGGCACATGCTTGCGGGGCACCTCGGTCCGCATCCTGTGCTTAACTTCCTGCTCCTGCCGTAACAGGCTCAGCCGCAGGACCGGCAGCTCCGGACGCCCCGTCCGCTTCCCCGGACAGAATCTGATAGAGGATTCCGCCTTCAGCATCCTTAGGTACAGGTGAGCCGGTCAGATGGCAGATGGTGGGTACGATATCGACTACTTTGACCTTACGGCCGATGACCTCTCCGCTCTTCACTCCGGCTCCAAGAGCAATGAACAAAGCCTGCATGGAATAGCCCTGCAGCGTATGATTGCTGAGGCCGTTGCCGTGGCAGCGGGTGAAATCCGGCTCCAGAATGTAGAAGATGTCCCCGGAATTCTCGCCTCCCAGTCCTACAAGCTCCATATCATTGCGGTTCAAGGCAAAGCTGATCACCCGTCTGCCGGTTTTCGGATCGCGGTAGCTGTACAGGTCATCAATAATCTTCTGGACCGTATGGTCATAATCAGCAGGATCAACAATACCCTGCGGGTCGCGTCCTTTTAAATTAAGATAGATGAAGGTAGCGCGCTGGGCGACAGCAACCGTATTGCTCCAGTCAATCTCCAGGCTTCCCGCATTATCCTTCAGCCTGGTATACCCCAACTCGCCCATGATGCCGACGTTGATGCCCCACATGTCCCCGATCAGCGGGTGATCCGTATCAGGATTTTTGGCTACTCCTGCATGGTCTGACACGATGAACACCGCCGTCTCGCCGTCCAGACGATCCAGGAGTGCGCCGATGAAGCGGTCGCTGATTTCATATATTCTGTAAATAATCTCCTCATAACGCTTATAATCCGGTGACGCGGCAGACAGCGTATGATCGAGATAGAAATGGTTGAACATGTCGATCCCGTGCATATGGGTATAAAATAAATCCCACTCGTTGCCGTCCAGCAGGTAGTTGATTGCATCCACATGCCAGCCGTACATTTCCCCGATGGATTCGAGCAGCACCTGATCGGCTTGCGGATTCAGGCGGCTGTAGTTGGACGGCTGCAGCATCGGTCCGACCTTGCTGTACAGCTCTTCCCCGATACTCTGCGGGTGGAAATACTTCCCGGTCTTAAGATCCAATACATAAGACGAATAGAATTTGAAGCTGTTGCCTGATGGGTCCAGCTCCAATACGCGAATCTTGTAGGCAACCGGAATGCTGTTCCCGTCAATGGTATAGCTGTCATATATCCAGCCGCTCCACTCCCCTAGCACCGCTTCTCCAAGCGGGGCTTCCGCTGTTTTGGATGCATAGATTCCGATCCGGTTGTAGGTTACCCCGTCATCGGCTATGAGCAGTCCCCAGCGTCTGGCCTGGCCGTTATTTACCGGCACCGGGAATTCTCTCGCGCCTGCCGGGGCAGTGATCCAGCCCTCAGCCGGCTTGACCGGCGTCAGAATCTGATCCGCAGTAGGCGTATCGGCTGACAGCTCCCCGTCCTGTGTTGTAGTCACCAGCCCCGGCTGAGTATAACCGTAGCCCTCATAAGTCTCTTTACTCAGCTCTGCCTTCTGGGTCGTTTCCTCCCCTTCAAAACGGCAGTTGGCTCCTGTATTGTCAACCACATGCGGAATTTCAATGAACTCAAAGTCGCCGGTTCTGCCCTCGTAGAGCTTTTCATAGTCGATATACCCGCGGAGATTTGTGTATATGCTGGTTCCGTCTACATAGATCGCATCCTGCACCTGCGGAGGCCATGAGGTCGGATAGTTGAAGATGATACTCTTCTTGCCCGCTCTGGCATAAGCCTCCCAGATCGTCTCCGCCTTTAGGAGCCCGGAATCAAAGCCGTAATCCAGCACATCCAGCTCGTTGCCCAGCGTATGGTTCCAGAAGCAGGTAATCCCATGCGTGGCCGGATACGCTCCGGTGGCAATCGATGCCCAGTTCGGGGGAGTGATCGCGGGCAGCACACTCTGCATGCCCAAATCGCCTGCTGCCGCGCCTGCCTCGATCGCTCTCCGGAAATTGGGAAGCTTTCCTTCTGCCACATATCGCCGGATTACTGACGGGTCCGCCCCGTCAAGCCCCAGCAGCATTACCTTTTTCGCTGTACCCTTGCTGCCTGCCATGTCATTTCACTCCGTCCATCAATATTGTAGATATTCCAATGAGACAACTTGGAATTAATCTCTGAAGCCATTATAGACAGAGAGTCAGGCAAAAGTTAAATAGACGCTGCTTATACTGGTATAAGCGGCGTCTATCCCTTTTAATTCCTATGATGTTGTGCCTGCCGCGTACCGCTGCCTCACTTCCTCCACCACACTACGCAGCCGGTCACAGGTGGTGAGCAGCTGATCAACCTCTTCCCGGCCTACCTTCTCGACTATTTCATGCAGGATACCGGAGTAACGGGCCATCCGCTCCCGGAATACTTCCTGTCCCTCACCGGTGAGGCTAATATAAACGGCCCTGCGGTCTGTCTCGGACACCGCGCGTTCAATATACCCCTTGTCCTCCAGCGTGCTGATGGTCTGTGAGGCGGTTGGTCTGCTGATCTGCAGCAAATCACTTAACCGGGAAACCATAATGCCGCGGCACTCCGGCGAATCCGGCCGGGCCCCCTCCTTCTTCATCATCACATCGATCATGAACATCATCAGAAATTCACCGTAGGGAAGCGGACCATTCCAGTTCGTACGGTTCGTTAAACTTCTGATATTCTCAAATACCTTCAGCAGCTGCTCTTCCTGATGAATCTGGGAATCCATAAGATACCTCCGTGTATGGTATAGTCAGTCCGGCCGTTACATAACCCGAAATACAGCATCATTCAGCTTCTGCAGCAGCTGCCCCAGCTGTTCACGCTCCGCTTCACTAAAGTCCTGCAGCAGCTGTGCGAATTTGTCCCGGCGCACTTCCGTATCACTCTTCAGCGTCTCTGCTCCCAGCTCTGTCATCTGCAGCGTATACGCTCTGCCATCCTGCGGGTCGGGAACGCGGAACACATAACCCTTTTGCTCGAGGGCAGAAGCCTGCCGGCTGATGGTTGAAATGTCCAGATGAAATTCATCGGCCAGGGCCTTTACGCCGGCGGAGCCGTTCGATGCAATCTGATGAAGCAGCAGATAGGCCGAGTGATCAAGAATCCCGTACTTTTTGTAGGTGCTAATGGAGGTCAGCCGGCGGCTGAGAATGGTCATTTCCAGTTCAATTGCTTCTAGCGGGCTTCGTTCCATAATGTGCAGCAGCCTCTCTTTCCTGCATATCCGATATTTATTGACTTCAAATTCGTAGCTTGTATAATACAAGTATATAGTTTCATTATACAAGTTATTTCCGCAAAAGCTAGTCCATTCACAGTTGGGGGAACCTCATGAAAGCTCATGAAATCATGATCCGGCAGGTATACAAGGTGAAGGAATACGATACCGTGCGGACCTTTATCGAGAAGTGCCTGGAGCACCGGATCAGCGGCATGCCGGTCATCAACGACCGGAACGAGATTGTTGCCTATATCAGCGACGGGGATATCATGCGGTACATCGGAAAGCATGATGATCTGATCGTCGATTCTTTTTTTCAGATCAATGTAATTAAAGGCGACGAGGATGAATTCGAGGAGCGGACCCGGCGGCTGCTGAACCTCAACGTCATGACCATCGCCAAGAGGAAGGTGACCACGGTAGCCTGGGACGAGGATGTTGAACGGATCGCTGCAGTTCTGGGCAAAAAACAGATTAAAAAGGTTCCGGTTGAACGCAACCGTGTGCTTGTCGGCATCATCAGCCGCGGGGATGTCATCCGCCATTCCTTTAAAACCCTGTTATAAAGTCAGCAAAAAGCCTGTCTGAAGCCGTAAGCTACGGCATTCAGACAGGCTTGCTTTATTCTTTACAGCTTAATGCTTACTTGCCTGGCTATAATTCTAGTCGGCAAGAACCTCTTTACCGTTCTGGATCATGTACTTGTGATGTACCGCGGCTTCCTCAATGTCTGCATAAGCCCAGTGTGCTGCCGGAACATCAGAGAAGCTTGGACGGGTTACACCCGTAAGCGGCCCTCTTTCGAACAGACGGTTGATTACAGTTACTGCTTCTGCACGGCTTAATGTCTTGGCAGGGGCAAAGCTTCCGTCTGCAAAGCCGGTCATCAGCCCCGCAGCCTTCACTGCATCAATTGCTCCTGCAGCCCAGTGCTTGTTCACATCCGGGATAGCGGAAGCTGCTGCCCCGCTCTCATCAAAGGACAATGCCTTCAGACGCGCACTCAGAACCGCCATCTCGGCACGGGTTACCGCACGGTCCGGCTTAAAGCTGCCGTCCGGATCACCCTTCATCAGGCCGGCTGCTGCAACTGTGGAGATATACTCCGCAGCCCAGTGCTGGGCTGTTACATCTGTAAAGCCTGCTGCAGCTGCAGCAGTTGTCCCTAGGTTGCGAGCAAGAAGGGCTGCAAGCTCAGCCCGCGTTACTGCACGGCTAGGCTTGAAGGTACCATCCTCATACCCCTGGATATAAGAGGAATGCGAATAGGTTGCTTCTGTTGCCGTAGTCTGACTGTCCGAGATAACCCCTGGTACAACCGGCCCGGCTGGTGCAGGTGCACCGCTGCCCGGAAGCGAGGAGCTAGTTTCGACTACACTAAAGGTACTGAATTTGTTAATTACAAAGGAAATGCCTACTGGCTCTTTCAGCTCATTGTACACGACAGTTCCCGCCGAAAGCTCAATATCCCCGTCGCTGTGTACAATATATACAGCAAGACGGTTAAGGTCCAGTGCACCGTTGATACCATTCTTCACAAAAGGAATCATCAGCGTTGTTTCATAGCCGCTGTAATTCGTCTCGATCTCCAGCGGCTGGCCAAGCGCCTTCAGATTCTGTCCGCCAAAGGACGTTGGAACCGGAGGCGTTACTGCTGCCAGCGCTGATTGGCTGTGAACCGGTACAATCCGGAAATACAGATCCAGATTATCTTCCATCATGGACTGCAGCTCAGCTGCATTCAGCGTTACTGTTGAATAGTCACTCTGGATATTCAGCCTGAAGCCGTTTGCTCCCAGAAGGGCAAGTGTACTTGCCGGAACTTCAATTGCAATTTCATCAGCGGCATTCCCTGCCAGCTCATCGATGTATACAGTAGTTGTATTATTGTAGCCCGGTACAGAAGATGAAATGATCTCCTGTGCCTTGGCAGTATCGAATACTACCTTGTCAATTTTGGAGACTGTACCGTCTGCAGCCGTTACGTTAATCCGTTTTACCGGAACCTGGGCTGTTACATCCGACTGGTCCTTCACTTCCACATTGCGGATATTGCTGGTATCCTCAACCTTTGATGTTCCTTCTGCAGTTACAACCAGCAGGAAGGTGCGGATTTTCTCCTGTCCGTCCCGGCTGACTTTCGCGCTAAGCACTACAGATTCATCCTTGGTACCGCGGTTCACAGCAGCCTTGATGGTGCTGCCTGATGCTGCGGGAATTTCAATAACCTCCGGTTTGCTGGAAGTCCAGCTGATCTGTGTACCGTAGCTGCCGTTCGCTGCAAGGGTCAGGGCTGACAGTACATTCTCCCAGCTTTCACCGGCTGAATAGCTGATTTCAAGCAGCTTGGAGGCTTCATTTACAGCGTCTGCTGCGTTGATAGTTATAATTACACTAATCGGAGCACTTTCCGTTTTTTTGTTTTCTGTCAATGTAACGGAAATGCTGTCGCCCTCAGTCAGAGCAAGGCCGGTAAATTTCAGCGGACCTGCTGTATCTGTGTTATTTACAGCGCTGATCAGCAGCTTGTTATTTTTGTTGTAGATAGAAGCTGCCGCGCCTGCCGGCACCTGATTGACAATAACCGTGCTTTGAGTGGCACTGATATTAATATTTCCGGCCAGAGGCTGGACAGTCTGCTCATAAACGGCCTTAACCTCCACCTTGGCGCTTGCTGCTTTATTTACTTCAGTGTAGCTGACCTTTACAATCTGTCCCAGTACAAGGCCGTTCACTGCAAAATTAAAGTCAGCCGGAGCACCGGTATCATTATAAGTAGCACCCAGCACAGTTACAGCATCTTCTGCGTATACAGATACCGTAACACTTGCCGGAACGCCGCTTGCTGTAACTACGCCGGTCGTTGCATTGGCCGTCAAACTACCGGCTGCTGGCGCCACGGTCGGCTCATACGCTGCGGGAACTGCTGTCAGCGGACTTTGATCCTTGCCCGGCTCCTGTGAGCCGATTCTCACGATCTGGCCGTCTGCAAGTCCGGATGCAATTACGATATTTAAATCAGCCGGGCTTCCAGTCTCATTGGTAACTGTTCCGAGAACGGTAATACCATCTTCGCTATATACAGATACCACTGCGTTTGCAGGCACATTTTTTACAGTAACAGCAGATGAAGTAGCATTCGCGGAAATATCAGCCGCTGCAGGTGATGCTGTCACTTCATTTAGGGCTGTGATATCTGTAAGCTCGCTCTCAGCCAAATCAGGCTCAGTCAGACTCACCTTCAGGGCTTCCCCTGCACTTAATCCGGCTGTAATGACTACAGTAACATCGGCAGCTGCATCAGCAGTGTTCTTCGCGGTTCCGAGAACAGTCGTACCGTCTGCGGCATATACCGTAACTTCTGCACCAGCGGGAACATTTTTAAGAGTCACTGTGTCGGTAGTCGCATTAGCAGCAATATCAGCTGCCTGCGGTGCAGAGCTGCCTGCCGCTGCTTCACTGATACCACTGAGCAGAACTACACGATCCGGCTCGCCGTCCACCTTAAGGGTCAGCTTGCTGTTGGAGGTACCCGGACCCTGCGGTGAATACTGCACTTCAATTACACCGCCTTCACCCGGAGCAAGCTCGGAAGCAACGGTATTGCTGACAATGGAAAAGTCGCCGCTGACTGATACCTCATTGATTTTGAGCGCGGCATCCGAAGTGTTGGTTACTGTGACGGAGCCTTTCTTTTGCGCTGGATAATTAAAATACAGATTGGTGTTTGAGAGATACAGCTTGTAGCCGCTCAGCAGACCCTGGAACACTTTCAGATAGATCTTGCCGCTCTTCTCATACAAATAGAGAATGTCGCCATTCGTCGTATTGATTGCCGCATTAGCTACGTCTGTCGCTGCGACTTCAACCGCGGAGGAAAGGGTCGTGCCCAGATCCTGGCTGACGCTGAAAAATACAGAGGAGCCGTTGCTGAAGCCGGTCACGACATTGCCGTAGCTGTCTGCGCTAAGGGAACGTCCTTGTGAAGACTGGTTGTTTCCGCCTTGCAGCGTGGCAACCGTATTATCGCCGAGGTTCATGCGCTCCAGGTTTGAACCGGAACCGGCAACAAACAGATACTGGCCCTGGTTACCTGCCGATAATGCACCAACAGAGTAAAAGACCGAACGGTTAGGAATCACAGCCTTCTCAAAAGTTTGCCCATGGGTTTTGCTGACATAATACTTCAGTGATGGGTTATCCTTCTGAACAATCAAATCCCCTGTCTGAGGATCAACATGCAGGTCGGTAAAGGCATAATATTCATTAAATGCATACTTATTAAAGGTCGCCCCTTCATCACTGCTGTAAAAAAGGTCTGACCCTACCGTGTCCGTCACATAAATGTAGCTGCCGTCCACAGCCATATGTACAGCACTGCCCATAAAAGAGCCAATTGTGGCCGGAGCACCGAATGTTTTACCGCCGTCAGTGCTTTTCACCAGTACACCTATACCTGATTCCACTCCCACAACATACACCGTACCGGAGGAAGAAACCGCTATCTCCGGCTCATATTGGCCGGTTGCAGCGATAACACTCTTCTGGAAGGTCTTTCCGTTATCTGAGCTCTTGGCGACACGGATCTCAGTACCGCCGTTATATACGGCATAAATGGAACCATCCGGCGAAACCGCCAAATTTCTTGAGGTATTACCCGGTGCTATAGTCCAACTGGTAGAATCGGTATCACTGACCAGGACCTCACCATACGCGCTTGTATCCGCCGGGTCCGCATAGCCGATGCCTGCAAAAGAGCCTATACTCAAACTGACGGTAGTAACAATAGATAAGACCTTTGATAAAAACCGTTTTTTCATGCTGCTTACCTCCCAAGTTAAAATACGGTGGCTGACTAAGGTTCACTCCTGTAATCAACTACTTTGTACCTATATTTTTAATCCTGGAGTCATTGTAGCAGACCGCTCTGAACAAACTCTCAACAAATCTCGACATATTCACTATTTTCAAGGTCTTTTTTAACAATTTATCGTCAAACTATGATCATTCATCAACTTTTTCGACATAAAAAGACCGCCTGCATAATCGAGACGGTCTCAGGAAGGCTTATAGAGTTGTTTTGTGAATCAGATTCGTTACAGCTTGAGCAGCTGCTCCACCTTCACCGGCAGACCGGTGGCAATCGACTGGTTGGCGGCAATGCCGGTCAGAATCGACTGGGCACCGTCAATGTGCGAGGCAGCCCGGTTAAAGCGGTCATCCGCGGGACACTCGAAAATATCGCGCAACATTACAGGGTCACCGCCGCCATGTCCGCCTACGCCCTCCTCAATCTCCACCTCATACGGGGCTGCAAACTGCGGGAAGATGGTAATTCGCTTGTCTTTTACCGCACCCTCCTGATCCTTGCCGCCTCCGGCATTGACGTAGGATTGCTCCACAACCTTGACCTCCATCCGGCCTTTGGTGCCGTTAAATACAATATTGAAGCCTTCCCACGGCAGGTAGGCATTCAGGGAGTAGTTCATGATCGTCTTGTTCTTGTATTTGACCATAACGCCCATGGTGTCCTCAATGCTGATATTATCGCCAAAAACGCTCTGGTCGCGCAAATACCCGTCCTCGTGCTCAGTGTCCAGATACATCTTTTTCAGCTGCTCATTGTCCTTGAGATGCAGGGCGAACGGGTCATTCTCCGCCGCCTTGCTTCCGTGCACACGCTGGTAGAACCCGGTAACTCCGCGCTTCTCGGCATTTTCCCGCCCATAGAAACGCAGATCACCCATCGCAAATACGATATCCGGCTGCGAGCCGAGCCAGAAATTCATCAGGTCAAAGTGATGCGTCGATTTGTGGACCAGCAGCCCGCCGCTGTTGCGTTTGTCGCGGTGCCATCTGCGGAAATAATCTGCCCCGTGCTGCGTGTTGAGCAGCCATTCAAAGTTGACGGACAGCACCTCGCCGATTACCCCGTCCATCAGCAGCTCGCGGATTTTGGTGTTGTGCGGCGCATAGCGGTAGTTGAAGGTTACGCGCAGCTTTTTGCCGGTACGCTCTATGGCATCCAGAATCTCCTTGCATTTTTCCACATCCGTAGTCATCGGCTTCTCGGAAATGACATCGCAGCCCAGCTCCATGGCCCGGACAATATAACGGTGGTGCGTGCGGTCAACGCTGGTTACGATCACGGTATCCGGCTTCGTCTCTTCGATCATACGGTCGAATTCATGCGCCTTATACGCTGGAACAGCATGGTAATTGTATTTGTCGGTCAGCAGTGTATTCACGTAAGCCATTCTCGCCCCGTTGACATCACACAAGCCCACGATCTCCGCGGTCTCCCGGTAATTCGTTGTAATCTCCCCGTAAAAGAATTCGGCCCGGCCGCCCGTGCCTACAAAAGCATATTTCTTGCTTCCCACTGTTATCACTCCATCGCTATTGTTTTGAATGCGTTTACTACGTATATTGTATAGTATAAAATATATTCATTTCTAAACGGTTTTTGCTGAAAACAAGCTTTTTTATGCATATATTATCCTTAGCGTAGAGGTGAGCAAAGTGCAGGAGGAGAAGCAGGAATTTTTGTTTTGTGTGGAGCAGGTGAAAAGGGCCGGCGCCTTCAGCATGGACACCGACCATTTTCATGAGACCTATGAAATTTATTATCTGCTGGCAGGGGAGCGCAGCTACTACATCAACAATCTGGTCTATTCCCTGCGCAAAGGCGATCTGATCTTCATTAACCGCAATGAACTGCACCGGACGATGGCCAAGGGCACAGTACGCCATGAACGCATCCTGATCAACTTCCGCCGGGAATTTCTGCAGGAGATGCTTGGCGGCAATAGCCTTACGCTTCCCTTCTTCAGGGAGCAATGTCTGCTGCTGCGGCCGGATGCGCACGAACAGGGCACCATTGAGAACCTGCTGTTTGCGATGCTGAAGGAGCAGCAGGAGCCGCGGGGCCACCAGAGCCTCTATCTGCAGACACTGCTGATCCAGTTCCTGATTGAGATGAACCGCATTCGCGAAAGCGCACAGGCCGCAATCGCCCCAGCCAATGACGAGAAGCAGCGCAAGGTGTATGAGATTATTGAGTATCTGCAGGCCCGTTATAGCGGGACTATAACGCTAGAGGAGCTGTCGGAACAGTTCTACCTCAGTGTTCCGTACCTGTGCCGCCTGTTCAAGCAGACGACCGGCTTCACGATTATTGAGTATCTGAACACAATCCGTGTCCAGGAAGCGCAGCGGCGGCTGCGGGAGAGCAGCGACTCCGTCACCCGGATCGCCGAAGACACCGGCTTCGACAGCATCGCCCACTTCGGCCGCGTGTTCAAGGCAATCGCCAAGCGTTCGCCGCTGCAGTACAGGAAGCAGAACCGGTGACAGGATTGCGGGGTGGCCGGGATGTGAGGGTGCGGGGGTACTGCAGGTACTGCAGGTGCTGCAGGTGCTGCGGGTGCTGCGGGTACTGTGAGCGCTGCGGTTTCTGCAAGTGCTGCAGGTGCTCTGGACACTGCGGGGCTGCGGTGCTAGAGTGCTGAGTCGCTGCGGATGCTGCGGTGCACCGCGTCTGCTCAAGTTGCCGGATCGCGGCCTCGCCAATAGCAGCAACTAAGTGAAAAATCGTCATCTATTTTATCTGCTAATTACCGTGAGTGGGAGATTAGTTGGAAAAATGCTACTTAAATCTGCGGTTTTCGCCCTTAAATGGAACTACGGCCCGAAATAAGTGACGTTTTTCCACCTAATGATTAGAAATTACCGAATTTTTTGGAATTAGATTGCAAATATCCAACTAACCTCCGCGGGCGCCAAAAAGTCCTGTTGAAAACATTCAACAGGACTCAGCATCTCGCTCGGATACCAGTAAAACCAGACAAACCGGATTCCGCCGCACTCAGTACATTAAAGTTTTGTGAACGGGTTACGGACCCTCAACCGATTATTCCTTGACGCCTCCCAGCGCTACACCTGCGATGATATATCTGGATAACAGGAAGTACACCACAAACAGCGGCAGGGCCGTCAGCGCCAGGCCCATGTAAATCGAGCCAAATTCCATTTTATATATATCGCCGCGCAGCAGGCTCACCATAACCGGCATCGTATACTTTTCTTTCTGTGTCAACAGAATCAGCGGCATGAACAGGTTGTTCCAGTTCGCTACAAAGGCAAAGATCGCCTGTGTTGCTACTGCCGGCATCATCAGCGGCAGGATGATCCGGTTAAAGGTTTTGAATTCGCCGGACCCGTCGACACGCGCAGCTTCCACGATCTCCAGCGACAGCGTTGCAAGCAGATACTGGCGCATGAAGAACACCACCGCCGGTGCTGCAATCGCGGGCAGGATCAGCGGGAGAAAGCTGTTGGTCCAGTGGATCTTATACATAAACTGATAGAACCCAATCGCACTTGCCTGGGAAGGAATCATCATTACACACAAGATAAAGGTAAAGAACGGCTTGCGCAGCTTCCAATCATACGTTACCAGTCCATAGGCTGACAATGAGGAAAAGTACACGGTCAGGATGGTGGCTGAGCTGGAAATGATGAATGAATTCATAAATCCCTGTATGGGATCAAAGCTTTTATCCAGCAGCACTCTCAGATTGCTCATCAAGTGAGACGAAGGAAGCAGCGAGAGCCCGCTCTGTATTTCCGCTGTAGAGCGGGTAGCATTAACAAACATGATCCAGAACGGGAGGATACTGAGCACCGCCAAAAAGATGCAGACGATATAAATAATCGTTTTGTTGATTCTACGGGTAACGGTTTCACCTTTAGGACTCGGATTCATGCACTACACCTCCCTCGCAGCTGATGCTTTAGCAGCTTTTCTATATGTTTTCTCTGCTTTCTTCAATTTCTCGGCGTCGCGGTCGCGCATTAAATAGAACACCAGACTGGACAGTACAGCTGCAATGACAAACATGATCATGCTTGCCGCAGCAGCGCGGTTATACATATAGCTTCCCTTGAAGGCCTGCCCGTAGATGAACATCGACGTAGTCAGCGTAGAGTCATCCGGTCCGCCTGCCAGGAACAGCTGCGGGATATCGAACATCGTCAGACCGCCGATCATCGAGGTAATGAGCGTAAACAGCAGAATGGTCCGCAGACTCGGGAGTGTAATCCGGAAAAAGGTCTGGAAGCCGTTCGCACCGTCAATCGCCGCAGACTCGAAGAGGGCCGGGTTAATGCCCATAACGCCTGCGACCAGAATAATCATGGTGTTGCCGTACCACATCCAGAACTGGATGAACGCCACGATGCCGCGCGCTGTTGTCTTGTCCTGCAGGAAGAAGATTGGAGCATCAGACCAGCCCATCAATTCAAACAGGCTGTTCACGGGACCCATCGGATAGGCAAACAAAGAGCTGAACAATACGGCAATTGTACCCGCGGTGATGATATTGGGCATGTACAGCAGCACTTTAAATGCTCCTTGTCCCTTTATGTTGAGGCGCTTGTTCGTGAACCATGCCGTGAGCAAAAGCGCAAGAGCAATCTGAGGGATAAAGTTGACGATCCAGAGCAGTCCGGTGTTGATCAGGGATTTCCTGAAGGAAACGTTGTCGAACAGCAAATCCTTAAAGTTTTGAAAAGGGTTATCCAGTATATGAATCGGTTTGGGTATCAGCCCCTGCATATCTGTAAATCCGATGACTGCGGTGTAAAGAATGGGATATAACGAAAAAATCAGAAAGGCCAGGACAAACGGAAACGTGAAGATGTAGCCGAATTTTGCGTAATTCACACCTTTGCGGCGCATGATCTCACCCCTTGTTATATGAAGGGACGGGATAAGTTCCCGCCCCTTCCATTTCTCTTGTCTTCTTATTCGCTGTCGATGCCAAGCTGGTCCTTGACCTGCTGCTTGAACGTTTCGATCGCTTTTTCGCGGTCTTTGTTGCCTGCCGTATATTCGCGCACCTGGTCGCGCCACAGCTTGTTAATGGTTTCATCATACTGGGTCAGGTTCTTACCCGAAGCGTTGGCGTTGGCCGGTACAAACACGTCGAACATGTTCTGGCCGCCGAGCAACGGCACTTCACCGTTGGATTTCGCCATTACCACAGAGGAGGCAACGCTGTCCTTGGTACCCTGTTCGCCCTCTTTCATCGTTCCGTTAGCCCAGTAATATTGCAAGCCGGTTTCGGAGGTATCAAGTGTCACCCATTTGATAAAGTCCGCAGCGGCTTGTTTCTTGGCATCGTTCTTGGTCACTTCCTGGTTAGCAAGCAGCCAGGTGCCTCCCCAGAAGAAGCCTGTCGGTGATTCGGTAACGGCCCAGTCGCCATTTGTGTCTTTGACCTGTTGGCTCATTGTATAGTTGATCAGCCAGGCTGGACCGAAGAAACCGAAGATGGGCTGGGCGCCGGCGCCGGACATATCCGCGAACCAGGCTTCTGTCCAGTCTGTTGTATCGTTGTGGTAGCCATTGTCCTTCAGCTTTTTGGAGAGATCAAGGAACTCTTCACGCTTGGGATCGATATGCAGCTTGCCGTCGACAATCCAGCCTTGTTCCGAGCTGTTCTCGATGGCGTGCCAGATATCCCCGTCACCGGAAACGATGCCGTAGCCTTTGGCCTTCAGCTTCGCAGCGGCTTCATAGAACTTCTCCCAGCCGGGTCCGACTTCATTTTTGATGGTAGCCGGATCATCGGTTCCAAATACATCCTTGGCAATCGAGCGACGGTAGATAAACGCTCCGCCTGTCGCCTGGTAGCCGAGGCCCTTCAGCTGGCCATCCTTGCTGCCGATATCAACCGAATATTGGGCGATGCCCGCATCCTTAACCATTTGATCGTCAAGTCCGAGGTCCGCATAGTTAGCCGCATAGCTGGAAGCGTCACCTTGTGTATATTTGAGGACGAACGCCGCTTCAGCTGCAAAAATATCCGGTGCATCCTTTCCGCCGGCCGCCAGTGCCTGGTCAAGTGCAGGCTGGTATGCGCCGTCGGTCGTTGCAATCACCGTCGTTTTGAATTCCACATTGGCATCGGGATGAGTCTCCAGGTACTTTTTAGTCATGTTCGGAATCTCGTCGGTGAAGCTCCAGAGATTGATCGTCACCTTTTCCCCGCCACCTTTGGCCGGAGCCTCGGATGCAGCAGCCGATGCTGCCGGACTTGCTTCAGAGCCGGAAGAGTTCGAGCCGGAATTAGAGTTGCCGCCGCACGCTGCAAGTGCAGTTGACATCACCAGCAGTGCAGAAATCCCTGTAAACACACGTTTCAACCTTTTCATACTTTGCCTCCCCTTTTTGTTTGAGCCTGCGGTTTATGTAACCGCATACATGATTATATAGCTGATTATGCTTCCCCGTAAGGAACCTGTGATTGGGAAAACTTCCACTATTTTTGGATTCCGCTGCCTGATGGACGCGAAAAGACATCAGGGGAACATCCCTGATGTCTTTCATTGTCCGTACTATTCGTTTTGCTAATTATCCGCTTTCAGCGCCTCATCCTGCTCCCTGATGAACTCCTCAGGTGTTACCGCTTTACCGAACAAAGCCTGGACCTGGTTAATGTGTACACCCGAAGCGCCGGGCTTCATTTGGGTATCCAGATAAAGCGTTACTTTGCGGGCTTTACCCAGTTCATCCAGCAGGTCAATGAACAGCCACGGCAGCCTGATGGACGCCGTATCTACTTTGGTAGCGGGGATGACACCCGCATCCACAACCGAATGCTCGCCCCATTTTTCAACGAAAAAGCTGACAAAATGCTTCGCCTCCGCAGGATGCTCCGAATTCCGGGATACAAATAAACCGGTGCCCGGTCCGCCGACCCAGTCATCCACATTCCCTTTGCCGCCAGCTATGGCCGGAAACTTGAAGTATCCAATGTTGTCCTTGAACTCCTGCGGGATGCCTGCAGTAGTCGTATAGTCCGGCAGCTCCCAGGTCCCTGTAACGAACATGGCCGCTGCCCCGTTCAGAAACTGGACTTTGGCTTCATCATTGGATAATCCGTTGTAGCCTTTTACGAAGGTGCCCAGGTCAACCAGCTCCTGCACTGCTTTGGCGGCTTCAAGGAGCGCAGGGTCCGTAAAGTCCTGATCTGCTACAGCTTTATCCAGCAGATCAGGCCCGCCGATCCGGTCAGCCAGATACATGTACCAGAAGGAGGACGACCAGCCTTCCTTGCCGCCGAGGGTAACCGGAGTAACTCCGTTATAATCCAAAATGCGGATAATCGTCTTCAGCTCATCCAGCGTCCGGGGAATCCGCAAACTGTATTTTGCAAAAATTTCTTTGTTATAGTAGACCGGAACAATGTTCAGTTCAACAGGAAGAGCATACGTTTTCCCGCCAAAGGAATAGGCTTCCGTCGTGCCTGCTACGAACTTGCCGTTCAGCTCCGTCTGTAAAAGATCGTCCAGCGCTGCAAATTTGTTGCCCTTAACATAAGGGTCCATCGACCCGGCTGCCCAGGTGAATCCGATGTCCGGCAGATCATTGGAAGCGGCCAGCACTGTGAGCTTGCTTTTGTACTGCTCGGTCTCCAGTGCCTCCGTCTTAACGGTAATGTTCGGATTGGCCTTTTCAAACTCGCTGATAATATCCTTTACCATTTTGTTCTGCGCTGAATTGCTGCTGTCCGGCCATGAATGCATCATTTTGAGGGTGATTTTTTCACTGCCGCCCTCGGTGCTGTTCCCCTTGTTCCTGTCGTTATTGTCGCAGGCAGCCGCTGTCAGCAGCAGGGCCAGGAGCAGGGCACAATATAATCCGATTTTGTTCGTGGGTATCCCTCCCCTGCGGATTCTGATCATTAACGGACTTCCGCTTTCGTCTCGTTCCTCATGGACCGGTACTGCCCCGGACTCATTCCTTCATGCTCTTTGAACAGCTTATTGAAATACTTTACCGCCTGATAGCCTGTACGGCTGGCAATTTCCGCTATCGGCAGATTGGTTTTGAGCAGCAGTTCCTTCGCCTTCTGCAATTTTCTGCGGGCGACGTATTCGCTGAAATTCATCTGGCACTGCTCTTTAAAAAGCGCGCTGAAATAACTGCCGTTCAGATGCACATGCCCGGCGACCTCCTGCAGGCTGATTGCCTCCTCTAGATGCATTTCCACGAATTGAATCGCCTGGCGGACCGGATCGCTTAATGCGGCTTCCTCATTCCTGACTTCCAGCAGCTGCGGGTCGGCCATCTTCCGCATGAAGAGGAGACGCTCGCGCTCCTCGCCCGCCTTCAGGGCTTTTTCCACCGATTCCACCAGCTTATCCCTGCTGACAGGCTTCAGCAGATAGTCCACAACAGACAGATGAATGGCCTGCTGGGCATATTCGAACTGGGCGTAACCGGAAATAAGAATGACGGACGGCTGGGAACGGATGCCTTTTTCCCGTAATTGGCTGACCAGGGCAAGACCGGTGATTTCCGGCATGCGGATATCGGTTATCATCAGCTCGACCGGAATCTGCTCGAGAATCTGCAGCGCGTCCACTCCATTGCTTGCGGTGAGCACCTCAAATTGGCCGGCAGACCACACCCCCAGCATCTTCTTTAAGCCTTCTCTTGATTTCGGTTCATCATCGACGATAAGAATCGTTCGGCTCCTCATGGCATTGTGCCTCCTTGGACAGGTATTTCGATGCTGACGGTGGTGCCTTGGCCCTTCCGGCTGTCGATATGCATAACTGCAGCATGTTCCCCCGTTCCCGGAAAAAACAGACGAAGCCGCTTCTGCACATTGGCGATTCCGACCCCGGAAGCCTTGGAGGATGTTACCCTGCCGCTGTCCAGCTCTTCCATAAGGGAGGACAGCTTCTCCTCATCCATACCTATGCCGTCGTCCTCCACAGTAATGACAATCCGCTCTCCCTCGCGGACAGCCGTCAGCTTGACCCTCCCGGGCTCAATCCTGCTCTCCACGCCATGCAGGACAGCATTCTCCACCAGCGGCTGCAGCAGCAGCCGGGGCAGCTCGGCATCCTGCGCTTCGGGGGAAGCCTCGATTTCCCATTCCAGCCGTTCCTCAAACCGCACCTTCATGATATACAGGTACTTGCCTATATGCTCCAGTTCATCGCGGAGTCTCACCCAGCCCTCTTCACTCTGACCGGTAATCGTATAGCGGAATAAATCAGACATGGCGACAACATAACCTGCCAGCTCGTCTTCATCCTTATCGAGCAGCGACCAGTACAGCACATCCAGTGTATTGAACAAAAAATGCGGATTGATCTGGGCCTGAAGCGCTTTCAGCTCCGTGTGGCTCCGGGACAGCTCCTTCTCATAAACCAGCTGGATCAGCTCATTGATGTTATCCACCATTTTATTATAGGAATAATTCAGCTCCTGAATTTCCATAGTGGATGATGCCTTCTCGGTGGTTCTCAGAACGCCGAGCCGGGTGCTTCTCATCGCTTTAATCAGCCTGAATACAGGGCGGGTAATGAGCGTGGACAAGAAAAAAGAAAGCACAGTAAACAGTACAGTGCCGATGATCGCTGATACAACGATTGTCGTCCGCAGGACTGAAATCCCTTGAGTAATAACATTAACCGGTGTTAGGATAAGCAGCGTCCATCCGGTTACCGCGGATCTCTGTGTCACAACGACAAAGGAACGGTTGCCGATTGCTGCAGTCTTATCCCCCGACTTCCCGGCAAGCAGGGCCGCTGTTTCCTGCGAAATCGTATCGTCGTTTGAGGTGATGAGCCGGCTGTCGGAATCGAGCAGCAGGATCGTCTCTTTCTCCCCCTCCCCGGACAGGGAGCCTTCCAGCGCAAACTTGCTGCGGTCTGAGCGGATAAGCAAGTATCCGCCAGTTGTGAAATACCGGTCAATCAGGCTGATCTGACGGATCGCCAGCAGTGAGGTGGGATCAAGCGGATCAATCCCGTACCAGACCAGGCTTCCCTCCTTTTGGGTCGCCAGCTCAATCAGATTCCCTGGCACCTTCCCTTTCAGGCTGTTGCCGTCGAGCGGGTATAGCCTCGTTCCGTCTTTATTGTACAGCTCAACAGATTTGATATCGTCCGTGTATAACTGGACCAGGTTGATAATGGGCGGCAGTGCCTGCCGTTCCGCAAAGGTTGGCGGCTGCCCCTCCAAATCCCGCAGCAGCAGCTGCTGGATATACTCATTGGTGGATACCAGTGTCGTCAGAGAATTGATCTGTTCCAGAATGCCTTCCAGACGGCCGTTAGCCTGAACTGCGGTTTGCTGAATATGCTTTTCGGCGTTGTTTTTGAGCAGCGTCGAAACCGAATGAAACGTGAGATAGCCGACGAATGTGAGGATCAGGAGCATAACGGCTAGAAAACCGAGCAGCATCTGATTCCTCAGCGTATTTAACTTTAATCTTGTTTGCAGCCACCGCACGCGGCCTCTTCCTCCCCTTGTCACAAGGCCATACCATGGCGGCCTGAAATAAAGTAAGGGCTTTCAACCAACCCTGACTGCATTATATTAGCACGCCTGCGGACGACCGGGAACCCCTCATATTAGTGGGATTTATTCTGAGATAACAATGTCCGGAATGGCGGCATGGTTAAGGTCGTCTTCTCCCCGCTGGCCCAGGGCATCCTGACCGGCAAATACAAGCCGGGCCAGCAAGCCCCGGCAGGCACCCGCGGCGCCGATGACTCGGTCAACGGCGTCATCCGCAGCTACCTGCGCGACGAAGTGCTGGGCATGGTCGCCCAGCTCGACGAAGTCGCCGCCGGCCTCGGCGTGAAGCTCTCGCAGCTCGCGCTGGCCTGGGTGCTCCGCCAGCCGGGCGTCAGCTCCGCGCTGATCGCCGCAAGCAAGCCTGCGCAGGTTCAGGAGAACGCGCAGGCCGTGGACATCGTCCTCCAGCCGGACACGCTGGAGACGATCGACCGCATTCTGAGCCAGGTGGCGAGTTTTGCACCGGCGAGGTAAGGAGCCGGATACAACAAGCAGAGCAGCGGTTCCTGCGGGGACCGCTGCTCTGCTTGTTTGGCATTGGCCCGGCGGCGCATCCCGGGACGGGCGTTCGCATGCCGTCGGCTGGTCGGCTCAAGCAGCTAGCAGACGGTTCCACCGAATAGCAGCCCGGCCGAACCGCCCCCCAAGGCTGAGTCCAGTTTGATTGGGAGCAGCCTGCTTGGATCAAGGCGGCTTTTTGGCTCGTTCAGTGAAGTCCCGCTTCTCCGCGCTTGGCTATCCGGCTGCTTGCTGCCGTTGTTACTTCCCTCTGCATCACACTGCCTGACCTCCGTTTGGCCTAACGGACTCAAGAGGCGTTATTTGCTGTTTTCAGCGCGTATTTACCTGCTAACGGACTCAGATGAGCTTATCTCCGCTACATACGCCTGTTTTGCCGCGATTAGCTCAGAATAACGCCGCTGGTGTCCGTTAGATTCAGCGAAACCTAATAATTCCGCAAATAACGTCCGCACAGTCCGTTAGCCCTACAAGTTACCATACCAACCTGCCGCCGCTAGCAATACTCAACCCCGTTCTTCCTCCACCTGTGTGCCCTCATACCACTTATCCTCCCCTTGCCTCCGCACTCCGCACCCGGCAAGCCGCACTCCCCCTCTCTTTCCATACGAGAGAGCAGCCCCCGCCGCTCTCGTCTCCACCCATTCCCGCGAACACCGCTGCGCACATTGCACAGTTCTGCTTAAGGTCCCCCACTTTACCTGCTCTTCGTTCGCAATTTATCCGCGTAATCCGCCCATTTCCCAGACACCTAACGATCTCATCCAGGATATTCTAATATGCTCTGGAGGAAACTTTCGGCAAATGGCCTCTGTCCCAAAAATAATTGCAACATTTTCGGCAAATCAACGTTAATAACAGTACATCCCCCGTTTGAACAATGGAGCGGCGGGTAAAGAAAGAGTATGGGCGATTTACCGGATCACATTTTGCCAAGGGGGAAACTGAGATGTTAATCAACAAACCGAAAGTTTTACTGCCTGTGCTGGTCCTGCTGTTCCTTTCCCTCATTACGACGGCAAGCACGGCAGGTACGAGAGTAGAAGCGCAGAGCGGCGCTCAGACAGAGCACCTGACAGTATATATCCACGAACTGCAAAAGAATGCAGACGGCAGCCTGAAGCTGACAGCAGACCCGATTGAATGGTATGAGGGTGCTGAAGCGGACCGTATTTTTGCTCAGCGTGAGCCGGAAGCTGCTGCAGAAATCGGCGGAACGCCGGACGGCTACTATATCGTGAATGACAGTGAGACGCTCAGTACTTATCCGGTAGCCGCCAACGCGGCGGTGACGATGCAAATCTTCGACCACACCGGCAATATCGAAGATCTTGACATCAACTGGAACGAGAGCATTACACTCCAGAGGTTCTCTGAGGAGTTTGCTAAAACGGAGGTGTTCGACCTTAGCGGGTCTCCGTATCACCTCACTATCGAGAACGGCGTCATCACTTCCATTGTCCAGCAGTACACTCCATAATCACACAACTGTGCAAGCAGAGACAGAGGCTATCCTGCAGTAGATTTATCTACTTCATGGATAGTCTCTTTTTTGACGGAACGTTTGCAGGGATTACTTGATTCTGATGGGTGAGCCGCCTTGGGAGAGGTGTAAAAAGGTTATCTTTTTCCCTAAGGAAGAACTTTACTTTAACTGTTCTTTCCCCAATACTAGGAGTAACAAGTGTATTAACGTTAGATAAAGGAGATCTATGCATGGTTGCTTTTGAGCTGAACGTGGATACGCCGGTTCATTTGGAGATGACAGGCAAATTTGTCGCCCCCTCCAGCGACTGGATTCATCTGAGCCGGATTTTGCAGGATTATGAGCTGATCGTAATGACGGAGGGCATACTCTATCTGGCGGGTGACGATACCCGTTATACCCTTTCCAAAGGCGAGTATCTGCTGCTCCCTCCCTACACCAGGCAGTACGGCTACCAAGCCTCCGGCTGCAGCTTTTACTGGCTTCACTTCAAGACGTCCGCGGGTCTCAGCGTTACAAACAGCACGGGCCATATAGCGGATACAACAGATAACCGGCTGCTGCTCCCGCAATGCGGCACTGTAAAAAGCCTGGAGAAAATCATCGTCATGATGAAGCAGCTTCAGGATTCCGTCAGAGCCTACAACCAGAAGACGCTCAACAACTATATGACCACGGTCATTTTGTGCGAGCTGTACAATCAGGTGTTCCAGAGTGAGCTTAACCCGGTCAGGAAGACCAAGCAGGAGCAGCTCTACAACGATATTGTGGACTACATCAAATGGAGCCGCAGCGAGCATATCAAGGTCACGCAGATCGCCGCCTATTTTGGCTATAACGAAAAATACCTGTCTCATCTTTTCACGAAAATTTCCGGCATCCCGCTCAAGCAGTACATCCTGCAGCAAAAGATGGAGCTTGCAAAGTTTCTCCTCTCCGACACTAACCAGAATATCAGCGAGGTCTCGCTCCAGCTCGGCTATAAGGACTGTCACAATTTCATGAAATCGTTCAAAAAAATCGTCGGCCTCACACCCACAGAATTCCGCAATGCGTACGCCAAGCGGCTGTTGTTCTATGAGTAAGCGCTCTGGACATACACAAAAGAGCCACACTCAATAAACCAGGCTGGCTCTCTTGTCGGAAACTATGAGGTCAGTCTGGCAAACGCAACAAGCGTCCCTTTATCACAGGAGACAAACCCGTTCTTCTCGTAAAAACCTCTGACATCCGGTGCATCATCGGTGGACGGCTGCATACTGCTCCAAAATACGCTGCATGAGCTGAGTGGCAATTCCCCGGTTACGGCAACCATTTTTACTCCTCCGCAAAATTTGCGTTATCGAACCAAATACCCCAGCTTTCTCCCCCCTCCAGCCGGTATGCCTGTTATCCCTAGAATTATCACCGGCATTGTGCTGAGCTTCGCCTGTCTAAGCCTTGCTATGAGAGACCTGCCTATGGGGACGGCTTATGCCATCTGGACCGGAATCGGTACGGTCGGCGGTGTGCTGGTCGGGATGTTCTTCTTCGGGGAATCCAAAGAGTGGCGCCGCGTTCTGTTCATCGGGATGGTGCTGGCCGCTGCCGTAGGACTTAAGCAGATTTCGTAAGGCGGGCGGGCTGAAGACGGATAAAAGTTAACTAATATGAATGAAAAAACAGCAGCAGTTTATGGACAAAAAAACAATGTCCATAACTGCCGCTGTTGTGATTCAAGGGCATTTGTGCCCTTCATTTCGGCGATTTGGCTGCGCCGGCCGGATTCAAGGGCATTTGTGGCCTTCGCCACACCCGGCTAAGGCCTGTTACTTATTATCCGGCAGCGGCACGCCGAAGTCCGGTGTGCCGTCTTCTTTCCAGCCTATTACCTTGGCGCGGGTGTGGCGGTTCGGATCATACAGCGGATCGCCTGTAATCTCCTTGTAGCTGCGTGCATGGTAGATCAGCACATCCTCCCCGTTCTCGTTAACGGTGAAGCTGTTATGGCCCGGACCGAACTGGCCGTTCTCTTCGCTGGTCTTGAACACCGGCTCCGGGTGCTTGCTCCACGAGGCTGCGTCCAGCAGATCGCTGTCCTCATCTGCAGTAAGCAGTCCCAGGCAGTAGTTGTAGTCGGTGGCACTGGCCGAGAAGCTCATGAAAATCTTTCCGCCGCGTTTCAGCACGGCCGCACCTTCATTCACGCTGAAGCCGATTTTTTCCCAATCGTATTCCGGCCGGGCAATCATCGTCTGCTTCCCGGTCAGGGTCCAAGGATTGCTCATCTCCGAGATATACAGATTGGAATTTCCCGGAATGTCCGGGTCCTTCTGGGCCCATACATAATAGAGAACCCCTTTATGCTGGAAGGTCGTCGCATCCAGGGCAAAGGATTCCCAGGCCGTCTTGACCTGGCCCTTCTCCACCCAGCTGCCTTCCAGCGGATTCGGCGATTCGTTCTCCAGCACATACATCCGGTGGTCGAACAGCCCGTCCTTTGTTTCCGTTGTACGCGCGGCAGCAAAATAGATATACCATTTGCCCTGCAGATAATGGATTTCCGGCGCCCAGATGTTAGCGCTGAGCGGCCCAGTGTCATATTTGCGCCAGACCACGACAGGTACCGCTTCTGCAAGGTCTTCAATTGCTGCGGCTCTGCGTACTTCGATCCGGTCATATTCCGGTACGGAAGCGGTAAAGTAGTAATATCCGTCTGTATGCTTGTACACCCAGGGATCAGCGCGCTGCTCCACAAGCGGGTTGCTATACTCTTTGCCAGTACTCATATCAGTTTCTCCTTTGGTCCATAGAGCTGGATCTATTTAAGTGTAAGTACGACGACAGATGCCGGCGGCAGGGTACAGTTCAGGCTGCCATCAGTCAGCTCAGCACCTTCATAGGCAACAGGCGCTACTGTTTCCGGCGCTTCGAACGTGTTATGAGCACCAAGCTCTGCATGAGTCAGGATCTCGCCTGTTACTGCGCTTACCTGCGCGCCTCTGATATCCAAACTCAGTTCGGCAT
This sequence comes from Paenibacillus sp. PastM-3, assembly GCF_029893965.1. Taxonomy (GTDB): domain Bacteria; phylum Bacillota; class Bacilli; order Paenibacillales; family Paenibacillaceae; genus Paenibacillus_AQ. The sequence goes on from NZ_JARXXP010000006.1 coordinate 37,607, forward strand.
CCGCTTCATGACTCAGATTACAGATGGAGACATACATGCTGCCCTCTCCGTCGCGGGATGCAGAGATGCTTAGCTGCGGAACAGTTACTCCGCCATAGGTATACAGCGGGCTGTCAAAGGCAACCTCCAGCAGCTCGTTATCCTGATGCACCTTATACATCCGGAAGACATGATAAGTTGGGGTATGCAGCAGCTTGTCGCCTTCGGTCAGAATCAGTGCCTGCAGCACATTGACCATCTGGGCGATATTTGCCATATGCACCCGGTCGCTGTGATGATGAAAAATATTCAGGTGGATGCCGGCAACCAGCGCATCTCTGAGGGTATTCTGCTGGTAGAGGAACCCGGGATTCGTTCCCGGCTCGTTCAGGAACCAGGTGCCCCATTCATCTATGATTAATCCTACCCGCTTCTGCGGATCATATTTGTCCATGATCGCCGTGTGACGGGTAATGAGCTCGTCCATACGAAGGGATTTCTGCATCGTCTCGATCCACTGCGCTTCATCGAAGCCGAGCGCCGGACGCTTCTCCTCCCAGCTGCCGGGGATGGTGTAGGAATGCAGGCTAAGGCCGTCCATCATGCCGCCCGCTTCCCGCATCACAACTTCAGTCCAGTAATAGTCATCCACATTGGCACCGCCGGCAATTTTGTATAGCCGGTTGTCGCCATAGTTTCGGACATAGGTCTGGTAGCGCCGGTACAGATCAGCATAATATTCAGGGCGCATATTGCCTCCGCAGCCCCAGTTCTCATTGCCGACACCGAAATATTTCAAGTTCCACGGCTTCTCCCGCCCGTTCTCCTGACGCCAGGCCGCCATTGGGGATTCGCCGTCAAAGGTCATATACTCGACCCACTCCGACATCTCCTGAACCGTACCGCTGCCGACATTGCCGCAAATGTAAGGCTCACATTCCAGCAGCTCACACAGGCGGAAAAATTCATGCGTGCCAAAGTGGTTGTTCTCCACAACGCCGCCCCAGTGGGTGTTAACCATCCGTTTGCGGCCTTCCTTCGGGCCAATCCCGTCTTTCCAGTGATATTCATCGGCGAAGCAGCCTCCCGGCCAGCGCAGCACCGGAATGTCCAGCTGCTTCAGCGCAGCCACGACATCATTACGGATGCCATCTGTGTTGGGAACCGGCGAATCTTCGCCTACCCATAAGCCTTCATAGATACATCTGCCCAGATGCTCGGCGAAATGCCCGTAAATGTGACGGCTGATCCTGCTTTTTACGATATCCGCATTTAGTACGGCTTTGGTCATCGTTCTCTCCTCCATCCTTCTGCTCCCTGTTGTCTGTTTAGGCTTCGGAAGCTTGTTTACCCCAGACAGCAATCCCGCTGTCATTCAGCCCTGTAAAGACCAGAGCCGGTTTGTCTTTCTCCCAGTCCCAGGCCGGCAGCAGCTGCACCTTCTCTTCCCGTCCTTTGCCCTCTGAAAGATTGTTCCAGCTCAGCGACAATGTCCGCCGTCCGTCAAAGGACCATACGCCCATGCCGTGCTTGCCTATCAACTCCCCGCTCTCTTGCAAAGTAAGCAGCTGCGGACTCACCTGGCCGTGGGCAGACGGATCATGCACCAGCCGTTCCCATCGGCCCGGGATAAGTCCGGCAGGAATATCCTGCTCCACTTCTCCTGCGTAACGCTCCGGCGAAACAACCGGCCAGCCGTCTTCCGTCCAGAGGATTTTGCGGATATGCAGATAAGGCCAATGCTTGTTCTCTCCGCCGCGTGCATGATGCGCCATATAGTAGGCTCCGTTATCGTTCAGCACTGAGTTATGCCCCGGAGCAATCCAGCCGGCATCGTTACCGAACCGGTACCCGCCGAGGATTTTGACACCTACCTCATGCTGCGGCATATACGAGCTGTCCTTCATGTCCCGGCCGTGTACGTCCACATAAGGTCCGGTTATGGAATCCGCACGGGCAACGCGCACATTGTAATCTTCAAAAAGCGAATCATACGAGACAAACAGATAATATTTGCGGAACTGCTCGTTATAGACAATGTATGGGCCTTCCACGGCACCGTCCTCTGTAGTCTTATCACGGACAGCCAGCAGCTGGCCGAAGCCTTCCTCAAGCGGTTTGCCAGACTCCTTATCCAGCTCGAGAATATGTATCCCGCCGAAAAACGAGCCGTACACCATCCACATCCGGCCTTCCGCATCACACACTACATTGGCATCAATTGCATTCAGATGATCCTCATCCCGCGTTTTGATCACCGCACCCTCATCTGTCCACGGACCCTCAATGGAATCCGCAGTCTGCAGTCCGATCAGCGACCGGCGGCTGCCAAAGGAGGAAGCGGAATAATACATCCGGTATTTCCCGTTATGCTGGACAACGTCAGGCGCCCACAAATTTGTTGCCCGGGCCCACTCTGCTGCAATCTCCGGAATGCCCGGCAGCGCATAATGCACCCACTCCCAATGAATCAGGTCTGCCGATTTGCGCACCATCACGCCGGGTACCGGCTCTCCCCCTACTCTTACATCCGTAGAAAAGATATAGTAGCCGTCAGGCGTTTTGATGATACCGGGATCATGGGCATTATGTGTCCCCCACGCGGGTTCCGTATCCAGAATGGAAGTGTCATAGAGCTTTTGTTCACCCGGTGAATCCGGAAAAAGAAGGCCTCCATCCGCGCCCTTGCGATGAACCGGCGTGCCCATCAGCCTTTAACCCCCGAGATGGCTACTGATTCGATAATCTGCTTCTGGAACACCAGGAAGATAATCAGCATCGGCAGCAGCGCGATAATGGAAGCAGCCATAATGAGCGGATAATCCGTCTGGATGGCATAGGTCGCATTAAAGTTGGCAATGACCAGCTGCAGCGTCTGCTTCTCGGGTGAATTCAGATAAATGATCGGCGACAGATAATCATTCCAGATCCCCATAAACCACAGGATCAGCTGCGCGGCTACCGCAGGTTTGATCAGCGGGAAGGTAATGGAGCTGTACAGCCGGAAATAGGAGCTGCCGTCGATTTTGGCGGCTTCGATAATAGCATTCGGCACACTGCTAAGATACTGCCGCAGGAAGAAGATCATGACGATGTTGCCGAACAGGCCGGGAACAATCAGCGGCAGCAGGGTATCCACCCAGCCCAGCTTGGAGAACATGAAAAACTGCGGAATCATAACTGCCGGATAAGGGATCATCAGGGATGAGAGCATCAGCAGAAAGATTTTATTTTTGGCCGGAAATTTCAGTTTGGCAAAAGCAAAGGCCGCCAGCGACGACGTAAACGTTCCTACTACGGTTACTGAAACCGCGATAATTACGCTGTTCTTGATCCCGCTCAGCAGCGGGCCGGCTTCCCAAATCTCTTTATATTTTCCGAAATGAACCGGGTTTGGAATCCAGACCGGCGGCAAGGCAAAGACGTCCTGCTTGTCCTTCAGTGAGGTGGACAACATCCAGAGCAGCGGGCCGATCATGAATACTGCACCGATTAACAGCAAAATGAAAATAAGGGTATTGGTAATTCTTCTTCTGCTCTTCAACTTTATTCGCTCCTCCCTCTCATATCAATCAACATCGAACGACTGCTTCTCGTTCATTCTGAATTGGATAAGAGTCACGACAAATATAAACGCGCCCAGAACAACCGCCATGGCGGAAGCATAACCCATCTGGAAGTTGCCGAAGGCTTTTTGCCAGATATAGAACACGACTGAAGCCGAAGCATATTCCGGTCCGCCTGTAGGGGTCATAATGTTCATCTCGGTAAAGATTTGCGATCCTCCGATAATATTGGTAACGATGATAAAGAAGGTAACCGGACGCACCATCGGCCAGGTAATATGCCAGAAGGCCTTGAAGCTGTTCGCTCCATCCAGCTCGGCCGCTTCATAATAGGATCTCGATACACTTTGCAGCGCCGCCAAATACAGCAGCATCGTATAGCCGACACCCTTCCAGACCGCCATAATGATCAGTGCGGGTTTGACCGTATACTTGTTGGCCATCCAGTTGGGCCCCGTTATGCCGAACAGGTCAAGGAACTGGTTAACCAGTCCATAATCCCCGTTGTAAGCCCAGTTCCACATAATGGATACCGCAGCCAGTGACGAGATTACCGGAACATAGTAGATCACGCGGAATGCTGTTGTACCGGGTACACCGCGGTTAAGTCCCAGTGCCAGCAGCAGGGCCAGCACAATCCCGATTGGAATGCCGAGCATCATAAAGAGGGTGTTGAAAAGCGCTTTATGGAACAGCTCATCCGTCCACAAATCCTTGAAATTGCTTAAACCGATCAGATTCATCTGGCCGAGGCCGTCCCAATCCGTAAACGAGCCGTAGATGGAATAAATCATCGGATACAGGGTAAAGATCAGAAGCCCCAGCAGCGGAGGAAGAATGAACAGAAATCCGTAGATTTTCTCCTTCCGGTAGAGGTTAGACTTTTGATTCATGGCAATCACCTCAAATTCGGATATCAGATAAAAGTGATGCCGGCCGGTGCTGCTTTAAGGGCCGACATCACTTTTTTCTGGGGTAAAGCAGGTTTACCGGGAATTATTTCTTGGATTTCGCTTCCTGCTCAATCGCTTTATCCAGCAGCTTCTGCATCTTAGGCTGTTCCTCTTTCACATACTCTGCAGCTGTAATCTTTCCGTCCAGCACAGGCTGGATATCAGTAAAGAACAGGTTGTACCATTCAGCATTGTAAGTATAGTGGCCTGGCAGTACTCTTCCGTACTCTTCAACAACCTGCAGGAATTCTTCTTTGTTCGCTGGTTTGGTTGTGGTGTCTGCTGCCCATTCTTTAGCCATGTCGATCAGGTTAGGAATCTGAACTTTGGCCTTAACCAGCGCGTCCATGCCTTCCTTCGAGGCTGTCAGATAGTTAATCAGCTCAACTGCTTCTTCCGGATGCTTGGTTTTGGCGGATGCGCCGATACCAAGGGAGCCTGTCCATGTAGCGGATTTGCCAGTGGAACCGGCAGGGTAAGGAATCAGATCATAATCGAAAGGCAGTGTTTCATAAGTGCTCATATCCCATGGACCTACAGGGAAGAAGGCCATTTCGCCTTTCATCCAGCGCTGGTAGGTATCCAGGGTCTGCGCCTGCTCGGTGGATGGTGTGATGCCGTATTTGTTCTGCATGTCGGCAAAGAACTGAAGCGCTTCCGCAAATTTCGGATCATCAATGGTAACTTTGGTTTTGGTTGCATCAATCCAGTCTGCACCATTACTCCATACAAATGCTTGCAAAGCCCAGTTCACGTTAAAGCCTGCGCCGAACTGGTCAAGCTTGCCGTCTCCGTCCTTGTCGATGGTCAGCTGCTGGGCAACCTTGATGAACTCATCCCAGGTGTAAGGCTTGTCCTTGTCAGGCAGCGGAATGCCGGCTGCTTCGAACATCGTTTTGTTGTAGCCGAGTGCAAAAGGACCAACGTCTTTCGGCATACCGTAAATGTTGCCCTGACCGGCCATTGTACCGTCATAACGGTACAGGTCCACGCCGTATTTCCAGATATTATCGAGATTAATGTTAGAATTGCCTTCAATATAGCTGGTCAGATCCAGCAGGACGCCGCTGTTAACATAAGCCTTGAGGTCACCGGATTCAAAATAGAACACATCCGGTACGCTGTTGCCCGTAATAGAGGCTTTCAGTTTGGTTGCATATTGGTCGGCTGCAGTAACCACGATCTTAACTTTCACGTTCGGGTGGTCAGCTTCGAATTGCTTGACAACGCCTTCATAAGCCTTCTGCTCATCTGTGCCGCCTCTGAACATAAACGTCAGATTCTTGGTTTCCTGCGAATTGCTGCTTCCCCCGCTATTTCCTGTGTTGCTTCCCGCATTATTGCCTGACGATGCATTGTTGTTCCCGCCGCAGCCCGCCAGTACAACCGATACCAGCAAAACTAACGACAGCAGTGTAAACCAGCCCTTTTTCTTTAACACTGAAACCCCTCCTAGAGTGTTGTGAACAATTGCGAAGCTTATATAGAAAGAACTAAAGTAACCGTTTGCGGTTGTTTATAGTTCAAGCTACCTTTTTGCGACCGACCTATTTCATACTTTTCTTAATCAGTTAAAAAACATTTGAATGTATTCGCTTACAGATATAAAATAACATATATAAGGTTTGCTGTAAACCAAAAAATATAAATCTTTTTATACTTATTGAAACTAAATGAGAAATATAAGATATTCGTGAAAAAATAGGCGTTATTTCAGCATTAATCGATCATCCATTTTTAGAAAAACTTAAAGTAAATCGCTGATTTACACATATTTTAGCTTAAATTTAATGATATGACACAAATAAAGGCGGAAAGCTTTCCTTTTCACCTCAATTAGTTTATAATTTTATAAAATAGTTATTAATGACGTCTGCGGAAGAAGGTTCGATATGATATATATCAAAGATCTAATGAGTGGCATTGACATCTTCAAAGCGCTAAGCTCAGAAATCCGGATTCAGATTCTGGAGCTGCTCGCCGGCAACCAGGCCCTTAACCTGAATGAAATCGCCAAGAAGCTGAATCTGAGCAACGGCGCCATCACAATGCACATCAAAAAGCTGGAGGAAAGTGGCCTGATCGAGATCAACACCTCCGTCGGCAAGCATGGTATCCAGAAGGTCTGCTATCTGAACAAGGATAAGCTGATGGTCGATCTGCGCAGCAAGGATGTTGACAATCTGTATGAGGTGGAGATCCAGGTCGGCCACTACAGTAACTATCAGGCGGTCCCAACCTGCGGCCTCGCTACCAAAGACAGCATTATCGGCGACTTCGACGAGCCGCGCTATTTCGCCGATCCCCAGCGGATCGATTCCGAGATTATCTGGATGGCGGAAGGCTTCCTTGAATATCGTATCCCGAACTATCTGAAGGCTAACCAGACCTTCCGCGAGATTCAGTTTTCCATGGAGATCGGTTCAGAGGCTCCGGGGTTCAGTGACAACTATCCTTCTGATCTTTACTTTTACCTGAACGGTATTGAGATCGGCTACTGGACCAGCCCCGGCGACTTCGGCGACCAGCGCGGAACCTTCAACCCGGACTGGTGGCCGCCGCACCTTAACCAATACGGAATGCTGAAGCTGATCCGGATCAATAATGAAGGAAGCTTCATTGACGGCTGCCGCATCTCTGACATTACACTGGACGATATCAAGCTCGATTACAAAAGCGAGCTGACCTTCCGCATCGCCGTCACCGACAAGCCGGTCAACAAACGCGGCCTGACCATCTACGGCAAGCACTTCGGCAACTACAGCCAGGATCTGCTGGCCCGCGTGCTCTACAATGTGCATGAGGTGGAGGAAGTGAACCGGCGCCCGGCGACAAGTACCGCTGAGTAGTGGTTGATTTGGAAGGGTTATGAGCGGGTAAAGCGCGTAAGAGAGTTAGGAGCGTTAGGAGAGCTATAGGCGTTAGGAGCGTTAGAAGCGTTATGAGCGTTACGAGTGTTAATACAACTATATATATGTTTCTCTGCCCTTTCGCCTCCTTTGGATGCGGAGGGGCTTTTTTTGTTTGACTTGTCCTTTCCTCCTTTCCTCCTTTCCTCTAACCTTTGCTATCCTATATCTTTTGGATTATTTTGGATATTTTGAACCACTTACACAGCTGAGTCTTTGTTCACTGGATACACGGGAAACCATTATTTACAATATAAATAATAATGTCCCAAATAATCCGAAAGAAGGATAACGTATGCAATTTACGAAAAGGGTGTCACGGATCCTGTTCCCGGCCGCAGTCCTGACTATACTGGCTGGCTGCGGAAATAACGGCAATCTTAATGATGGCGCAGAAGCCACACAAGAAATCTCCGTCCCGGCCGCCGCGCACCAGACACACTGGTCTTATGAAGGCGAGACGTCCCCGGAGCACTGGGCGGAGCTGGATCAGCTGTTCACAACCTGCAGTACCGGTTCAGCCTAGTCGCCGGTTAATATTGTTCATGACAAAGTGAAGGCAGATGATAGTCTCTCCCCTCTAAAAGTGGAGTATTCTCCTTCACCAGTGTCCATCATCAACAACGGTCATACCATTCAGGTGAATCTTCACAACCAGGACAATAAACTCACTATTGAGGGCAAGACTTACCTGCTGCAGCAGTTCCACTTCCATCTGCCCAGCGAACATGAGGTTGACGGCAAACATGCGGAGATGGAGCTTCATCTGGTACATAAAAGTGAAGACGGCTCGCTCACCACACCGCCATGTACCGAAGGCGTCCAGTGGACCGTCCTGGAGAATCCGGTTACTTGGTCCGGGGAACAGATCGGCAAATTCGCTGCGATTTTCCCGCATGATAACCGTCCTGTTCAACCGTTGGGCAGCCGGGAGATCGGCAGCGATGAATAAGGATGTATGCAATGCAAAAAAAGCTATTCCCGCGGTTGGTGGGGATTGCCTTTTTAGGGCAGTTGCATAAGGGAGCCGGGTAAGTTCGCGAATGTACGCCGGCAGATAGCCGAATTCAAGGGCATTTGTGCCCTTGATTCGGCCCATTTAGCTCATATGCCGCGGCCAGCAAAGAAAAAAGCAACTTATCCGCAGACAAGTTGCTTATAACGCAGTACCGCTATTCCCTTTGAAGCTGAAGCGCATCCGAAGCCAGGCCAAAACGTAGATAACGCACAAGAAAATCCAGTAGCTGTTATCGAACAATCCGCCCCCTGTTACCGCCGACAGAACCGCATGGTACACACAGGTGAATATAAACAATGACAGGAATAGGAGCGAAATCCCTTTGTACGATGCTGGCTTCTGAATTCCCGCTTTTGAAAAAACATATAACACGGCCAACGCCAAAAGTAGAGTGAACGGCACCCTGTAACTGAAATCGGGAAATACGTCGTGCATGGTAACCACTGCGGCTATAAGCACAAAACATAACGTAACGTTAAGCACACTTGGCTTCATAATGTAGTCCTCCGCACCAAAGTAATTTTTTCCATATATTCAAACAATAAAATAAAACCATCATGATAGCAAATGAAATTGCAGATAAAAAAACAAGCCGCCTACCATTCAAGGTAAGCCGCCTGCTAAATTTATAACCGGTCTATATATTTGTCTTGCCTAGGGGCAGGTGAAGGGTAGGCCCCGTTAGACTTATAGCCTTTCACTAGCCCGGCCTTCACCTGCCCCCCTTCACCAGCCCACTCTTCACCAGCCTCACCTCTTCACCGCACCCGCCGTCATCCCGTCGATAAAATACTTCTTAAACCCGAGAAACAGCGCCAATATCGGCAGAATCAGGCGCACATAAATCGCATACTCGTTCGCCCCGTCCACACGTCCGGCCGCTATCATCTCCTTGGTTTTTCCCTCTGAATTCATAGGCCGAAAAGCCGTAAGCAACCGTAGCACTAACGAGCAGCGTCAATACAACCTGAACCACCGTGAGCAGCAATGAATTGAAAAACCAGGTGAAGTAAGCATGCTCCCCGGTGAACAAAAAGACGAAATTGTCCAGGCTCATCGCCGACAAGTCAAACCGCAGATTAAGGCCGTAGCGGATCAGATCCTCCCCGGGCTTAAACGAGGCAATCGTCACGGCGTAGAAAGGCACCAGGATCAGCAGGCACAGCACACTGAAAAAGGCAAACAGGAGGATTTTGCGGAGAGTCCCTGTGTTCATACGTTAATCCTCCTCCTTTTTAAACATGCCGCTAAAAGCCAGTTGGGTGAGATTGATCACCATGGTGATGATGAGCAGCACGATACCGACCGCCGCCGCGTAGCCGAGATTATTTTTCTTAATCCCCTGCCGGTACAGATAACCGACGATGGTCAGTCCGATGTTCTTGGGTAAGTTATTGCCGTTCCAGAGCTTCATGCTCTCAATAAACATGGCCAGTCCGGCATAAATGCTGACCGTCAGCACATAAATGGTCGTCGGCTTCAGCAAAGGTATCGTAATCCGGGTGAACCGCTGGAAGGCGGATGCCCCATCGATCGAGGCGGCTTCGTAGTAGTCGTCGGGGATATTTTTCAGTCCGGATAGAAAATACAGCATGTTCACGCCCATCCACCGCCAGCTCGCCAGAGCAATAAAGCCGGTAGTGGGTGACCTTTTGAAAGCTCATACCGAACGAACTAAGCAGCGGGTAGACCCAGAAAATGATGAATACGAGCACAAAAGGCAGCACGAAGACGTACGGAGCGACCTTTTGCGAATAGAGGAAGTTTTTGATCATGGCTTCTGCTCCTTTAAAGTAGAGCTGCCCATAGGTGGACAGCCCCAAAGAGTAACCGGGCCTGTTACTTCAGACGAACTGGTTCTCCGGGTTGTGGGTCATATCCTTCATATCTCACACACTCATGTTGATCGGATCAAAGCCGAGTGTATTCCAGATTTCAATGTTGGCATCAAGCGACAGCTTCGCGTAGGCGATAAAATCTTTTGCCAGCTGGACATCCTTAGCCGTCTTGGTCACCACTGTTCCTGTACCGCCTCCGCCGTACGATCTGTGCATGCCTTTTTCCAGGACGGGCAGCGGGGCGATGGCGATTTTGCCGCTCAGGTCCTTCATGTAGTTGGTATAGCGGGACATCTGCCACAGCGGCATAAAGGCGGTCGCATAGTTGCCTGAGTTATACTCACCGTAAGCTTCTTCCGTATCAGGCTGCCCCCCAGCGATAGTTGAGATTACATTATTGTCTGGCCAGGAGCAACGAAGCCTGCCAGATTGCACTGGTGTCGGCGGTACCCATGTATTTGCCGGTTTTTTCGTAGACCTGAATGCCCGCCTTTTTGAAATCATCCCAGGTTACGATGCTTTTGTAATCCACCCCGGCTGCATCGAGAATTTCTGTATTGTAAAAAGCGACCGTCGCCCCTACGTGGGTGGATAATCCGTAGATTTGGCCCTCTTTAGCGTAAAGATCAAGCTGGGACTGGACAACCGTACCTTTATACGGCTCTGCCATATCGTTAAGCGGCTCAAGCTGCGGCTCTCCGGCCAGGAAATCCGGGAATTTGCCCAGCTCGATATCGGCAATATCCGGCGCTCCCACACCTGTCTATACGGCGATGGACAGCTTGTTGTGCATATCGTCATACGGCATGACGGTTACATTCAGCTTAATCTGCCGGTCCGGATTGGCAGCGTTCCACTACTCCAGCATTTTCTCAAAATGCTGCCCGTGCAGCTCGACAAACGTCCAGTAAGACAGCTCTGTTGCCGTTTCCCCTGCACCGCCCTCCAGGACAGATGAGTCGCCGCCGGAAGTGCCTGAGGAAGACTCCCCCCGCAGCCGGCCAAGAACACCAGCTTTGTGAACAGAATCGATAAATCAATTCAAAAATAGTAAAATATTGGTTCTTAATTGCAGAAGAAGATAGTTTCCGCACCGATTAAGCCTGTTTTCTTTAAAATTCTTTAAAACATCAGGCATTAGCACCTTCCATACATAATCCGGTTGCGAAGAGCAGACAATAAACCTGTCTCCCAAACCACCGAGAAGGAGTGTTTCGAATGCGCGAAGGTCTGATCCCCACCGTTCTTGGTACCGTAGTTTCGGCTTCCGGCGCAGCTTTTCTGGGAAGCAAGTATAAGCTGGCCGCAACAGGCGTACTTGGCTTTGGTCTGGCACACATTGTTCTGGGTGCTATCGACTTGTTTGAGCACCGGTAAAAGGTTGGAAGATGCCGGTCCTGTACAGCATGTACAGGGCCGGTTCCCTTTTCATCAAGCACCTATCACGCAAAATGCACGCACCAAAAAGGCCCTGCCGGAGGCGAGGACCTTGTCATACATTAGATTTATTTTATGGCTACATAGAACAGGCGCTGGGCGCTGTCATCTGCCGGAAGCCATTCGAAATCGGCATACAGCTGAACCTCGCTGAATCCCGCCTTACGGAGCTCCTCCGTCAGCCACTGCGGATCATAGGCGCGCTGCACATGATTTTCTTCAAACCGGCGGTACAGGCCGCTGCCCTCTTCCCGGGCGAAAATGGACAGATGATGTTCAATTTCCCGCCGCGGCACATCCAGCTCACAGGTCCAGATGTAGGATACCGAAGGCTCATCCAGCACAAAAGGCTGTTCCTCCTCATATCGGACCAGCGTATTCGGATGATGTACATCGAACAGGAACGTCCCGCCTGGCTTGAGGCCGGCGTATGTCCGGGCGAGCACCGCCTGGATATCCTTTTCTTCCAGCACATAATTCAGGCAGTCACAGAAGGAAATAACGGAATCGACCGGCTCCGGCAGCTCCCATTCTGTCATATCCTGCCTGATCCAGCGTACGCTTCCCTCACGCAGGAAACGGCGTCCCTGCGGATGCCGCTCCATCTTCTGCTGGGCTACAGACAGCATGTCCGAGGAAAGATCAATCCCGGTCATATGATAGCCGGCTGCAGCCAGCGGAATCGTAATACTTCCTGTGCCGCAGCCGAGCTCAGCGACCGTCCGCGGCTTGCCGTATTTAACCCATGCCGCTTCTGCAAAAGCCAGCCAGTCCGGATACGGCATGTCCGCCATCAGTTCATCGTATACATATGCAAATTTCCCGTAGGAAGACAATGCGCACACCGCTTTCTATTCCTGATTCTGTTCCGGCACGCTCTCTTCAGGCTTGGCCAGATAGGTCCAGTTCTCTTTTTGAGTAATCAGGCCTTCCTTCATCAGCTTGCCCATCGCCCGTTTGAACGCGGACTTGCTGATGCCGAAGCGCTGTTTGATAATCTCCGGAGGCGTAGCATCCGAATACGGCATTGCCCCGCCCGGGCGGGAGTGCAGGAATTCCAGCAGGGCTGCGGAATCCACGTCCCGGCCGATTTCCTTGCGCTGGGTCATCGCCAGATTAACACGGCCGTCCTCACGGATATGTGAGACGCGTGCTTCAACCTGTTCCCCCAGACGCAGCAGCCGGCTGCGTTCGGAGGAATGAATCATCCCGATTACACCAAAGCCGAGTACTCCGCCGTCGATAATTACGAAAGTGCCCATCTGCAGAGGTCTATAGACTCTTGCTGTAACGTTCTGGCCTCTCCAGGATTCCGGCGAGGCAAAAGCCAGCGGAGCAAGCTCCTGCTCACCGGCCAGCTTGGCACGCAGGCGGCCCTGCTTGTCATGCTCCATCAGCACGAATACCTTGTCGCCAATCTGCGGACGGAGCTCGATCAGCTCAGGCAGCTCACCGATCGGCAGGAGCAGCTGGCGGCCAAGCCCCATCTCCAGGAAGCAGCCCAGACGCGGATGAATATCGGCCACTTCCAGCAAGGCCATCTCACCGAGCGTCAGAAACGGCTTTTTCATTGTCGCAGCAAGCCGGTCCTCCGTGTCAAAGAAGATGAACACTTCCACTTTACTGCCGATTTTGGGCTTACTGCCCACTAGCTCGGTATAGTGCAGCATGACATCCTGGTCACCTGCACCAAGGAAATAACCGTAAGGCGAAACTTCACGTAGCACTTCCAATGTAACGATAGTACCTGCAATCAGACTCATACCGTCTCCACAACCTTGGCGTCAGACCAGAGACGCTCGATATTGTAATACTCCCGTTCGTCACGGTGGAAGACATGCACGATAACGTCCCCGAGATCCATCAGTACCCAGCGGGCAGCATCCATGCCCTCGATCCCGCGGATAACACCGCCGGCTTCGTGAACCACTTTGCGCACTTCAGTGGCAATCGCCTGCACCTGGGTGTCGGAGTTACCGTGACAGATGATGAAATAATCACTGATCGGCGATACGCTGCGCAGATCCAGAGCAACGACGTTCATCGCTTTCTTGTCTTCGACCGCTTTCAGGGCCAGCTCCAGCAGCTTGTTTGATTGTACACTCATATTTTTTCCTCCAGTATTCTTACTAAATCGTTACGTGCAAGCACGGTAAGCGGAAATACGACCCGGCGCTTCTGCAGCAGCAGGCTGATGGTGGAATCAAAGCCTGCAATCAGCCCATCCTCAAGGCTGACCATAGACTTCTTACGGATCTCGTCCACACCGGGGAAATCCCGGCCGGGCTCGATATAATCCGCCAGGCAGACCACCTTCTCCAGCAGGGTCATCCCTTCGCGGCCAGAGGTATGGTACCGGATCGCCCCCAAAATCCCGGGATCAGTGATTTCATACTCATGCTCGGCGACAAAAGCCCCCACCTCGGCATGCCACAGCTGCTTGTCATGCTGCAGCAGCTCAGCTGAAAGGCCGTTCTGAACAATAATGTCCTTCATTCGCTCAACCGGCCAGTATTTGGCCACATCATGCAGAATAGCTGCCGTTTCGGCCCGCTGCGGATCAGCTCCGTACACTTCGGCAAGCTTGATTGAGGTCTCCATTACGCCCAGCGTATGCTGCCAGCGCTTGTCGGGCATCTGGGCGGAGACGGCTTCAATCAGCGCTTCGCGGCTGTAAGCCATACAATCCACTCCTTTGCACATATTCATACACCTGCTCAGGCACCATATAGCGGATAGAACGGCCGCTCGCCGCCCTTGACCTGAGCGCCGTCGATGAAATATCCACCTGCGGCATGTCCGCCAGCAGCACATTGCCGGAGATGAAATCCGGCAGGGCCGCCAGATCAAGCGGAGTTCCCGGGCGTCCCACCCCGATGAAGGTCAGCAGCTCCGTCAGCTCATGGATCCCGTGCCATTTAGGCAAGTACTCCACCATATCCGCTCCGACAATAAAATAGAACTCATGCTGAGGATATTCTTGCTTCAGGCTGCGTACGGTTTCAATAGTATAAGAGACACCGCCGCGGACGATTTCCCAGTCGAGGATGCCGAACGCTTCATTCCCCTCCACCGCGCACTTAACCATGGCCAGACGGTCAGCGCCGGAGGCACCGGCCTCGTGCTTATGCGGGGGAATATGCGAGGGCATGAACCAGACCTTATCCAGCGAATACGAATCCCTGGCGGCTTCCGCCGCCAGCATATGGCCTATGTGAAGAGGATCAAAGGTTCCTCCCATGATTCCAACTTTCAAGAGGTGTACCTCCTCTTATCATCCGGATAAAAAGCTTTAGCGCGGCAACTCAATCGTTTTGTTGTCGCGCGATTCCTTGTACAGCACGATCGTTTTGCCGATCACCTGTACAAGCTCTGAACCGGACTGCTCTGCGAGGGCAGCGCCGATCTCTTTCGGATCATCGGCATTGTTGTTCAGCACGCTGATTTTCATCAGCTCGCGCTTTTCGATGGCTTCCTCGACATGACGGATCAAATGTTCGTTAACGCCGCCTTTGCCGACCTGAAACACAGGATCGAGATGATGCGCCAAAGAACGGAGATAACGTTTTTGTTTACCAGTTAACATAAATGAACAAACCCCTTAATTAACAAATATTAAATATTATTACCCTGTTTAAGCATTTTCATGTCCCGAAGGCTTCAAGGATGGTCTGCCGCATGATATCCACCGGGGCAGCCTCGCCCGTCCAATATTCCAGGGCATATGCGCCCTGATAAATGAACATGCCCAGACCGCCGTGTACCGTGCAGCCTGCCTGCAGGCCTTCCTCAAGCAGCCGGGTCCGCAGCGGATTGTAGATCAAGTCGCTGACCACCTGGCCTTTGCGGAACAGGCCGGAAGCGACCGGCGTTTCGTCAGGATAAGGGAACATGCCGACTGAAGTGGTATTGATCACAATATCAGCATCCGGGATCATCCCGGCAATGTTCTCCATAGCCGTCCCGGTTACAATGCCTGCAGCCTGCCATGAAGCTGCGAGCTCCTGAGCCTTGTCCACAGTACGGTTCGCAATGACGACGGCAGCCGGATTCTCCTGCAGCAGAGCGCTGATGATTCCTCTGGCTGCTCCCCCTGCTCCCAGCACCAGAATGCGCATACCGGCCAAGTCCGGGACAGCTTCGGCCTTGAGCGAACGTACATAGCCGATACCATCGGTATTATAACCGGTAAGAACTCCGTTGTCGTTGACTATCGTATTAACCGCACCGCCGGCAACTGCACTGGCATCCAGCTTGTCCAGATAGTCCATGACCGCAATTTTATGCGGTATCGTCACGTTGACTCCGCGGAAGCCAAGCGTGCGGATGGCCTGCACCGCTTCGCCGAGCTGGCCCGGGGCAATGTGAAGCGGCACGTAAGCCCCGGGTATGCCTAGAGCCTTCAGCGCTGCTGTATGCATCAGCGGTGATTTGGACTGGGCGATCGGATCGCCCATGACGCCCAGCAGCATGTCCGTATTTCTGATATTGCCGGTCATAGGCATGCCCCTCCTGAAAATATGATTGATGCGCTTAAATCAGTGAAGGGCGGGTAAGCACCTTCACACCGCGCGGAACATGCACAGCGACTACTGCGCCTTCCGTCCCGTTGACTTTAATCCAGCCGAGCCCGGAGATGAACAGGTCAGTCTGGCTGCCCCGGCCGATCCGGAATTCATGACGCTGCCACTGCGGCAGCTTGTCCATATCCGCTGCAGCCGGAGGCGTCAGCAGCTCACCGCGGTGATCCTGATACAGCGAATCTGCCCGCTCCAGCTTTGTGCGGTGAATCTTCAGCGTGGTGCTTATATAGCAGGTGAAGGATTGGCGCGGTCCCTGGATGAAGTCGAACCGTCCCAAACCGCCGAAGAACAGCGTCTGTCCCTCGTTCAGCTGGTATACCGCAGGCTTGAGCGGATTCTCGGGCATTACCGCGCCCAGGTCACGCCGCTCCACCAGCTCGCTGTAACGCCAAGGATATACAATCCCCGGTGTATCAATAATATAGTGGCCGTCATCGAGCGGAATTTTGACCATGTCCAGCGTCGTGCCGGGATACCGTGAGGTTGTCAGCTCCTGCTCCAGATCACTGTAGTCCGAGATCAGGCGGTTGATCAGCGTGGATTTGCCCACATTGGTTGCACCGACCACATAGATATCACGTTGTCCGCGGAGCTCACTTACCGTCTCCAGCAGACGTTCAAAGCCCTGGTTGCGCTTGGCGCTGACGAGGACGATCTCTGCTGTGCGCAGGCCGTGCTCCTTACAGCGCTGCTGCATCCAGTTGCGCAGCTTGTTCCAGTTCGTTACCTTAGGCAGCAGATCGCATTTGTTCACAGCGAGAATGACGGGGTTATTGCCGACAAACCGCTGAAGCCCCGAAATCAGGCTGCCTTCAAAATCAAACAGGTCCACGATGTGGATGACAAGCGCATTCTTTTCACCGACTCCGCTCAGCAGGTGCAGGAATTCATCCTGATCCACAGATACCGAAGAAGCCTCATTGTAATTCTTAATCCGGAAACAGCGCTGGCAAATAACCGGTTCCCGTTCAAAGGCAGACTCCGGAATATAACCCGGAAGCTCCTTATTCCCGGTCTGCAGCTTAATACCGCAGCCGCTGCATTTCACCGGGCGCTCCGTTTCATTGTGTTGACTCATTAACGTTTATCCTCCTCATGCCACAATCCTTGCTTCCGCAGCCGTGTCAGCGCAATCTGCTCAACGCGGCGGTTAATTCTTGTTCCAAATCCTTCATCCTTGACGGAGATCGGCAGCACCAATACTGTATACAGACCCAGGCGGTTGCCGCCCAGCACATCAGTAAGCATCTGATCACCGACAACGATGGTTTGTTCCGGCTGAAGCTCCATCAGCTTCATTGCCTTCAGGAACGGGGTATTGATCGGCTTGCGCGCCTGATGGACAAACTGGATATCCAGCGGCGTGGCAAAGCGGGACACCCGGTCCATATTGTTGTTGGATACAATGACCAGCTTGAAGCCCAGCTCCTTTACCTTTGCGAACCACAGCAGCAGCTCCGGAGTAGCCAGGGGTGCCTTGGCACCTACGAGCGTGTTATCCAGATCTGTAATAATGCCGCGGTAGCCCTGCCGGTGCAATTCTTCAAGGTTGATATCAAAAACGGTATTCACCCGCAGTTTCGGGACTAGCCTCTCAAACAATACGTTCACCTCAATTTTATACAAGTCAAAACGGCTGCGCCATCCTGAACTGGACGGTACCTGTTCCGTGTGAAAGATAAGGATACAGCAGTGGTGAAGCATGCCCTCTCTTATCTTTCAAAAAAAATTATCACTATCTGCGTCCTTTAAGCATCCGCTGCAGCTGCAAAGCTTCAGTATACACGCTGCGCCAGTCTTTGTCTTCAATAATATCAGGGCTGTACTTGGCCTGCTCGAACAGCCTGAGCAATGAAGTAAAACTGTCCGCTGCCTGCGGGGTTTCCCGGCTCCAGCGGCCGACAGCCTCACGCAGCGTTTCATGCTCTTCCTTCAGCATGCCCTTTCTGCGGACATACCTTACCCATCGCTCTGTTTCGGCAACCACTTTCTGCACCGGCGTCAGCGGACGGCCATTGCGCAGCCGCTCCAGCAGGAAACGCAGGCTTAACCGGTGCTGCCACAGCTGATAGCCTGCCCAGAGCAGCAATATGGCAGCAGCAGCAGCCACAATCCATGCTCCGATATGCAGATTGCTTCCGGAATCCGTCTGCGCCGGTGTCTGTACCGGCTCCACAGCTTCCTCCTCTTCCTGCTCCGGATCGTCAGGAGTCTGTTCCTCGCTCTGGGTCAGCAGCGGAACAGTGAAGCCCGGGGTTGCTTCAACAGGAACCCAGCCGTAATCACCGAAATATACCTCTGCCCAGGAATGGGCATCGGCATTTGTAATCGTATAATTGTTGTTGGCCGCCCCCTGCATCATCAGATTGTCGGGCAGCTGCCCCTGCTCGCCGGGAGCATAACCTTTGACCCAGCGGGCAGGAATATCAAGTGACCGGGCCATCGTTACAAGCGCCGTAGAGTAATAGTCACAGTAGCCTTCCATAATTTCAAACAGGAAGCTTTCCACCATGTCCCTGCTCTTTTTGCGCGAAAGATCCGGCTGGTTGGTGTAGGGAAAGCTTACCTGTAAATATTGCTGCAGGAGCGCTACTTTCTCGTAAGGCGTCTGTGCGCCCGCTGTAATTTCCTCGGCAAGGTCAATGACCCGCTGCGGAAAATTGTCCGGGAGCTGAAGGTAACGCTCATTGTCCTGTCCCTCATACAGCTGATTGTATGTCTGCCGGCTCAGCTCCTGGACCGGAACAACCGGTACCTCAGAGGTCAGCACATAAGTCTGCGGGTAGGTCAGGACATCATCGGAGCCCCAGATCATCTCATTGTCCTGGCTCCGCCAGAACAATCCGTTGCTGGCCTCCTCACCGTCTATCGTATCCACACTGGAAATGGAATAAGCGCCGAAGAGTACCGGATAATCATTGTTGCCCAGCAGTCTGACCGTCTGCTGCAGCGGCTCAGTCTGTGTCTTCGGGGAAGCCTCCCGTTCCAGCTCTTCGCCTACCCGGGCGCGCATCAGCGGGCCCCTGTTCCACCGGTCATCATCACTCCAGCCTCTGCCGGAATAGACAGCCCGTGATTCCCCGCGCATATAGGTGCGCCGGCTGGAGGTGACGGTCATTACGGGCGAGTAATCGAAGCTGAAACCGCCGCCCAGATTATCGTCGTTCAGGCTGTAGCCGGAGGAGGAGCTGCCGCTCCCGGTTCCGCCGCTGCTGGTGCCGGTCTCCGAAGTTCCGGAGGTTCCCGGACCGGACGGGCTTCCGCCCCCGTTCCAGTCCTGCCAGGCCGTATAAGGATCGGTCAGTGTCGGCCGTACTTCAGGCATATTTACTCCTGTCACAATAACCAGCGAGAAAATAATCGCCACATTGATCAGAACCTTGAACGGATACCGCAGCAGATAGGTCCAGCCGCGCGGATAATGCAGCTGGAAGCTGCGCAGATGCTGTGTAACAAGCCAGCCCATGCCTGCTGCTACCGTCCAGGCCACCTCCTGCCACAGGACTGACGAGGTAAAGGAATCAAGCGCCGCAAAAGCAACGATGTTAGCGGTAAGAAACATGAGAATCCTTGACTTGGACGTAACCCACCAGGAGGACAGCAGCAGCAGCAAGCCAGCCGCCAAAGCGAACCAAATGTACGGAACCATGTCTGCTCCGGTATCCACAAGCCGGTCACGCAGCGTTACCGCCCAGGGATCGGGAACATGGATCCCCTTGTTCAGGATCAGCCTATACGTAATGTATAGAATAACCGCTGCCTCAAGCAGCAGTCTGAGTCCCCATTTGACAGGCAGGAGAATTTCAATGACCGCCACTGCCGCAAGCGACAGCAGCACAACCTCGGTAGTAGCCTGCAGCCAGAACGGTTCCGTGAAGGATACCCACTGCAGACCGATCAGCATCAGCCAGAGCAGGCTGAAGGAATGATGCCAGGAAGACTTGATTCCGTTCCACCAACGGCTCATACTGCAGTATCACCTCCGAGTACAGCAGGAAGATCCTGCAGGGAATTAACACTGTAGCCCGTTATTCCGCGTGACCTCAGCACATCGTTCCATTCCCTGCCGCTATGGTTTGCAGCCGGATTACGAACCTGGATATGGGCCGGGGTCATACCCCGGCTCTCCGCCCAGCGTATGATATCCAGTACCGGCTGGCCGCTTTGCGGACTGATCAGGACAAAATAGGCGCCTCTGGGAAACATCCGGTGGCTCTGCTCCAGCTTGGGCAGCAGCGGTCCGCGGCCTTCTGCGTTGATATCGATCAGGTATTGAAGCATTTTCTGGCGTTCTGCACCGCTCTCTGCCGGAACAAAGACCTTGGTCGTCCGGTCCAGACAGCAGAGGCCGATGCCGATCCGGTCACGGATCCCGTAACCGAGCAGCGAAGCCGTTACGGAAACGGCCAGCTCAAACTGGCTGGAGCTGCCGTAAGCCGCTGTACTGCCGTCAAGAACAAGGATGGTCTTGGGGACGGATTCATGCTCGAATTCCTTGGACTTCCATACGCCGGTCTTGGCGGTTGCATTCCAGTGGATCCGGGTTAGCCGGTCACCGTAAACATAGTCGCGCACCCCGTTAATCTGCGTTGTCTCGCGCCGTGAATGCAGCAGGGAGGTCTGCAGCCCGGCCAGGCGGGATCTGCGCTCATACAGCTGCCAGCGGGGCACGAAGACTGCCCGGGGGAGGACGCGGAACTGCCCTTCGGCCCGGAAGCTCCCCTTATGCTCCACCAGCCCGAAAATGTCCTCGGCCAGAATGTCGGTTTGCTCAAAGGTGTAGCTGCCGCGCTCCAGCGGCGGCGTCTGAAACTGCAGCTCCCCATGCCCCCTCAGGCTGGGGATCATGCTCTCTTCGAACACCCATGACTCTCCGTTATGCCGCTTCAGAATTTCTCTGACAACCACATACGGCAGCGGTAAAAATCCCGGAATGTCCACCTGCAGCTTCACCCGCAGATAGCCGCCCGCATAGAGCAGCTCAGGCTTATCCTGCTCCGAATACAGGCTGCGCGAGCCCTTGGCCCGCCGGACTCCGCCAACCGCGCTGACTACTAAATAAAGAATAAGGACCGAGACCATAATAAACAGCATAAAGGATGTTTTTCCGCCCTGAAACAGCACATAGAGGAGCGTAACCGCCCATATCGCGAGTATGCCGGCGAATTTCCGCGGCTGGATTCCTGCAGCCACACCAGTCAGATAGCTCTTCATCGTTATTGCCTCATCGTAACGGGCACACGGATGCCCTGCAGCAGCTTCTGCAGCAGAGATTCCACGTTAACATTGTCCAGCCGCGATTCCGGACGCAGAATGATACGGTGCCCCAGGGCATAAGGCGTGAGGATCTTAACGTCATCCGGCAGCACGTAATCGCGCTCCTGGAGGAAAGCATACGCCTTGCAGGCCATCATGAAGGACAGCGAGGCACGGGGGCTTGCGCCCAGCAGCACCAGCGGATGCTCCCGGGTCTGGCGGACAATATCCAGCAGATATCCAAGAACCGGTTCACTCAAATAGACCTCGCGGATCTCCTCCTGGATCGCCGCAATCTGCTCCATGCCCGTCACCGGTGTCAGCTTGTCCACAGGCTGGCCTGCCTGATGGCTGAGCAGCAGATTTTTCTCGGTCTCGCTGTCCGGATAACCAAGGCTGATACGAAGCATAAAACGGTCAAGCTGGGCTTCAGGCAGCGTATAGGTGCCCTCAAAATCAATCGGGTTCTGCGTCGCACAGAGCATGAACGGGTGCGGCAGCGGATAGGTTTCGCCGTCCACGGTAACATTCCGTTCCTCCATAACCTCAAGCAGCGCTGACTGTGTCTTCGTGGTTGCCCGGTTAATTTCATCGGCCAGCAGAATATTGGTCATAACCGGCCCGGGCCGGAAATAGAACATTTCATCGCGCGGATGGTAGACGGATACTCCGGTAATATCACTCGGCAGAATATCCGGATTGCACTGGATCCGCCGGTAATCACCCGACATGGACCGTGACAACGCCCGTATGAGCTGGGTTTTGCCGGTTCCGGGAACATCCTCAATCAGGACATGTCCACCGGCCAGAAGTGCTGTGAGCAGCAGTTCTATTTCAAATGATTTTCCAAGTATGCAGGATTCCAGATTAGAGCGAACAGCCTTCATAATTTGCGTAGATTCTTGACGTACGGGCATATATGATTAGACCTCCTATGTCAGAATAAGCAGTAATATTTATATTTTACATGATTATAGGACCCAAAGTACATTATTGAAGACTTTGAAGTTGGCAGAGCCGGAACATATAGCCTGTTTTACAAATGAAAGAAGCGAATCCGTTAATTTCTTGTAATAAATCACAAAAATTCGAGAGAATTCTGCATGCCGCAAACTATAGCAAACAGGGCAGCCGCTCCCCCCGAAGGTTGAACAGCTGCCCTGCGCTGCTTGATCCTTGTATCCTGCTAAGCCTGTTTATGATCGCCGACAAGTTCGTTCAGGCTGACAATCAGGCTCTCCAGCTGCTTAAAGCTGCCAACCATGTTGTCTGTCATCGTGCGCTGCTCCTCTACCCCGGCCAGAATCTCCTTTGTCGCGGCGCTGGACTGCTCGGTTACGCTGGAGAACTCGGTTATTTCATTTACTATCTTTTCAGAGAACTGCTCTGTTCAAATTGGGCAATCAAGGCGTCCATCTGCTGCTGCAGGCCGGCGATCACGCCGCTGATGGAATCCGCTGTTTTACCGGAGTCCTCAGCCAGCTTCCGCACCTCTCCGGCAACCACGGCAAAGCCCCGTCCGTGTTCGCCCGCGCGGGCTGCTTCGATGGAAGCATTAAGGGCAAGCAGATTCGTCTGCCTGGAGATCTGGGTTATTCCTCCAAGCATTTCATGGATTTCCTGGCTGCGCCGGCTGAATTCCAGCATCTGATCCGAGGTCTGCTCCATCATCTCTCTGAGCTCGGAGAACTGTCCTGCCAGCTGCGAGACGTTACCGCTGCCCTGCTCGCTGACCGCAGCCGTTTCCGCAGACAGCTTTTTCATTTCATGCGAGTACCCGGCCACATCACGGATATGCTGGTCAGAGACCGAAATCGCCTCCGTAATTTCACCGATGCTGCCGGCCTGATATTCAATTCCTTTGGAGACCTCCTGGAGACCGATGGCCACTTCACTCGTTATAGCTCCGGCCATCTCTACCTCTACCTTAAATCTGCCCGTAAACTCATAAAGGCCGTCCACTGCCGTCTTCACCCGTTCTAGCAGGAAATTCACCTGTTCGCCGGAGGCTTCAACCTGCTCACGCTGCTGTTCGCTCTGGCGCTGAAGCTTCTCATTCAGGTATGAAACGACAAACAGCACGATGCTGACTATGAGGTACAGGCCTATGCCGGAAAAATAGAAGAGCAGCTTGCTCTCCGAACCGGCGGCTTCCGATCCTCCGAGCTGCTGAAACAGAATTTGAACAGCGCTTATTCCGGCAGCAATCGCGTAGTATTTATAGTGCGGATAGAGCAGAAGCAGCGAGCAGAGCAGCATTACAACCAGACTGTCTAAGGAGCCGAGGGTTAAATAAAAGGCCATTGCAGTAAGGACAGCTGTAAGGATCCAAGGGATGACCAGCACCCCTTTCCGCCGGCTGTTAAACAGAGTCAATCCGACTGCGAGCGGAACAGCTACTGCGCTAGTACCCCAAAGCTTCGGGGTCTGAAAGGCCAGAATAACTCCAATTACGGTTACAACCCCAAAAATAGCGATAATAATTTTGTTTCTCTTCCAAAACAATTCGACCTTCCACTGATTCTGCAACTTGTGCACGTCCCCTGTCTTTATGTATATACCTAACCTCTAAGGTTTATTATCGTCAATAATCGACTTTTTTTTTTGCTATTCCATCCCGGTTAAAATGAAAATAAAGACCGCTCTGCAGCGGCCTTTGTTCATAGTCTGTTCACTTTAACGAAAAAGAGTTAGCCTTTAGGCCTTACAACAAGTGCAGCCAGGAACGAGAACACAATGGCTGATGAAATCCCGGCACTGGTTACATCAAATATACCGGTCACTACGCCTACCCATCCGTCACGCTCCAGCTCGGTTAATGCACCGTGCACCAGGGAATTACCAAAGCTCGTTATCGGCACGCTGGCCCCGGCTCCCGCAAACTTCACCAGCGGATCATATAGTCCAAAAGCATCCGCCGCCGCTCCCAGCACGACGAGTGTACTCATCGTATGGGCCGGCGTCAGTGCAAGCACGTCGAACATCAGCTGGCCGATTATACATATGGCTCCGCCAACAAGAAAAGCCCAGAGGTAGATCATTGTCCTTCACCTCCAATCTCAAGGGCTACAGCATGGGCTACGCATGGAATGCTCTCCCCTTGCTGATAAGATAGCGGAGACAGCAGCGCCCCGGTTGCCACGACAAGCACCCGCTTCAGCTCTCCTTTTCTCATCCGCTTCAGGATATGGCCGTATGTGACAACTGCAGAGCAGCCGCAGCCGCTTCCTCCGGCGATTACATATTTTTGCTTATCCAGATTAAAAATAAGCAGTCCGCAGTCATCAAAGGTCGTCTGTTCCATCGGGATGCCCTCTTCAGCCAGCAGCTCCTTGGCAATCGGCAAACCTACCGATGCAAGATCCCCGGTCACAATCAGGTCATAATGCCCCGGCGTAAGGCCTGTATCGCGGAAATGGGCGGTTATCGTATCCGCCGCTGCCGGGGCCATCGCGGTTCCCATATTGAACGGATCTGTCAGGCCCAGATCCATGATCCGGCCAATCGTAGCAGAAACCACATGAACCTGAGTACCGGGTGCAGTGCCGTCATTGCGGGCGACTACCGCACACCCGGAGCCGGTAATGGTATATTGGGCTGTCGGCGGCTTCTGTGAGCCATACTCGGTCGGATAGCGGAACTGCTTCTCCACCGTACAGTTATGGCTTGAGGTTCCGGCCAGCGCATACTTGCCGCCGCCTGAATCAATGATCATCGAGGCGATCGCCAGACTCTCCATGGAAGTCGAACAGGCCCCGAAGACACCCAGATAAGGAACGCCAAGCTTCCGTGCGGCAAACGAGCTGCTGATAATCTGGTTCATCAGGTCGCCTCCGACGAAGAACTCCAGCTGCTCTTGCTCAATCGCGGCATTCATCAGCGCGAGCTTGGAAGCTTTTTCGAACAGGGCGCGCTCTGCCTTCTCCCACGTTTTCTCGCCCATTTCAAGGGAATCGTAGATAAAATCAAAATCCGAGGCCAAGGGTCCCTCCCCTTCCTCCGGCCCTACTACCGCAGAAGAACCAAGGATGACAGGACGGGTGGTGAATTTCCAGGTCTGGCTGCCAAGCTGCTCCATAATTAGTGAGCACCTCCCCAGCCCATAACGGCATATACTAAGCCCACCACAAAGGCAGCAACCACGCCAAAGACGATAACGGAGCCGGCCAGCTTGAACATATTGGCGCCAACGCCGAGCACAAGACCCTCAGCACGGTGTTCAAGCGCTGCCGAGCACATGCTGTTGGCAAAGCCGGTAACAGGTACTGCTGACCCTGCACCGCACCACTGGGCCAGTTTGTCGTACACGCCAAAGCTGGTAAGAATGACGGACAGCAGGATCAGCACTGCTACCGTCGGGCTTGAGGCTTCCCGTGAGGTCATATCAAAGATCGCCATGAAGGCCTCCTGGATAGCTTGTCCCAGTACACAGATCAGACCGCCTGAGAGAAAGGCACGGACGCAGTTTTTGAACACCGGACGCGAGGGTACAAACGGCTTGGACAGTTTCTCGTAGTCCTGGGGAGTCATGGTGTCAAGCCGCAGCTTTACACCGCTTTTCTTTGTTTTTGCTGGCAAAATAGGACACCTCCTGGAATATGTGCGAAGGGAAGCCGCCAAGTCAGTCTCATTGTCCGCTTCCCTCCGGCTCTTCTTCGCCTAGAAGTTTTTCCTTATTGTTCACCGTAATCCGCCTTGTTATGTCCCTGCATACTCAGGAAAAAAACAGCAGCACCACTATAAGCAGCATAAACAGAACCAATATCAGCACAATCTCGCTTTCCCGCGCGTCGCGGCGGCGGTATCTCCGCTGAATGCCGCTCGCACGTGCCCTGGGCGGGACCTTTCTTGGGGCAAAAGGCCCGGAACTGCTTCCTGCAACCCTCATTCTATCCGCTTCCTTTCCCGGCTCCTGCGTGCAGACCCGTTACAGTATGTTATTCAGCCGCGCAGCCTCCGGTGTCCGCCCGGATTCCGTGAAAGATAGACATTCAGGCCGGTGAAGTTCATACTATATAGGTTGAATCTGAACTCTTGAGATCGAGAAAAGGAGCGTTACATTATGAATCAGGAAACGATGGACATGTTCAAGACACTGACCGAATTCCCGGCAGCTCCGGGTTTCGAGCGCGAACTGCGCGCTTATGTCAAGAACGCTATGTCACCTTATACGGATGAATTTGTGCAGGACCGGCTCGGCAGCCTGTTCGGCGTGCTGCGCGGCGCCGAGAACGGCCCGAAAATTATGGTTGCCGGACACTTTGACGAAGTCGGCTTTATGGTTACCGGCATTACCCCTGGCGGTATGATCCGCTTTACACCGCTCGGCGGCTGGCTGGCTTCCGCCGTCGCATCACAGCGGCTGCAGATTATTACACCTGACCGCGTGCTTGACGGGGTAGTCGGCAGTACACCGATTCATCTGCTTTCACCCGAAGAACGTACCAAGACCGGTGATATCAGCAAGATGTACCTTGATATCGGCGCTGACAGCAAGGAAGAAGCCGAAAGCTTCGGTGTAAAACCCGGCCAGCAGATTCTCCCTGTATGCCCGTTTACCCCGCTGGCCAACCCGAAGAAGATCATGGCCAAAGCCTGGGACAACCGCTATGGTGTCGGCCTGGCGCTTGAACTGGTCAAGGCGCTGCATGACAAGCAGCTGCCGAACACCGTCTACGCCGGTGCAACAGTACAGGAAGAAGTGGGCTTGCGCGGCGCCCGTACAGCCGCTAACCTCCTGAACCCGGATATATTCTTCGGCCTGGATGCCAGTGCCGCCTCCGACATGACCGGGGACCGCCAGGCGTTCGGACAGCTCGGACAGGGCGCGCTGCTGCGTATCTATGACCCGACGATGATCACCCACCGCGGGCTGATAGAATATGTGCAGGATACAGCGGACACCCATAAGATCAAATACCAGTACTTCGTCTCCCAGGGCGGAACGGATGCCGGAGCGGTTCATACCAGCGGCATCGGCGTACCGTCAGCGGTTATCGGCATCTGCTCCCGCTACATCCACACCGCCTCCTCCGTCATTCACAGCGACGACTACGAGGCGGCCAAGGAGCTGCTGATCAAGCTGGTGGAAGGACTGGACCGCACCACTCTGCAGACTATTCTGGAAAACAGCTAATAGGCAAAGTCCAGAAGGCACTGGGAACCGATTCAAAAGTAAGAAAGAGCAAGACCTTTCCGGCATCGGAAGGGTCTTGCTCTTTTTATTGTTGCTATAGTCTTAAAACCTTTTATTTCAGAGCGGCGTATTCCGCCATCACAGACTGGTGAACGGCATGGTCTGCAGCCAGCCCGGTATATTTGGTCAGCGCAGCTTCCACGCCAAGCTCGGTGATAGCAGCCTGCAGCTCTACGGCTTCAGGATCATCAGCAGCCTGGAACAGCAGTGCCCCGGCCATGGAACGGGTAAGCGCCTTGTAGCTCAGGCCGCGGTCATAGGCCTGCAGGGCAGGAGATACCAGACGGTCATTTGGTGACAGCTTGCGGATCGGCGAACGGCCGACACGGGACACTTCATCGGTCAGGGCCGGATTGCGGAACCGCTCCAGAATTTTGTCGATATATTTACTGTGCTCTGCGCTGTCGAAGCCATGCTTCTGCACCAGTACGGCACCTGTTTCTTCCAGCACTTCGCGGACCAGGGCAGTCAGATTCTCATCCGCCATTGCCTGCTGAATCGTTTCGTAGCCGCGCAGGAAGCCCAGATATGCCGCGGAGCAGTGACCGGTATTAACCGTGAACAGCTTGCGCTCAATATAAGGCTCGAGGTTCTCCACATAATGTACGCCTTCAACCGGTGTATATCCCGGAAGCATCTGGGAAGCATCCACCACCCACTCGTAAAAGGGCTCTACCACAACCTTGAGAATATCCTCATGCTGCTGAAGCGGTACAATCCGGTCTACTGCTGCGTTCGGGAACGCTACCGAGGCATCCGCCTTGGCACGGGCTGTATCATCCAGCTGTGCATAGACCAGCTCTTTGAGCTGGGCGCTGCCGCCGATGGCATTCTCGCAGGCAATCACATGGAGCGGCTTGTCGGAGACGGCAATCCGTCTCTTGATTCCATCGGCCACCACACCCGCAATATGCTTCAGAATGGATACGCCGACAGCGGTAGTAACCAGATCCGCTTCAGCAATTGCAGCCGCCACTTCTTCAGCATGGGTAACACTGCTCAGCGCTGTAACCTTTTTTACGATAACCGTTTCCTGTCCTTCACTGGCCAGAGTTACCGGATATTCCCCGCGCTCCTTGAGCTGGGATACAAAAGCTTCATTTACATCCACGAAACAGACCTCATAGCCTGCCTGTGAAAGCAGCAGACCGATGAACCCTCTGCCGATATTGCCTGCACCGAAATGAACAGCCTTCATTATTCAAGGCCTCCTTCAAAGATCGCAATAACATCAGCAGGAGTAGGGGCATTCATTACACGCTCAATGGCATCGTCTTCAGTGAAGATCATCGCTACATTCGTCAGCACTTCCATATGTCCGTCCCCTGCAGCTGCAATCCCGATTACGACAAAAGCAGGCTCATCGCCGCCAAAGTCAACGCCGTCCGGAAAGCGGATCACGGAAAGACCGGTAGATTTGATAAAAGGTCTTGCTTCCTTCGTACCATGCGGAATGGCAAGCCCGCCGCCCATGTATGTGGACACGACTTCTTCGCGCTCCAGCATCTTCGGCACGTATTCCTCTGTTACATGTCCTGCATCAACCAGCAGCTTGCCGGCCATGGTGATCGCTTCATATTTGTCTTTGGCGGCACCGTTCATAATAATCTTGTTTTCTGACAGTATACTCATATGGTTTCTCTCGCTTTCACATTTTATTTTCGAAGAAATGCAGCAGTTCTGACGACAGGTAGCTGCGGATTTCGGATTCTGTCCGCTCCTCCAGCAGCTTCACCAGCTCTGAATTCAACAGCATGGCACTGATCTCGCTAAGAACCTCAAGACTCTCCTTGGACAGCCTGCGCGGGGCAAGCATCAGCAGGATGACCCTTACCTCTGTGTTGCCTTCCAGCACAACCGGCTCTTGCAGACGATAAAGGGTCAGGGATGACATCAGGATGTGGCTGCTGCGGGTATGAAACAGCGCCAGTCCGGTATCCGGGATGACCTGGCTGGACATTCTTTCCCGTTCCAGCAGCCGCTCCAGCAGGATATCCGCATCCCCGACAACCCCGGTGCCCCTAAGCGAATCAAGCATTGCTGCAATGGTAGCCTGCAGAGGGATTCCTTCATTATCAAGCGGATAAAAGCGGAACCGCTCCAGCAGGCTAACCGTCTCATCCAGTATGCCTTTATAGCTTTTCAAGCGGTCCAGCGCATTGTCGTCCCGTGCAGAACGGTCACTCTCACCGCCTGGAACGCTCTCCCGCTCCCGCAGCGTGATATTCTGAATATAGCTTAAAAGCTTCTCAATTTCATCCCCGGTCAAAAGAGGGCTGATCTTGATGTATCGTTCCTTATCCAGCGGCAGATCAATGGTTGAAATAATCAGATCATAATCCACCTCGGGAAGGCGGGCTGCTTCATACCAGGAAATATTCCCGAGAATCTCAATCTGCGGCATTTCCTTGGCGAGCCGGGTGGCCAGCAGACGGGAGGAGCTTAACCCGCTGGCACAGACCAGAATGGCCCGCACACTGCGCTTCAGCTGATTGAGCCTTTCGACGGAAGCGCCGAAATGCATGACCAGAAAGCCCACTTCCTCGTCGGGAATCTCCAGATCCAGCTGCAGATCCTCCACCGCAGCCCTGACAATCTGGAACAGGTATTCATAATCTTTGCGGATCGGGCCAAGCAGCGGATTGCGGATACGCGTTCCCTCGCGCAGCCGTTTGAAAGCCGGATCCATATGCTCCAGCAGCCCTTCCCGCAGAGAGCGGTCGCTCTGGAACGGCAGCCCTGTCCGCCTGACTACACTCTCGGTCAGCCTGTAGACGGTCTCCATCAGTTCCATATCGCCATAGGCAATTCCGCCGGAGGGGAATGAATCCTGGGCCCGGTCAAACAGACCGGCGATATACAGAATCTCAGCCCGCGGTATATCCTCCTCAAGCGCCAGTCTGAGCCGCTCCACAAATTGCTCCGCACCGGAAATGTTGCGGTGGTCGGACATCCTGGGATAGCCGGCGTCACCGCCGTTTTCGATCCCCTGGCCGATTGAGATCCGCCGGGTGGTGACGGCAAGGCCAAGCAGCATCTCCATGTACACTATTTCCGGAAGCTCTGCAGTCCACTGCCATTCCATATCCCACAGTGTACTTTCCACTTCAAGCAGATTGTTCTTCCCGACGGTCATGAGCAGGATCCGGTAAACGGGGCTGCTGGCCTGCTGGGGAGAGTGTCCCACCAGATCGGATAAATCCAGATGCTCCGCCGCCAGACGGCCGATCGCCCTGCGCTTATCCACCTCACTGCCGGTAATTTCAACCCCGTAGCCTCTCCTGCGGACCAGCTGAAGATTGAATTTACGGACCCATGGCTCCAGTTCATCCAGATCATAGCTCACGGTGGCTACGGTTACCTTCAGCCAATGGGCCAGAGTAAACAGCTTCACCGGATCTTCTGCCTCAAGCAGCGTACACAGCTCATATATCTTGCGTTCCTCGCTGGAGTATTCCGCCGGCTTCTCCTGGCGTAGGAACAGGCGAAGCTCTGCGAGGCCATCCTCCGGACCGCTCAGCTGTATGCCCTTACCCGATTTACGGATAAGATCCAGGCCGAAGTCCGCAATCAGTTGTTCTATGTCTTCCATCTCGCGGTGAACGGTTCTAACACTTACCCCGATACCTTCGGCGATTTCGGCGGCTGTGATTTCTTCATTTACGCCCAGCAGCAGCCAGATGATCTGGCGCTGCCGGGCGGTAACCTTCCTCATAACCGTGTACCTCCGCCCTAAAATGGAGACAAACGCTGGCTCCCGGGGGCCAGCGTCTCCTTATTTAGCGTTATACGTCATTTCTAAACTGTATTCGATTATTTTAAACGCTCAACCAGTTCATCGTACTTCGGACTCTTGAGGAAGTTATCGATTGAAATATGCTCTGCATTAGGATTGCTTGCAATAGCACGGTCGGTTAACGTTTTCTGGGTAATGACGATATCCGCATCCGCCGGAATTTCACTTACCGCCGAATTGACTACAGTAAGATTGACACCTGCGCTCTGCAGCTTCTTTCTCAGTACCGAAGCACCCATCGCACTGGAACCCATACCGGCATCACAAGCGAAGACGATTTTGCGTACATCTGCTTTATTGCGGACATTAGCAGCAATGTTATTGGCAGCTGCAGTTGCAACAGTTGCAGAAGCTGCTGTACCGGCAGTCTTCATGTCTTTCATTTTTGCAGAAGCTGCTTCCAGATCCATTTCTTCCTCATCCGTTTTCTTCACTGTCTTCAGCAGCAGCGTTGCAAGGACAAAGGAAACTACGGTTGCCACAACTACACCGGCCAGCATCGGGAAGTATCCGCCCTTAGGCGTCATAGCGAAATAAGCAAAGATACTGCCTGGTGACGGAGAAGCTACCAGACCTGCACCAAGCATCTGGAAAGTGAATGTACCGGATACACCGCCACCGATTACCGCAAGGATCAGACGCGGGTTCATCAGAATGTACGGGAAGTAAATTTCATGGATACCGCCAAGGAAGTGGATGATTACAGCACCCGGCGCAGAAGCTTTTGCAGAACCGCGTCCTACAAGCCAGTAGGCCAGCAGGATACCAAGTCCTGGTCCCGGGTTAGACTCAAGCATAAACAGAATGGATTTACCAATTCTTTGGGATTCTTCAAGCGCAATCGGCCCCAGAACCCCGTGATTGATCGCATTGTTAAGGAACAGCACTTTTGCAGGCTCGATGATAATGTTGACGATCGGAAGCAAATTGTGATCAACCAGGAATTGCACGCCATTGGACAAAATGTTGGTAAGACCTTCAACCAGTGGTCCGATCCCCTTCAGCGCGGCAATAGACAGACCGCCACCGATAATACCGAGTGAGAAGTTATTAACCAGCATTTCAAAACCGGCTTTGATTTTACCGTCAACGGCTTTGTCAAACTGTTTCAGAATCCAGCCGGCCAGCGGTCCAACGAGCATCGCTCCAAGGAACATTGGAATGGAGGAGCCGACGATAACCCCCATTGTAACGACAGCACCGATAACACCGCCGCGTTTGCCGTGTACCATTGTACCGCCGGTGTAACCGATCAGCAGCGGCAGCAGGTACTTGATCATTGGATCTACAAGAGCGGACAGGCTTTCATTTGGAAACCAGCCTGTTGGAATGAACAATGCTGTAATCAAACCCCATGCGATAAAAGCACCGATATTTGGCATAACCATACCGCTGAGCAAGCGGCCGAATTGTTGGACTTTCACCCTTGTTCCGCCGGATGAAGGTTGTGTTGCTGGCGTAGTTGCCGATGTGGCCATTTAATATGCCCCCCTATTGAATTAAATGGGACTTCCTACCCTTAAGCTTTGTTGTAAGGTCATCCCCTATGCACACATCGTAAATCAAAGCGCTTTCTTTGTCACCAAATTGAAAATGCGGTTTCGTCATGAACGTTGTTGACAACATTTAAGAGCTGTTGCCACAGGCTTTTTCCGGGCCTTATGGCCTAACTTACAGAAAAAAACAGTGGAATCAAAGGCATTTTTGCCCTTCAATTTGCTCATTTAGCTGCACCTCGCCTCATCTCTAGTGCGTAACTCTCAGCCAGTTGTATGCAGACGAAGCTTTTTCGCAATGCTCTATACAAATTTTAATTGAAATTTTATATTCTATACCCTGGATACCCGTGACCTGCGCAGCTTATTTCTTCATGATCAATAAAAAAAGCCGCCCGTGAAATCACGGACAGCAGTCAATCAAATCATATCCAGCGGAACCCTCCATGCCGGCTGTGGAAAAGCTTCATCCAGCTGCTGCAGCTCCTCATCGCTCAGCCTGATGGAGGCTGCCGCCGCATTTTCCTCCACGTGCTTACGGGAGGCTGCCTTTGGTATGGCAATAACGTCCCCCTCGCGGATACTCCAGGCCAGCAGAATCTGCAGCGGTGTAACCTCATGATTGGCGGCAATATGCCGGACCGCCATGTTCTCGGTCAGCCCCTTGCGCAGACTGCCGGCCTGGGCGAGCGGGGAATACGCCATTATCGGAATGTTGTGGCTCCGCTCCCAGGCCAGCAGATCGTGTTCAATGCCTCTTGAACCCAGATGATACAGTACCTGATTCACGGCGCAGTTCTCCCCGCCGGGTATGCTGAGCAGCTCCCGCATATCCTCCGTATCGAGGTTGGACACACCCCAGCGCTTGATTTTGCCGGCAGCCACCAGCTGCTCCATACCTTCGACAGTTTCTTCCAGAGGAACATTGCCGCGCCAGTGCAGCAGATACAGATCCAGGTGGTCCGTACCGAGCCGCTTCAGGCTGCCGTCACAGCTGCGGATAAGCCGTTCCATACCGGCATTGTGCGGATAGACCTTGGACACCAGAAACACATCATCACGGATGCCCCGGATGGCTTCACCCACCAGCTCCTCGGAGCGCCCGTCCCCGTACATTTCAGCGGTATCGATCAGATCCATGCCAAGCTCGACACCCAGACGCAGGGAGGCGATCTCCTCGGCCCGGCTTGCCGCATCCTCTCCCATAAACCAGGTGCCCTGGCCGATTCTCGGCACAGTGGCGCCGCCCCGCAGCTTAACCCGGTTGTGAATGCTGTTGTTCATATGGTGATGTCTCCTTAACAGATGGATTGTATACTTACTATACTTACCATGTTGCTCCGTTCGAAACATCGTACAGGTGTCCAAATCTTTAACATATTGCTTCTTAAAATCAGCCGGTCAGCTTCAGCCCGACTGCTGCGCCAAGGATCAGCACAATGCAAAGGATCCGCCGCATATCCCTTGATTCTCCATACAGCACCATGCCAAGGATGGCCCCTCCGGAAGCGCCGATCCCGGTCCACACTGCATAAGCAGTGCCCATGGGAAGCGTCACCATCGCCAGAGATAACAGTACAAAGCTCGCACCGAAGCCTGCCATCAGCAAAGCCAGTGTCCGCCAGTTGCGGTACGTCTGCAGCCTGGCCATCATTGCCACACCGAGCATCTCGCACAGCCCGGCACCAATCAGCATTATCCAGTCCATTTTACGAGACCTCCTTTATCTGCTTCTTCGCACTGTCCTTGGTAGCCAGCTTGAGTCCGATAACACCGGCCAGCAGCAGTACGATCAAGACTACCTTCACCAGCTGAAACGGCTGCCCGAACCAGATCATATCCGCCAGGACAGTTCCGGCCGTTCCCAGCCCGACAAACACTGCATATACCGTCCCTGCCGGCAGTCTGCTGCTTGCAGAGATCAGAACATAAAAGCTGATAATAATAGCAAATACCGTAACGCCCCATTCCCATGGTGCCGCTGCATGCTTCAGTCCGATCACCCACATCACCTCAAAACAGGCTGCGCCCACGATTTTCAGCCATGCTTTACTGCTCTTGCTCATCTCTTTCTCCTCCAGCTTTGCTGAATTCTTAATCCAGACCTTCCTCCGGCAACATAAAAGCCCGGAAGGCCACCGTCATCACTGACGATACCTCCCGGGCTTTTATCCCTCCGTGTAGACACGGACTGGAATCCGTGCGTTTTCCCTCGGACCAGTCCGGCCGTTACCGCCCGCGGAACCCTAGAAAACCAATTTGATTAAGTTACATCGTATGTTAGCAAATTACGTACCGGAAAGCAACCCCTGTTAACCGTCAGTTCAATAAATGCGGATAATCAGACTACCGCCACGAAACAAATGGTATTATTATGAATTTATTACTTTTTGAGATGAAGGAGGAGGAATGATGTTTCATTCCAGGCACTTCAGCATCAACCAGCTGGCTGAAGGCATCTATGTGCTTATAGCCTCTGAGCAAGGCGGAGCTATGAGCAATGCAGGCATTATTGACATGGGCGGCTTTACGCTGGTTTTTGACACCTTTAATACCCCCCAAGCCGGCCGGGATCTGCGTGAAGCTGCGCTGCACCTGCTTGCACAGCCTATCGGGTATGTTGTTAACAGCCACTGGCACGGCGATCATGTCCGTGGTAATCAGTGTTTTCCCGGTGTGTCTATTGTTTCCTCGGCCCGGACCAGAGAACTCATGCAGATAACCCAGCCGCAGTGGCTGGACCGAATGACACCGCTGCTTCCGCAACTGAATGAAGATATTGCTGCTGCAGCCGCTGCCGCTGTTGAGGCTGAACAGGATGATGCTGCCCGGCAGCAGCTAACCGCCCGCCACAGCTATCTGCTGGAAATCCGCGAGTCTATTGAGACGCTGATTGTTACTTATCCCGGTGTTACTTACGGGAACCAGCTATGGATTCACGGTTCCAAAAGAAGCGGCAGGCTCTTCTCGCTCGGCCGGGCACATACAGAATGTGATTCGGTTCTGCATCTCGCGGCCGACTCCATGCTCTTCGCCGGAGACGCAGTCGCGGTCAACAATCATCCGCTTCTCACCGACGGCGATCCGCACGGCTGGCTAAGTGCACTGGAGACACTCGGGAACCTGGATACCCGCTGCGTTGTACCGGGGCACGGCCCGGTCAGCGATACAGGCAGCATTACATCTATGGAGCAGTACATAAACGACCTGCTGGCCATCTGCAGCTCTTACCGCAGTCTGGAGTCCAAACCCACGGCTGCTGAAATTCCGATTCCGGAAGCATATCGGAGCTGGGACGCCGCTGCCGTGTTTCAGCGCAACCTCGAATTTCTGCTGGACAGGCAGCTCTGATAGGAGCAGGAGCAAACCACGTAGAGCAGTACCACTACGGAAATGGCTGGTACTGCTCTGCAAGCGGGGCCATAAACGTCTACTAATGCCCGACAAACTAAATCATAAGCTGCGTTGTAGCGTGTCGCCGATATAGAGGGAAAAATCCCCTTATTTCCTCCCAAACAGGCCACTTTCATCATACTTAAAGGGAAAAATCCCCTTATCTCCTCCCAATCGGGCCACGTACATCCTACTTAAAGGGAAAAATCCCCTTATTCCTCCCAAACAGGCTACTTTCATCATACTTAGAGGGAAAATTCCCTTTATTTCCTCCCAAACGGGCCACATATATCCTACTTAAAGGGAAAAATCCAAACAGACTGTATCTATCCTGCTTATTTACACATCCCCACGCTCCAAAAAAAGACCCCGCCCCATATGGGGCGAAGTTCACAAAACTACTGCCAGCGTTTTAGATAACTCCAAGCGGCCTACTCCTGTCCGGCCAGGGCGTTCAGCTCACGCAGATCCTCAGCGAGATTCTCTTCGGTATACTTGCCTTGGCCGAAGTTGACCAGTGCGCGCAGCGGCATATATTTCATCATCGCCAGGAACATTTCAGGATTGTCCTCCATCGCACTCTCCAGACCGAAGATGCTGCTGTAGTGCTTCGCCTTGTCAGCGGTCAGCGGATTGGCCAGCAAATCCCCCACTGTGGTGTTACGGTGAAACTTGGATACAGTCTTCACACTCGAGATTACTTCCAGAGGTGCGGTGAGACGGACGTCACGTGAAGAAGCAGCCACGGCAACCGTAAACTCCCCGCTCTCTACATGCCAGTCTCCCAGCTTCACATCATAATAGGCGAACGAACGCTTATCCAATGTAAATGTAACTTCCTGCGCTTCACCCGGCTGGAGCGCTATTTTGGTGAAGCCTTTCAGCTCCTGCAGCGGACG
This sequence comes from Paenibacillus sp. PastM-3, assembly GCF_029893965.1. GTDB lineage: Bacteria > Bacillota > Bacilli > Paenibacillales > Paenibacillaceae > Paenibacillus_AQ. The sequence continues at coordinate 74,926 of NZ_JARXXP010000006.1, forward strand.
GATCACACTGCTCTCCACATCGCTGACATAGAGCTGTACGGTTTCTTTGCCGGCTATAGTGCCGGTGTTTTTCACGGTTACTGTAACCTCTACTGCCTCAGTGTCCTGAATGCTCCGTTTATTTAACAATAGATTGCTGTACTCAAAGCTGGTATAGCTTAGTCCGAAGCCGAACGGGAACAGCGGCTCGATTTCTTTTTTATCATAATAACGGTAGCCGACGAACAGCCCTTCCTTGTACTCCACCCTGTCCCCTTCCCCCGGGAAGTTCAGGAACGACGGGTTGTCGCTCAGCTTCTGCGGGAACGTCTCAGCCAGCTTGCCGCTTGGGCTTACAACCCCAAAGAGAAGATCGGCAACTGCGCCGCCAACAGCCTGTCCGCCCAGATATCCCTCCAGCACCGCTTTGGTTTTGGACAGCCAGGGCATCTCCACAGGCGATCCGTTGCTCAGCACAACGATAACTCTCTCCTGGACTTCTGCTACCGCATCAATCAGCGCCTTATGGCTGGCCGGAAGCGAAAGGTGGCTGCGGTCATAGCCTTCCGACTCGTATCTGTCAGGCAGTCCGAGGAACAGTACGGCAACATCTGCCTGACCCGCGGCGTCCTGCGCCTCTTTCAGCAAACGTTCATTAACCTCATCGCTTTCAAGCTCATACCCCTGTGCATACAGGAAGCTGGCAGAAGCTCCGGCAACCGCCTGCATCTCGGCAAAAGCATCATCCAGCTGTGTCGGATTCACATGCGAGCTGCCGCCGCCCTGATAGCGCGGTTTTTTGGCAAATTCGCCGATAATAGCAATCGTCCCGCTCTTTGCCAGAGGCAGAATGCCCCCTTCATTTCTCAGCAGCACCATACTCTCCCGGGCGACCTGACGCGCGAGTGCATGATGATGTTCTTTATCGAACGAGGCATTCTCCTTGCGGCTCTCCACACTTTTGAAGACAAAAGCCAGCATCCGTTCTACAGCTGTATCCAAAGTCTCCATCGACAGCTCGCCGCTGTTCACAGCTGCTACAATCTTGGCATCTCCGATCCCGCCACTTGCAGGCATTTCCAGCTCAAGTCCGGCCTGCAGCGCCTTCACCCGCTCATTGACCGCACCCCAGTCGGATACTACAAAGCCTTCAAACCCCCATTCGTCGCGCAGCACCTTGGTCAGCAGCGTTTCGCTCTCGGAAGCATACTCGCCGTTCACCTGGTTGTAGGAGCACATCACACTCCAGGGCTGGCTCTGTTTGACAGTTCCTTCAAAGCTGGCCAGATAGATCTCCCGCAGTGTCCGCTCGTCAATGACGGCATCGATTGACATTCTGCGGTGCTCCTGGTTGTTGGCGGCAAAATGCTTAAGCGATGTTCCGACACCCTGGCTCTGTACACCCCGGACATGACTTGCAGCCAGCTCTGAGGCCAAAAACGGGTCTTCTGAAAAATATTCAAAATTCCGCCCGTTCAGCGGCGAACGCTTGATATTGTTGCCCGGACCGAGCAGCACAGCTACATTCTCCGCCTGGCACTCTGCTCCGAGTGCTTCACCAACCTGTGTAATTAAATCACGGTCCCAGGTGGAGGCCAGTCCCGCCGCCGAAGGAAAACAGGTTGCCGGCACACTGTTGTGCAGCCCCAGATGATCCGCGCCTTCCTGCTGCTTCCGCAAGCCGTGCGGTCCGTCCGTCACCATTACAGACGGAATGCCCAGCCGTTCAATGCCCTTGGTATTCCAGAAATCCAGCCCCGAGCAGAGCCCGGCCTTTTCTTCGAGCGTCATTTGCGCGATCAGATCGCGGATGTCAGTTGCAGTCTTCGTCTTTGTCACTGAATTAGCCTCCTAGGAATGCGTTTTCTTTTTATTATTCTAACGAAGTTCAGCACAGATTTATGGCATTTTCATTGGTTTTTTGGTATTTTATTTAGATATAAGGAGGTCGCTTATGCTGAAATCTGAATACGCCACGGAACAAACCGCCTATATTTGCAAGCTAATTTACGAAGCATACCGGGTTCCGGTATGCTTACTGGATAATGGCGGCAGTGTCCGGCTGAGTCTGCCTGCGTCTTATGAGTACCGGGCACCGCTTCAGGGAAGCAGCAGTCTGCTGGACGAGGTTGCGGAATACGCCTCCAGCCAGCAGCCAACGGACGGTCACAGCGGCGCTTCCCCTCTCCCGCTCCTGTACACGACCGGATTTCTGGAGCAGTTCATTCTGCTCCGGCTCCCTGGCGGGCAGTCCGGCTCCGCCGGAACCGTAATAGTCGGTCCTGCTCTCTCTGCACCGATTACCGCGGATAACGCAGCTGACCTGATGCGCGATTATAATCTGGCTCCAAGCCTGCAGGAAGGCTGGCTCCAATACTACCGCAGCCTGCCCGTACTGAGCCGGATACGGTGGTACCATGCAGCGCTCCTGTTATACACGCTTGTAACCGGAGAAGAGCTGTCCGTGACAGATCTGCTGCTGGCCGCCCCGGTGCAGCAGCAGGCAGAGCAGCTCAGTGACGGGCCGGACCTTGACCTCTCCTACCGGCGCGAAAACGAGTGGCTGCATCATGATCCGGTGCTGGAACGCAAAATGTTCCGCTATATTGCCAATGGAGATAAGGAGGGGCTGCTCGCGAGCCAGGCGGCATTTTCCGAAGAAAGCTTTGGCCTGCTGTCCAAAAAAAGCCGGCTGCGCAGCAAAAAAAACCTGGCTGTCTCCTCCATCACCCTGGCGACCCGGGCAGCGATCGAGGGCGGATTGTTCTGGGAGATTGCCTATACCCTCAGCGATTTTCATATTCAGCACATTGAGGAGCTAAACGACATTCCGGCGGTGGACCGGGCGCAGACTGCCGCGCTGTGCGATTTTGCCGACCGAGTCCGTGATAACCGCAAAGCCAAGCAGTCCCGGACCTCCGCCCTGTGCCAGAATTATATTTTTAACCATTTGTATGAGGAAATTACACTGGGCAGGCTCGCAGAAATTGCCGGACTAAACCCCAGCTATTTGTCCCACCTGTTCAAGAAAGAAACCGGACTGGCCGTGAGCGATTATATCCAGCACGAGCGGATTGAGGAGGCCAAACGCCTGATGGAGCTGCCCGGGATCACCTTATCCGATATTGCCATCCGGCTGCATTTTAACGATCAGAGTTATTTCACTAAGGTGTTCAAGAAATTTACGGGAATGACTCCCCGGCAGTACAGGAAGGATATGGGGCGGATGTATTAGCACTCAGCATCTTAATATATTTACGGGCTATTTCCGTTCTATCACTTGATCATTTTGGCCACAACACTGCCGTCAGCAGCAAATGAAAGATCCATAATTTTAACCACCTGCTCTTTATTTTTCAGTGTCACCTTTATAGTGATTCTGTCATGCGGGAGATTGGCAGGGCTGACGTCTCCATCTTCAGATAACATTTTCGTTGCATAAAACGGTGCCCAGTCTACAGCAAAAGATCGATCTCCTAACTCGGGATAATACTTCGGCGTCACTGTTTGCCCAGACTGATAATATGGTGCGTTAAGCAGATCAGTTAGAACCAGCTTTTGGTTTTTTTCGGCTGCAGCTTGCTGCGCTTTGATGTAATTTTTGTCCTGCATCATTAATTCATAATCCGTATAGGTCAATAATCCTTTTTCACTGGTATAGGTGACGGACAGGATGTTTTCTCCTTGTAGTGAAAAAGTCCCGTTTCCCGGGCTCAAATTCGTATAGTTTGTGTTATACGAGATCACTTTATTTCCATCCTCATCCGTAGTTTCAATCGGCCCGCTGTCCCTACCGATTGCACCGAACGGCAGTTCAATGCTGGAATCGCCAGTTATTAAGACCATGTTGCCAGAAGCGATCGTTGCATCTTCTATTCCGTCCGCATAAGCAATCACCGTAAATGAAGATTTTCCGGTAAGCGAGCGTGCCAATGAACCTCCCGCAAGAATTAAAACCACGGCCGCAATGATTGAGACCACACGCAACACCTTTGCTCCATTGTGCCGGACAGGCCTTGCAGCCAGCTCGGAATTACCAGCCTTAAGGATGTGCCGCAGCATACTTTCCTTCTGCAGTCCGGTGGGAGTGATACTGTCAAACCATTCGTTTAACTGCTCCGGCTTCATATTTTCCCCTCCTGAATTTGCAGTTTGAACTGCTTCCGGCCTACCCTGAGCTGTGTACGGATAGTACTGTCATTAATCCCCAGCAATTCTGCAATTTCTTTGCTCGAGTATCCCTCATAGTAGTACAGATACAATACAGTCCTGTACTTATACGGGAGGGCAATCAACTGTTCAAAAACCTCATTTGAATTGGGATTCTGCGTACTCTCCGGCAAATCGGCAAGATTAAATCGTTTTCTCCTCCACCAAAACTTCAGCATGTTTTTACAATGATTTTGAGCTGTGACAATCAACCATGCCTTTTCATGCTCCGGATCAGTAAATGCCTTCCCGGATTGGATGAATTTCAGGAACACGCTTTGTACAGCATCTTCTGTATCAGGCACATTTCGCAGGAACATAAAACAAATCCGGTAAACCATGTCCACATGCTTATAATAAGTTTGGGCGATTATACTATTGCTGTCTTCCGTAGAAACGTCCATGTTTATCCTCCCTTCTCTAATAACACAATTCAGAAGAGTAAAATGTTGTATTCAAATTAATTTTATTACATTTTGCAAATTATGGTATGATCGCTGTAGAAGTCCTCTTTATCATCTTCTAAAAAAGGAGCGGAGCCAGCTTGACTATAGTAATCATTTTTGCTGTTATTTTTGTCGCTATCTTTGTTCAGGCTGTTGTACGGAGTAACAACAATGCGCGCAGCAGAGGCAGGCATTACAGGAGCGGCAATCCATCCGACAATTATTTTTTTACGGGAGCGGACCCGAACATTATTACAGGTGATTATCACCGCCGGGATGATGATTCTGACGGAACCAACAAGCATCAAAGCCATCACAACCATCACTCCAGCAGTCACAACCATCATCATGACCATCACCATGGCGGAAGCAGCTGGGGCAGCAGCCATGACAGCGGCCACAGCAGTCACGGAAGCTCGGACAGCGGCAGCTTTGGAGGCGGGGATTCCGGCGGCGGCGGGGATTCGGGCGGCGGCGGTGGCGGAGACTAATATTTGTACGGCACAAATAACCCGGCAGGCTGCGTGATTCCGTAGCCTGCCGGGTTTGCTTTTAACAAATATTCTAATGTATAAACTTGAAGCGGCTGAGCAGCACTTCACCAGTAAAGACAAGGAACACATCAGCTGTTCCGGCATCTACACTTGCCTCTGCAGTCAGAGTATTCCATTCCTGCTGTCCGCCCGCCGGTACCTCCAGCGTTGCCGCCAGCTTGCCTGCCGGACTGCCGGTTCTCACTTCAATGCTGCCGCCGCGGCTCGAGGAGACCAGCGCTTCAACTCCCGCCGCTCCTTCCGCAAGTAGCACATTGTGGAAGCCGATCCAGGCGCCGTCCTGTACCGGATGAACCGATGAACCGCCTGCCTTGCACTCATCCAGATAAACAGCTTCGTAATCGTCATAATTCTCCGCTTTTACCGGGAGATACAGATTACGGGCCGGCACAACCTCGCCGTGTACTCTGATCTTCGCGGACAGCCGGATGTCGCCGGAGGAACGTCCAATCAGGATATTGTACTCTCCGTCCTCCACGCAGTACTGTTCCCGGGTTACATCCCAGAAGGACAGCTCAGAGACAGGAAGGGAAAAAGCAACTGTCTGCTTGTCTCCTGCCGCCAGTCTAACCTTCTTGAACCCCTTCAATTGCTTAAGCGGTCGCTTAATCCGGGTTGACAGCGACTGCACATATAATTGGACAACCTCGTCTCCATCCACTGCACCGGCGTTCTCCAGCTCTACCTCAAGGCTGATCGTGCCCTCAAGCTCAAGCTCACCGGATTTAAGCACCAGCTGCTTGTAGGCTACCTGCGCATAGCTCAGGCCATGGCCGAACGGATACAGCGGCTCGCCGTCAAAGTACATATATGTTCTTTTGCCCTTAATAATATCGTAATCCATCAGCGGAGGAAGCTGGTCAACAGACCGGAACCAGGTCATATTCAGCTTGCCGGACGGGCTGTAGCCTCCGAACAGCACCTCTGCCACCGCATTGCCCAGCTCTTGACCGCTGTGTGAGGTATACAGCACGGCCGGGATATGCTCGTCGATCCAGGTGGACGTAATCGGGTAGCTGCCGACGATAACTACAACCGTGTTCGGATTAGCTGCGTAGACCGCTTTTACCAGATTCTCCTGTTCTTCCGGCAGTACGATATCCGGTCTGTCGATTTCTTCCTTGCCGTTCAGCAGCGGATGGTTACCGACGAATACAACCGCAACCTCGGCAGCTTTAGCCGCTGCAACCGCAGCTTCCACGCCGTTCACGACGATGTTCTTGCGGAAGGCATGCGCTTTGGTCTCAGCATCATCTTGCTCCGCGGATTGAAGCGTACCGTCAGCAGAAACGGTTATCGGCTTGCCGTTCCATGTCCGCAGGCTGACCGTCCCGTCTTCCTCCGGCACAAGGTCCAGCGATTCCTTCACATACCAGCCGTAGATTTCGTCTGCGGAAGCCGTCAGGGTTCCGCCGTCGTTCAAGGTAACATACTGGCCGCGGCTTGTCGCCTCAAGCGTATTGGCGGTCCAGCCCCAGGCTGTATGGCGGAACAATTCCCCGCGCTCCGGAGCATCATACAGCACAGCCAGCCTGCCGTCCTCGCCGGTCATACCTACAGCCTGCCCGCCGGCAGCCGAGGTCAGAATAATCCGGTCATCGCCGCTTTCAAAGGTCACCTGCTTGCCGGCCAGCTTTTTGGTCACACCCTGCAGTGGAGTCACTCCATAAGCCAAAGTGCCGGAATACCAGTCTCTGAAGGCTTCGTCCGCAAGCGGTCCGATGACGGCTACTTTGGATAGCTCCTGCCGGTTCAGCGGAAGAGCGCCATTCTCATTCTTCAGCAGCACAATTGACTGCTTCGCCGCTTCCAGTGACAGCTCACTGTGGGCCTTGCTCAGAATGACGGAATCGTCTATTGCTGTATACGGATTTCCTTCCTCCGGATCAAACTCACCTAGCCGGAAGCGGACGCGGAAGGTGTTGAACAGCGCACGGTCCAGATCCTCTTCGGTGAGCAGTCCCTCAGCCAGTGCCTCATGAATGACCTTGATCGTTTCCGCTGTCTCTTCGGTTACGCTGTCGATCCCGTTTTGGATCGATTCCGCCATGGAACGGGCAAAGGATTCATAATACTTGTGATCCTTGACAATGCCGGACAAATCCCCGGCGTCACTCACAATAAAGCCGTCCATTTCCCACTCGCCCTTAACCACATCCATAACCGCAGGGTGCAAAATTACAGGCACACCATTAAGCGAATTGTAGGCGGTCATCATCGACTGTGCCCCGCCTTCCTTGAAGGCAGGCTTGAAGGCTTCCAGATAATATTCACGCAGATTGCGCGGGTCTATGCTGGACGAATCTACTCCACGGTTAATCTCATTATTGTTGCCGAGAAAATGCTTCAGTGTTGCTACCGCTTTCAAATACACCGGATGATCGCCCTGAATCCCCTTGACCAGGGCAGTGCTTAGCTGACCGGTCAGTTCAGGATCTTCTCCATAGGCTTCTTCTGTACGTCCCCAGCGCGGGTCACGCTCCATATCTACCGTCGGCGCCCAGAGGGTCAGTCCGTTTACAGTCGGATTCTTTTTATAAAAAGCTCTTGCTTCATCGCCGATCGCCGAGCCGACTTGCTTCAGCAGTTCGGGATTCCAGGTGCAGGCCAGTCCGACAGGCTGCGGAAAAGAGGTGGCTTTGCCCAGCCAGGAGATGCCGTGCGCTCCTTCCGTACCGTGCTTATAGGCACCTATGCCCAAACGCTCAATCTCCGCCTGATACTGCGGAATCAAGGTTACTTTTTCATCCAAAGTCAATCGGGACAGCAGATCCTGCACACGTTCATTAAGCGGCAGTCCGGTCTGCTGGAAAGGATATGTCGCGGTTTCCATCCATAGTCACTCCTCAGCTCTTTATGATAACGGTTACATCCTCCTTAATCATAAAAGATAACCGCTTTCAGAAACACCAGGACAATTGACGGAAAAATCAGTGCAAAATTAGAGATTTCATTCTGTCTTCTGGAGGCCGGCTGCGGGTGGGCGCTGCTATATCTTCATATCCTTACCCGTATAATCCACAAACCTGAAATGACCTTCCGGAGCCGTACGCTGCTCAATCAGATCAAGCACGCCCCTGGCGCTTTGGCGCGGATCTGTCGGCGCCTGCTCTCCGCCCATATCGGTATGCATCCAGCCCGGGTGGACGCTGAGTACATGGACTCCGCGTTCCTGCAGATACACATGCAGCTGCTGGGAGAACATGGTGAGCGCTGTCTTGGAGATGCTGTACGGATAGTCTCCGGGATATGCATTGGTGATGCTGCCCGCTTCCGACGAGATATTAATAATGGACGGCTCTGCCTCCGTAAGCAGCGGCAGGAAATGCTTGACCACACGGATGGGCCCGTACAAATTAATGTCCATTGTAGTGAGCATGTCCTGCAGGTCCAGCGCTTCAACCGGTGTGTTGCGTGCAGTCAGCACAGCTGCGTTGTTGATGATGGCACCAAGCGTGCGGCCCTGCTCTTTAAGCTCAGCAGCCAGCGTTGTGATTCCTACTTCATCTGTCACATCCAGCCTGGCTATGTTCAGCTTATCCCCGTAATCAGTGGCAAGCTTAGACAATCCCTCCGACTGCCCGTCCGGGTTGCGTACACCCGCAATAACCGAGTACCCCCGTTCCAGCGCCTCGGCAGTAAGGTCAAGGCCCAGTCCGCGGCCGGCACCGGTTATCAGAATATTTTCCATCCGTAAGTCCTCCTCTATGGGTTAACCATTATTAATTATCGTTCTCCAGCAGCTCTACAAGTACCTTCAATTCCTTAAAAGTATCCATATACGCATAACGTCCGCCGGTATACTCACCCTTCTGCTGCAGCGCAAAGCCCTTGCCTTCAAGTAACATGATCTTGTCCTGCATCCCTTCAATCACAAATGCGATATGATGCGGGCCTTCTCCGTGCTCATTCAGATAGTCGCGCCAGGTGCTCGGCTGATGGTCAGGCTCAATTAACTCCAGCTGCAGTGACCCCATGTCAAAAAAGGCCAGCTTCGCCCGCGCCTCCGTCTTTTCCCCGTTATAGCGGGTCTGTGCAAGTTCAGCTGTATCCGTAACCACAATCTCCGGCTGCTCCAGCCCGAAAAATGCCGCATATGCCGCGCTTACCTTCTCCACATCATTCACCAGAATGCCTATCTGCGTAATAAAATGATTGCCTAGTAGTCCTGTCAACTGCCTCAGCCTCCCTTTTCATCTGACCAGTCTACCATAACGTCACTGTGAAAGGGCTGTCAATATTAAGCAAAAATGATTCGGTTAATCACCCTTCCGGTTATTTAATCAAATGTTTAACTTTACACAAAGGAGTGAGGAATGATGGACCGTAGTAAACGAACACGCCTGATGCAGCAGTTCATTTTTGTCGGGCCGACGTCATTGTTTTTCTTTGTTATTGTTCTGATTCCGTTCTTCCTGGGGCTGTATTATTCGTTTACCAGCTGGAACGGGATCTCGCGTCATGTCGAGTGGACCGGGCTGAGGAACTATTTACATATTTTCACCAAGGACCCTTCCTTTCTGAATTCGTTCTGGTTTACGGCCAAGTTCACTTTATTCGGTCTTGTGCTGACTAACCTGCTCGGCTTCGCGCTTGCTTACGTGCTGACCCGCAAGCTGTTCACCCGCAACCTGCTGCGGACGGTCTTTTTTGTGCCCCATGTCATTGGCGGGCTGCTGCTCGGGTTCATCTGGCAGTTTATTTTTGTCAGAGGGTTTACTTCCATCGGGGCAGCCACCGGCTGGCCGTTCTTTAATCTGCCCTGGCTCGGTACGGAAGGGACGGCGTTCTGGGCAATTGTCATTGTGTTTGTCTGGCAAAATGCAGGCTATCTGATGGTCATCTACATTTCCGCAATCAACAACGTGCCGCAGAGCCTGATTGAAGCCTCCCGGGTGGACGGTGCCGGGCTGATGCAGACGCTGCGCCATGTAACCATTCCGCTGGTTATGCCGGCGGTGACGGTCTGCCTATTCCTGTCGATCTCCTGGTCCTTCAAGCTGTTCGACCTGAACCTGTCGCTGACCAAGGGCGGTCCTTTCAAGGCTACCGAATCGGTAGCGCTCAATATTTATAATGAAGCCTACACGATCAGCCGGTTCGGAATGGGTTCAGCTAAAGCGATGGTTTTCTTCGTCATTGTGGCGGTTATCTCCCTGCTGCAGGTTAGGGCAACCAAGAAAAGAGAGGTGGAGCTGTAATGGAGACTACCGTCAAAAAGTACAAGGTTCCCCTGCTGCTGGCCGAGCTGCTGCTTATCCTGCTGGCACTGGTATTTCTTGTTCCGTTCTATTTCCTGCTGGCCAACTCGGTCAAAAGCTACAGTGCGATTTTGTCGGATTCCGCTGCACTGCCTGCAGCGTTCCAGTGGAGCAATTACGCCGAGGCCTGGAAGGCCACTGCTTTCCCGCATGCTTTTCTGAACTCCCTGGTCGTCACGGTAGCCAGTAATATTCTGCTGGCCTTCCTGTGCTCCATGTCCGCCTATAAAATGGTCCGCAATAACAGCCTGTACAACCGTATTCTTTATATCGCACTCGTCGCGGCCATGGTCATTCCCTTTCAGGCTATCATGATCCCGCTGGTACAGATTGTCAGCGGCCTTGGCGTGATGGATACGACCGCCGGCCTGATCCTGGCTTATCTGGGGTTCGGTGCCCCGATGACTGTGTTTCTGTTCCACGGCTTTGTAAAGTCGGTGCCGATTGACATTGAAGAAGCCTCGCGGGTGGACGGAAGCAGCCCTTACGGTACGTTTTTCCGGATTGTCCTGCCGCTTATGCAGCCGATCATTGTAACGGTTATTATTCTGAATACACTGTGGATCTGGAATGATTACCTCATGCCTTCTCTGATTCTGCAGAGCCCGGAGCTGCGGACGATTCCAATCGCGACTTACAGCTTCTTCGGACAATACACCAAGCAGTGGGATCTGGCGCTCCCGGGTCTCGTGCTCGGTATTACGCCGGTGGTTATCTTTTTCCTGCTGATGCAGAAGTATATTATTGAAGGCATTGCCCAGGGCTCTGTGAAGGGCTAGCGCATGGTAACGTACTTTTCAGGCTGAGAGGATGAATCGATATGATCAAAAAACGCGGAATGCTCCTCGCATGCTCTCTGCTGCTGGCTGGACTCATCTCCGGCTGCGGACGCGGCAGCGGCAATGCGGATGGAATAAAAACGGTGCATATCTACCAGTTCAAGGTTGAAATATCCGAGGCGCTGGCCTCACTGAAAACGGAATTTGAAAAGGAACACCCGGATATCCGTCTAGAAATCCAGAGTGTCGGCGGCGGCAGCGACTACGGGGCCTCCCTGCGCGCCAAGTTCTCGTCCGGGGATGAGCCGGACATTTTCACGATCGGCGGCAATAATGAGCGCGACATGTGGCTGGAATATCTGGAGGACCTCAGCGGCGAAGCCTGGGCCAAGGATGTGAAGCCGCTTGCTGCTGAACAGATGACCGTTGACGGCAAGCTGTACGGCATGCCGATGAACCTTGAAGGCTATGGCTTTATTTATAATAAGGACCTGTTCCAGCAGGCCGGAATCACTGAAAAGCCGCTGACGCTCACCGCTCTTAGAGAGGCGGCCGAGAAGCTGCAGGCAGCGGGCATCACCCCTTTTGCCAACGGATATCAGGAGTGGTTCGTCCTCGGCAACCACAATGTGAATGTGGCTTTCGCCCAGCAGCCCGATCCTGAGGCTTTTATCGCCGGGCTGACGGACGGCTCGAAGACCTTTGCCGGAGACCCGGTGTTCTCCCGGTGGATCGACCTGCTGGATCTGACGGTAGAGTACGGCAACAGGAATCCACTATCCACGGACTACAATACCCAGGTCACCATGGTCGCCAGCGGGGAAGCAGCGATGATGCAGCAGGGGAACTGGACCCAGGGCCAGATCGACGGCATTGATCCGCAGCTAAACCTCGGTATCCTGCCGATGCCTATCGACGATACAGCCGAAGACAATGACAAGCTGTATGTAGGCGTACCCAGTAACTGGGTGGTCAACAAATACTCCCCTGTCAAAGAGGAAGCCAAGGTATTTCTGGATTGGCTCGTCACCTCCGACACCGGCAAAACCTACATCACCAAGGAGTTCCAGTTCATCCCTGCGCTCGACAGCATTGAAGGGACCGTAGAGGATCTGGGCTCCCTGGGTGCAGAGGTGCTGGAATATACAGATAAGGATCAGGCGCTGACCTGGAACTGGTCACGCCTGCCTAACGGGATGCCGCAGGAGCTGTCCAGCAGCATACAGGGTTACTTGGGCGGCAAGCTGACCAAGGAAGGCATGCTGGAGGAGTTTCAGGTCAATTGGGACAACCTCAGCGTGCAGTAACGGGTAATTGAGTTAGCGGATTGGTAGATTGTAGGTAATATCTGCTGTGATTGCATTTTGTACACTTGAATGCCCGCTGGGATGCTCCAAACCGGATTCAGCTGTATTACGTGCAATAGATTACTTTAGGCGGGAGTGACCCGGAAGTTAATTGAATAAATATCAGTCAAATCATACAGCCAGATATGTCACATAGGCCATTCTAAGCAATCAGAGCCGATGAACTAGCCAGCTGAAAATAACTACCAGCCAAAACCCAAAGCCGCGCATCCCTGCGCGGCTTTGGCTTTATCCCTCTTCCTGTTTTCCGTTCATCTTAACCGGATACTCCCCCATCTCACTCCAGCGGCCGCGGAGCATATGGGCGGCAGCCTTGGGCGATACCTTGCACTTGTCCGGCAGCAGCCACTGTACAATCGTAATCGGCCGGTGCAGCCCGGCATAATTGAAGAAATCATGAAAATATTCCTGCACCCTGTAGCCCTCCGGGTGCTTCTCGTCATCAAACGTTTTAATCCGGCCCGGCGGCAGAGGATGTCATTGTAGCTGGCGGGTACCGGCATAGGTATGGTATCTTGAAGCGGCGATTTGAACCATTCCTCCTCCCTGCCCTTGTTCTCCGGATCCGGCTTGAAACGCCAGATCCCCGACAGATCCTTGACCTCGCGCGTTAGCGTATCTTTTGGAAACAGCATGCTGCATTCACTCCAATCTGTCGATTCCATATCTATTTATCCTTCCGGCACAAGCTGAACAGAGACCTCATACTCCCTGCCGTCTTCATAAGGAAGCTCTGTACCGCTCCAGGCTTCGCCATCCACAAGCACACTCGTTGTTCCCCGGCTGATCCGGTCAGGGTTCGTTACTTGAACCCGGTATACCGCTTTACGGAACCGGCGCTCCACCCGGTAACCGGGCCATTCTGCCGGAATACAGGGGTCAATGACCAGGCCGTCTGCCGTCGCTCTGATTCCAAGCGCATATTCCAGCGTAGTCCAGAGCATCCAGCCAACCGTACCTGTGGAGACATGATGGCTGGACTTGCCGTAGCTGGGCGAGCCGGCCAGACCGAAATAATAATTCGGCACAAAAATCGGCACCTGCCCGTTACGCTCGGGCGGATTATCCCTGTTCGTCGGCAGCGTCCGGCTGATCGTCTCCCAGGCTGCTGTGCCCCGCCCGGCGATGCAGTCGGCGAATGCCTTGAACATGGAGGCATGGCAATAGACAGAGCCGTTCTCTGTCGTGCCCGCCAGCTTGAGGCTGATCCGCCCCCATTTCGGATTCCAGCCGCTGAACGGCGGCACAAGCAGCCGCGGCCCGAACGGGGTATCCAGACTGTCGATCGCCGCAAGGCATTTCTCAAGCCGCCCCCCATCCGCAATACCGCTCATAGCTGCCCAGGTCTGGGTGTTCAGGAACAGCTGCCCTTCCTCGTCCCGGGCTGTTCCAAACGGCTCGCCGTTATCATCAAACCCGGCGATGTACCATTCCCCGTCCCAGCAGCTGGTGTTCACCGCTTCCGCCAGCCGCACAGCCGCCGACCGGAGGCGCTCTGCACTTTCTTTATCACCAAGCCGTTCACAGAACGGCAGCAGAACCCGGATGCCATACACCAGCGCCATCGTGTTCCAGACCGATTCGCCGCGGCCCAGCCGGCCGGGACCGTTGATCGGATCATTCCAGTCGCCGTCACCCATCAGGCAAATGCCGTGTTCCCCGGTCGCACCCGCCATATAATCAGCTGCGAGCACCAGATGCTCATAAATGGAAGCGGTATCATCATAGTCCTTGAAAGCTGCCTGCCGGTGCAGCAGCTCCGGGTCTCCACTCTGATTCACCAGCGCGGTCATGCAGATGATGAGCCAGACCGGGCCGTCTGTATGCTTCAGCAGGCACAGATTTTTGGGCGGTGATCCGTCCGTCATAATCCACTGCTGGATAAAGCCGTTCTTTTCCTGGCCTTCCAGCACAGAGAGCATATAATCGGCCGCCCCCTCTGGATCAACTAGCGCATAGCCTAGAGCATCCTGCAGCTGGTTGCGGACCGGGCAGTAATTGGACATCCGGTTCGTGCGGGTCTGCATGACAATCTGTTTTTTGAGCCAGACATTCATAAAGGAATTAACGTGCTCATCCGGTGTCTCAATCTGGAAAGTGGCGCTGATCCGCTCCCAATACTCCATAACCTCCTTATGCAGAACATCAAAGCCCTTGGCGGTCAGCCTAGCCTTATTTGCAGCTGCCTCTTCAAGCGAATGGGCACAGCCAGCAACAAAACGGCTTACCGCAGCCTCTCCCGGCTGAAGCATAATCCGCTGCTGCATCGCACCCACCGGATGCTCCGCCTCCGCCCGCTGCCCCGAACACCTTCCATTCCGCACAGCGGCCGGCAGCTCATAAATGTCGTCACCGCCAAAGAAGGTGCGCTGGCTGCAGTCATAGGAATCTACCTGCCGATCGGAATAGACGTAGACAACGTTGGTATGATCGTCACAGCCGGCTTTTTGCTCATAGGTCACATGGTAGGGAAAAGAATAAGCAGACAGAATCTGCGTCTCTTCATCAAAATCACATTTGCTGCCCATGACACCGCCGTTCTCCCAAGAAAAAGCCGTGAACAGAGACAGCTCCCTCGGCTCCGCTCCGGCATTTTTAAGCGTCACCGTCCAGACTTCCTGCTGGCCTTCATGAGGGACAAACACATGCACGGAGGTTTCAATCCTATGGGAACTGGAGCGGATTTCCGTATCCGCCAGGCCATGAATGCACTCATAAGCATCAGGTTCGCTCTTCAGCGGCTGATACAGCGGAGCCCAAGCCTGCCCTGTTCCGTGATCTCTCACATAAAAAAAGCGGTATCCGCGCGTAATGGTACGGTGCCGGGGCTCAAAAGCTACGCTGTCTCCCTGCCCGGTCTGGGAAACCTCCATATAATAGGAATCGTTAAATAAATAGTTGAACCACCTTGCCGGTGTCCGGGGTGTCGTGATGGCATACTGACTGCCACTTTCATTAAAAAATCCGTAGGGTCCGCTTCTGCTCAATTGCAATGCACACCTTTCCTGTTCGCTGTAGACCCCGGCGGCATTTTTGCAGCTATCCCGTCAGATTATTCCGGTATTGGCCCGGTGTAATCCCCTCCATCTTGCGGAAATAGCGGATAAAATTCGCCGGGTTGTTATATTTCAGCTTCAAAGCAATTTCGGTAATTGTCAGATCCGTTTCCTTCAGCCATCTTTTGGCGACAGTCAGCCGGTATTGCGCCAGGTAATCGGTGAAGCTGATGCCGGTCTCCTGGCGGAATACCCGGCTGATATACTGCGGATGATAATTCAGCCTCGCGGAGCATTTTTCCAGCGTCAGATCGGTGTCAAAAGCTTCCGCAATCAGCTGCTTCACTTCTTCGGAGATGCTGGTGAACTGATTCTTCTGCCGTTCTTCAAGCAACCCGATGGCAGGCCGGACCAGTGTATCATTGAACCATTCTTCTATATCGCGGGGACTGTGCATCCCGAGCAGCTCCTCGAACAGCGGGTCGCCGTCAGGCTTAAGCTGATGATGCGAAATACCGGAATCCTGCAGCAGCCGGATGAGGGCCATCAGCAGCCGCACCAGCGACATCTGATACTCCTGATGATCATATTCCTCGCTTGCGAGCGCATTCATCATTAAGGATAAGACTTCTGCCGCACGCTGCCGGTCCAGTGACTTGATTGCCCCGGTCAGCTCATCCTCCAGCGTTTTGGGATAGATGATTTCCTTGCGCCGGGCGGGCTGTACATCCTCGATAAACAGGATGACCTCTTCGCCCAATCTGGCCCGGTATTTCAGCGCAATCTCGCCTTCCTCATACCCGCGGCTCACCTCCGGCCATGCTGTACAGGAGCGGCTGATGCCGATGCTGGCCTGCAGCTGCAGATAGCTTTTTACGGAAGCCTGCACCTCGGCAGCTCTCGCGTACACTGCCTCCTTAAAAGCCTCCTCCGACTGCGCCTTTGTGCCAACCAGTATAACAACAGACTCCCGGATGACAATCGGCGGCAGCCGGTCTCCTTCGGGAACCACTTCATGCGCAATATTGCTGACCGCGAACAGCAGCAGATCCCGGTCCTGCTCTGTAAAACGGCTGCTGTCCGGCCGGTCTATCTGCACAAGCAGCACCCGCATAAGCGTCCAATCCCCGGTGTAGCCGTATCCGTAATCCGCCAGCCGTTCCTGTATCCCCTGGGATCTTGCTTCGCCCAGCAGCATTTTGCGGACCAGAAACTCTGCCAGCTGCTGCTGCTGTCCGGCCAGCTCAAACCGCAGCTTGCTCTGATCGGACAAAATGCCCTGAATGCGGTCGGAGATGGCGGTGAACTCGTCTTTTTTGGGCCGCGGCTCTTTGTCCGGCAGCAGGGACCGGTATATCGATCTCACCGGAGTATACATCCGCCGCGAGCCGATCA
The DNA here is from genome assembly GCF_029893965.1 of Paenibacillus sp. PastM-3. Taxonomy (GTDB): domain Bacteria; phylum Bacillota; class Bacilli; order Paenibacillales; family Paenibacillaceae; genus Paenibacillus_AQ. Next base: position 91,912 of record NZ_JARXXP010000006.1, read on the forward strand.
GAGCTGTAAGCACGGTAGCGGCAAGCACGCCGAGACTGATCAGGATCGAGGTTCTCCCAATGGCTGTAGCCTGCTGCGTCACCGCCTGGGTAGGAACAACTGATACATAGGTCCATCCGTTGTAAGCAGACTTACGGAAGGATATAGACGCCTTGCTCTCTCCGGCCAGGCCGCTGAAGACTCCGTTAGCCTCCGTCTGCGCTCTGACAGCTTGAATGTAATTCTCCTCTGACAGATCCTTGCCCAGCAGCGAGGAATCCGGATGGGTAATCACCCGGCCGTCCTCATCCAGAATGAACACATTGCCCATACCCGGATCACTGTCAATCAGATCACTGAGCTGCTGGGCGGACATTACCACCGCAATCAGCCCCCGCGGCCTGCTTGCGTTGATCGGCCATTTTTTCAGATTAATGACGGCATGATTCAGTTCGACCATCCCCTCCGCCCCCTGGATGCTGGCTGAATTGCCGCTGACCCACATCGAACCGTTAGACATGCCGGAGAATGAACGGAGCTTCTCCTTCAGTCCCGGCTGATTGTATGCGTCAAGGCCGGAATTGGTAATCAGCCAATCCTGCTCCAGACTGTACAGATACACATCCTTGATGCCAAGCTCGAACGTCTGGATCGAAGAGAGATGTTTATACAGCTCGTGAATGATTTCCATGTCATCTATATCAAGCTTTGTCGCAATCGCCTTGGTCACTATGGGCAGTCCAAGCAGCTGTGTCGTGGAGAAATCGATCATTTTGAGCGTCTGCTCCACCCGCAGCTGGCTCTGCCTGAGCACTTGGGAATTGCGTTCCTCGACCTGCTGCAGCACAGATTGGGAGGAGTAGTGATAGGAATACCAGCCTAAGATCAGCACCGGAAAAGCACCGATCAGTAAAGTAAGTATGATTAATTTCCGCAAATAGCTCGATATCCGCATGACTCACTACCCCCGCAATCGTTTGTTGCCTTTATTTTAGCATATGGGGATTTTCAAAAGGGCCCCTCAGGAAGGCTTGCTGTTATTGCCCGTTCGCCTGATTGTAAGCCGCCGTATATTCTTCAATGACCTTAGAGCCGCCGTCCTGCTCCCATTTGGCTACCGCCGCATTCCAGCCGCTCTCGTCCAGATCCCCCATAATGAAGCGCACCCGGGCATCGTCAATGATTTTGCTGAGCTCTGATCCCCGTTCGCTGTAGGTATCCGAGATAAACGGCTGGATCGGATTGACCACGGCGATCTCCGCATTCTTTTTCCACATCTCATCACGCAGATGCACCAGCGGCTTGCCGTAAGTCACTACCTTATCTCTCAGTACAGCCAGCTGCGAGGAATCACCCATCCCGTATTCGGCCAGCATTTTCGGGTCTGTTGTCTTCACGTAATTCCCGTTATCCAGCGTGAACTGGCGGCCCTCCAGCCCGTTAACCAGCATGTTCTGCATATCGTCGTCGGATACTTTGTCAAAAAAGTTCAGCACGGCCTTGAGGTCCGCTTCTGTCTTGACCGAAGTCTTCGGAATCATGAAAATCCCGTATGAGCCAGATCCCCCTGGGCTGCGGAGTCCTGCCGGACCTTCAAGCGCGTTAACCATGGTAATTGCACCGGTTGGTGTCACCTTTTGGACGCTTTCTTCAATGCCGTTGGCATCGTTCAGATTGGCAACCCATGCCCCGGCCTTGCCGGCATTGATCATCTGCTTGCCATCCTTAACCACAGCGAAGTCCAGGTTGATCAGCTTTTCGTCGTACAGCTTCTTGTAGAACTTCATCGTTTCCAGAAAAGCGGGCGACAGATGCGCCGGGCTTGCCTTGCCGTCCTTGATCTCCCAGTCGGCCGGACCGCCCATCCAGGTCAGCATCGCCCGCCAGCCTGACGCAACCTGCTGCTCGGCGAGGCCGATCGTATCGGCTTTGCCGTTCTTGTCAGGGTCATTATTCACGAATGCCTTCAGCACCTCGTAGAACTCGTCAATCGTCTTCGGCTCCTGCAGGCCCAGATTATCCAGCCAGTCCTTGCGCAGCATCAGGCCGTCCCGGGCCAGATCCCGTGCACGGTAAATCCCGTATACCTTACCGTCAATGGAGATGGCATTCAGAGCCACATCGTCCATCCGGCTCAGGTTCGGGTAATCCTTCAGGTAAGGCCCAAGCTCCCAGAACATTCCGGAGCGCGCTGAATTAACGATGTAGGGAAGCTTCTGGTCCAGAACCAGCACGGCACTCGGCAGCTCGCCCGAGGCGACTGTTGCGCTCAGCTTATCCGAATAGGTGGTCGACGGCACCCAGGTGATGCTGAGGTCTGTATTGGTCCGTTCCTCCAGCTGCTTATACAGCTCTCCCTCCGGGTCCATCGGCTCCGGGTTATAGCTGGTCAGCATCATGGACATTTTGAACGGCCCTTCGGCGGCGGGTGCGCCGCTGTCTCCGCCCTGTGCGTTCTCGGCTGCATTGTTATTGCCGCCGCAGGCGGATAATGTTCCCAGTACGAGCAGTGCTGAAATGGAGGTTATTGCTTTTCTTTTTAAACCTTGAGCCCCTTGGTTTGTTGTCATTGTTATGTTCCTTTCTTGATTGTGGTGTGTTTGTGCCTGACTTAATGCATTTAGTTGGAAATTCGGCACCTAATCTCTCCTAAATTGCCTGCGTGGTAAGATTAGTTGGAATTAATCCGCTTACATTTCGGGTTTTGGGCATCCGGACGGCATATCGGCTAAATTAGGTTGCCTTATTCCACTTAAATCACTTTGGACAGGTGAATTTTCTAAATTAGATGACCTTTTCCCACCTAATATGTGTTAGGGAGCCAGTGAGTAACGTTGCAACACTAGCCTTCACAATCCTGCGTGCTTCCGGCGCAGCGTCCCGCCAGCAGACTTTACACGGCGGGGCATCGCGCTAACACTCTGCTCTCTCAACCCTTAACCGATCCCAGCAGCGCACCCTTGGCAAAATGCTTCTGCAGGAACGGGTATACGATCAGGATCGGCACGGTGGAGATGACGATGACTGCCATTTTGACAGCCTGGTCCGGCGGGATAAAGTTACTCTCCAGCGACGAGGTATCCCCGAGGCTGCCGCCCTGGGACAGCATGACGATCTGCCGCAGCAGCACCTGAATCGGCCACATGGTCGAGTCGTTGATGTACAGGATGGAGCTGAAATAGGTGTTCCAGTGGCCTACAGCGTAGAACAGCGAGAAGGTAGCCAGCGCCGGCAGGGACAGCGGAATGACGATCCGCAGCAGGATGCCGGGGTCGCTGGCGCCGTCGATTTTGGCCGACTCCTCCAGATCCGGCGGAAGCTGCTGAAAAAAGCTGCGGATAATGATCAGGTTAAAGGCGCTGATCGCACCCGGCAGCAGCAATGACCAGTACGTATCGAGCATCCCCAGCTCTTTGACGACCAGGAAGGTCGGAATCATCCCGCCGCTGAACAGCATCGTAAAGATGACCAGAAGCTGAATCGGCGAGCGGAAATCCATATCCCTGCGGGACAGCGGATACGCCATCAGGCAGGTCAGTGTAATATTGATCAGGGTGCCGACAACGGTGATGAAGATAGTGACCCCTAGACTCCGCATCAATGTACTGGTTGAAAAGATGTATTTGTACGCTTCCAGTGAGAACTCGGTCGGAAAGAGGATGAACCCTTTTTCCAGCAGCTCCCGCTGGGTGGCAAACGAGCCTGCAACGACATAGATGAACGGGATAATAGTGACCAGCGCGATTACTGCCAGAACGATGATGTTACAAATATCGAACAGCCGGCTGGCCCATGATGTTTCTTTTACCACAATTCTACCTCCTTTCTCCCTTTTTGCTTAGAGAATTCCTTCCTCGCCATAACGTTTGGCTATAAAGTTGGACCCGAACACCAGCACCAGACCGACGACAGATTTGAACAACCCGACCGCCGTACTGTAGCTGTACTCACCCTGCGAGATCCCGGTGGTGTACACATAGGTATCGAACACTTCACCGACCTCACGGTTGAGCGAGTTCAGCATCAGGAAGATTTGTTCAAACCCCGTATCGAGGAAATTCCCCAGCCGCAGGATCAGCAGAATAATAATGGTGGAGCGGATGGCCGGAAGGGTGATATGCCACAGCTGGCGCATGCGCCCTGCCCCGTCTATTTTGGCAGCCTCATAGAGCTGTGTATCTACTCCCGCCAGCGCCGCAAGGAAGATAATCGTGCCCCACCCGGTTTCCTTCCACATCACTTCGCCCGTAATGAACGTCCGGAACCAGCCGGGACTGAGCAGAAACTGGATTTTTTCCCCGCCCATGGAGGCAATCGCTTCATTGACCAGGCCGCCCTCGGTGGTGAAGAACAGATAGGCGATCGAAACGATGACGACCCATGACATAAAGTGAGGGATGTAGACCATCGTCTGAATCCATTTTTTGTAGGCCTGCGAACGCAGCTCGTTCAGCATCAGCGCCAGAATGATCGGCAGCGGAAAGAAGAACAGGATGTTGTAGGCGGCCAGAATGAACGTATTGCTCAGCAGCTTCCAGAACAGCGGGTCCCCGAAAAAGCGGTTAAAATGCTTCAGCCCCACCCACTCACTGTCCACAAATCCCAGAAAAGGCTGATAATTCTTAAAGGCCAGCAGCAGGCCGTACATCGGTACATATTTGAAAATAATAAAATACAGGAGCCCGGGCAGAAGCATGATATACAGCCATTTGTTGCGGACCATCCGTCTCAGCCTCTGCCTGCGGTACACATTTGTCATTGTCGGCTTCGAAGCCGCGATAGGATTTCCCATGTTCCTTCCCCATTTCCAGCATTGCTAAGGATTAATTGCCGGGATACAGCACCTGATCCTTCAACGCATTGAATTGCCCGGTCGAGCGGTTATAGATCTGATACCAGCCGTTGTCATCCCATACCGAGAAGGCAAATCCCCCCGAGACCGCTTTACTAGTAATCTGCCGGTAGGAATCAAGCAGCGGATCGGTGATGACACCCCGGTGCTCGTATCCGAATTCGCCCATATACACCGGAATGTCGTGCACATCTGCGAACTCTCTTTTCACATCGTCCACCCGCTTCAGATGGTCTGCCAGATTCGGATAATACGAGTGATACGTCCCGATAACATAACGGTCAGCTCCCTCCCCCGGCAGGTCCAGCGGATTGCGGTACGTATCATACAGTCCCCATGCGCTGTTGTAGTTGTATCCGCCAAAAATAATATTCCGCTGAACGTGCGGCTGCGTGCCGTTTACGGTAAAGCTGCGGATCGCCGCATATGCCCGTTTGTTCAGCTCGATGACACTCGCCTTGGCAGCCGCCCCGGTGTTCATACTTAAATGCGGCTCATTGAACAGCTCGAACAGCAGCGTCTCCGGCGCATCCTTGAACAAATCGGCGATTCCCGTCCAGATCGTCTCCAGCCTTTGCATGTTGCTCTCAAAAGCAGGCTCTCCCTGCAGCGCGCTCATCGCCCACTCTTCGTGATGCGTGTTGATAATGAGGATGACCGGCGGTTTGTTCTGGCTCTGCCGCACGGTATTTACATCGTTCAGGACATAGTCCACCAGCTGTTTAACCGTTGCTACATTCGGGGCGCTGGCTGAGAAATGCCCCTGCTCATCTGCCGTCGAGGCGTATTTCGTTCCCCGTCCGCCCCAGTTCACCGGAATCCGGATGTTCGTGTAGCCTGCAGCGATAAAAGCGTCCACTGTGTTCTTCACATCCTGATAGCTCTGGCTGTTCCAGTTCCCTTCGAACGTGTTGCCGAGATTGGTTCCCCTGCCCATCAGGGCCACCATCTGCTTCGCTTCTATAGACTGGAAAGCTACCTTTCCCGGCGTCCCCTCCGCACTTGCCGCACCGCCGCTTATCAATAATGAAAGGAGCAGGCTGGCACACAGGAACCACGTCAGTGCAGAACGTTTTTTTAGATTAGATACCATTGATACAGCCTCCTTGGATTTGGATTCCACCTCATCTTGTACAGGAAAGCGCATTCATTTAAAAGCCGCACAGAGAGGTTCATCGTTCTGTACAGCACCTTCGGGCAGCAGCTGCTTGCTCTGCCACCAATATAGTTTAGCTGCGGAATTGCCGTCTATAGTCATCTTAGTACCAGTCTGAAACCCTTGCTGCTGCTGGCTTTGCGGTGCAGGACTGTTCATTTCAGGCCCCCCGGTTGTCATTATTGACACAACAAAAAAACCGCGTTATAGCGGGCCTTATGCATTGGCTATCCCTTTCTTATGCCTGGCAGGCGTTGCAAAACGCTAAATCTGATATTAAAAAGACGGCTCCCCGATGATCAGGAAGCCGTCTGCTGTCTGGTACGTATTCAATTGCCGCATCGGGGTCACACCAGCACTCTCCGTGTGATGCCTGCCAGCAGGTCAACAGCCGGCTCAAGGACGGCTTCGTCAATATCAAATTCAGGATGGTGATGGGCTGCAGGCCTGTCAGAGCCGATAATCATATAAGTGCTGATCCCTCCGCGCTGCTGGACCCGCTGCATCATAAATCCGGCATCCTCGCTTCCGATCGCTACTGCCGCACGCTCTGAAATTGAACTGAAGCGCGGGTGTCCTGCCGCTTCCTCCGCCACAATCCGCACAGCCGCCTCGTCACAATGAATAGGAATAGCTGCACCGGTCACTTCAACTTCACAGGCCAGCTCATACATCTCAGCACTTTGCTGAAGAATCCGCCGGATTCTGCGCTCCAAATCGCTGTTAATTTCTGCGGAATCGGAACGGCACTCCAGCACCAGCCTGGCATAATCCGGAACAATATTTGCCGCGGTTCCGCCCTGGAGCACACCTACATTCACAAAAGTCTGCCCGCCGCTGTTGCGTGGTATGGCATGAATGTTCAACAGTGCCGTCGCTGCCCCCAGCAGCGCATTGCGGCCAAGCTCCGGAGCCGCTCCCGCATGGGACGATACCCCTTTAAAGTGAGCTGTAAGCTTGGTAGTAGCCAGAAAGCCCAATGCTCCAGCGAATAGCTGGCCTGAAACCGCATCGGTCGCCAGATGCTGGCAGAACAGATAATCCGCATCATCCAGCCAGCCCTTACTGACAACAGCTTCTGCTCCCCTGACCCCCTCCTCCGCCGGCTGGAAAATAAGTTTGAGCGTCCCGGAAAATTCCCTGTCTGCCATCTTCTCCGCCAGCCCCAGGCCAATTGCCGTATGGCCATCATGCCCGCAGGCATGCATGAGTCCGCTGTAGCGGGAGGAGAAGCCCTCCCGATGCGGAAGATGTCCTTCCTTCTGGCTCTCGGCGACAGGCAGAGCATCCATGTCGAACCGGAAGGCAGCGACAGGCCCAGGGCGTTTCCCTTCCAATATACCGACTACCGCGGTATACCCGCCTTTCATCCGCCGGACAAGGTCAGGATTGGCACCATGTTCAAGGGCGCGTTCATAAGCAGATTCCAGTATTTCCGCAGGCGGGACTCCTTTGCGGACAGCGCCGTCCAGCGCCTCTGGTCCATACACCGTAGTGTAGCCCCAGGAAGATAATAATCCTGCTACAATGGAGGCTGTGCGAAACTCAGTAAACCCGACCTCCGGATGGGCATGTAAATCCCGGCGCAATGCAATAATGTCCATACTCCGCTACGCTTCCCTGATCACAGCTTCAACATCAATTTCCATCAGCAGCTCAGGGAGCGCCAGACCTTCCACTATTAATCCTGTACTGCAAGGGAATACTCCCCGGAAATGTTCAGCAATTACTGCATAAGCCTGACTCCGGTATTCTCTCTCTGTCAGATATACCGTAATTTTGCACACATCCTGCATGCTCCCGCCTGCCTCCTCCAGCAGCTGCTTCACATTCCGGCAAGCCTGTTCGGTCTGTTCGGCCACATTGTCCACTCCATGAAAGTTGCCATCCAGGTCAAATCCCGTCTGGCCGCGGAGAAAAATCCTGTGCCCGCTGCGCACCGCCATACTGAATTCATTCTGCACATGGTGCTGCGGCGCTCCCATCCCGGCAGGGTAAAATTGCCCGGTCTTAAAGGGTCTGAATCTTGTAGTCGATACTGTCACCTGAACTTCCCCCTCTTCTTATTCTGCTGCCATCGCTTCCACATCAATCTCCACATACATTTCGGGCAGGGCCAGCCCTTTTACCACAAGGCCGGTGCTGCAGGGAAATACACCCTGAAAATGTTTGGCAATTACAGCATAGGCCTGGCTCCGGTAATCCCGGTCGGTGAGATACACCGTGATTTTGCAGATATTATCCATTGAGCTGCCTGCTTCATTCAAAAGCTGCTTGATATTAAGGCAGGCCTGTTCCGTCTGCTCTGCAACGTCATTCAGCCCGCGGAAGTTACCGTCCAGATCAAACCCGGTTTGGCCCCGCAAAAAAATACGGTCACCGGCACGAACTGCCATGCAAAAGTCATTCTGGATATGATGCTCCGGCTCCCCCATCTGTGACGGATAAAAGCTTTGGGTCGAAAATTTGCGGTATCTTGTAATTTCCATTATGAATATTCCCCTTATCGGTAATTTGGTCAGCCAAAGGCTGTAAAGCTTGTATTGGACAAAAACTGCTTCAGTCTCGGACTTTGTGAACGGCGGAATATAGTATCTGGTGTTCCCTGTTCAACAATGGCCCCCTGATCCATGAAGATCACGCGGTCAGCCACATTCGCGGCAAATTCCATTTCATGTGTGACCACGATCATGGTCATTCCTTCCCCGGCAAGGTCCTTCATGACTCTCAAGACATCGCCGACCAGCTCGGGGTCCAGAGCAGAGGTAGGCTCGTCAAACAGCATGATTTCCGGCTCCATAGCTAAGGCACGGGCAATCGCGACCCGCTGCTGTTGACCCCCTGACAGATAAATGGGATGCATGTCCCGCTTTTCCAGCAAACCTACCTTTTCCAGCAGCGCCTCCGCCTTGCGGATGGCTGTCTTTTTGTCAGCTTTCTTCACCCGAAGAGGCGCTTCTATGATATTCTCCAGAACGGTCATATGCGGCCACAGATTGAACTGCTGGAATACCATGCCGGTTTTTAGTTTGGTTTTGGCTATTTTGGAAGGCTGTGCTGAGCCAGCTTGTCTGTTATACAGCAGCTCATTCTGAATCCGGATCACACCCTCTGTCGGGGTTTCGAGCAGATTCAGGCAGCGGAGCAGTGTGCTTTTTCCCGAGCCGCTGGGGCCGATGATGCCAACGACCTCCCCCATTTCAATATGCATATCAATGCCCTTCAGCACGAGCTGATCCCCAAACTTCTTTTGCAGGCCGGTTACCTCTACAGCTGCAGTATTATTCATCTCTATCCCCTCCCTGCTGGAAAAAAATCCTAGATCAGCTCTGATTTTTTGCTTCGCTTCATATATCTGGTGAAATGTGCCTCCCACTTGTCGGCAAGAGCGGCCAATAACGTATTCAGAATCCAGTACAGGAGCGCAAGCACAATGTATACTTCAAAATAACGGAAGGTTTCCCCGATAATCCGGGTTCCGGCAAAGGTCAGCTCATGGACAGTCACCGTGGACAGAATGGCCGACTCCTTCACCAGACCTACGAGCTGATTGGTTAGCATCGGAATAATAAGCGCCATCATCTGCGGAAATGTAATCCGCTTAAACGCCTGTAACCGGGACATACCAAGTGAACTGGCTGCTTCCAGATGCCCTTTAGGGACAGACTCCACACCTGAGCGGTAAATCTCGGAAAAGTAGGCACTTCCGAAGATAGTCAAGGTAATAACCCCGCAGGCAAATGCACTCAAAGTCAATCCGTATAAGGGGCCAACGTAATACAGCAAATAAACCTGAACCAGGAACGGGGTTCCGCGTACAACGTTGATATAGGATTTGCCGATAAACCGGACCATGGAGCTACCTGACATTCTCAGCATGCAGACCGGGACGCCGAGCAGCATTCCCAGCACCAGACTGCAGGCACAAATCAGCATCGTATTATAAAGGCCGCGGAGCAGCGCCGGATAAAAATCAAGAATGATGGAAAAATCAATCGTCATGCGCTGCCACCTCCGCTTCTGCCGGTCCACACCGATTGCTTTTTACGGTAAATGTTAATCAGGAACATCAGAGTCAAATTAATGGCCAGATAAATGGCCGCAACCATAATATAGATTTCTGTAGGCCTGTAAGTTGTAGTTATGATCTGCTGGCCGACCCGCAGCAGTTCCACGACGGATATAATCGACACAATCGCCGAATTTTTCAGCACCAGAATAAATTCATTCGTCAGAGGCGGAACCAGCTTAGCAAAAACCAGCGGCATTTTGATCCGCAGCAGGATCTGCAGCTTACTCATATCCAGAGCGCGCGCAGCCTCAATATACCCCGGGGGAATCGATTCCAGGCCGGCCCGGAAATACTCTGATTGATAGGCTGCGGAGTTCATGGCCAGCGCCAGCATCCCGATCAGCCAGGTCGGCATGTCCACCCCGATCAGGGAAATTCCATAATAGATCACAAAAAGCTGGATAATAAATGGAATCCCCCGGATAAAGCTCACGTATACACGGACAGGAATCTGCAATAATTTCAGTCCGCTGACTCTCATCTGCGAGAGCAGAATTCCTCCCAGAAAGGCGAGGACAATAGCACCTGCCGATATTCCCGCCGTTAACAGGGCACCGTGCAGTAAATCCGGTAAATACTTAACAACCGTTTCAAATTCAAACATTCACACACCTCGCTTCATGCTTCCCTAGTCTTGGATGCTGTACATTTCCTCGGGAACCTCCATCTCGAATCCGAACCACTGCTTCTGCATTTCAGCCAGCTTACCACTGTCCTTCAGTCCAATAATCACACGGTTTAAATACTGCTGCATATCTGTGTCCTCTTTGCGGACCATCCAGGCCAGGTAGGTTGGATCCCCAATCGTACCTACGATTTCAAAAGTATCAGGCCGGCTTTTCACAAGCTGTGACATGGCCGGAAGGGCTTGGACAACAGCATCCACACGTTTGGCTGCCAAATCCTGATAAGCGTCCGGATAGCTTACATATTCCTTCATTTCCTTGAAGCCGCCGCCGTTCGCTTTTAGCCCCTCGTTATATTTTTTCAGTGCATCCACCGGACCCGAATTGATCAGAACGCCGACAATCTTGCCGTTCAGGTCATCCACAGTCTGGATAGAATCATCCCCCTTATGCTTCATCACCGCAGCCGTTCCTTCGGCAATGGGGACTGTAAAGAGGTAGTTCTCCTGTCTTTTCGGTGTAATCGTCATGGACGTAGCCACAATATCGAACTTCCCGGCATCCAGTCCCGGCAGGATACCTGTAAATGGCGTATCCGGCTGCTCCAGCGTAACTCCGAGATCTTTAACTACTTCGGCAAGAATTTCCGCGCCATAGCCTACAATTTTACCGTCTTCAACAAATTCAAATGGTGCGTAGGTTGCATCCGTACCCACCTTTATTTTTCCTTCCGCTTTAACCTGATCCACCAAGCTTTGGCTTGCAGTGGTATTGTTGCCTCCGGAACCCGTATCCGCAGAATCAGCTGATGAGGTATTATCTGGAGCATTGCCGCAGCCCGCGAGCAGGGAAGTCAGGATTGTAACCACAGCCAGAGACTTAAAGCTTTTAAAATGAAGTATCATTTCAGAACACCCCTTCGGTTATTTAGTCTGAGACGTCATCTAACTTAAGCATTAAGTCAGTTTTAGTGACATCCCTGTGTCTTTATTTCTTGTTTACTACCTTACCACGATTTTTTAAATAAAAAAAATAGACAATATCTTATTTGTTATAAAGACAGTCTATTTAGAAGTAACCTATTATGTTATTTATATGTCATATATCAAAGATATAATTTTTTGTCTGAGAAAAACTCCAGCACAGGGGTTTCATCCTTCTCCTTTAAATACATAAGCGAGACCTTGGCGTGAATATCAACCTCGGACTCAACCGGTATGCGGGCCAAGGTATTCTTGAGGATCTCACTTCTGGCTGAATACTCCGGCAAAAAGCATACGCCCCTGCCGATCGCAACCAGCCGCTTTGCAGTCTCCATGTTATCCACTTCAAAAATAATGTTGGGGCGCACCTGCATCGATTCGAACATTTTGACCAGCAGCAGCCATTCTTCCGACAGATGATCATAAAAGATAATTTCATGTTCCAGCAGCTCGACAGTCTTGATTGTCTCCTTGCGCAGCGCAAGCGGATGATCAGGAGCGGCATACAGGCCAATGGGCGTGGACAGCATCGTTTTGCTTATCATCCGGGGATGGGTCGTCGTGCGTACCAGGCCGAAATCAACCTCTTCCTCCAGAATATGGGTCATGATCTGCTCGGACGGATAGGATAAGATTTTGACCCGGGTGTCGGGGAATGTTGCCCTGAAGCTCTCCAGTAACCCTGGGAGAAGGTAATTGGAAATAGAAATGGAACAGCCGATCCGCACCTCCTCAGGCAGCGCAATATGCTGGTTCATTTTGTAGGTAGCTTCTCGGTAAGACTGCAGGATTTTCTCGGCATAAGGAATCAGCTTTTTACCGGCTTCTGTTAATTGAATATATCTGCCATTGCGGTGGAAAAGCTTAACATTCATCTCGTTCTCCAAGGAACGGATACGGGCAGTAACGGACGGCTGGCTCAAGAATAAGGCTTCCGCAGCTTTATTAAAGCTTCCCAAATGAACTACAAATACAAACGCCTCCAGATTCTCGATATTCATGAGTCATTCCCCCCTGCTCGTTCTTCTTGATTTAAAATGAGTTTAACGAGTAGCCGGGAGTTGTGCAAGTATGTCATGTATCCGCAGATTCAGAAAAGTGTTACATCACCGTCACCGCAGCCCCGCTAATAGTCAATGTCCCATTATAATATCCCCGCGCACCGTTAGGGCGGCATTTATAATCTCCGGAGCAGCCGGTTACAAAGAACTTCGTCTTGGTGTAACCCGGATAAATATTGCTGAGCTTGCGGTAAAATTTGTGCCCGTGATGTGTGAATACCGCCAGCACCTTATCCCTTACCTTTACAGGAACCGCTGTAAAAAACTTTGCCGTCTCCGCCGTGCTTAAAACATGGCTGGGGTCAACCGTAATTCCGCTCACCTTGAGGGGCCAATGGAAATCGATAATGTGATAGTAGCGGTCATCCAAATTTTTCAGCAGATTGATACTGTCCGCCGTGAACCTGCCCAGCGCACAATCCAGCCATACATATCTCACTTTGCCTTGTGTACCCGGAAAATTCATCATGCCGGTGACAGCGCCCAGATATTTGGTGAAAAGCGGCTGCGTGCTCGCCTCCCAGTTTCCAATTGAAGCTTTATACGGAATGCTCCCGAGTGTGCTTGTCACTGCATCCTTGAACTCCTTGTAAAAAGAATCCGCGTTATTCCCATGATTAGCACCCGCCTGCGTATTATCTCCGCCGAAGATTACAAACCTTTTATTTCCGCTGCTCACAGCCCTCGGTAAAAGATTCCTGAAGATCGCCAAGCTGTTCCCATACCCGACATGGCTGTCTCCAATTACTGCAAAGTTTACCGTCTGGGCCTTCACCCGGGGATTGAGACTGCGTCTGGGCGCCGACCTGGAGGATATGGCTGTTCCGCAGGAAGTACTGCGCTTTTTAACTGAGCCTGATTGTCTCTTTACAGCTTTTGATCGATTCTTCACCGGCTTTGGCTGTCTGTACATTATTAACCACCCCTTCTGCAGCTGTCGGATCTCATTGTATTTATATTCGCAGCAGGATGGAACCTCTTGGACGCGCCAACCCAAAGCAGGAAGGTTTACCTGCATAACATATATGTCCCGGCGGAAAAATGGATAGTACGCCCCGGTGACTTCCTGATTCTTGATCTGACCGGTAATGAAGAACCCTTTCACCAGACAAATATCGCCCGGAAAAATTTCTTCTATATATATGGTGTTCACACTAGAATTCAGGGAGCGTAGCGACAGTTCCACTATAGCTCCCTCACCCGGAGCGTTCTGTACAGCCCATCCATATTCCTCTCCAAAATACAGGCTCAGCCGCTACTGGACATTGGTGTCAGAGTCTACTTGAAAGATTGAACGCCCGGTGATAATATTGTTATTGTGATTTAGTAAATTTATTAACTAAAACAAAAAAAAGGCGGGAGCACCTTGGCAACGATTAAAGATATCGCCCGTGAAGCGGGAGTATCCGCAGCCACAGTATCGCGGGTGTTAAATAATGACCTGACCCTGGCGGTCAGCGAGGATACGCGGACCCGGATCTTTGCCGTCGCAGAGCAGCTTGACTACAAGCCTGCCCGGCTTAAGCAGCTGAAGAGGGACACCGAGCTCGGCGGCAAAACCGTCTCACTCCTGCTCTGGTGCTCTCCTGAGGAAGAACGGGATGACCCGTATTACGGCTCCATCCGCCGCGGAGTGGAGCTGCGCTGTGAGGAACTGGGCATCCGGCTCGGCCAGACTTTGCGCGGCCGGACGCCGCAGCATCTGCTCCGGCCCGGCGACGGCCTAATCGTTGTCGGCGGCTTCGATCTCAAAGACATCGAAGGGCTGCATACCGATCACGACACTATAGTGCTTGTTGACCAGTACCAGGAACGCTCTGACTATGATTCGGTGCGGACGCATTTCCGGCAGGCGGTGGACCAGGCACTCGGCCACCTGTTTGCCCTCGGCCACAGGGATATTGCCTTTATCGGCGGAGGTGACAGCGGGGAACGCCGGGCTCATCATTTCGGGCGGGTTATGCAGCAGCAGGGCTGTTACGATCCCGCGCTGGTCCGCACCGGCGGCTGGAGCAGCGCCGACGGCTACCGGATGATGGACGAGCTGCTGGCGGGCACAAAGCGGCCGACTGCCTGCTTCGCGGCCAGCGACCCGCTCGCAGTCGGGGCCCTGCGCTCCCTGCATGAGCATGGGGTCCAGGTGCCGCAGGAAATGGCTATCATCGGCTTCGACGATATCGAGATGGCGGCTTATGTCCAGCCGCCGCTGACCACAATCCGCGCTTATCCCGAGCAGATGGGCAAGGCTGCCGTTCAGCTGCTTGCCGAACGGTTTGAGGGCCGCGAAGCACCGTCGCATACGATTATCGGCACGAAGCTGATCGTCCGCGGAACCTGCGGAGCGGCAGCAGATTAATCTTACATTGACAAGGAGAGAATTAAGTTATGAGCATGAACATTTACGTTGACGAATCGCTTGGCCTGTTCCATCTTCAATCCAAAGGTACCAGCTATATTATCCAACTCATCGAAGGCTATCCTTCCCACGTATACTGGGGATCACGCCTCCGCCATGACAGCACCCTGGCTGATGCGCTACAGATCCGCGAGCGTTCATCGTTTTCCCCGAATCCGGTGCCGGGCAAACCGTCCCTTTCGCTGGATGCCCTGCCTCAGGAGTATCCGCAGTACGGCACAAGTGACTTCCGCCGTCCCGCTTACCAGGCCCAGCTTGCCGACGGCAGCCGGATTACAGAGCTGAAATATGCAGGATATGCTATTACTTCCGGCAAGCCGGTTCTTGAAGGACTTCCCGCTGTCTATACGGAGAGCGATGATGAAGCACAGACACTGGAGCTTACCCTGAAGGATAACTACGCCGGGCTTACCGTCAAGCTGTTGTACACCGTTTTCGCTGATCACAGCGCGATTGCCCGTTCCGTACACTTCGAGCATGGCGGCTCAGAGCCGCTGCGGCTGGAGCAGGCGCTGAGCGCCTCTGTTGATTTTGCCGATTCCGCCTATGATACCCTTCACCTCAGCGGAGCCTGGGTAAGAGAGCGCCACATCCAGCGCCGTGCGCTTGTGCCGGGTGCCGCAGTAGCGCTCGAGAGCCGCCGCGGATCAAGCAGCCATCAGGTTAACCCGTTCATGGCCCTGCTGCGCCACGGCGCGGATGAAGACCACGGCGATGTATACGGCTTCAGCCTGGTCTACAGCGGCAGCTTTGCTGCTGTTGCCGAGGTTGAGCAGTTCGGAACAACCCGTGTGAACATCGGGATTAACCCGTTTGATTTCTCCTGGCTGCTGGAGCCGGGTCAGACCTTCCAGACGCCGGAAGCAGTACTGGTCTATTCCGGCGAAGGGCTCGGCGGTATGTCGCGCACCTATCACCGCCTGTACCGGACCCGCCTCTCCCGCGGCGTTCACCGTGACAAAGCCCGTCCGATCCTGGTCAACAACTGGGAAGCAACCTATTTTAACTTTGACGCCGACAAAATCACCGCCATCGCCAAAGAAGCCGGCCCGCTCGGCATCGAGCTGTTCGTGCTCGACGACGGCTGGTTCGGCAAGCGTGACAACGACGACAGCTCGCTCGGCGACTGGTTCGAACACAGCCGTAAGCTGCCAGGCGGTCTTGCTAACCTCGCCGGCCGCGTAAACGCGGAAGGCCTGCAGTTTGGTCTGTGGGTGGAGCCGGAGATGGTCTCGCCGGACAGCGAGCTGTACCGCAAGCACCCGGACTGGTGCCTGCATGCTGAAGGCCGCCGCCGTACCGAGGCGCGCAACCAGCTGATCCTTGATTTTTCACGTCCGGAGGTCTGCGATTACCTGTATGAAACCTTGAGCGCGGTCTTCTCCAGCGCACCGATTACGTATGTCAAGTGGGATATGAACCGCAATATGACCGAGATTGTCTCTGCTGCGGCAGCTCCTGAGCGGCAGAAAGAAACCGCCCACCGCTACATGCTCGGTCTCTACAATCTGATGGAGCGCCTGACCTCGCGCTTCCCTGATATCCTGTTCGAGAGCTGCTCCGGCGGCGGCGGCCGGTTCGATCCGGGCATGCTGTTCTACATGCCGCAGACCTGGACCAGTGACGATACCGATGCCATCGAGCGTCTGGCGATCCAGTACGGCACAAGCATTGTGTACCCGGCCAGCAGCATGGGCGCACACGTCTCCGCTGTGCCGAACCATCAGGTTGAGCGCACAACCTCGCTTGCGATCCGCGGCGATGTGGCGATGAGCGGCAACTTCGGCTACGAGCTGGATCTGACAGCCTTCACCGAAGCAGAAAAGAACCTGGCTGCCAAGCAGATCGCCCAATACAAAGAGATCCGCTCGCTTGTACAGCAAGGGGATATGTACCGCCTGCTGAGCCCGTTCGAGGGCAGCGGAGATACGGCCTGGATGTTTGTCAGCGAAGACAAGACAGAAGCCTTCGTAGCTTACTTCCGTGTACTGGCCAAGCCGAATGCCCCAATTGCACGGCTTGTGCTCAAGGGGCTTGATCCAGCGCTCGACTATGTGCTGGAGACCGGCGCAGCCGATAATACGGACCGGCATGGCGCTGAGGATGCAGCCGCGGCAGCAGACAGCGCAGCCCCGTTCCAGCCGGCCTTCGGCGGAACGCCTTACGGCGGCGACCGCCTGATGCGCATCGGACTCGTTGTCTCCGATCTGCGTGGTGATTTCGCCAGCTGCACCTACCGCCTGAGAGCGGTAAAGCGTTAAGGTTTCTTGCAGCAGCCAGTCTTCTAATGCAGCTATAGCAGAACCCAATAAATGGGTATTCATCTCCTCCCGGGGGGATGGATACCCTTTCTCTTTTTCTCCAATACAGAAGCCCCGGAATTCTCCTCTATCCGCTCAACAAACAGCTGTAATTTGTCGATATATATTTTGTTAAAATAATTGACATTATAGAGAAACAAAGGGGACATCTTGTATGAGGCTGTTAAAACACCTGAGTATTGCAAAAAAGCTTATGATTCTCATCCTGGTGAGCGCAGCTTCTCTGCTTACCATCGGAACAATCGGTCAGGTCTACACGAATATAATGGCCGATAAATCTGAAGTAATGTACGAGGAGAATCTTATCCCGCTCAAAACCGTCATGCAGATCCGGATCAACGCCAGAGCAAGTGATGCCTATACGCTTGAGCTGCTGACAACCAAAAATGCTGACCGGATAAAAGAATTAAATGACGAAATTATTTCCGCATGGGCAGAAATTGATGACATGATCGGAGAGATTGAAGCGACACATCTCAAGGAAGCGGAGCGTCAGCTTATAGCCCAGTATCATGAGCAGGCAGCGGTACTGGAAGCTTCAAGACTTCAGGTCATTGAACTGGCCTCTCAG
Source organism: Paenibacillus sp. PastM-3 (assembly GCF_029893965.1). Lineage (GTDB taxonomy): Bacteria > Bacillota > Bacilli > Paenibacillales > Paenibacillaceae > Paenibacillus_AQ. Next base: position 109,949 of record NZ_JARXXP010000006.1, read on the forward strand.
AATAAATATGAGCTGGCCTATATAGTCTATACAGAAGAGGTGGAATCCCAGCGCAAGCTGGTCAATGACACGCTAAAAGCCCTGCAGCACTCCAAGGTTGAAGGAGCCGGTGTAATCAATTCGCAGAATCAGAGCCGGGTCACCCGGATTACGATTATTGCCACATCTGTCATGATTGCTACACTTCTGCTGCTCGTCTTCCTCGGCCTGCTGATCTCGCGCATGATTGTCCGACCGGTCAAGGAGGTAAGAGGCCTGCTGCTGCAAGCTGAACATGGTGACTTTACCGTAAAAAGCAGCTATGTCTCCAAAGACGAGATCGGCGGGCTATCCGCTTCCTTTAATAAAATGACCGCCAAGCTGCAGTCGATCTTCAGCACCGTCCAGGAATCCTCGCATTTCGTCGCCTCCACCTCCGAGGAGCTTAGCGCAAGCGCTGAGCAGAACAGCCATGCAAGCGGGCATATTGCGGAGACGGTTCAGGAGCTTGTATCCGGTACCGAGAAACAAGCAGATATTGTCGAGGGCACCTCGGTATCGATTTCAGACATGACCGGCTACACCCGGACCATTGCTGATCATACAGAACAAATGAAGCAGGATGCACTGCATGCCTCCAGGATGTCGTTGGAAGGCAATCAGGCTATTACAGAGGTTACGTCGCAGATGAATTCGATCTCCACGAACGTAACCAGCCTATTCGAAGCGGTTAACAGCCTTAATAGCCGCTCCGCTCAAATCGGGGAGATCATTAGTGTCATCTCCGGAATTTCAGCCCAGACCAATCTGCTCGCGCTGAATGCATCGATTGAAGCGGCCAGAGCCGGAGAGCATGGCCGAGGCTTCGCGGTCGTAGCCGGTGAAGTACGAAAGCTGGCCGAGCAGTCGAACAAATCAACCGAGCAGGTTACGCAGCTTATACATCTCATCCAGCAGGATACAGAAGCAACCCTGCATACGATGGATACCGCTTCAAAAGAAGTGCATGCCGGGCTGAACGTCGTAAATGATGCCGGAAGCTCCTTCCGGAAGATTGATGAGGCGGTTAGCCGGTTCGTTGACCAGATCGGGGACATTTCCGAGGCTCTGCAGAAGCTGGCCGGCGGTGTCGTGAACTTGAATACTTCTATCGGAGAGGTTAGCAGCGTGGCCAAGGATTCCGCTTCCCTCTCGCAGAACATCTCTGCTGCAACTGAAGAGCAGCTGGCTTCCATGCAGGAAATCTCTTCTTCAGCCCAGGCATTAGCCAGTCTGGCTGATGATCTCCAAAAGATCGTGAATCAATTCAAAATCTGAGTTGGATAAAGTATACCGTCCCGAACCAAACAGAAGGAGCCCCGCTGCGAGAGCGGAGCTCCTTCTTGTCATGCTGGCCTGCTCAGTGCTATTCCAGTTCAACCGTCTGGTTGAGGTTAGAGTTTTCAGTATCCTGATTGGTTATTCTTTTGAACATATAGGTCGCTTTCTCAGCCAGGTTGCCGCTCTTCCAATACTCTGCCGCTTCCGCATGTACCTGAATCAGAATGACTTCCGGATCATCATAGCTAGTCTTCAAAAATGCTTCATAGCCCGGATTCCAGTACTCCTTCTTCTTGGCTACATCCTCTACAATCCGCGCTACGCCGCGGATGGAGACATAGGATTTATCAGCGTATACGACGTTGACCCGCGGGTCGTGCAGGATCTCATCAAACTTGCTGGTATCCCGCTTGGTGAGAAACCACAGATCCCCGTCAAACTCTACCTCCTGCGTCTTCATCGGCCGGGACACCAGACCTTCAGGTGAAATCGTGGTGAACATCGCCGTATCAATGCCCTTGATCAGCTTGCGGACCGTCTCGACGGCCTCCTGATGGCTATTGTTCAAAGTTGACATGCAAATCGCCTCGTTTCTTCCATGTTAGGGTAATAGGTTCTCCAAACGCCTATCTTTTATATACCCGAAATCGCGCGCGATTATCTGCGGGTACTGTTCCGGCTTACAGCTTCCTAATATATAGCTGCTTCAGACCGGTTGTGTCCGAAAGACCTGGGCGGGTCAGTAAACCATCATCGAACCGGGGAATAAGCCAGCCATGCTGTGTATCTTTAACGGACAGAGATAATCTTATTTCCGGTAAAATCGATATTTTATCAGTCTAACGGACACCAGTACGCTTAAATACAATAATTTGGTCTGAAAATGTCCTCCGGGGATGATTTAAGCGCACTACAGTCCGTTAGCTTTGCCAGAAGCTTTATATAGGAAAAATAACGGCTCTACGGTCCGTTAGAGTTCGTTAGAGTTCGTTAGAGTTCGTTAGTGTTCGTTAGAGTTCGTTAGAGTCCGTTACAGTCACCACTCAGCCAATGCAGGGCTCAATCAATACGCACTATACGCAATCTGCGGGGATAAACGATCTCTGCACCCTGCTTCCTTCTGAAATCTGCCCCTCTGCTTCCGGCCAGCGGCTGAAGCCTTCTAGCTTTACAGTAATAAGGCAGCCGGCTGAAGCAGAGGCTGTACTTCAAGCTGCCGGGGATTCTGCCTAGGATCACTATCATGTTCATTCTCCGCTGCTATCATTGTAGCCACGGTGCCAATCCTGGTTGTGTATCCTTTTGTGCAAAAGTACTTTGAGAAGGGTGTTATGATTGGTGCGGTGAAGGGGTAACGGAAGAACAACTGCCAGCGCTGCCCTGTTCATTTAAAAAAGCCCCCGGGACAAGTCCCGGGGGCTTACGAACGTACACTCTAGAATTTGATGATTCCCGACGTGTGCAGCAGCACCAGGAGGACCAGCACCGGCGCCACATAACGCAGGGTGAACAGCCAGATACGGAACCAGCGGGCATTCAGGCCGGCCGCATCAGCTGCACCTTTCCAGAAGTAGCCCGCAAAGATGGTAATCAGCAGGCCGCCCAGCGGCAGCATAATGTTGGAGGTAATGAAATCCATCCAGTCAAACAGCGCTTTTCCGCCGAACGTAAGCTCAGGGAACATTCCCAGCGACATGGCTGACGGAATGCCGACCAGGAAGCAGACCAGTGACAGAATCCAGACAGCACGCGGACGGCTCCAGCGGAAGCGCTCCATAGCGTAGGATACCGGAACTTCAAGCAGCGATACCGCCGATGTCAGAGCGGCAATCGCCAGCAGAATGAAGAACAGTCCGCCGAAGAAGGCGCCGAAAGGCATCGCAGAGAATGCCGCCGGCAGCGCGACAAAGATCAGCGAAGGCCCCTGGTCAGGAGCAATGCCGAACGAGAACGTGGTCGGGAAAATGATCAGGCCGGCGATGAACGCATAGAGCAGATCGCCTGCGCCGATAGCCAGTGTGGCAGTGCCAAGTGACTGGTTTTTGTCCACATATGATCCGTAAGTCAGCAGAATCCCCATTCCGAGCGAGAGCGAGAAGAAGGCATGTCCCAGAGCGACCAGCGCGGATTCCGCCGTCAGCACCGAGAAGTCCGGTTTAAGGAAGAAGGATACGCCGGCAGAGGAACCAGGCAGAGTAACGGCACGGATCATCAGGACGATCAGCAGCACGACCAGACCGGGAATCAGCACCTTGTTGAATTTCTCGATCCCGCCGGATACGCCGAGAATAACGACAGCAGCCGTGATCAGCATGCCTACGCCCTGCCAGACAATCGGCATATAACCGGAGATAAACGAGCCGAACTCGCCGGCATAATCGGTATTGCTGAACAGCTGTCCGTTAAAAGAAACCACTGCGTATTGCAAGGTCCAGCCGGCAACGATGACATAGAACGAGAGAATCAGAAACGGGGCTATAACCTGCAGAATTCCGGCAGCCTTCCAGCCTTTTCCGCCTCCTGCACGGATGAACGAGGTTGCGGCGCTTCCGCGTCCGCTCCGTCCGATCGCGAGCTCAGCCAGCAGGACCGGCAAGCCGATCAGCACGAGGCAGACAATAAAGAGCAGGAAGAAGGCAGCTCCTCCGTTTTCCCCTGTTATATAAGGAAACTTCCACATATTCCCTAGACCCACCGAGCTCCCGATGGCTGCGAGAATGAAGCCGCTGTTCGAGAAACGTTCTTTTTTCTCTGTCAGCAGGCTTTGTTGACTTTTTTGTTGATTCATGTACTGACCCCATTTTTTTATTTTTTATGCCCCATTATAGCTTATATAACGCATATGTGTCATATATTTTTTTAATTCATTGTCCCGCTAAAATATGACAAAGTAAATTAATTTCGTGAATATTTTAATTTTTCTTTATAACATTTTTAGGTACAAAGACCGATAAGTGCTTTATATCTTTAATACACACCATCGCTAAAGGAGGCTGGCGAGTTTAGCTGACAGAAAAAGCGCTTCCAAAAACTAATAACCAACATCAAGGGAGATGAATACACTGAAGACCAAATCATTATCGTCCAAGCTTTCTGTATTGTTCCTGGCTGCGGCAATGCTTATCAATCTTACCGGACTTACAGCCTACACTTCGGCAGCCGAAGCGCCGGATCTGCTCCATAAGGCTTATATTACCAGCTTTAACACAGGCGTAGTGGATGTTGTTAATCTTGAGAACAATACGGTGGAAGCAGGAAAAATCAAAGTTGGGAACTCGCCTAACAGCGCAGGCTTCAACCCCAACGGAAAACAGATTTATGTTACAAACCGCGGCAGCTCCAGTGTATCGGTTATTGATCCGGCTACCGACACTGTGATCAGCACAATTCCCGTAGGTGCATCACCGCATGGTGTTGCATTTAATGCCAGCGGCAGCAAGGCGTATGTTGCAAATCTCAGTAACGGAACAATCTCTGTCATTGATACCGCAGCACTGGTAGTGACCAATACGATCTCCACATCCGGCAGCCCGTCAGTTATTGTCGTTGTCGGAAATAAGCTGTTCATCGCCTCCCAAACCGATCATTCGATTAAGGTAGTAGATTTGGCTCAGGAGAAACTGGTGACAACTATCCCTATCCCGAATAGTGCCCCTTACGGGCTTTCCGTCAACCCGGCTGGTACCAAATTGTATACAGCTAATCGGGGAGGCAACTCGGTGACAGTCATCAATGTTGCTGACAACTCAGTTGAAGCAACGATTACTGTCGGCAGTGCTCCTCATGCTACAGAGTCATCTCCCGATGGCAGCCGTGTCTATGTTGCAAACGCATCGTCCAACAATATGTCTGTTATCGACACTGTGACGAACACTGTAATCAAGACTATACCTGTTGGCGGCAACCCTTATGTTGTCGGTGCCTCTGCAGACGGCAAGCATGCTTATACCATTAACTACACCGGCAGCAGCATGTCTGTCATTGATACGGACACTCTGACTGTAACGGCTACGATTCCGCTCAGCAACGGTCCGTTTATGGTCGGTACGTTCATGGTTTCCACTGCTGCTGCCGCGAATCCGGCCGTACCGCAGGTGGCTGCTCCTTCAGCCAGCCCTGCAGCAGGTGCTGTTCCTTCCGGTACAGAAGTAACTTTAACAACAGCAACGGAAGATGCGTCGATCTACTATACAACGGATGGCAGCGATCCTACTTCCGGCAGCCAGCTCTATACCGGACCGGTCGCCATAACGCAGGCGTTGACGCTGAAGGCAATTGCCGTTAAGGCAGACATGAAGGACAGTGGAATTTTGAGTCAGGACTATACACTGACTGCTCCGGAGAACAGCATCATCGAGCCGGACACAGCTGTCTTTGACAAGCGCACCGGTGCGCAGGCTGATATAGCTGTAAACATGACTCTGAAGGGCAACACCCTGACAAGCATTGAATATGCAGGTACACCGCTTGCAGAGGGAACAGACTACACCGTTTCCGGTGATACCGTCACCCTGTCTGCTGCTTATCTGGCGAAACAGCCGCTTGGAACAGTGCAGCTCACCTTTATCTTCAGTGCAGGAGCTCCGCAGGCTCTGACAGTTGCGGTTTCTGACACCACACAGATTCCGGGCGCTCCGGTTCTGCAATCGGCTGTTCCCGGCAATGGACAGGTCCAGTTGACCTGGGCTCCTGTTGAAGGGTCTGCCGCCTACAAGATCTATCAGAGTGTAAGCTCGGCAACCTACGGCGAGGAACTGGCTACAGTCTCTTCTTCCGTATACACCTACACTGCTTCCGGCCTGACTAACGGCACAGCTTATTATTATGTAGTCCAGGCCGTCAACACTGCCGGAGACAGTCCGGTATCCAACCAGGCAAGCGCAACGCCAATTACAGTACCGGGCGCACCGCTGGCAGTCAGTGCAGCAGCAGGTGACAAAACAGCTGTCATTTCGTTCACCGCGCCGGCAGACAACGGAGGCAGTCCGGTTACTGGCTATGAGATCAGCTCGGCTGAGGGCGACATCAAGGTAAGCGCCGCTTCAAGCCCGGTAATCATCACAGGACTGCAGAATGGAACCACCTATACGTTCACTGTAAAAGCGATTAATGCCGCAGGTACAGGTGCTGCAGCTACTACAAATGCCGTAACTCCTGCCCCTGCTGTGATTACAGTTCCGGATCCGACTGCAACCCCAGCTCCGACTGCAACCCCGGCTCCGATTGCAAACCCGGCGCCAGCTGCTACAAGCACAGCAGTGCTTATCAACGGACAGTTGCAGACGATCGGACAGTCCACGCTGACACAGTCCGGTGGACAGACGGTTACCACTCTGACCCTTGATGGAACCAAGCTTCAGGAACAGCTTAATGCCGCAGGCAACGGTGCCGTCATTACACTGCCTTTCACAGAAGCTTCCGATGTATTCGTAGGTGAGCTGGACGGGCAGATGGTGAGCAGCCTGGAACAGAAGCAGGGTGTGATCAAAATCCAGACCCCTCAGGCCAGCTACACACTGCCTGCCGGCCTTCTGCGGATAAGCAGTCTCTCGCAGCAGCTGGAGCAGACTTCGGCGCTGCAGCAGATCGCACTGCAAATCCGGATTGCAGCACCAGCCGCAACCCAGCTGCAAATCATTAATAGTGTTGCGACTTCAGGCAACTTCACCCTGGCAGCCGCACCGCTGGATTTCACGATTACAGCAACAAGCGGCGGTAAAACAATCGATGTAAATACCTTCAACACCTACGTTGAAAGAAGCATCAAGCTGCCAAGCGGCATAGATGCAAGCAGAATCACAACCGCGCTTGTTATTGAACCTGACGGTTCCGTCCGTCATGTCCCGACTAAGGTTATTACTGAGGAAGGCGGACAGGTTGCCCGGATCAACAGCTTGACCAACAGCACCTATGCTGTAGTGTACCACCCGGTTGCCTTTGCAGATGTGACGGGCCACTGGTCCCAGTCTGTAGTCAATGACCTTGCCTCGCGTATGGTCTTGAACGGGACCGAAGATGGTGGATTCCATCCCGGCCTGGATATGACCCGTGCCGAATTCACCGCATCGCTCGTAAGAGCGCTGGGACTCAGGCTGGAGAACGGCACCTCTTCCTTCACGGATGTCCAGTCTTCCGCGTGGTACAGCCAGGCTGTCCAGACTGCAGTAAGCCACAACCTGATTCAAGGCTTTGAAGATCAGACCTTCCGTCCGCTGGAGCAGATCACCCGTGAGCAGGCAATGACCATCATTGCCAAGGCTCTTGCCTACAGCCCTGCTGTACAGGCAGACGGAAGCCAGGCCGCTGCACTCAGCTCCTTTAAAGATGCCGGACAGGTATCCGCCTGGGCAGCTGCAGGTGTCAGCGAAGCACTGAAATCAGGAATAGTTTCCGGCCGCAATGAGAGCACGCTGGCTCCAAAAGCCAACGTCACCCGTGCTGAGGTAGCCGCACTGCTCCATCGCTTCCTTGAGAAATCCGGCCTGATCTAATTCATCCGTCGCACCAAAAAACTCCCCACACGGGGAGTTTTTTGGTTGCATCAGACAATATTTCTTATTCGGTCGACCCCGGTCGGTTACAGGTTCGGGGAAATGCTTCCATTTGGAAGAAAAGCGGATTCAATAAGCTGCGCCGTATATATTTTTTCACTCGAAAAAAACCCGCATCTCTGCGAGCCTCCCTTTATTGAATCCTCAGCATCTCACATGGCGGCGCTTGAATCCGAGCTTCTGCCCTTTATCCATCGCCTTCTCAATATTCGCATAGGCATAAATGTGCTTGCTCTTTCCCTTGCCGTCCCCGACTTCTACCGGTCCTACCTCTTTGGCTGTTGCAACAGCCTGCTCATGAAGCGGCACATAAGAGATGCTCACTGTATAGAGGAAGTTATTCATGGAATATCGGGTCCGTTCGGGCGCATCGTGAATGGTATCTTTCACCAGCTCCAGCATACCGGCCAGCTTGTCTGCATCAAATTCCGCGTCCTTCCGGTTGCCGAGCAGCCAGCAGTAACAGCTCCAGCCCGCCGACATCCGCAGGTCCTCGCCGCTGGCAATCCACTTATCGGCCACCTGCTGGGCAATATCCGCCTCCGCCAGGGTGACAGCCACCACAAAATCGGAGAGCATATAAAAGTAGGCATCATCCATCCACCGGTCATAATCAGCTTCGGTCATGCCATTCGGATCGGCAATAATCCCGGCAAAATACATCGCGTCATAGTTGCCTGTAGCATACAGCTGTTCAGCCAGCTCCTGATTAATCCCAGTCTGCTTAAAAATCGGCTTCATCGCTCCGGTCGCCACGCCGAACAGCGGCTCCTGCGCACCGTTTGAGCAGTACATTTTCTTCGTGCGCTCCTTGCCGAGGGCTTCGAGCTCGTGCATTACCGTTTCTGCATTCATCCATAACACGTCCTTAGCTTTAGATACTGAAAGTGTACTTCACAGCCGTCCTGGCCGCAAGTTAGGCTGTTAGCGGAGTGGTCGGTGGTCGGTGGTCGGGTGGTCGGTGGTCGGTGGTCGGGTGTCGGGTGTCGGGTGTTGGTTGCGCTTGTCGGGTGAATTTGCAGGGGGGGCCCTCCTACGATTAGTTGGATTTTCGCCACCTAATTCCGTCATTCTCCAGGATTTATGATATTTAGTTGGAAAATCGCCACTTAAATTCAACCAGAAAGCCCCTTGAGAGCAAATACGGCAAGATTAAGTTACCTTTTTCCACCTAATTGTCTTTTCCCGGTAAATTGTCCGGAAATAGATGGCGATTTTCCACTTAGTTCATCCTTCTTTTAGTTACACAAGAGACGCATCCAGCACTCTCAACACTCTCATTACTCTCAACACTCTCAACACTCTCATTACTCTCAACACTCTCAACACTCTCAACACACTCAACACACTCAACACTCTCATTACCCTCAGCTCTCTCAGCTCTCTCAGCCCTCCAGCTGCACCCGGATTATAATATCCTGGTCGTGATTGCCGAACCCGGCTCCATACAGTGTCAGTCCGCCGACATGGGCGGCCTGCTCCTCGACCGCAAAGCGCAGTGTCCAGAACGGCTCTTGCAGCCGGACGTCATGAACGGTCACCTCCGACATCCGCTCCCCGTCGATCCAGGTGCCTGAAGCATCGATGCGGATCGTCTTGAGCAGCCCGTACTGGTTCACATTGCGGTGCCACCAGGACGGGGTGTATTTGCCGCGGGCGGCCCGGCCGAAGTCAGCCGGGCTGGTCCAGGTACCGAGCGGGATGCCGTTGAAGGTGAAGCTGATATCCGACGGCCAGTCATCCTTCAGGCCCGGTGCCTCCGAGGCCAGCTCCATCGAAATTTCAAGCGCTTCGACCTTCTGGACGGGGAGCAGATAATTCGGCGTTTTATACTCCACATACCCTTTACCGAACCACAGGATGGCCGCATTCACCCGCTCGGGGTCATAGAAGTAACGCGGATCATCCCACACTCCGATCTCCATCTCACGGGTGCCCAGCCCGCAGGTCGGATGCACCTCAAAGGAGGTATAGTGGCCGACGGAAATGCTCTGCTCCCTGATTCTCGCATTGCGGTATGCCGACGGCAGTTCGACCTCAATATGTCTTTCCTTGAGAAAACACATCTTGTGCGTCCCCCCGTTCAGCCGTACTCTGCGGCTCCCCAGCAGCCCTGCCTGCTCCAGCTTGCGGATATGCATCGTAACAATTGACGGGCTGAGCTCCAGCCTGGAGGCAATCTCCTTCATATTCATCTCCTGCCCGGCAAGCAGGCTCATAATCCGCCATCTCACCTCGCTTGCCAGCGCTTCATACAGCGGCAGATATTTTGGTTCCCCGTTTGCCCTGATCATCGGTGTCATCCATCCTCTGCAACTGAATTCATATATATATTAATTTAATTGATTTAATTTTTCTGGGCAACCCCAAGCCATTGCAAGATTACTGTTGATATTGTTTAATTTCATTAGTCAGCGCTCATCATAGATTCATATATATACGAATTCATAAACGAGGTGGATATTATGATCTACAACAATCCGGTCATCAAGGGCTTTTATCCCGACCCCAGCGTCTGCCGGGCAGGAGATACGTATTATCTCGTCTGTAGCTCCTTTCAATTTTTCCCCGGCGTTCCGCTGTTTGAGAGCAAGGATCTGATCAACTGGACGCAAATCAGCCACTGCCTGACCCGGAACAGCCAGGTTCAGCTTGGCGAAGTAGGCAGCTCCGGCGGGGTATTTGCTCCTACGATCCGCTACAACGACGGACGGTTCTATATGACGACAACCAATGATTCGCTGCGTCAGAACTTCTATGTATGGACTGACGATATTTACGGGGAATGGTCGGAGCCGATCTTTGTAGATCAGGGCGGGATTGATCCGGATCTGTATTTTGAAGACGGCCGGGCTTACTTTATGAGTAACGGCCAGGACGACAACGGTGTTGGCGGAGTTGTCCAATGCGAGATTGACATTGCCACAGGCCGCAAGCTGTCCCCGAGCCGGACGATCTGGCAGGGTACCGGCGGTCGGTATCTGGAAAGTCCGCATATGTACCTTATCAACGGACGTTATTATCTGATGGCGGCTGAAGGCGGCACAGAATATGGCCACATGGTTGTTTATGCACGCGGTGAGCAGCTGTCCGGCCCATTCGAGTCCTATCCGCATAATCCGGTGCTGACCAACCGCAATCTGGGCGGCTACGAGCTGCAGGGCGTCGGACACGGTGACCTTATCCAGGACCCTGAGGGCAACTGGTGGATGCTGCATCTGGGCTTCCGCCAGACCGGGCGCTGGCTGACCTTCCACCATCTGGGACGCGAGGTGTTCCTCACCCCGGTAACATTTGATGAGGATGGCTGGTTCACCGCAGGGCATAACGGCACTACACTGAGCAGCTTCGAGACAGACCGTTTACCGGAAAGCACAGTCCAGGAGGACAAGAAGCGCTATACCTTCAGCAACACAGACTGGAGCCTCGACTGGTGTTATCTGCGTCATCCGGCAGCGGACAATTATGTGCTGGAGCCTGAAAAGGCAACTTTAACAGGAACCGGGGTTACCTTGGATATACCGGCCTCACCGACCTTTATCGGCATTCGGCAGAAAGACTTCGATGCAGTCATTTCCTGCAAAGTGAAGCTTACGGGAAGCGGCGAGGCAGGCCTCACATTGTATATGGATGAGCTGCATCATTATGATCTGGCAATAGTCCAGGATGAGGACGGCTGCCGGGTGATTGAGCGGCTGAACATCGGGGATGTGAAATCGGTTGAGCATACCGCCAAGCTGAATGATCAGCAGGAAGCGACGCTGCTTATCAAATCCGCATCTGAACGCTACAGCTTCTTCCTTCAGCAGGCTGACGGCGCAGATCTGCCGCTTGGCACAGCGCATACCAAATACCTCTCCTCCGAGGTGGCCGGCGGCTTTACCGGCGTGCTGATCGGACTGTATGCCTGCGGCGAGGGTGCAACCGCTGAATTCACAAACTTCGTGTGCGAATATAAGTAGAACGATGTAATGTATTGGATAAAGGAAAGCCCTGCCTGCAGCTCACGCTGACTGGCGGGGCTTCTTGTGTATAACCGGAATTTCCAGTGATCATACATACTACTGCGTCTCCCCCAACGCCGCCACTCCTCTTGACTTGCCAGGTAGGTTATTCCAGCTCTAACGGACCGAGACGACCTTATTTGCTTCATATATCCACTCTGTGTATTCTAACGGACTCCAGTGCTCTTTTTTGCCAAAATCAGTCCAGTGAATGCCCGTTCAGCCGGCAATAAGCACACTACGGTCCGTTAGCACCCTAAAAATGCGTTTTCGGGTGAAATAAGGGCTGTGCAGTCCGTTAGATCGAGGGTCTGAGAAATGATCCGAATGTAGTCTCTAACAGATAAGGGGTGCCCTATTTGCTCCAAAAATCTGCGTCTGCGCTCACAACAATCCAGCGTAATAGAACAACGTACAGCAACAACCACCAACATGCCCATGACGCCCTCATAATCAGCCGGTGTGTCTAACCGGAAGCTGCACAGCTCCTGACGCCGCCGGAGTACAAATGCAAAAGAGAGCAGCTTCTCCTTAGAAAAGCTGCTCTCTTTTGCTCATATTCAATTGCTCCGTTACCCGATAACATCCCTGATATGCACAAGACTCGTTTTACTTAAATCAAGGAACTCATTTTGCGCCAGGGCGACGAGCGGCCGGGTCGGATAGTTCGAATTAGTCAGCACAATGGTGCCCGTTCGCCCATCCGATAAATGGACCTCGCAGCCAACCTGGCTGGCTAGCAGCGAATCGAGGAACGTCATGCCTATATAAGAGTCAAAGCGGTTATGTATGATACCTTCATGAATATTGTTGATGACTTCAAAAAATGAAACTGCAGGCCTGTGCGGCCGGTCGGAAATCATCGCCATGTAGATGTCTGCCAGGGTAACGATTTTGCTCAGCCGGTCGATCTGGTCCCCTTTGATCCCGTGGGGGTAGCCGCTGCCGTCTTCTCTCTCATGATGCTGCAGGGCGACCAGGGCAATACGGGGATCAACACCCGAATTGGACAGCAGCTCATACCCGAGAACCGTATGCTGCTTCATGATCTCGAACTCATGCTTGTCCAGCCTGCCCGGTTTGGTGATCAGTGAAGACGGCAGCCTGACCAAACCGATGTCATAGACACAGGCGGCGGTTGCCAGCAGCTCCATTTCTTCATCATCCAGCCCAAGCCGCCGGCCAAGTGAAGTAGCGATGACCGCAACACCTATGCTCTGCTTGTAGCGGTAATCCTCTTGCTCCTTAAGCTCCGAGAACACCTGGAACAGATTGAACCGCTTCGCAGTATCTTTAATGAAGGGAAGGATCTTCTCCTCTACATCGTCAATCGGAACGATCCCGTTGGCCCGCACAAGCCGGTCTATTTCCTGCAGATGCTTCTCCGTGCGCTTGGCCAGTCTGCGTGATTCAATGCTTGAAGGGCGAAGCCTGGCTTCTGCTGCAGCATCTGCTGCTTCAGGGCGCTTCTGCTCCTCCTCCCCGGTCTCTTCGACAGCCTCCTCCACAATCCTGAGCTTGATTTTGAAATTCGCCAGCTTGTCGATGTGATTCTGATGCAGAACGGTATCCTTCGAGATTAACAGGATTCCGTCCGTACTGTAGATATTGCTGCCCAGCTTTTTTCCGATAAAAATATCATATGCCTCAAGCGACATTTATGGACTCGCCCCCGCCTTCCTTCCCTTAATTGCACAGACGTGCCGGATCGCGATGATCATCTATCTGATAGATAGTATTCTAAGCCCTGTTTGGGCAGGTTCAAAGCATTTATTAGCGTTGTTTCCGGAAAATGAATCCTAAGTATGAGCTGTTGAACAGTCGAGCCCCCGGAAGTGCATTTAGGACTACGATACACGCTTTTTTTCTTGGGTCATTGGAAGGATTCCTGCAGGGGAACGGATGCGCTCATTTGCACGCTTCTGCACACAAAAATCTTCGGAAACACGAGCCGCAACAGCTGCCAGCTTTTATATTATTTTCATTTTCAACAATATAATTTTTAAGCGTTATCATTTTAAAAATATAATTTTTTGGCTTAAATCTATGAAAAAGCTTCCGATTTTAATTAAAATACTATATTATAGTTTTCTATATGCATAATAAATGTTTTTTATGTATATTAATTCGTCACACGCAATGTGAATATTACATATTCATGGGAGATTTGCCGTACGAATCCACAGGAGGGATGCATAAATCTGCATCAGCAGAATCTACTGCCGTCCGGGCAGCGATCTATCCAACAAGACACTGGGAGGTATATGATGACTAAGAAATTTTTATCCTTATTAATCGCGTTAACCCTGACCCTATCCGGAATTATTCCGTCAGCCTATGCCGGAGCAGCCGTTACCGAGGTCCAGCCTCAGGTTCAATCCGCAACGGTATCTGAACAAGTCTATCAGACAGCCCAGGCCACCGCGCAAGCTACTGTATCCGAAGAAGTCTACCAGGCCTCGATGACCGAAGCCAGAACCATGCCGGTTACGCTGACCCTTCCTGAAGGCGTTACAGCAGACCAGCTTACCTGGACATTCGGCAGAACTGCGGAAGAAATGAAGCCGCTGTCCGAATGGAAGAAATGGAATAACGCTTCGAACGTTAGAGCTTATACGGGAGATCCTTTTGTAAAAGTATCCTATGAGCCTGCTGCAGCTTCTACGGTAACCGCTCTGGTATACTTCGATATGCCATACGGTGTGAACCTGGCCGTCAGCGGCATCCGGGCTGAATATGTGAAGCTTGCAGGAGTATATAACCTGACTGCAAAAACGCCTGCCGGTGATGTACTGGTAGAGCAGCAGGTGGATCTGAACCCGTATGATACCTATCATACATATGATGAGATCAAGCCGGCGATTGATAGAATCACCGCTGACAGCAACAACAAATACGGCCGTTATGTGGAGTACCAGCAGATTGGAACATCCACTCAGGGACGGGCGATCCACTTCTCCATCGTCGCCAAGGACAAAGCGTCCGTAGACCAATATTTGAATGAAACGCTGCCGCTGATGAACAACGACCCTGCCAAGCTGCAGGAAATGATCAAGAGCGGCCAGCTTCAGGATTATAAAGTGCCGATCTGGCTGAACAACATCCACGCGGATGAAGCCAACGGTGTTGACGTTATTATCAAGTTCCTGGAAACCCTGATGACTGAAAAGATCGTCAACTATGATACAACCGATGCCAATGGCAATGTAGTTCCGGTAGCCCTCGATATCGACAAGGCGCTGGACAATGTGATTTTCCTGCTCGATTATGTAGAGAATCCGGACGGCCGTGCGCTTAATACACGTGCGACTTCCACCCTGCTTGACCCGAACCGTGACAACTCTTACCAGACACAACCTGAAACTCAGGCTGTTACGGCGCAGATTGCCAAATGGACTCCGCTGAGCTTCCTGGATATGCACGGCTTCGTGAGTGGCTTCCTGATTGAGCCTTGTACGCCGCCGCATGATCCGAACATTGAATATGATCTTGTTATGGATAACATGGTTAAACAGGCTGAGGCAATGGGTAATGCCGGTATCGCCAATACCAAATACGACGAGTACCACATTCCTTATAAAGAAGCCGAGAAGCTGAAAAATGATCCAAACTATCCTGATCCTTACGGCAATGCAACCGGCTGGGACGATGCCTCCCCGGCATACACTGCTGTATATGCCATGCACCAGGGTGCGCTTGGACATACGATTGAAGTGCCTGAGCTGAACGAAGATTCCCTGGATGCCTTCTACTATGCAACACTGGCGGCTACCAATTATGTACAGGATAACAAACAAGAGCTGTTCCTGAACCAGCTCGAAATCTTCAAGCGCGGCCTCAACAATGAAGATAACAAAAACGTTGATGAATTTCTGGTAAACGCCCAGTATGAATCAATCGGCCGTGAGCGTGAAACCGAAACAACAAACTTTTTCCCTGAATACTATGTGCTTCCTGTAGCTAAGAATCTGCAGAAGAACGCGCTGGAAACGTACAAAATGGTGCAATACCTGCTCCGTAACGGTGTAAAAGTGGAACAGACCACTACACCTGTAACGGTAGACGGCAACACTTATCCTGCCGGAACTTATGTCGTGAACATGCATCAGGCTAAACGGGGTTATGCCAACCTTGTCCTGTATGATGGACTGGATGTATCCGACTTCGATGCCATGTATTCCGATACCGTCCAGAACTTTGCCGATATGCGCGGATTTGACCGTTATATCAGCCGCAGCGTTGGTGCCTTCACCGGCAAAACTGCGCAAGTCAGCAGCATCGTAATTCCGACAACGAACCTGGATCAATATCCGTTCTCGCAAAATTACGTTATCCGCAACAGCAACAATGATGCAATCAAAGCGGTTAACGAGCTGCTCGCGAACAAAAAAGCAGTAACACTGCTCGAAAACGGCGGTGCCGGCTATGAAAAAGGCAGCTTCCTGGTATCCAGATCCAATCTGCGGACCGTGGCTTCCAAATACCTGCTGGACATTGTACCGTTCTATGCAACAGGTGACAAAACAGGTAAATTGCTGAAGCCGGCAAATGTAGCGATTGCGGGAGCACCTTCCTTCATCCTGGCGGATCTTGGATTCAAGGTAACTTCCAACACAGCTACAGCGGACGTACTGGTTAACTCCGGTACTAACCTGATCGCCAGCGGCAAGCCGTTCATCGGGTATGGCCGTACGATCCTTAGCAGCGTTAAAGCTCTGAATGTTCTGCCTGGTCTGGATTTTGCCAATCCGGTGAACAAGGCGAACAGAGCTGCCGCGCATGAAGGCTTGTTCAAAGCAACCATTTCACAGGATAGCCTGATTACTGCTCCTTATGAAGAAAGTGAATACCTGTACACTGTATCTGCTGCTTATATCACAGCTGTTCCGGAAGGCGCTGAAATCCTGGCGAAATACGGAACCGGCGATGACTTCTTCAAAGCCGGCTGGTGGCCGAACAATGATGCTGCCAAAGATCAGGTACTGGCTCTGGATTACCAGACAGACAGCATCCATGTAACCCTGTTCGCCAACGATCTGCTGAATAAATATCACCCGCAGAACCAGTTCAGACTACTGGCTAATGCAATCTACGCTTCGTCTCCGGCAGCTACAGAAGCTGACGGCATGGACCCTGGCGTATTGGAATCTGAACCGGTTAGTCCGGGTACAGGTGCACCGGCTGCAACTGCAACTCCGGCACCTACTGCAACACCAGCTCCAACGGCAACACCACAGCCGACAGCAACACCTGCTCCGGCTGGCAGCTTCACAGATCTGGGCAAGGTAACCTGGGCTGCCTCTGCAATTGAAGAATTAAGTGCTAAAGGCATTATTAACGGCGTAGGCAACGGCAGCTTCGCACCGCTCAAGGAAGTTACCCGTGCCGAATTCATCACTATGATCGTCCGTGCTTTCGCTCTCCCGCTGGAGAATGCATCGGCTGACTTCACTGATGTGGCAGCAACCAACTGGGCTTACAGCTACGTTGCCGCCGGTGTCAGCAATGGTCTGGTGAATGGTGTGGGCAACGGCAAATTCGAGCCTAACCGTTCCATCACCCGTGAAGAAATGGCAATCATTGCTGCCAATGCCCTGACGAAGTTCAAAGGCAAATCGGTTACCAATGCCGATGCCGCCCTTGCAGGCTTTAAGGACAAGGCAAGCATTGCTTCTTATGGTAAAGACGCTGTAGCGCTGCTTACCCAGGAAGGCATTGTGAAAGGCATGACCGCCGACACCTTTGCGCCAAAAGGCATTGCCAACCGCGCTCAGGCTGCTGTCATCATCAGCAATATCCTCAATCTGCAATAATCCGCTTTTAATAGCTTACACAGGGATGCCCCTCGGCCGTTACGGCTTAGGGGCATCCCTGTTTTCATTGCAGCTTCCTCTTGGGGCATCCTGCCGTTGGCTGTAGAATTCTGCAGACTGCATATACATACTTACTCGTTCAATCTGGTTAGTTGGATTTTTGCTAGTTAATTCTTGTATTTCTCGGAGTTTACGGCCATTAGGTGGAATAAGGACATCTATTTCGGGCTACTTATATCAATAGGGGCATTTAGGGCGATTTTAGGTGGCGTTTTTCCAACTAGATTCCCGTTAACCAGGTTTAGCGTAAAATTAGATGCCGAATTTCCACTTAGTTTGGATTAACCCTTTCCCGACAATCTGCGCCCCCAAATTTGACAGATAAACGGAACTGAAAAAAGAAATAAACCGTATCACACCGGTAAGTTCCCCCCGGTATGATACGGTTTATCCGTTTATTCAGAGCTGCAGCTCTTTGCCGTCCGGTACCGGCAGGCCGAATAGAGGCAGACCCTGCTCATCCCACTCTACCGGCTGGACACGGGCATGACGGTTTGGATCAAACAGGGGATCCCCTGTAATCTCCTTATAGTTTCTGGCATGATAGACAATCAGCTCCTGCGACCCGTCAGCCGATACCGTAAAGCTGTTATGCCCGGGACCATACTGGCTGGTCTCCTCGCTTGATGTGAAGACAGGAACCGGGGATTTGGTCCATGAGCCGGCCTCCAGCAGATCACTGTCATCTGCTGCCGTGAGCATTCCCATGCAGTAATTATGGTTAGTGGCGCTGGCAGAATACGTAAGGAATATTTTTCCATTCTTTTTAAGGATTGCCGCCCCTTCATTTACCCGGTAGCCGATTACTTCCCAGTCATACTCCGGCCGGGTAATCACCGTCTGTCCGCCTTCCAGCGTCCACGGGTTGGCCATCTTCGAGATGAACAGGCTGGAGTTGCCCTGGACCGACGGGTCCTCCTGGGCCCACACCAGATACCGCGTTCCCCCATGCTCAAAGGTCGTTGCATCCAGCGAGAAGGTATCCCAGGCGGTATAAATCCGGCCCTTCTCTTCCCAGCTTCCCGTAAGCGGATTGTCCGATCCGTTCTCCAGTACATACAGCCGCTGTGCAAAAGGCGCATCATCGCTGCCTGCGGAGAAATACACATACCATTTGCCGCCGATAAAATGTATCTCAGGCGCCCACACATAACCGCTCATAATGCCGGTGACATGCTTGGTCCAAATGACTACCGGCTTGCTGCCGGCAAGCTCCCCGAGGGTCTGCGCTCTGCGCAGCTCAATTCGGTCGTACTCGGGTACTGAAGCGGTGAAATAATAGTAGCCGTCACTGTGCCGGTAGATGCAAGGATCCGCCCGCTGCAGGACTAATGGATTGGTAATGGTTTCTTTCATCTCTATTCAACCTCCTGATTATCTGAAGCTTCTACAGGTTCACCGGCTGCATCAGCCCGTTCCCGCCGAAGCTTAACGGATCAATACAGGTTTCGCGGTGGATTCCCTTATAATCGTTGAACCGGGTCAGCGGTGTAACGAACCGGTGATAGGCAATCCAGTACTTTCCGGTATCCGGGTCATGCAGGATAGAGTGGTGGGCGGTGCCGAGCATATCCTTGTCCTTGTTTTTGCTGAGAACCGTATACTGATAAGTTACCGGCCCGTACAGCTGCTCCGCCGTTCCATAGTTCACATGATAATCTTCGCTGCCTGTATCGTCACAGGACCAGGTGAAATGATACAGACCGTCCCGTTTGAGCACGGTGACTGATTCACGGAAGTCATGCAGCCCTTCCAGATTCCGCATGGTGTCTTCAACCACCGAGATCATATCTGCGCCCAGCTCAACAATCGCAGCATGACTGTTTCCGAACAGCAGATATACCTTGCCGTCATCCTCGGCATAAATGGACGGGTCAATGGTCTGCCCCATGACGATTCCCAGCCGCTGCAGCTGCCCCATGGTAATCAGCGGCTCAGGCTGTGCAATGAACGGTCCGGCAGGAGCATCGGCAACCGCTACACCGATCGCACTCTCACCGTCCGGTTTTTTGCCGCAGAAATAATAGAAGTAGCGGCCGTCCTTGCTGGCGATGCACGGAGCCCAGGCGCTGCTGACTGCCCACGGCACATCATCGGTTGCCAGATCCAGAATGACACCTTCGTCCTTCCACAGCTTCAGATCCTCCGAAGAGAAGACATGGAACTGTGTTCCCGACCAGCCGGTAAAGCCGTCTGTTGTCGGGTACAGATAGTAACGGTCACCGAACTTGGCCAGATCCGGGTCGGCGAATTGCCCCGGCAGCACCTGGTGGCCATCCCCGAAGGCCTGCAGCAGCAGGCTGGACTCCTCAAAGGTGATTGGCAGCACGCCGCCATGGCGCTTTTTGTTTCTGCCGAGGTCAAACTCGCTGTCTTCCAGCACCCGGAACTCGCCGCTGCCGGGGTCAGAGGTTAGAAGCGGCAGATAGCCCTTACCTTCCGCATAGCGGTCCACGATCAGGCACCACTCCTCATGCCCGTTCAGCTTGAAGATTTCCGGGCCTTCCACACCCATAATGGCTTCCAGAACAGGAGCATCTACATAGCTGAAGGCATCCTTATCCAGCGACACGCCTTCCTCTACCCGGATATTCTTCGTTGTCTCATCCTTGGAATAGCGGTAATACTTGCCGCCTGCCTCAATAATTGTAGTATCTATAATATGGTTGTCACGCTCGATATATTTCTCAGCCGGCGTGAAGGTACGGAAGTCCTTCGTACGCGCGCTGTAGATTTTGTGCTTCCGGGCGTTTTCCTGCGGCTCCTGTGTAGCGGAAGCCCAGAATACCAGAAATTCGTCCGCAGCCTCGTCATATATCGCTTCCGGAGCCCACACACAGCCGGCTCCTTCCACCCCGACAGTAACCGGCCAAGGCTCTGACCAGTTCACCAGGTCGGCGGATTCCCAGACGATAATATCGCGGCTTCCCTCCTCAACTGCCGCACCCCAGCCCTTGCCGCTGGCAATACGCAGATCGGTGGCGATCAGATAGAATTTCCCTTCCTTGGGCGAACGGACGATAAAAGGATCTCTGGCCCCCTTTTCCCCCCGCTCTGAACGCAGAACCGGCAGGCCTCCATTCAGATCCTTCCAGTGCAGGCCGTTCTCGCTGTAAGAGAAATAGACCTGTTCACCATCAGGCTGCTCCCCGATAAAATGAACTAACAGATAACCGGAATAAGTTGGTTGCGATTCGGACAAGATGAACCCTCCCTGCGGGATAATAGATAGTGTAATAGCTAAAAGCGGGCCTTTCGTTTTGCTTAAGCCTTCTGTACTCTGAACACAGTAACCGAATGTGCCGGGAACTCATAATCAAAGCTGCTTCCTTCAAAGGCGATCGTCCGGCTGGACGGGCTGACCTTCAGCGGCTCGGCAAAGCTGTTCTCCGCATCCAGTTCCACTCCCGACAGCTCATGGACCTCAGCCTGGTAAGAAGCTGCGGCTAATTCCTGCAGTTCGACTGTAACGGGAAGCGGGGTGCCCAGCACGTTGACCGCCTTGACGATCACATCACCGGTTGCCTCCTCTACACTTGCCGTATAATACAGCGGCTGAATGTCCGGCACACGGTCTTCCGCCGAATTGATCACAGCCCCGTTTATCGAAGCCGTAATCACGCGGCCGCTGACATGCAGCTCCAGCTCATAATCGGTATCCTTCTCTACGGTGAACAGGCTCTGGGTCAGGCAGGAGCCCCGTCCGTTAACGACCGCACTCAGCGTGCTGTCCTGGTTCTGCCAGCCGCCAAGCTCCCAGTTCAGCCGGTTCTTGCTATCCTGCATGCCGAAGAAGATCAGGAAAGCGCAGACGCCGCCTGTTTTGCGGGCAGTCAATCTGAGCGTATAATCACTCCAGTCCGTTTCCCCCAGCAGGAAGGAACGCTGTTCTTCCTCCTTGCTCACAGTGCCTTCTGTATCATTAAGCTCAACAGGCGCTTCAATCACCTTTTGCTCACCTGTATGATTGTTAGTCAGCGTAATGTTGCTGTACGTAACAGCAGATTTCTCGGCAGCCAGGACAATACTGCCCTTCACCGGCTCCTGAACAGGCTCCGGCTTCTCCGGAAGATTCTCGGCAGCGATTCCCAGCAGCCGGTCCCCCTGATGGTTCATAAACAGCTTCTGTACATAATAGTTCGGCGTACCGAACACCTCATGGTTATTGAACCAGATCATATCCGGCTTCCAGTTGACATAGTCGACATTGCACAGCATCGGCGCGTAGCAGGCCAGGCCGACGGCATGGGCACCCCGCTCCAGCCGGGTCATGAACGCAGCTTCTACTAGAGCGTTATAGTAGGTATTACCCCAGGATGCATATTCACCCAGGAACACCTTGGGCTCATCAGCCTTGAAGCTGTCGTACCGGTCCATGTTGGCGAGGAACCACTCCGGGGACTGGTAGTAATGCTCGTCAACCAGATCCGAACCATGCTCTCTGGCCGAGGCCCAGCCCCGCTCATATTCACCGCCGGCAGCAAACGGGCCGCTGCTGTTGATTACCTGGATATGAGGATACCGCTCCTTGATCGCCTTATGGAAATACGGATACCGCTCAAAGAACGGCTCGCCGACCTCCTCGTTGCCGATCGCGATGTATTCCAGCCCGAAGGGCTCGGGATGGCCGAGTGAGCTGCGGATTCCGCCCCACTCCGTCGTTGCGTCGCCTGTGGCGAATTCAATCAGATCGAGGGCATCCTGAATCCACGGTCCGAGCTCGCCAAGGGGAACGATCCGCTTATGGTGGGGATCATAGCCGCCCGGCAATACAGGAATGGCTTTGGCCCCGATGTCTTCGCAGAACTGGAAGTATTCATAATAGCCCAGACCCAGCGTCTGATTGTACTGCCAGTTATTCCGCCTCGCCGGACGTTCCGCTAGCTCTCCGATTGTATTCTTCCAGCGGTACATCGAATTCCGGTCATGCGGGTTCAGTGACCCGTCATGAACAAGACAGCCGCCGGGAAAGCGCATAAATTTCGGCTTCATGTCTGCCAGCAGGACGGCAATATCCTCGCGCAGCCCGTTACGGCGGCCGAGATAGGTCTTCTGCGGGAACAGCGATACCAGATCAACCTCGAGTCTGCCCTGCCCGCCGGTCAGGATAACCAGCCTGCAGGCATTGTCGGTGCATCCAGCCGTAAGAACCGCTTCATATTTCTGCCACTGATCAGACTCTACGGTCAGCTCAGCTGAAGCACATGCCGCCCCGTTGCTGTCTTCAATGAGGACACGCACCGGTGTGCTGAAGCTGTCACTGCGCCGTGCATAGAGCGAGAACAGGTAATGCTCGCCTTCCTTTACCGGAATACCTGTATTGAAGCCGGCATTAGACAGGCCCACACCGTCTCCAGGCTCGGTTATCTCAATCACCGCATAGTGCGGGTTTTTGGGATGGAACGGGGATTCGCTCGCAATGCTCAGCTCCGCACGCCCGTCTCCACGCTCTGCCTTTTCCCAGGCTGTCAAAGCATGGTAGGAGGGATGATCAATTGGATCGAATTCAAATGAGCGGTTCTGGACCAGCTCCGCATACAAGCCCCCGTCGGCTGCATGATTGAGGTCTTCAAAGAAAATGCCGAACAAATCGCCCAGCGGGGCTCCCGTTTGTTGCGCATACACCTTCAGCTTGGTCTGTTTATCCATTGGTTTGGGTCCTCTCTGCATAAACTTATTTAGTTAACATTTTTATTAATATATTTATAATTATAAAAGTATTATAGACAGATGAACTGAAAGGAGTCAATCCATTATTATGGTATCAGCTGACTAAATATCCTTTTAGTGAATCAGATTCCGGTTTTTAATTAATATATATATTAACTATGATCGCAATCTCAATACAAAATAGTTCCACCCGGCCGCTTCAGATCTGCTTCACATATAACAAAAAGACCCGCCTCTCCCGGCAGGTCCCCTTCTGCAATCTTATACTCATATGGCTTATGATACACTACCCTCCATACAGGCAGCATAATCGCTGACCCACGGCAGGCTGACCTTCACACTCGTTCCCACCTTTATTTCCGAATTCACCTGGATCTGTCCGCCGTACATTTCGATTAATTGTTTGCAGATGGACAGCCCGATACCGGTTCCTTTTTGCTTCGTGGTAAAAAACGGGTCGAAAATCCGGTTTAGCTTATCCTTCGGTATGCCCGCCCCGTTATCGGTAAAAATCAGGATAATTTCGTCCGTCTCATCCTGCGTCGTAATGGTAACATCAATTCTGCCGCTTAAGGCTGTGAAGGCGTCGATGCTGTTTTTCAAAATATTCAGGAAGACCTGTTCCAGCTGCGAGGCGCTTCCCAGCGTCCACACCTGTTCTGCAGAACAATCCACATTAAGAACAATATTATCGCTGAGGATGAGCTGATTCACGATATTTACAACCCGGTGTATAACTTCAATTACATTAAAAATTTCACCGTCTCTTTGCAGACTATCCCCCTTACGGGAGAGCACCAGGAAATCCGTGACCAGTCTGTTCAGGTTATCAATCTCCTTAATCGTGATATCCAGATAGGTTCGCAATTCTGCCGCCTTGATCTCGGGTTCATTCAGCCGGTTATGGATAAGCTGGGCGAAGCCCTTAATAGAAGCCAGCGGATTGCGGATTTCATGTGCCATTCCTGCAGCCATCTGTCCCATTACTGCTATTTTTTGCTCATGCAGGCTGTCAATTTCCTCATTTTTATTAGACAGATAGCCCTGGGCGAAGCCGGTAAACCGTACCCAGTTGCATTCCATCAGACGGCCGTTAAAAAACAGCCGGTTCACGGAGTCATCCACCTTCTCCTCAATAATTCCGAACATGATGTTCTGGGCTGTCAGATTCAGATCCTTGCTCATTTCCATCATAATATCAAAGTGCTCACCGAAGATGTCCGCGAGGAATATCCCTTGCTGGATACCCTCACTGTGCGAATTATCCAGAAACTGTCCATAATCGGCAGCGTTCATGTACAGGGCCTCTATCATATGTAATAGAATCGTAGTGAAGCTGGAATCCAGCAGTTCCTTATGTGATTCTATAAACCAGTCAAGATCGCTATCCTTTCTCATTAAGGAACGATAATGACTGTCCAGAATAACCGGAACCGATAACGTTAATGATGCGCGCAATTCAACTTCACTGTATGCCATTACTGTCCTCCCTTTACATTATCAGCTATATATTAAAAGAGTACCTAAGCGTTTAACCCAACTAAATATTCCCTATCTGCACTGTACGCTGACCCGTCCAATTTGTAAATATTGGATTGCATAAAGTTTCAGGATACCGGGATGCCTATCAAATAATGGCTTGATTCCGGCAATACATGCTAAAATCATCTGAGAGAATTCTTGATGTCCACTGCTTACGGATCGGAGAGTATGAATGTGAACAATCAGCAATTAACCCGGATGTATATGGAGAATCTTGAGGTACGCGTAACGGCTGCAGGATACAATCAGGTGTGGACCGACTGGCGGGAGCTGGATTATACGCCAGACTACAACAAGTTTTACCTGATATGTGAAGGGGAGGGCTGGCTGAAAATCGGCGATGCCGAGTTCAGTCCGCAGCCCGGGGAATGGTTCCTGATGCCGCAGGGCATCAAGCAGTCCTTTTCTTATACCTCCGGCCCCAGGTACACGAAGTACTGGTGCCATTTTACCGCGCGGATCGGGGAACGCAATCTGTTTGATCTGCTGCAGACGCCGCTTTGGATCGACACGGAGCAGGACAGCGGACCCATTGAGCTTTTCCGTGAGCTGCTGAAGCACCATAACGATTCTGCCCTTACCGGTCCGCTGCTCGTCAAATCGGCCATGCTAAAGCTTATAGCCCACTATCTGGAACAGAGTGCCGTAACCCAGCAAGGCCTCAGGCCGGCAGCGGTATCCGAGCCGCTTCAGCAGGTCATCTCGCATATTCAGCGCTGCTATCACCGGAATCTGACCATTGAAGAGCTGGCTGAGCTGGCGCACCTGCAGCCCAATTATTTTATCCGTGTGTTTAAACGGCAGTTCGGGACCTCCCCGATTCAATATATCAATAAAAAAAGACTTGAGGAAGCCAAGCTGCTGCTTGCAACCACGAATCTGCTGCTGTCGGAAATCGGCGACAGGGTAGGGATACCGGACATTTCCTATTTATCCAGAACCTTCAAAGCATTCACCGGCTTCTCACCCTCAGCCTACCGGCTAACCTTCAGCCCGGAACAGCTGCCGGTAAACGCCAAAAAACCTCAGCAATGAGGTTTTTTGGGCTGAACAGGCTATTCCTTTACGGTGAGGGTATACCGCTTGCCGGCTTCAACCGGAAATTCGGCAATCCCATCCGTTACCGTAACATTCTCTACTCTGGCTCCGGCTTCGCTAATCTGAATCTGCTGACCGGCCAGTACCCGGCAGGTTTGTGTGCGGGAAGCTGTAATAACCGCCCCTGACAAGCTTCCGCTGCTCCAGTCTATATCCACTTCATAACCCCCTCTGGCCCGCAGTCCTTTCACATATCCTTCCGGCCAGGAGTCCGGCAGCGCCGGCAGCAGCGTAAGGAATCCCTGATGGGACTGCAGCAGCATCTCGGCAATGCCTGAAGTGGCGGCAAAGTTGCCGTCAATCTGAAACGGCGGATGAGCGTCGAACAGATTGGCGTATACGCCGCCCTCTGCGGCCCGCTCGCGCACCGTTTCATTTTCCCTGACAAGGGTGAGCAGATTGGAAATGAGCCGCTCCGCCCGGTTGCCGTCCTTGAAGCGGGCCCACAGGCTGATTTTCCAGCCCAGGCTCCAGCCTGTTCCGCCGTCTCCCCGGATCTCAAGCGAGGTTCTGGCTGCCCGGAACAGCTCAGGCGCTGACTGCTCCGAGATCAGCCTGCCCGGATATACACCAACCAGATGGGAGACGTGGCGGTGATGGACGTCCTCCTCCGGATAATCCTTAGACCATTCCTGCAGCCTGCCCTGCCGGTCAATGCGCAGAGGCAGCATGCGGTCCTTCGCGCGCCCGAGGGTACCGGCGAACTCCTCATCCGTCTGCAGAAGTTCCGCCGACTCCATACAGTTGCCGAACAATTCGGCAATCAGCGACAGATCCATCGCTGTGGCCGCACTGACTGCATGCAGCCCGCCTCCGGCAGCAAACTTATGCTCCGGGGAGGTGGAAGGTGAGGTAATCAGCTCTCCAGCCTCATTCTCAATCAGCCAGTCCAGGCAGAACAGCGCCGCATCCTTCATCACCGGATACGCGGTCTCACGCAGAAAGTCCAAATCTCCGCTGAAAAGATAATGTTCCCACAAATGCTGGGTCAGCCACACTGCGCCCATAGGCCAGAACGCCCACACCGGATCACCGTCACCGTAAGCGCCTGCCGGGCCCGTCTGGGCCCACAGGTCGGAATTGTGATGGGCAACCCAGCCTCTGGCGCCATAGTTTACCTCGGCAGTCTTCCGGCCGTTGAGCGCCAGACTGCCAATATAATCAATGAACGGCTCATGCAGCTCGGCCAGATTGCAGATCTCCGCCGGCCAGTAATTCATTTCGGCATTGATGTTCAGCGTATAGTTGGAGCTCCACGGCGCACGGGTCTCCTGGTTCCAGATCCCCTGCAGGTTCGCAGGCTGGGTTCCCGGCCGGGAGCTGGCGATAAGCAGATATCTGCCGTAATGAAACAGCAGCTCCACCAGCCCAGGATCACTGCTTCCGTATTCGGCGATCCGCTGGTCGGTCGGCAGATCGGCAGGAGCCTTGCCTGGCCCCAGATGCAGCTTCACTCTGTCAAAAAGCGAGCGGTGATCCTGCAGGTGATCCTGCAGAACCGCAGCGTATTCCCTGCTGCAGGCCGCCTGAATAATCCGGGCCGTCACCTCCCCGGGAATACGTTCCGGGCTGCTTGCCCTGAGCAGCGGATCGAAGCTTGTCGCTGCGCTGAAGTACAGCGTGGCCGAGGTCGCCCCGCTGATATGCAGCCCTTCCGCTCCCGCATGCAGGCTTCCGCCCTCATGTATTACTGCAAGCCTTCCCTGGAATTGCAGCCCCCGGGAGGCTCCGGAATCCCCGTAACGGACCGGTTCGCTAGACGCATAATAATTCGGGTCCACATGCTCGGGAGCATGGCCGAAGATTGTAAACTGCTCCTGCTCCAGCCGGATGCTGTGGCGGAGCGGGCTGTCCAGCCTGGCAAGGAAGCTCAGCGCGCCTTCCCGGCTGGCTGTCAGCCTGACGGCTATGACCTGATCCGGATGCGAGACAAATACTTCGCGCGTGTACTGCACGCCTCCGATCTTGTATTGAATGCCGACTACACCGGCGGAAAGATCCAGCTTCCGGCTATAGCTTCCCCGCTCTACGGATTGCCCGTGCTCCATCGTAATATTCAGGTCCCCCAGCGGCAGGTAGGACTGCGTATAAGGGCCCATCATTTGCCGGCAGAGCTGATCCGCCTCCCCATAACGACCCTGCGCAATCAGGGATCTTACCTCCGGCAATACTTCCCTGGCTCCCGGATTGTTCCATTCACGGGGATAACCTGACCAGAGGGTATCTTCATTCAAAGCAATCCGTTCACGCTCAATACCGCCAAATACCATAGCGCCAAGATTACCGTTTCCTGTAGGCAGCGCCTCTGTCCAATAGACGGCAGGCGTAGAAAATTGTATATTCACGATTTAGTGACCTCCATTGATCCGGTTGATGTGCTGCTCGTTCCTTCTAATCCTAGCAATCCCGGGCAGCCGGATGAATGTCCGATCCTATCTTTCTTTTGGAGAAAATTATCATTCAATCCGAAAAATGCGGGAATCCGAAAATCCAGATCAGCACACCGAGAATCATCATGGCTATACCGGCGATTCTGGATAAAATCAGCGGAACGCCTTTGGTATACTTCTTTGTTTCCACTTTATTAGGCGTGGTTATGTTCACGGTCACTTTGCTCTGCACAAGATACAAAAGCCCAAGAATAAACAGCGCCAAGCCTGCCAGCACCCTAAGGATCAGCATTGTGTAACCCCCTCGTTCATTATCATCACTGCCGCATACTGTTCATTACCCTCTAAGCTGTGCATTTAATGATACGCCCGTTACTTTTTCCTGTGTTATTATGAATCAAAATGCTCAAAAGGGGACTTAGATGATGAAGCTGATCATTGTATTCGGACCGCAGGCCTCCGGCAAAATGACTATCGGGCATGAGCTGGAAAAGATCACCGAGCTGAAGCTGTTCCACAACCATATGACGATTGAGCTGCTGGTGCCTTTTTTCGGCTTCAGTCCGGAAATGTGGAGGCTCGTCGACAAATTCCGCCAGGACATATTCGAAACGGCTGCCGGCAGCGGGCTGTATGGAATGATTTTCACCTACGTATGGGCCTTCGATCTGCAGAACGACTGGGATTACATCGAATCCGTCTGCAGGATTATCGAAGACCGGGGCGGCGAGGTATACCTGGTTGAGCTTGAGACCGCACTTGAGGAGCGGCTGGAGCGGAACAAAACACCGCACCGGCTTGAGCATAAGCCCACCAAACGGGATGTCGCCCGCTCTGAGCAGAACCTGCTGCAGACGATGGAGCAACACCGGCTGAACTCTCATGAGGGGGAAATCACCAGGGAGCGTTATTTAAGAATCAACAATACAAGCCTGTCTGCCGCTGAGGTCGCACAGAGAATTAAGGAGAGCTTTCAGCTGTAGTGTGTAAACATGAAGAGGAGAATTGGAAATGAATAACGGATTGGTCAACGCTATAATCGCTTATATCATGTGGGGAATTCTCCCGCTGTATTGGAAGTTATTTAATGATGTGCCGGCAGGCGAGATTCTGTCGCACCGGGTAGTCTGGTCGTTCGTCTTCATGTCTGTTCTCGTCGCCGTCCAGCGCCGCTGGGGTGACATCAGGCGGATTGCGGCCAGCCGCTCGCAGCTGTTACCGCTCACAGCCAGCGGACTGCTGATCGCTGTGAATTGGCTCATCTTTATCTGGGCGGTGAATAACGGGCATGTCGTCGAGACCAGTCTCGGCTATTATCTGAACCCGCTGTTAAATGTGCTGCTTGCAGTCGTCTTCCTTCATGAGAAGCCAAACCGCGGCCAATGGCTCGCGATTGCCATCGCCAGCGCCGCGGTGCTTATTATCGCCATCAATTACGGACGTTTCCCGTGGATTGCGATCTCGCTGGCCGTGTCGTTCGGCCTGTACGGCCTCGCCAAGAAGAAGACCATGCAGGATGCTTCTGTGGGCTTGCTGTCTGAGACAGCCGTAGTTTTGCCCATCGCGCTCGGCTACTGGATCTATTTGGCGGTCACAGGAGAGTCTACAGCCTGGTCGCTGTCCCCGTCGATGTTTGCCGGGTTGCTTCTCTCCGGCGCGGTAACGGCCCTGCCGCTGCTCTTTTTTGCCCGGGCTGCTGCCCGCATGTCACTGTCCGCGCTCGGCTTTGTACAATACATCGGGCCGACCATTATGCTATTATTAAGCATATTTGTGTTTAAGGAATCGGTCTCGCCTGTTCTGCTCCTCGGCTTCGCACTTATCTGGACAGCGCTTGTCGTATACGCCGCATCCTCGGTTCGCGGCACAAGGCTTGCCAGGGCAAATTAATCTTCCCCGTTAACCCAATCAAAAAGCGGCAGTCTAAAGACACTGTATTCCCGTCTTTAGCTGCCGCTTTTTTTTTGCAATTATAGGGTTAAGCTATCGTGAACCGGTAATTCCCTGATCCTATGGTCAGCTTCCGGACGCCGGCGTTCTCTTCTGCGGATAGAACCCCGCTTACGTGATTCAGCGCTTTCCCGCTCTCCAGCATTTTTCCCCGCTGCCCAAGCGGCAGGATGAGCTCAGCCGTAGTATTGGCCGGGATCGTTATCTTCAGCTCAAGTGAACCATCCGACTGTTTGCTCCATGCTGACTGGATCGGACCGTATACGGAGCTGTAGGAGGCTTCCGCCCAAGTGAGCTGTCTGCCCGGCTGAGGCTGGATGCGGATTTTTTTGTAGCCCGGTTCGATTAGCTCAATCCCTCCGGCAATACGGTAGAGCCAGTCCCCGACAGCGCCGTAAGCGTAATGGTTGTAGGAGTTCATATCGTCACTCCAGAAGGAGCCGTCCTGCTTGATTCCATCCCAGTGCTCCCAGATCGTCGTCGCCCCCTGAAGGACGGAATACAGCCAGGAAGGGTATTCCTTCTGCAGCACCAGCTCATAGGCCAGATCGGTGTACCCGAAGCGGGACAGGACCAGGCACAGATACGGCGTCCCCACAAAACCGGTCGTCAGATGGGTTCCGTTTTCTTTTACATGATCTGCAAGCATCGCGGCCGTACGCGGACGGTCTTTTTCCTCCAAAAGATCGAACATCAGCGCTACGGCATAGGCTGTCTGAGTCGGAGAAGCTACCCGTCCGCTAGGCGTCACGAACTCCTCACGGAAAGCGCGGATGATATTGCTGTGCAGCTCGCGGTATTTTTCGGCTTCCTCCTGCTGTCCAATGATCTCCGCAGTTTTGGCCAAAAGCTCTGTTGAATAGGCAAAAAAGGCGGTGGCGATCAGATCCTTCGGCGTTGCCCCGATGTAGCTGTTCTCCTTCGCATCCAGCCCCAGCCAGTCGCCAAAGTGGTGGCCTGTGTTCCACAGGAATTCATGCTCGCCCTGGGCACGGATGTATTCCACCCAAGCCTTCATGCTTGGATACTGCTGCTTCAGTATGCGGACGTCCCCGTAGCACTGGTAAAGTGTCCACGGACAAATGACGGCGGCATCCCCCCAGGCCGAAGATCCATAACCTGCTGCCCGGATGTCAGGAATGACATGCGGCACTCTACCGTCCGCCTCCTGGTCCGCAGCGAGATCCTTTAACCATTTTTCAAAAAAAGGCACCACATTCATATTAAAGGCCGCCGTACGGATGAACACCTGCGCATCCCCCGTCCAGCCCAGTCTTTCGTCACGCTGCGGGCAGTCGGTCGGCACATCGAGGAAATTCCCTTTTTGGCCCCATAGAATGTTATGCTGCAGCCGGTTCACCAGCTCATCCGAGCAGCTGAAGCTGCCGGTCTGCTCCAGATCAGAGTGAATCACACAGCCGGTGAACTGTTCTACTAATTGATCGCGCGGCACATCCGTCACTTGGACATAGCGGAAGCCCTGGAATGTAAAATGCGGCTCAAATGTCTCCGGCTCTCCGCCCCGGCAGATATAAGTCACGGTCTGCCTGGCGGAACGCAGGTTACCGGTATAAAAATTACCGTCCCGGTCCAGCACCTCGGCATGCTGCAGCGTTACCTCTGTACCGGCTTCAGCCTTCACTGTAAATCTGACCCAGCCGACCATATTCTGGCCCATATCCAGCACAGTTGCGCCTGCCGGTGTAGTTATGACCTCGATAGGCTTAATGGTTTCAACAATGCGGGCCGGCTCGTTCTCCTGGGCTACCAGCAGCGGAGGCGGGGCATCCGTCAGTGCCGCTTGCTTCCAATGGTGGTCCGCGAAGCCGGGAGAAGCCCATCCGTCCGGCTCAAGCCGCGCATCATAGGTTTCACCGTGATACAGCTCAGACATCAGCAGCGGTCCGGTTGAAGTGCGCCAGCTGCCGTCTGTAACAATGATTTGTTCCGTGCCGTCGGCCAATGTAACATGCAGCTGAACGAGTAACGCACGCTGTTTGCCGTAATGGTCCTTGCTTCCGTCCCAGGCCAAATAGCCTTTGTACCAGCCGTTACCTACGATGCAGCCAAGTGTATTCCCGCCCGCCGTGAGCATACGGCTCACATCATAAGTCTGATACTGCAGCCGTTTATTGTAGCTCGTCCAGCCGGGGCTGAACAGCGTATCATCCGCCGGAATGCCGTTTACATACAAGCGGTACAGGCCGAGAGAGGTTGCATAGATCCGTGCTGAGACGGCCTCTGCGGGAAGCTCGAATTCTGTGCGGAAATAATCGCACGGGTCTTCGCTGTTCTCAGTGAGCTGCCCGGGAACGGGTGCCGTTATCCAGCCCGCCTGCCAGTTTTGCGTTGAGAGCAATGCGGTTTCCCAGTATGCCGGTGCGCTCCATGCTGAAACGTCATCTTCGGAGGCCCATATGCGTACCCTGAAAAAGTAGCGGGTGCGCGGGTGCATAGCCCGGCCCTGGTATTCTATGTGCACACTGGAATCGGATACGACCTTTCCGGTATCCCACACGAGCTCTGCTTCTGCTTCAAAAGACGGATCACAGCCCGCCTGAATCTGATAGGCGAATTGGATGAAGCCTCTTGTCTCCGCCTGGATCTGCCAGCTGAGCCGCGGGTTAAGATCATCGACTCCCAATGGATTGGTTCTGTAGTTCACCATCAGGTTTAACACTTTACACTGGGTCATTTAAGCCGCTCCTTTAAATAAGATGTAGTCCTCAGGCCGGTCACGGTCCCCTGCTTCCTTCCATTGCCGACATTTCTACGTCTATTGTATGGGGCAGATTGTTTGTATATGGGGGCTATTCCGGACATTGTAATAGGCGGATCTGGACATTCGCAGAGTGATTGCGTAGGATGAAAGGCAGTTAATTTAACGTTGCAGAGGAGCAATCCGTATGACTGTTAGACGCAGCAGCTTCGTGATGTCGGGCCAGGCGTTTTTTGGACCGGATATTCCCGTCTATGTAAACCGTGTCCACGAAAATTTCGAGCTGCATGAGCACTCTCATGAGTTCGTCGAAATTACGCATGTCAGTGAAGGCTCAGGGGTTCATTACATTGACGATGAGGCACTGCCGGTGGAGCATGGAACCCTGTTCTTTATTCCAGTCGGGCACAGCCACGTGTTCCGGCCCAGAACAACTAAGAAGGACCGGCCGCTGATCGTATATAACTGCCTGTTTCCGGTGGACTATTTGACTGGGCTCCGGGAGGCTTTTCCGCAGGCTGAAGAGATTTGTGATTATTTCACAGATGAGCATATGCCCTGGTTCTCTATAAAAGACACTACCGGAGCCTACCATTCGCAGTTCCAGGAGCTGTACAGCGAGTTCTCGGCCAGACCGCCGGGGTATTTGGCCGTTATAGCCGCGCTCATTGTGCGGCTGCTGACCGGTCTGTACAGACAGCAGCTGCAGACCGGCACATCTATAGGGGCGAGACCGCAATGGATGGCGGTCGAAGAAGCCGTCGCCAGCATGAAAATCCATTATGCCGGCGGTCTGACGCTCAGCGGGCTTGCCGCCGCAGCCAACCTCAGTGAGCGGCAGTTCAGCCGGCTCTTCCGGCAGCAGACCGGCATGAGCTTCACCGGCTACCTGCACAGTATCCGCATGGATGCCGCCTGCCGGCTGCTTGCGGACACCAGCCAAAGCGTTGCCGAGATCGCTGCAGCCGTCGGCTATGCCGATCTGAAATTTTTCCATCAGCTGTTCAGGCGGAAGATCGGCATGGCCCCCCGGCAGTACCGCCTTAGCGTGCGGGCGGGGGAGTGATTAGGACCAGGGGCGGGCTGTTTAGTGGCGCGGGTGGGCTGATTTGAGGGCGCGGGGGTTGTCTCGTGGCGCGGGAACTGGGCGCTGAAATGAGAGGCATTTTTGCCCTTCATTTCGCCATTTTGCTCGCGTGAGCTCAAATCAAGGGCATTTTTACCTCTAATAGTGGCCCCGACCGGGGCTCTGGCGCATTTAAAGGGATTTTCCCCCTTATTGGCGGGCTCGGGATGGGTTTCGGTTCATTTAGTGGGATTTTTCCCTTTGATAGCAGGCCCCGACCGGGGCTCTGGCGCATTTAAAGGGATTTTTCACTTTAAGGGCGGGTCCTAGACGGGGTTATGGCTCATTTAGTGGGATTTTTCCCCTTAATGGCGGGTCCTAGACGGGGTTATGGTTCATTTAGTGGGATTTCTCCCCTTAATGGCGAACTCCGACCGTGGTTTCGGCTCATGCGGCGGGGTTTGGGGCAGGGTTTGGAGCGGGGTTTTAGCGCATTTTATAGCCGACACAAACAGCAGCCTGCCCGCAGACAAGTTGCTGTGCTCAGGCGCATCGCTTTGAGTAGAATATAATGTTAGTTTTAACAATCAGCGCGTCCTTTACTCTTCCGAAACACTGCTGGCTAACTCTGTATCGTCTCCGTCTACCGAACAACGTCAGCTGTATTGGCCTAACCACAGTTCTATGGCAGCACACGTTTGGGTTGATGATGCCAAGGCCAAGGCAGCAGGTATTAGTAAGATAAAGATGCACCAGTGCTATCCCCCGCTATCACAGTCCCCCCCCACGCCAGTCCTTACTCTACCGCCACTTCTGCAGCAAGGCCAGCCAATGTAATAACAACTGCTCGTTTTCAGCACTATCAGCCAACCGTACCTGCAGGGCCCTCCAAATGCCAAATTCCCTTATTTATTATTCTTACACGATTATTGCACTCACCCGATCCGGTTCATTACCGCCGCAGCTTCCTCTTCCGTGATAAGATGACGGCTAAGCGGCTCGAATCCCGCTTCACGGATTCCCCGGGCTACCAGCCTCGCGATCTCAACAGCTCCTGCTTCCGTGAAATGGGTGTTGTCCTCGGCGCCCTCAGGCAGGTTAGCATATTGACCCGGCACTGCCCACAGAAAAACCTGCTTGGTGCGCTCATCCCCC
Organism: Paenibacillus sp. PastM-3; assembly: GCF_029893965.1. Classification (GTDB taxonomy): domain Bacteria; phylum Bacillota; class Bacilli; order Paenibacillales; family Paenibacillaceae; genus Paenibacillus_AQ. Next base: position 145,266 of record NZ_JARXXP010000006.1, read on the forward strand.
AATGCTTCGAAATAAGCTTTGCTCAAGCCCGCAAGGTCCACGAATGGCACCTCCTCCTGCAAGGCAAGCTGCCGCATAGCCTCAATGTAATCCCCGTGTGTATTCCGGATACTCCCGTCTGCCTCGAAGAACCGGCGGTGCATCGGGGATACCAGCACAGGATAGGCCTCTTTTTCCCTCGCAAGATGGATATACTGCTGCAGATAATCCGGATATGTAGTAAAGGGCCCTGCTCCGTCCTCTGTTTCCTTTTCATCATTATGGGCAAACTGAATCAGCAGAAAATCACCTTTGCGCAGCTTCTTGGCAATTCGGGTCAAGCGGTCCTCTTGAATAAAGCTCCTGGCACTTCTCCCGGAACAGGCATGATTGGCGATGGCAAGTCCGTCCTTCAGAAACAGTCCAAGCATCTGCCCCCAGCCGGAATACGGGTACTTCGACGAGGCCTGATCTGTCACAGTGGAGTCTCCGGCGAGGAAAAGGGTCGAAATATCTGTATCCCGTCTGATCTCAACCTGCTCCATTACAGAGCCGGCTCCAGAGGCTAGCATCAGCCCGCCGTTATCAACATGAACAGCAAAGGAAGCCGTAACCTGCCGGGGAGCATCAGCGTTCTGCTGCAACAGTCTAAGATGTCCCACTCCTTCCCGCAGGGCAGTTATACTCTCCTTGACAGCTATGCTCATCTTCACATCAACATGGTAATTGCCATTCGGCACATCCATCAGGAACGTCGGCGCAGGCGGCGAGTAATAATCCCCAGGCCAGGAGTCCCGCAAATCTTCATTTCCGGACAGCCCCGGCGCAGCAGCATAACCGCTTCCGCAGCCCATATCGTATGTAATACCGGCATCCGGTACATAAGTACAGCTAAATTTCATTTTTTATCCATCCTTTCATTCATAATTATTCCAATTTTCTCATTTTAACAGGAATAGCTCCGCTTCGGCAGCAAGATTGCTCATGCTTATGCTCAACAGCAGCCTGCCCTCAACCCAGGACTACATATCTTTTGAAACCTCCGTCCCGTATTAACCGTAACTTTTACAAACAGGTTCCAAATCGGGATTATTGGGCAAACTGAGGTATCATACCTGAGTAGAAGATGGGTTTAACGGGTATTAGTCCAATAAATCGAAGGTTATGTGCTGCAGATAAAAGACACCGCACAGCAGAGAGGAGAAATCATTAGTGGAGTATTACCGCAAAAGTGTATCAGACAGCTTGCAGGAGCAGCAAAGCTCGGCAAAAGGGCTCACCTCAGCTGAGGTCCAGAAGCGGCTAGAGAAGGATGGTTATAATGAAATAAAGGGACGGGACAGGGACCCGCTGTGGAAGCTTTTCCTGGAAAATTTCAAAGACCCGATGGTGGTCGTGCTGCTGATCGCAGCTGCCGTACAGATTTTTATGGGACATGTCATGGAATCGCTTATTATTTTCCTCGTCCTGATCCTCAATGCCGTTATCAGTGTCATTCAGACCCGTAAAGCAGAAAGCTCTCTGGCTGCCCTGCAGCAGATGTCTGCCCCGGAGGCCAAGGTGCTGCGCGATGGTGCCCCAAGGACTGTTCCGGCCCGCGAGCTTGTCCGCGGTGATATCGTTATTCTGGAAGCCGGAGATTTCGTCCCTGCAGACGGCCGGATTATCGAATCCGGAAGCCTTAAGATTAATGAAGGCATGCTGACCGGGGAATCTGAGGCTGTTGAAAAGCATACCGACACCATCGACCAGGACGCCCCGCTCGGTGACCGCCGAAATATGGCCTTCAGCGGTTCCCTGGTGGTCTACGGACGCGGAGTGTTTCTTGTAACCGGAACTGCCCTGACTACGGAAATCGGTAAAATCGCCGAGCTGCTGGAAAGCGCCGAAGCCAAGCAGACGCCGCTGCAGCGCAAGCTCGAAGCCTTTAGCAAACAGCTCGGTATTGGTATTCTGATCCTGTCGGTCATTATCTTCGGTATCCAGGCCGGCCGTGTATGGCTGTCTGATACTAACGTTGATACTACGGAAGCCATCTTCAATGCTCTGATGTTTGCTGTCGCTGTTGCGGTAGCCGCTATTCCTGAAGCGCTCTCCTCCATCGTAACGATTGTCTTGTCTGTAGGCACGAACAAGATGGCCAAGCAGAATGCGATTATCCGCAAGCTGCCGGCTGTTGAGGCGCTCGGCTCGGCCGGCGTCATCTGCACGGACAAAACCGGTACCCTCACCCAGAATAAAATGACGGTCGTCGATTATTATCTGCCCGAGGGACAGAAGGACCAGTTCAAGCTTGAACATCATGAATGGTCACCGGAAGCCCGCAGGCTGCTGCATATTGCCGTACTTTGTAATGATTCCAATATTAATGAAGAAGGCAAGGAGCTGGGCGACCCGACAGAGGTTGCGCTGATCGCCTTCAGTAATAGCCTTGATAAGAATTACCAGGAAATCCGCGATAACTTCCCCCGGGAAGCAGAGCTTCCGTTTGACTCTGAACGTAAGCTGATGAGTACATTGCATACGTTTGGCGGACAAAAGAAAATGATTACCAAAGGCGGACCGGATGTGCTCTTTAGCGTATGTTCGCATGTGCTGATCGATGAAGAGGAAGTGCCTTTTACAGAGGAGCTGCGTGAACGGTTCATTAAAGTCAATGAGGATTTCTCCAGCAGGGCGCTGCGTGTTCTGGCATATGCCTACAAAACTGTACCGAATTCCACTACGCAAATTACGCTTGAGGATGAAAAGAATCTGGTGCTCGTAGGATTAACTGCGATGATTGACCCTCCGCGTGAAGCGGTCTACAGCGCCATTGCCGAATCCAAAAACGCCGGTATCCGCACGATCATGATCACCGGCGACCACAAAACCACTGCCCAGGCAATCGGCCGCGACATTGGACTGATGAGCAAAACGGATATTGCCATCACCGGCCAGGAACTGGATGCAATGTCTGATGCAGAGCTCGACAACAAGCTGGAGCAGATCGGGGTATACGCCCGCGTCTCCCCGGAGAACAAGATCCGGATTGTCCGCGCATGGCAGCGTAAAGGTAAAATTACAGCCATGACCGGCGACGGCGTAAATGACGCCCCTGCCCTGAAACAGGCGGATATCGGCGTAGCGATGGGCAGCGGGACCGATGTTGCCAAGGATGCAGCCGCAATGATTCTGACCGATGATAACTTTGTCTCGATCGTTAATGCAGTCTCTGTAGGACGGACAGTGTTCGATAATATTAAAAAAGCGATCGCCTATCTCTTCTCGGGCAACCTGGGTGCGATTATCGCTATCCTGTTCGCCCTGATCTTCGACTGGATCAACCCGTTCACAGCGATTCAGCTGCTGTTCATCAACCTGGCTAATGACTCTCTGCCTGCCATCGCGCTCGGTATGGAAAAAGCTGAGCCGAATGTCATGAGCAGAAAGCCGCGAGAGCTTAATGAAGGCATCTTCTCCGGCGGCCTGATGCAGGCAATCATTACCCGCGGTGTGCTTATCGGAGCAGCGGTTATCGTCTCCCTGTACCTGGGTCTTCAGCATTCCGAAGATATGGGTGTAGCGATGGCGTTCACTACGCTCATTCTGTCCCGTACACTTCAGACCTTTGCCGCGCGCTCCAATACTCAGACTTCAATTGAAGCCGGCTTCTTCAGCAACAAATATGTGATTGGAGCCGTCCTGGTCTGCTTCGCCTTCTACGGTGTTGCAGTACTGCCGGGAATCAGACAAATCTTCTCCATTCCCGATACGTTCGGGATGTCTCACTGGCTGACGGCCACAGGCCTGGCCGTAGGCGCCGTTATCCTGATGGAGCTGACCAAGCTGATCCGCAGAGCCTTCAGCTCCAAACCGGCGGAAAGTGCCCGGGCGTAAGAACAAACCGGAAATGTCATAGCGTTACAATACAGCACAGCGCTGCTCCTGCTTGCGGGAGCAGCGCTGTTTTTTGCAGAATGATATGATAAAGTTACAGTCATATAATATTCCTGCAAGGAGGCCACCTACAGCTATGGATATGTCCGCAGGCACCTACGGCTTCCGGTTCGCCGAAGATAAAGAGCTCCAGCTGTGCGTGCTGTATGCCGCCGGCTGTGATTCCATTACCGCGCCGGCCTACCGCTGGGACGGATTGGAGCGGACAGACGGACCGCTCCTGCTGTTCCAGTACACCCTCTCCGGCGAGGGTGTATTTGAATCCGGGAGCCGGACTCACCGAGTCACTGCCGGACAGGCTTTTCTGGCGGAGATTCCCGGACCCCACCGTTATTATTATGACCCGGAGGCTTCGGAGCCGTGGGAGTTCATGTTCCTGCTGTTTCGCCCCGACCTGATTCTGCCCCACTGGAGCAAATTTCTGCGTGAAGCCGGAGAAGTCCCTCATCTGCCAGCCGACTGCGCACCGATCCGGCTGCTGAAGCTGATAATCGCCGATGCGGCGGCAGGCCGGATCTCCGACCCGCTGATCGCCTCCTCCTCCATCTACCAGTTCATGACGGAGCTGGCCAGGATGCAGGTGACGACGCTGCGTGACAGGGATAACTGGTCTGACAGTGTGCGGCGGGCAGCGGAATATATAGAGCAGCACTTTGCGCAGATGATCAGTATTGATCAGCTGTCCGAGCATGTGGCGCTGTCCAAGTACCATCTGATCCGCCGCTTCTCAGCCAGCACGGGACTGACTCCCGGCGCTTATCTGACCAGGGTCCGCACCGAGAAGGCCATGGAGCTGCTCCGGGGAACCGGGCTCAGCATTGAAGCCATTGCGGGACAGATCGGTTATTCCAGCGGAAGCTATTTCATCAAGGCCTTCCGCAGCCTCACCGGACTTACGCCGGGTGATTTCCGCAGCGGAGGCGAGAGCCTGACCTACCGCAGGTTGTTCTTCGATTAACCTCAAACCGCAATATAGTGCTATTACGCTTGCAAGATTACTATAGATATTAATAATCTCCTACACTAAGATGAGGTTAATAAGAGCAATAATCCATCAGCAAAGGAGATTCACAATGACACATAAGCTTGCAGCACCTACTCCGCCGCTCGGCTGGAACAGCTGGGACTGCTACGGCGCAGCCGTAACAGAAGCAGAAATCCGCGGTAACGCAGAATATATGGCGGAGCATCTTAAAGACTACGGCTGGAACTACATCACCGTTGATATCCAGTGGTATGAGCCTTACGCCAACTCCTCCCAATACCGGCCATTCGTTCCGCTGGTAATGGATGAATACTCCAGGCTGCTGCCTGCCGAGAACCGCTTCCCTTCGGCAGCGGGCGGCCAGGGCTTCAAGCCGCTGGCTGATTACGTGCACAGCCTCGGGCTGAAATTCGGCATTCATATTATGCGCGGCATTCCGCGGCAGGCTGCCCATGCCGGCACGGCATTGCTTGGTACAACGGCGACGGCACGCGACATCGCCCATACCAATTCCATCTGTCCATGGAATACGGATATGTATGGAGTGGATGCCTCCAAAGAAGGTGCTCAGGCCTATTATAATTCCCTCTTTGAGCTCTACGCACAGTGGGGCGTCGATCTGGTCAAGGTGGATGATATTGCGGCTTCCCGGCTGTACGATACCCATCAGCCGGAGATCGCCCTGATCTCCAAGGCCATTGAGCACAGCGGCCGGCCGATGGTGCTGAGCCTGTCGCCGGGCCCGGCTCCGGTGGAATACGCCGAATTCTTCGTAGAGCACGCCAACATGTGGCGGGTCACGGATGATTTCTGGGATCTGTGGCCGCTGCTGCTGGACATGTTCGACCGCTGCCGCAAGTGGCAGGGCGTACCCGGGGACGGCAGCTGGCCGGACTGCGATATGCTGCCGCTCGGCCATATCGGCATCCGTTCGGTGGACGGCGGCGGCGCAGACCGCTGGACCCGGTTCACGCGTGACGAGCAGCTGACGATGATGTCGCTCTGGAGCATTTTCCGCTCGCCGCTCATCTTCGGCGGCGAGCTGCGCGACAATGACGAGTGGACGCTGTCATTGCTGACCAACCGCGACGTGCTGCGCATCCAGCAGGAGAGCCGCGGCGCAAGAGAAGCGCTCTGCAAGGGCGAGCTCATCGTGTGGACTGCCGGGCACAACGACGGTACCCGTTATGCTGCAGTGTTCAACACCGGCGAAAGCCCGCTGCAGGTGGAGCTGGCCCTTGAAGAGATCGGCCTGAGTGCTGCAGCCGGTACAGAGCTGTGGAGCGGTGAAGCTGCTGAGCTGGCCGCAGGTACACTGCAGACAACCGTACCGCCGCATGGCGTGCGATTGTATAGCTTTGCTTAAATAGTGAGGGGTATCCCGCAAGCCGTCAGCCGGCGGCCCGGGATATCCCTTTTTTTGACACAACCGTTACCTTACAAATAGAATATTCAGCATGGAGGCCTGTCACTGGTGCTACACCTTATTGCCGACAGGTCACATAAAGATGAAAGAATCATTCCGGTCACGTCTATGGTGCGGATGTGACGCAGACATAGATAGGGTGCGAACGCATCTGCGAGCTCGTCTATGGACACTGATGCGGCACGGCTGAGTATCGTTGAGATGCGGAAGTAGCTACAGTTATTGAGCCGATGCAGTTGCGGTGGCATTGACCGCAGCGTCCACTGCCTCACCCCAGGTCCCCTGATCTCCGCTGCCCTCGGAGCCGTCCATTACAAGCTGCAGGCTGCCGCCGCTGCCTGCAATTTCGCCGATCCGGCTCCATGGCTGGTCCATATTGTCCTGCAGAAGTCCGGGACGGAAGTCATCCATCGACACGTCAATCGGCTTCCGCTGGATTTCAATATGCCCGTTGCCCGAGTGCAGATCAGTTCCGCTGTCCTCCGCCCAGAAGTCGGCGTAATCCAGCATACTGCTCTTGGCCTGCTCGTATGGAATGTCAGGCTTAACTGTTGCGTAAGCCCAGTTATCCCACTGCCGGCCGACCTTGTAACCCCGGGAAAAGCCGTTGTCGTCCATAATTGGCAGCGGTACGGATGAATCCCCGTCTACATAGACCAGCCGGGTCTGGAACGCATACTCCTCATAATGTGTTTCCGTATACACACCATGGTTAGTCCAGCCCAGCACGGGGTAGGTTATCCGCTTGTAGACTGCGGCTGTATCCCTGAGCGCAGCCGTCAGGCTGCTGTTCTCGCCGGTGAGATACTTCCCGTAGGCCGGTGTTCCGAAGGAAAGGATAAGGAACGAAACGGCCCATAGTAACAGAAAGGTTCCGGCCGGCCAGAATTTCCCGGCAAAAGGAGTCTCCGCCTTCTCCGGTGGAGCCACGATCCCGATGCCGCAGGTGCTGTCTGTGCAGCCGCCCTCCCGTTTGCGTTTCGCTGCCACCTTGCCATAAATGGCTGCCGCGATACCGTGAAACGGTGGCAATCCCAGCAGAAGCCCTGCCGGATAAGCCCAGCCCATCGACCGCAGAACCGCAGCGTAGGTATCTACTCCTTTATGCAGCTTCTCTCCCTTTTCCACAGCATAAATGTCATGCAGCAGCTCTTCCTCCGGAATATCAGCCAGCAGCTTTTCCTCAGCCGCAAAATCCTGCAGCGCCTTCCACTCCATTGCTTTGCGGAAATCCAGTGCCGAGAGAATGCCTACCGTCTGGCGGCACAGCGGGCAGAGCCGGTCATAATAGACCGTCAGCCGTTTGTGCTTCGCCGCGATCCACCGGTCATACAGCTTGCGGTAGGCGCTCTCCGGAATAATAGCCAGATGAATGGCGGTCACCAGCAGGCTCATGGCTGGGATCGGGAAGACAACCAGCACCCCGGCATGCAGGAGCACTCCGGCAAGACTCATCCATACCCGAAGCGGCCTGAACCACACCAGGAAGATATACAAGCCTTCATAGAGAAGCAGAGAATAGCCAAGGATGCGCACCAGCCATTCATGATCGATCAGCCAGGAGACATCATAGTAAGTGGTAAAGGGCAGGGAGGCAGGAGCCCATAAGCCCAGCCCTGAGAGATACATGTCCGAGGAGAGCTTGTAGAACATCGAATCCAGATAAAACAGCCCGATCAGCATAATCAGGAACGCGGTATGGACAAACCGTGCCTGCGGACGCGGCAGCTTCCGGACGCGGATTCTGGCCTGGCGGCGGCGTTCCATTAGACTTTCTATTGACACGCACGCTGACACAGGCATGAACATCAACAGGAATGCTCCTGTCAGAAACAGAGAATCCACCTGCCAGTTGTTCGCTTCATTTACCACAACAAAGCCCAACAGATACACGCTTATTACATAATTGACAATGGCAGCCGGACGGGTCAGGTATCCAATCAGCAGCAGGAACAGCGCTAGCATCCACAGTACAAATAAGGCGGTCAGGAAGGCCGGCACGGTCGCAGCCAGGCTGTCCTTTTGAAAAATCAGATCCCTGAGCGTCATCATCTGCAGCAGCTCAAGCATCAATACAAGCGAATACCCGATCCGGAACAATGCCAGCGGAAAAGCCGGCTCCTTCCGGTCATACAGCTTCTCTTTGATCTTATTCCACATCGCATAGCCCCCTTGCACCTGTCTTGGTTTCACTCAATCATTAACCGATTACCCGTCCGGCAAACAGCAGGAACTCCAGACGCAGCTGCCTGTAACGGACTCAGATAACCTTATTTATCCAAAATCCCGCTCTTGGCCTGGCTAACGGACTCCAGCGCTCTTATTTTGCGGAAATGTCTTGTCCCGACTTCATTTTAGGGATAATAAGAGCATCCCGGTCCGTTAGCCCGTCTGAATGCCCTCTATAATGAAAATAAGGTCGCCTCGGTCCGTTAGCGCCAACTCCTGCTCTTGCTCTTGCTCCTGCTCCTGCTCCTGCTCCTGCTCCTGCTCCTGCTCCTGCTCCTGCTCTTGCTCCTGCTCTTGCTCCTGCTCCTGCTCCTGCTCCTGCTCCTGCTCCTGCTCCTGCTCCTGCTCCTGCTCTTGCTCCTGCTCCTGCTCTTGCTCTTGCTCCTGCTCTTGCTCCTGCTCTTGCTCTTGCTCTTGCTCCTGCTCTTGCTCCTGCTCCTGCTCCTGCTCCTGCTCTTGCTCCTGCTCTTGCTCCTGCTCCTGCTCCTGCCTGGCCGTCTACAGGCTTTCCGGTTCCCGATAAAACGCTGGTCTGTGCGCCCACTAATTGTCTGGCCCGACTATCTACCGCCTCCCCGCCTGCCTGCTTTCCATTTCCCGACTATACTCCAACCAGTCCGTCCGCCAACTTCACAGCTATTCGCCAACCAATCCTCCGCCTGTTCAACTGTGTATGTACCTATTTACCTGCCATCTAGCTGCCTGCTTTCTCTGCTCAACCGGATGTTAATCTACCTGACTACATCTCTTCCCCAAAACAAAAAACCTTGAAGGCAAACGCCATTCAAGGTTTATCTTCCCAGAGGACTCCAACGGAAAAATACGAACAAATACTGTCTAACTGCAGATTTAGGTTATCCCGGCAGCCGGATCCGGACCAGCTCGGCAAAATATTCCGCCCCCCGCTTCAAGATGCGGTCATTAAAATCATAACCGGAGCTATGCAGCGGAATATTGCCCGGACCTTCAGCATCGTTACCGTTGCCGATAAATACAAAGCAGCCCGGAATATGCTGCAGAAAGACGCCAAAGTCCTCGGAGATCATCATCGGCCGCACATTCCGGTCGACACAGTTATCACCGGCGACGTTACGTGCTGCTTTTACAGCAAATCTGGTGCACTCCGCCCAGTTAACAGTAGGTGCAAACTCATGGGTATATTCAAACGTGCATTCCGCCCCGTTCATTCCACAAATGGCTGTGCTGATCGTCCGCATCCGTTCCTCCAGCAGCTGTTGCACCTCAGGCGTATAGCTCCGGGTATCTCCTTTGATTTCAACGCGGGTCGGAATAGCATTGCGGATTCCGTCTGTATGGAGCTCCGTGCAGGAAATCACGGCCGGCACACCCGGCTCGAGATTGCGCGAGATGATGGTCTGCAGAGCAATAATGATTTCAGAGGCAATAACCAGCGGGTCCTTGCTCATATGCGGACGTGCCGCATGCGCACCCTGCCCCTTGATCCTGATCACAAAATTGTCCTCACTAGCCATTATACCGCCGCTGCGGGTAGCAAATGAACCCGCCGGCATACCGGGCATATTATGCAGGCCATAGATTTCATCCACCGGAAAACGTTCGAGCAGCCCGTCCCGGAGCATGGCCAGCGCCCCTTTTCCCGGCTCCTCGGCAGGCTGAAAGATAAAACGGACCGTGCCGTTAAAATTTTGCCGCTGAATTAACAGCCTTGCTGCACCCAATACCATTGCCATATGGCCATCATGACCGCAGGCGTGCATCTTGCCGGGATTCAGTGAGGAGTAAGCGTGCTGTGCTTCTTCAGTCAGATTAAGGGCATCCATATCTGCACGGATGCCGATGACCCCCGTCCCCTTCCCCGCTGTCAGGCTGGCTACAACCCCTGTCCCGCCGATGCCTCTATGTACCTCCAGGCCCATTTCCGTCAGCACAGCGGCGATATAACTGGAGGTGTCCTTCTCCTCAAACGCGGTTTCGGGGCGCCTGTGCAGATCATGTCTCCAGGCAGTAAGCTGCTGCTCAAAGTCTGGCACAGCCGTATTCATCGCCGCAGCCTCATTTATATCCCTGCCCATGTCCTTGTCCATGTTTTCCCCCTTCCCGCCAGCCCGAAAAACTGCCATTCCAGACAATCTCCCTGTAGCTCTCCGGATCGGTATCACCCTCAGTGCTGATCAGAAGTATTCTGGCATCCTGGTCAAGCTGTAGCCTTTCAGCCAGCTCATGCTGATCTCCGTGCTCCAGAATAGAGCTCAATACGCCCAGCCCGACTGCCCCGGATTCGCCCGAGACCACTTTGGGATCACCCTCCAGCGGATTGCCGAGGATCCTCATTCCACTCGCGGCGGTATAATCCGGACAGGAAATGTACAGATCCGCATAGTCACGCAAAAGCGGCCACGCCACCGTGCTCGGTTCCCCGCAGGCCAGTCCTGCCATGATTGTAGGCATATCCCCTTCTACCGCATGCGGTTGACCGTCACCTGCTGCCGCTGACTTGTAAATGCAGGCCGCCTCATCCGGCTCAACAATGACGGTTACCGGCCTGTCCGCACCAAACTGCATCAGCAGATAACCGAGCATGCTTGCTGCAAAAGATCCCACCCCTGCCTGCAAGAACACATGCGTCGGAGCCTCCTCCCCTTCCGCCCTGATCTGTTCCAGCGCCTCGTCGATCAGTGTGCAGTAGCCCTGCATAATCCAGACGGGAATTTGTTCATAACCTTCCCAGGCGCTGTCCTGAACCAATGTGCCGTTATTCTCAGCCGCATAGGTGCCCGCCCATCTTACCGCATCGTCATAGTTCAAACTGGTGACCGATGCGTCTGCGCCTTCTTTTCTGATATTAGCGAGCCTGGTTTCCGAGGAGCCCCTGGGCATGAACACGACCGATTTCTGTCCCAGCTGCTGTGCCGCCCAGGCAATGCCTCTGCCGTGATTTCCGTCTGTCGCCGTTACAAAAGTGACCCCTCCAAGCTGCGCTCTAACCGCAACCTTCTTCAGTTCACCGAAAGTCAGCTCCGCCGGTTCCTTATCAAGTTTTTCCGCCAGAACCCTTCCGGCTGCGTAGGAGCCTCCCAGCACCTTAAATGCATTAAGGCCAAACCGGAAGGACTCGTCTTTAACCCAGATTGTATTTACCCCGAGTTTTCCGGCCAGCTTATTCAGACTGTGCAGCGGGGTTACTTCATATTGCGGAAAGCTCTGGTGGAACGCCCTCACCCTGTTTACCGTCTCCCTGTTCAAAAAAGGGACTGTACTCTCCCCTACTACCAGCTCCCGGGCCTGTTCATTAGCCACATATTTTAGTTCACCAGCTTTATTCATCTACGTCCCTCCTTAGAAAAATATGGCGCTTAGCCTGGATTGATGATTCCGGCTCGTGTTGATGATTCCAATTTATGTTGATGCTTCCCGCCCGCAAATTAATATGTGATATATTACATGTTAATTAGATCAGCCGCTTGCTGTCAATCCAAAATTGTATGTGATATATTACCGTATGTATATTTGTTTTGTGTATTTGTCATGAAGGAGGTTTTTTTATTGCTGCCGCAAGATACAGCCAAGGTCAAACGCTCATCCATCCGTGAGCAGGTGTACCTTCAGATACAGGAATGGATTATTAACGGGGTGCTGAAGCCGGGCGATAAGCTCAAGGACCAGGAGTTGGCGGAAGCCCTGGGGGCCAGCCGGACTCCGATCCGCGAGGCACTGCTCCGGCTCGAAGAAGAAGGGATGATTCAGAGCAAGGCCAACAGCTGGACCCAGGTCACACCCGTGGATGTTAATCAGGCTTACCGGCTGTATCCGATGATTATCTCACTGGAAAAGCTGGCTGTCTCCTTTGCCAAGGACCATGTTACCTCTGCGCATATCCGGGAAATGGAGCAATATAATGAGCAGCTGGAGCAAGCGCTGAACACTGAGGATGCACTGGAAGCCCAGCGTCTGGATACGTTATTTCATCAGGTGCTGATCAGCCTGTCGGCTAATGAGGAGCTGATCAGCGTACTGGACGGGCTCAAAAAAAAGCTGCGCCGCTATGAAGTAACCTACTTCAAAGGCTTCACTGGTGCCGGGCAGTCGGTTGAAGAACATAGGCAGATTATCAGCGCCCTGCGGGCAGGTGATTTCACGGCTGCGGCAGCGGGCATTGAACGGAACTGGCAGGAAAGCTTCAAGCGCCGGCTCGGCGGGCAGGCATTGGACGCATAAGCGCATATTTTTGCATAACGATCAGAAGGCAAAGGGGATATCATGGAATCCAATACAACAGAACGAATTCAAGAGGACAACTCCAAAGTCTTAGCCTTGTTAAGCCAGTATTTAAATAACAGGCCAGATTACATTAGCAAAGAAGATATAGATGAGATAACCGGACTCGGCGTGTCTGCGGAGTATGCATTCGGTGTTCTTTTTGCGGGTGCGCTGGGGCTGGATATTGTGGATAACGCTGAGGATACGGAATTGTATAACCAATACTTCAGCAAAATGCTGCACAGGCTGGATGTCCGGGAGTATTACCATAATCCCTACTTCAGGAACATTAAGATACCTGCGGTCACGATCGGCAGCAGTGAATTGAAATATGAACAGTACAAGCCTTATGAGGCTTTTGTCTGCAATGACATCCTTACCACGCCTGAAGGACGGCTGATTCCGCAGATCGGGTTCTTTGAGACGGACTTCCGCTTTCCGGCGGTGCTGGAGAATAACCGGATCTGGATGACGATTACTCCGAATGAGATCGAGACGATGAAGGAAGCTGTCGCAGGAGCGACCGGTAATGTGCTTACGTACGGGCTGGGGATGGGGTATTATGCCTACATGGTGTCGGAAAAAGAAGATGTGCAAAGTGTAACGATTGTGGACAGCAACGAGGATGTGATCAGGCTGTTCAGCCAGTATATTCTGCCCCAGTTCGGTAACGCGCACAAGGTCAGGATTATTCATGCAGATGCTTTTGAATATGCGCAGCAGCAAATGTCCCAGGACCAATATGACTTTGTGTTCACCGACCTGTGGCATGACGTTTCAGACGGCCTGGACATGTACCTGCGGATGAAGACATACGAGAACCTGAGTCCGGCTTCCCGGTTTATGTATTGGATCGAGCAGTCGATTTTGTGCTACTTGTAAAATGAGGATACTTGTTCCGTAGCGGGATGCATAGCGCGATGGCGCATGAGTTAGCGTGGCGCGGGGTACGGGACCGCAGCGTGCCAGGGCACAGACTGCCGGGCCAGGGCCGCGGGCCGCGGGGGGCCGGGCCGCGGGGGGGGGGGCCGAGCCGCAGGGCCGCGGGGGGCCGGGCCGCAGGGCCGCGGGGGGCCGAGCCGCAGGGCCGCGGGGGGCCGGGCCGCAGGGCCGCGGGGGGGCCGGGCCGCAGCGTGCCGGGGCTGTAGTGCGTTGGGCGCCAGTTTAACGGGAAAAATCCCTTTATTTGACCTCGCCCCACCTGGTTTAGGCCTACTTAAAGGGAAAAATCCCCTTATTCGCCCTCGCCCCACCTGGTTTAGGCCTACTTAAAGGGAAAAATCCCTTTATTTGACCTCGCCCCACCTGGTTTAGGCCTACTTAAAGGGAAAAATCCCCTTATTCGCCCTCGCCCCACCTGGTTAGGCCTACTTAAAGGGAAAAATCCCCTTATTTGACCTCATTCCACCCGGTTGAGCCCATTAGGAAAGACAGCCAAGGCTCCTTGATTTAGCGAGAGCCGGGGACAGATTCACAGGAAGCCGATTAGATTCCAATAAAAAAGCGTTCAGCCCATAGACAGGCTGAACGCTTTTTATACACTAACAGCACTGCTTATTTTTCAAGGAATCCGGTAGATGGATTTGTGATGAAGAAACCTTCCTGCGGCACGTAGAAGTATTGAATCCATACTCCGTCCAGCAGGGGCTCACGTGTATCCAGCAGTACCTCGATATCCTTGTCGGTTGCTACAATTTCATCATGCTCAGTCGGTGTATCCAGAGTCACATCATAGTGACCGTGATCCCCGTGATTCTGGGTAATCACTACGCGGATTTTCTTGCCTTCCGCTTCCGGAGTGTTCAGCATGTCTTTCAGGACTTTAGCGGCATTACGGTTAATTTTACATTTCATCCTCTGGCGACCTCTATTCTTCATAATTTGCGGTAAGAAGTACATTATAACATATTATAAGGTACTATATATAATTTAGCGTGAACCGGTCCGTGCTGGATTCCTTGCCAACCGGTGATTCTGCCGCAAGCTCCTCCGCCTTGTTGATTGGTCCCGCGAATAAAAGCCTCCGTATCTCATCCACCGCTCCGTGTGCCTGCCGATTGTTGCGGTCCATGGGACCGCCGTACCACAGACTGTCTTCGTTCAGCTGAATTCGCACGATCCCGGTCATGCCGAACACCATCCCGCCAAGGGTTCCATTCCCTATAGTCATAGCTTTTCCCCGCACAATGAATGCAGAAAATTATCTATGATATAAAGAATTCTGCCAACTTGTATTCTTCCCTGTTTAGTTCCTCCGGCACGGGTTATTTATAATGTAGCAATTTAGAATTCACAAGGAGGCATACATCTATAGCGAAGGAACTAGCATTGCATGAAATTCTGGAAATCCATGAGCTCTTGACCTTGAAAACCTCATGCGCTACCAAGGCGGCTACCCTGCTGGAGCCGGCCAAAGACGATAAACTCAAAGCCTTAATTGAAGAAGATTAGAAGAATTCATCCAAAGATATCAAAAAACTGTCTTCACTTTTACAATAAGGAGGGGTTAAGATGCCAACCACAACCAAAACGAAGGAAATGCTGGTTAACGCTTTAGCACCTATGAATGATCTGGCTATTGCCGCCTACATGATTGAAAATGAAATGTTCCATCCCTAAGATATACCGAACAGGTTGAGCATGATTTGAAAAACGCTGAAACAGCGCTTGAGCTGCAAAAATAACCGCTAAGAAACATTGGTATCATTTCCGGCAGCCCGGCTTCCGGGCTTTTTTTGACGGCAATAACAGGACTCCAGCTTATAATCCTTAATAAAGGTAACAATTAAAAGCATACACCAACATTATAAATTCGGGAGGAACTAGGATGATATCCAATGAACATGCTATAGGCTCTGCTAATCTTACAACCAATATTCATTTGGAAAGTCTGCATCATGTGCCGCACAGTAACTGGGCCTACCCATACGACAAGGAGACCTTTCATTTACGTGTCCGGACCAAAAAGCAGAACGTGGAACGTGTTTATGCACTGACAGGGGATAAATATGACTGGGAAACCTATAATCACGAATATGAAATGCGTAAAATCGGGACAGACCGGCTCTTCGATTACTGGCAGACGACGGTAAAGCCGGACCACCGCCGTTTCTCCTATGCCTTCCGCTTTCATACCGGTGAAGAAACCGTGTGGATGACAGAGAACGCGATTCATACCGGAGAGCCCGAAGCACCAAACGATTTCTATGACTGGCCGTATATCCATGAAATTGATATTTTCCAGGCACCGGAATGGGCTAAATCAGCGGTATTCTATCAGATTATGCCTGAGCGTTTTGCTAACGGGGATACAAGCAATGATCCTGATGAACTTTCGCCATGGGGTGGTAAGCCTGCTACGGATAATTTTTTCGGCGGGGATCTGCAGGGGATTATCGATCATCTCGACTACCTGGAGGATTTGGGGATTACGGCCATTTACCTCACTCCGATTTTTGAGGCACCTACCAATCACAAGTATGACACCACCGATTATATGAAGGTTGATCCTCACTTCGGCGATTTGGAGCTGCTCAAAAAACTGGTTGATGAAGCCCACGCCAAAGGAATCCGGATTGTCCTTGATGCGGTATTTAACCATATCGGCTCCAATTCTCCCCAGTTTAAGGATGTTATCGAACACGGGGAGAATTCCAAATATGCGGACTGGTTCCATATCAACGAATTCCCGGTTCAGGTCAAAGAAGGAAAACCTAATTACGATGCCTTCGGATTCTTCGCCGAGATGCCCAAGCTGAATACAGCCAATCCGGAAACGCGCGAATATCTGCTGAATATTGCCGAGTATTGGCTCAAGGAACTCGGCATGGACGGCTGGCGGCTTGATGTTGCCAATGAAATCGACCATCATTTCTGGAAGGAATTCCGCACCCGGATTAAGGCCATTAACCCGGACGCCTATATTATCGGCGAGAACTGGAATGATTCCCTGCGCTGGCTGCATGGCGACCAGTTTGATTCCGTCATGAATTATCCGCTCTCAGACCGGCTGATTGAATTCCTGCAAAGCGACGATATGGATGCACAGACCTTCTCGGAATATATCGGCGGCCTGCTGATGCGTTATCCGCAGCAAGCCAATGAAGTGCTGTTCAATCTTTTGGCCAGCCACGATACTCCGCGGCTGCTTACCCAGCTCGGCGGTGACAAAAATAGGCTCAAGCTGGCGGTTGCCTTCCTGCTTACTTTTATCGGAACGCCTTGTATTTATTACGGGGATGAAATTGGCCTTGATGGCGAAGGAGATCCAGATTGCCGTAAATGCATGATCTGGGAGGAAGAAGAGCAGGACCGCGATCTGTATCAAACCTACAAACAGCTGATCCAGCTTCGCAAGGACCATCCGGTTCTGAGTACAGGAGAGTTCGGCTTCCTGAAAAACAACCAGCAGGAACGCCAGCTGGTCTACGAGCGTTATAATAATGAAGAGCATTGCACGGTCTGGATGAATCCATCCCCGGAACCGGCAACCCTGGCACAGGCACTTGAGGGCAACTGGAAGGATGCCTTCACCGGAGAATCCGCCGCTGCAGACAATGGTGAGATCACACTGGAGCTTGAACCCTTCAGCTTCAGAATACTATTTAAAGACTAAGCTCTGCAGAAACTGCACAACCAGGCTGCTTTATTCCTCTTCAGGAGTAAAGCAGCTTTTCTTTTCCAGTGTTTCCGTAAAGTGAAGTCTGCAAATTCCGTAAAAATCAGGGCATGCTATCTTTGTTCCACATTTCACTTCCACTTTAATGACAAAGGAGCATATCCATGACAGGAATTTTAGGCGGCAGCCCCAAAGACGAGCCAATGCATTACGGGGAGATATTTAGCGTATGGACAGCCTCGACAGTAGCCAAGGGCGCATTATCCGCTTACCGGGCATGCATGTATCATGCCGGCGACCATGAATTGAAGAAAATCTTAGGGGCTATGATTGATCAGGCTGAGCTGGAAATCAGCGAACTGGATTCGCTGTTGGCCGAGCAGGGACTGGCATCTGCGCCGGTTATGCCGCTTCGTCCTGAAGCCAAGCTTGAAGATATCCCGGTCGGCGCAAGATTTACAGACCCGGAGATTGCAGCCATGCTGGCTGCAGACAGTGCGGCCGGACTGGTCGCCTGCAGCCAGGCAATGGGAATATCCATCCGTGAGGATGTCGGCGCATTGTTTGCCAAGTATCATCTCACCAAAGCTGCCCTTGGTCTAAAAGTTCTGCATTTAACCAAGAAAAACGGCTGGCTGATCCCTCCGCCGCTTCAGGTGAAAAGACCGGAGGCCGTGAAGGCGTAAGGCTTTATTACAACACTTTTCATTCAATTAAAAGGGAGCAGCCACTTTCCGCGGCAAAGACCTCCAGTTCCGCGATCTCATGCGCGGCGTATTCCTGGAGGAAATTGCCCACGTGAATCTGGTGCAGCATACCATTAGCCAGTTCCTCAACAACTATCCAGGATATGTTCAACTGATTATTGCCTTAAGAGGCCTGCGGCTGCCGCAGGCCTCTCTTCTTTTCCGTTATTCCCGCTGCATAAGCTCTTTAATACGATCAGCCAGTTTACCGGCCGCTTTATGATGAGTAACCGGGGACGGATGAAAGTCTGACGCATAACCGTCTGCCGCCTGCTGCACATCAAACTTCATAGAGGAAATATTGGTGTCGCCGGTTTCCTCAGTATAGCGGCTAACCGCCTGCTCCACATAAGGATACAGCCTGTCCCCCATGATTCCCAGCGTACACAGTATCTTCGCATGCGGATTACAGCGCCGGACTGTTTCTAGAAATCCGGCATATTCCCGGGCATACTCGGCTTGCCGCACAGTGTCATCCTTGGTATAGGAATCATCATTGGTACCCAGATTAATAACAATCAGGTCGGGTACAAACCGGCTGAAATCCCAGGTAAGCTCCTGGGGAAGCAGCGTATTATCAAATCTGCCCTCGGACTTACCCACCTGTTCATAATAATCCGGAAGCAGATGTGTGGTCAGCTTCTGATCATTTTCCGTATAGCCTGTGATGATGCCATATCCGCTATAAGATACCATGCTGTAGTCTGCTTCAAGCTTCCGGGCGGTCTGGTACGCATAAGCCTTGGTAACATCTTCAGTAGCTGTGGAAAAAGCTTGCGTCCCGGCCTCATCATCCACGCCATAGCCGCAGGTAATGGAATCGCCGATGAATTCTATTTTATATATGCCAGCCGGGGCCGGCTTAATACCTTCCGCAGCATCCACTCTAATGGCCTGAATCCCTGCGGTCGACATTGCAGCTTCGGACAGCTTGATGACGGTTACCGTAATCTCCTGCTCTGTATCGCTTTCAAACACAGTATAGGTTACAAGCGGCTGATTAATCTGCTCATCAATCACCCTCACGCCGTTTACATAGATGCCGATCCGGGCCAGATTATTGCCGGTTGAGGCGATGGAATCCCCTTTCAATGTAATTTCCGCTTTCCGGCCGTAAAAGGTGAATGCAACACCGCTGCCGGAGAGAGCCAGCCACCGCACATCCTTGTAATAGTGGGTCCGTCCAATGATTTTTACGTGGTTCTCCGTTGCTCTATATACCTGAATGGATTCTTTCATAGCTGTAGATACCTTCCTTTTCGGTTTCTATACTCGCAGTAGTAATGTACAACCACAGCCGGGTTTTTGGCAACAGACTTATAGCAAGAGTGCGGCTGAATTCACATAAATATGGATTCATTGTCTTTACTGCTGAGCAACAGGAAGTCAAAAAAGTAGAGAGTTCCCCTCAACCGTCACTTTAGCAGCGGGAGAATTCCGGCAAGCCTTGCCGATTCTCCCCTCTTCCGTCGATCTCCTGCTTAAGTTATGATATGTCCAAGAATCGCCGGGAGGGGACCTATGCGCAATCCATTTCACAATGCAGGCTTATTCAGGCAATTGATCTATTTAATCGGCCTGACGTTTATTATCGTGCTTGTTTCTTTCGCTGTATCCAATAAAATTGCCGAGCGGACGGTGGAAAAGAAGGTTGCGGACTCGGCTGACAAAATTGTGCTGCAGGTGGAGGAGACACTGGCCAATTTTTTTAAGGACATGGACGGTATCTCTTACTCCCTGCTTTACAGCACGATCCTGCAAAATTATTTAAGCAGCAACGATCCGCTCACAAAGATTCTGATGAATCCGGAAATCGTTGCCGAATTCTCCAGCACCCTTGCCCTGAAGGAGGAGGTTATGGGGATTCAGCTCTATAACCGGGAAGGGGAGCTCGCCACCAGTGTCGGTAAACCGTTCGCTCCCGTCCAGCTGCGTTCGGTGGATGAAATCAAATATGAGCTGGGCGCTTCTGATCAGGCCGGCATGACCTTCTATACCATTTCGGTACCCGTGTATAATTTGCAGAATAACAGAGTGCTCAAAGACTACCGCGGCATGTGCGTATTTTTTATGGACGTCAAGAACTTCACCTCTGTCTTGAGCAAATCCAAGCTGACCGAACATTCACGCCTGTTCCTGACCGATGACCGGGACCGCATCATAACCGGCTCTGACGGTCCCGATGCCCACGTGCTGGCAGATGTAGATCAGCACACCTCCGGCAAATCGTATATTGTACTCAATAAAACACTGGCCAACGGCTGGAGGATTGTCAGTGACATCCCCCGGGCAGAGCTGCTGTCCGAGCTGGATCTGGTCAAACGGCTGAACGTCGTTGCCTATGCTGTTATTTCGCTGGTGTTCCTGCTGTTTCTGCTGCTGTTCTATTTCCAGCTGCTGCGGCCCATACGCGCACTGCTGGATTTCGTAAATACGTATACGCGCAGCGGTGGGCAAGCCAGGTTCAGCAACAGCTACCATAATGAAATCGGCGTACTCGGCACAAGCATTAATCACATGCTGGATTCCATTGTACAGCTGGGCAATGACGTACAGAGTGTCCAGCGCAAAATGTATGAATCCGAGCTGGACCGCAAGCAGATGGAAATTACCGCTTACCGTAACCAGATCAACCCTCATTTTCTGTATAATACGCTGGAAAGTATCCGGGCCTTATCCCTTTACCATAAGGCAGGCGATATTGCTGAGATCACCGCATCCTTATCGAGACTGTTCAGATACTCCGTAAAGGGGGACAACTTCGTGACCATCCGGGAAGAGGTCGCCCACCTGCACGAATACGCCCGGATTATTGACTTCCGGTTCAGGGGAAAGATCAGGATCGCCTTTGAGGTGGAGGAAGCCTTATACGAGGTGAGGACACTAAAGCTGCTGCTGCAGCCCTTGGTTGAAAACGCTGTCTTCCATGGCCTTGAGCGTAAAATCGAGCCCGGCACGGTTACTGTTACGCTGAGCCTGATTCATCCGGACGCCATCCGGGCCGTTGTCGCTGATGACGGAGCCGGTTTCCCGGAGGACAAGCTGGAGCAGCTCCAGTCCTTCCTGCGGCAGGCAGAGCTAACCGGCGATTACCGTACAGGACCGCAGGACTCCGGAATCGGCCTGGCTAACAGCTTCCGGCGGCTCAAGCTGTTTTATGGTGAACAGGCCGCACTCCGGATTGAAGCCGGACCGGTGCAGGGGACGGTAGTAACGCTGGATTTTCCCGTCCATATCTCCCTGAATGAGACGAAAGGAGCATTACGATGAGAAAAGTATTGATCGTTGATGACGAGCCTTGGGTTGCCTACGGCATTTCACAGCTGATAGATTGGGAGAGTCTCGGCTTCCAGGTCATCGGCGAAGCCTATGACGGGGTCAGCGCATGGCAGCGTGTCCTGCAGGAACAGCCGGAACTGGTTATTTCAGATATCCGGATGCCCGGCCTGGACGGCCTGGAGCTGCTGGAGCATATACAGAAGAGCGGTCTCTCCACTCAGGTTGTGCTGATCAGCGGATATGCCGATTTCAGCTATGCCCAGCAGGCAATCCGTTACGGTGCATTTGATTATCTGCTCAAGCAGGTGGAGCAGGACCAGCTTAAAGACACAGCCAAACGGGTAGGCGAGTATATCGATGCCAGGAAGCAGCCTGCTGCAGGAGAGCTGGATTTGCTTCTTGATGAATTGTTCGAGCTGCTCGACCCGGATAACAGGGTCACCATTGCCGGATTCATGGAGAACAGGCAGCTTTCAACCCGCTTCCCGCACTTCCGCTTCATCAACTGCCTGTTTGCGGAAGCCTCCACTGACTGGCCGGCTTTGACCAGCCCTGCAGCAGCCGGGCATATTCAGGAGGCCCGCATGCGTACTGGCCACAATAAGCTGTCCATTCTGCTCATGTACGACGAGGACAACTACCCTCTCGATCTCCTGACCTACATTTCAGATTATCTGCAATATGCCGAGTGGACAGGTATCAGCAGCCAGGGCCTGCCGGAGACCCCGCTGGCCCGCCTTCATCAGGAGGCTGATATTGCGCTGTTCAGTTCTGCCCTATACCGGACAGAACAGGTGCTGCGCTACAAGCCCGCTTCGCCTCCCGCCGATCTGCGCAAAACGCTGCTCCGGCTGGAGGTGTCCATTAAAGAACGGAATATGGATGACATTGCCGCAGATACCGCCTCCATTGCCGCGGTTTGCCGAAGCTGTCTATTGCCGGCCGATCAGACAGCCTTCGTCTATAATCAGATTGTCAGCCTGTATTACAAATACTGCGGCTCTTCCTGGGACTCAGGCCCTGAGCTGTTAACCTATGAGAACATTGCCCGCCAGCACTGTACCCTTGAAGAGCTGTTCGCCCGCCTTGCATCCGGATTCGAAAACGCAGCCGGAGAGCCGGCGGTTAATCCGAGCGGGCTTGCGAAGCGGGTGCTGGATTATATCAATGAGAGCTTTACCGAGGATTTGCTGCTGAGCGAGGTAGCCCGGAACTTCCGCCTGAGCATCGGGTATGCAAGCGCCCTTGTCAAAAGGGAAACCGGCTCAACGTATACAGAATATGTGGCAGCCAAGCGTCTGCAGCTGGCCCGCCAGCTGCTTGCAGACCCGGAGCTGTCGGTCCATGAGATCGTACAACGTACGGGCTACAAGGATTATTTTCACTTCAACAAGCTGTTTAAAAAACATTTCGGTGTAACTCCAAGCAAATACCGCAAGCTGTGAAAGCGGATTCAATTTGTGAACAAAACACCAAAACAGCAAACTCCAGCCCTATGCCCTGTACGGCTGAACGTTTAGCATAAGAATTGTCTTATGCCTCATTACAACAAACGGGGAGGTTTAAAGAGAAATGAAAAGAATGAAACCATTGGCACTAAGCGGTTTATTAGCCCTATCACTGCTGGTGACGGCATGCGGCAACTCCGGTTCTACTAACGGCAATGCAGGCAATGCAGGCAATGCCGCCTCACCGTCACCTGATTCAGCCGGAGCGGACAGCGGGAAGCTCGATCAGGCCGTCTGGTTCTCCAGTATTGATTTCTGGAATCCGCCGGCCACCTGGAATACGGACCCGAAGTCGGTGCAGGGTGCGATTTCAGAAGCAACAGGCTTGAGCTTTGAATTTAACATTCCGGCCCAGGACGGCGATACGAAGCTGAACCTGATGCTCGTATCCGGCAAGGATTTCCCGGACGTTCTGACGGTTACGAATGATGTGATGGTTAAGAAGCTGATTCAATCCGGAAAGGTATGGGATCTGGAGGAGTTCTTGACCAAATACGATCCGGAATCGCACATTCTTAAAGATTTCCCTGCTGACGTTAAGGAAGTCATCGAAGAGCGCGACGGCGGCTTTTATTCCTACCCGAGCCATATCAATTCGGCAGATGCCCGCAGTGTCTATCCCCCATCCGGTGAATTCTACGTTGACCTGATCGATTACGCCTCCAATCTGGGCATTATGGTCAACGGAAACATTCTGGAGCAGATCGGTATGACGCTTGAAGATATCCGTACCGAAGAGGGCCTGCTGGCCGCTTACGATAAAGCCAAAAACCTTAAAGTAGACGGTGCACCAGTGATCACGCTGCTGGTTGACGGCAAAGGGTACCAGGACAGCACACTCAAGTTCCTCCAGAACACCTTCGGTGCGATGGTTGTCAATAAAGACGGAACCTACAGAGACCTGCTGCTTGCTCCCGAAACGAAAGACGCCTTGTCTTTCCTGAACCAGTCGATGCGCAGCGGTTACTTTGAACCGGGACAGATGACCGTTGACAATGCCGCAGTCAAAGCCGATGTCGCCTCCGGCCGGGTCTTCACCTTTATCGGAAATACCGCCAACACCTCGTTCCAGCTTAACGATTACTGGCAATCCCAAGGGCCTATCCTGGCTGCAAGCGGCAAAGTCCCGACACTGGACAAGAGCGAACGCGCCGGCGGCGGCTGGATGAAAACACTGATCTCCAAAGATACCAAATACCCTGAGAAGCTCGCTAAATGGCTCAGCTATATGACCAGCAAGGAAGGAATGATGCTGCATATCTACGGCTTTGAAGGGGAGCATTACACTCTTGACGACAAAGGATTGCTGGTCAAAACCGAAAAAGGGCTGAAGGATGCCGCAGATTATATGAATACAGCCGTCAGCGCAATCTGGCCGTTCCATCACACTACCTTCTCCTATTCGGTGCAGCAGCCTCCTACAGAGGAAACGGATAAAGAAGCTGTGACAGCCAACAAGGTGCAGGCAGCCTACGGTAAAGATGAACAGACTCATATTTATGACAGTTCCGCCCTGGAGCTGCCGGCCGATCTTTTCCCGGCGAGCAGCGACAATGCCAATCTTGAAATGCAGATCAAGGCTTACAAAGAAGCGCAGATTGCCAAGATCGTGATGGCCAAAACCGATGATGAGTTTAACCAGCTGTACAATGAACTGATTGAGCAGTTAAAGAAGCTGGGCATTGAAAAGCTCGATGCTGAGCGCAACCAGTACATTCAGCAAAAAAGCGATGAATACGGCGTACATGCCAAAGGCATAAATTCCTGATCAGGTTAGTTACACGATGACAAGGGGCTTGTAGCCTGCGGCTGGACAGACCGCTGCAGGCACAAGCCGGATTGGAGGAACCCGGTATGGCAATGATTGAGCCCTTAACTTCTGCCAAGAAAAAGGATAAAACAGTGCGCAAACAAAAATCCTTCAGGCTTGGCTACGATTTCCGTACTCAGCTGGAGCTGAAAACGATGCTGCTCCCCGCTGTGTTCCTGATTTTCCTGTTCGATTTCACGCCGCTGTTCGGGCTGCTAATGGCTTTTAAAGACTTTGAGCCGGTTATGGGCGTCAAAGGGATCTTTACCGCAGATTGGAACGGCATGGCCCATTTCAAAAGACTGTTTACCAACTTCCAGTTCTGGCCGATGATCCGCAACACACTCGGTATTAACCTGCTTGGGGCCGCCGTCAGTATTCCTTGTACCCTGCTTTTTGCCCTGCTGCTGAATGAAATCCGCAGCTCCCGCTTCAAAGCAGTTGTCCAGACCGTTACCTATTTACCGCATTTTCTGTCCTGGGTTATTTTTGGCGGGTTGTTCATTACGCTGCTGAACAGCGACGGTATCGTCAACTATATGCTGCTGTATCTGGGCTTCATTGACTCGCCGCTGCAATTTCTGGCTGATCCGAAATATTTCTGGGGTGTGGCCATTGCCACAGGGCTGCTGAAGGATCTCGGCTGGGGTGCGATTCTATACCTGGCGGCTATGGCCGGAGTAGACCAGAGCCTCCATGAGGCGGCCGCCATTGACGGAGCGGGCCGGTTTAAGCGGATGCTCCATGTGACCATTCCCGGCATTCTGCCGACCCTGATGGTGCTCATTATTTTCGCTGTCAGCGGCATGCTGAACAACAACTTCACCCAGATTTATGTTTTGCAAAATACGCTAAATCTGCCTGCCAGCCAGGTTATTGATACGTATGTTTACCAGACGGGGCTGCTCAATTTCCAATTCTCATCAGCGACCGCAATCGGCTTGACGAAATCCGTCTTTGCCCTGATCCTGCTGGTGAGCTCAAACTGGGTATCCAACAAAATAACAAAAACCGGATTGTTCTAAGGAGGAATACTGTTATGGTGGGCGGAAACCATGCTGGAGAGCGGCTGTTCAACGGTTTAACCATTGCAATAATGATCCTGCTCATGATCATGACCGTGTATCCGTTCTGGTTTTCGGTCATAAGTTCTTTTAACAGTGGGGGAGATTTACTCCGTGGCCCTGTGTTCTTATGGCCGCGGGAGTTCACCTTCGCCAGCTGGAAAGCAGTCTTATCAGATCAGGGCATTCTCTATGCAGCCTGGATTACAGCATCACGTACCGTGATTGTCACAGCTGTATCCATTCTCTACACGTCGATGTTTGCTTATGCTTTTTCCCGCCCTTATCTGCGGCGCAAGGCCTTTTACATTACGATCGGCTTTATTAGCATGTATTTCAGCGGCGGACTGATTCCTTCCTATATGCTGATGAACTGGCTTGGATTATATGACAGCTACTGGGTCTACATCCTTCCTGTCCTGTTCGGCGGATTCTGGAATGTCATTATCTTCAACGCTAATTACAAGGGCATTCCGGAAGCCTTATTTGAATCCGCCAAAATGGACGGGGCCAGCGAATACCGTATCTTTTTCCAGATTGTCCTGCCCTTATCCAAACCGGTACTGGCCGCATTGTCTGTGTTCACAGCCGTTAACATCTGGAATGACTACGGGGCGACGCTCTACTATACGCAGTCTACCGATCTGCAGACACTGCAGTACTTAATTCTGCGGCTCATCCAGTCTAACCGTGCAGTTGAAAATATGATGAGTATGAACAACGGTACAAATCTTGCAGTAGCCAATCTGCTAAACAATACCGGCGGCGTCGGGGCCGTCACCGCGCGCACCATTGAGCTGGCTGCGATGGTCATCGCTTCCCTGCCGATGATTATCCTGTACCCGTTTGCGCAGAGGTTTTTTGTTAAAGGCGTGCTGCTTGGTTCGGTTAAGGGATGATGGAGATTGGGCAGCGGCATCAAAAAGAGCAGGAAGCCCCGTTACCGGTCTTCCTGCTCTTCGTGCTGCTTAATCAATGAACCTACCGCGCCAGCCCCCTCGTAAACGTCCCCACACTCTCCGTGATGAAATCCTCCAGTGTCAGGCCAGGGAAATGTTCACCGGCATTCAAATTGTTAAGGAATACACCGTAATTCATAGAGATGAAGGAATAGGCCTGCAGCTCCGCGTTGGACTCAATCAGCTTGCCCTGACCGGTCATCTCCGTAAAATAACGGGTCAGAATTTCAATGAATTGCTTGGGGTGCTTAATGGTACGCTCACGAAAGCCCGGCAGATGATCTGCCTCTTTTACACTGATCATAATCATTTTGCGGTTGCGGTTCATGATCTCATGGTAGGTCCGGCTGATTAGCAGCAGATCTGTTTCCAGATCCCACACCAGCTTTTCATTAAACAGTCTGGTCATTTCCTCCGCATAATGAAACCGGTCAAAGGCTGCCTCAAGCAGGTTTTGCTTGCTTCCGAAATGGCGGAACAGTGTCTTCTCGCTCAACCCGGCGGCGGCGGCAATCTCCTGGGTTGTTACTCCCTTATATCCCTTGCTAGCCATCAGATCAATCGCGGCCAGCAGCAGCTTGTCTCCGGTATTTTTAGCAGCGTTGCTTCCTTCACTCATTCTTTCCACCTCATAATTATAGTCTGGCAGTTCCCGCCCGTTCAGCTGAGTCCTTGTCAGAGCCGCGCCCGAATTGTACAAAATACAAAATAGCCATGACGGCCACCAGCAACGCCAGTATTAAATAGATATTACTATATACAAAAGCGGCGCCATTCCGGGGAATCGGATTAAACCGGACCGTTGTGGTGCCGAAATCCAGAATTTTACCTATCGTCGCCGTAGATACCGCCGCTGCAATAAAGTTTAACATGGAAAACAGTCCCATGCCGATCCCGGTCTGTTCCTTGGATAACGTGCGGGAAATGGTGTTTGATAAGGCGATCTGCATAAAGGATTGGCCCAGCACAGTGAAAATTAATGAGACGGCAATAAAGACCGGTGCCATACCTGCGACTGATGACAGGCAGATAAAGCCAAAGATCAGCAGGACTGCCGCTTGTGTCAAAAGAAACGGATTGCCTTTTTCATCAGCCAGCTTCCCGCCTTTTCGTCCCATGTATGCCGTTATAAGCGCTGAGGGCAGCATGATCAACCCGATTACAGCCGGTGACAGCTCGTTTAGCTGTGCCAGGAGCTGGGGCGTAATGAACGGTGTGCTGAAGCTGATCGCTGTCAAAACAAAGGCAATAGCCAGACCTGAGGTATACGCCTTGTTCCGCAAAACAACCGGATCAATAAACGGATGAGCCGCATAGCGGACGCGCAGGATGAAGAGCATCAGCAGTATTATCCCGCTGACAGCGTATCCTAAGCCTCCATTCGTTAATGCAAGCAGTAAGGCAGCTACAGTTCCTGCCAGCAGAATACCGCCGATAAAATCGATTTTGCTCTCAGACCCTTTTTCATCGCCCAGGTATTTCCGGTAGAACGGCAATGTGAACAAGGCAAGCAGCGGAATGACAAAAAGCACCTGCCAGCTCCACACCGTAGACACAAACCCCGCAATAATCGGGCCGAGTGCGGAGCCAAGCGCTACCCCGATGGCGGAAGTGCCCAGGGCGCGTCCGCGCTTTTCCGGTGAAAAATAACGGATCGGGATGATCATCGCCAGCGCCGGAATGACGGATGCCCCGACGGCCTGGAGCAAACGGGCCACAATCATCATCCAGTACTGGGTGGACACGATTCCGAATATGGAGCCCGCTGCTAAAAAGATCAGGCCGAAACTCAGCAGATTTTTAAGGCTGTATTTGTCTGTCAGCTTGCCGAAGGTCACCGTGCCGATTGCGTATACAATCAAATATCCCGATACCATCCAGCTTACCTGTGACGGAGACAGCTGAAATTGCCTGCTGATCACCGGGAGCACCACATTAAACATCGTTCCGTTCATCACCGAGATGATCAGTGTAAATACAAGAATTCGCATAAGCTGCTCGCCGTTATTGGCGGTTATGCTGGTGTTTGTCTGCATTGAAGGGCCTCTTTTCTATAAGATAAGTCTGCCGTTACCTGCCTGATTGACTGTCAGTACTGACTGACATTTTAAGCTGATGATAGCTCAGAACCGGTTGTTTGTCAAAGAATAATAGGATGCTGTTAAAAAATACGCGCCTGTGGGAGAACAGCAATCAAATGATCCTCCTGCAAGCGCGTCATATGGTGATTAGTGAATGTCTTTCTTTTTAAAGTTACCGCCCTTCACTTCTGCCACATCGTACACTACGACAAAAGCACCCGGGTCAATTTCATGGATGATGTCTTTGATTTTGCTCTCCTCCAGACGGTTGATGACGCAGGTAATTTCTTTGAACTGCTCATTGGAATAGCCGCCGTATGCATCAGTATAGGTTGCTCCCCGGCCCAGCCGGTCGCGGATGGTTTCGACCATCATTTCAGGCTGGTTGGTGATGATCTTAAACGTTTTGGAGCCGCTCAGACCTTCCTCTACGATATGTATAACTTTTGAAGCAATAAAATAGGCAAGTGCGGACAGGATCGCCCCCTGCAGACCAAACACGGTTGACACGACAATAAACACAAAGGTGTTCAGGAACAAGATCAGGTCACTCGTACCAAAAGGCAATTTCCGTGACAGCAGCACAGCCAGCATATCGATCCCGTCCAGCGCCCCGCCGTTACGCAAAGCAAGACCCATCCCGAAACCGATAATAATCCCGCCGACCACTGTAACAAGCAAGGTATCCCCCTGAATAATGGTCGGTACATGATGCATAAGGACAGTGCCGACCGCTAATGAAGCAATTCCGAGAATGGAATAAAGGGCAAAGCTTTTACCGATCTGTTTATAACCCAGCCACACAAAAGGGATATTAATGACCGCAATCAGCAGCCCCAGCGGCAGTCCGAACAATTCCGAGCCCACAATACTGAGACCGGTCACGCCTCCATCCGAGACGTTGTTGGGTATTAACACAGCCTCCAGCCCGTAAGCAGCGATCATGGCTCCGATGGTTACTAATATTGCTTTTGAAAAAATCTTCAGCCTATTGGACTTCGGTTGTCTTCTTACATTCATTAAACTTCCCCGTTTCTGAATAAATTTTCCTTTTACAAAAAAGCTCACAGAAAACAGTCTATAATATTTATCACTTTATTAGCAAATGGCTAGGCCGTTTAGGCAAAAGAGCAGCGGCAGTGTGGTTCACCAGACGGAGAGCGTTTGGGTAATGGACAACAGCAAAATGGTTCACCGTGCCCGTTGGCGGTTATCGTTACATAGAACGGCTTTTGGTGACACATCCTAAGATAGAGTCTGCACATAGAGAGGAGATTATCCAAATGAAGGACAACAAGGAAGCCCCGCTGGACGGACGCAAACCGGGCGTACACCCGATCCCTGAGCCGGATTCCAAGGCGGATAGCGATACAGGAGCAGCGGGTAAGCTCGATGAAATCGTCGGCGCAGTGCTCGGAGATGACCCTGAGGTAACCGCTCCCGGGATTGCCCCGGATCATGAGGACCAAGAGGACCGCAGAGGCTGAACAGCTGTCCGTAAATCTGCGGGCGCCCTGTTTAGTAGGGCAGGTCAGGATGGGGCTGTTCAGCCTAATTAGGGGGATTTTTCCCTCTATTGCGGCCCGGGCGGGGCAACTTCTGCCCACTTAGTGGGATTTTTCCCTCTATTGCGGCCCGGGCGGGGCAACTTTGGCCCACTTAGTGGGATTTTTCCCTCTATTGCGGCTTGGGCGGGGCAACTTTGGCCCACTTAGTGGGATTTTTCCCTCTATTGCGGCCCGGTCGGGGCAACTTCAGGCTCGGACGGAGCAAACGGAGCATTGGGGGCCCGCAATAAAAACAAGGTATCCCGGTCCGCAGCAGGCTGCGGAGTCCGGGATACCTTATTATCGTTCAGTACAATTATCGCTCTGTATAATTTTCGCTCTGTATAATTATCGTTCAGTACAATTATCGCTCTGTATAATTATCGCTTAGTACAACTATCGCTCAGCAACCTTTACAGCGAAACGGGGCCGCCGCCTGCTTTTGCACCCGTTTTGCCCAGCAGCTTGTTCGTAAAATGTACATCGAAGAAATGAATGATCGGACCCAGACCGAATGCGGATACCAGCGTGCCCAGGCCTATGATGCCGCCTGCCAGGAAGCAGATCAGCGCACACAGCGCATCGGTAAACATCCGGTGCCAGAAGTAAGAAATCCTTGGCGCTCTGATCTTCATGATCAGGGACAGTGCGTCATAGGG
Source organism: Paenibacillus sp. PastM-3 (assembly GCF_029893965.1). GTDB lineage: Bacteria > Bacillota > Bacilli > Paenibacillales > Paenibacillaceae > Paenibacillus_AQ. The sequence goes on from NZ_JARXXP010000006.1 coordinate 176,334, forward strand.
AGCTACTCCGACATCCGAACTCTGATACAAGGATACCCCGAAGCTGCACACTACAACACCAATCGCCACAGTAATTACCCGTTGCCAGAGCACATGAGGTTCACCCAGGATATCTATCCAGATATCATAAAAGAATGTAGCGATATACCCCAGAAAGATAGCATTCACGAACGTTCCGGCTCCGATAAACTTCCTTCCGGTGATCCATTCAACTACGAACAGCACTACATTCAGTAAAATCAGAAAATTAGCATAGGAGATAAAGCTGAGATCTGCAAGGGCCATCACCATGCCGCTGAAGGGATCGTTCCCCATGCCGGACAGCTTGAAAATACTGATGCCCATTCCCAGAAAGATGTTACCAATCACCATAATGATCAGTCGTCTGGGATCCACGCTTTTAATATACCTCATCATATAATTCATCCCGTCACCTTAATGCTGACTTCCAGTTTGGCCGGGATTATCCCGTCATCAGCAATGAATTCTGCAATATAGGGTTCATTCCGCACATCATCTGCACCAGGTGTCCAGCTGAACACACAGGCCTTACCCGGTACAAAAGAAGAGGGGGCAAAGCTCGCCCCCTCAGGCAGCTTACCAGCTGTCAACATCATCGGCTCCGCAATCCCCAGTACTGCCGGGTCCCTGTCCGGGGCTGTCTCATTATAAATTTTGCCGTCCGTTTCACGGCTGGAAGCCTCGTATGCGGGCTGCCTGGCCACAACGGCAAAGGAAAGGCGTTCACCCGCCCGGACACTCTGTTCCGGAACAAAGGCGAAGAACGGCCGGAATACCGTCTGCGGCAAAGGAACCTCCAGAGTGGCAACCGGATAGCTGTATCCACTCTCAGGAATGGCAACCGTTTCATACGGATACAACGAATCCTTGGGCGTTCCCGGAGCAGGTGCACCGATTTCTACAGCCTTGACAGACAAACGGCTGTCCAGAGCTACATGTTCAACTTTAGTCTGCTGATACGGATAATCCGGCACATATTCCAGTCCTGCAGGCCGCTTGAACCGGTTTTTCACCAGGACAATTTCTTCAACACCTTCTGCATGGTCTACACGGATATTCTGAAGCGAGCCGTTTACGACATCATCAAGCACAATGGGATACCGGGTATCTACTGTAAGATAGCGCAGCTCGATTTCATCCAGAACCAGATTTTCCACATGTCTTGCATACAGCCCGTATGCCGGGAGAATTCCCCAGTTGCTCGGCTCCGGATAAACCTCCGGCAGCTCCGGTACGTTGAAGGGAGCATCCTTCCACACTCCGGCTTCCGGATCCCATTCCACCCGGGGCAGCAGTCCTTCATTTTTCAGGAAAAAGGTGTTTACCAGCCACGGCAGCGATTGCACACTGCGTTTACTCCCGCCATACTGGGCATATTCCCAGTTGGTATTCAGCTGGCGCTGCTCCACCGCATGCTCCAGGCTCAGACCGCCGCGGTACTCCACCTCAATGTTGGTAATAGATACATTCCTGATCCGGCTGCCTGTCAGCCCCATGATTTCAATCGGATAGCGGGGATCGGCATTCTTAACCGTAATATTCCGGATGATAATGTCGTGAACATAAGCAATGTGCTCACTGCCGTTCGCATTGGCATACAGCGGAAGCTCGCCTTCCTGCAGCTCTTTACTGTAATCCGGAACATATTTCTTCGTCAGCTCATCGTAGCAGACAGCATACCATCTGCCGTTCTCTTCATGGACATTGGCCGGATTCAGCCGGAGAGGCTGCTCAGCGTCTACAATGTAAAAGGAAGATGCGCCGTCCGCCGAAACCTTACGGGTTCTATTATAGGACGGAAGATAGCGCCTCGCCGGGTACACCTGATACGGCTCCTTGGCCGGCAGTACCCAGTGCGTCTGATCGAGCCGCACATTCGGCGGGGCATCCCCTCCTGGGATGAAGTCTTCCCCGGTGCTGTTCCCCGTAACAGGAAACCGGCCGCGGTCTCCTGCTTTAATGAAGATTGGCGAGCTGCTTACACCCTCCATAGTGGAATCCTCAAAAATAATATGGCTCAAATCCGCCCCGTCGACGGCTTCAAGGGCAAAGCCTCTGGATCTTTTAAACTGGACGCGCCGTACCGTAACGAGGTCATATCCGCATGTAGATTCCGTACCCAGCTTGACCCGGGCGGTAGGGCCGCAACGGTCAGTAGCAATCAGCTTGTCCTGTGTATACGTTTTCGCATATACGGAGCCCATGTCGTAGCCGCTAACGATGCAGTCTTCAATCAGCACATTCCGCAGCGGCATGAATATTCCGCCGCCGTAGGAGGCTTTTAGCACAATGGCATCATCGGTCAAGGAATTGAAGGTGGAGTGAACAATCGTCACATTCTCACAGCAGTCCACATCAAACGCATCGCGGTTCGTATCCACCAGAATGCGCTCTACGTACATATTTTTTACACAGGTCGTAATAATGGCGAAATGACCGCCGGCCAGAATCGAAAAGTCGCAAAAGGCTATATTTTCACACCGTACCAATGCAATCGCCTTGTTCCCGAACCATTCTCCCTGATGTCCAGGCCCGTTACGGCGGATTGGCTCATGAGGGTCCCCGCCCATCAGGATCTGCTCCAGCTCCCCCTTATCATTCAGAGAGCTTCCATCCAGCAGCCCTGGCCCGTAAATCATTACATCACGGATATCCGCGCCATAAATCAGGCTGTTGGCAAAATAAGTATGTCCGTGATCCTGCAAGCCGACATACAGATTGACCTCAGGCTCTTCAACATTACCGCCCTCTCCAATCTGCAGCTCATAGGACCGGGTGATGTCCGTTCTGGCTGCAGAAAGTACGCTGCCTGCGGACAAGTACAGATTGACGCCGTTCAATAGACGGACCGTGTATACTCTGAAGCTGCCTTCAGGAATAACTACTGTCCCCCCTCCTGCAGCCGCTGCCTGGATCGCGTTATTAATTGCCGCAGTATTCACCACAGGAGAACAGTCCGCCCCCGCCCCATAATCCCGGATATCAAACCTGCGCTTCTCCTTCAATAAATAGGTTCTGTCAAAAGGGCATCCTGTTGCTTCTGTTACCTGAAACATAATAGCCTCCATTTTATCAGAGAGAACTCAGGACGGATCAACCGGCGCAGTCTTCTCTTGTTCTAGTTCCTTTTTTGTCATGAAGCCGTTTGCAAGCTGAACCCTTTCATTATAGCGCGTACCGCTACATAATAGGCAGTGTAATCTCAACAATCGTTCCCGTCGGCTGATTCGCCTTGAACAGAAACGTTCCTCTATGATTATGTATAATCTTTCTGCTGATCATCACCCCGAGCCCGTTCCCTCCCGATTTGGTAGTGAAGAAAGGCGAGCCGATCTGATCTATGTATTCTGCCGGAATGCCCCGTCCGTTATCGCTGATCCGAATGATGGCCATATGCTCTGTGCGGTCCAGCTCTACGATAATTTCTGCTCCGTCCGGGCTTGCTTCAATAGCATTTTTAAGAACATTGATGAAGACCTGCTTCAGCTTGTTGGCTGATCCTTTAAGCGTAAGGCAGTCGAGATGGGTATGCATGAGAATCTCTATGTTCGTCATATGCGCCTGGGCATTCAGCAGCACGACGGCTTGTCTTAACAGCTGGACCAGATTATAGTCAGCCAGACTGGAGGGGGCTTCTTTGCCCAGCAGCAGCAGTTCACCGATAATCGAATTGATCCGGTCTACCTCCGACACCACAATCTGATGATACTCTCTGCCTTTTGCGGTTTGGGCGAACAGAAGCTGAACAAATCCCCGGATACTGGTGAGCGGATTGCGGATTTCATGGGCAATGCCTGCAGACAGCTCGCCGATCATGGAAATATTCTCCGTATACCGGAGAAACTCCTCGGTTCTCTTGCGTTCAGTCAGATCACGGCTGATCGAAATGACCATTTTGCGGCCGTTCAGCTTAAACGGCTTGGCGCTGATTTCTACAGGAATTTGCTTCCCTTCCTTTGTTACCTGAATCCATTCGACGAATATCCCGTCTCCTTCAAGGATTTTCTCAAACAGATTGTCAACCTCGCTCTGCAACGACTCTGCTGCTATGGAATACGGTGTTTTGTCCAGGAGTTCCCGGCGTGTATACCCCAGCATCCGGCAGGCTGCTTCATTGACATCCAGAAAGGTTGACGGCTTCCCGTCCGGGTTCTGTTCGTAGATAAAAATGGGGTCATTCGCTTCATTAAATAATTTGTAATACTTTAGCTCAGAGAACTTAATCTCCGTTACATCCCTCAGTACACATACATAAGCCTTAATGCATCCTTCCGGGTCCTTTACTGGAGAAATGGTTATTTTGACACTGATCAGCTCCCCATTTCGTTTAATGCGGAACGTATCGAGGGCAAACAATTTCCGTCCCTGATTGATGAAAATATACATCTGGGCGAGCTCTTCTCTAAGCTCCAGAGGGATATGCGGGAAATCAAGCTGATTCAGCTCTTCCATTGACCATCCATAAAGCTCAACGAAGACAGGATTGGCGTAGATCACCTTTTTATCGTTGCCCAGAATGTAAATAGGATCAGGACTGTACTCGGCAAAAGAAAACAGCGAATATTGTATGATGTCGTGAACTGAGTAAACACTCATATAACCGCTCCCGCAGCCAGTTTATTTCAATATATAGTAGCATTACACGGGGTAATATATCTATGAAAAATCAGACTAGAAAGGTGATATCATCAAAACAAACATTTAGATCATCATTTAAGATAGTTTAGTGTATAGCATAGACTTTTTTATAGCTTCTCTGGAAAAAAAAGCGGTGCCCACAATAAGGAGCACCGCTCGGACAAATGTTACACACCTGCTCTAATATTTTTCACGGTTTTCTTTTCTAATGAGAAGCCAGAGTAGCGTCTGTCACCGCCGTTGCCATTGGGAGCCTGCGGAACGAAGCCCACCTTTACAGTCTCTTCCACTGGTAAATTGAAGAATCTCACCATATAGAACTGGTCACCATTTAATGAATAATGAAAAGCAAAGGCTTGGCCGACACGGGTAATCTGGAGCCATACCGAATCGCCGTCAATATTGTTTCCATTTGCGTCGTCTGATAACGGATTTGTTACTACACTTACAACCGCATGCGTATCGAAATCCGTCAATTCAAAGCACAGCTTGGCCCATACCTCTAGATCCTTCATAACCATAACCGAAGCAGAATCGTATACATCCCTGAAATCATGCCCTACCTTAACCCGCATTACAAAATCACCGGAAACCTCTGTATAAAAAAACGGAGCGTTTGTAAGCGAGCTTGGCGTAATTCCTTCTTCTGATACAGTCCCGTTGTTACAGAAAAAGTCACTATCCTTAGGAGCGTATAATACCATTTCTTCATTCTCGAATCTGATGCTGCTTTCATTAAGCCATTTAAAGTTGCTGAAATCCTTGTGATCCATTCAACTTCCCTCCAGCTCATTTGTGATTAGTAAATTTTCACACTACAGTAAATAATTCTATCACTGAGGCTGCCGTTTCGTGTAGAACGATTCTTCTCAACTGATAGCACAATCTGAACAATCCGAACTGCACTCAACCATCAGTTGAAATCCCCAAAATATCAAACAACCGGTTATTGTCCGCTCCATAAATCTCCAATAAAATTGGACTACACAGATAAGGAGCGTGGATACTGAATCATGAAGGATAAATTAGCAAGAAACATTAGCATCTACCGCAAGGAAAAGGGACTTACACAAGAGGAGCTTGCACAAATTCTCGGGTTGTCTTTTCAGGCGGTGTCCAAATGGGAAAATGCCCAGTCCATGCCGGATATTTCGCTGCTGCCCCAGCTGTCGGCAACCCTGGAGGTAAGCATTGATAAGCTGCTGGGTTATGCATCACAGGACCGGCCGATTTCCATCTACGAGGATGTCTACAAAACGCCGGAATATTACTGGGGAACTGAGCCCAACAAGGTATGTTACCAGGTGCTCCAGCTGATGCCTCCTACCAGGCATTTGAAAGTGCTGGATATAGGCTGCGGGGAGGGAAAGGATGCCGTCTTCATGGCCCGGAACGGATATGATGTCAGTGCCCTGGATATTTCAGATGCAGGCATTGAGAAAACAAAGCGGCTCGCTGAAAAGAACGGTGTGCATGTAAATGTTTTTAAAGCAGATATCCAGGACCACCGTTTGAATGCTCACTATGACATCATCTTCTCAAGCGGCGTGCTTAACTACATAAAACCGGATTTCCGCAAAGAAATCTTTGATAATTACAAGCATTATACCAATGAAGGCGGCCTGCATGTCCTTAATGTGTTTGTTAACAAGCCGTTCATTGCCCCGCCGCCTGAAAAAGAATCCAACTCCTATAAATGGCATTCCGGCGAATTGCTCACGCACTATCACGACTGGCTGATTAAGGATAGCTCGGAAGTCGTCTTCGACTGTAACTCATCCGGCATCCCCCATAAACACGCCATGACGAAAATGATTGCGCAGAAGGTTACTGTTTTGCCGTAAGGTTTACTATATTTGATCATAAAAAATAGAGGGGCTAAGAGCCCCTCTTTGTTGATCACATAACCAATTAATTTTTAAATGGCCCCTGCCCCGCAAAATACTGATCGATCACTTCCAAAACACCGCTGTTAATATTAGCCGGTGCCATATATTTTGCCGCCTCTTTCACTTCATCCGATCCGTTCTCCATGGCAAAGCTGTACTTTACATGTCTCAGCATTTCAATGTCATTGCCTCCGTCACCAAAGGCCATCGTTTCATCATCTTTGATATCCCATTTGTCCTGCAGCAGTTGAATACCGGAAGCCTTATGGAATTTCGGCGCAATCAGATCAATATATCCATGTCCGCTGGAGACAGGAGTTACTGTGTTCCCGATGCTGCTCTGCAGCAGATCTTTTAGCTGAAGCGTCTCCTCATCCGGACAGGACAATGCAAATTTCAGAATCTGATCGTTCACCTCATCGAAGCTCTTCACTCTTTTTAACCGGTGATAATATTTGTTTACGATAGTAAAAAAGGTGTCCGATACACTATCCAGCACATAGGCACTTTCTTTGCCGCATAACACAATCTGAAACTTATTATTGGATACCAGCTCTTTCAGAACCAGCTGCACATCCTGTTTGGGTATATCAACAGCGGACACTTCCTGCCCCTGATCGACGATAAAGGCGCCATTTTCAGCCACATAACTGATCTCATCCTGGATCTCACCAAAAAAGGACTTCAGCTGATAGTACTGGTTGCCGCTGGCCACAACAAACCGGATTCCCTGCTCCTTCATCTTTGCATACTGTTTAGCGAACCTTTCTTTGTCATATCCCATCTCTTTATTTAGAAAGGTTCCATCCATATCCACTGCAATGAGCTTGATCGTCATCCTGTTTCCTCCTGATTGTATAATCTGAGTTACTGTAGAGGAAACACCTCACCTCTAATGACGATATTACTACACTTTTAGTGATATCTCTAAACTCTTTATCCAAATCCAATAATAATGATATTATTATGTCCAGTTGCAGTGACCACTCTACAAAATCCGAAGATAAAGGTGATAATGATGAACCGCGAAGCCGTTATAGAGCTGTTAAAGCAGCAGAACGTAAGCCATGAAGTGATTGACCATCCTGCCGCCTACACCATCGCAGACATGGAGCGCTTCGGGCTCCCCAGAATAGATCAGATAGCCAAAAATCTGTTCATCCGTGATGACAAAAAAAGAAATTATTATCTGCTGTCGATTCAGAAGGATAAGTCCGTTAACCTGAAGCAGCTGCGTACGCTGCTGGAGTCCCGTCCCCTTACGTTTGCTTCTGAAGAAGATTTAATGCAGCTACTCGGCCTCACTAAAGGCGCCGTCTCCCCGTTTGGCATACTGAACGACAAGGAGCGCACGGTGAAATATATCCTGGATGCAGATTTGCAAAAGGGCGAAACCGTCGGCGTCCATCCCAACGAGAACACCGCTACCGTGTGGCTTACGCCCGAAAACCTGCTTAATATCGTAACGGCTCATGGTAACCCGGTTAGCATAATAACTTTGTAAGCGTAAATGAAAAGAGCCCGGGCGCTGATCCTTTTTCGGGACAAGCGTCCGGGTTCTTTTGAATGCGGGCGGTAACCCGGCCTGAGAAGATAAACAAGGCTGTGCAACGCCAAAAAGCAATGCCTATTCAGCACTATCAAGCATACGCAACAATACATCTCTCCTATGCCCCAGCTCCCCCTCCGCATTGCTGAGCAGAATAACCGCCGTCCCCTTGGACATATCCCGCCAGATCTCCGAGGAGAAACCATTTATCGCCCCGTTATGAGTGTATATCGTTCCCGTTGAACCGGGAATTGCCCAGCCTAATGCGTATTCCTTAAGCTCCGGTGTGCGCATAGGAATTGACACCATAATCCCCCGGTGATATATTGTGTATGCACGACATACACAATTTTAATAAGGAGGTACATCTCATGCTGGTATTGGATATCAAACATTTAAATAAGCACTATGAACACTTTTCATTAAAAGATGTGTCTTTTCAACTGGAAAAGGGCTATATCATGGGTTTCATCGGAATTAACGGTGCGGGTAAAACAACGACCATCAAATCCATTTTGAATTTAATCAGCATGGATGGCGGCGAGATTCATGCCCTTGGGAAAAACATAACGCAGCACGAAGTCGAGCTGAAGCAGGAAATCGGATACGCCTTTGGAGACATCAACTTTTACAGCCGCAATAAAATCAAGACGTTAACGAATGTAATCAAAACCTTTTACCGTAATTGGGATGACAACACCTACCGCAAGTATCTGAAAAAATTCAATCTGATTGAAGATAAAAAAATCGCCGAATTATCAACCGGAATGAAAGTCAAATACAGTCTGGCCCTCGCTTTGTCGCATGGTGCCAAGCTGCTTATCCTGGATGAGCCGACAAGCGGCCTTGATCCCGCTGCCAGAGATAATCTTCTGAGTATTTTTCAGGAGCTTGTGCAGGACGGCGAAATCAGTATTCTCTTTTCAACCCATGTTACATCTGACCTGGAAAAATGCGCCGACTATATTACTTACATCCATGACGGACAAATTGTTAACAGTGCCGAGAAGGAAGCGTTCGTCGATGCGTTTCGCCTGCTGAATGGTACAAAAGAGCAGCTGGAACAAGTCAAAGACCGGCTGATTTCCTATAAAACGAATTCTTTCGGCTTTACCGGCCTGATTCATACGAAAGATTTTGAACCGTCGCCGGGCATTGTCTCTGCAATTCCGAATCTCGAGGAAATTATGATCTACTACTCAAGAAAAGAGGAAGCTTATGTATAATTTACTGCTCAAAGAACTCAAATTAGGCGTAAATCCGTTCTTCTACATATTACCCTTTTTGACAGGCGCCTTGATGTTAATCCCGGGCTGGCTGTATTTCCTTGTTATCCTATACTTTTGTTTTTTAACGGTACCGAATATGTTCAGCGGGTATAAAAGCCAAAATGATCTCATGTTCACCGGCATGCTGCCTGTAGCCAAAAAGGATGTTGTCAAAGCGAAGGTGACTTTCATCGTCCTTCTGGAGCTGCTGCATATTGTAATCGCCATAATCTACGGTCTGATCAGTGTCCGCTTATATCCGAATATGACCTACTATTTCTTTGCGCCGTCCATTGGGTTCTGGGCGCTATGTCTGGTGATGCTTGCAATCTTCAATCTTATCTTTTTTACTATGTATTACAAAACAGCATATAAATACGGCGCGGCCTCCATCGTATCGATTACTGCTGCTACCCTGTTCGCCGGGGCTGCAGAATGGCTGGGCATTCAAAGCCCGTTAGTGCATGACCTGTTTAAGGGAAGCGGCGCTGACAGCATGACTACTCAGCTCTCCATCCTACTTGCCTGTATCGCTATTTTTGCAATATTCACATTTTTAGCTTATCATATTGGCTACAAACGATTCTTGAAAGTGGAAATATAATGAATATTGCAATCTCAAACACCTCGGATAAACCAATCTATCAACAGCTATTTGATCAGATCAGTGCCCAGATTCTTAAAGGTGAGCTGGAAAGCGGCTATATTCTGCCGCCCATCCGTCAGGCAGCCGTCGAGCTGTCTGTCAGTATCATTACCGTAAAAAAAGCCTGGGAGGAGCTGGAACGAAGCGGTCTGATTTATACCGTGACGGGTAAAGGCTGTTTTGTCGCCGGTCTGTCGGCCGATGAGAAGGTTAAGAAGCGCAATGAAATGATCCTGAAGCAGATGGTGACCGATACGGATTATTACAAATCCTTCGGCCTCACGATGGATGAAGTGATTGCCCTTTTAAAGGAAATCTACTAAATAAAGTGTTAATGCCCAACCGGCTCCGGGATTCTGCTGTCCCTGTAACCGGTTGGGCATTTTATGCTGCTCAGTCAGTCACTGCAGGAAGCTTAACAAGCACCTTATATTGTCCGCCAGCTTCCAGCCCTTTAAGCACACCGTCCCGGACAAGCTCACCGTCCAGATAAACCTCTGTAGCCGTAACCCCGGCTTCACGCTTCATTTCAACATGCAGCTGCGCGCCTCTGAAGATGCGTTTTACCACAGCCTCGTCCCAATCCGAAGGCAGCTGCGGCTGCACCTGCAGTCCTTCACGGTTACCCTGTAATCCGAACAGGCCGTCTATCAGGCACCGGTATACCCACGGCACGGTTCCTGTATTAAAAAGATGGCTGGAGCGTCCGGCCGTCTTCGGAAACTGTCTGTAGGCTCCGCGGTAATAGTTCGGAATAAAGACCGGCAGCTGGCCCCGGCGGATGATATCCTCGATGTCAGGTCCCGGGATCATTTTGCGCAGCAGGCGGTAGGCATCATCCTGCTCGCCAACGGCATACAGGCCATAGATATAAAAGGCTGCGGCATGATTATAGACCGCCCCGTTCTCGGCTGTTCCCGGATGTTTTTGCGTTACCCGGCCCACATCTTCCCGCATAGCGGTATAGGAGGGGGCCAGCTTTTCCACACCATAAGGGGTCTCCAGCTGTTCACTGACCGATTTCATCAGCTTCTCCCGCTTCTCCTCATCGGCCGCACCACTGAGCAGCGCCCAGCCCTGCGGATTAATAAAGATCCGTCCTTCCTTATCTTCGCTGATGCCGAACACTACATTGTCATCGGTGATTCCCCGCGCATACCACTCGCCGTCCCAGAAATACCGATTGACTACAGCATTCGTCTCATCCGCAGCCAGGCGGAATGCCTGCCCGTTCTCCGGCCGGCCGCTGTGTTCGCAGATATCCGCCCAGATCATAAAAGCATACGCCGCCGCTATCGTCAGCCATCCGGATACGCCAGCGCCCTTATAGCCGACCATATTCATCGGGTCGCACCAGTCGCCTTGATTAATATAATTCAGACCTCTCCCGTCCCGCTCATGGATCAGCCAGTGCATCGCCCGGTCGATGTGCTCGAAGACAGTGCCGCTTTCCTCTCCGCCCGAGTAAGGAACTTGCTCCTCCAGAAGGGTGTAATCATCCGTCTCCTCCAGATAGGTAATGAGGCAGATCGGCAGCCAGACGCAGTGATCGGTATGCGGAACCTGATTGATATATTTCAGTTCAGCCGCTTCGTGCAAAATAATGCCATCCGGCATGGCTCCGCTTACATTTTGCTGGCTCAGGGCTGTCAGGAAGGCCTCCCTCGCCATGTGCGGCTTAATATAGCTCATGCCCATATTATCCTGCAGATAATTACGGGTCTGGGGATCTGTCGTCAGGCGGTTCGTCTGCCCGTGATAGTACATCTGCCGGGGCAGCCAGTGGTTAACCAGATTATCTAGATCGGCATCCGGAGTGGTGATTTCGATGATGCCTCTGCCTTCCTTAATGTATTCCGCGTACTCCTGTTCAGCGAGCACAAATCCGTCTTCACCGGCTGCGTTGGCAGTCTGGAACAGCCGCTGACGGATATCGGCAATCTCCTGCTCATCATGAGCGGGTCCAAACACGAAACGGTATTCCCGATCTTCGCCCGGAGCAAGGCCGATGCTGTACTGAAGAACAGCTACGGGTGTTTCATAACGTGCTTCCCCTTTGGCCAGCAGTCCACCTGTAAGTGCTGACGGTGAGCCGATTCCGCCCTCTCCTTCAAAGGCTTCCTGATTTACCTCCCAGGCCGCCGGCGCTTGATCGGCAAGCAGAAACGTCTTGTCCTTCAGGTGTTTGATCTTGTCATAATCCTGATATTTCTGGTAAGGTGTGACGGCTGTAGCAACGATCCCCTGCAGAGCTTCTTTATATTCACCGGACTGGTTCATCCAGGACATATACCCGATGGTGAAATAGGGATAAATGCTAATTTTCCGGGCAGCAGAGGACAGATTGGTCACCTTCACCCGCCACAGCTCCATTGGCTCATTTTTGGGCAGGCTCAGCGTCATTTCAATAGCAATGCCGTTACGCTCTATTTTCCAGACAATATTATGTTTCCCTACAGCAAAGGTGTAGTGATCGGGAGGCATGCGGACAGGCTCGTACGGGGCAGAGAACACCTCACCGCTCTCCTCATCCTTCACATAGACAAACCGGCCGGGATGATGGGCATAATAAGGCTGCTCCGGCTGCATGAAGGTCTTGGCTTCCAGGTTCGGTGCATACGAGTATTTGGCAGGCTCAGGCTGCATGTACTGGGCCACAGCATATCCCCGGCAGTTCATATGGATCATCATTTGCTCATTCCACAGGAAGCCCGAAGCCTTAGGCAGAATCGTCGGACTCGACAGCTCATAATACTGGTTATCCTCAGAAGCTCTTATCATTTGTGTGCCCCTCTCTCCAAAAAATCTCATTATTATCCAAATTAATAGTTTATCTGCTATTTCATTTAGCGTCAATCTGCTAGCTCATATATCAAATGGTATTTTTTAGCATATAATCTCTTTAATACCCAAAGGAGGTGAGATTGTATGGAAAAGGAAGAACAGGAGCTGGTTGCAGCCATTCTGGAGATCACCGAAGAATTTGACAGCGTTGTTACACGTGAGAACAATATCAATAATATTCACTAACCGCATTCCGCAGCCCGGCCTCCTCATTGAATCCTTCAATTGGGGAGGTATCTCTTGAATATGGAGGTCATGAAATGGTAAAAACTGCGCTTATCTACCCGCCTGTCAGTGATCCTACCTCGGGTTATCACAGCCTTTGCTGTTTGGCGGGCTATGCGCGGCAATTCGGCTTTGCCGATATTGATATTATTGACAGCAATATTGATTCATGGCTATATACTACAGCCCCTGAGCAAATCGAAAGAACGATGCAGGCTATTAATGAACGGACTGCACAGCTTCAGGCACGGGAACACCTTACGCCTGTTGAACAGATGGAGCTTCATTACGCGCTCAAAGTGCAAGGCGTGAATTTTGCTGAGGAGCTTCCGGCCGCACTGCATACGTTCAGGAATGAAGCAGCCTTTTTTGACTACACGATGTATACAAGTGCCGTTGAGACTGTAATGCTCTGGATGGATGCCTTATCTTTAACGGGCTTCCCGGGACAGTTCCGGGGGTTCAGCCTGGCGACCAGCGGATTTTATAATATTTTCAGCTCATTGGATATGCGTGATCCTGAAATTACCGGAGTGATCTCCCGGCCGTTCACTGATTATTATAGCAAGGAATTGATCCCCGGCATTAGTACAGGCGGTTATTCCCTCGTTGGCATCAGCATCACCTATGTCGCCCAAATCCCCTTCGCACTAAGCATGGCACGTCACATCCGGACAAGCTGTCCGGGAATCCGCATGATATTCGGCGGTACCGCCGTCTCGGATTACTGGAAATACATTTTGGACAAAAACGATTTTTATGCGGTATTTGACCCGGCAGATGCCTGCATCATCGGTGAAGGTGAAAGTGCCTTTGTCTCTATTCTCCAAGCCTTGGAGCACGACACTTCTATACCTGCGTCTCCGAATATTGCCCTGCACCCCAGGCATCAGGCTGCGACTGATCCCTTTACGCCCGAAATCAAATATGAGGATATCTGCTCCTTTCCAGTGCCGGAGTACAGCAAGCTGCCCTGGGAAAAGTACCTGTCCCCGTATCCGTTCATATACTATTCTCCTTCGCGGGGATGCTACTGGAACCGCTGCACCTTTTGTGATTACGGCTTGAATACCGATTCGCCTACCAGTCCCTGGCGGCAATACCCGCTCGATAAAATTATGGAAGATTTGAGGACGCTTGCCGTCACCTACAAATATATATATTTTTCAGTAGATGTGCTTTCTCCTGCTTTACTCCTGAAGCTTGCAGCGGCAATTTTGGAAGAAGGGCTCGATATCCGCTGGGGAGCAGAGATCCGGCTTGAGGAATACTGGACACCGGAGCGCTGCGGGTTGCTGCAGCAAAGCGGCTGTACCGCCATCTCTGTCGGCTTTGAATCCGGCAACCAGCGGATCCTCAATCTCATTAATAAAGGAACCAAGGTCGACCGGCTGCAGGAAACGATTCAAATGTTCAGCGAAGCTGGCATCGGCGTGCAAATTATGGGCTTTACCGGCTTCCCTACCGAAACGATTGAAGATGCATTGAGCTCTGTTGATTTTTTGCAGGAGAATACCAGGCATTGGACCTTTGGTGGACTCGGCCAGTTCGTCTTAACCAAAGGCGCTATTATAGCCAAGGAGCCGGAACGCTTCAACATTCTTGGTGTCCGGCCGTTTGAGGGGGAGGATGTCGCATGGCGGCTACATTACAGTGAGCCTGAGGATCTGCTTGCCGCTTCTTCACGCTGCGGGTCGAAGGAGCTGACTGAGGCCAAAGCCTCGTTGCGGGGAGGTCTGCTGGACCGTCCCTGGGTGGGGGGAGTGGATACTGCGCATTCGATGTTCTACCATGACAGGTTCGGAAATAATATCCTGAGTGTCATCGGCAGTGCAAATCATCCGCCGGCTAATGCGGACACAGTCATGGAATTAAACGGCCATCTCCTTGAGGGGCATTATTACCTTCCTGTACACAAGCTGTTCAGCAAAAAGAACCTGGATAACATTCTGGATTCCTCCGAACGCGAAGGCAAGGCAGTCAACGCGCAGAATATAACGGAGCTGCTTCAGCAGTGGAAACCGGATGCCCCAAGCTACACGGAGCCGCAGGAACAGCAGCTGTTCGTCCGGCGGGACGGTACTCTCTTTCCGTTTCCCGCACCGATGATCGCTTTTTTGCGCAGGTTCGAGCATGGCTTAAGCTTAACGGAGCTGCTTCAGCACTCCTCGCAGCTAGAGTTCCATACCAAGCTATGGCAGCATTCTATCAGCAACCGGTTTCTGCGGCTGAAGCAGCCTCCGGTAATGGTGGCACATGGAGCCTTAAATAGAGGAGGAGTATTCAGTTGAATTCCGTAGTAAGCAAGCCTAATTACAGGCTCCTGCTGCAGCATAATGCGGACTTCCGCTATCTATGGCTGGCCCGTGCCTGCTCCTTCTTCGGGGATTCCTTATACAATCTGGCAATCAGCTGGCTCGTGTACTCAATGACCGGCTCCTCGCTCCAGGTGGGGCTTGTGATTGTCACCAAATTCCTCCCGGAAATGATTCTCGGCTTATTCATCGGTGCCTGGGTTGACCGGTTGAACAAAAAAAACCTGATGCAGATCTCCGATGCCGCTCAGGCCCTGCTCACCGGAACCCTTGCTGTACTCATGTTAACCGGACAGCTGCAGCTGCTGCATATCTATCTGATTACAGCCGCCCTTGCGGTAATGGGCAATCTGTTCGGGACCTCACAGAGCTCCTTGATGCCCGAGCTCATTGCAGATAAAGCTTATCTTATCTCGGCCAATTCACTGATGTCTGTTTCTCTGCAGATCACCCGCATTCTTGGTACGGTTGCCGGCGGAATACTGGTGGCCTCCATTGGAAATTCAGGGGCCGTAGTTATGGATGCGGTATCCTTTATCCTCTCGCTCGCCCTGATTCAGCGGATCAAATTCCGCAGCAAGACAAAGAGACAACCCGGCAGTGCCGGGTTGTCCATCTTCGCGGAAATCCGTGAGGGCTGGGGATGGCTGCGGGGGCAGACCGCCCTGCTGCTCATCATCCTTCTCGGCACGCTCAGCAATATTGCCTTGGGTCCGAGCAATGTGCTTCCCCCCATGCTGATCGGGGAGCTGCTGCAGGGCGGCTCCCGCGAGCTTGGTATTTTTAATGCCGCTATAGGAGCCGGACTGCTTCTGGGCGGACTCTTTGTCGGCAGCCAATCCCCGCGGCGAATCGGCCTCTGGTTCTCCTGCGGACTGGGGGTTCAAGGCCTTGGCATGGGAGTGATCGCAATATCTCCTGCACTCTGGCCGGCCTGCTTCGGCAACCTGCTCCTTGGCTTTGGCGTGACCGTTACAGTAATCCCGATGAGCACACTGTTTCAGCTCCTGGTTCCGTCCCAGCTTCGGGGACGCGTCAACAGCATCAGCTCCATGGCCTTTAACCTCTCCATCCCGTTAACCTACGGCGGAGTAGGGATTCTGGCCGACAGAATCGGTGTGGCCATTTGCTTCGCAATTGCCGCTGCCCTGTTTGCTGTATGCCTGACCGCCGGCCTGACCAATCCTCATCTGCGCTGCCTTGACATCAAAGCTCCGCCATCCTCACGTGCAGCGGGAATATCGGGCTGACGGCAGAACTCCTCCCTTAATAAGGTCGAGGCATCGGCGCTGACCGGTCGAATCCACATCTGTTGAGAAGCAGACGGGCCGTATGTGGGGACTGCGGTATTCATCATTATTGAAATCGAAAAGGCCATTACGCGCACCATCATCCGCCGCCATAGTGTAGGCAGCCATCAGCGGCAGCATTAAAACGCAGCATCATCGTGACTCTGGAGGCTCACGAGTACAAGCCTTTGCAGCAGCAGCCCGGGTATACATGCTAAAGTGTATATCCGGGCTGCTTTTTTTTAACTAGAAGCATTAAAAATATCTATTCAACTAAACAAAATAAACTAAGAAGATTTAACGCATCAACCCGTCTTATAGATATAGACGTCACAATGGGAGGGCTGTAATGACAGAACCAGTCGAAGATAGATTGATCATCGAAAGGGTGCTGGGGGGAGACCGGGAGGCATTTGCAGTGCTGATTGATAAATACAGCTCAAGGCTCTATTTTTTCCTGCTGGAGATGGGCTCTTCTCCTCAGGATGCACAGGACCAGGCTCAGGAAGCTTTTATTCAAGCCTACAGAAAGCTGCGCAGCCATCGCTTACAATCCAGCTTTTCAGCCTGGCTGTATGCCATCGCTGTCAATGTGTTCAGAGAAGCCGGGCGGCGCAAGCGCTTCAGCTTTGCAAATGACCTGTTGAATGTTCAAATCGACAACTCCCCTACTCCGGAAGAGCGGTACATGCGCAGAGAAAGCGAAGTCGAACTTCAACGTATGATCCAAAAGCTGCCGCAGCGCTACCGCATTGTACTGCTTCTGTACTACACAGAGGATTTAAGTTACGAGGAGATTTCAGCAGTGACAGGCCTGACCATGCATCAGGTGAAAAACCGTCTGTATCAGGCGCGCCTAAAACTAAAAAAGCTATGGCCCGGGAAGACCATGAAGGAGGATGCTTATGGCCAAACCAAATCATACGAATGCTGACGAGTGGTTGGATAATGAAATGCATGCTTACAAAAAATCTACATCCGCATCGCTTAACGGACGTTTTACGGAGCAAGTTATGGATCAGGTACGGCAAACAGAAATTTCCCTCCTCCCTTCAGCCTACAAGCAAAAACGATTCGCCGGACTGCGCTGGGGAGCGGGCATACTCGGTGGACTGGCAATTATTCTGGTGCTCTATGGTTTGACGAAACCGGATGTCTCTTATGAAACAGGAAGCAAACGAATTTTCCAGGCGCACACGATGATGCCGGCTAACAAGATCATGCATTGGACAGATCCCGGAATGCAGAATGCCCAATCGCTGGGACTTATACAAATGCCTGCTGTCAGCATCACAGATCAGGGCTACACACTGTCACTCGAAGAGGTGATTGCTGATGATACACGGATTGTATTCTCACTTCTGCTGACAGATTCCTCGGGACAGACGAATCACAATTGGAAGAATACTATTGATCATAGTATGATTCAGATCAAAGATGAGAACGACCAGGAAATTGCTTTTTTCCGGTCTGTTATTCCCATGCAGGATGGAGGGGACGAACAATCCCCGGCCTATGAGAACGACAGGCTTTGGTTAACCTATGCGTACGATCAGCTCCCAGGAGACCACATCATTATTGAGAGCAATGTTAACAGACTCAATGTTAAGGAAGGAGCAGGTGCTTCAACCGGATTGAACGGTGACTGGAGCTTTAGTTATGAAGTGGATATAAGCAAGTCAAAAGAGCTGTCCACTTCCATTGAAATGGATCAGTCTTATACGACGCCAGCAGGATTGAGTGTTACGGCCCAGCGTCTTGTCCAGACGCCTACCGGTGCCTTACTACAGCTTGAAACCCGTTTATCGGCTGAAACCGGTGAGCGTAGTCCGGCGGAGCTCAGTGAGAAGCTTGCATTGCAGTTTCACTTGGAGAATGAACAAGGCGAGGAAATCGGCCGCATCAATAATTATGGTTTTGACGGATACTCCTATTGGGACATTGGATACTTCAAGAGCGATGACCCTGCCGGCAGAGCCCAGCAATGGACCTTCGCCCTTCCTTACCTGCCCTTTGACAGCAGCAGCATCAGGCTCGTGCTGGACGGTTATTCACTACCCGTTCAGACAGACGATTCAGTAACCTTTGTTCCTGAGGATTTAAAGAACCAGCCTGCAGTCTTTAAAGGACAAGGAGATGTATTGCAGCTGCATGATTTTGAGATCAAAGATAACGGGGCAGGCAGCGTGCCTTCCGGCAGACTGCTGATTAGCGGTGAATTTGTGAACAGCTTCCAGGAGGACCGCTGGGTTGTTCAGGATGAATCGGGCAAAACATATGACGCCCAGTTTACAGGCCATACACAGCTTGGAGAGATTGTAATCATTAATGCGCCCCAAGCAGGTTCTGACAGTCCCTCGTACTTCGATATTCCCGGCCTGACCGCCATACCAGAGAAGCTGACGCTGATCAGGACAGTTACTAATAAAAGGTATACTGATGTGGACTGGAGCTTTGATTTACCGGAACCGGCCGGAGTGAAAAACTAAAGCTGGAACTACTAGCAGAAATAATTCAGGACATCAAAATAAACCATTTCCGGTCGTTCCCGATTCGGATTGGTTTATTTTTTGCTTTTATTTGGCCTTAACTTTCTGCACCCAGCTGCCACACAACATCAACCTCTACACCTGCACTAAGAATGAATTGAATATATTTCCCCTGCTCATTCTGTTCTATCTTGGCTTCGCTCCCGTTAACCATAGCCTTTGTCCATGGAAGGCCTAGCTTTAAGCGGATGGTATTATCCTCCCTGAGAGAGTTCAGTGTCACGTGTACGGTTCTTGCGGGCAATTCCCAGGATAACGCCGTAACCTCGACCCTTGTTCTAGCCATAAGCCCATTTATGGAGCCGGTTTGCCAATCGGAAGGCAAGGCCGGGAGAACCTCTATTTCTCCGGTATTCGAGAATAATAAGGCTTCATTGACGGCTGCCACTGTGCCGAAGGAGGTATCCGAACAGTAGCAGTTACATCTTCTGTTCGAATCATGATCTGTCATCAAGGAGCTGTAATACCCGGCATCCCTCATCATCGGAAGCAGGGAGGAGAGTACGCCGTCACCATTCTTCAGCCTGGCTTGAACCAGCGCTTTATGCATCCAGCCATGTCCTGCGGTATCATCCCCGGTGTTATACTGATCCCTGTTGGCAATCGCGGTTTTGGCAGCCCGGGCCAACCCGGGATCGTTCTGCGTTTCATAGGCAGGCCATGCTGCATAGAGATGGCTCAAATGCCGGTGGTTGTTATTCTCCATATATTCATTCATGGCCCACTCGCGTAAGGCCCCATCCGAATCGTATTTATAATCCGGCAGCAGTTTAAGCAATGATTCCCATCTGGCTATTGCATATTCATAGCCTTCTCTCTTGACTGCCTGCTCCATTGCAATAACCATGGATAGACCATCCCGCGCTGCTGAAATATCCATCGTGGCATTAGCTGTGATCGTGCTGTTGTAGCCGATGGGATGATTCTCGGGTGAATATGCCGGAATGATCAGATATTTCTCACCCGGATTGAGCGCGGTTTTGCCATGCTGGTGACATGCGTTGCCGTTAACATCCGTGTAGTATTCCGGTGTGCAGAGCTGCTCCCAGAAGTTAGCCTGCTTGGTCAGCAGGGGGAGCAGAATATCCTCTGCAAGATTCAAATAGCCTTTGTCCTTAAGCTGTGCGAATTCCTCATCATTCAGGCCTCCATCACGAACACCAAGAACCGGTTTCAGCTCATCGAACCGCATGTTATCGTTAATCGGAATCTGCTGATTGCCGTAACATTGCCAGTACTCATAAATAGGCAAAAGACACCAGCTTGCCCCCGCGTTCCAATATTCAAACGGGTAATCATTGTCATATTCTACATGCATCCCGCGGTCGCCGTCAGAGTTAACGGATACCTGCAGCGCATCATGCATGCCGTACGCCATCCGCGCATTATATTCGAAATCGGGAGTATTTCTCAGAAAAAAAGTAATATATCCAAGCTGGGCATGTGTCAAATGGCCTGTATTCATGGCGGCAACCTGCAGATTCACATTGGCATCCAGCGTATAAATCCCGCGCCAGCCAGGATTCCACTCTCCCGTCCACATTCCATACAAGCGCGGTGCGCTTGCACCGCTGCAGCAGATCATGGCATATCTCCCCTGGTTATACACCTGCTCCATAAAAGCAGGATTGACTCTCTGCGGAGCTGACTTTTGCGCATGGATTAAGGCCAGGTTATCAGCGTCCTTATCCTGCCCGTCGCCTTCAATCCTGAAGCTTACCGCGTTGAACTCTGCTGAATGCTTCTCCGCATGGGCAGCAAGCGCCGCATCATAATCGAACCCGCCGCCCGGAGCCGAATATTTGTGCACAACTGCATTCGTGTCTTGGAAGAGCCGGTCTATAATATCGTATTGTGTCATTGCGGAGAAATCTTCTATTCTCCCCATGGAATGAGTTCTTCTGGAGCGTGTAATCAAATATACGGCATCGGCATCCTTAACCTGAACCGCAGGGGTTGCTGTCCCGGACACTTTCATCGGTTCAAGGCTGCTGTCAGCCAGCAGTACTATTTCCTTTGTACCGTTAACTACAACAACTTGGGTCAAGCCTGCGTATCCTCCATAGGCCAGCTCGCTTCCCGGATAGGATGGATAATGGACGACTTGCGCGAGATAATCCGCATTAGAATCCGCCAGCTTTTTATATTGGAGTGACTTCAAATCATTGAAACCATCGTATGCCCCGCTCAAAGCCGTAATATCGTCTATGGAGAGGGTCAAGTGAAGCTTGGTCCCTGCAGAGGATGAAGTGAGCTGCGTGATCGAAACATTATCCTCCCTGGAGGTAAAAGAGGTACGGACCCACTCCCCGTCCTCATTGCTATAGCGCACACCCGTCTCTGCCGTTTCATAGTTCGTCCATCTCTCATAACCGGACAAGCTTCCTTTATTGGGTATATTAACTCTGAGCTGATGTCCCGGATGGTAGCTATAATAAAAGGTTCTTTTCCTCGTCCCGCCGGTCTCGTCCGTAATCTTCCAGCTATCATTTTGGCTGAAGACATTCTGCCGGGCATCCGGGAGCTGAGCGGTTAATTCCTCCGGAATGACTCTGGGGTCTCTGGAAGGATAATTAAACCACATGTTCTGAAAAATAAAGCTGTCCGAGTAAGGTGAGCCGGAGGTGATATATCCGTTCTCCCCGTTTCCGCTGATCATGCCCTCCCGCCACGCATTACCGGGATGGACAGCAGGAACCTCTGTATACGTGTTAGCATAATTTCCTTTCTGATACATGCGTCTCGTGTCTGGTACTCTTGTCATCTGGTATCCTCCTGATCGGCTGAGGCTGAATGCAAAATTATTATATCAATGGGGGGTTTGATTCGTTATCCTTAGAGATGACAAGGAAGCCGGAAAGCTGTCGCATTTTTACAGGAGGGAACGTCTGTGAGCATGAAATTACCCAGCATCAACATTGACAATATGGATATCAAGCTGAACCTTGAAGGCATGGTGCTGAACGTGTTGTATGTCAAATTCGGCTATTTCTACAGACCTATGCCTGAGCACAGCCACAGCCAAAACAGCTATGAGCTTCATTATATCCCGGCAGGACAGGGCACTCTGTACGCGCAAGGGCAACGTTATGCAATCACACCCGGGACGATATATGTAACTGGACCGGAGGTCGCTCATGAACAGATTCCCCACCCGGAGGATCCGATGGCGGAATATTGCATCTTTTTTGAGATTTTGCCTAGCAACTCCGTTCTCCCGCTAGTCAAGCGAACCTTCGTGAAGGAGCCGTCCCTTCCGGAGCTGCTCCTGTCCACTCCCTTCTGGATCGGACTGGACAGCGGAAATATGATGGTATTGTTTGAAATGCTGGCGGATGAGCTCTCTCTGGAGCAGGCCGGTGTTCATCATATGGCAACTAATATTCTTGAGATGATTGTGATCCGGGTGATAAGACAATATAGTAAAAACCACGCGTCCACCAAGTCCCTTCCGCTGAAGACCCTTGACGATAGCAGACTACTAACGATTGAAAACAGCTTTTTGTACCATTACGATTCTATTACACTGAAGCAGCTTGCAGACCAGCTGGGCCTAAGCACCAGACAGACGGAACGGATGGTATACAAGCAATACGGCATGCCCTTCAAAGATAAGAAACTGCAGGCGCGAATGGGCGCCGCTTCACGCCTTCTGCTCACAACAGACACTTCTGTTAGCGGAATTGCAGCACAAGTGGGGTACGCCACACCGGAACAATTCAGTAATGCGTTCAAAAAATATTATGGAATGACGGCTACCGGGTACAGGAGCTTAGGAGGTATATAATGCCAAAAACGATATTAGTTGTAAACGACGACAAGGAAATCGTAAAACTCATCACAGACAGCTTAAGGTACGAGCAATTCGCAATAATTCCGGCACACTCCGGGAAAGAAGCCTTAGCTGCATTGGAAGAAAACCACATTGATTTCATCGTTATGGATATCGTGAAGCCTGGTTTAAAGAGTGGGAAGAACTGAGTCCCGGTAACGAAAAGGCGGATCGCTGTTCCTTAAATTTTTCACTGTGGATAAATCGCGGCAAATTCAAAAGGGCGGTCTGGGGCTGGGGCTGGGCCTTGCAAGCTGTAAATCTAGGGTCAGCTTCTTTCACTTGGAGTTTCTTCTTGAGGTTCCTTTTAACATCACTGTTGTACATTTTTGTTACTACACCAAGCACACTTTCGGCCAATGTGACCAAGGGATACCTGGCGCCACTGGGACTCATCCTGATCATCGTCATTCTCTCCAGTGTGTTGGCCTCTTTTGGATTTGCCCCCTATTTCCCATGGACCATCCCGTCGGTATTTCAAAGCACCGGTTCTTTAAAACAGAGCAGTATAATGATCCTTACGTATACGGGTATAGCCGGAATAGCTGGAACATTTGCCTGGTGGAGATTTGCCGAGCAGCAATAAATGGACGGTATTACTTTCCCGTTCATAACTATAGTGTACCCAAGCAAAATCTGGCTTACGTGTAACCAATCTGACGATGAGGTGGCGTACGCAGAGCCTGAAGATTACGGCTTCTACATGAACACGGATGCAGCTGGCGAATACGTTTATTGGGCAGCTACCGGATCAGGCTTGATGAACGGTTATAGTGGTGGAAGCTTCCGTCCGGATGAGAAGATCAGTCGTAGTGAATTAGCGGCGCTGATAACTAGAGCTTTTAAGCTAACAGGTACTGGAAATGCATCCTTCACAGATGTTCAAAAAAATGCCTGGTATTATGCTTCCATTGATGTACTCGCATCCAATAATATTATTACAGGTTGTCTTCGAGCCGAGGATATCGATCAACGTTTAGTACCATCTCTTCAATCATTAAACAGATTTCCTAAATAGTTTTTTTAGTAATTTAATCCTTTCTTTAGTTACTAAATATTTCAAGAGCTCCGCATTCAAGTTATGATAATTGTGAAATAATGCACAATCATTTTTGGGGGGAGAATTATGAATAGAAAAAAGTTGGCGTTTCTGTTAGGCAAAGGATTATTACTGGCAAGTCTTGTGGTACTGCCTGGATGTTCTGATAAAGGGGAGTCTACAGATATTGTTATTATTGGTGGTGGCGGTGCCGGGATGACTGCAGCCATTGAAGCACATAACCAGGGAGCCAAAGTCATTTTAATTGAAAAAATGCCCATGCTTGGAGGAAATACAGTCCGGGCGGAAGGCGGACTAAATGCTGCGGGAACACCTTATCAGGCGGCAGCAGGGATCGTTGACAGTCCAGAGCTTCATTATGAGGATACTATGAAGGGCGGCAAAAACCTGAATAATCCCGATCTGGTCAGAACGCTTACGAACGGTGCAGCAGCTTCAGTAGAATGGCTGAAAGAGAATGGCGCCGAGCTCTCAGAAGTGGGACGCGCTGGAGGCGCAAGTGTTAATCGTATCCACCGCCCTGCCGGCGGCGAAGCTGCCGGGAATTTCATTGTAGTCGCACTGAAGAAAAAGCTGGAAGAGTACAACATTGATGTAAGATTACAAACAACTGCAAATGAAATCATCAAGAATAAAGACGGTGTAGTAACCGGCGTGAAAGTTACCGATAAAGAAAATAAGCAGTACACGATTAATGCCGATTCCGTTATCCTGGCTGCTGGCGGATTTGGAGCTAATATGGAGATGATTAAGAGTTACCAGCCGCAACTTGCAGACTTCTCCACAACCAACCATCCAGGTGCGACAGGTGACGGTACAACGATGGCAGAACAAATTGGCGCCAAACTTGTTGATATGAAAGAAATTCAAATTCATCCAACTACTATCCCAGGCCAAGGCGTGTTAATAACAGAAGGAGTACGCGGAGACGGGGCAATCCTCGTCAATACCGAGGGCAAGCGATTTACAAATGAATTATTGACCCGTGATGTCGTCTCTCAAAATATACTGGCTCAACCCGGAAAAGTAGCGTACCTCATCTTTAACGATGAGCTGCGTGCAAATTTGAAAGCGACTGAAGTATATTTTGGAATGGATTTAGTTAAAGAAGGCTCAACTCCGGCAGAACTTGCACAACAAATTGGTATTGATGCTGTGGCGCTGGCAGATACACTGGAACGGTACAATGGATTTGTTGCTTCCGGCACAGATACAGATTTCGAGCGGGCGGATCTTGTGTTGTCTTTTGAGCAAGGCAAGTATTATGCCATTCAGGTAACACCGGGAATTCACCACACTATGGGTGGAGTAGTTATCAATACTCAAGCTCAAGTGCTGGATACTAATGACCAAATTATCAAGGGACTGTATGCTGCCGGAGAAGTGACAGGCGGCGTACATGGCGGCAACCGGCTTGGTGGAAACGCACTTGCGGACATCATCACCTTTGGACGAATCGCGGCAGACGAAGCCGTGAAATCATTGAACCAATAAGGAGGAATTGATATGAATAAGTGGACAAAGGTTCTTTTGCTTTCTGCTTTTGCAGCCTTAGCTATAATCTCGACAGGCTGCTCTTCTTCAGGCCAGTATGTAGATGGAACTTATGATGGTACGGGTAAAGGGGTAAAGAGTGACATTAAGGTAGCTGTCGAAATAAAAGATGAAAAAATCGAAGCCATTACCGTGCAAGAACATAAGGAAACACAGGCAATGATTGATGCTGCTATCGAGAATACGATCCCCGAGATTATAGAAAAGCAAACCACAGAAGGAGTAGACGCCCTCTCAGGCGCTTCCGGTTCCAGTGGCGGTATAATAGAAGCGGTAACACAAGCATTGGAACAAGCCAAAAAGAAATAGCTGCTCTAATACATTTAGAAAGACAATAAGCCCAGCACTCCTGTCCCTGACAGAAGAAGAGCTGGGCTTGTTCAACTCATTACAGGAGGAAATGTACGATTGGCCAAAGGAAAAAGATATGGTCTTAGAACAACGGTAGCAATAATGGTATCTGCCGTTGTAATTCTGGTGCTACTTGTTTTATATATTATTTTCCGTAATCAGATCATTCCACAGACCCGGCATGCACTGGAGGACAAGGCAATTACGATTGCCCGTACAATCGCTCTTATGCCAATGATTTCAGAGGGGCTAAAGACTGGAAACAACAAGGAGATTCAAGCCTACACCTCCAAGATTACCCGACGTAACGATATTATGTTTGTGGTGGTAATAGATATGAATAGTATCCGGTACTCCCATCCTGATCCCTCCTTTGTTGGATACCCCTTTGCAGGGGGCGGGCAGGAATTGGCTCTAGCCGGACATGAAAGCATCTCAGAAGGAGCAGGACCCTTAGGCACTTCATTACGGGGATTCGTTCCCGTCTATGATGAAAGAGGTCATCAGCTTGGAGCTGTTATCGCTGGTCTTTCCTTAGATAGAGTTAAGCGCCTGGTCCGGCTAAATGAATGGACGATTATCGCCATCCTGTTATCAGGAGCTTTCCTCGGAGCAGGGGGTGCGTTTGTCTTGGCAGATCGGATTAAGAAAATGATCTTTGGTATGGAGCCGGTGGACATTTCCAAACTATTGCAAGAACGTAGTGCTATGCTGGAGTCAATACGTGAAGGAATCATTGCAGTTGACCAGGAAGCACGCACTACCCTTATTAACGCAGAGGCGCAGAGGCTTTTAAAAGAGTCAGGGATCACAGGTTCTTTAATAAACCGAATGATTGCCGATTATTGGCCAGAGCTGCAGCTAGAACGCGTTCTAGCTAGCGGTGAAGGAAATCAGGATCAGGAGTTGGAACTGGGTGGCATATCACTGCTTATAAGCAGTCTGCCGGTACGTGTTAACGGTGAAATAGTCGGGGCTATCATTACTTTCCGGGACAAGACAGAGCTTGCTGTTCTGGCTGAAAGGTTATCCGGTATCTCTGTATACGCAGATGCTCTAAGAGCAGGTGCCCATGAGTTTATGAATAAGCTACATGTTATTATGGGCATGACACATATGGGACTCTATGATGATCTTCAACAATATATTTTAGGAACCGTGGGCAACTATCAAAAAGAGATCGGATCCATTACAAGACAGATTAAAGACCCGGTCATGGCAGGATTCATTCTCGGTAAATTAAGCCGGGCGCGCGAAACGGGAATTGAGTTACTGCTTACAGAAGATAGCTATCTGCCCGAGTCTTCTGATCCGCATGTTATTCATGAGTTAATCACCATTACTGGTAATTTGCTGGATAATGCAATAGATTCGCTGGAAGTATCATGCGAACACGGGAAGAAGAAGCGAATTGAATTAGCTTTTCATTATAAAGATAATCATTTAATATGCGAAGTTAGTGACAACGGCCCGGGAATACCTGTGACACTGCAGGAGCAGATCTTTGTCCAGGGCTTCTCTACCAAGGGAGAACATCGAGGGATTGGATTGTATCTGGTTAGTAAAAGTGTAGACAAACTGCAAGGACATCTTCATGTAACGGCTGCTAAAAAATTTGGAACCAAGTTTATAGTCCATGTCCCCTATGGTGGAAAGGATGAAGATACCGAATGAACATAAAAGTACTGATTGTTGAGGATGATCCGATGGTAACGAAGTTCAACCGTTATTATCTGGAGCAAATTAAAGGCTTCGAGTATGTAGGTTGGGCCGCATCAGGTGATGAGGCTCTAAAGATGCTGATACACCAAGAAGTAGACCTTATCCTGCTGGATATTTATATGCCTCATACCAGTGGACTCCAGCTCCTCTCATCCATAAGGGAGCAAGGAAGTAAGGTCGATATTATTGTGATATCAGCAGCCAGCGACAATGCAAGTATCCGCAAGGCGCTGCACAACGGGGCTGTTGATTACTTAATCAAGCCCTTTGAGTTTGCCCGTTTTCAAGCTGCTCTGACTGCCTATCAGCAAGACTTCCATCTAATGCATACGGAGAATCTTAACCAGGAGCAGCTTGATAAGCTGTTGCGTTATTCATTGGGGGCCGAGGAGGATCCCTCTCCTATTCTAACTATCCCTAAAGGACTTGCCGAAAGCACACTTGAAAACATTTGGAATACGATTATTCAGCTTAAGAGTCCCATATTTTCAACAGAAGATATCAGCAGCCAGACTCCAATTTCGCGGATTTCAATCCGCAAATATTTGGCTTTTTTGACCGATGCCGGAATTCTTGAGATGGAGCTTAGCTACGGTTCTATAGGCAGACCGGTGTATAAGTATAGTGTTACACCAGAAGGCTATTTGAATATAAACAAATATATATAATGTCTGGTCGGGCTGCGAAAGTGGCGAGCTTCATTCCCTTATTCGGGCGATAGCTCGCAATCGCCTTAATCAGCCCGATGGTGCCGATGGAGATTGTGTTTTAAGGAATCAGCTCAAGCGGGGCCACGCGCCCGTATGAGACTTTAGCAAGGCTGCTTTTGGCTGCCCACCGGACGCTGTTGCTGATGACTTGAAGAATCTCAGGCTGATGATAGACCGGAAAAGTCTCATGCCCGGGTTTAAAGTAAAAGATGTTGCCCTGTCCGCGCTTGTAGCAGCAGCCGCTGCGGAACACTTCTCCGCCTTCGAACCAGGAAATAAAGATAAGCTCATCCGGTGCCGGAATCCCAAAACGTTCGCCATACATTTCTTCCTTTGGAATTTCAATATACTCTCCAATTCCCTTTGCAATCGGATGGCCCGGTTCAATCACCCAGATGGCCATTGTGGACGAGACACCACCCTCAACCCTCGCAAGCACATGACAGAAATCATCAACATCCACCTCACCCTTACCATAACCGTCAAGCAAAGTTCGATCCTTGATAATCGTTCCGGAATCAGCCATTACCCGTTCTACACTAAGACTGACTGATGGCGTACGCTTCGCGTCCCATCGGTACCTTTGCGAATCATATGCTACACCGACAAGCAGAATCTGGATTATATTCGTTGATATACTGTCCTAGCCATTGTGATCCCGTTGATACAGAAAAGTATGCGCAAATGACGATCGCACTGGCCTTCGAGAGCCGGGAAAAGGTGGATGCAATCGTGAACACTGCGGTCTTCCTGGGCGGGAAATCGTACGAAGAGCCTGAAGATTACGGCTTCATGTTCATTGGGCATTCGAGGACCTGGACGGCCATATGTGGGCAATCAACTGCATGAACACGGATGCAGCTCAAGGTTAAGATAACGGAGAGCGCACTCACACTTGGTTTAACATAAGAAGACGCCGGGTACGTTTCCCTTTTCTAACATCGAATTACCTGAATAAAAGAATATAGATGTAACCTTTTACCCTTCTCGTACATCTAATCAGCAGAAACGGCGACAACGAATGAACAATAAGACCTCATAGAGAATGGAGGGTGACGGTTGGATATTGATCAAGAGGAAAAAGTCAGGCACGCGCAGGAAGGAGACGAGGAAGCTTTCATCCAGCTTGTGAAAAGGCTGGAGCTGCAAATGTACAATGTGGCGAAATCCATTGTGAAGAAGGATGAGGATTGTGCGGACGCGATGCAGGAAACGGTATTGAAGGCTTACAAGGCTATTTCAACGCTGCACAGCCCCTGTTTTTTTAAAACATGGCTGTTTCGTATTTTGATCAACGAATGCAATCTGATTTTACGTAAGCGCGCGCAGAATATCACGATGGCTGACCTGCCCCAGAGGCAAACGGTTTCCACAGAAGTTGAAGCTATCGATCTTCGTGAAGCAGTCTACCGGCTGGAGGAAGTGTCGCGGACGATCATTATCCTGCATTATTTTCAGGATCTTCCACTGCAGCAGATTGCAGACATCCTGGAGCTGTCCGAGAGCGCAGTCAAGACACGGCTGCACAGGGCAAGGAAAACGTTACATGGATGGCTTGCAGACCCCGCAGAAAGAAAGGTGAACGCATGAGTAATCCAGAAATTGAACTTGATCTGGGAATTTTGAAAGAGCAGAGGATTGAAGAAATGCCGGAGTTAGTACGTGCCCGTATGGAGCAAACCTATCAAATGCTGAGCAGCGTGCCCCCGAAGCCTGTCCCTGTCAAGAAAAAAAGCCGCTGGCTGCGGAATGTTATGATTATAACGGCAAGTGTGGCGGCTGCGGGAATTATTTTCATCGGTTTGGGATTCATTTCACCTGCGATGGCTCAAACCTTGAAACAAATCCCCTTCGTAGACAGTGTCTTCCGATTGGCGGGAGACCTCGGGCTGCAAAACGCGAATGAAAAAGGGATGACTGCCGCTGTCCACCAGACGGTTATCCATCAAGGAGTAACGCTTAGTGTGTCCGAACTGATGTATGACGGGAGCCGTTTATCTCTGGTGTTGACCCGTGATATGCCGGAGGACACGAATGAAACTTTTTATGATTTGTGGGGGAGCGAGCAGAGTCCGGAAGGGTTTGTGAACAACATCGACTTTTTTATCAACGGTGAACTGGTAAATACCAGCTGGGGGATCTCCCCCGGCGGAGACCAGGCCCCTGACTCCATCATTGTTACCACCTTCGAATCGTTGGAGGTGCCCGACGAGTTCGATTTTTCCATGGTGATCAGATTAGCAAAGCTAAGTCAGGATTTCGAATTCAATATTCCGGTGAAAAAGAATACTGCGAACAGTATCGTGCTGACCCCGGCAGAGATGAAGACACACGATCAGATCCATATGAAAATTAAGCGAATTGAGCTTAGCCAAACGACGACGCGTTTGGTTGTCGAGATTAAGGGTGAGCCCGGTGAAGACATTAAGGAGCTTCAGCAAAAGATTCCGGAAAAATATAAAATTTCAGGGTTACTGAATATTGATTTTGATCTTACCGATGAGCATGGGCGAACCCCGGCATCTATTGGAGGCAGCGGTTCGGGTGAAGGAGATTATTTATCCTACACAACCATGTTTGAGCCGATGGAAGCCACGCCGAAAACGGTCACCGTAAAGCCGTATATCCGCTCCAGAGAAAATAAAGTATATATTCCTGAGCTTGAATTTACAGTGCCTGTACAATAGCAGATTGGCAAAAAATCTCCGGCAAATCACTTGGGATAGCCTGCAGGATCGAGGCATTTAATGTCTCATTCCTACAGGCTATTTATTAGTAAACGCTTCGCCTTATAAAACTCATGATAAAGCTTCATCAGCGCCCTCTTCTCTATCCGCGATACGTAACCTCACGTTCATGCAGTATATAAGATATTTCGATATATCTTGCTCTTCCCGATCTTCAAATCTACCCCCAATCGTGCTTGCTATATATTACAAATAGTGGTAAACAAACCTTTTACTTTGTATTAAAAGTCTGAACTATATTAAATTTTATATTATTTATTGACTTTAGTTATAGCTACTTCAATTGCGTTATCCGTTATGGCTTCGGGAGTCATTCCGTTTCAAACAGCGGAAGCTTTAGTGAAAGTGGCTGGATGCAAACATGGAATGCGCTATATCCATCCAAAACATATTTTTGCTCCAGTGGAGGATCGGCAGTGTCTGTCGCTGCTGATTTCGCAGCAGCGGCAATGGGATCACAAACAGGGGTATCTCTATATGCGCCATCTACAGGCGCAAGCTTAACTAACTTCCGCGGTACAGACGGTATAGCAAGTGTATTAGCTTCAGATAAGGTGCTTATTTATAATCAAAGAGCATACAGTACTCCAACTCGTATGACTGAACAGGCTGTTCAAGATTATATCAAGTATAGAACGGACTATAAGGAAGTTATCAGACAGTGGATGGACGATAATAAAGTTGATGCTGTTGTTTACGCAGGATTTATTAGTGACGTATATAACAATGACGCAGCAGCTTCTCAGTTAAGTTCTGACCGTGGAACGGGCGTACTAACGTTACTGTCGGATTGCCTACTGTAGTAGTTCCTGTAGGGACGAACGACAGCGGATATTCTATCTCTATGCAGCTTGTTGGCAGAGCATGGGATGATGCTCACAGATGTTCAAAAAAATGCCTGATATTATGCTTCCATTGATGCACTCGCGTCCAATAATATTATTACAGGCTACGCAGACAATACATTTAAGCCTGAAAAAGATATTACCAGAGCAGAGTTTGCAACAATCGTCTCCAGATTATTGGAAACTGCGAATTAAGAGAGGTTCATTAACAGGAAGGGCCATCCCAAAAGGGATGGTCTTTCTTGCCGTTACAGTTATTCACACCCACCAAGCGTCTGTTGGGTCTTCTGTCAGTATGATTTCCTTTAAAAAACCAACAGATTTAGATAAACCCTCATGTGTTGAAGCCAATCCATCCTCATGCTCAATACTGATAACCTTGTCGTAACCCACCATTCTTAAAGAACTTATGATCTCCTTCCAAACCGGTGTATCATGCCCCCAGCCTACACTGCGGAAAGTCCACGAGCGATTCAACCAATCCGTGTAAGATTTAGGATCAAGAACGCCATTTTGGGCCACATTTCTCTTGGAAATGCTGGTATCCTTCGCATGGAAATAAAATAGCGCCTCTTTTTGCCCAAGAATCCGAACCGCTTCCGCAGCATCAATTCCTTGCCAAAATAGATGACTCGGATCTAGGTTCGCACCGATATTCGGTCCCGTCTGCTCACGTAATTTCAGACAGGTTTCCGGATTATACACTAAGAACCCGGGATGCATTTCAAGTGCTATTTTTACTCCAAGGCTCCTGGCGAACTCTTCTTCTTCCTTCCAATAAGGGATAGCGACTTCCTGCCATTGCCAATCCAAAGTTTCAAGATAATCGGGCGGCCAGGCACAAGTAACCCAGTTCGGCGATTTGGAAAGCGGTGAATCTCCCGGACATCCCGAAAACCCGATCACTGTCTCCACTTCAAGCTTGGAAGCTAACATAACCGTTTTTCTCCAGGAATCATGATAGCCTTGCGCAGTTTGTTTATTGGGATGCAGCGGATTGCCGTGGCAGCTTAAGGCCGAAATCGTTAATCCCCTCTGTTGAATAGCAGACATATACTTTTTTCGGCTTTGCTCGTCCGACAATAACAAATCAACTGGGCAATGTGAATCTCCCGGGTATCCTCCTGTGCCAATTTCAATCGCATCGATTCCGTATGCTTTCACTCGATCAAGCATATCTTCAAACATCAGATCTTGAAATAATACCGTAAAAACACCTAACTTCATGAATAAATTCCTCCTGTTTTGTCTTCTTCGGCAGATCATTATAATGAAAAGCCGTCGGTTACTGGCCCGACGGCTTTTTGATGAATCTATTAATACTTCCAATCCAATTCATTCAACTTGGCTTTAACGTATTCAATTGATGTTCTCGCATACCAATCCGGTTCTGCTTGTCTGGTATGGAACCCGACTTCCATGGAGAGATAGCCGTCGTAATTGATCGCCTTGAGGGCCTTGAATACTTCCGTAAAATCACAGCGGCCTTGTCCCGGAGGCAAACGGTCGCTATCGGCGAGATGTACGTGGTGAAGCTTATCCGCCATCCGGTATACATAATCACTGACCACTTCATTACGGTATAGCGCATGGAACGTATCAAACATCACTTTGACGTTCGACAAGCCCGATTGCTCACTTAAGAGCAGCGCATCATCTGCCGTTTCAATCAAGTTGCTGTCTGTAGGGGTAGGCTCTACCACCATGGTAATGCCTAATTCCTTGGCATAATTACCGATGTCGATGAGTCCCTCGAGACTGTAATTCCATGCATCTGATTGAGTGGTGCCATACACGACCCATCCGGCAATGTACATTACAGTCGGACACTCCCAATCGTGGGCTAAACGAAGCACATCCTTGTAATGATTAATAGTATATTTGCGTTCCTCAGACAGCGGCGAGCTCGGATTATTACCGGGTCCGCCCCCGGGTGCTGGCAGCATGGACGACACTTTCAGATTCTCCGCCCGCAGCAGCTTCATAATTTGAACGCGGCGCTCTGGTGTCACATGATCCGGCCAAGCATGCGGGCTGGCGCAGCCGATTTCAATGCCGTCGTAGCCGAAAGAAGCTATTCTGCGGATCGTTTCCTCCAGCGGATAGGAAGGAACCCACACAGGAAAACCGCTGTACGTCCAAGTGTTAAAAGAGATGCCTTTCATGAATACCCTCTCCTTATAATGAAGAATTGAATTTCAACTTTCTATTCCCAGACAAATACAGCTTTTTCTGTTTTTCTTTCATCAAACATGCGGAAGGCCGTTTCCGCTTCCTCAATCTTGAAGGTATGGGATACCAGCTTTTCTACCGGAAGATTCTTGTTCATAATGAATCTTGTGATCTCATTGAATTCGAAAATCGGGAAGTACCATGAGCCCATCACCGTAATTTGTTTGCGGATCAACTGTTCGCTCGGTTTGATCGTTACTTCCTTCCCTTCCCCAATAAACGCTGCCCTGCCGTGAGGACGAAGACTGTCTAGAATCGTGTTTTGCGCAATTGGGCTACCTGAGCAATCAATCCCTACATCCACGCCACGACCATTCGTAATCTCCATAAGCTGTTCCAGTACATTGGATTTTGCATTGATCGTATAATCTGCACCCAGTTCCTTGGCTACTTCCAGGCGCTCATCCAACATATCTACAGCAATAACGGTTGCTCCCAGACCCTTTGCTACCATTACGCCGGCGCCGCCCATTGGCCCAAGTCCAAAAATAACAATCGTGTCACGCCCATTTACGGCCAGTCTTTTCTGCGCATGGTAGAGAGTGCCTACAGCGTCCGTGGATACTGCAGCGGTGACATAGCTCATCCCATCCGGAATTCTCATACAGTTTTCCTCAGGTACAACCATGTAGTCCGCATCACCGCCATGTTGGTCAAAGCCAATGCACTGCCACTCCTTACAAAACATTCGGTAGCCGCTTCTGCAATACTCGCACTCGCCACAGCCAATGGCCAGGTAGACCGCGACACGATCACCGGTATTGTAACGGCTGACTTTTTCGCCCACCTGAACAATTTCCCCTGCCGGCTCATGCCCTGGATGTACACATCCGGAATGGCCCTGCCCGACCACGCCACGATTGCCGTAATACAAGCTCATATCACTGCGGCAAATAGCCGATGCTTTTAATTTAATCAGAACCTCACCAGAACCCGGAGCCGGGATCGGCACCTCACGAATTTCCACTACTTTGTCGCCAGGAAATACTACCGCTTTCATTGTCTTAGACATTTTTACCCCTCCATTTTTTTATGAATGCTGCTGGACTGTGACCCATTTCTTTTGTTCATGACTTTGCAGGATCGCGTCTGTAATACACATGGAGAAATGACCGTCCTTAAAGGTGGCGAAATCCGTTATATCGTGCAAAGGGTTCTTCCCCTCCCGGATAAACGTGTAAAATCCAAGCATCATATTTTTAATCGAATCCGGCCAGCCTTCAGTATGTCCGCCCGGGTGGTGAATCGAAGACTTGGCTCCATCATGAAACAGGGCAGGATCAGCAGTAAGCCTTTGATTCGGCTGATCGCGGTGACCAATCCACAATTGTCCCGGCTCTTCCTGATCCCAAAACACGGACTTCTGGCTGCCGTTCAATTCGAAGCTTAATCTATTTTTCCGGCCAGCGCTCACTTGTGACACTGTGAACACCCCTCTGCTGCCGTCTTCCAAATGAATCAGAACCGATCCATAATCCTCCGTGCTTACCTCAACTGGCTCATAGTCTATATTATTTTGAGATTCCCTGCTGTACGTCGCGCCAATCGCCATCGGTTTTTTTCGTATCGGATGAACAGTCCATAAATCGGAGAACACCTCTACGATTTTTTTCCCCGTTACATATTGCACGGTGTCGCACCAGTGAGATCCGATATCGGCAATTGCACGGGATTTACCGCCTACATCTTTGGCAAGCCGCCAATTGAAATCCGTATCGTACAGGAGCCAATCCTGCTGGTAGCTGCCGTGGACAAGATTTACTTTTCCCAGTTCCCCATGTTTAACCATTTCTGAGACCTGTTTCATCATAGGGTACTTTCTATAGTTGAAATTGACTCCATGAACTATCCCATACTGTTTCGCTAATCTAAGCAGCTCCGCGCTTTCCTCGCTGTTCATCGCAAGCGGCTTCTCGGACAATACATGTTTGCCCGCTTGCATGATTTCTTTATTAATTCCGTAGTGTAGATGATTCGGTGTACAATTATGAACCACGTCGATGTCGGGATCATTCAGCATTTCCCTATAGTCCCCATAAGCCTTGGGAATGCTCAGCTTTTCCGCCAAGCTCTGCGCTCTTTCCAAGCCGTGCTCGGCAATCGCTTCGACTCGAACAAATCCCAACCTCCTGATGGCTTCAATATGAGCGGGTCCGATGAACCCCGTTCCAATGATGCCAACTTTTATAATGTCTTTCATCTCCAGCCCCCCGCCCCTTGTTTATTTTTTCAATGCTTTCTTGCCGAAAGCAACCGCCAGAATAATAATTAATCCCTTAATGATCATCTGCTGACTGACATCCAATCCCATAATAATGAGCCCATTATTTATCGTTCCAATCATCAGGGAGCCCACGACCGTTCCGATTACCGTACCCACTCCGCCGAACAAGCTGGTACCTCCCAGAATTACTGCGGCAATAACCGACAGCTCATCGCCCTCACCAAAGGAAAAGCGTCCAGCGTTCATCCGTCCCGCATACAATAAACCGGCCAGACCTGCCATAAACCCTGTGCCCAGAAATACCAGAAGCTTTATTTTCATGGTCTTCACACCAGAGAAACGGGCCGCATTCTCATTCCCGCCAGTAGCCAGAACCTGACGTCCAAATGACGTCTTGCGAAGCAGAATATGGGCTATTACTGCGAATATAATCGTCCAAATCAGCAAAATTGGTATCAGACCGATATCACCCGATCCAAATACATAGTTAAATTTCGTATCCACAATAGCCACCGGTGCCGTTCCCGTGATCCACATCGCAACCCCTTTGACTGCTCCCATCGTCCCTAACGTTACGAGGAAAGAAGGAATTGCAACCTTCGTTACAAGCAGACCGTTAATCAATCCGACAATGACTCCTGTTCCTACTCCGGCGACAAAACCACCCACAATACCCAAGCCAGATTCGAGCGCCAATGCCCCGGCCAACGAAGATAATGCCGTGATGGAACCGACAGAGAGATCGATTTCCCCGGTACTAATTACGAACGTCATTGCGAGCGCCATTAACGTAATCGTCGTTGTTTGTCTAACGATGTTGAGCAGGTTGCCTGAAGTAAGGAATCCATCGTCAAACAGCAATACAGAAAAATAGATAAACACTCCGAAAAATGCTAAGTAAACAATATAATTTCGCCATTCAAACTTTTTCAAGTTAAAGGCGGATTTCGCTACCTGTACGTTAGAATCCCTGGATTGCATACTGCAGCTCCTCCTCTGATTTAATATCCATGCGACTCAGTTCCTTTTTCACGCATCCTTCATGCAGTACAATCACCCGATCACTGAGCGCAAGAAGCTCGGAGAGTTCTGAAGAAACCACAATGATACCTTTGCCGCTGTCTGCCATTTCACGAATGATTTCAATAATTTCCGTTTTCGCTCCAATATCCACACCAATCGTGGGTTCATCCAGTAATAGCACCATCGGTTCATTAGCCAGCCATTTGGCCAGAACGATTTTTTGCTGATTCCCCCCTGATAACAGGTTGACTTGTTTAAAGATGTTATCCGTTTTTATATTGAGCTTTTCGACAAAACGTTTGCTGATGTCATTGGCTTTTTTGTTGTCCAGCAGTATCCTTTTTTTCACTTTAGACAGAATAGGCAGGACCATATTATCCTTCACGCTGTGCTGCAGCACCAAGCCCTGCATTCGGCGGTCCTCAGGAATCAGCGCTAATCCCGCCTCGATGGCGTCCTGTACATTTTTGATTCCCTGCTTCCTTCCCTCCACAAGCACTTCTCCGCTTTCTTTTGGATCGATTCCGAATATGGCTCTCAGCAGTTCAGTTCTTCCGCTTCCCATCAGACCTGCGATGCCGACGATCTCGCCCGGATACACAGACAGGCTGATGTCCCGCACCCTCGTTCCCGATGTAAGATTTCTAATTTCCATTACGGGCGCCACGTCAGTCCGATAGCTCCGCTCCTTCCATTCAAAAGCCTTGTTGAACTCCGCCCCAACAATATGCTGGATCACGCTATCCATATCTGTCTCGGCGCAAGCTTCCGTAATCACGTTTCTGCCGTCCCGCATGATTGTAATGCGATCGCATATTTGAAAGATTTCATCCATCCGGTGGGAAATGTAGATAATGGAATAATCCTTTGCTTTCAATTGGTTAATAAAAGAGAATAAAATTTCCGTTTCGCTTTTGGTTAACGAAGAGGTAGGTTCGTCCATGATCAGAATTTTGGTATCCTGAGAGAGAGCCTTAGCAATTTCCGTCATCTGCCAATAGCCGACACCCAGATTTTGCACCAGTTCCGTAGGTTGGATATTAACACCCAGTTCCTTTAACAGCTGTTCCGTTTTACGCTCATTTTCCTTATCGTCCAAAAAACCATACGCGGTCTTGGCTTCTCTCCCCAAATAAATATTTTGGGACACCGTTAACGTCGGGATTAAGCTGAACTCCTGAAAAATCATCGATATCTTATTTTTCTGGGCGTCTTCAAAACTATTAATACTTACTTCAGCACCATCGATATAAATCTCACCTTGGTCGGCGCTATAGACTCCGGTCAGTATTTTCATCAGTGTGGATTTCCCTGCGCCATTCCCGCCCATTAGAGCGTGAACTTCGCCCTTTTCCAGAGAAAATTCAACGTCGCGGAGAACCGGTATACCATTGAACGCTTTGTTAATGCCGTTCATTTCAAGGATGGGCTGCCCCATGATTGTTCACCCTCTTTGCCTTGAAGCGGAAGGCTGCATGCAAGGGCAGCCTTCGCTTCAGTTATTTTTTTGCCTGTGTACTTATTTCTTAAAAGCATCCTGAACACTGGCCGGAGCATCAGTGCCGTAGATCAGCTTCCAGCTGTCCAGTACATTCTCCTTAGTTACTTTAATAGCTGGAGAAGCCACATAAGCTGGTGCTTCCTTGCCAAGCAAGGCATAACCCGAAAGAATCGCCTGCGCTACACCCTGGTCATAAGGAAGCTGCGCTCCAAGTCCTTGCACAATGCCATCGGAAGCAATGGAGATGGCTACGTTCGTACCCAAATCTACAGTCGTTACGATAAGATCATCTCTTCCTGCCGTACGTGCAGCAGCCATTACTCCCTCCGCTGGTACATCCCATGGAGCAAAGATACCGTCGATATCCGGGTATTTGGTAAGCATACCTGCGGCAACCTCCTCCCCTTTATTCGGATCGGTAATACCGCCTTTCGTTACAATTTCGATATCCGGGTATTTCTCCTTCAAAGTTGCTTCAAAGGCGTCGGAGCGATTCTTCGTCACGAAGAAGTTCACATCGTGGTATACAATGCCGACCTTCCCTTTGCCGCCCAGCTTTTCCGCCATAATTTCAGCAGCCAATGCACCATTGCCGTAGTTGTCCCCGGATACGATGCTTATATAATCCTTACCAGCAACCATTCCGTCGGCTGCTCCATCCATAAATACCAGCTTCACTCCCTGATCAACAGCTTTTTTGTAAGCACCCGCCGTTGATACCGAATCGACAGGTACGGAAATCATGATGTCCGGCTTTTTCGCAAGCACAGTTTCAATATCATTCACCTGCTTTTCCGCTTTGAACTGTGCATCCGTAACAGCAACAACTTCGATACCCATTTTTACAAATGTATCCTTCATCGCATTCACAGAAGCACTCATATAATCCGTACCCGAGTAGTGCATGACAATCGCCGCTTTGTATTTACCATCTTTAATTTTCTGCAGTTCTTCTGCTGTTAGCTGAAGTAATTTGGCTGAAACAGCCTGTTCACCGTTAGGCCCTTTATCGCGAACTTCAAGGTCTGGAATATTAGGATTGATCGTCAGCGGCCCTGTGCTTGCACTGTAGTTCGGATTTTCCTGCTGCGGGTTTTCATTGGTTGCCTCTGTTTTCTTGCCGCAGCCGGTAATGGTTAGACTAAGCGCAAGCGCTAAGCATGCTCCTGTAAATAAACCCTTTTTCATTTGTTTATCCCCCGCTTTGTATATGATTTGTTATTATCATCCACAAGCTAAGCTTGCTTGGCTGATAAACCAAGTATAGGGCTTAGCTCACGTGTGAGGTAGCCGACTAATTTAGCATGGAGGGGAGAACTTTTTAACAGGTTGATGATACAAGAAAAAAATCCCGGTGACGCCGCTAATGAACGGCGCCCCGGGATTTCGAGATTAATCTTTACTGTAACCGGCTTGTTGCATAAGCCTTTTCACAAGTACCGCTGCCTCCGAAAGTGCTGCCGGGGCCGTTTTCTTGCCTGTTAAATAATCATGCAAAGCATTCGTCACCGCTTCCGAAACCTGATCATAATTCGTAATTCGAGGCCGGCCAACTCCAACACTTAATGAATCGCCAAGCACCTGATAATATTCACGCAACGCCGGGTCCATTAAATTCTCCGCATGCTCATAAGCTGATTTACGTGTAACATGCTGATTGAATTGCAAATATTCACGCTGTGCCTCAGGGCTCGTTAAATATTCCGCAAGGTCGTAAGCTGCCGCTTTACGCCCCGAATAATGATTTACAGCGATTCCCCAAGAACCAAAATGAGGACCCCGAACCAGGTTGCCGCCTACAATGGATCCTGGGAACATGAAATAGCCTACTTCCCCACCAACTCCTGGATTCAGCTTCATGTTGTGGTAGTTCATGCCCATAGCCACCTGACCAAATTCGAACCGAATGGAAACCTCATCCCAAGTGTAGCTTAGAACATCCGGCGGAGTAACCTTATATTGATGAATCCATCCCCCATATGTCTCAAGAGCCAGTACTCCTTTATCATTTTGAAAAACAGGTTCGAGCTTATCATCAAACAACCGGCCGCCAAATGAATTGAGGAACGACTTGAAATCAACAAAGTTTGCTTCATGCTTGCTGCCCATCAAAGTCGTTCCATACAAATCCGTTTCCCCGTCATGGTCTGTATCTCTAGTGAAAAATTGAGCAAGCTCAACGTATTCGTCGAATGTACGCGGAATGGCTAACTCCCGATGATACCGTTCCCGGAATTCCTTGCGATAGTTGAGATCCTGAAACAAGTCTTTCCGATAGCTGACCGTTAAGATATTCGATTGAATCGGGAGACTCCATATATCATAACCGGCTGCTGTAATGTCTTTCTGATTAATAGACTTCAACCGAGGCGGATCCTCTTGCGGATTATCCTTTTTATAAACAGAGGTGTCCAAAAAAACCTTGGTAATAAAATCGTCCAACTGAATGGATTTCGGCCGTTCCGTATTCTGAATGTAGGAACCCAGCGGCTCCAAATGTTGAATGATCTTTGGCATCCACGGTGTATCCACAGCCATCAAATCATAGTGTCCGCTTTTTTGCGCGAGCTCTGAAAATACTTTCTCCTGAAGATTATTATAGGGCAGCGCGTCCAATTCAATCCGGATACCAGTCTGCCGTTCATATTTTTGAGTGGCGGCGATAATGGCCTCCGAGCCAGCTTCATTGGTTGCGTACAGCACGTGCAGTACTTGTTCCTGGGAATGACTGTCCGCATTCTCCGATTCAGGGTGTTGAATCCAACGATTCAAGCACCCTGTTCCGATCACACCGCATACGAGCATTAACAATAGTAAGCGCAACCAAGTGTTTTTATTCATATATTCCTCCTTCTCCCAGGAATCATTATGTTGGAATTATTCCGTTACAAGACCATGACTCTTTCGGAACTCAGACGGGGATAATCCAAATTCCTTCTTAAATTTGTTGCGAAAATAGGGATAATCCGAGTATCCTACCTCTTCCGCAATTTCAATTATTCTTTTATTCGTGTGCAGCAGCAAGGTCTGAGCCAGCTGCATCCGCTTTTGAGTCAAGTAGCGCACGAAATTCACACCCGTCTGCTGCTTAAAAATTCGGCTCAAAGTAACTGGATGTACATTTACAGCCTCCGCCACCGATTCCAGACTTAGATTTGGATCATTGGAAGCTTCAATCAGTTGAAGCGCTTGCTGGAACCAATGCTGGGAACCCGAAATCTGCTGCTCCGGCTGCTGCTCAAGACTTTTTAAAGCCTTTACTCCGCCAAGAACGATTTTTTCGATTTTCCCCTTAAGCTCATCCCAGGTACGATACTTCGATACCCAATCCGCCCAAT
Source organism: Paenibacillus sp. PastM-3 (assembly GCF_029893965.1). Taxonomy (GTDB): domain Bacteria; phylum Bacillota; class Bacilli; order Paenibacillales; family Paenibacillaceae; genus Paenibacillus_AQ. The sequence goes on from NZ_JARXXP010000006.1 coordinate 218,706, forward strand.
AATATAAGGTATCTTCTTCGAGATAAATGACATCTTGCTTACTAAGCCCTTCGTCCAGCAAAGACATGAGATAGCCGCATTCCTTCTGCATCTCCTCATATCCTGCACGCTCCAGGCACCCAAACCACTGCTCAAGATAGAGCTCCAATCCCGAAAAATCACCGAGTCTTGCACGGACTACCATATCCCGCCGCAACTCAGCAGCCTGCTTCCCCGCTTCCTTCTGCTCCTTGGGACTAGCGGTTGTTACAAAATGGGTATTCTGAAAAAAGCGGAGCTGCTTATGCCGCTGATTCTCAACCAGCAGGGCATCCACAAACGAATCCCTGTCCCAGAAACATCCTTGTCCATGATCCAGGCTTATTTGAACAACCTTTCCCTGCACTCCGGCATCCGTAGAGAACGTAAACAAAATATTCTGGGGAGACTCCTCATCTGCGGCAAGCTCATCTCCAATAATGATGCGCTTAGTTTCCCGCTCATCAAACCATGAACTTACGTTGACGGGATGTATATCTTTAAGAATAGCACGCGCTCTCGGCGTTTTTGTGATAAGCATTTCCAGTTCATTCAGAAAAGCAGAGACACGCTCTATCTTTACCTTTTCCACAATTTCATACAGCTTAGCACGGTCCGCTGGTTTCAGGAGATAATCTTTCGCCCCATATTGAAGCGCTTTCCGTGCATATTCAAAATCATCATACCCTGATATAATTACTACAGATAATTGGGGATATGTCTGTCTTAGTAAACGAAGCACTTCAATTCCATCCAGCTCAGGCATGCGGATATCCAGAAATACCAAATCGGGCTGAAGCAAGGTGATTTGTTCCACGGCCTGCCTGCCAAACCCGACGTCAAAAATTTGCTCGTGAGGAAACAGGACTTTCAACTTCTGAATAATGCTGATCCTGACCTCCAGCTCATCATCGGCCACACATATTTTCATATACTTCCATCTCCTTCAAGCCACTAGACTTGTTTGGATAATCTTGTAAGGGGGACACGATATTGCGGTTCTTGGAATCCCTAAAACGAATACTAACCCATTTATCTTTAAAGCTCAAACTGTTTATTCTTCTCATTTTTCTTTCGATTATCCCCATTTTTCTGGTTAGTACCAGTTCTGAGTATTTAATGTTTCGCTCCAGCACAAGCTATTCGGCGCAGATTTCTAATCAGTATACCCAATTTGTTTCAAGAGAAATGTCTAATTATTTACAAAGTCTGAATCAATCCTTTGATAATTTGTTCACCAATCAGCAATTTCAAAAGTATGTAAATACACCTGCCGATCATTTGGCAGATCAAGCTGATAATATCATTCAATTTCGTTCTATCGTTCAGAATTCGCTTCAATTCCACCCCGAAGTGCTTGGCACCCTTTATCTGGACCGATTGGGCAAAGTATATTTCGAGTCATACCAGAAAAGCCTGGACCCGACCTATTCTTTTACCGGCAATAAGCTGTATGAGTCCTTATTGTCCATAAGAACTCCACAGCTTATGTCTCCGCATCCGATGCAGTATATCTCATACACAAAGGATCCTGTTTTCTCCTATGTGCGTCCGATCATTAACATCAATACCGGGGAGGCCATGTCCTGGTTTATTATCGAGATTCGGGAGGATAAATTAACCGGCATGCTCAGCAGCGGTAAAAAGGAAGCAGGCGGTCAACTTACGTTATATAATAAAACGTCCGGAAGCGCTGTATCGAGCGAGCCAGTGGATCAAACCCTGCTACTGAATTTTCAGAAATCACAGAAAACTCAACCAAAAGGGCAGAACCATTTTTTGTTTAGTTCTGACAAGATCGAATATGAAGCAAGCTACACGGAGCTCTCTGACTCGGAGTGGGCATTAATATGGACGGCCCCCCTAAGCCGGATTAAAGCGGGAGTAACCCAAACCTATTATTTGACCCTTCTAATTGCGGCCGTTAGCTTAAGCATAGCGCTGATTATGGCCTTTCCGGTAATGAACAAGATCCTTCAGCCCCTTTACAGCTTACATAAAGGGATGAAAAATCTGGGGCGAGGCCTTTACGTCCCAGTTCTCTTGACCAACCGCCACGATGAGATCGGTTTCCTCATCCATAGCTATAACCAGATGTTAATCAAGCTGCAAGACATGGAGCTTGAGGTTTACCAGTCCAAAATGAATGAAAAGGAACGGGAGCTTCTACAGCTTCAGGCTCAGATCAATCCCCATTTTTTGTTCAACACCTTGGAAACGATCGAATCCTATGCCATCCGCAATAATGGCGAGGCAGTCGGCGAAATGGTGCAATCCGTATCGCGTATGATGAGATACACCGTGCGGAATGACAGCGGTTGGGCTTCGTTAAAAGAGGAAATGGACTACATCCGAAACTTTATGTCTATCCACTACTACCGTAACGGTAAGAATGTGAGGGCTGATTTTGACATAGATCCTGACACCATGAGTGTACCGGTGATGAAACTGAGCATCCAGCCTTATATAGAGAATGCGATTAAATACGGCTGGAGTCCGTCTATGAGTAACGAGGAATTTCTTTTAAAGGTGCACGTTACCTTGGTGAACGAAAACTATTTACGTGTTAGTGTTCACAATACGGGAATTAGCATGCCTGCGGAAGTCCTGGACAAGCTTCATCAGATGATTGAAAGCCGTGGTGAGACAACCGACCCCTTTTTCCATCAACACACGGGTATCTATAACGCATATCGCCGATTTATTATCGTATTTGGCGAGCAGGCTTACTACCATATTGATAGTTCTGAGGGAAACGGAACATATATTGAGTTCCATATGCCTTTATTACATTCGAAACCAAGATGACTGCCATCAACTCCCCTCCTTCCTAATAACCTGTAATGCCCTTATATTTCGAAACATTTTCTTTGGTCACGATAGGTGCCTCCAGCTCTATGAATTTCGGCATGCTTTCGCCGGCGATTGTTTTGGCCGCAGCGATGAGGCCCATCGGCATGACGATCGGGTAAGCTACCGTAGCATGAATTTCTCCTTTCTCCACGGCTTCCAGAGCCGTTTCCTGCGCATCTACGCTTACAACGATGATTTCATCCTCTCTCCCGGCCGCTTTTATCGCTTCGATTGCTCCCATCGTCATTACGTCGGCATGGGAGACGACTGCGCTGATTTCTCCGGAAGGAAAACGCTGAAGCACATGCTCCATCATTTTAAAGCCCATTCCCTGATCGAAATTGGCATTCATGCTTTCTATAATCTTAATCCGCGGATAACCCTCGAACGCTTCCAGAATTCCTTTATTACGGTCAATCGTCGTCGTCGAAGCCGCCGTGCCTTTGATTTCAACGACATTGCCTTTGCCGCCCAGCAAGGCCACCACCTGCTGACCGGCTTTTCTGCCCACCTCGACATCTTCGGCTTTAATCAGCGTAAGCGGTTCCACGCTGGTCCAGCGGTCGATCAGAATAATCGGAATGCCCGCCGCCTTAGCCCGCTTAAGCGCCGCATCAACGGTGTCCTTCTCCACGAGGTCGATGACCAGTACATCCACTTTTTGGGCAATAAAATCATCGATGACCGAACTCTGGATGACCGGATCGCTCTTACCGTTGCCGATGATGACCTCCATATTCGGAAAATACTTTTTCGCCGCTTCCTCCGCCATTCTCATCGTCCCCGAGCCATACGGAAAGGTCCCTGAAGCAACGACGCCGACCTTGCCTTTAATGGATTCTCGCGGAGCCTCCAGTGTTAGTACCTCTTGACAGCCGTCACCGCAAAACAATCCGTAATCGATCTTCGCTGAGATATCCGCAGCAGCTCCCGGAGGAATGTTTGCATTAGTGTTCTTGTTCGGAGTGCTGCCGGAATTGCGGCAGGCAACCGTAATAAGCAGTACAATAACAAGCCCTGCATAACCGAACCATTTCACTAGTTTCATCGACAAGTATCCTCCTCATATTTGAACAACTCTACGTTTATCTTAGCTCAGAAGGGCTTTCCCTTGTATGGCGAAGAACTGGAACCCCTTTCATTTAATCCCAATTTTTCAGTATAAGGGAGTTGTTACTCTGATACGACCATCCCGACCACGCCAACCAGAATAAGGGAAGCAAAGATTATTTTCATGGCCGACATCGATTCATCAAAAAAAACAAAGCCTAAAATGGCCACCAGCACGATCGCTGCGCCGGACCATACCACATACGGCAAGGTCATGCCCAGATGTTTGATACTTAAGGACAGGCAGAAATAACAGATTCCGGTTAGGGCATACCCTAAATAAAAAAAGAAAGAATTGGCCTGTAAAGAATAGAGCTTAAAGGATACTACCGCCATTACATTCGTAACGATGACCAGAAATAAATAGATCCACCCCATAATGTCTCTCCCCTTGCCCATCCATAAAACAGGACCTGACGTTAAGGTTCAACATCAGGTCCTGTAAAATGGTTCGTTTAAAAGCTAGTCAACATACAGGAAGCGGTTGAAGGTATGGAAGGGCTCCAGTCCGTTCTTGCGCACAACCACCTGGTCTTCTGTACGAACACCGCCGATGCCCGGAACGATCAGGGACAATTCGTAGGCAAAGGTCTGGCCTTCTTCCAGCACGTTGTCGCAGGCCGGGCCGATTTCCGGAATATCCTCCTCAGGGTCCATCCCTGTCGCATGCGCGCCGGTCCGCCCTTCGCTTACTTCCACCAGGTACTGCTCCACATCGTATTTGCGGAAGGCCTCGCGGATGATCAGATCCGCTTCGATCCCGGTCATGCCGGCTTTGATCTTCTGCAGGCAGTCCTCGTAACCCATCGAGCACGCCTCCATCAGATGCCGCGCTTCTTTGCCTACATCGCCGTAACAGATCGTACGCGCATTGTCGGACGCGTAATCGTTGACCCGGATGCCGTAGTCCATCATCACCAGATCGCCGCGCTTGATTGGGCGCTCTGTCGGCCGCTTAAATAGGACCTCGGTGTTCTCACCGGATTGAATCATGATGTCATAAGCGATGGCGTGGGCGCCATTCGCAAACATGGCAGCGTATACAAGGGAGGTCGCTTCAAGCTCCGTGATGCCTTCGCTGTCACGAAGCAGATCCATCAGCATTTCGATCCCGGCGTCGCACACTTTAGCCGCGCGTTTCATCGAGGCGATTTCCGCTTCGTTTTTCTTCGATTTCAGCTGCTCGATGATCATCGAACGGGTTACGCTGTCGCCAAAGGCTTCGTTGATCGGGAACCAGAACTCCAGATCCATGTACGTGTAGCCGCAGATACCGACCTTCTTCGGTTTGTCCTTCGCCGCGCGTTCCTTCAGGAACGGCGCCCAGTCCTTGCGGATCTCGCGGATGTCGCCGCCCAGCACCGACATCGCCGAGCTGGTATGCGCCGAAGGAATCTCGCTCATCGGCAGGAAGAATACGGGATCGCGGTCAGGCACGATGTACAGCAACATCGGCTGCGGGTAAACGCCGTCGATGGTCCGGTAATTGACCAGCCAGCGGATGTTTGACATCCGGTAGCAGTCGCCGAAGACGATCAGCGCATCCAGTCCTTCATCCGCTATTTTTTTCTTGGCTATTTCAACACGGGCTTTGTAGTCCTCGTTTGTAATCAATTCACCTGGGCCTTGGAACTGCCCGTAGCGTGCGAATCTTTCGAACTTGTCCGGAATCCATTTCAATGCAGCATTTGAGATCATGAGTAGTACCTCCTAAGTATTAGATGAATGATAAACTGTTTAATCTCCAACGAAAATTAGAGATAAAGGAAGCGTTACGCTTATTTTCGTTTCGTTCCAAGAGCCCAGTCCGTATAGGCGGCAGCGACATCCACATTTTCTTTATCAATGACGGTAGTCGGTACGTTAATAATTTTGTCAACGGTGTAGCCAAGCACTTCACTCATGAATACCGATTTAATGAATTCGCGTCCCATATCAACCGCCCCCACGTTAACGGTAGCTGTAAGCTTGCCGTCGCGGATCGAATCAAAACCTGATTTAAGTCCGTCTGCACCGATGACCATGATACCGTCCGTACCATCCCACAGCTTCAGACCCTGCGCTTCGACTGCTTGCACTGCACCTTGCGCCATTTCTTCGTTCTCACCATAAATCAGGTTAACATCGGGATTGGCCTGAAGCAGATTCTCGGCAGCCTGCATTCCTTTGTCACGTACATAGTCCCCGCGCTGCTCGCCGACGATTTGCATATCCGGGTACTCCTTGATGGCATCAAGGAAACCGTTTTTACGGGAAGTGGACCAGTGTCCTGGAAGGCCCCAGACCAAGAGGATTTTTCCTTTTCCATGCAGCTTCTCGGCCGCATACTTGCCTACGATATAACCGGATTGCGTATTGTTGTTATAGCCGATAACCGACACAGCGTTAAGCTCGTGTTCTTCCCACATCTCGGCAGGCATGTTGAACATGAAGATTGCCGTTCCCGCATCCATCGCTTTCTGGTAGACGGCATTCATCGAATCGAAATCACCGGCGGAAGATACCATAATCGCATCGTATTTTTTGGCCGTCCAGTTCTCAATCGTTGCAACCTGCGATTCAACGGATTGATGTTCATTCGGCGCAGACATCTCGAACTCGAACTTCACGCCGAAACGATCGCTCAGTTCGTTCATCATCGTATTGGCACCATGCTCAATAATGTCATAGAATTCCGAAGCTGCCGGAGGTGTAAAGCCGATTTTTAATGTACGTCCATTAGCCGCTTTTCTTACGAATTGCTCGAAATTTTGGTCACCCCACTGGTAGATGGTGGATGAGCCTTTTTGCACGACATTTGTCGTTTCATTTTCAGCTGTCGCTGTTGACGCATTATTGCTGTTTTTGCATCCGGTAATGGTTAATGCCGCGGCGAGGACTGCAAATAATACAAGCTTCAGACCCTTTTTTGTACGTGACATACGTTTGACCTCCTCGAAATGTTCATGCATTCTATCTGCGATGCTTCCGGTATAACCGGCGCTCCCTTGCCTTCCTCATGCAGATTTCAAGTTAGTTCTTGCTTCACCTCCTTTAATGACTTACGGGTAAACAGCCTGGGCTTGCTTATGCCGCCCCAGTTATTGATGGACACGGCGACAAGAATGATGACACCGACAACGATGGTTTCCCAGTACGGATGCACATTGAGCAGATTCATCGCATTTTTGATCATGAACAAAATAATCGCTCCAAGGGCTGTTCCGACCAGACTTCCTTTACCGCCGGTTAAGCTTGTTCCGCCGATGATCGCGGCAGCAATGGCTTCAAGCTCATAATTTTTGCCCATCTCCGGATGAACGGTCGTAAGCCGGGAAGCCAGAAGAATGCCTGCGATGGCTGCGATTAGTCCGGACAAAGCGTACACCTTGATGCGCAGCCGGTCGACCTTGATCCCTGAGATGCGGACAGCTTCCTCGCTGCTGCCCAGCGCCAGAACGTGACGGCCGAATTTCATGCGGCGGAAAACGAACAGGAGGATGAGCAAAAGCACGGCCGCAAGAATGACAGGGAACTGGATACCCAAAATGCGTCCTTGACCGAGAAAATCGAAATTACTTTTCATATACTCCCGGAATGGAATCGCTCGCGTCCAGACATAGAGTACGCCGCGCGCCATAATCATCATAGCCAGAGTCGCGATAAAGGGAGAGATCCCAAGCTTGGTTATGACAAGTCCATTAATAATGCCGATTGCCGTACCGACGATCATTCCGCCGATGATGGCCAGCACAATATTCACATCATTGTAGAGCAGCCACGCCGTCATTCCGCCGGAGATCCCGACGATGGAACCGACGGACAGGTCGATACCTCCTGTAGAGAGAACAAAGGTCATTCCAAAAGCGAGGATCATAACAAATGCCGACTGCTGCAGAACGTTTAACAGGTTGTTGTAGCTTAGAAAATGCTCTGAAGCAAAGGACATCCCGATAATGATGACCGCCAGGAAAAGAATCAGGCCAATAACTTGCCGATCGAATCTCAGCGGTAAACGTAACTCCTTACTTTCATCAGAATGCGATTGGACGAGCGGTTCTGGACTTTGATTAGCCAATTTCATAGCCTCCTTCAGAAGCGGCTGCATGGATTCAGGTTAGCATTAGGCCGACTTCGCTCTTGTGGATGTGTAACGCTCGACGCCCACCGCGATAATGATGATTAAGCCGGTGATAATTAATCGGTAGAACTGATTTACCGCCAGAAGATCCAGCCCGTTCGATACAAGCGCAAGGATGATGGCGCCGATAGCAACGCCGACTACGCTTCCCTTGCCTCCGAACATGCTTGTTCCGCCGATGACGGCCGCCGCAATCGCATCGAGCTCATAGGATGTTCCCATAAGCGGCTGTACGGCCGTTAACCTCGAGGTCAGCACAACACCGCCTGCCGCAGCGAGTAATCCCGAGAGCGCATACACACGGATTTTAATGCTGTTCGTGGAAATGCCAGATAAATGCGATGCTTCTTTGTTGGAGCCTACGGCGATCACAAAACGTCCGAAGCGGGTCCAATTGAATACAAAGTAGCAAATGATTAAGATGATAAGGGTAATCCAGACCGGCATCGGGATACCGAGCCAATACCCCTGTGCAATGAATTTAAATTGCGGTGTTGCAAAATCCCGGATCGGCTCTTTGATCGTAAGCAGGAGCAGCAGGCCGCGAGCGATATAGAGCATCGCAAAGGTTGCCAGAAAGGGCGATATCTGCAGCCTGGTGATCATGAACCCGTTAAACATACCGATTACGGCACCCAGGATTAATCCGGCCAGCATCGAAATCCACATGTTCATACCGTTCATCATCAGCCAGCCGGTAACCCCTCCGCAGAGGCCCAGTACCGAACCGACCGACAGATCGATGCCACCCATCGACAGTACGAACATCACTCCCAAGGCCACAATCATGACGAACACGGATTGCATCAGCAGGTTCGTTACATTTTCGACGGTCAGAAAGTACGGTGACGACAGGGATAAAAATGCAAACAATACGACCAGGATAAGCGTTACACCCAGTCCCTCACGGGAGCTTAGCCTTACTAATTTTTTGGTTTGTGTGCTCATTCATGTCCTCCCGAAGCGTACATCATAATATTCTCCTCAGTCGCTTCTTCACGTGAAAACTCATGAACAAATTTCCCTTTGTGCATGACATAGATACGGTCGGAAAGTCCCATCAGCTCAGGCAGCTCCGAGGATACCATCAGCACTGCCCCTCCATTTCGCACAAATTCTGCGATCAGGTGGTAAACCTCTACTTTGGCCCCTACGTCAATACCCTGCGTCGGTTCATCGAAGATCAGTATCTTCGGCTGTGTAAAGAGCCATTTGGCCAAAATAACCTTCTGCTGATTGCCGCCGCTGAGGAATCGGACCTTCTGATTCACATGCGGAGTCTTAATCCCGAGCCGTTCCACATAATCCTCGGCGATTGCCGATTCTTTCTTTTTCTTCAGCACCAGCTTATTGCTTACCACGCGGTCCATAGCAGCCATCGTAATATTGTTCGCGACCGACAGCTCGATGAGTGCGCCATGCAATTTCCTGTTTTCCGGCAAAAGGCCGATCCCCGCTTTGATCGCATCCCGCGGCGACCGGATCCGGTGCGCCCGTCCATCTACCCTTACGGTTCCCGAGCTCGGGTCCGCACCGATCACCGCCCTGACCGTCTCCGTTCTTCCTGATCCGGCCAGTCCGGCAATGCCGACGATTTCCCCTTGTCGGATATGGAAATTGATGTCACGCAGATAGCCGTCGCGGTTCAAATCGGCAACCTCCAGCACCGTCTTGCCAAGCGCCACCTTTTCCTTCACGATGTGATTCGACAATTCACGGCCAACCATCATGGAGACGAGCTGGTCGATATTGGTATCATCCTTATTTACGGTAGCGACGTTTTTCCCGTCACGCATGACGGTGATGCGGTCAGCCAACAGAAACAGTTCACGCAGGTGATGCGAGACGTAAATGATCGATACGCCCTGCGCCTTCAGCAGCCGGATGAAGTCAAACAAAACTTCCCGCTCGTGTTCGGCCAGAGCTGCGGTCGGCTCATCCATAATCACGACCGAGCATTCAATAGATAGCGCTTTCACAATTTCGATGACACGATTTTTCAGCGCATCCAATTCACTGACCGGCTTCACAAGGTCCTCTACGGTAGGGAAAAACTTCTTATAAAGCCTGGCCGTTTCCTGGTACATTGCTTTCTCGTTCAACGACCGCAGCGCTTTCCCCATTACCTGATTCAGCAGTTCCCGCCCGAGGTACACATTTTGTACGGCGTTCAGATGCGGAGCGAGTGACGGCTCCTGAAAAATCGTGCTGATGCCCAGCGACTGCGCATCCTTGGTGCTGTTAATTTCTACAGATTGGCCTTTTACGGTGATCTCGCCGCTGTCCTTCTGGTATAAACCCGAAAGAATCTTGATCAGCGTGGACTTACCTGCGCCGTTTTCTCCTACCAGCGCCAGCACTTCTCCCTTGCGCACATCCAGTGAGACATTCTCAAGCGCAAGCACACCGGGGAATCTCTTCGTAATTCCGCTGAGCGAGATAAGGACTTGATCGTCTGCCGTTTCCATGTGTTTTCCTTCACTCCCATCCAAATCATCTGAAGCATCTGCCCTGCCGGTTTCTTGCAGCAGGGCAGACGCGGATATTGTTTCAAATCAGCAACTAGTCAACATACAGGAAGCGGTTGAAGGTATGGAAGGGCTCCAGTCCGTTCTTGCGCACAACCACCTGGTCTTCTGTACGAACACCGCCGATGCCCGGAACGATCAGGGACAATTCGTAGGCAAAGGTCTGGCCTTCTTCCAGCACGTTGTCGCAGGCCGGGCCGATTTCCGGAATATCCTCCTCAGGGTCCATCCCTGTCGCATGCGCGCCGGTCCGCCCTTCACTTACTTCCACCAGGTACTGCTCCACATCGTATTTGCGGAAGGCCTCACGGATGATCAGATCCGCTTCGATCCCGGTCATGCCGGCTTTGATCTTCTGCAGGCAGTCCTCGTATCCCATCGAGCACGCTTCCATCAGATGCCGCGCTTCTTTCCCTACATCGCCGTAACAGATCGTACGCGCATTGTCGGACGCGTAATCGTTGACCCGGATGCCGTAGTCCATCATCACCAGATCGCCGCGCTTGATTGGGCGCTCTGTCGGCCGCTTAAAGAGGACCTCGGTGTTCTCGCCGGATTGGATCATGATGTCATAAGCGATGGCGTGGGCGCCATTGGCAAACATGGCAGCGTATACAAGGGAGGTCGCTTCAAGCTCCGTGATGCCTTCGCTGTCACGAAGCAGATCCATCAGCATTTCGATCCCGGCGTCGCACACTTTAGCCGCGCGTTTCATCGAGGCGATTTCCGCTTCGTTTTTCTTCGATTTCAGCTGCTCGATGATCATCGAACGGGTTACGCTGTCGCCAAAGGCTTCGTTGATCGGGAACCAGAACTCCAGATCCATGTACGTGTAGCCGCAGATACCGACCTTCTTCGGTTTGTCCTTCGCCGCGCGTTCCTTCAGGAACGGCGCCCAGTCCTTGCGGATCTCGCGGATGTCGCCGCCCAGCACCGACATCGCCGAGCTGGTGTGCGCCGAAGGAATCTCGCTCATCGGCAGGAAGAATACGGGATCGCGGTCAGGCACGATGTACAGCAACATCGGCTGCGGATAAACGCCGTCGATGGTCCGGTAATTGACCAGCCAGCGGATGTTTGACATCCGGTAGCAGTCGCCGAAGACGATCAGCGCATCCAGTCCTTCGTCCGCTATTTTTTTCTTGGCTATTTCAACACGGGCTTTGTAGTCCTCGTTTGTAATCAATTCACCTGGGCCTTGGAACTGCCCGTAGCGTGCGAATCTTTCGAACTTGTCCGGAATCCATTTCAATGCAGCATTTGAGATCATTTGTGGTTAACCCCTTTCAGCGATTCGGATTTGGTTTGCCTTAACGGCTTCAAAAGCTTGTTGCCCTGCTCTTGTTATCCTTAATTTACAGGATTTAAGCCTGTGCTCTAAGTACCCAATCCTCGGATGGGGGGGACAATTCTCGGGTACTTGTTTCGGTGCTCCGCGAACGCAAAAAAGCAGCAAGTCCCCAATAATCCGGTGACTTGCTGCTTTTCTGATTTTTTGCGGTTCTTTTTGTTCATCAACGGAAGCCGTGAGTGATGTCTGAAGGAGCACTAGTGTAACTTTTTGAATTCCGAGGGCAGACGGCCCCACTTCTGCTTGAACAGCCTGCTGAAATATTTCGTGTCCTGATAGCCGAGCAGCTGCGAGACTGTACCGACATTGTGGTCCGTATCCACTAGCAGCTCTCGCGCTTTCTCCAGCCGGACATCCGTAATATAATCCAAGACGGTCTGCCCTGTCTGCTTCTTGAATATTTCGCAAAGATAAGTCGGATTGACATAGACCTGGTCGGAGATATCCTTGATCGCTATCTTCTGGCTTAAATTTTCCTTTATCCACGCTTTCGCCTTCTGCACCGGATCATGCACATGATCCTGCTTGAAATGCTCCAGGTTCTCATGCACACGCATATAATTTTGCTTCAGTAGATCCTTGATCCGGTTCAAACTCGACTCCGCCTTAACCACTTCGAAGAAATCACCCAGCTCGCTTAAAAAAATGCCGGATTCCGTACGCTCCAGGCATACCTTATACATTTGAATCATGAAATAATGAATGGCGAATTGGATGTCATCCGGCGACCGCAGCTTCATCAGCTCATTGAAAAAAGCGTTCAGCTGCTGCTCAATATCCGGCTTTACCGCTTCTCCAAGCATGAATGCCGTCTTGCCCGCCAGCTCCTTCAGCTCAGCGGAGAGTGCAGGCCTGGCATCTTTCAGGGCCATCTTTCCCGCGAGCCGGGAGGAAAACACCTTATTCCCGCCAATGGCCATGCGGAATCGAATGAGCGACAGCAGCTGCTTCTTCATCACGAAGAGCACCGATAAGTCCGGAAATGGCTCGCTGACCGCAATCGAAGCACTAAATGGTGAAAATTGATGAATGCATGATTTCAGATGCTCGGCGAAATCCTCTCCTGTGGCTGCAAAATCGGCCCTATCTTTATCCTTGTCCGTGCTGCACAGCAGCACCCAGAAATTAAACCCGCCGTCTCTCCACCACCAGCCGGACTGCCGCTCATCGGCAAAAAAGCTCATCACCACTTCATCAATAATATTCTGGACCGCATAAGCCATAATTCCCCAATCCTTGGACGAATAATCATGTGTCTTATATGGAAACTCATCTGTGCTGACGTACAGCAGGTGATAGATGCCTTCAGGAAAATCCTTGATCCAATACATTGCGGAAATATCTTCGGACAAGGAAGATACCGTTTGGCTAAGCAGCTGGGTTTGCTTCGTCAGCTCGAGCTTATTCGTCTTCTTCATCAGGTCGATCCATCGCTGATTCTGGGCTCTCATCTGCTCAATTTTATTTTGCTTATTGTTTAACACCTCCACAAATTGCGACCGGTCGATGGGCTTCAGCACATAATCCGAAGCCCCTTCCCGGATCGCCGTCTGCAAATATGCAAAATCATCGTACCCGCTTACAATAATGGAGCATATGTCATGCTCCTGAATTTTCTTGATCTCCTTGATGAGCGTCAGCCCGTCCATTTCCGGCATTTTCACATCGGTAATCATCAGATCGACCTGCTGCCTGCTTTCCTTCAAAAATTGTATGACCTCGACACCATCGGCGAACGTCCCGATAATCTCCCACTGCTCGCCGCAAGAACGGACCAGCCTCTCTACTCCTCTACGAATCCTCGCCTCATCATCCACAATAATTGTTTTAATCTTATCCACGGTATGATTCGTCCTCGATTCTTTCGTATTTTTCAACGGTCAACAGATCATTAATGATCGGAATCCGGATCACGACCTCCGTTCCCTCTTTTAATGCACGTTCGACGGTAAGGCCATACCCAGGCCCGAAAAGCATCATAATTCTGGCATGCACATTGATCAGGCCAAATCCCGAATCCCGCTTGACAATCGGATCTGACCGGAGCAAATGATGAATTTTTTGCAGTGTGGCATCATCAATGCCCGTTCCGCTATCCTTCACGGAGATAGCAATATCCTCCGTGTTTGGCCGTATGCCTTTTATTTTGTTGATCCGGATGTTAATGGACAGCATTTTGCGGGTTTCGAGCCCATACTTGATCGAATTCTCTATAATCGGCTGCAAAATAAACTTGGGGGAGTAATATTGCTGCAATTCAATATCCGATTCGATGGTAAAATGCAAACGCTGCTCAAACCGGTATTTTTGAATGGATAAGTAATTGTTAATATGCTCGACTTCCTTGTTCATCGCTACAATACGGTCTTTATTGCTGAGTGAAAAACGCAACATTCTGCCAAGCAGCGTGACCATTTCGACAACCGTTTCCTTCTCATCCTCTTCAACAGCCATACTGATCGTCTCCAGTGTGTTGTACATAAAATGAGGATTGATCTGCGATTGCAGCGCATACAGCTCCGCCTGCTTCTGCCGGATCTCGATGTGATAATTCAGCTGCAGAAGCTCCTTGATTCTCGCTACCATCGAATTAAAGCTCCGGGCCAAAATGCCCATCTCGTCCCTGGAGTCGATATTTAGATCGACCTGAAAATCGCCCTTCTCAATCGTTCGCATCAGCCGGCTCAGCTTATAGATAGGGCGGCTGACGGTCAAAGCCATATAGACCGACAATATGATGCTTGCCAAGACGAACGCGACAAAAATCCAGATGACATAATCCCGGATGACATCCGCCTGCTCGGTTAAATACTTAAAGGGAATGCTGTGCACGGTGATCCAGTCCATGCGCTCCGATTCGCTGACGCTGACCAGCATCCGTTCTCCGTTCTTGTAGGCCCGAAAGCTTCCATTGGTGAGCGGGAACTGCGTCATGTCCTCAACCGTGCCGATTTGCTTGGGATCGGTGTGATAAATCACTTTGCCCTTCTTGTTCATGATCCAGAGCTCAGCCCGATCCTGTCCTTTAATATCGAGCAGCACCTTTTCCATAAAAGACAGCTTGACGGCGGTCATAATCGTCCCGATATTGCGGCGGTTCTCGACATCCAGGATCGGCTTGACGATCAGGAAAAACGGAGGTTTGCCCTTAAAGCGCAAATCGGTCTCATCCTGCAAAATAATCGTATCCTGGCCCAGCCAGTCCGGTTCTTTGTCGAAGCCGGTATAGGATACCGTCGTGCTGGAAAAGAGGCGCTGCTTGGTCGTCCATACAAATACGCCGAGCAGCGTGTTTTTCTCGGTAAAATAGGTGCTCGACAAATAGCTGTTCATAATAAAGCGGTCATTCAAAAACTCGGACCGCGTCGGATAATCATTTTTGCGCAGAATCGAGATCACTTCACTGGAGTTGTACAGCAGCTCGGGGGCATAGGTCAGCTCTTCCATCTGCTTGTCGATATTCTCATTGGCCTGATCCAAAATTTTCGGAACATATTCGCCGACCTGTGCCTCGACCGATCTCGTGTATTGGGAATAGGAGATATAGCCCAGCAGCGAGATGGGAACGACCGTCAACAATATATAAGTAATGATCAGCTTTGACCGCAACCGGTAATTTTTCGGATTCAACCACACGGCTAGTTTTGATTTAGAAGTCATATTGATCTATATTTTCCTTTGTAAACACGATTGGTACCCCCATGGTCACCACATTATCTCTGAAGCGTATATTACCGACGTTGGGAATGTCCTGCTGATCATACGGCAGATAACCGTCCAATAAATTTTTGGCCAGCGCAACCGTTAAGTATCCCAGCCGCTGCGGGCTCCAGAGCGTAATATTGGGAGTTACCCCTTCTTTGATATATTCCCGCATCGCATTGGGCAAAGACAGGCCAACGATCTTGACGTCGCTGATTTTCCCGGCTTTCTTAATTGCTTTGGCGGCGGCGGACGGCGCGATCGCGCTGACTCCGATAATGCCGGATAAATCCGGATATTCCTTGACCAAATATTCGGTCGCCTTATAGGCGCTTTCATAATCGTCATTGCTGGTTACGATTTCGGCCAGCTCCATATTCGGATAATATTCTTTTTGCTGGATTTTGATCCATTTGATCCAATCCGTGGTGTTCGCTGCCGTAAGGGTGCTTGTAATAATCGCAAATTTCCCTTTCTCTTTAAGGCTCAGCGCCAGGTTATCCATCAGATGGCGGCCCAGCATCTGCGGATCGACCATGTTCACAAAAAAATCCCTGCCGATCGGATCGGTGTCCCCGTCCCAGGTAATCACTTTAATATTATGCTTGCGGGCTTTCATCAGCACAGGCAGCAGCTTAAAGGGGTCCGTAGCCGACACAGCGATCGCATCCACCTTCTGGGCGATAAGGCTTTCAATGACCGCGATCTGCTGCTTGGGATCGCCGACCGGAGGACCGGTGAAGATCACTTTCACATTCAAATCCTTAGCCGCTTCCATAGCACCTTCCTCGGAGGCATCATAATAGGATATCCCCGTCAGTTTCGGGACGACCGCGATGGTATAAGGCTTGCTTTGTACATTCTGAAGCTTCTGGGCCACCCGTTCCTGCTTATCCGCATTTACGTATACAATCTCACTGGAAGCCGAATGATCTGGGCTAAAGCTGCAAGCGCTTACAAGAAGCATGAATAGTAAACTGTATATCGCCAACTTATACACGCTTATCCTCCTCTTAAGTTTACTGGCTTAGAATCATGTATACTTTTATAGTTAATTCGCGTTTTTAACCAAATGGTGATCCCCTTTCTATACGTATTCTACACTTATTAGACATATTAGGGTTGGAATTTCCTGCAAGATGGTATCTTTATAATTCAGCTCATATAGAGTATATGTCTTTTCGGCCCCCAGAGCAAAACCCCCGATGCGATGTCAAAAAAATAAACCAATTACGATCGTTTCCGATTCGAATTGGTTTACTTATTTATCATTATTTTGTTGTATGCAGGCTAAGCTATTGATATATATGTCCACCAGAATTTTTAAATTCTATGGACTTTTGCCTCATTCCATCTGCAACAGATTCATTTGTATTCAGCTTATTCTCCTTATCCAGGTTACGAATATCTTGAGAAATTCTCATGCTACAAAATTTAGGACCACACATAGAACAGAAGTGCGCTGTTTTAGCTCCTTCTACAGGGAGCGTTTCATCATGGTATTCTAATGCGCGTTCAGGATCTAAAGATAAGTTAAATTGATCCCTCCAGCGGAATTCGAATCGAGCTTTGGATAAGGCATCGTCTCTTTTTTGAGCACCTGGATGTCCTTTAGCCAAATCTGCAGCATGTGCAGCAATTTTATAGGTAATGACACCTTCACGAACATCGTTCTTGTTGGGAAGTCCTAAATGTTCCTTTGGTGTGACATAACACAACATTGCCGTACCGTACCAACCAATCATAGCTGCACCGATCGCAGAAGTAATATGATCATAACCAGGTGCTATATCTGTAGTAAGCGGCCCTAAGGTGTAGAATGGCGCTTCTTTACATACTTCTAGCTGTTTATCCATATTTTCTTTAATAAGGTGCATCGGCACATGTCCCGGGCCCTCAACCATGACTTGAACGTCATGCATCCATGCAATTTTTGTAAGCTCACCAAGTGTTTCTAATTCAGCGAATTGAGCTTCATCGTTTGCATCTGCAATCGAGCCCGGGCGTAGTCCATCTCCTAAGGAGAAAGCAATATCATATGTCTTCATAATTTCACAGATTTCTTCGAAATGTGAATACAGGAAATTTTCCTGATGATGATATAAGCACCACTGAGCCATTATAGCCCCTCCGCGTGATACTATTCCTGTTACTCGTTTCGCTGTTAGTGGAACATATCGTAAAAGAACACCAGCATGTATTGTAAAATAATCCACGCCCTGCTCAGCTTGCTCGATCAAAGTATCACGGTAAATCTCCCATGTAAGATTCTCAGCTGCACCATTTACTTTTTCGAGCGCCTGATAAATGGGAACCGTTCCAACAGGGACAGAGGAGTTACGGATGATCCACTCACGTGTGGTATGGATGTTTTTACCCGTAGACAGATCCATAATCGTATCGGCCCCCCAGCGTGTTGCCCATGTCATTTTTTCAACTTCCTCTGTAATAGAAGAAGAAACTGCAGAGTTTCCAATATTAGCATTGATTTTCACATGAAATTTACGTCCTATAATCATTGGCTCAATTTCGGGATGATTAATATTGGCCGGGATAATTGCACGTCCACTTGCCACTTCATCACGAACAAACTCTGGGGTCATATTTTCTCTGATAGCGATGAATTCCATTTCAGGCGTAATAATGCCCTTCTTAGCATAATGAAGCTGTGTGACATTATAGCCCTTTTTTGCCCGTAAAGGTTTTCGCTCCAAACCAGGAAAAACGTCAAGATTAGCACGGGGATTGTTGGTTTCTTTATAGCCATTGTCTTCAGACTTAACTTCGCGCCCCTCATATTCTTCAACTTCTCCACGTTCTTTTATCCATATACTGCGTATGGAGGGGAGGCCCTTCGTTATATCTACAGTATAATTTGGATCAGTATAAGGGCCACTTGTATCATAGATACGAACAGGAGGATTTTCTTCTTCACCAAATGAACCGGATGTAGAACTTAACTCAATCTCACGCATTGGGACTTTAATTTCTGGTCTTGACCCTTCGACATATACCTTCTTACTACCTGGAAAGCTGGACTGAATGATAATAATGTTTTCTTGTAATGGGAATGATGGCATAAAAAAACTCTCCTTTAACCAAATATTAGTTGTAAAAGGGAGAGATCTGGAGCCACCCAGCATGTTCATTACCATTAAAATACATGAAAAGCCGAGCCCATAAAGAAATGGACCCGGCTGATGTAAGCTAAGAGGTAATGTGCTTGGTTTTTCTTTAACTTCCCCACGCTGGTATGAGCCAGATCAGGTCCCAAGGGTCAAAAAACCTCATAGCGTTTTTTTCTCAGCCCAACTCATTGGACTCCCCTAGTTATAATTATTCAATTGAATGAAATTATACACGATTAGAGAGGGAAATGGAAGAGTACTCCGATAAGTGATCAGGTCCTCCATGTCTTCGGCTGTGTTGTCGAATTTTTTGGGGTTGTGGACACGATGCGATGTCAAAGCACATTTCCTCAAGTCCTCACGCATCATAATAAAAAACGGCAGCTGGCTTAGGGCCGGCTGCCGTTTTTCGTTTTGATCTCGCTTATCCAGGCTTGTCACGTTATTCGTAGGAAAGCTTCTCCATGATTAGCTTGTCCAAATAGGCTTCAATTTCCGAATCATTTTCCCGAATCCACTTTTCGTAAAAAATCTGGTGCTTCATCGCTTTATAGAAATCCATGAGCGCTTGCTTCAATGTCATATTTTGCATCATCAACCACTTAGGGTCCAGCAATTTTCTTATCACTAGATCCATTTGCACCAGGTAAATTTGAGTGCTCACGTTGGGATAAAATATACCCAGCTCAATGCCGCTGTCAAAGTAGGCGACGAGCTTTTTCTGAAATTGGTCTAGAGCCTGGGCAAGTTTGACGGATAATTGGGGATATGACCCATTTAAATCTTGAAGCAGTATATCCGTCAGGAAAAACGTCTGCTTAATCATCAGCCTAAACGCCTTGGCGAAAGATTCGTTGTAAACCTTCAGCTCTTCTTCGGACGGCTGCGTTATCTTCTCAGGTGACAGCTTTGAAGGAGCTTCCAGCAAGATCAGATTGGAAAGAAATCGCACATATTGTTCAAGCAGACGTTCCACAATTTCATCCTTGGAGTCAAAATATTTATACATGGTTGCCTTGCTGATATCCATACATTTGGCCGCATCTTCCATCTTCATCTGGCTGATGCCCTGTTTTTGAATATAGGGGATCAACCGTACGAGAAGCTTTTCTCGTTTCGAGGACAACGGATCGCAGTCTGCCTCCGACATGTTCCAACACCTCCTGTGTTGCCAATTTCATTATAAAGCAATCCGCAAATATTTTAAACCGCATTTACTAATTGAACTTTTTTAGCGTAATTCGTTTACTTCGTTTAAAAAGTGTGCTATTTTATTGGTAGCCAAATTAAGAATAGTTAGGAGCGATTTATATGCCCGCAGAATCCTCAGTAAGTGAGTCCGCATCACTCCGTTCACTTATTGCTCCGTTGATCGCCATTATCGTAGGGTTGTTCATGGTTATTCTGGACAGCACGGCGGTTAACGTCGCCATTCCGGTTATTTCTGAAGATTTCCAAAGTTCGTTGACCCTCATCCAATGGACCATTACTGGTTATGCGCTAGCCCAGGCTTCCGTTATTCCGTTAGCCGGGTGGATGTCTGACCGGTTCGGCGCTAAGCAAATATTTATCATTTCCATCATCTTGTTCGTCGCAAGTTCG
The DNA here is from genome assembly GCF_029893965.1 of Paenibacillus sp. PastM-3. Classification (GTDB taxonomy): domain Bacteria; phylum Bacillota; class Bacilli; order Paenibacillales; family Paenibacillaceae; genus Paenibacillus_AQ. The sequence goes on from NZ_JARXXP010000006.1 coordinate 239,118, forward strand.
ATCTTATGTGCGTTCGCGGGCTCGGCCGAAATGCTGATATTCTTCCGAATTCTGCAAGGCTTGGGTGGAGGTATGGTTACTCCGATCGCCTTTGCGATGATCTACCGGATCAGTCCTGCCGAATCGGTAGGCCGAATTATGGGCATCATGGGAGTGCCAGTTCTGCTTGCACCTGCACTCGGTCCAATTGTATCCGGGTATTTGGTCGACTACGTCAGCTGGCGATGGTTGTTTCTAATCAATATCCCGGTCGGCATTGTTGGGGTTATCTTAAGCATCCTGTTATTGCCGAATCTGCCGAAAAAGGCTTTTGCTCCGCTAGATTTCTTAGGATTTATGCTCGCTCCCTTAGCATTCGGTGGCCTTTCATACGGGTTAAGCGAAGGGGGAGCCGGATGGACTACAGTGAAAACGATCACGGGTCTTACCGTAGGTGCAGTCGCTTTGATTCTGTTTGTCATCGTTGAACTCCGGAGTAAGAAAGAGCCGTTGCTCGAGCTGCGAGTTTTTCGTTCCAGACAATTTACCCTTGGGATTCTAGTACAATGGGTTTTACAGCTTGCCTTGTTCGGCATGATTTTTGCCGTTCCGTATTTCATGCAGCGGCTTATGGGAATGAGTGCTTTTGAAGCTGGCTTCTGGTCATTGCCCCAGGCCATTGCTTCCGGTATCATGATGCCGTTCAGCGGGCGTTTATTCGACCGGGCCGGCGCACGCCCTCTAGTGGTCGGAGGCTTGATTCTCATAACGGCTGGCGCCTATATGTTCTCTATGATCGATCCAAGCGACAGCTCGTGGACTTTCCTGCTTCCGCGCATACTGCTGGGACTCGGTTCCGGCATGTCTTTCATCGCATTGAATACACACTTGATCCAAACTGCGCCTAAGGAGTTGGTCGGAAGAGTCACTTCACTGACAAGTGCCGCCCAGCAGGTCGTTTCATCCTTCGCTATCGCAGGATTGACAACGTTCCTTGTCAGCCGAACCGATCATTATGCGAGCCATGGCGAGGCACCCGTGCCCAATGCGATGACGCATGCGTTTCACAACACCTATCAATTACTCGCCATCATTGCAGCGGCTGGGTTATTGCTGGCAATCACATTAAAGCGTCCCGCTGCCAAGAATGAAGGCCTAACGCCGGATGAAGCAGACAATCTCCCTGTGATTGTAATGGAATAGATGTCAGGAAAAACTCATTACAAGCTGAAAGCGAAATGGACAGGAGGATTGCGCTTTGCGCGGTCTTCCTGTTTTATTGTGAAAATCGATTTGCCGCAACCTCACAGAAAACTAAAATAACCGTCGAACCATTAGGCAGACGGCACTTTTGCAAATTCTATTAGGTTAATATCCCATAATTCATCATCATAAAAGTATAACTTGTTTGTTTACCCCACCGCTTCGCCTTATAAAACTCATGATAAAGCTTCATCAGCACCCTTTTCTCTATCCGCGACACGTAACTCCGCGAGATCCCCAAGTCCTTCGCAATCTCCCGCTGCGTCAGCTCTCCCCCCCGCCGGTGTCCAGGCCGAATCGGCCGACGACGACCTCTTTCTCACGCTCATCAAGGATGTCGAGATTTCGATATATCTTGCTCTTCTCAATCTTCAGATCCACTTCTTTAATAACATCGTCCGTTTCGGAGCCGAGGATATCAATCAGGGTGATTTCATTCCCTTCCTTGTCCGTCCCAATCGGATCGTGGAGCGACACGTCCTTGCGGGTCTTTTTCAGCGAACGGAGATGCATCAATATCTCATTCTCTATACATCGGGCCGCAAACGTGGCGAGCTTCGTTCCCTTATTCGGGCGATAGCTCTCAATCGCTTTAATCAGCCCAATCGTGCCAATGGATATGAGATCCTCCATATCCTCATCTGTATTGTCGAATTTTTTGAGGTTATGGACACGATACGATGTCATTTTGTGAGTACTACAATCGACTAGAAGAGGCGGCGAGTCGCGTCCTTTCGCACCGCCGTATATGCGGGTTCGCATTCGGCGGTTCCAAAGGATAACAAAGCTCCAGATAGAATATTAAAATTTTCAGTACTTTCCCTTCCCAGTTCAGCTCGTACCACTTGCCTGCCTTGAAGCTCCAGCACAATGGCCAACAAACAATCTGTTTTGTTCATTGACTCCTCCCTTGAATCGTAATACCATGCAACAGAAGCTTGCTGCTATTTATGATACTTTCAGCATGATTGATTTTCAACTAACCTGCCCGTTCGTATTATGAGATTAACCAGTCGCTTCTTCGCTTTAAATTGACATGATTCTACAGTACCCGCTTTCATTTTATGTATATCTCACAATTATTTAATACTTAGTTACATACATTTATCATTATTAAGGCAGAAATTGCGGAATTCTTGATTTCATTCATGAGCATTTTTTGTATAATGAGGGGTATTAACAACTACCAATATATAAGGCTGGTGAATAAGTTGGAGTTGCCGCAGCTTGAATATTTCCAATGTGTAGCCCGCACGGAACATGTTACGCGGGCAGCTGAATTGTTATCCATCTCGCAATCCGCGCTAAGCCGTTCCATCTCCCGGATGGAAGCGGAGCTTGGCGTTCCTTTATTTGAACGGCAAGGCCGATCGATCAAGCTTAACCGTTATGGACAGCTGTTTTTAAAGCGGGTTAATCGTATCCTGAATGAATATGAAACAGGCAAGCTTGAAATCCGGAACATGGTCGATGATGAAGCCGGGGAGGTCACATTGGGTTTTCTTCATACCATGGGTTCACGGCTGATTCCCGACCTCATCAGCACCTATCGGACCAGCGTACCGAATATCCGCTTTCAGCTTCATCAGAACCACAATGCCTCTCTTTTGCAGCAGCTGATTCAGGGTTCGGTTGACCTCTGTCTGCTCTCTTCCTTTGAAGAAATGTACATTCCATTGCAATGGGTGGAATTATGGAGCGAGGAATTATTCGTGTTTGTGCCCAGTGATCATCCACTGGCGGGCCGTGAATTCATTGCATTAAAAGAAATCGCCAATGATCCGATGATCACTTTTAAACCGGGCTATGGTCTGCGCAATATCATGGACCGTTTATGTATGGAGGCCGGGTTCATTCCCGGCACCCCTTTTGAAGGGGAAGAGGTTCCTACCGTGGCTGGTCTGGTGGCCGCCGGGTTAGGGGTAACCCTTATCCCGGATGTCCCAGGACTGGACAGCAGCCTGGTCAAGCTGCGGGTAAGCACGCCAGAATGCCGCCGGATCATCGGAGTAGCCTGGGTCAAGGAACGCTACATATCTCCTGCGGCCCGGCGATTTTTAGACTATATCATCGAGTACTTCAAGAACGGACAGGAGCCCGCTTTGGCAGTACGACAGTTAACAGCAGCACAGCAACAGCACCAAAGAGAATAAGACAGGAAATCATGCCCACAATCCCTCCCCAGCCATAGCGGCTCCAGAATAATCCCCCCACCGAACCGCCAACACTTGAACCTCCATAATAAAATAAAAGATACAGGGAGGAGGCTTGCGCTTTGCCTGCGCTTGCCCTGATCCCCACCCAGGAGCTGGCTGTCGAATGGCTGCCAAAGAATCCGAAAGTGAACACCGCCACACCGAGGATCACCGCCGCCAAATGGTTCGATAACGTGATCATGCCCCCCAGCAGCATCAGGGCGATATTTATCCACAAGGCCATCCCGAGCCCAATTCGGTTGCTCATATATCCCATCCATGAGGAGCTGAACGTTCCAACCAGGTATAGAATAAAGATTCCCCCTACCAAGGTTTGGGACAAATTAAAGGGGGCCTCAATCAGGCGAAATCCCAGGTAATTGTAAAGTGTGACAAAGCTCCCCATTAGAATTGCCGCCAGCAAAAAGAGCAGCACCAGGGTAGAATCCCTGAACTGGGCAACAAACAGCTGCATGATGGATTTAGGACCGGTCCGCCGGGGCTTGAAATGCCGGGAAGGCGGAAGGTTGCGCCAAAAATACAGGCTGGCGAGCAGGCTGACCAGCGCTATACTAATGATTCCCCACCTCCAGGAATACAGATCTGTTATTGAACTGACGGCAATCCGGCCGAACAGCCCCCCTACTGTATTCCCGCTGATATAAAGTCCTAAAGCAAGCCGCAAGCTTTTTGCTTCCGTTTCTTCGGATAGATAAGCCATGGCTACAGCAGGTATACCGGCAAGCAATACCCCCTGGATTGCACGAATGATCATCAAGCTTGTAAAATCAGGGGCGAATGCCACGCATAGGCAGCACAGGGAGGACAGGAGCAGCGACAACCCCATAAACGATTTCCTGCCGACACGGTCGGACAAAAAACTCGCCACCGGCAAAGAGATGGCAAGCATGATCGTACTGATGGACAAGGACAAGCTGACAGCCGCAGGAGAAAGAGCAAATTCATTTGAGAACACCGGGAATAGCGGCTGCACGCTATAGAGGATAGCAAATGTGGCCAGTCCTGCAGCGAACAAGGCCAGATTGCCTCTGCGATATTCTTTGCTTCCACGTTCCAGATAACCTACATTCGCATTCACTGGATTCAGATCCTTCCGGTTCTTTTTATCTATATAAGTTGAACCTAAGAATTTTCTAAACAGGTTTATTCGTAACTGCGGTGAATGTTTGGACTTCTGGCCGCTGTTGACTCCAGATTTCCCCTCAGTTACTTCTGCCTTTGTTTCAGTTCTTTAGTTCATCTTATCTAATCATCATAAGCCCGGAGAATTGATGTGTATAATGCATCTTAGTCAATGAATCGATGTGTTTATGTAATAAGCGATTATATTAAGTTAGTACAGAAAGTAAACTTTCACTCGGAAAGCCAGTAATGCTTACTGTGCCCTCATCAGTAGCGCTGGGGCGTCAAAGGCTCGGCGCTGCCGGCTGGTCATCTGGCGTGGGAGATCGAGGCTTATTATTTGGGCCAAGCTATCGCGGCCGTGATCCTACTGTTGTCTCCAAAGCGTGTGATCCTCGGCGGAGGCGTAATGCACCAGGAGCAGCTGTTTCCACTGATCCGCAGAGAGGTCCGCCAGGCCCTGAACGGGTATGTGTCTGCGCCGAAAATCTTGGAGACTATAGAGACTTATATTGTCCCTCCGGGCCTGGGCGATAATGCAGGCTTGTTCGGGGCTCTGGCCCTGGGGATCGAGGCTCTGCAGGAATTAGCTTAAGAGCCAGAAACGGCAGGATTGCAGCAGCACAAATCGGCTGCTCCAGAGTCTGTAAAATATATTGTGTAAACTCTCAAACCCATTAAAATGGAAGTAAGAGAAAGGTTGGGGAGAACACATGGGACTTTGGTCAAAACAG
>NZ_JARXXP010000007.1 GCF_029893965.1 Paenibacillus sp. PastM-3
CCTATTTTAGTTGTGGCTGTGGTAACTACAACTTTAGGGGGAACCGATTTGTTTGTGAAGGGCTATTTTTTCATGTCAGGTTCGGTGCAAGTGTACTGCCTTATTTTCGCAATAATCGTGTTTTGAGCAAGCTAACGGACTCCAGAGCCTTTATTTGCAAATATTTACTGCAAAACAGCAATTTCAGAGGAAATAAGGGCTCTACGGTCCGTTAGCTTTGCAGAGTGTCTCATACACATCAAATAAGGTCGCCTCGGTCCGTTAACCTGCTCCCCGGCTACTTTTTCCCTACCAGTTACCCCCAGACATTTGCATACACAATTGATCCATCAGTCTCGCATTTATTTAGCTGGCGTTTTGCGGTGCTGTTCAGGATTGACCAGTGCTATTCAGGATTGTATAGTGCTCTTTAACATTGGTCAGTGCTCTTTAGCATTGGTCTTGTACTATTTAGGATTGACCGGTGCTCTTTAGCATTGGTCTTGTACTATTTAGGATTGTCCGGGTGCTCTTCAGCATTGGCCTTGTACTATTCAGGATTGTATGGTGCTCTTCAGTATTGGCCGATATTGTCTGGTATAGTAGAAATGACCATTGTTGATGTAATGTTGAGGTAATGTCGAAGTAATGTCGAGGTAATATTGAGATATTGCTGAGGTATTGCTGAGGTATTGCTGAGGTATTGCTGAGGTATTGCTGAGGTATTGCTGAAGTATTGCTGAGGTAACGTTTAGCTTTGCCACATTATCCACCAAATGCCCATGTTTACTCCAACCTGAACACATCCCCCCATCCCCCTGAACAAAAGAAGGCCAACAATGTTTTCAGAACTCACCCGCTCCTAGCAGCAGCACCACCCTTTTCCCCCTTAACCAAACAAAAAGCGCCCCTGCCGCATATTGCGGACAAGGACGCTGCAACAAACTTGAGCTAATTGTAACTAGGTTCAACTACCCCGGCTATCTATCCATTCCAAACGGCAGCTTCGCCTTACCTCCGGTAAAAAGTGAAGGTGCCGTTTTTCATTTTTTTCTCAATCCATTTCAGCAGAAAAACCCGGTAAAGCGGCCGGGTCAGCGGAAACACCAGTGAAAAACCGATTATATCCGTAACGAAGCCGGGCAGGATCAGCATCAGGCCGCCGAAAAAGATACAAAGTCCGTCCAGCATGGTCCGTCCAGGCACCTTACCTTCCTGCATTTGCACCTTGCTGTCCTGCAGCACCTTTTTGCCTTCAAATTGCATCATCAAAAAGCCAATTACCGATGTAACGACCATGATGAGCAGTGTTTTGGGCGCACCGATAAAACCCGCCACATAAATAAACCCGAATAATTCCACGGCCGGGATTACAAACATAGCAGCCCACAGCCATTTGCTTCTAATCATTATGTTCCTCCTTCTTCCCTCAGCGCCCCGGTAATGGCATTGTACAGCTCGGGCAGTGCCCGGTCCAGCCTTACCGGCTTCCAGTCCCTGTTCAGCCAGACATGAGAGGTTGAACCGCTGACCAGAAGCTCGCCCGCAAGCGGCGCATCCGATGGACCAGACGTCACGCCCGATCCGGAACTGTAGCCGGCACCGCTGCCAGTGAAGTCCGCCAGCCGGTGGATTTCATATTCGTATACAACCCTCAGAGGCGAAAAGACGCTGAGCCGCGCATACACGGCGATAAGATCATCATAGCGTGCCGGACTTTTAAATTGCAAATCTGCAGCGGTCACGGGAAGCATTACACCCATTTCCTCAAGCGAACGGTAGGCAAAGCCAAGCCCGCGGAACATTTCGGTCCGCCCGCTCTCAAACCAGCTCAGATAGTTGGCATGGTAGACAACGCCCATCTGGTCCGTCTCCTGATATCTTACGCGGAAAGCGGTGCTGTACCAGCGGCTGGCCGGCACCGGTTCACGTGATTTCATAACAAATCGCCCCTTTCTGTAGTCAATGGCAGGCACAGCTGCAGCCCGAAGCCTGAGTTCACAGGCTCAAGCCGTTCGAAGACACCGGCAGCTGCACCTTGCGGCGCGAGCTTCTGGCCACATATAGCAGCAGCACAGATCCGACAGCTGCACTCAGCATGCAGGCCAGATTCATCAGCCCGACACCCCCGCTACTAAGCAGCAGTCCGTTCAGCAGATTGCCGAGAATTCCCGCAAACCCGGAGAAGACAATATTAAAGACGCTTTGGCCGGTCGCCTGAATTTCTGACGATGTAATCTGGGATACATATTCAACCGCAGCAATATAGAAAAGTCCGAAGGACAGGCCATGCAGAACCTGCACTCCGACCATAACCGAAGGATACGGAAAAGCCACCTGAATGCCCCAGCGAAGCACATATATAAGCGCTCCGATCAGCAGCGTGCGTTCACGTCCCAGCTTACGGATAACCTTGGAGGCATAGAGCATGGATGGCACATTGGTAAAAGAAGCGATAAACAGGGCAATCCCGGCGTAGCTCGCCGACCCCCCCACAGACTGAAAAGCCACTACAAAATAAGTGCCGAACGCAGCCATTGTCTGGTTCACCAGAAAGCATCCGCCGAGAAAAGCCAGAAAAATCCGGTTGCTGAGCAGCTGCTTCACACCCTGTGAAAAGGATTGGCTCATCATATGGTTTTCTTCCGCCTGTCTGGGCAGTGTCAACGCGAATATTACGGCTACCGAGCTCAGAAGCAGGAAGGGCAGCCAGATGGTCGATACCGAAAACAGCTCAATATACTGTCCGCCCGCATAGGCCCCTACGGCCGCCCCTATGCTCATCATCATCCGGATGCTGCCGTAGGATGACCCGGCCCTGTTCGCGGCTGCAATGGCGTAAGAATCGGCGATAGGCGCCTGTGTAGCCGAGAAGATGGTGGACACCGTGTAGATCAGCAGCATAACGATAAAATAGTCGAACCGGTAAAAGCCTGCCAGCACTGCAGGTACGGCCACACTCAGAATCAGCACAAGTCGCGCCTGGTTGTACCTGTCAGCAATCAAGCCCCACACCGGTTGAATACAAATGGCAATCAGCGTACCGGCCGCCATCATCATACCGATCTGGCTGACAGCCATGCCGTTATTCTTCAGCAGCAGAGTCAGATATGAGCCGAAGGAGCCCCCTGCCAATCCCAAAAAAAGATAGAAGCCGCGCAGCTTCATTAGTTTGTCCATAGGTGCTAGTAGTCCTCTCCATTCCTTTTTAACAGATAACCCATACTTTACGAGACTTCCCTGCATTAGATAGAGCAGAACCTTATTGAAGGCGGTGGACAAGTGAGCACAGTTCATAGATTTCAGCGCAGTCAGCCCTGTCTAACTGACAAATCCAATACAGGCCGGACCCGTAATTCCGGCTTCGGCTGGACGTCAAGCAACTGGAGCGGATATGCCATCACCGGCCAGAAAGGCGCCTTCCGGCGGATCTCGGCCGAGTGGACAGTCCCCTACGTAAAACCTACGGCTAAGCCTACTTATTCATCGGCCTGGATCGGAATCGACGGCTTCAAAAACAGCAGTCTGATCCAGACAGGCACCGGCCACGAATCCATGAACGGAACCGTCCATTATTATGCCTGGTGGGAGATTCTCCCCGAGGCTGAGACCGTCATTCGGCTTCCCGTGTCCCCAGGAGACCTCATCCGGGCAAGCATCGTAAAGCTCAGCCCCGGTAAATGGCGCATCCGGCTATGCAATCTGAGCAAGCGCTGGACCTTCCGTACAGTCCAGCGCTACAACGGACCGCAATCCTCTGCAGAATGGATCATGGAGGCACCTCTGGTCGGGGGAACCGTCGCCGATCTCGCCCGTACCTCATCTGTACGCTTCCGCTGCTGTCGGGTCAACGGGATTAGCCCCAGGCTTAAGCCTGCAAACGGCGGCATCATGATCCAGAACAAGGTTACAGTCGCCGTACCTTCGAGTCCCAGTGCCAAGGGCGATGCATTTACAGTAAAACGTCTATATCCTAAAGGCCTCTCGCAAGCTTACCTGAAAAGCCCTGTTTTTATCCGCACCAAAGCAACAAGCGCTCTCAAAAAAACCCTCAATCAAATATAATCATTCAAAGCCGTGATATCAAGCAAAAAAGCAATGGCGAATTGCACCATTGCTTTTTTGCTTATGTCTTTTATCCGTTATGGAAATCAAGCCTGTCTTAGTCGGCAGGAATCGTATCCACTTTCACGAGGTTGGTGGATCCGGAACGTCCCAGCGGGATACCGGCAGTGATCACAACGAGATCGCCTGCTTTTACCAGACCGGAAGCTTTACCGCCTTGCAGTGCAGTAGCCAGCAGTTCGTCAGTTGTAGTAGCTTCATTGCCGAATACTGGAGTTACGCCCCATACCAGCGCCAATTGACGCATTGTTCTTTCCTGAGTCGTTACTGCGATGATCTGGGATTTAGGACGGTATTTGGAAACCACGCGTGCTGTGTGGCCGGTTACAGTCGAAGAAATAATAGCTTTAGCGTTCAGGTCCAGAGCGGAGATCGCTACGGATTGGCTGATAGCTTCAGTAACCGTTGTTTCTTGCGCGATCTGCTGCTTCATGAAGATTTCACGGTGGTTCAGGGCAGATTCCGCTTTCTCGGCAATGCGGGACATGGTCAGTACGGATTCTACCGGATATTTCCCGGCAGCTGTTTCACCGGACAGCATGATTGCATCAGTACCGTCGAAGATAGCGTTAGCTACGTCACTCGCTTCAGCGCGGGTAGGACGCGGGTTGCGCTGCATGGAATCCAGCATTTGGGTAGCTGTGATTACCGGCTTGCCGGCTATGTTACATTTTTTGATCATCAGCTTCTGGGCCAATGGCACATCTTCAGCAGGAATTTCTACGCCGAGATCACCGCGGGCAACCATCAGACCGTCAGATACTGCCAGGATTTCATCAAGGTTGTCGACGCCTTCCTGGTTTTCGATCTTGGAGATGATTTGGATGTGGGAAGCATTGTGCTTCTCAAGCAGTGCACGGATTTCCAGAACGTCGCTGGCTTTGCGAACGAAGGAAGCGGCGATAAAATCGATGTCCTGTCCGATCCCGAAAATGATATCGTTGGTGTCTTTTTCCGTAATACCCGGCAGGGAGATGGAAACTCCCGGTACGTTAACGCCTTTTTTGCTCTTGATTGTACCGCCGTTAACAATACGGGTCTTGATTTCAGTGCCTTGAATGTCTACAACTGTAAGTCCGATAAGACCGTCATCGATCAGGATTGTTGATCCAACCGAAACGTCGTTAGGAAGGTCGCTGTAAGTGATAGAGATACGGTTTTGATCGCCAAGGATTTCTTCCGTAGTCAATGTCAGGTACTCGTCCTGAACCAGCTCAATCGGTTCTACTTCCAGCTTGCCTGTACGAATTTCTGGTCCTTTGGTGTCAAGCAGGATAGCAACGGTCTTGCCCAGTTCCTGGGAAGCCTGACGAATCGTTTTGATCCGGTTGCCGTGCTCTTCATAGTCGCCGTGGGAGAAGTTCAGACGGGCTACATTCATACCAGCCAAAATCAATTTTTTGATATTCTCCAACGATTCACTTGCAGGTCCGATCGTACATACAATTTTACTTTTCCGCATTAGGTTTTCCTCCGTTTTTTCGTTCTCTCTGTCTCACTTTTTCCAACTACAAAATCTACTATAAGGCTTAATGTTTGTATAGGAACTATATCACATGCACCTTTTACTACGCCCTAATGAATATTACTGCAACTTGGACACAAAATCAATGTTCCAGCGCGTTTCCTCTGTAAATATACGTCGAATTTACGCAATCTGCCATCAAAATAAAAATCATCCCGCGGCATTTGCGGGATGATTGCTATGACAATAAATGTATAATCCAGTCTTCCGTGGTTGTAGACCGGAAAGAACTTCCATATGTGTGAAAGTGCAAATGAAACCGTTACTCTACTCCACGTTCTGGACTTCTTCTTCGGGTAATAGAGACTCTTGGGTACCTTCGGCAAACTCGCCGATTTTGCGGAATTTGCGGTAACGGTCCTCCTTGAGCTCTGCAGCATCCAGACTGGACAGTTCCTGCAAATGGCGCCACAGGGCCTCCTTGATGTTGGCTGCAGCAGTCTCGTAGTCCTGATGCGCGCCGCCCCGCGGTTCCGGGACAATCTCCTCGATGACTTCCATCCCGAGGAGATCCGCTGCGGTAATCTTCATCGCTTCGGCGGCCTGCTCCGCTTTGGAGGCATCCTTCCACAGAATGGAGGCTGCGCCGTTCGGCGAGATCGCCGAATAGATGGCATGCTCCAGCATCAGAACACGGTTGCCCACAGCCAAAGCCAGAGCCCCGCCGCTTCCGCCTTCGCCGATGACGACACAGATGACCGGCACAGCCAGCTGGGACATCTCATAGAGATTGCGCGCAATGGCTTCAGACTGCCCGCGTTCCTCCGCTGTATTCCCCGGGTAAGCTCCCTTGGTGTCGATAAAGGTAATGATCGGGCGGCGGAATTTCTCCGCCTGTTTCATCAGCCGCATGGCCTTGCGGAACCCTTCCGGGTGCGCGCTGCCGAAAAAGCGCTGGATATTGTCCTTCGTATCCTTGCCGCGCTGCTGTCCGATTACCGTAACCGGCAGACCGTTCAGCTTCGCAATGCCGCCGACAACGGCCAGATCATCCCCGAACAGGCGGTCGCCGTGCAGCTCCAGGAAGTCCGTAAAAATCAGCCCGATCAGATCAAGCGAGGTCGGACGTCCGTGGTGCCGGGCCAGATGCATCTTCTGGGAGGCGGAAATATTGCTGTAAATTTCATCCGCAAGCACGCGGTAACGTTCTTCAAGCCGGATGATTTCATCCGTAAAATCAATGCCCTTCTCTTCACCGAACTGCTTCAGCTCGGCAATCTTCTTGCGCATTTCTACCAGAGGCATTTCAAAAGGCAACTCTCCCGCCAACCTAAAATCCCCCTTTCACATCATGCAGCTCCAAAATCCTGGTCAGTGTAGACCGCATTTCCTTACGGTGCACCACCAGGTCGAGCTGGCCGTGCTGAAGGTTGAATTCAGCCGTCTGGAAATCATCCGGCAGCTTCTGGCGGATCGTCTGCTCAATGACGATTCTCCCGGCGAAGCCGAACACGGCTCCGGGCTCGGCAATAATAATATCGCCAAGGCTCGCAAAGCTCGCGGATACACCGCCGGTAGTAGGGTCAGTAACGACCGAAATATATAATCCTCCGGACTCGCCAAAACGGGCCAGAGCCGCGCTTGTCTTGGCCATCTGCATCAGGCTGAGGATACTCTCCTGCATCCGTGCTCCGCCGGAGGTGGAGAAAATCAGCAGCGGGAGTCTTTTCTCCGTTGCTTCCTCCACCGCACGGGTAATCTTCTCCCCGACTGCGGAGCCCATGCTGCCTGAGAAAAATTCAAAGTTCATCACCGCAACAATGACGGGATGGCCGCCGATGGTGCCCTGACCGGTCACTACCGCCTCAACTTGTCCGCTTTTGGAGCGCTGCTGCTCTAGCTTAGAGGCATAACCCGGGAACTGCAGCGGGTCCACTGACGACAGCTCGCTGTCAAACTCGATGAAATTCTCCGGATCAAGCGTCATGGCGATCCGCTCCAGCGCGTTCAGCCGCATATGGTGGCCGCAGGCCGGACATACCTTCAGGTTCTTCTCCAGCTCCTTGCTATACTGGATCGTCCCGCATTTACTGCATTTGCTCATAAGCCCTTCGGGAATCTCCCGCTTCGGGCGTTCGCCTTCCGCCGGTCCGCCGCTCCGCTCCAGACGTTCTGAAGGAATAGTCGCGTACTTCCGTTTTTTCTGAAATAAATCTTTGAACAAGGGTCGCACCTCTTCAGCCGTTTATTTGCGCATTCAGCAGCTTGCCGCTGTCAACTACTGCACTTATACATATTTAATTAGGGATGTAAAATCAGATTCAGGGCTTCCTGCACTTCCTCAAGCTCCCCCGAAGGAACCAGTATCTCAAACTGTTGCTTGGACATATTAATCGGACGGCACTTTACCAGAAATCCTTCTTCCGTAAGCCTGCTCTGAATCATATCCGCCACTTTGGCGGTTGGCGCTATATAAATTACCGTCCACATGCCCTGCAAGGCCTCCCTGATCTCAATTCCCAGCCGTATCCCGCGTATAATGGAATCATGATAACACAGTTTTCTTTTTTCCCGCAACAGGAGTAAAACGGAGGAGGCGGGACCAGGAGGCCGCATTCATCAGCTATTAGGTGTTCCCTTATGACGTACCGGTGACATGGGGATACACCTTTGCCCCTTCATGGCGGTGGGCAATCCGGGCAGAAGCGGCTGCGGCAATTCCGGCAACAAGGTCATCCAGGAAGACATGGATTCTGCCCGGCTCATCATTGAGCCTGCCGATTACGCCAAGCTTGACTTTGTCCAGGTAGCCGAAGCTGGTCAGCCCGATCATGCCGTACACCCCCGTAATCCCCAGCGCCAGCGTCTCGTCTGCGCCGTACAGCGATTCATCCGCCTCCATCACCGCCTGCAGCGGCTGGGGAAGCGCCCCTTTCTCCGCCAGCTCATCCAGGGCAATGCCTGTCATGAGCGTGTACTGCACCTCTCTTTTGCCGAGCACCGACTTCACGCTGGACATACATTCATCCTCTGTTAAATCCTGATAATATTTGGATTGCAAAATATATACGATCTCAGCAATGGACGATAACGTAACTCCCCTGCGTTCCAGCAGTTCTGTTGCCATTTGATAGGACATGTTGTCAATCCCCTTTCCGCACGGGACCATTCCCTGTGGTTTCCTAAATGTATGCGGAAAAGGGCGAAAATGTTCTTATTTTATTCTTACTGTACCGGCTCCCAGCATGTCTTCAACTGCTGCGAACAGCTCCGGCGACGGCTCGATCCGGTAGCTGTCGCTGAGCGCCAGCACCCGCTGCTCGCGCTCATAGAACAGCAGGGTGGCTGCAGGCCCGGGATGGGTCTGCAGCAGTGCCTGCAGGCGCGAGAGCAGCGCCGGGTTCTCCGCGGCCGGCGTGATCTTGATAAAGACACGCTGGCCGCCTCCCGCCGCCCCCGCAGGTGCGGCCGGCGGGGCTGCAGGCGCTGCTGCGCCGCCTGCAGTAGTGCGCGGCGCGCCGGTGCCCCCGGCGCCGCCCCGCGGGGCAGGAGCGCTGCGCGGCGCTCCTGTAGAGGCTGTCCGCCCCGGACCGGACGGACGGGAGGCAGCTGCGCTGCGGCGCTGCAGCAGGCCATGAAGAGCGTCCGCGCCAAGCGGCGCGACCTCCTCGGCCAGCAGCTTGAAGCCCTCGTCCTCCTGCTGCACCTTGGCGCGCAGGGCCAGCAGCGCACCCTTCTCGACCAGGCTGCGGCTGCGTTTCCACACCTCCGGGAACAGCACGACCTCGCAGCGCTCGATCTGGTCCTCCCACTGGATGAACGCCATCGCCTTGCCGGCCTTGGTCGTAATCTCCTTGACGGAGACGACCATCCCCGCCGTAACCGTCTGGCTCTCATCCGCAGCTTCGCCAAGGTCCATCAGCCGCTGGATGCCCGGCTCCTCAAGCAGAGCCGCACTGTCGTCCAGCGGATGGCCGGACAGGTATAGCCCGAGCAGCTCGCGCTCCAGCTCCAGCTGCTGGGTTACACTGAACCTCGGGATATCCGGGTAGCGGATTTCCCAGTTCGGGGTTTCAATCAGATCGTCGAACAGCTGGATCTGCAGCTCGTCCCGCTCCTTGCGCCATTTGGCCGCGGCATCAACGGTCTCGTCGAGCATGGCCAGCAGCTGGGCCCGGTGTCCGGGCAGCCGGTCGAAGGCGCCGGCCTGGAGCAGCGATTCGATGACGCGTTTGTTGCAGACGCGCAAATCGACACGGCGGCAGAAATCGAGCAGGCTGTCGAACGGACGCTCTTTACGGACGGCTATAATGTTCTCCACCGCCAGCGTTCCGACATTTTTCACCGCTGCCAGCCCAAAGCGGATATGCCCGCTGCTCCCGTCCCCGCCGGGAACCGGAGTAAACAGCACGCTGCTCTCGTTGACATCCGGCGGCAGAACACCGATGCCGGTTCGCCGGCATTCCAGCACATATTCGGCCACCTTGCGGTGGGTGCCCATGACCGCTGTCAGCATCGATGCCATGAACTGTACCGGATAGTGCGCCTTCAGATAGGCGGTCTGGAAGGCCAGCACGCCGTAAGCGGCGGCATGGGCCCGCGGGAAGCCGTAATCGGCGAACCGGACGATCATATCATAAACGGCATTCGCATCCGCCTCCTGATAGCCCTGCTGCAGGCTGCCCTCCACGAAATGGCTGCGCTCCTTGTCCAGCGTCTCGCGCTTCTTCTTCGACACCGCACGGCGCAGCAGGTCTGCTTCACCAAGCGAGAAGCCGGCCATCAGGGAAGCAATCTGCATAATCTGCTCCTGGTATACGATAATGCCGTACGTATCCGCCAGAATCGGCGTCAGGTCGGCATGCGGGTAGTCCACCGCAATTTCCCCGTGCTTGCCGGCAATAAACTTGGGGATAAACTCCATCGGGCCGGGACGGTACAGTGCCAGCACAGAGATGACATCCTCGAAGCCCGAGGGTTTCAGGTCCTTCAGCACACGGCGGATGCCCGCAGACTCCAGCTGAAAGACGCCGGTCGTCTCGCCGGCCCCGAGCATTTCGTAGGTCAGCGGATCATCATCGGGAATGGTGCGGAAATCGGGAGACTCCCCGTCCATCTCCCTGATCCAGTTCATGCAGCGTTCAATAATCGACAGCGTCCTTAGTCCCAGAAAATCCATCTTGAGCAGTCCGACGCTCTCCAGATGCTCCATGGAATACTGGGTCAGCGCCGTGCTCTCATTGCCGGCCTGCAGCGGCACCGCATCGGTCAGCGGCCCTTTGGAAATCACAACGCCGGCAGCATGTGTGGACGCATGGCGCGGCATGCCTTCAACCTTCATCGCCATGTCGAGCAGCTCCCTGGTCTTGCCGCTGGTCTCATACAGCGCCTTCAGATCAGGGCTGCCCTCAAGTGCCCGCGCAATGCTGATTCCCAGCTGTCCGGGAATCAGCTTCGCTGCCTTGTCCACCTCATTGTACGGCAGATTCAGCACCCGGCCGACATCACGGACCGCTGCCCTGGCCGCCATTGTTCCAAAAGTAATAATCTGTGCCACATGCTCCCTGCCGTATTTCTCGACCACATAGGCGATAACCTCATCACGGCGCTCATCGCTGAAGTCGATATCAATATCCGGCATCGTAATCCGCTCAGGATTTAGAAAACGCTCAAAGAGCAGGTTATATTTCAGCGGATCAACATCGGTGATCCGCAGGGTATAAGCGGTGAGACTGCCTGCCGAAGAGCCGCGGCCCGGGCCGGTAACGATACCATTCTTGTGGCAGAAGGCAATGAAATCCCAGACAATCAGAAAATAATCGCTGAAGCCCATACTCTCGATGACACCCAGCTCATAGTCCAGGCGCTGCTCGGCAGCCGCCTTCCGCTCGGGTGAAGCCCACAGCGGTGTATCCGCATAGCGCGCTTCAAGTCCGCTGCGGCAGAGCCGGCGCAGATAAGCTGCTGCATCCAGCCCTTCCGGCAGCGGGGAATATTCGGGGAGAATATGCTGCCCGAACGTCAGTTCCAGATTGCATTTATCAGCAATTTCCTGAGTGTTTGCAATCGCCTGGGGCACATGCGGAAACAGCGCCGCCATCTGCTCTCCGCTCTTCAGGAACAACTGGTCCGTACCAATCTTCAGCCGGTCCTCATCGTCCACCGTCTTGCCTGTGCCGATACAGATCAGCACATCCTGTACCTCCGCATCCTCCTTGGCCAGATAGTGAACATCATTCGTCGCGACAAGCGGAATGTCCAGCTCCGCTGCCAGAGCAATCAGCTGCGGATTCACCCGCTTCTGCTCGGGAATGCCGTGATCCTGCAGCTCCAGATAGAAGTCGCCGCCAAAAATCTCCTTGTAGCGCAGCGCCGCCTTACGCGCCTCATCTTCGCGCCCGTGCAGCAGATGCTGCGGCACTTCTCCGCCCAGACAGGCGCTCAGGCAGATGATTCCCTCGGCATGGGCGGCCAGTGCCTCCATATCAATGCGCGGCTTGTAATGCTGGCCCTCCAGATGGCCGATGGAGACAAGCTTCATCAGATTTCTGTAGCCGGTTTCATTCTTCGCGAGCAGGATCAGGTGATAGATCGGCTGATCCTTGCGGCTGCCCCGCTCACGGCGCGATCCTGCTGTCAGATAGGCTTCGCAGCCGATAATCGGCTTAATGCCGGCGGCTGTGCACGCTTTATAAAAGGGGATTGCCCCATACATCACTCCATGATCCGTCAGCGCCAGCGACTTCATGCCGTATTCGCCGGCCCGGCGCACGAGATCCGTAATGCGCGCGGCGCCGTCCAGTAAACTGTATTCGCTGTGCACATGCAAATGCACGAATGGGCTCATGATCCCCACATCCCTTCTACTCTTCAAATCAAAACATAAGATGAAACTATTTTATCATAATACCGGGGGAGCCGCCCATAGAATGGATTAAGTGCACAGGGACAGGCAGACTTGTCCGGAAAGGGGCCTTGTATGAGTATTTTCATGAGCAAAGCCGTTCTTGATTTTTTCATCGCCTTCGGCATCGTCCTGGGCGGCGCCATGCTTGGAGGGATCGGTGCGGTCGTCTCGCTGCAGCCGCCGACGCAGACGATGCTGGACATCGCCGACCGGATTAAAATCTGGGCGCTCGCCGCCGCGGTCGGAGGCACCATCGATCCTATGCGGGTCATTGAGAGCAATATGATCGGGGGCAATCTGTCTCCCGCAATCAAGCAGATCCTCTACCTGGTATTCGCCTTTTTAGGCGCCCATATGGGCAGCGAGCTGGTCAAATGGGTGTGCGGCAAGGGGTGAGCGGACCATGAGAATCCCCCCTTTTCAGCGCTACCGCCGCTTTTCGCAGATTTCCGCCGTTTTCGTGCTGGGTATGGTAACGGGAGCCGTCATGTACAATGCCATTTTTCATATGAGCTATAATGTGCTCTGGCTGGACAACCAGGCTCTGCGGGTGCAGATCAAGCAGTACAGCAAAGACATCAAAACGCTAAAAAAATACAACAATACCTCGACCGTCATCCGGGAAATCAAGCTGCGCACTGAGGAGAGCAAGACAAAAGAGGGAAATGCCGTGCTGGATCAGGTAACTGTGAAGGAAATAATCAGCCGGATGAGCGAAGACCTGGAGCCGATGCGCGGCCGCAGCATGTTCGACATTGATACAGACGGCAAGCTGGCGCGGCTGCTGCTGGACGGTAAAATCTACATCGTCCGTGAAAAAGAGTACTCCGTACGGATCCGGACCATGCTGGTAATGGAGGGCGTGCTGCAGATCTGGGTGGAGGTCAATCCTTATAAACGCAGCTGAGCCGCAGATTAGGCGGGCGTACCGGCGGAAGCCGTGCTACAATAATGGACAGGTATATCGGCAAACGGAATTCATGCTGAGGGCTATACTTTTTTTGAATGATTTTCTGATAAAGGAGCTGCCTGTCCATGATTATGCTCATCAAGTATCTGCTGTTCATCCTGCTTGTTGTTTTTATGATTGGTGCCGCCGCATACAGCCTTTCCTCACGCCGGACCTCCGATCCTCTCGAAAAAGGCCGCCGGCGCTCCGTAATGAACGTGCTGCTCGGTGCCATGCTGGTTACGCTGTCGCTGATGTCAATGTTTCTGTTCCGCGGCTCGACCCTAAGCGTGATTGTGGAAGCGGTGTTTCTCGTTATCGGGGCGTTTAATATTTTTTCCGGTCTGCGCAGCCACGGGTACTACAGCCGGAACGGGGGCAGACGCAAGGCTTAGGCGATTGCTTGCTTTTACAGCCTTATTGAGCGGTATGCAACCGCCCTCTCCGCTGCCCGGTATTCCTGAGAAGTGCTAAGTGGAAAAATGCCATCTAATTCTTGGCTAATAGCCGAAAACAGAATTCCAATTGGAAAAACGACACTTAATTCCAGTGTTTTCATCCCGGATGGCGCTTTTAGCCTGAACTAAGTGATGATTTTCCAACTAATTTATTTAATAATTGGATTATGAGCGGATTAAATGTCAAAAATCCAACTAAATTCTTAATGCGCGTAGACCGGTGAAGGGCTGCAGTGTAATAGCGGAGCAGACCGGGATTTTCCAATTTCACTCTAATATAATAGTAAAAAAGAGAGACTGCCCGTATTGAGCGGTCTCTCTTCATACAGTGCAGGCTACCCGTGATCAATCGACTGCAGCATCAGTACCGCCTTGGCGACCATCGTGTCATTGTGGCTGATCTCGATCTCCAGCTTGCAGGTTCTGCGGCTGATCTCCAGCAGCTTGGGCATCACGATAATCGAATGCTCAATCTGCACCGGACGGATAAAATAGGTGGACATGTTGTCCAGCACATAATCGTTGCCGGTAATATCCTTGGCCGCCTTGAACGCGGATAGTGTCATCAATGTGGACAGGACACCTTCGGAAATGGTACCCAGATCCGTCGCCATCTGCGGGGTGATGAAGCCGTGGAAGAACAGCCTCCCCTCCTCATCCCGTTCCTCGGCAAACCCGTTCCAGATCAGATGATCGAACGTTTCGCCCATCTGCGGCTGGTTGCTGACATCCCGCAGGCTCTGCAGCACCTCACGGCGGGTCAGCGATCCGACCAGCTTGCGGTTGCGGTCCACAATCGGCAGAAAGTCGATCCCCTCCCACATCATGATCTGTGCCGCCGAAGCCAGCGAAGTCTGCAGAGCCGCTGTAACAGGGCTGCGGACCATCGCTTTTTCGATGCTCTGCCCCTCCTGCAGCTCCTCCACATCGCGCCGTCCGACAATTCCGATGACCCGGTTCCATTCATCCGTTACAGCAAAACGCTGCTCCCCGCTGGAGAGTGACAGCTGGCGCAGCTCACCGACCGTGCTGGACGTTTTCAGCGTGTTCAGCCGCGGCTTGCTCTCCAGAATGTCCTCTACCAGCATGATCTTTTTCTTGATCAGCCGGTCAAAGATCGCCCGGTTTATCATCGAGGCGACTGTAAACGTATCATGCCTTGAGGAAATCACCGGCAGATCCAGCTCGTCCGCCAGCGCCTTAACCTCACGGCTCGTACCGAAACCGCCCGTAACCAGTACCCCTGCCCCCTGCTCCAGTGCCAGTGAATGCACGTCGTCGCGGTTCCCTACGATCAGCAGGCTGTCGGCATCAATATAACGGATCATGGCATCGACCTTCATCGCGCCGATTATATATTTATGCAGGTGCTTGTTCAGCCCGTCCGCTCCGCCCAGCACATGACCTTCCACAATGTCCACGACATCCCCGAAGGTCAGCTGGTCTGATATGTTCCGCGGCTTCTTTTCGACACGGACGGTACCGATCCGCTCCTTCGTGATGACGATACCCAGGTTCTCGGCCTCCTTTACCGCCCGGTAAGCCGTCCCCTCACTCACTACCATTTCCTTAGCCAGCTTGCGTACAGAAATTTTGGTGCCTACCTTGAGACCTTCGATATGCTGCAGCAGTTGTTCATGCTTTGTAATGTTATCGCCTTGTCCTTCCAACTGTTACACCCCCATGCCCCAATCTGTACTATTCTGTACTCATTATACAGCCGGAAATTGCAGAGTACAACCGTCCTTAGGAGGTCAAATAAGTTAAGTCAGTGAATGACCGGACAGCCAAAATAACCCCGCAAAGCGGGGCATTTGCAAGGATATTAACCTGGTTACGCAAGGGATACCGGAAAGTCTTTATCGTCCCAAAAGCCCGGACGCCGTTTCCGGCAGCCAGGCCTTCCGATCTGTATCAGGTGTTGTTTGCGGGGAGACTAAACACTGGGCTCCTTTTCCTCTGTTCACAGCCTTCTATAAACGCTGCGACATTCTGGTTTCCTCGTTCCACTTGCCCTGCCACTGCTCCAGCTTGTGCTTGCGGACCGCTTCCAGCCGCTTCTGCTTCTCCTCATCCACCCCGATGATGAAATGCAGATGCGCCGCAATAATCAGGAAAGCAAATACGCACCAGACAACCCCAAAGCCCAGCACCCAGCTTGGCCCGTTCTGGAATGACAGCTGCGGGAGTGCATAGAGCAGCATGGCAAGTGCAATCAGCAGGTATACGCTGTGCTTGAACTTGTTTCTTTTTTTCATCACAAACAGCTCCTTCAACTGAATCTATATCTCTACTCTATGAACCGCCCCCGGAAATTATGAGACAAGTCTGCAAAAAAATAAGCCTGCGCACAAAATGATATAGCACTGCCCGCGGTCATATGAGATGATATATACAATTATTAGGAGGCGATTATTTGAATCAGGCGTACGGGTACATGGAGTATACGATCCGCAAAAAGGTTTTTTCGATTATGAGCACCAAGCTGCATATTTATAACAGCTCTGAGGAGCTGGTGCTTTATTCACAGATGAAGGCGTTTAAGCTAAAAGAGGATATTGCGCTCTACACGGATGAGTCGATGGAAAGGGAGCTTCTGCGGATTAAGGCACGGAGCATTATCGACTTCAGCGTCACTTTTGATGTGATTGACTCCGAGACCGGAGAGCATGTTGGCGCGCTCCGCCGCAAGGGGCTCAAGTCGATTCTGAAGGATGAGTGGCTCATTCTGGACAGTCATGACCAGGAAATCGGGCTGGTGAAGGAAGACAGCACCTTTATGGCTCTGCTGCGCCGGATGATCAGCTTTATTCCGCAAAAATACAGTGTCGAGCTGCAGGGGGACCCAATCCCGACCTACAGCCAGAACATCAACCCGTTCGTCACCAAAATTACCGCCGACTTCTCCGGCGACCGGACCGGACAACTCGACCGCAGGCTCGGGCTGGCCGCCGGAATTCTGCTCTGTGCCGTTGAAGGCAAGCAGGATTAGCAGTCCCGGCAAACAGAACAAAAGGGGATTCTCCAGCCGACCGGCCGGGGAGTCCCCTTTGCGCTTGTCCTGCTCCATCCGGAGCGGGCAGTATTAATGTCCGCCGTACATCTGCGACAGGCTGTCCGTAATAATCTTGTTCACATCTTCAATCACTACACTGAGACGGCGCTCTGCGTCGAACAGCCGGCGTATGCCGAGATTCAGGTTCAGCACCTCGAACAGCTTCTCCATTTTTTCCATTTCCTCCTGCGGAGGCATTTCCCCGTTCATCATCCGCTGCTGCAGCTCAATCTGGTTCTGGCGGAAATTATCCAGCATCTGCTTGCTCTCCGGATCGGCTTCAATCACCTTCATTGCACTGCTGATGTCGGAAAATTCAGTGCTTTCTTTAATGGCCCTGGCCAGCTCATGTGCCTTGTCGATTACGTTCATTTGTGTTACCTCCTGGATTTTGTTGTTGTGTCTGCGGTCTGCGCCCGCAGCAATAGCGATTTACGCCCGGCACGGCTTTTTACGGAATAGGTCAATCACCAAGGGTCAGATGTCTCCATATGATGAATGATATGTAACCCTTATGATTCATAATTGCCGGCATCATGCTGCCTACCGGAAGGAGATCCACGATGTCTAAGTTCAAGATCCCGGTCCAAACGGTCCACTCGGGCATCCTGCAGGAAAACGCGATCATGCTTGGCGACAAATCCATGAAAAGGCTCAAAATCCCGGCTCACGGCATCATCCATCTGAGCTTCGGCTCATTCAGGCAGGAGGTTACTGTCATTCCTGTCCCAAAAGCCGACAGCCTGCGCGTAAGCGAAGGGCTGGCCCGGCGGCTCGGCTGGAGAGGCCGGCCTGTGCTGAATGCCTCCTACAGTACCGGCAGCCGCATTCTGCGGCTCGGTCCGCTGATCGGTGTGCTGGTGAGCCGGGACCATCCTGACCAGCCGGACCGGGTGTTCGGTCAGATCACGATGTTCTGCCGGGAACTTACCAACGCCTGCCAAGCACAAGGTGCCTATGTATATTTCTTTACCCCTGAGGCGCTGGAAACGCACAGCTCTTCCATCCAGGGCTGGGTATACGACGAGGGCTGGCGGAAGCTGAGTCTTCCTGTCGCCGATGTAATCAACAATCGGCTTACTACGCGCAAGGTAGAGAACAAACCTAGCGTACAGCATTTTCTGGCGGATGTAAAATCCCGCTATGGAACCCATTTCTTCAATGAGAAGTTCCTTGACAAAACCGAGGTGTTTGAGGCGCTTGCCCAGGATACCGCCCTGCAGCGGTATTTGCCGGAATCCCATGCCCTGAGCGGTTTTGCCGTCCTCAAAAAAATGTGCAACAGCTACCCCAGCGTTTTTCTGAAGCCCGTACGCGGCAGCCTTGGCAAAGGCATCCTTCGCATTTCCCGTGAAGAAGGCGGAGGCTACCGGCTGCTGTCCACGACACCGCTGGGCACGCGCAAGCAGAGCTATCCCAGTCTTGCAAAGCTGTTCCAGTCGATTTCACCCAAGATGAAAACCACCCGCTTCCAGATTCAGCAGGGGCTGAGCCTGATGGAGCTCGGCAAACGGCCGGTTGATTTCCGGGCACTGGTGCAGAAGAACGGCAGCGGCAAATGGGGTGTGACTTCGATCGTTGCCCGTACCGCGGGGAGCAACCACTTTGTCTCCAATCTGGCCCGGGGCGGCACGCTCAGCACGGTGAAGGAAGCCATCGGCAAAAGCAGCCTTCCCGCAGGAATAAAGGAAAGCTCGCAGGTTCAGCTGCCCAGGGCGGCACTGGCCATTGCCCGGGGGATCGAGACCTTTATTCCCGCGCACTTCGGGGAGCTGGGCATTGACCTTGCACTGGACCAGTCGGGGCGGATCTGGCTGCTGGAGGTCAACTCCAAGCCGTCCAAGAACGACAACACCCCGCTGAATGACCAGAAGATCAGACCGTCCGTGAAACAAATGATTCTATATTGCCGCTATCTGGCCGGGTTATAAGGAGGACACCATGACAGAACCAGCACAGGGATTCCTGGGCATAATGACCGGCCGGCGCCAGGGACATCCGCCGATCGCAGAGCCGGAGTTCTGCAGCCAGCTAAGCGCGGCTGCCCCGCTGTTTGATCTGAAGGTGCTTGTGTTCCACCCCGAAGATGTCGCGGAGAACGGCGAATCCATAACCGGTTATGCCTGGAAGGAAGGCCGGTGGCAGCAGACTGTAGCCCCTGCACCCGATATCCTGTATAACCGCTGCTTCTATTCGAGCCGCCAGGAGAAAAAGGCGGCAGCGGCAGCGCTGGCGGCGCTGTCCCGCACCGTTCCCTGGTCGCGGGGACTGCCTGACAAATGGAGAGTGTATGAAATACTCCGCCGCAGCCCGGCTGCTGCACCGCTGCTGCCGGAGACCAGACTCTATACCGGTACGGACGCGCTTGGCTTCATGCTTGCCGAGCGGGAATACGGCGTATTTCTGAAGCCCAGGGCAGGCTCCCACGGCAAACGCACGCTGCATGCCAGGCTGCCCGGCGCAAGGGAAGGCGGGGGATTAAGCATCCGCGGCCGGAGCGGAGCCAACGAAGCCTTCCGCCATCACTTCAGCACCTCCGATGAAGGACTCCGCTGGATTGACCGGTTCATCGGCACGCGCCGCTACATCATCCAGCCTTATCTGCAGTTAACCGGCAGCCAGGGCCGGCCCTTCGATGTCCGGGTGCTGATGCAGAAGAACGGACGCGGCGCCTGGACACTGACGGGCATGGCTGTGCGGATCGGCGGTCAGGGCAGCCTCACCTCCAACCTTCACGGCGGGGGTACTGCAGCAGCCGTGCTGCCCTTCCTGCTTGCAGAGTATGGTTCAGCCGGAGCTGAGCTGCTGGATGAGCTTGCTGCTGCTGCAGCGCTCCTCCCTCCCCTGCTGGAGGAATCCTGCGGTAGGCTCGGAGAGCTGGGGCTTGACTTTGGCATCGACCCCGGGGGCAGAATCTGTCTGCTGGAGGCCAATTCCAAGCCGGGCCGCTCGGTATTCAGGCTGACAGGTGACATCCGGGCGGCCACACTCGCCGCCGAGAACCCGCTGCGCTATGCGCAGCATCTGCTTCAGCACTCGCCGGCCGGCCGCAGAATACCCGCCAAGACGCTCCGCTACAGACAGGAGAATGAAATCAATGGTTCCTAAGGAGGATTCATCAATGGGTCTCACTTTTTGCAATGTCCATTTCACCAAGCAGCCCCAAAGAGTTGTCTACGTCTCGGGTGAACTGATGAAAAGCCTGAAATTATCCGGCAAAAAAAATATTCGCCTGCGGCTCGGCAAGGATGCCATTCCGGCCATGATCAAGCCCATCAAACGGGCAGGAAAGCATCTGTTCCTGGCTTCAGGCGTAAAAAGCGCGATCAAGGTACCTAAGACGGGCGGTGTTTACCTGCGTAATCTGCAGAATGATGAGGTGCAGCTCGGGCCGCTGGTCGGCATTCTGTCCGACGGGCCTACCTCATCAAGCAATCCCTTCGGCTCCCGTACCGGCTTCATCAAGCAGCTGCTGCGCGGGGGCAGCAACAAATGCTATATTTTCGCCTTCACGCCGCGAGATATTGACTGGCAGAAGGAGCGGGTCAACGGCTTTTTTCTGAACGCAAATGACAAGTTCGAGCGCAAGCTGGTGCCGCTGCCGGACGTCGTATACAACAGGCTGCCAAGCCGCCGTGCCGAAACCTCCCCTTATATCAACCAGCTCCGCGAAAGGTTCGGGCGGAAACGGATTCCCTATTTCAACTGGAGCTTTTTCAACAAGTCGGATGTCTACCGGCTGCTGGAGAACGACAGCGCAGCCTACCGCCATGTGCCTGAGACGCTCACCAATCCAAGCCCGGAAAAAATGCGTGAAATGCTGGACCGTCATCATTTCGTATACTACAAACCGTCTGCCGGCAGCCTGGGTCACGGAATCTACCGGCTGACTTACCTGCCCAAGAAAGGGTACTTTGCCCGCTACCGCAAAAACGGTAAAAATGTGCTGCTGCGCTTCACCAGCTTCGACAGCCTGATGCGCATGCTCCGCTCCCGCCACGGCCAGCACCTGCAGAATTATGTGGTGCAGCAGGGCATCCGCCTGATCGAGATTGACTCCTGCCCGATTGACTTCCGTTTCCATATGCACAAGAATGGCAGCAATCAATGGGTAGTCGTCGGCATCGGAGCCAAAAAAGCCGGCCGTGGCAGCGTCACCACCCATCTGAAGAACGGCGGAGCCCTGCTCACTCCACAGCAGGCACTCGGCCGGGTATTTGGCGCAAGGTCGGATGAAGTGCTGCAGCGGGCCAAAACGACTGCCGTCAAGCTGGCTGAAGCGCTGGAAATCCAGCACCGTCACCTGCTCGGTGAAATCGGCTTTGACCTTGGCATTGACCAGGATGAAGATATCTGGATGTTCGAGGCGAATGCCAAACCTGGACGTTCCATCTTCCGCCATCCTTCCCTGCGTGCTGAGGGCAAAGCTTCCGTCGAGCATATTCTGGAGCACTGCCTGTATCTCAGCAAATTCCGCAGGAGGGATGAGCTGTGAATACCCGTTCCCCTGACTCCAGCAAACCGGTAATTGCCATATTGACAACCAGTGACAGGCTGAAGCAGTTCCGCGGCAACCGGAACAACTTCCGCGACATTATCCGTACCGGCAAGGAAATGGGTTATCTCGTCTATGTCGTCACCGTCCGCGACCTGAATTTGGAGGAGCAGACGGTGAACGGCTTCGTTCCTTCCCCCAGCGGAAAGCTCTGGTACAGCGTCCCCATGCCCCTGCCGCAAGTGATCTACAACCGGATTCCAAACCGCAACGAGGAAGAAAAGGCCCCGGTCGCCCGTAAAATTGCCGAGTGTCTGGAGCATGAGTCCATCCAATTGTATAACCCGGGCTTTTTCAACAAATGGACTCTGTTTGAATGGCTGAAGGAATCAAAGGCGACTGTCCGGCATGTGCCCAAAACAAGACGACTGAAAAGTGCTGCCACGCTGGTTGCCATGCTGAAACACCATGACAGCCTCTATCTCAAACCTGAAAACGGCAAGGCTGGAAAAGGCATCATGCGGATCAAATATGCGGCAGAAGCCAGCCTGCCCTTCCGGCTGCAGATCCAGGGCGGCAAAAAGAATGCAACCTACAAAGCCGCTACGATCGACCGCCTGTGGGCCCGGATCAGAAGAGAAAAGGGCATCTCACAGTATATCGTGCAGCAGGCCATCGGGCTGGCCACCCACCGTGGCCGCCCCTTTGATCTGCGGGTGCTGCTGCAGAAGAACGGCCGGGGAGCCTGGGCGGTGACCGGAATCGGCGCCAGGCTGGCCGGTGTCCGCAGCATCACTACTCATGTCCCCCGCGGCGGCAGTGTTGAAGAGCCGGCGAGCATGCTGGAGGGAACCTTCGGCACGGAACGGGCTGCAGTCATCCTGAAAAATGTTCCGACCACGGCCCTGCTGATTGCCCGCCAGATCGAGCGGGCTTCGGGGGCTATGCTCGGCGAGATGTCGATGGATCTCGGCGTCGATGAGGAAGGCGGCCTCTGGTTCTTCGAGGCCAATTCGCGGCCGATGAAGTTCGATGAACCGGCCATCCGCAAGCTGTCGCTGGAGCGGATCTTTCAGTTCAGCCAGTATCTGGCCCGGCAGGGAAAGTAGAATCCTTCCAAGGAAGTGAACCCCATGCAGATCTCTTCTATATATGACAGCAATCCTGAGCGCTGGAAAGCCAGGATTGCCGGGCTGCTGGATTTCCTGCGGGAATACGGGGACCAGCGGATCACACTGCGCGGCTTCCGCCTGCTGGCCCGGCTCACGCCGGAGCAGCTGGCGGCGCCCGGTGTGTCTCTGCTCGTCGCTACGGTGCGCGGACAGAACGGCCGGCAGCTGGCAGGTGTCAGCTTTGTCTCCGGCTACGGCAAGGAAGCCTGCCTGATCGCCGTTCATCCCTTGTACCGGGGCCGCCATACCGGAACAGCGCTGCTGTCAGCACAGCTGCAGCGCCTGGGCCGCCTGGAATGCCAGGTGGCTTGTGACAATCCGGCCAGTCTCAAGATGTGCTTCAACAGCGGCCTTGCCGCTGTTGACCTGATAAGCGGACCGACAGGCAAGTCCACGCTGCTGCTCCGGTCGCAGCCGGACCGCAGCGCGGCTATTCTTCCACAAGAAGGTGAACTTTTGTGCCAGAACCCGTCTTAGGCATCCTGACGCTCTATCTGAACGACGCCAAGCAGCTCGAGGAAAGAAGCATCTACCGGAGGATGATCATTGAGGGCAAAAAAATCGGCCTGGATGTCTTTGTGTTTACACGTTCATTATAGACCTTAAAAATACAAGGATTTGTTCATATTTCAAACTAAGCTTAGAGATGTATAAATCTGTTCCAAATAGTCCCCCCTCCCCTCTACTCATACTTATCATAAATGTAAAAAATAAACAAACAAAAATAAAAATACGAACAACCAATCTACAAATAAAATAATTATGTAACGAATAAATAAAATTCGATATATAAACAAATAATAAATCCAGTCGAATTTTTATTGACTATAACCTTTTATTTACTTATAATTTCTATATTCGATAAATATTATTTTTGTAAAGGTGATGAAATTATGAAGGCAGTACTTAGCATGATCCCCCAATTAATTCGTGCATCTATTGAAAACGACATGCGAACAGTCGAATCCTCTGCCCTCACTATATTGAGAAAACTTAAGACTGAGGAACCAGCAATTTCAGCAGAAATAGCAAAAGCACTTTCCTATCATGGAGTAGGAGCCGCTGTAACACGTTCGGTAGGCATCGACCCACCACCTACAGATCGAGATACTTTCATGTCATTGGCACGCGTAGAAGAACCGAATGTAATCGAACCAAAAATTGTTTTGAGCGAAGAAAACTCCATGCTTATAGACAGATTCATAAAGGAACGTTCGTTAGCTGAAAAGTTACTTGCTGCTGGTGTTACGCCTCCTACCAGCCTTCTGCTATATGGGCCACCAGGAGTTGGAAAAACCTTTTTAACTTCACTTCTTTCTCACAAATTAGGACTTCCTTTAATAACTTTGGACTTAGCTTCCTCAATATCCAGCTATTTAGGAAAAACAGGTCAAAACCTAAAAAAAGTCATTGAATATGCTCAAAGTGCACCTTCAATACTATTTCTTGATGAGTTTGATGCTGTAGCAAAAAGAAGAGATGATCCAGGGGATTTAGGAGAACTAAAGAGAATCGTTAACGTGCTCCTTAAAGAACTCGAAAATTGGCCCATTCAATCAATTGTTGTGGCAGCCACTAATCATGCAGACATGCTAGACAAAGCCATTTGGAGAAGATTTGATCGCGCAATTGAAATTGGGCTACCAGACTTAGGGGCAAGAAAAGCACTTTGGCTTCACTATTTAGGAAGCTATCTTAATACAATTGATGAAGACTTTATACTAGTCCTAGCAAAAGTTACTGAAGGAAAAAGTGCAGCTGATATTTCACAATTATCTGAAAGAATTATTAGGCAGGTGATTGTTGATGATATTGAGCCAATACAAGCCGTTATTTATCAACTAAAATCTGTTTCTGAGGATAACAAGTTTAATAGCCTTTTTGCAAAAACCGCTAAGGATATCCTGGGAAAAAAGGTTACTCAGAAAACGATTGCCAACTGGCTTGGAATAAGCCCTTCAACTTTAAGTCATCACATAAATACAAATAAGGAGGAGTAAAAATGCCAGATGATAATCAACGTTTATTACCAATTTTAGGTTATGGAGAAAATCTTATAGAACCAGTTCGACCCGGTTCTGGCGGCGGTGAAGTTACTTACCCCAGATCATATTCAGAAGCGCGAAATCGAGTAAAAAAACAAGTATCGACTTTAATAAATTCTGTTAAACAAATCCCATCAGAAAAAAGACTTGATGAAGTGGTAGTTACAATTAGGTTAAATCATAAATTCCTTGCCAAGTCCTACACTCCTAACACCCTATTTAGAGATATTAATGTTGAAAATGTTGGTTCTCGACGATGGTTTTACTCAGAAAACGATGAGTCAAATCAAGTTAATTATAGCAAAATGCATTTTATTAAAGCTACTCAAGAGAATTTAACGAAATTAGAAGAATTATTAGATCAAAATGAAGTTGCCACTAAAGAAGCCTTTAAAAAAGACATCCAGAAAATTGAGGATATCTCACTGCTTTCTCCTGAAGAGATTATAGTGGGCTTTGATGATAATTGGGAACAGGGAAAAGTAGAAATGATTCTTCATCCTTTTGAAGGTGATACAGACGAAGCCGTCGAGAAATTCATTAAAATTCTGAATGAGAACGGTGTCCAGACCGATTCACTACGCATTAAGAGTTATGCAAATGGCCCAACATTTATCAGCGGGAACCTTAACAGAAGAGCACTTCAGGCAATTAACGACTTTAATCCTTTAAGAACAGTTCATCCTATAAACATAAGGTCCTTTCCTGAGATGAGAACTATTAGAATAGACCCTAACGCTCCTGAACCATATAGGGGAAATTCACGTTCTTCAATAAAAATTGGTATGTTCGATGGTGGAGTTGATACCACTAACCCCTTGCTAATAAATCATGTCACGGAAAATAATGTTTTAGATACAGAACCGCTAAGTGAGGGCATAGCACATGGTACAGCAGTAGCTGGTTGCATTCTTTACGGACCTCTAAATGCTTATGGGAAAACAGCACAAGTCCCTCAGCCATTAGTTTCTGTTGAAAGTTTTAGAGTACTACCTTTAAACGATCCTACTGACTATGAACTCTATGAAGCAATTGACATCATAGAAAGCATTGTCCCCTCAAGACATGATATTAGTGTTTATAATTTATCTTTTGGTCCAAATGGACCGATTCTGGACGATGACATATCTCGGTTCACATACGTTCTTGATGATTTAGCTTGGAACTATCGAAAACTATTTGTTGTGGCAGTGGGTAACGATGGAGATCTAGCTTCACCATTAAATCGTATACAATCACCTGCTGATATTGTAAACGGACTTGGTGTAGGTGCTTTTTCATATGATTATTCTAGTGGAGAGGTAATACGGGCATCATATAGTTCCATAGGCCAAGGTAGAGAAGGCTGTAAAGTAAAACCGGATGTTGTAGGCTTTGGTGGAGATGAAAATAGACCTATTCACTTGGTGTCAAGTGTCCATGGACAAAAACAACTAAGTATGGGAACAAGTTTTGCCACGCCAATCATTACAGGGATGGCTGGTGAATTGTTAGGTCGTTGTGATAGATTTGATCCTTTAGTTGCTCGTGCATTATTAATCCATTCAGCCAATAATCCAAAGGATGTATGTAATGAGTTAGGTTACGGGTTTATTGATCAAACTGTTGACCAGATAATGCACTGTACTGATAAACATGTAACTCTTGTTTATAGCAGTTCCATACTTCCAGCTAATTATGCCAAACTTCCTATTCCATATCCAATAAACGCAAAAGATGCTGGAACTCTTGAAATTAAATACACAATCGCAGTGCTCTCCAAGGCAAGTCCGCTTCATGTGGAAGATTACACTGAATCAGCTATCGAGGATACTTTTTACCCGCATGATAAAAAGTATCGTTTCACTTTAAATAATAAAAATTACGTTAGACACGTGGTAGAAGATGCTGAAGAGATTCAGAGCTTAATGGATCGTGGAGCTCTAAGAAGTACTCTTCCCGTGACTAGAAGCACGCGTAGTTACCAAACTGAGCAGGCTCGGCGCGGGGAATTGAAATGGGATACAGTCGTGCAGAAATGGGATAAAATGCGTGCCACGTCCTTAGAAAATCCTTTTTTGGTTCTACACGGTATGGGTCGAAATAGTGGAAATAGTAGAATGGATTATGCTGTTATTGCAACAATATCCGCTCCTCGTTATCAAGGAAGTCTCTATGAGGATATCTTAAATGAATATAAGCAGTTGCAGCCAGTACAAATGCGTGCTATTAACGAGATTTTGATACCTATATCATAAATAAACAGACGTGGATATGATTCTCTTAAATGGAAGGTTATTAATTCCTATTGTCGAATCTCATTACTAGTACCGTTTATTCAACAGAGAGGAAGATATACTTTATGAAAAAAAATAATGATAGAAGCACTTCTTCTGGACACAGTAACCAACCTTCACAACCACCAAAAACACCACAGCCAGGAGTAAAAAGACAATATAACGAGTCCCTTCCTCCGCTTGTACAGCGCTCAGTCGAGAGAAGTACAGCAATAGAAATTAAAAAACCTCCTGGAACTAATTAAAAATCTTCTTTGTTTTGTGTGGGCTTATTAGGGTCTATTTCCTGTATAACAATTCCTGACTTTATGTCAACATAAGTACGAATGACTTCATAAACATAGTGCTTATCCGATGCTTTTAAATCTGCACATTTATCAAGAACCAACGCGCGTTCCGTCTCATATGGACGGGACGCTCTGTCCACGACACCAACTAAACTTTCCTCTCCAGGTTTATCTAATTTATAAACCCTCACTGCCAGAACTCCTTTATTTCTTTTTTCATCAACCTTTATAAAAAATTCTTCCCAAACCGTTTGGAGAGTAGTTAAAGGGGCTACACCTAACTTTTTACGACTAGAATTGACTAATAATCTTTGAATCGGATATAAGATCTTCGTATAGAATAAACTTACAGCAAAACTAACCGGGATACTTATCATTAAGAACCATCCAAGAAATTTCAAGTTATCTGCTTGCATCTTCAACTCAGTTAATGTCCAAATCGATTTTTGTCCATAAATGTCACCTACTAAGTTATAAATAAAAATAGTTGCAATAGAAACCGGGAGCCACATCAACGCCGTAATTGCAGCTAATTCTGGGACTGAATGTTTTACAACAGGATTTATTCCAAATGCCTGAATCCAGAAGTACATAAGAATTCCAGGAAGTATAAAAACAGCTGTAGATACAAAATTGTCCATAATTACAACTCCTTAATTGCGTTGCTAATCTTTACGGGTATTAATAATTTTTGTATTTGTCAGTTCAATGAGAACCTTAAAAACACTAATCTCGATTAAGATAGTGCTAACAAAGAAAACACCCTCTCAGCCTAAGCTAACAGGGCGATTGTGCCGATTCTTTCGGACTACACGCCGGCGCTTCCGATCAGTGTAGTTTCACATTAACATGATTGTAACATTCTGTAAATCGACAATTCAAAGTCATAAACCGACAACGATCCCCAGCAGACCTAAAGTAAGAAATGGTGCTAGCGGCACAGAGAGCTGGGCCTCCACAGACAGCATCTTTCTTCCTCCCTGATACAGAAGCACGAAAATGCACATCAGTAACAGAGCAGCAACCGCTCTTTCCAGGCCGATACATAGCCCAAGCAGTGCAACCAACTTCACATCACCGGCTCCCAGGGATCGGGGGATAATCATGAAGATCAGGAATAACACAGCGCCTGGAATCAGCCCCCATAAATACTCTGGACTACATACGATCCGGAACACAAGCATAACTAAAATTGCAGGATAAGTTAGTGTATTGGAAATCCGCCGCTCCGTAATATCAGTGTAACTGAACCAACAACAAAGGATAAGCAGACTTGCTATGAGCAACATATTTACTATGGCCATCACTACGCTCCTAGATCCGGGAATAACAGCTGCAATCCAAAGATAATGATTGCCTCCAAGAGTGTACATAAGTTAGATACCATGATTTCCTCCTTCAGTGAGCCCTCTCGGTGCTCATAAGCAAAACCCCACCGCGAACGATGGAGTTATCAGCTTCTTTGTATTAGTTTGTCCGTCTTACATTCTGCACATCATCATACATACTGCCGTAGATCTCTACTTGCTTCGTAATGCAAGTCACCAAGCCATTCATTCCTGCAGGATCGGTTGAGATTTTGATCCGGTAATAGCCATCAGAAGCATTCACTGAGGTCATGTATTTGCGGCTCTGATAGGCTTTGCCAGAGTCAGAAGTGATCTTGGTCAGCGGTAATTCCCAGGTCGCGTTATTACGATCACCGCTCGTCTTTTCGAGTTTGACCTGGCGCTCCATCTTCCAGTTTGGATCGTAGAA
This sequence comes from Paenibacillus sp. PastM-3, assembly GCF_029893965.1. GTDB lineage: Bacteria > Bacillota > Bacilli > Paenibacillales > Paenibacillaceae > Paenibacillus_AQ. Next base: position 28,972 of record NZ_JARXXP010000007.1, read on the forward strand.
CGTAGCGTATACCGTATCTGGTCCGTAGTAAACTCCTCCTAATGGATATGCCGTTCCTTCTAGTCCAGCAGGGATTTTGGTTTCCCAATTTGTCGTGTACGTTGTATTTACTTTCAGCTCGATGCCATAACCTGCCCGGGTGATTTCGTTGGCAGTCTTCCCGTTCTTTTTGGCATAGGGTATAATCTCCCAAGACCCACGGCTCTCTCTATCCGACTCTTTGGGGTGATTGAGATCTGTCGCTATACCTTGTTTGGTGTTTACTTCGGCAGAGATTTTCAGATTCTCCTGGTACTTTACAGGAGTGCTGCTCCAGTTAGGATCACTATAATCCGTGTAGGAATCTGTAAAATAATGAGTTTTCCCATCTGCTGTAGTGTAACTTGAAGTGTAATATTTCGTTGGGTAGCCTGTGATTACCGGATAAGAGACTGACCACTCCCCTGCAGCTTCAGGTTGATTACACTCACTCCCACTACTAGCACCGCCGACCACACTGCAGCCAGTCGTTACAATATTATTGCTCCGGTTCTGATCAAACTTTTCCTTATCAGGATCTACGGAGAGCGTAAGATTATGGACACCTGTCGAGTTCCCAGTCCAATTAAAAGGACCCACGGTTACAGTCTGACCTGCAGCAAAAGATTTCCGCGTTTCATAAATCTTACTGGCGTTGTCATACAAGCGAATGAGCACATCATTCTGTCCTGCTTCACTATCATTCTTGACCTTTCCGGTGATGCTGGACTGACCACCCTTGGTTATAGAATCCGGCGAGGCTATGATTGATACGGCAATCAGATCAGCTTTCGGAGCCACACGTTCGATCAACCATTCTCCATGTAGGGTATTGTTATTATAAGCCACTGCCGGTGACTCCAGCGCCCGATCCTGATGAACCGGATTGTTAATCGTAGTGTCTACTTTGATGTAGTACTTCCCTGGATTATCACCAATCTCGATTTTGCCCAGCATGTAGTTGAATTCTTGACCATTCACTATCGTCGCTGGAAGAGAATCATACATCGAAGCCAGCGAAAACTCTGCGGTAAGTACTCCACCGATTTTAACTTTAGCATTCATCGGTATCCCCCGCGTATTCACATAGTCAGAGGCCATGATATCATCGCCGTCATACCGGAACTTCACCCAGAGCTGCCCACCATCCGTGAGCGTCAGCTTCGTAGGCACAAAATCCAGTGCCTGATCATCCGGGAGTGTAATACTACTAATCGCTGTCCGGCCATATCCATCATCCACGATGATATCTACGTCTCTACCAAGGACTTTAGAGATATCCTTCGCATTCACACTTACATTGCCGTTATAGATCGATTCGGCAGTATGGATTAGTTTTCCATCTGTAAGGCTGACCACCTTAGACAAATCCGGAAATGCTCCTTTGGGGGCTGCAATTACCCGAACGTCTCGTTCCGAATAACCATAGGAAGAAAAAGCGATATTAAGCGCATTTCCCTGGGATACAGTTAACTTAGGCCATGGCGAGACATCGTAGAGCGCACGGTAGGAGTCTTCATTTACCTTCTGAGTGCTATTGAACTTAATTCCCATGCGCGGAACTATGCCTGATGTACGGAGAAATTTATAAGCATATTGTATTGTGTAGAAATACTCATGACCTGTCGTAAATATAGGATCATTAGCCGTTTGAACAAACTGGTTACGAAAGTATAACCGCTGTATTTCTTGAATAGGCTGTCCTGACCAAATGGAGTCAAACAAATCACCCAATGCTGCCTCGCTTTTGTAGACCAAGCCAAAACCATTCTCTTTGTTAAAATTCTGATCAACTTGAGTTCTCTTTACGTTAAAAACATCATAGTTGGAAACTACTCTTGTCTGCCCATCTGCAAATGTGAACAAGCCATTCCATTGATATAACTGCCAAGGGTTATTGTTTACTCGCTTATCAAGGGCCGGGATAAATCCTGCAAACCCTAAACTTTCTTGTTTTCCATAATTCCACTCGACATATTTGTGTAACATCGGAGTTCCCGCTGCCGACACTCCTTGAGAAAGCAGAAATATACTAATCACAACTAATACAAAAGCTTTGTTTATCCTAAGTGCTTTCAATTCGCTTTCACCCTCCCAAAAAAAATGTAAGACTCTGCATAAAAAAGAGCCTGCCGCAATACGCGATCAGACCCTCAACAATTATGCTCCATTGCTCGATACTTCACTTGAGATTCGCTAATAAATACTACTTCAAGGCTTTTGACAACCGGATAACTTCTGATAATGTGGAACCACTATTCCCTTCACCAAACACGATTACATCATTTTTAATACTACCAAATAATTTATCCATATCTTCATTAAAGCTCGTGTCCAGAAATATACCATAACCTTCCCATCCGCTTCCGCTTGACTCGGGTTTAGAAATCGTAATGAACCCTGCTCCCTTACCAATAGTATATGAATAAGTTTGACCAGGAACTAACTTTACAGAAGTACCATCTGAAGCATACTTACTCCCGCCTTCCGCGATCTTTGGCAATGTAAACGTTAGTTTTCCGTTTGCAATCTTCATATTATCAACAAAGAGCGCTTTACCCAGTTCGGTTTCTCCCCCCCACTTAAGCCCTAAAGTATACATATTATTGCCACCCGCAACAGGCGTGGCCGAAGGAGACGGGCTCGCTACTGGTGTAGAAGACGCTCCTGTAGTAATCGTCACCAGACGCTTTTCTTGATTCCAGCCCACCTGTGCACCGAGCGCTTCCGAAACGAACCGCAAAGGCACAAAGGTACGGTTCTGCTGCAGACGCGCAGGTACATCCAGCTTCTGAATGACCGAATCAACCGTTACAGTATCGCTATTGATCTTCATCAAAATCTTCTTTGCGCCTAACTCAATGGTTACCGACCTATCCAGGCCATAGCCTACCTTAGCTCCCAACGCTTCGCTTACGAACCGGATCGGTATCATCACCCGGTTATTCTCATAGTACGGCTTAGCGTCCGGGAACTTCACCGCTGTTCCATTGACTTGTACGGTAACGGTGACTTGAGCTGCGGAAGCAAAGCTTGCCATCAAGCCCAGCAATACGATCATTGCTAAACACGCACTACCTATTCTTAATTTTATCCGATTCATTTGCTTCACTCCCCGTTTTGGTCTTCATTTGTTGTATTAGCTGCAGCAGCTTATTTATCGTCCCTTGGAATTCTTCCGATATATTCGTGATGTTCTTCTCGTTATCCGCTAGTAATTGTCTCCACTCCGGACTCCAGAAATAGCGTGTTTCATCTTCATTCAGACGATGTATTGCTTCACGAATGGCTTCCGCTCTGTTGGTGTTATGTTTATCGCAGTAGTCCTGCAGGATTTTCTCTGTGGCTTCATCGAGTCTGATTGGAATCGATTTGCTTTTGGGGTTTTTGGAAGGGGGTCTACCCATTCTTGAATGATTCAGAACAGTCACCTCATTTAATGATATACGCATAGTTTAATATATCGAATACCATTTGTAAAGAAATATTTTCCATTTTGCATATTAATCCCCTCCCTCCTCTCCCCCACCGCGTCATATGACTGAAAAAAGACAAAATAAAAAGCCCCTCGTAGGCACTTGTGTCGTGATTCTATTCATATTTTTTTCAGTACACTTATTGCTGGACACTTCATGTAACTGCTCACGATCACTTTGGGACTGGTTCTCGATTTCTTTCAATAGTTCGCTTCACATGCTGGCTCATGGCATTCTCCTCTCTTATTACAGTAACTAGCATACCCCACATAACCGAGACAGACGTATACAAAAAGTATGGGTTATGTCTGTATTGAGGTATAGTTACCCGTCTGATAAGATAGGCTGTGAATAGGTGTTACGACCGAAATAGACCGCAATCCTTGTCACGGGGAGCGGTCTATTTCTTTGTGTTTCGGTTGCTGAACGCTACAACGATAGTTACAACCAGCGTCAGAATGGCTACAATAAGCAAGCCAAAGCTGATCATAATCGTCTAACAAATGATTAGATCCCTGAAGCCAACGTGAACGTAAACTGTGAACGATACGTTCCTACCCTTAGCCCCGTTTTGCCTCCGGCTTGGTATTCACTACCGTTTCCTGCAGTAACGATCTCTACTTTGTCTGGTACCCGAAGTGTAAAACTCATCGGAATCTGATACTGGCCCATTCCATGAAATTCGCTTGCGCTTGCCAATATCACTGGTTCCTGATTGAAAATATAATTGCCATTCAGGCTCAAATTACTATCCTGACCGGCAAGGGTAGAAGATTTGGTTACATCCACGCTTAGTGCAGTGGATGGCATTTTTACTACTAAATCATTAGTGCCCAGACTATTATCGACTACGGGATCACTAAAGAAGTCAGTTACTTTGAGAGAATAATTCCAACCGGCACCTGTTCCCCGGCTATCCTCGATCACAGAGTTTGTTACGGAGTTGAGCACCTGATACTGATTGGTTGTACTAATTGTAATTGTATCCAGCTTGAGTCCATTAAACTGAGAATTGAAGCCCCCGCTCAGCACTGTAAAGGACACATCTTCAGAGCCAATTGGACTACCCCAGCTCGGGTCCATCGTGGGTTGTGGCGTGGTGGTTGGCGTTGGCATACCTGTGGGGGCCACTGTTGGTAATGGTGTCGCTGTAGGTGCTACTGTCGGTGTTGGTGTGGGAGTTGGTGTAGCTGTAGGCGAAATTGTCGGTACTGGTGTTGGTACCGGTGTAGGCCCATTAATGGTTTTGTTGCCAGTTGCTAATTCTTCTCCTCCAGCATTGACGAGTCTCACATCCACCACATGGCTACCTTCAGGTAGAGTAACCGGCCCCTTATACTCGCCCCACGTCCCATTATCCATTCTAACCTCAGTTCGAATGCTGGGATGTGTAGTTCCGGATTCCACAGTGTAACTTCCCTTACCGTTATCTATAATCTTGGGATATCCAGGTGTAATCAGGATCGGATCATTAGTCACCTCAATTTCCAGAATCTCACTGTAGATCCCACTCGCGCCGGAACGAGCTTTGAAAGACAAAGTTCCGGTTGTGGTCAACGTCACCGGTGCCGTGTAGGGCAGCCAAGTCGTACCGCCATCCAAAGAGTATTCATTCGTGGTAATCATTGGCTCATTACCGAATTCAACCGTCACAATTGATCGATTATACTTATCCAATGTCAGAGTACTTGTAGGTTTATCAAGGGCTACATAATCCGCAGGAAATACAGTAGGGAAACCGGAAACTGCTGAACCGTATGGCAAGCTCTGGAACACTCCCGTCTCTGTAATCCCATATACCGTATATACACCGTATCGATCAGGCAACGAAAATAGAGAAAGATACTTCTGCGTTGATTTGGTAAATTGACTTGCGCTATTCCAGTAAATTAGTTCGTGCGTATCCTTCAGAGCGTACGTATAGCCACCTGAAGCAGAGAGCTGTTTCACATTAGCAATTTCATTGCTTGTCCCTGTTACTTGAACTGGAGTATTGAGTACACCACCAGATACTCCAGACCTTGAATTCAAGTTCGTCCCAAATGAATAAATCTTGCCAGCCTTCAGATACCAGAATGTGCCCTGGCCGTCACCAACAACTGACTCAACATCCGCAGCAATGTCTGAAGTAGCCTGAATCGCACTGCTTCCACTGCTCCAGCCGCTGAATGGAGTACCCCAATACTTTAGAACCCCGTTCTTAATCGTTGTGTAACCATTCAACAGGTAGTCCGAGGCAGACACCCTTAAAGTTTTGGTATAGCGGTGCACGTTGTTTACATCAACATCTGAGGGTATAGGGATTAGAGCAGGTGTAGCACTATCAATTTCAGTAGTTGTGGATAAAGGATCGCGATACGTTTTCCAGTTCGTCAAGGAATAGCTTTGACCATTAATAGTAAAGATACGTGAGCCTATATCGGCTTTGACCTCACTCCAGTTTGCCCCCCCTGGTCGGGTTGCGATCAGACTGTGGTTGTTATCATTTAAGAAGCTCATTTGAAAGTTCTCTGCTGAAGTAAATGCAGGAAAAAGCGAGGTGACATCTACTGCCTTCGATGATGCACCTCTTGAAGTTAGTCCAAATGCTGAACCTATTAAGTAGACGGTATTATCACGTACAGCCAAGAATGCATTGGGGGATAAATAGTACAGCTTTTGTACTCCTGTAAGCACTGAGCCCGATGGATCAAGGACTTCTGTAGGGACCGACTTGTCTCCGCTTGGGCCAACGGCAAGTTGACCATAAGCCCCTGCTCCCCAAGCCCACACACTTCCGTTTTGCTTCAGGATAAAATAACTGAATTTATCGATATTGCTGTACTCCGAGTTCGTGAGCACTTGAAAGTCGATCACGTTATCCGCTTTTTGAATCGGGCTTGCATCAATTTTCTGAGTGAATAGCTTACCGTTCGAAATGTACACATAACCAATTTTTGTACTTCCATAGGAATTATAGAAAGGCCGATATTTCTCCGAAACGACAGGAGAGACGATAACCCCATATTGACTTAAGAGAGCTTTATAACCATTATCCAGACTGAGGGCGACTTGACTGGTGTCATACTCATCAAATGTCTCTTGTCCAACAATATGGGTATACGCAGCCCCTTCAACGATAGAAGACCCGCCTGAGATAAATAGTCCAGGAATTAGTAGCACTAACGATAGCGCTAAAGCTCCCCAGCGCTGATGCTTCTTGTAAATGGCTTGTTTAGGTACTGTTGTCATTCGTTTTCCTCCTTATAGTCCTGCTGTCGCGGTATAGGTGAATGTCGAGGTATATGTTCCCTGCAGCAGCCCGACCTGCTGGCCGTTGCTGCCGGTAATCAGCTTGGGAACGTTCAAAATATAAGAAACCTCAAATTGGTGCGTCCCCGCTCCTTCAGAAGGAATCACACCGACTATCCGGCTGTCCTCTGAGGAGAGAACCTGGTGACTTGCCAGTTCTCCCTTCGCTGCCTGGAAATCAATAGGTGTTCCCACGAGAGCACTCTTGTACTGCGCTGTGAACGATACAGATGAAGCCGGAATAACAAACTCAACAACCTGTCCAGCAACTATTTTGGTCAATTTGAAATCAGAAGCCCTGAGGACGATCCCCCAGCCCGCAGCCGTTCCCCGTGCATCCATGACGTACAAGCTGCTGTCGGCGGCTGACGTTTGGCTTTGTTTCAAATCCAGTGTAATATCGCTAAAGGCCGGCTTTGTTTGTGTCATTTGCAGGCCTGCACCGGTGACCACCACTTCCGATTCATCGACTTCCGCTGCAAAGGCAGAAGAGACCGGAAGCATAAGAACAAGTGCGGCCCATAACGCGAATATCATTTTTCTCATTTCTTTTTGTTCCTCCCTTATTTACTGTTCATTTGGATCGTGCATTGCTATGGCAGCTGCTGTGCAGCCCGGAATCGCCTCCTCTCTAGCTCAACTGGCAACCCAAAATAAAAATGCAAACCCCATTGCGGTGTCTGCATTTTGAGCTAATTATCTCGATGGCGAAGCAGTATTCCTCAGGAAGTAACCGGGACCTTCCCCTCTTCCTGCTCTTCCGTATCTTTCTTCTCTTTTTTACGTCTCCATAGCAATAACAAAAGCCACAAGAACAACAAGAAGATCAGTACAATTAACACTACAATAAGCACCAGAACCAACATATGCAGCTCTATCCACTCTCCAACGGTCTGGTTAACTTCAATCTTCCCCGCTTCGGTCAACGACTCCTTGGAAGCATTGGACTGCTCCGGAGTAACCTGGAATGTAAACGTCCGGCTAATGGTTTTACCCGAAAAGCTTGCGGTATAGGTCACTTTGTATGCATCCGGCAGCAGCAGCTTGTCATTTACAATGTAGACCATATCTGCGGTCGTCCCCGCATAGATGGAATCAGCGGTGTAATCTTGCTGATATATCACCTTTCCCTGGCTATCCCGGACCGCTATGGAGCCTTTCGGTTTCTCCAAAATCGTTCCTCGATCACTGAGCTTGATCGTCAGCCGGGAATGGCCTGTACTAACATAGTCATGCTTGAAACTGTCGATGCTCATTTCATGAGTCGCCTGATCTGCCTGGTATTCCAGAACCATCTGAACGCCGCTGCGGTTAACCACATCAATAGCTACCGAAGCTTGCTGCCCTTGCGGACTAGTCTGATGATCTTCGGCCTGAATCAGTTCTTCGGCCGCGATCACACCCACATACTGACCAGGTGTAGTCTCGCTTGGAACTGTAACCTTATAGGTGAAGCTTCGCTCCTCTTTCGGCTTCAGCGTGACATTTTGAACACCTTGGGGTTCTACCCACGACCCTACCAAGGAGAGCTTCTGTTCCTTTTCCGAAAAGCTGCGCCCCCCATTTTGAGCAGGAAGTGCATCTGCAGGATACAATTTCAACTGTAAAGGTGCGTCTTTCGTGTTCCTCACAATAAACGTATACTCATTGGAATCGCCAGGTTTCACCTCGTCCTTATAATATCCCCTTCCCTCCTCGACGGCCTTCACCGGGGACAGCACAAAAGAACTGTCCGCACTGGCTACACCGGTCAGCCACAAACAGCCTATCCAAAACAAGCTCATTAAGCTCATCATCTTTTTAAACTTTGGCCTCTCCATGCATCAACCTCTATTCTTTATTCTCATAGTCCTGTAACCAAGGTAAAGGTCAGGCTTGCCCGATACTCTCCAGCCAGCAGCCCTACCCTCTCACCAGGAGAAATCACATCTGTACCGCTCACTTCGGCTACCTCAATTAGTGAGGGCAGATCCACCTGCAGCAACAGATCAGCACTATAGTTCCCACGCCCTGATCCTTCAGCAGCCTCCAGAACAACTTGAGGAGCTCCAGGAACAAATACACCCGAACCTGTATTAATCCTTCCAGACGATTGATCTGAGATTACATCAGATACCTGGTACGAAGCGTATCCTGCCGGAATTCTCGCCTGTATAATCCCTTCCTGCACCTTGTGCCGAATGGTGAAATCATTCAACGATACGGCATATTGCCAGCCGGAGTCTCCTTGATGTTCAACCATAAGATTTAAGCACTGATTAAATTGAAGTTTCCCGGAGAGATCCAGCGTAAGCTGCGCCGAACCTCCGGCAAGACGCAGGCTGCCCATAGGTTCGGCATAGACTGCATAGGTGGCCGACATGACTGTTTCCCCGGAACTCTCCGTATCCGGTCCGGTGTTCTCGGCATGGGTCACCGGGGAGCTTCCTATACCGATAAGCCAAACTACACCTAACCACACCAATAATCGCTTCATAAGTTCCTCCTCTATGGCTGAAGCGTTCCTGCCGGTAACAGGTAAACCTTCCCTGTCTCTTGATATTCCATCAACAGCGCGGCTTGCTTAGGCGTCACTTCCAGTACAATAACCGCCGGGATGAGGCTGCCACCATCTGCCGGATCAGGAACCTTCCCCTCCGAATTTAATCGTTTGACCACCTTCAGACTAGACAGCTCCGGTAAAACCATTTGTTTGGATTGGCCGGTTGCCGTATCGGACACGAATGCATACGCATCAACAAGGATACCTGGCTTGACTTCATCGCCGGAGGACAGAACCAAATCTGTCTTCACCCCGATCTGCCGCATGCCCTCTTTCAAAGAAACCGCTGTGCCGATTCCAGAAGCAGCTGCCGTGGTCACAAGTGACTGGCGGATCGGAGTTCCTTTAAGAAATCCATATTGGGATGCATAGGCATCGTTGAAATCCAGTGTCTCTGCCGAAGTGATCGCATCCTCAGGCACTTCACTAAGCACAATCTCCCGAAATTCAAGCTGTTCTTTGGACAGGGCAGTGAACGGGGCAATGTCTTCTTTCGCCACAATTATTTTTTCAGTCTGCACTTGCTCTGCAATGTTTTTACGATTGAGCTGAAACGCGACCAGAGCAAGAATCAGTCCGAGCACGATGATCAATGCGCTGCGGGTATATTTATTCCATAACTTTTTCAAAGGTATGATCCTCCTCCCTCTCTCTCTCTATTTATAAATACTCTCATAGGGAATATTGCGATGAATGGTAACCGGATATTGGACACCAGGCAGAGCAAACGAGACATGCGTGCGAAAGACTACATCAATCCAGGGAACGTCACTTGAGTCATAGATCAGCTTCAATTCAAAGCTACTGTCTTTCATGATTGGATTCTCCATTGCAGCACTCAAACGCTGAGACTGAATGAACGCTTGTATTGTTGCCGCACGCAGTGTGTTCTGCTCCAATTGAATCAATCCTTGCTGTGCATCCGTTACGATACCGGACCGGATAATTCCCGAGTCAATAGCATGCTCGATGGCCCGGCCATTCGAGTCATACACACTGTCTAGCACAAGTAAGTCCATTACAAGTAGAATGAGAATTAGACCAAACAAAATGGCTCCGCATACCTTAATCCACATGCTATTCCCCCGTTCGGTAGAACTTATGAGCCAGTCCAGACACATGAACTTGAATAGGTACCGTATAGTTCACACCGACCGCTTTCAGGGCAAACACGTTGTACTCCCGGATCGCAGTCACTTCCAGAAGATCACCGCGCTGGACAGGTTTCGGCGTAGCTGTAAAGAAAACCTTAGCCGGATTCATGCCCATACTTTGAAGCAGACCGTCAAATCTGGTCCGTGTCGCTTGGTCTGCCCCATTCTCTACCTTCATGACCTGCAGCACCTCGTTAGCCGCTGTGCGGAGATTAGAGCGAATCATTACATACTGGATTATGGAGACTGTAATTAAAGAAATAATGAGCACAATGAGCAGCAGAAAGAAGATGGAAATAATCCCATCTCCCCTCTCACTCCGGTAGAACCGTTGCCATCTACGACGCATGATATTTCCCTTAATCAAGCGAATTCATTTTGCCGAAGATTTTATCCACGACAAAGGTGTTAATCTGTGCCTTGAACAGCAGATACACGGCGATGAACAGCAGCAGCGTGATAAGAATGCCGATAACCCACTGCATCGCGTCTCCGCGCTCTTCTGTCCGGAACCGGTTCAGCCTTACCACCAGGACTCCTGGAGCGTTCACCACTACCTGCTTTGTACCTTCAACCATTTTCTTCATCAGCTTCTTCATTCGTCAATCATCCTCTCATTTCATGTTTATAGGGAATTAAACGCGCCGAACATTTTGATCAGCATCATAAAAAAGAACACGACCACATGAACAATGACCATTCCATAGAACAGATTCATCTTTCCCGGATTGCCCCGGGTGCGTTCGCGCAGGGCAAGCTTGCTTAGATTACGCAGATCGTTTTTGACACCATTCAGATCGTCCTCGGCTTCATGAAATCCTTTCTCCGCGACGACATTGACCACTGACACAAAATCATACACCACAGGCACATGGACCTCTTTGGCGAACCCTTGCAGGGCATCCTTCTGCGACATCGTCCCCATGTTGGCAACGAGACGCTTAAGTAGTGCTGAAAGCGTTGGGCCACAGCGGGTACTGACTTCCTGAAAAATCACGTTTAACGGCTTGCCAACCTCCAGCGCAGTGATCATTTTGCTAATTAAAAACGGCAAGTCCGCAATGAGCAGATTTTGCCGTTTTTGATACGCCTGGGGAATTTGCCGCATTTGAAGCCAAAAGAATAGAAAAGACAGAATTGGTCCGGCAATGGCAAAAAAGACTTGCTGCACCATACCCGCCAGCACGAGGGCAAATCCACCCGGCAAGAGGGCTTGGATGATCGCCTTGGCGAGATAGATCTCATAACTCACCGGGTATCCCAGCATGCCGTACATTTCACGCTGCTTACTACTCTGCCTTTTTCCTTGCCTAGCAGAGAGCCTGTCCGCTAGGGACCGGATAACGGCATTCTGCTGTAGCCGTAGCCGCTGCGCCTCGGACTGGTTGACCAGAGCCGCCAGATTCATGAGCTGCTGCTGCCGCCGGAAGCCAGGAATGGCGATCCGCAGAACAGGAATGACGATACAGAGTGCGGCAAATCCAAACAGTAGGGATGTAATCATGTTTCACCTTCCTTACAAATCATCCAGATTCAGGCGCAGCAGCGAATCCTTCTTCCAGAGTCCAATTATCACGCTGACAATCATGCTCGCCAGCAGCAGCTTGCCGAATCCTGTCTGCAGGGTCGTCGCTGCCTTGAATTCCTGCACCAATTGACTTTCTAGATAACCAAACAGGAACGGGAAGAGCAGACTGATGCCGAACACCACGAACGGTTCCATCCGCTTTTTCTCATTCTCAATATCAATTTCCTGCAGCAGATGCATGTCTGAAGCAATATCTGCGATGCTCTCCCGAATCCCTTCGACCGAACGGGCATGGAATCCGTCCTTGTTCCCGGCCATCACTTTTTCGCAGAAATCATCGAACTTTTTAAATTGAACCGCTTGTTTCATCTGCTCCAGTACCGTGGGGACATCGATCCCGATCCGCAGCGAAGCGTACATCTGCTCAAACAACGGAACCGTCACACCGCTCATCACCGGCAAGGACATCTCTAGCGACTTCTGGAGGGATTTGCAATCCCGGAACTTGGAGGACAGCAGCCGAAGATTCCCAGGCAAGTTCAGGAGAACCTCTTTCCTGCGTTTGAACTTCACCGCTGAAATGATCATCTTGGGCACAATCACCCCCATCGCGCCCCCTACGCCGACAAACCAGATGTTCGCCGTCCAGTAAGCTACCCCCGCACCTATCGCAAGGGTGATGCCAAGGAGTTGAACATAGTTACGCCACTCCAGGTGAATTCCTGCCGCCTTCGCTTCTGCTTGTGTTTGCTCAAATCCAAAGGCGATACGCAGCTGTCTGGAACGACTGCTGGCCGCTGGCAGCAACGAGAACACGCCAAAGGAGACCAGGAGTCCAGCAGCTAACAGAAGGATGGGCATCATATGGCCTTCAGCTCCTTCCCTTCACACCAGCGCCGGACTTCTTCCTGCGTCGGGTCTTTCAAATAAATTTTCTCCATCAATGACTCGGACTGGATCTTGCCGACCCGAATATGCCGTTTCCGGCTGTAATCATATTTGAAGATCGGATTTAGCACCGGCTCCTCGGTTCCCCGGTATCCAATGAGCTCCGACAGCTCCGTCACGACCCGGGCTCCATTCGGCAACTTCTTCTGAAACAAGATTAAGTCAATTGATCCTGAGATCTGACTGGCCGCAGCCATCGTGTTCCCGTTTAGTTGCAGGAATCGGGTCGCCGCCTCTTTCGCGCTGTTCGCGTGAATGGTCGTCCAGACGGTGTGCCCGGTGTTCATCCCGATCAGACTTTGCTGTGCTGCCGGTTCATCCCGGATCTCCCCGATGCACATCACTGTTGGCTTGAGCCGCAGACAGGCTTTGATCAGCTTGGCGATGCCATAGCTCTTCTTCTCATCCTCCACTTCCTTGACCAAAAGTGAAGGTAAATTCGGGTAGTCGAGATATTGCCGTTTGCTGGCCAGCATCATTTCCTCGGAATCCTCAATCGAGATAATGCGGGTAATCGGCTCCATGCACATCGGTAGGCGAATCAGCTGTGTGGTCTTACCACTGTTGGTTCCCCCGCCAATGACGAGATTGGCTCCCTTGGGGACAATGAAATGCAGGAACTCGGCAATCTCTGGCGAGATGTTCCCGTACTGGATACACTGCTCATCGGTGTACACATCCGGAGGGAACTTCCGGATACTGATCAGCGGTGCATTGGCGCTAATCCCTTGATACTCTTTCGTATCCGCGACTACACAAATCCGGAAGCCCCGGTAATTGGCATCTACAATCGGATCGGTACTGGAGATCGGTTTGCCGATGGGCATGAGCATTTTGTTAATCACTTCATACAAGTGAGACACACTCTGAAACCGGATATCCGGCCGGTGAATGTCTTGCCCGCCCTGCTCAATGATCACTTGCTCCGGACCGTTGATCTCAATCGAACTGACCGTAGGATCATCCAAAATGCCCTGCAGCACCCCAAGCTCCGTGATTTCCTTCTGCACCCATTCCACCACTTCATTCAGGGGAATCGACAGGGCATATTCATTCTGTTCCCGGATCAAATCCGAGATGTAATAACGAATCTTTTGCCGTGAAGGTTCATGGGTTAGGGACTGTACATATTCGTCCAGGTGATCCTCCTGCAGCCGATAACGGACAAAGTTCAGCAGCCCCTCCAGCTTTTTGGCATCCCCCTCCGACCATTCACTGTTGACCGGCTGAATGGAAATCTGAACATCCAAATATTCCAGCGGTTCAATGATTCCTACCGTTTCTTTGTCACGCCCGGCAGCTTGTCCTTCCCGCACCGGGATCTTGTTCGGTTCAAGTGCCTTCCAGCGCTTGATCAGGTCACTGAATTTGGTATACACAGGCGCTTCGTCTATTTTGACATTGGTATCTGCCGAAAACAGATAAAGTCGCTCCCGCTCCACACTGAACACTTCAAGCAATCGGCGGTAATGTGTATAATTGCCAACAAAATCAATGGCATCTGCGCTATAGAGTACGGCTGCATCCGAAGTCCGGAGAGCGAAGTGAGTCGTTGGCTGGATGAGCGAACCCTGTGTGAGTAGAATGATCACATCATAGGCGGCTTCCAGCTGTTGCCGCAGCACTACGGATGCCGAGATCAGCGTTTGATTTGAAGACAATTTACGAATTACGGGTGCTTCAGGCTGAGAACGCGGATTCACCAGCAAATAGTCCACACCACTCCGCTGAACCATGTACTCCTGGATCGGCTTCAAAGCTTGGCGGTCCAGATCGAGCAGGAATTGATCCATTGTGCGCTCTTTGTGGAGTTCGGCGATTTGCTGATCGAAGGTATAGGCAATGCGCGGTAAACCGACACAAGGCAATTCAGCCACCACCACGCGCTGATCCTTGGGATAGGCGCGGATCAGTTTCATGACACCTTGAACCGCATCCCCGCCGCCCAGATTGGCGAAGGCGATCACCTGCGCTTTGCCGGTCATGATCTCCCCTCCGTCTCGCCCCGGTGGCAATTGCCCCGGTACACCCAGCCTTGACTTGTTTTTTCTAAGGTGGCGTAGGTGGCTTTGCCTCCCACATGGCTATTCGGCTCTCCGATCTGGATGATCTTCGCCGTCCAGCAGGCCGGAGGCAGCACATTCAGAAAGTGATCGGCCATCTCTTCATCTACCACATCACCGATCCGGAGGTAATCCTCCAAATCTCCTTCCCAGTTTGCATAGGTCTTTATCATTTCATGTTCACTCCTTATTGTGCCTGGTACGTATCTACGATGTTCCACTTACCATTCGAGAAAACTTCCACTGTGACCTGATTGTTGTAGGGCATACCATCCGCAACGGTCAGTCGGGACAACCAGACCCGTTCATTTCTGGTTTCCTTCTTCAGATTATCCGTGTGTGATTGTTGCAGCGTAGGCATGGCCTTCAGCTCAGCAAGGCTGTACTTCTTATCCAATGTTATTCCCTCCCCATCGTCTCCTTGAGTGCTCGCCAAGCCGTAAGTATAGTGCTCACTGCCTGTTCCTGACCGTGCCAAAACAAGTTTTCTGTCAGGCTACTTATTTGGGTGTCAAAGGCTTCCCATTCGCTTCCCTGGATCACAGGCTGTGATTCCTGCTGATCAGGTTCTTCCTGCGTAACTACAGATGAAGAGACGGCTTTCTGAATCGCCTCTTCCAGTGTTCCTTCCTGGAGCCTGAGCTTGACCTCTCGCAGCACACCTACATCCTGCCAGTCCAGCTGCCTACGCTTACCGTCACGGTTGAAGGTGTACCCTTGCTCCTCCAATAAGACGACCCAGCGCCGCAATGTGCTGACCGGCGTATTCAATATTTCTCCTGCTTCTTTGAATCCAACTTCCTGCATCGCACTCTCCTCTCTCAACGCAAAGGCCGCCCCTTGGATTGCCGGGGCGGCCTCTTTTTGTTTTCTTGCATGATATAAGATTAACTCAATTGTTCAAGTGAAACGTATTTAAAAAGTATGGGAAAAGTATGAGGTTTCAAGTTTGCGCATGTGGCCCATTTTCTTTCCTCCCTCCCATTGCATTTACGGTTCCGTTATACTCCCCATCCTTGGTTCCCGATAAAAGTGAAGTCTGTAGAAACAAAAAAAGCCATAACCACGTGGGTTTTTGGCTTTTGAATTTAGGAACTATAAATGGAACTGTAAATAATCCCTTCGTAAAACATCACTTCTTTTCGCCAGTATTAGGGTATCCAATGTGATGTCGCATAACAAAAAAAGGCGAGAACATATCCCAACTTTTGATCAACCCATACTTCTATGGATTAATAATATTATTGGTTCTATTCTGTCTCACTACTGGTCTAGCCATTCATAAACGAGGTTTAGTTATCAATAGATATTCTATCATTTGTTTTAATATCTCTGTGTTTTCTGTAGAATCCTTGTGATCTTCAAATAATTTAAAAGATAATAACATGTTTTGAACATTTAACAGGCTATCATGATACTCCTTCAGCTGCAATATTGTTTTACTATAAAGATAAAACATCAACCCAGAAACAATTTCAACCATAACTCCCGATGCACCAGCAATATATGCCATGTCTTTCGCACCATCCATAATATATGAAGCAACTAAACCTCCTGCTATAAGTAAAAATCCCAAAATACTTACAGCGAGTGATGCATTGAAAGATTTCCTGTTACTTACTTTAACCAGTTCGTAATAATCTTCCAAATTCCTTAAATTAATCCCGACCAATGTATCAAAATAAAGATTAGTATTATTTTTCGCCACATTCCCAAAATTTCCAATAGTAGATTGAGTGGCCTTACTCTCTAGCCTATTTTTTTGTCTTTCAAGAGCATCAATTTCAGCCTGAATGCTTACTTGTCTGGATTGTCTACCAAAACTAGCTGCAACCATTAATGCAGAAAAAATAGTTATAGGCACAGAAACATAGTTAGTAATCCAATTTACCAAAGTAAGTATATCAGCTAAACCAATTAATACGATGACGATAAAAAATATCCTCAAACCAAGTGAGAGCCTTTTATCAGCTGCGATGTCTTCTTTTAATTTCCTAATCTTTGTTTCGTAAAAATCTAGCCCAATAACTTCTATGGAGCTACTTATTTCGGAATTTACATTTTTAACATACGGTATATTATCTGACTCTCCCATCTCTTCCAAATCAATCACCCTCGCTCTTAGTATTGATACTGAATGAAATCAATTCCTCTTTATTGTAGCACCTCCAATACTAGGAATCATCAGTAACCTCAGCACCGAGAGCTTAGTTAATATTTATACTTTCAAAAACTGCTGAATTTTCTCTTCACTCCAAGCAACGGTATATCCAGCTTTCGGACTTACCGGGGAAAGCAAAAATCCCTGCGCTACCAGTTGACTCATTAGCTGCAGCACTCTCTCCTTACGAATACCAAGTTCTTGCTGCAGTTCAGCAGACCTTGCTGAGCCCTTCTCGCAAATCATAAGCTGCATCCGGAGCAGCAGCTCTTCATCACTTTCCCGGACGCTCAACAGCCAAGGCTTCAATCCCGACTCTGGGTCATACTCAGATGCAACCTTTCCTTCTCTACTTAACTGCTCAACATAGGTAGCAGCCGTCACATAATCAATATTTAATGCGTGCTGCAGCAACCTGCCGGACACGCCGTTATGTTCCCGCGCCAAGCGAATAACTTGTTCGTACATACTCTTATTAACAGACTGCACCTCTTCTTCCTCCAGATCAGCCCATTCCTCTAAGTGGCTCACGCTCTTCGGTATAGTCCGTTCGTCAGATACAGGCTCCGCATCCGGTAATTCCTGTTCTTCCTGTTCAGATATTACAGTAAACGAAGACAAACCTCCGTTTGCTTGTAGTTCAGGATCTACTTTACGCAGCCGCATTTCATTCCGCCAATAATGTTTTAACTCCTCGATATACCCAGTCGTCTCATCATCATCCGCACTGATCGCAGCCGATTGAAACCTCTTCTGTCCGCCACCGTTCAGCATGCAGATCCCATCTCCACCACCGAGTAAATGCGGCCCTCCTGTATCCATGACGGTCTTGAAATCATAGACACTCAGCAAATGAAAAGTTACCCGGGAGGGCAGATTCGACTTAATCACACCAGTCACAACATCCACGCTGGGACGCTGGGTGCCCAAGATGAGATGGAGACCCGCAGCTCGTCCCATTTGGGTCAGACGTTGCACGGTTTCCTCCACATCTGCACGGGCAATGACCATCAAATCGGCATATTCATCAATTACAGTGACAATATACGGCATCTGATCTTGCGGATGATTACGGTTATACTGCAGCAAATTACGTACACCTGCTTCTGCAAAACGCTGATACCGCTTTTCCATTTCTACGACAAGCTTTTTGAGCGTTAGTGCCGCCCGTTTAGGATCAGTAACTGGCGGGGAGATCAGATGCGGCAAACCGGTATACATCGTAAACTCGACCATTTTGGGATCAATGAGCAGAAACTGGACTTGCTGCGGTGAACGTGTAGAGGCTAATGAAGTTAGCAGTCCATTAATAAAAACAGACTTTCCGGAGCCGGTAGCCCCTGCCACAAGCAAATGCGGTAATTTGGCTAAGTCCACCAGTATCGGTTTGCCCTCCATATCCTTTCCGAACACCATAGGCAGTTGAGCTGTTTGAGCAAACACCTTTAAGTCTTGTGCCATATCCCTCATATATACAAATGCCCGTTCGCTATGAGGCAATATAAAGGCTGCTGCACTTGCAAATGGGGATGAGGTCACCGCGAAACTCCGGTCATGCCCGATATGGTTCGCCAGATCATCTCTTTTCTTGACCAGATCACTGAGTTGCAGCCGGGCCGGTAGTCTAAAGGAAATGGTTTGTAGCGTTGGCCCGGCATCGATAGAAAGAATTTCTGGCGGTTCCTCCATTTTCAGCCCTGCCAACTGGACTGTATTGAAGATGAGCTCCGATGCCTGCTCTGCTGATAATGTAGAAGAAGAATTCGGCCGAGGGTTCGGTGGAAAAAGCGCATAGGGTCCCGATTGAACACTCTGTTCGCATGCAAGCACAACCAGCCTATGATTGGGTTCGCCCCGCTCAGGTGCGGAAGGCATAGATTCCACACCCCCGGCATTCAGCAGCTTGCTTAGCGAAATATCTGCTGACGACTGCCCCGGTCTCCATTCCAGGTTTTGAATCTTTTGCCGCAGCTGGATAAGCCATGGCCACATACGTTTCCGATGCTTCCAAGCCACTCGCGCAATATGAGGTACAGCTACAATACCCAGCCACAAAGTGACTGCATACCGGAGTACCGCATGTGCCAAATGGCTGAGTTCTGGCGCTGGCTCCAGAAACAATACGATTACACTTCCCAGCGCAGCCATGACGGTCAGGCGATTCACGAATTGTCCAAAAGATTCCTTTGGCGGTGGATCTGGAGTGCTCACTATGGCCTCAACTTCCTTTCATCATAGATTGGATTAGATCTCTAAGCTGCTGATTAAAACGCGCCGCATTCTCTTTTACGAGAGGCCACCACGCATCCGACTCGTCGAAAACAAAGTGATAGGCTTCATTCAAATTGCGCAGCAGCATAATTACCAAAAATACACCCAACGCTTTGACGAGCCAGGTCGGTAAACCATTGCTGCCTTTCTTGTAAAACACCCATAGCAATATGGCGATAATGACAACTGTTAAATTCATTTCAACCACTCCCCGCTACTAACAATTTGAAGTACTTGGATACCCCGATCCACCATCCGTTATCTGCAGCATAGTAACCACGCGGATTATCTTTAGCCGACAACCACTGAATCGGATCTCTTCCAGCAGGAAGATCCTGAGACAGCTTAATGATCGTATTCGCTGCAATCTGTGCAGCCTCGCCAGTCGAGAGCTGCGCACCTTTCCCGTTGCACCAGCAGCCAAATACATTCCACGGGTTGCGGATAATCTCCGAGGCATGGTTATTGTTTCTCGGCACAAAAGACTGCTCTTGACCGGTAATGGCAATCAGCAGATAGGGAGAGACATTTTTGCTTCGCCCTGCGTCATCGATCATCTGCAGCAGGCTGCGATCTGCCAGCGCTGATTTTCGTTTCTCCAGAAACTGCAGCACATACTCGATATTTAAAGACTGGTATCCCAGCTCTCTTGGCAGAGTAGGCAGCTCCGTACCTGGAGCAAAGACATACTCCAATGGATCAACCGGCACCCCGCTCAGCTCCACTTGAAAATGTAAATGCGGTCCGGTAGACCGCCCGACAATGCCCTCCCCAATGGTTCCAATCAACTGCCCTTTGCTCACCACATCACCCACTGTTACGTTCATCTGAACAGATAAATGTCCGTAAGTGGTCACCAGCCCATTACCATGATCGATCATAATCGCTTGACCATAACCACTGGCAGCTCCAGCCAGCGTCACTGTTCCTGCAGCCATGGCATAGACCGCCTGTAGCTCAGTATTCGCAGCACCATTCGCTATATCAATTCCCTTGTGCATTCGGGTGGTGCCAAACAGATCACGCAGTGCAAATGGAGATGAGACCCGGTCAATGGTCGGCACCGGCCAGATGTAGGCCGTTCCGTCCACATCCAGCTGCACGGGAGCCATCCAGGCATACTGCCCACTTGATTGCGGCTTATAGCTGTCGGTATCCGAAAAGATCATGAACGGCAAGAAGACAAACAACATGATCAATACGGCAAGTCCCAGGAAGATCAGCACCAAACCGATTCCGGGAGAGCTCAGCGCCGAAATCAGCCCGATGATTTTCTTCATCTCATTGGCCTTTTTAACAACTTCCACTTCTCCTCCTCCTCTACCCTGCGGTTTTCAGTCCTCGCGTTTTATACAGGACATGTTCTTCCGGAGGGACATGCATAATCAGTTCATCGTAGCGTTTGTGGTTCTCCAAAATGTAGCGCTGCGTGCCTTCATTCTGAGTAATAAGCTCCTGAATCTCAGATGGCAGATCCGCGTGAGAGGAAAGTAAACGTACCGCTGATTGCTCCATGTAAAAGTACACGCGCACACTGGTGTTCTCCCACATGCCCACGCCAGCTGCGGTATCCAGCATAATGGCCGGGGAGTTGCCTGCCAGGATCATCATACCGTTCTGCTTGCGAATAGCCGTGTACCAGGTGAAGACATAACTGCGCAGCTCAGGATTTTGCAGCTGCCGCTGGCCTTCATCCACCAGTACGGCAGAAAAGTCGGCACCGGCAATTTTGAGCAGATGAATGTTGGCATTGACCTGTTCAAAAGCCATCGACATCTTGATCTGTGCTTGCTTGGCCGATTCATCCTTCTTGGACTCATCCTCTTCACCGGAGCCGACCCGGTAGACAACCAGAGGCGCTTTGTGATCAAAACTGGAGGCTTCTTCGATTTGGAAAATATCATCGTAAATCCCGATGAAGTAGATCTTGATTTTGTCATACAGGCTTTTGGCATCGGCATTGCTGTGAGCCGCCTCTTCGATTTCATGAAATACCGCATGAATCGTCGGCTTCGGTCCTGTAGGTGCATTCCACGTTTCCGGCTGCTTCTTCTCAATCCCTGCCGCACGGTAGACTCTGCGAATGGCTTCGCCTACTTCAAAGATTTCCGGACGGGTTAAATTCTCCCCAAGCAGCGAGAAGGTGCGCACGCCACTTTTCTCGGCCATTTTGTACCGAGCGCGGTTATACTGTGCACATTCCTCATCAATCTCGGTGATGGCTGGCATAATAGTCAGCGGTTCAAAATAGCGCCCTTCTTCGGTGGTGTGGTCAATATAGACACCGCCCACATACGAACAGAGCTCCCTCCATTCACCGTCCAGGTCAAAGACAAATACATGCACACCCTCTTCCAGCAAGGAGACCACCAGCGCCTTCAGAAAGTAACTTTTCCCTTCGCCGGTCTTGCCAAATACAGTCACGTTCTGCGCCCGGGGATCATCCGGATCACACAAATTGACAAAACAAAAGCCGCCGTCCTCGGTCCGGCGACCCAAATAGAGTCCTTCGCTATCCGAGAACGAGCCTCGGGTCATGGGGTAGGTGCGTGCAGCGACAGAATCTGTCGTGACCCGCCCATAATGGGTCTTGTTGAAAAATTCACTGTGATCACTGTAGGGGTCAAAGGCCGGGGTTGTTTGCCGCATCGCCTCTTGCTGCTCACGCTTCAGTTCGTTAAGCTTCCCGGACATGTTATCGAACCACAGCTTCATCCCCGCCTCTGCCGCCTCAATCTGATGAAGCTTCGGCGCGGATATTGTTAAGAAGGTCTGCACTTCGACCAGCTTGTGATCACTGGATAACGTAGAATCTCGTAAGGCCAAGATGGTCTCTTTCGCAGCAATCTCTGCATTCCGCGCCGGATCGGTTTCACTCTGATCATTAATACTGGCCGTTAGCCGGTTCAGCTTGTACTTCATTCGGGTGTTGAATTTAATATCGCTTTGCGCATACCGGATCGTCTTACGCAAGGTGGCCCCGGCATGAGTCACGATGCCATCCAGCTGATCCAGATATCCGGCGATAATCTCCGGCGGATACTCCTGGACCATGAACACCCGCACATAATGGCCAGTCTTCCCATCCTTACCGTCCACCATGTTCACCACCAGTTGCCGGGGCTGCTTCTTCCACTGTTTAACTAACCGCTTCGTATGTTTGAGCAGGCTCATGGGTGGTCTCCTCTCTATTTATGTGTACGTTCAGTAAGCTGCGTTTGTCGGGATCAAGTGCCAGAGGCCGGCCCTGATACAAGCTGTAGGCCGCTGATGGAAAATACGGATAAACCGCTGTATACGCCTGCTGATACTGCTCCTTGAGCAGAGTGTCCATCCGGGGAGCCATGTCTGGAGTACTCTGGTTCAGCCAGCACTCCCCTTCCCAGCGCGGGGCTGCTTCAACGAAGCGAAGCCAATGGTGGTAATCACAATCAAGCACTGCAATGGAACGATATCGCTGCAGCAGCGTCTCCCGTTCAGGATAGTTCCAGGGGATTTCAGCAATAACGAGTCCATCTTCCTCCGCCCGGTGCTGAAGCAGCTGCTCCACTTCCTGCAAGGTGGGATAACGTGTAGGGGTAAATAGCATCCAGTCTGCTGCTTTCCCGGACCAGCTGTCCCAGGCGTCCAGTTCCGAAGGTTGCTGCAGCGGATTCAGCACCGTACGGGTTCCCTGATCCAGCGATAGATCTACAATGCTCACGGTAGTACCGGATAGACTTGCCGCCACCCCAAGATTCGCAGCCAGAAAAGACTTGCCGCTGGGTATGGGTGAGGTCAGTAATATAATCCCTTGAAGCTGATTGGCTCCGTATGTTGGAAGCTTTGGCGGTAGAATCCCTTCTTCCGTTAGCTTATCCGGCGTGTACTCTAGCTTGGCTGCTGGAAGTTTAACCTTTCGGACTCTAACCTTCTGCCAGTCCACACGGCAATTCTGTATCCACCTGCCAAACCAAGGGAGAAACCTTGTACTCCAGGTTGTTCGAAGAAAGGAAATCCCATGTTTACCGCTTTGCATCCATCGTGCTATAGGCCATTTCCCGAGCTGCAATGCGCTTCTCCATGATGACTCGCGGACCACATCCTCGATCAGCAATGGTGTGGGGATCTTTTCCTTCTGAATGTCTTGCATGACTTCATTCTCCGCGTGGTCTTCCACCGGAGGACCGTCCTGAATGAACTTGACTAGCGATGGACTGAATAGCGAACGCCTTTCATCTCGTTCTTCGCCTTGCAGTTCTAATCCCTCCTGCTCATTTAGTGGGTCCGAGTCTTCGGACACTTCATATGGGCTGGGTTCAGCCCATGAGTCTCCATTCATCTTCCAAGCCTCCCATGTGGTCCGGTCCCACCAACGCCCCACAATCTCCGGCAGTGAAAATCCGGATAATAACGATGTGCTATGCCCACCATGCGAAGTAAGTGTGTGGAGCACGCGATCCTTTTTCTCCTGCAGCTCACTCAGCAGGCGGAAACGTTTCAGCGCTTCCGGATTCAGATCTGATGGTTCATCTGCCCGTTCCCTGATCTTGATTTTCGATTCCGAGGTCGTGAGGGTCAGTGTATATTCACTGCGCAGCGCCTTTCCCTCTCTGGCCAGCCGCTCCCACATCTCGATGCGGTTCAACTTCATCGCTTGGATACCTGGACTCTTCGCCGGATGGTTTCGTTTCTGATTCCACAGCTCCAGGCGAACATCCGGGATCTGCTCCGCTGAGATTTGTGCCGAGAAGCCTTCCTGCACCATGGCACGAAGAAACTGTTCAAAGCCGCCAATCCGCGTCCGTTTCTGCGCATACACCGCTGTTTTCCACGGGGATGCCGATAACGAAGACACCACATGCAAGGTTTTCCCGCTGCGGTAGAGCCAGCCATCTTCCTCTACGCCAAGAAAGGAACCGAGGTCTTCCCCGGCTCCTTCCTTCTTTTGCTGTGCATCATGTATGTAGCGCTTCAGACGATACGGCCACTTGAGCCATTGCCCCAAAGTGCTACTCATGAAGATGGCTACAATCCAGGTCATTTTGAACAACACCGGGAACGGAAGCAAAAAGGGGAAGCCCCCGATCATGAGCGTGGTTCCTACGATCCAGCCAATATCCCTTAGCGACAATCCTAGAAACTCTACATCCTCACGGATATCGCCCATAAAGCTTGCACGCAGCAGCTCCTCTTCCCGTTCCTGCTGTTCCTGATTCATTTACTTCACCTGCCCTTTACCTTTCGTTTTTTCAGCATCTTGTGCTTTCGCCGTGCTCGCCTACTGAGTTACCTTGGTCCGCTGCTGTTCATGCCGATGGAGCATTTCCTTCTGCAACTGTTCAAAGCTGCCCATATCCAAACCATCCAGCGGCGGTTGTCCATAGTTGACCGGCACGCGGTCTTTAATGACATAGATTGCGCCATCTTTCGCACGCCAGTAGGGAATCCGGTCTTTTCGGTAGCTGTCATACGCCTTTTGGAATTCACTAAAATGTTCTTCGGGAATAAAGGCATGAGATTCATCTTTAGCCAGCTCCAGCACTTCCACCAGCGCCTCCGATGTACCGGTACGCTCCCAATCGGCGATCATACTGGCCGCAAATCGGGAGTGACGCGGGAAGTTCACCCGGATCTTCCGGGTCGTTTGGGTGAGCATTCCCTCCAGCACTTCAGTAGCCTCTTCCAGGTGATCATCCGGCAACCATAACACGCCCTGCTCCAGCAGCAGCTCCTTCACCCATGGGTATTCATCGGCCCGTTCCTGCAGCGCATGATAGGCCGAAGATCCTGTGCCTTGGGGCAGCTTCGCCTGCGTGTAGAGGGGTAAGGCTTCTTTGATCTGTTCTGCCGCGTGCTCCGCTTCCGAGGATTCGGTCAGCAGTGAAATCTTCGGTGTACTATTCAGATCCACAAAGGCTCCATCCTTGTACATGCCCTCACGAACAGCAGAGATATCGAATCCTTCCTGCTCCAGCTGGGGCAGCATGTCGAGGGTCGGCCCGGCCAGAATCAATTCACCGGTACGCTCATCCCACTGGACATCTTCCTGGTACTCTTTCTTCAGGGTACTAAGCTTCTTGGTCAGTTGTTTACGCTGGGCCACAGGAGCCTTCAGCAAGGATACACTCCGGAACCCTTCGTCTCCCAGTACTTCTGAAATATTCAGCGCCGAGGATTTGATTTCTGACTCTCCTAGCGCCAGCTCATGCGGAGCCTCCACATGGATCTGACCGCCCTCTTGAAGCCATTCTTCCGGTTCATGATAGGCGATGCCCTGCACCGATTCAGACAATCCACCACTAAGTGTCGAGACCAGCTTGTCTTTGCCTACTCTGCGTTGAGTACGCATACGATCTGCCGCTTGCTGCATCCGTTTGCTGGCTTCCTGCATGCTCAGTGCCTTCTTCTGCACACCTTCCGAGCCCATCCGCTTGCCCATGGAATCCAGAGACGATGACGTTCGTTCTCCCCATTTCCCCATGGAATTGAGTACCTGTGCTCCATTCAATGTCACCGGATGCTGCACAGCTTTCATAAGGGGCTTCAGCCAGAAAAAGAAGAAGAACACGAGTAACGCCAGCGCACTGAGAATCGCAAAAATGATGGGCGGTATACCTATAGCAGCACAAAACCCTTCTCCCTCGCCGTAATCCGTCTGCATTTTCACAAAAATTGCCCAATGCAAACCGCAGATCAGGCCAACGAGTAGCGTCCGCAGATATAGATTGGCAAACCCCAGCAGCGTCTCCATTTTTCCGGTATAGGCTGATTGTGTAATCCATAGATTGACCAGGATCGCCATAAAGATAAGCACCAGAGTCTTGAGTACGGCAACCACATATAGGGGCAATACGACCAGTAGCAAATAACTGAGCAGATTAAAAATCCCGCCGCTGGTAGACACGGTCAGTTCACCGAGAGTTTGGGCGGCATACGCGGCATCTGTAATTCCATCAACACCGACAATCATCGCTTTCAGAATCTGCTGCCCCTCTAAGCCTTCATAGGCAATGCCGCTGGTTCCAATAATCCCCTCAAACATCTTGCTGGCGATCCAGTTGATGCCTACATTGGCGATATTCAGCGCCGTTAGTGAGAAATACGTGGCGACAAAGCAAACTAAAAAGACCTTGAGCAAACTGCCCAGATCCTTTTTGCCTTGAATGATTTTAAAGGTTAACCATGAGATCCCGATAAACAACAGTACCAGACCAATGATCATAAAGAGTGACCAACCTGACTGCACCATAGCGATTTCTGCAATTTGCGGCGTGAACAAGTAGCTTTTGGCAAAGGCATCATAGAGTGGGGACATGAGCTCATCCACCAGCAGGACGATGAGTCCTTCAATCGCATCCTTGATCAGCTTGCCGGACATAAGATCCTTGAATGACTGGATCATGTCATCAACTTTTTGAATCATATCGTCTACCCAGCCGGGAATGTACCAGCTCGTTTCCCGTTCAGCAGGCACCTCTGTACTGGTCGGCACCGTGGTTGGTGTTGGCAATGCAGAGGCCATCTTCAGATCCGCTTGTTTTGAAGTTACGATCTTGCTGGGGGAAGCCTGTACCGTTACGGTCAGCAGATTGTTTGTGAAACCTAGCAACAGTAGCAGCAGAACGGTCAACATCCGAAATCGCTGTCTCAACCTCCCCACCCCCAAATCGCCATATAATCATAAAACTGTGACAGCAGGGTAAATACCGAGCCGGTCATGAATAACAGAATCAGCCCCAGCGCTACCGCCATCCGCTTCCAGAATTTTGTATCTTTCAGGCTTTTTGCCCCACGGCTGGCGGATAACAGGAACGCAAAAAAACGAATCAGCCAGTACGCTAAAGCGAGCACACACAGTATTGTCCCTGCGGCACCTGCCAGGACTAAGAACCAGTTCAAATCATCCACTACTCCTGGATCAACGGTATACATTTTTTTCATTTTTGAGATATAATCGTTGTCCATACCTGCACTAGCCCCTTAACTTGCGAAGGTCCGGCTGGGTCCACAACGCTGACTTTTCACCTCCAAGATCCTGTGTGGATGTCCAGTTATAGATATTTTCCAGGAAGCTGAAGAAGGCTCCGCTGATGAACAGGAACACGATAAATACAATGAGGCCTGCTTCAATCCAGAACCATTTATCCTTGATAGTGCCTTTCCCGGTACTGATCTTGACCAGCTTGATGATCACCCGGACAACGACAAATACCAACGTGGCTATCGTCAGTAACGAGATCACGAGGCCAATCGGGGTAAATACAAAATCCAGACCGTCTAGCACCTTCCAGTTAAACTTCATTTTCTCCTTGATCTTGGTGATCGGATTATTATCGTCGGCATAGGCCAGCATAGGTAACATGAACATACTAAACAGGACCATCATGATGAGGGTCCCGGTCTTTTTGATTTTCATTTTTCTCTTCCCTTCCGTTTTCAATAGAATGTCATCAGCCAAAGTGCGATACTGCAGAGCCAGCAGCTTCTTGCAATCCACCGCTCGGCAGCCCCGCCATTTCGCAGCAGATTCAGCGCCACCTTAAGCCGTGGGAGAAGTACGGAACGAATGCCTTCCACCGTTACAGCATCCCCCACTAAATGCGACCACCAGCCCGTCATCAAGCCAAAACCGAGCGCCTGGAACAGAACCGGCTGTGTCGAGGTAAAAGAGACTACGCCAAGGCTCAAGGCACCTGCGAACTCCGGACTATGGATGATCCCGCGATGTTTGACGAAAGGCATTACCAGCAAGGCAACGCCAGCAAGCAGGGTAAGCCAGTGGAGGCTATATAGTTCATATCCTGCAAGCAGCAACAGTCCAAGTCCACTTAGGAGGAGCATGCGTAGTCGAGAGGCTAAGGCAAAGATTAGGCCTGCTGCTGCCCATAGCCAGGGCATTGGTTGCTGCAGGACAAACCACAAGATTCCCATCCCCAGCGATAGAACGGACAATCCTTTCAATTTCTTTCGTGTATTTGTCGAGAACTGGAGCTTATTACTGACTGTGCTGGTTTTATGGTCCAGATCCGGCAGCAGCCCGCCGATCCCCGCAGCGGCAATCAATGAGGCAGCAGGTACGATAGGCAGGGCTGGCGTAAAATAGAGCACTGTCGAACCTGCCAGAATCGCCATTCCTATATGTCCTTGTCGATTCACTTAGAATTTCACCCCCTTTCCGGACAGCACAAAATACCGCTTCAACGCTTGAAGCAGTTCAGGTCTTTGCAATGATTGAATTGAACCTTCTGTTAGAAAAAACGGCCAAGTCCCCGCTTTTTCTGTTTTTGCAAAATCGGAGATAAGAGGCCTTCAAGTAATTCATCTGTATCCGCTTGGGGATGAAAAGGATCTGGATGATTCGGAACCGCAAATACGGGCCTGCCGCTTAAGCATCCCGCCACCATCTCCCGATTTGGTTCGTTTGCCAGTGGCAAAGCAATGCGCCAGTATTCCTGCGGCACTCGGCTATGCTCCCTGCAGAAGGAGATCAGTTCCTTCACCCGCCATTCACTGCCGGAACCCACCAGTACAGGAACGCTGGCTTGTACAAATAGGTCAGCCTTCTTGCTGTTCTGTAAACTCCCTAGATCCAGCACCGTATAGCGGTAGTCGCTCATCAGCGATCCGATCCAGTACTCGGATACCTCAGCCTTATAGAGAGCCACATTATTCAATTCATAACGGGGATGATTCGAGAAATTACCTTCCTTAATGTATTCCAGGAAAGAGAAACACGGATGATTCCCGCCTTCCCACACCGCCACTTTGGTTTTCGCATACCGGGCTAAATAGTGAGCGATGAGCAGCGCAGTATGTGTGCTGCCAGCACCTTCATACACACTGCCTACAGCAATAACGATCCTTTCCCCTTTTCGACCGAAGTTCAATTCAGGCAATGCGATCTGTTGAGGACTCACCTCTACCAGATGATGAGCTGCGAGCAGCTTCTCTTGCCAGTTTCCGTTCAGCCATACGTCCGAAGCGCCCAATGCGGTCCAGCTTCTTACCGCTGTTGGTGATAGGCTCGATGCCTCACTAATCACGACAAACTTTACGGGGATCTCCTCCGCTAACGGTAAGATACTACGGGCCTCATCCTCATGGATCAGGACGTATTCCGGCATCAAGATCAAGGAGCTTTCTTTGACTTCTTCAAATTTACCGCATACATGAAACTTAAAATGGGGATCACTGATTTCTGGCTTTATGCCAACAAGTACAATATGCAATGATGTCCTACCTCCTCTGAGCAATATGTCTACTGTATGATCATAGCTCATGGAGGCAAGCCGAACGTGCGAAAAATGTTCTGAAAAAGTATGGGTTGTTGAACATCCTTGAAAAAAGGCCACCCTGACCTATTTTTGAATCTATTTTGTCACTTATAAATATTTATTCATCATCTTCACCAAATCTGATGTCTTCATGATCTAAAAATAAAGTAATTTCATCTATTTCTGCATCTAAACTAATATAGTCATGAAAAAAGCAATAGTGTTCAGAATCAATTAGTAAATTTCTATCTGAGTTATTAAATAGATTTGCCTTCTCAGCTAACATTATGAGATTCTCATTGCCATTTGAATTTGCAGTTGTACAATAATAAAATATAAAAATAATCTCGCTTTGAGTTAATTGTGCTCTAAGAATACTAATATATTTCTCCTTGTATTTATCTTCTAGATTAATTATAGATTCGATAATAAATCTAAGATTTCGAATGTAATGAATTAATGAAGTTTCATATTTAGAGTAAATCTCATTATATGCTTGTCGAGTTACTCTGAATTTAATGTTATCCTTAATGCTAATGTTAAATCGACCATAATCTTCATCTAATATTTCATTATATATGCTTTTCATTTCTTTATAGAGTGACTTAAATACGTTCCTCCCATGGATCTCTTCCTCTACATCTATTCTGATGCTAATATTATTTGATAATTCATTATGTAGAGAGATTAGTTTGAAAAATGTATTATCGTATTGAATCATCTCCATCTTATGATTCTGTTCATCCTGCTTGCGTATAGTAATCAAGACCCCAAGTAATGTAAACAAGCCCCCAAAAATCCCTCCAAGATAACTACCCAAAAACCCAATCCAATCATTGGAGTTACTCATATCAAACCACATAAAATTTTTTGAACTTACAATCCATCCTAAGTTCCCGGAATTTATAACGAGGGAGGTTCTACTCCGAGCGCTCGATACAAATCAGCCTGTTTTTGCGTCACTTCACCTAAGATTCGTCCGTGTCCAGGCGCTTCAAACCGCTCTATGGTGTCCAATTGATCGAGTAGTCCTTGCATCGTCCAGGATTCAAAGAGTCCGGCATCCTGCATGCGTTTCTTGACGTAGGAAAGATAGATAAGAGCAATAAATTCCACAAACAGCTTGCCATTAAGCGAAGTTTCTGAAGAAACTTGCATTCTCCGGAAATTCAGCCGTTCTTTGAGATTGCCGAATGCCTTCTCTACGATGTCTTTGCTGCGGTATAGTGACAACGCTTCATCCGGTTCTTTGACTTCGTTGGAAAGCAGTGCAAAGTAGCCATAGTTCTGTGCCACCTCAAGCATCTTGTCCTCTCGTGGGACAATCTTTCGGCCACGCTTGGGGGTCTCGGTCACTTCAAAATACTTGGCGTAATCCTTTCGACAATACTCACGCAACGTGCCTTCCTGCAGATCCCGGTACAGACGTGTCAGGTACTCATTCATGTCTGCTTGATCCCTGGCTGCTTTCTCTGGATTGTAATAGAGCAGGAGATAGGCTCTGCGCGTTTCTTGCAGAACGTCGCCCTTGTAAGGGCGCTCTTGTTCGTAGGCCCAATCGATTCGTTTGCAGATGCCATAGGTTCCGTACTGCGTATGTAAATTCGACCAGAGTCTCAAGCGCTCCCGTTCCTCTTCCAAGTGCGATTTGACGTAGGAGAGGTTTAACTTGACGCCGATGATAAATTTTTGATGGTTCTGGTAGAGATGATCGACATTACGCTTGCTGTAAAAGCCACGATCCAGCACGACGCTTACTTTCTTGTACCCCATGATGTGAAACTCTTGCATCAGTTGCCGAACCGTCTTGACGTCCGTCACGTGCCCGGGAAGCTTTCGGTAGTAAAAGGGCAGGCCGGATTCCTCGCCAAAGAGGAGCGCCAAATTGATTTGGGGCAACCGATCATGTTCTTTATTCTTGCCCTTCTTCACTTGCTTCAGCACCTCAGAGTAGCTGGAAATCGTGGTAATATCGAAAGCCCAGTATTCCTTTTCGATGCGCCGTTTGCCTTGCCTCTCGAAAAAGGTCATGCGCTGTGCCTCTTCAATCGACTGGAACAACTCGCTGCTTCGTTGCGAAGGAATATCTGCTCCATAGGGATGAATATGCATGCGCTGCCAGTGGGAAAAGCGGCTGAGGGAGTTGTTTTCTTCCAGGATTAGATAGTAGGCGATGGACAGAATTTTCTTGTAGCTATCCGGAAAACAAGCCTTGAGATCGGCTTCGACACCGGTTTCCTGTCCGATTTGATCAAAAAGGTACGTTGCGCCGTAGAAACTACGCTGAAAGCTGCTGATCGGTACAGGTCCGCGTTTCTTGGCAGGAGCTTCAGCCCCCGTCTCTGGCTCTTTCCGATACGCTCGGGTAGGAACGATTTCTCCTGTCTTTGGGTCGACTCTCCCAATCAGCGTCCGCTTTGCCCGAGACTGCTGCTTTTCCTTGTCCCAGAAGGGCTCGTTGTTGTAGGCATAGGTAATGCCTGTCTTTTTATTGGTTTGATAAATGATCGCCATAATAACCACCAACCTCGTTATACATTCTATAATATGTAACGAGGTAAAATCAACCATTTTGTTGTTAAACCCTTGTCACTACGCGGTGTTCCCTTACAACATCGTTACACAATCCGGGAACTCAGGATACATTGCCTATCAATGTGGTGAATATTTCTCCATAGATTACGAGCAAAAACAATACATGAAAATACCGCCCGAAATCTCGAATAATCTCGGCCATCGGAATATCGTATTGAAGAATCTCGGGCTGACTCCCATAAGAAGCCCGAATAATGGTATGAATTTTCTCTCGGTAGGCCGGTCCGGTGTGTTTGAATTCTTTTATCAAATCCCGTAATGTTTGTTCATTAACAACCGGGAAAATGACATCACGAATTACTCCATCTGGATTATTGATTGCGGACTGCGCCATGTTGAATAAAATTCCATACTTATTGCTTACCTTGCGTAAGTCATTCAGAATTTCCTTTTCGACTTTACGTTCTGCTCTTACTCCTATCCGATGGACGATCTGAATAAGCAGCTCGATCAAATTGTCCGTTATTTCCATGCTTCTTAGCCGGAAGAAGGCGGCCAACAGTGTATAACGGATCGGATCAGGATGCCGGCGAAGTTCCCTGAGATCCTCTGTTGCGGTCCGCTGTCGGTACTTGGTCAATACTTTAAGAGGGATATCACGAAACAGATCATCCGGAAGTTCCAGATTTCGAATCGTTCGTAGCTTGCTTACTTCTCTTAACACACTTTCAACACCTGGTTTGCCTGGATCGGACTTCAGCTCTTGAAAAGAAAGAAGTCCCTCGTCGCTGCTTGAACCGCCCTGTTCTTCATCCAGAAATGCGATGCGCTCTACAAGTGAATCCAATTTAGACAAAGACGACGTGGGCATCTTGCCCAGTGTGGCTTGGAAAAATTGCTCTTCATATGTACGGATTGCCGCTCTAATAAGTCGCTCGATGCGATCGGGCGTAGGCGGTACAACTTTTATCTCCCGAAATCGCCGGTATACAATCTCAACCAAATGTTCGAAGTCGTGATCCTGGAATAACACATTTTTGCATAGCCAATCGATTACCTCTTCAGCATCTTGGATGGTATCCTCACGAAAGGGGGTAGTACCAGCGTAGCTGTCACCAAGGGCAAAGTAGATGTAAATTAAATGGGAAATTTATTGATAACCTCGTTATATTCCTGCTGGGCATCGGTGATTGCAAGCTTCGAATAGATTTCCAATGACTTCCGGCTTTCATGACCGGAATACGGCTGTATGAGTGCGTCATCGATGCCCTGTTTATTGAGCCAGGTCAACAGAAAATGACGCAGCTTGTGTGGCGACAGGTTTTGAGCAAGTTTAGCTTCCTCCAAATATTTGGCCAAAATCTTCCGTATTCCCCGATCCGTGTACATTTTCTTCCACGATGATTCAAATAAATAGACCGCATGTTTTTTCTTCAAAGTATTCGAGTAAATGACTGAACAATCCTGCCCCGTTTATTCAGTGATGCACGCTGAAACTCAAAAAAAACGATGGATCGGTTCCATCGTTCGCGATCTCATAACCCGGAAGAAAAAGCAAGTGAATCCATTTGCTCACGATCTTGACTCCGTTCGTCCTGGATCAATTGACATAACGTTCTCGCCAATATACGTCCAGCCGTTCTTGGCGCGACCAATCCCGGTAAACTTGGTGCCAACAAGGCCTTGATTCCACGTTTTTCGGCAAAACGAAAATCGGTTCCACCTGGTTTGGAAGCCAAATCAATAATAATAGCGTGATGCGGAATACGGGTCAACACACGAGAAGTAAGGATTTGCGCCGGAACCGTGTTAAAAATAATATCCACATTTACGCCTTCATCGTACAAATCTTTCGTATAAAACGGCTCAATCCCCATCTCCCATGCACGTGCAAACTGCTCCGGTTTCTGCACCCCCGCTTTGACATGTGCACCCAGGCGCTGAAGCATTCCGGCTAGCGTAAGACCGATTCTCCCCAAACCCAGCACCATACAACAGGAACCATGTATGGTAATGTCCGTATGTTGAATGGCCATCAATAAGGCGCCTTCCGCAGTGGGAATGGAATTGTATATGGCAACATCGTCCCTGCTGAATAATTCAATCAGATCTATTCCTAGTTCCACGCAAAGGTTCCTCAAGTAAGACTTGGCTATGCCAGTACCGGGTTAACCCCCGAATTATGGACACTGCACCTCTTATTCGACTGATTGCGTAGAAAACCTTGCATTTCTTGTGCTTTACAGATGACTGCGATCATACCTTGATTACCTTGGGTTTTACGCTGCCTTGCTGGATCGCTTCGCTGTATTCGTATGGCGACATGTCGTAAATGCTTCCATGGATGCGTTTGCGGTTGTAGTTGTGAATAAAGCCGCTGACGATCTCATACGCCTGTTGGTAACTCTCAAAATCATGACGCTGATAGCATTCCGACTCCAGTATGGCGTGGAATGACTCGATGTGAGCGTTCTTATTCGGCGTCTTGGGCGGTATTCGCTCATGGACGATTTCAAATCGCTCACAGGCCGCTGCAAATCGATGGCTGATGAACTGTGGACCGTTGTCCGATCGAATAACGGGCCGATTCGCTTTGTCAAAAAGCTGGCGCTTCATGAGCGCTTCCTGCGTGATCTGAACCAGATCCCTCGCCTCGCAGGACAGACCGTGGTGATAGGCAACAATCGCCCGGTCGAATACATCGATAATGCTCATCAGAAAGAAGAAGCGCTGCTCGCCTTCGATCCAGCCATACTTAATATCTGTTTCCCACAGTTGGTTGGAGGCAGTGACGACTCGGTTGTTCGCCAGTCGCTTGGGATGCTTGATCTTCAGCTTGCGCTGCGGCCGCAGTACGTTCATCTTCTTGCACAACCGGTAGACCTTCTTCTTGTTGATTACAAGGCGATGCTCACGCCGCAGCATTTTCGCCAGCTTGCGGTAGCCGTAGACGGACGTGTATTCGTCGGCTAACAGTTCCATAATCCACTCACTGATTTGTTCATCGCTTATGCGTTTGCCCTCTTGCGTGCAGGAGTAACCCGGCGCGGGGCGACCGCTTCTGTGGATGGGTTCGGGTTGCTGCTCCGTTCGATTCAGATGGGCATAATACGTGGAACGCCCCACTTCCAGAATGCGCAGTACAAGAGCGATGGGATGACCCTGCTCGATGTAATCTTGCGCAAGGGCTATTTTATCCGCAAGTGTGGGTTCGTTTTTTTTAATAGGTCACGGAGGATTTCCCTTTCCAGCGCTTGCTCGGCATAAAGCTTCTTGAGTTTTTCGTGCTCTTTTTCCAAGGCCGCGTAGTCTGCTGCTGAAGGAATGAACGCCGCCTGCTTCAACGCTGATCCGTCTAGCTGATCCAGGTCTTGGCGATCCAACTGCTTAGCCCAGCGCAACACCATCTTCGGATCAAGCTCATGCTGCCGCGCCACCGCTGTCATATTACCAATCTCTTTCCCCTTGGCCACAACCATCTTTTTGAAATAACGTTTCAGATGAAAATGAAGACTCTACTCTGCCATGGTCGTCTGTACCGACAACCGGTAATATCAATACATCAGCATTGCGAAGCACCTCCCTCGTAAGCTTGGAATGCTGAACTTCAAGAAGTTGTTCGTGCAAATCTTCATAACCGATTACCACAACATTTGCATCCAGGTCTGTGAATGACCGAATGATTTCAAGATGTCGGGCATCGCCTCCAAGGAAAACAATATGCAGACCCGTTAACAAAAAATCCCCCTACTTTCCTTAAGTATGGATTTAAAATTAACTAACCTCGTTTACCATCTTTAAAAGGGCATCTGCTCCTTTCATCCCAGGGCAAATTCCGCGTAATTCCGCCTCTGTGGTCACCATATCGAGTGGGGCATCCAGCAATTGCTCTATTGTTCGTACCCCGGTTGCGCGTCCTGCCACAATGCGGCGATCGTTTAATTTCTCATTTAACAAACGAATATCAAGCGCTCCGCACATGATATATCCGTGATCGGTTGTGATGGCCAGAAGTGTTGTTTTGGGCAGGGCGACCTCGATACTTATAACCTGATGACCTTCAACTTCAATCGGTTTCATCATGATCATCTATGATGCAGCTCCTTTTTTTCTACACTATATGCCGGGCGTGATATTTGCACCATAGACTGTTGCCCAAATCCGATATTACTTGTATTCGTTGGAAGCCTTCTCCCCCTTCGCCATATACATGTGTAAATTGGACTTCGATTCAATTCCATGTAATTTTTGAGAATTATAACAAAGGAGATAACAAACGCGCTGCTTGATCAAGCATGCGCTCGGAAGAAGTACGATGCATATGATCTTCCAAACGATATGGAGTAGCCTCGGCGAGATCCCGTTCGAATTGTTCCGTAAGCTCCCGGGCCACATCAGAATGATACATCACTGCACACACTTCGTAGTTTAAACGGTAACTACGGAGATCGTAGTTGGAAGAACCCACTTCGGCAATCTCGCCATCGATAATCATGACTTTGGCGTGCAATACCCCTTTGTTGTACTGAAACACATTGATCCCTGCTTCCACGAGTTCGCCATAATACGTACGGCTTGCAGCTCCTGCAACTTTAGGAATCACTTGGCGCGGCACCAGTAATCTCACTCGAACGCCACGCGCCGCGGCTGTTTTGATGGCCATAATGATATCCGCATCGGGTATAAAATAAGGGTTGGTCACGTCGATGGTTCGGGTCGCCTGCGTCAGGCAGATGAAATGCATTTCCCGAATGACCGGAGTAGGCAGCCCGGGATTGCCTTCGAATATCTGTATATAGACGTTATGCGAATCCTTGGATGGGGAAGCTTTTCCCATGTGGGGGCCTTCCATCGTTCCCAGCTCCGATCCCCATTCCCATCCGTATCCTCGTTCTGTTTTGCCGGATGGAAATGGATGAATGGCTTTATCGTCAGAAAGTTGAGCCGATTCAGGGAGAAATTTTGCCTTTCTCGTTAAATGGAGCATGTCCGGTGACGCCATTTTCCAGTGAGCCTCAAAAACGGCTTTCACATCATCCGCTGTTTCGCCGGTTAACCGCATATGAGTGTCGCGCCAAAAATCGACATCCGGCTTCATTCCGGTATACTCGTCCCCAACGTTGATTCCTCCCATGAAGGCTTCCTTTCCGTCGACGATGACGATCTTGCAATGATCCCGGTATG
Organism: Paenibacillus sp. PastM-3; assembly: GCF_029893965.1. Lineage (GTDB taxonomy): Bacteria > Bacillota > Bacilli > Paenibacillales > Paenibacillaceae > Paenibacillus_AQ. Next base: position 66,399 of record NZ_JARXXP010000007.1, read on the forward strand.
TCAAGTTGGATAGTACCCAGGGGAATCGCAAGGGAAAGATGGTCCTGCATTCAATGCCTGCTTCCATCATCCGGCGAACCGCATGTTTGGGAAACGACCGGCTTCCCCAGCCATCCCTTATAAAACGAATGTTCACACCGGATAAAGCCCGGTCAATCAGCACATCTGTGATACGTTTACCGATATGGTCATTCCGGTATATGTAATATTCCAGATCGATTGTCTTTTGTGCGGCCTGAATTGATTGAAGGAGTTTTCCGTAGGTTTCCATCCCGTTCGTGAGGATTTGGACGTAACCGGTTCGAAGGCCACTGACAGACAAAGGTTGCAAAGCCCGAGCGATAACAAAAGCGGAGTCACCAGATGCTGGAGGCAACGCTATCGGGTTATTGTGCGAAGAAACGAGCTTGTCCCGCCGCATTTGCACAGGATTCGTGACGAACAGGTAACAAACGAATCCGATAATCGGTAATACAAGTCCGACTGATATCCAAGTCAACGCTTTGGCGGGGCGGCGCACCTCCCGAACCGCAATAATGATCAACAGTGCCGTATTTACTAGCCATAATCCTGCTATCCATGCCAAGAAAATCAGCCTCCCAATCCTGTCGTCTACGAGGGAATAAAGATAAAGGGGCAGCCATGCCGAGAAGAGATCGGCATGGCCTTTTTTAGAAACCTTTATACTGCGGTTCTTCCTGTTCAATTTGTTGTAACCGTGGAGTGACCTGGTCAATAATGTTTTGTGTCTGTTGCGCTGCATTTGTGAACGTGGTTTTGGCCTGCTGGTTTTGAGTATTTAACGCAAACTGTTCAAAGCTGGCCTGTGCGCTTTTTAATGAAGCTACAGCTGTTTTCACTTGAGAAGCTACCGTCATGTTGATCACCTCCTGAAATGGCATCCATATGTAATATGTCAACCCGTCAGAAAAATAATGAATGGTAAAATTTTACGATTGGCTATTGTCAGGGGTTAGAGTCTTTTTGAAAAGATTTACCGAAATCTATGCCCTTCTTGGCAATGCTTGAAGCCAGCAAGTACAGCCCAACATAGATAGGAAAAGAATAGGTATGCATCCAGTGAACGGGGTGGTATAAATCGGCCATTTGTGAGACCGGCTCGGCCACAAAAGCGGAAAATCCCCCAAATAGGAGAGCTTTGAACAACGGATGTATGCCAGACTTGTACTGGTGTAAGAACATAACCGTGACGGGAAGAAGTGAAAAATTCCATGGAAAATTGGCCGGCATGAACGGTACGACTTCCCAGTGATAATGCAAGAGTCCCATGGCAATCCCAAGCTGGTCCAGCCACGATAATCATCGTAAGCCCGGATAGGAGAAACTGTCCCGTAGCTCTCTTATCCCGAAATCCGATCCAAAATAGCCAGGGGCATATCGATAAACCTACTCCAAACCACCATTGCCGCGTAAACAGTACGTGAGTGCGCCAAATGTCAGTCATGTTGCGGTGTGCTTCAACAATCAATTGATAGGCTTGTTCGATTGCATGATGAATCTGATTTTCGTCCACCGATCCACCCCTTTCCGTTATCCGGATACCGATCATTTTTCATTCGATATGTGCCTGCTTTGCCTGCTTTATATACGCGAGTTTCCATACAGTATATTCGACGTTACAAATACGCCAACCGGTGGCAACGAAGTTGAAGGCGGTTGCGGTGGGACATAGCCGCTATACCCCGCCAAGCTTATATCAGTTGTCGCTACCCAGGTTCCATATTCGCCCGCCTGTATAGAGGGAGGTAGCATCTGCAGACGTCCGGTGAGAACCAGATGCCGAAGTTGAATCTGGACATCGTCATAGATGGTTAAATGGCCGGAGTAGGCGGCGTAGGGGGAATGAAACATGATCTGCTGCGCGCTTTCATTCCAGCTTCCTTCAATCGGAATCGGCGTTCCGCGAAATTGGATGGTGCCTTGAATTTGTTGGTCCGGCAAAACACGCATCACGAGTTTGCCCCACACAACCGGTCTTCCGGCGACAGATGCATGAACTCCCCATATGGAAAAGGGAGGTAAACTCTTTGTACTTGTTTGAGCCGCAACGGACATGATTCATCACTCCTCAAAGTTGGATCACGTCATTATATGCGTCATCGGCAAAAATGCCAGTCACTGGGCATGAATTGTTTACAGATAACCGAACATGATCAAGTAAAAGAAGTGGACCCCTTATATTGGTTGATTCTTAATGCAGACAGGTTTCGAACAGAATTGTTTCAACCCATCCCAGTTGCCCCAGATGCAATTTTTACATCGATTCGGTTGTCTTGGGGTAGAGATAGTCCGGTTTTCAACGCTTGTACTGAATGTTGGTGACATGTAGGTATCCGCCTTTCCAAATTTATGCAAACAGCATTTAAGTTGTCCAGAAACGAATCATCCTATTCCGCCAAGCAGTAATCCGCATCGTGAAAGTTCCGCTTGGATTCGATCCCATCTACCCTTGTCCCCTGCATACAAATATCAAAGACCGGAGCTGCCCATTTTGGGCAACAGCCGGCCTTTTGGTGGTCCTATTTCGCAGGCATTCTACCGATGGCTCGAATCGCAAACATTTTTCACACACCGATTCTCCCAGTTGTTGCAGAAGTCCTCATATACTTGCTCTACGCCACAGTCGGATAGCATGTGCCTGGCCAAAAAGTCATACCAGAACTGGTCGAAAGACAAGGGCATCCGGGTTCCATATTGGGAACGAAGGGTTACATAGCGGACCCAGATTTTGATTCGGAATGCGGCCAATTCATCACATCGCTCCATGTCGGTTCGCCTTTAAGCGGCGCTGGTGTCGCTGGATATTTCTGACGTTTTCGCTTTTTCTTCGGAGAGCTTTTGAAATTGTTTCGCCCTTTCCAGATGAAAGGTACGTAATTGTTCGTGATACTGAGCCATTTTCATGTGCCAATCGTACATTTGCCTGACATAAGCGGCCTGGTCATGCGTATACATGGGCATTGCCTGTTTGATAAACTGCATTTGAAAACATTCCTCCTTGGGTTAGGTAAAGTTGAACTTACAGCATTAGTCTATGGCAGGCGCATAGAAGCGACAACGGCATCCGCCCGGTTTCCGGTCATTTTATCGGGTTGGTTGTCTATATGCAGGCGGAAACACCGCCTTTTGGGGACCTGACTCCTATGATGCATAAAGGATATGAAAATCGGAATAATATCAGTTGCATATTCTGAAAATGGCGAATGAAAAGGAGAAAGTATGGAAAAAAGCGAACTTAAATCACAATTTAGACAGCGAATCAAAACGACAAGTAACAAATCTCCAATAATCTTGGATGGAAAGGCAAGTGAAAATGTTCCAACCGAGCCGAGTTTAATGGAGCGAACCAAAGAAGTGATGGAGAATATAGGAACCGAAATAAATAGTGTCTGACAGTATATGGCTTTTATAGCTTGGTTAACGTAACCTTTGAGATTATCGATGGGGACATTCCGTACAGATTTGGAACAAGTAAATGTTTCTCATAATCAAAACCGGCCGGTTAGGGATCGCCCTGACCGACCGTTACAGTGTATTTTAGCCAACGAAATTTGGATTGGGCCCCGTATTATCCTTTGGGTTTTACGAACAATGCAGCGAGAAACGAAAAAATAATCGCTGCGGATATTCCGGCACTGGTCACTTCGAAAATTCCGGTGATGATCCCGATCCAGCCATTGTTCTTTAGTTCTTGAAGCGCACCATGGACAAGAGCGTTACCAAAGCTTGTAATCGGAACCGATGCTCCTGCCCCGGCAAATTCAATCAGCGGATCATACCATCCAATTCCGTCGACAATCGCGCCCAATACAACAAGCAGGGTCATGGTGTGGGCCGGTGTAAGTTTCAAGACATCAAAACAAAATTGTCCGAAAACACAGATTGCACCTCCCACCAAAAAAGCCCAAAGAAAAATCATAATATCTCCCTTCCTGCCTCTATGGATACGGCATGAGCGATACAAGGAATGCTTTCCCCTTGTTGAAATGAAATCGGGGATAGCAGCGCCCCCGTAGCGACAACGAGGATTCGTTTCAGCTCACCTCTTCGCATCCGATTTAGCAAATGTCCATAGGTAACAACTGCCGAACAACCGCAGCCGCTTGCTCCGGCTTGAACCATTTGGGTTTCATAATCGTAAATCATCATCCCGCAATCGGAATATTCGGTTTGTTCGATGGGAAAGTTATGTTTCTTAAACAATTTACAGGCGATTTCATATCCGACTTTCGCAAGATCGCCGGTAACGATCAAATCGTAATAACCCGGTTCAATTCCCAAATCTCGAACATGCGCCTCAATGGTGTCTACCGCTGCAGGAGCCATCGCTGCGCCCATATTAAACGGATCTTTAATGCCCATATCGATAACCCGGCCAATGGTGGCAGATGTAACAACCGGTCCGTCACCTTCCATGGATACGATGGCAGCACCGGCCCCGGTTACCGTATATTGGGCGGTTGGCGGTTTTTGCGAACCGTACTCGGTCGGATATCGGAACTGTTTCTCCGCACTGGAATCATGGCTGCATGTCCCCGCCAACACAAATTTCGCCGAACCGGAATTTACAAGGTTAGCTGCTAATGCCAGACTTTCCATCGAGGTTGAACAAGCGCCAAACACACCGAGGTAAGGGATCGATAATGTTCGCGCGGCAAAACTGCTGCTAATGATTTGATTCATCAAATCCCCGCCTATGTAAAACTGTACTTGTTCCTTTGTCAACCCCGCATTTTCAATAGCCAGTTTTGCCGCTTCTTCAATCAATGCCTTTTCTGCTTTCTCCCAGCTCTTTTGTCCCATCATGGATTCTCCATGGACAATGTCAAAATCTTTGGCCAGCGGGCCTCTTCCTTCAAATGGACCCACTACCGTTGCTGTTGATCGGATGAACGGCTTGTTCTCAAATAGCCAACTCTGGTGTCCCTTTAACATATTAAGAGCCTCCCCCGCCTTTGATCAGCAAATGTACAATTCCTACCGCAAAGGCGGCGACTGTACCAAATACAATAACCGGTCCAGCCAGTTTAAACATTTTACCGCCAACACCGAGCACCATACCTTCACTCTGATGTTCAATCGCAGCGGATGCCATCGAATTCGCAAATCCCGTCACAGGCACTGCAGAACCCGCACCAGCCCATTGGGCAAACTTATCGTACACCCCCATGCTGGTCAGAATGACAGAAAGGAGTATCATAACCGCCACGGTAGGGTCCCCAGCTTTTTTCTCATCAAAGCCGCCCCAATGCACAAACATTTCCTGGATGGCTTGTCCAACCAAACAAATGGCCCCGCCGGCTATAAACGCACGAATGAAGTTTTTGAGTATGGGCCTCGGAGGTTCGACGCTTTGCGCCAATTCTTTATATTCCTGTTGTACCCGCGTTAAATTTTTCTTTATATTATTTGCCATGAACATCCTCCTCGACTTTCAGCTGACGTATAATTAGCGAATTGTTAACGAATCAGCAATGGTTTAACTTCATCAATAATCTTTTCTAACGCTTTTGAACATTGCTCGTACATCTGCTTTGTATTTTGTTCTTTGGTAGATAAGCCAAACATTTCGAGATCCGCTTCACACTTTTTCAATGTTGCAAGCAACGCGGCTTTTTTCTGGGGTTTCGGTACTTTGATCTGATCATCAAATAAATCAACGTATAGCTGGCCATAGGAATCCACCTGTCCAAGAAATACGTTATCAATCGAAACACCTAATTTCTCCAGTTCCGTATCCAGCCATTTCCTGTTTAGACCTATCGTGGCAAGCGGTTCGTCCATTATTTTTCCATCCATAATGACCGATTGAGGTTCTTGTTCTGGCCCGACATTTATTCCCAGGTGTTTAGGCGTTAACGGTTGATTTTCCTTGGTTAAAAGAACGCTAACGTCACCGCTTGACTCCATGATGGCGAATTCAACATCGGCAGCTTTGAACACATTCTTTATTCGAAGCTGTTCCATAAGTTCATCCGTGGTAATCCTTTCTTTTTTTAGGTTATCCTCCATGATCTTGCCGTCCTTAATGAGCACTGTTGCTTTGCCGTCGAATAGGTCTCTTGCATTTTTGCTTTTCAGCTGTAGAAATTCAATCCCTAAAGAAACAACGGTCCAAACCGTCATCGCAACCAAGCCTAAATACCAATTGGTCTCCAGATCCAACGAAACGTAAGCTGCAAGGCTGCCGATCGTGATTCCGGTGATATACTCAAACAATGACAGCTGTGATACCTGCCGTTTCCCCAATATCTTCGTTAGGACAAAAAGTACCCCCATAGCCAACAACGTTCGCAAAGCGATTTCTACCCAATCCGGCATAATATCACCATTCCTTTCCAATCACATTAATCGACAAAAGTTAATATGTCCTAATTCCATTATTTTCATGCATTTCCATTTGAATTTTTTTCTAACGTATACTTTTGTTGCGAGACGGAAATATTAATTTCGGTATTGGGAGAATGTAAGCATCTATTCCTATTACCCCTGAAACATTATCCTATCCTAAGGTAAAGGAGGTGACATTCCGTGACAGTTGCTTCTCAAGTGAAAACGTGCGTAGCATCTTTAAAAAGTGCTCAGGCGAGTCTGGAACAATTTGCTTTGGAAACACAAAATCAAGAAGCAAAATCGCTCTTTACGAATGCGGCCCAACAAACCCAACAAATCGTGCAGCAAGTAGAAAGCCGCGTACAACAGTTGGAAAATGAAGAGCCTCAATATAAGGGGTTTTAAGAAAAACAGACAAACCATGAATATTGAGGACATGGCTTGTCTGTTTTCATCGGTGAACAGATTAGAAAAGAGATCAAACCCTACAAGTTGAGTAGGGTTTGATCTCTTTTCGCCACTATTCTTTTGTTTAGACAGCTAACCTTGGATAAACCTAAACACTGCCGCCCCCATCGCCACTGCTAAAGCTGACAGTATCCAAGTTCCCCCTCGGCCCAACGCACGCCCATGGCTACGGCCGCCAAATGATGAAGGTTGGAATTGAATGCCGATCTTTTTTCCCCATTCGCTTCCCTTGGGCGCTGTCCTATTGGAGTTGCCGAAATCATTGTAAGATTGTTGTATTCGATGGTCAGGAAGCTTTTACTGGAGGCATCAATATCGGGGATGAATATACCGGATTAAAGTCGAATGTCGGCTTTGACGCGACACCCATATTCGAATAGTGGGTTAACCTTCAAACGAACTGCAAGCAGTCTTCGACGCCCATTGGAATATCGCGCCTTACTTTGTGCCAGATGCAGACATTATTATGGCGATTAAAGCAGCTTTGGTTCGCGGTGTCCGAGTGCGCTTAGTTCCCCGCCACGTGGTATCGATCATCGTTGGAGCTGCAAGTCGGACCTACTATGGAGAACTTTTGGAAGCCGGGGTTCATATCTACCTCTACAATAAAGGCGTGTTGCATGCGAAGTTAATGATCATTGACGGAGAAATTGCCGAGACAGGCTCCTCAAATGTTGATTTAAGAAGCTACCGTCTGAATTATGAAGTGTGCGAAGTTGTGTACAGTTCTGAAGTAGCACGAAAACTGGCGGAACAATTCGAGCATGATCTTGCGGACTCCATTCCCTTACGGATGGAAGTCCCGCCTCAACGCACGCATTTGCAGCGGATTCTCGATCAAACGGCATGCTTGCTTTCACCAATCATTTGATGAAAGAGGAAATGAAAAGTTGTTTCTTCAATTCTCAATTGAGTTCTTGCTAGGTTTTGTAGGATTGTCCATCATTACAAAGATGTTAGGGAAAAACCAATTTAGTCAAGTAACACCGTTTGACTTCATTTCAGCTATTTTTAGGTGAAGTCGTTGGAAATACTCTATATGACATGCAACTGTCTACCCTATGCTGTATTCTTTATTCTTATGGAGGTCATTTATGTTAGCTATTAAGACGGCAGGCCAAAAGTTTTGGAAATAAGAAGTTGGATCGATGGAACCCTGTGCCTTAATTCCGATAGTAGCATAATTACCCAATAGTTGGATTTCGTGCCGAATCAACTTATAAAAATATGGAGACTTAGTCCCTGGGCATCCGTTGAACTGCTAAAAAAATAAGAAGTATCAAACCCATATACCCAAATAGCGGATAAAGATAAGTAAGTAAGGAGGTGAAACCGGCTTGACTAATCAAAAAACTAGCAAGTAATATGCCAAGAACCAACCAACTTTTAGGAAGATTATATAGACTTTGGATTTGACGAGAAATTCCGAATACATTGCCTATCAATGTGGTGAATATTTCTCCATAGATTACGAGCAAAAACAATACATGAAAATACCGCCCGAAATCTCGAATAATCTCGGCCATCGGAATATCGTATTGAAGAATCTCGGGCTGACTCCCATAAGAAGCCCGAATAATGGTATGAATTTTCTCTCGGTAGGCCGGTCCGGTGTGTTTGAATTCTTTTATCAAATCCCGTAATGTTTGTTCATTAACAACCGGGAAAATGACATCACGAATTACTCCATCTGGATTATTGATTGCGGACTGCGCCATGTTGAATAAAATTCCATACTTATTGCTTACCTTGCGTAAGTCATTCAGAATTTCCTTTTCGACTTTACGTTCTGCTCTTACTCCTATCCGATGGACGATCTGAATAAGCAGCTCGATCAAATTGTCCGTTATTTCCATGCTTCTTAGCCGGAAGAAGGCGGCCAACAGTGTATAACGGATCGGATCAGGATGCCGGCGAAGTTCCCTGAGATCCTCTGTTGCGGTCCGCTGTCGGTACTTGGTCAATACTTTAAGAGGGATATCACGAAACAGATCATCCGGAAGTTCCAGATTTCGAATCGTTCGTAGCTTGCTTACTTCTCTTAACACACTTTCAACACCTGGTTTGCCTGGATCGGACTTCAGCTCTTGAAAAGAAAGAAGTCCCTCGTCGCTGCTTGAACCGCCCTGTTCTTCATCCAGAAATGCGATGCGCTCTACAAGTGAATCCAATTTAGACAAAGACGACGTGGGCATCTTGCCCAGTGTGGCTTGGAAAAATTGCTCTTCATATGTACGGATTGCCGCTCTAATAAGTCGCTCGATGCGATCGGGCGTAGGCGGTACAACTTTTATCTCCCGAAATCGCCGGTATACAATCTCAACCAAATGTTCGAAGTCGTGATCCTGGAATAACACATTTTTGCATAGCCAATCGATTACCTCTTCAGCATCTTGGATGGTATCCTCACGAAAGCCGAAAAACTCTCTGATTTGTGTTCGGTGATAGGTAATGGATCGGCCAGCCCAATCATATTGTGCATAGAGCTCTGCCGGTGTTTCGATCTGCTTCGCAATGTATTGAATGACCGCTTTGGGCACTTCGAATTTATACGTGGGGAACCTCGCCTCGTATTGGAAAAACTTAAACAGTACCGCAAATCCCATACGAGTCTCCCCAGATTTGTTCCCGACTTGCTGCATTTCGTTTGGAAGAAATGTAAAATGCTCGATTAACTCATCCAGTTTCGCTTCACATGATCCCCTCCGAGACAAATCCAGTATACAAATGCATTCTTAATGAGACAATATGGGAATAAATGCTTTGAAGTTCATTTTACAAAATTAAAGACGGAACTTTATGAGGATGCGGTGAGTTAATGCAAAAAATTTCGGTGTTACAGTCATACATGATCATATTGCTTTCAGTAGGATTGCTTAACCATGTTATCATCATCCCGTTGCTGCTCGGTGCATCGGGACGAGATGCCTGGCTTGTGGTACTTCTTGTATTAATCTGTTCGCCAATATGGGTTGGCATTCTGAGTATTATCCTAAACAACATGAACGGCATGCATGTTAGGGATTGGTTAACGAAACACTTCGGAAGATTTTTCTCAGCAGCCTTAATTGTCCTATACAGTGTGCTTGTATGGCTTATGGGGTTCATTTCTTTAAAGGATACTACAACATGGACGATTGCAACGTATATGCCTCAAACACCTCTGCTTGTTCTTACTGGAACAACGCTGATCGGATGCATTTTTGCGGCATTTCAAGGGCTTCGCACCATTGCAATTTTAAGTGGAATATTGTTGCCTTTTGTTGTTATTCTAGGCGACTTTGTCATGGCTGCAAACTTTCAGTTTAAAGACTACACCCTGCTTTTGCCTTATCTCGAAAACGGAACACCTCCAATTTGGAAAGGTGTTCCCTACGCGGCTGGGGGATTGTTGGAATTGATGGTGCTTACCTTGTTTCAGCACAAGTTAACAAAGAAGCCGGGTTTCAAAAACTTAATGATTATGTGCATCTTACTATGCGGACTTACGATAGGTTCTTTAATGGGTTCGATTTCCACGTTTGGGCCTGATGAGGCAGCACATCAACGATATCCCGCATACGCACAATGGAGGATGGTTCGACTAGGCGAATATGTCGAGCATGTTGATTTTCTCTCAATATACCAATGGCTATCCGGTATGTACATTCGAGTTTCTCTTTCGCTGTATCTCTTAAGCGAATTGTGGAAAATGCAAAAGTATAGGTGGTTGCCTATGTTTCTGGGCGCTTTACTCATGCTGGCTGCTACATTGTTGCCAATCAGCGATATGCTTTTTCAAGATCTGCTCAGCCAATTTTACTTCCCTTCGTTTTGTATCTTTACCTTGGGGGCCATGCTCGTTTATGTCGCGCGAATATTTATTTCAACAAGAAGTAAAAGGAGCACGTGAAGATGATCAATCTTTTCAAACATAAATGGATAAATCACATGAAATCGTCGACACAAAAAGGGACTCCTGATACGCAACCTCTTAATGAACAAGCACTTCTTCAACAGTTCCAGATGTGTCGTGATGTCAAGCATCATGTTTATAAATTAGTAGCTGGCGACGATCAATCAAGCATCGTTTTGCTGTATTGCGATGGATTATGTGACAATCAACAACTCATTCAGGATGTAGTGCTTCCTCACTTGACTCGGTTTTACGAAAATCACGGTTTTCATAAGAATCAGGAACTTCTTGAGTCGAGTCAATTACAGCTTGAGAGCATTTCCTTCGAGGAGTGGGAGCAGAAATCCGAAACGGACATTTTCGAAGGAAAACTGCTATTGTTTATTTCGGCGCTAACTTCATTGTTCTCCCTCGACATATCGAAAAAACCGGCACGCCAGCCCGAAGAATCCAATATCGAAGTCTCCATTCGTGGGCCGAAAGACGGGTTTGTTGAGGAACTCGGTGTCAATGTTGCGTTAATTCGAAAACGAATCAAGTCAACCAGCATGGTATACGAAACGAAAACCGTAGGTGTCCGAACAAAAACAACCATTGCAATTCTCTATATGCAAGACATTGTTGATCCGAAAATTGTCCAAGATATTAAGGCGAAATTGGATCGCCTTCACATTGACGGAGCATTCAGCGCCACTCAACTGGAAGAGCTATTGGAACCGACCAAAGCTTTGTTTCCTTTGATGGGCTATACGGGAAGACCAGACTTTGCCGTTAACTGCATGCTGAATGGACGTGTAGCGCTGATAGTGGATGGTACACCAGTTGCTTTGATCGCTCCGGCCAATTTGTTCCTGCTCCTGAAAACGCCAGAAGACATCCACTATACTGCTTTGTCTGCTACGTTTGGACAATCGCTTCGTTTGCTTGGATTATCCGTATCACTTATGCTACCCGGTTTTTGGGTCGCAATTCTTGCGTATCATCAAGATCAACTACCCTATTACCTTCTTGCAACACTTGGCGTCAACCGGCTAGGTATTCCTCTTGGCGTGGCAGGGGAAATGTTTCTCGCGCTCATCTTTTTGGAAATATTGCGGGAAGCCGGTGTTCGATTGCCCTCCGCGGTTGGGTCTACAGTTACGGTAGTAGGAGGGCTCATTTTAGGGGATGCAGCCATTCGTGCAGGATTTTTGTCCCCCAGCATCGTCGTCATAGGTGCAATTACGCAAGTATTCGGTTCAACTTTATCCAGCCAGTCACTATCTGGGACGATAAGCATTTTGCGCTTTTTTCTGTTCGCTATGTCATCGATTTTGGGGATCTATGGTTTCTTACTTGCGTTGTTTATCGTAATAACTCACTTAGCCTCTTTACATTCATGCGGTTTGCCTTACCTGGCTCCGGTTTCGCCTCCATATAAAGATTTCGCCAATGCCTTGTTTCGATTACCTTGGAAATGGCGGAAAACCCGCCCTGACATGCTAAACACTCAAGATCCCACACGCCAAGGGGAGGGGCAGCAATGAACGTATACAAATGTGCCGCTCTTCTCTTGCTCCCCTGCATTCTCACCGGATGCTGGAGCAAATATGAATTGCAAAACATGAATTATGCAACGGCTGTTGGAATTGACTATGTGGATGGTCAGTACATCATTTATGCGCAAATGCTCGATTTCTCGACAGTGGCAAAATTGGAAGGACAGCAGAAAGCGGAACAGCCCCCGGTCTGGATCGGTAGAGGAAAAGGTATCTCGTTTACAGAAGCAGCGAATGATTTATACAGCACTTCGCAACAAAGGTTAAACTGGGGACAAATCTCTGCAATCTTGTTTAGCGAAAGGTTATTGAAGGAACGAAAAGTCGGTGAAGTGTTAGAACTGATTAACCGATATCGTGAGATCAGGTATTTAGCGTGGGTGTTCAGTACGCGCGACCCTCTCGACGAGATCTTGCTTGCGACTTCATTTTTCAAATTATCGCCAAAAGCATCGATTCTGCATAACCCCGAACAGAATTATCGGCAGCGTTCTATCCTCGCTCCGATCCGTATTCAAAATTTTGTAATGGATTCAAACGAAAAGGCGAAGATAAGCTACATACCAGAAATTTCTGTTCGAAAGGATCAGTGGAAAGAAAATGAAAAACCGCACGAGTTGCTTAGATTTTCAGGCATACAAATATACGATAAGGACAACTACTACGCACGCATGAGCCTCGAAGAAATAAAAGGAATGCCATGGCTGAATAAACATACAGTTCGGATGCCCATTAACTTGTTTACTGATAACAAGCTTGTTGCAGTTCTCGTTGCTGAAAAACCCGAATATGATGTCAAACCATGGGTTAAATATGACAAAGCATATTTCGATATTTCCATTAAGGTGAAGGCTGGAGTAAACGAGCTACATGCAGAAATTACGGAGCAAGAACTTACGCAGATGGCTCAAAAAGAAATTGAGCATCAAATTAGGCATACCTTTCAAAACGCGTTCGAAAAGAAAATAGATATTTATAATCTGGGGGAATCTCTTTTTCGCAAGAATCCTTATGAATGGACACGGATTGCATCCGGGACTGTGCTAAACAAAGATTCCTTACGAAATATCAATGTTAATGTACAAATCGTGTACTCTGGCAGGTATAAACTTTCACCTTGATGTTTGAGTGATTTACTTTGCGGGTGGTGTCAGCTTCGCTGGTACTACCCCAAAAAGAAAAAAGCAGCGCCGGTGAAGGAGCTGCGATCATTGTTTTCGATTAATTATAACTGGCACCGGGCGAAACGAAATAGACGCCGTGGCAACAGCTAGAATCGCTCATTGATTTCCTCGTATTCCTTCACTCGCCGGTAAAACGTAGGCTTTTTCATACCGATCCGACGCATAGCCTCCATCGCGGAAAGCTGGCCAGCTTTCCATTCCTGGTACGCTTCCACAAACTTTTCGTCGATCTCCTGCTTGGGCCGACCGAATATAACGCCGTCCGCCCGGGCAACCTCGATCCCTTCCGCCTGCCGCTGCCGGTTCTTCTTGCGCTCCTGCTCGGCCACGTATGCCAGCAGGCTTAAAAATTGGTCTTCCATCACTTTGCCGAAATCGCCCATCGTTTTAAACTTCCGGGAGTCGAACAACGTTTCGTTATCCAGGCATACGATGTCAGCGCCGACTTCCCTCGTGATGTACTTCCACTCGGTAATTATGCCATCGTAATCCCGGCCAAGCCGGTCCAGCGCATCAATATACACCAAGTCGCCTTCCCGGATCATCAGACGCATAGCCTGATAGCGTGGGCGGTCGAAGTCCTTGCCGCTCTGCTTATCGACAAAAATAAACCGATCTTCAATGCCCAGCTCCCGAAACTTGACGAGCTGCCGTTCCGGATTTTGATCCTTAGCCGACACACGGCCATATCCCAGCTTCATATGACTTTCTCCCCCATATTCGTCTCAAAATATCCATGTCGAATGTGAAACGTCTCTAAAGTTATTTTAGGATATTTTGAGACGTAAATACAGGCATTTTTCCCGCGTATCAAAAAGCATGCTTTTTGGAACTATTGAAATAGAAATTGAACGAGGTCACCTCAAGATGAAACTCACTAATGAAAATTTATTTGTAACGTTTACCCACGAACTCTAATTGCTCAATTATGCGTATGAACTCTCTCTCCATTTTCTCGTAGAGCTCCAAATCTTCTTTCTTTATTGCTTCCTCCATAAGATCGCTATAATCTGCAAGTTGCTGCAATAAAGTTCGCCGCCGTTGTAGGTGTCCTTTCTGTAATTTAAAGTTCATTGATTCACGCTCCTCATTTATGTTTAGAGATCTATTAAGATTCTGGAACTACTTTATAATAAACCGCTTCAATACTCCCCTTAAATGGAAGGACACACGCTCCAGTTCTTTTTAGGCTGGATATAATCCCCTTGGCCTTAACCTTGTTCTCGTACCCCTCTATTTCTTCAAGTGTTGTATAACGTTCAAACCGTTTTCCCATACCCGTAATTCCGGTATACACAGCGATCTTCATTTCAATCACTCCTCGGTTATAATAATGTTGTCTTTGCCAGTGTAAGTAACACGAGCGATTTTATTGTCCGCATCTTTTATCTTCACGGGTTACCTATCTACTAGTCTACTAGCTCGATTTCTAGCAACTCCTCTACGAAATTTGCTTCCAGCCATTTCAAAATATAAAACTGCTCTACGGTTTCAGCTTTGGTTATCTCAAAATCCCCCTTGGCTTTATGCTGTTACCGATCAGTGTCTTCGTACTGCGCAATAGAATATTTTTTCTTCTTAAAGAGATACTAATCAAAATTTGATTATTTCACAGGGGGCAACAATTCTGAAAAAACTAATAATTTTCTTTGCTTTTTGTTTTTTAGCATTTGGAATTTCTCCATATGCTGCCGTAGCATCAAATGATCTCTTCAAAACACCTGCATCAAAACAATCTGATCAGTGGAAAGTTGAAATCAAGAAAGTTGAGAAATATGACTCTAAGATGTCAAAACCTCGTAAAAATGAAAGTGAAATGTACAACATTATCATCACCAATATCGGGGTTGGCTTAGAAAATGTAGTGTTTAACTCCTATAGAGATGAACCAAATACCCAAACAAAGTTCGGATTAAGCATTTCAGACGATCATCACAAAATTTTTAAACATGGCGAGATAGTCGACTTTTCTAATTTCCCTATTTCTGTTGATTCAAAGGAACTTCAAATCGAGATTAGTTGGTACGGAAAACCTTCAAATAACGAATCCCATGATAGAAAATACAAAGAAACCTTTACTTTCACACCAGCAAAATAATAGATGCATATTGGGCACTTCGGTGCCCTTTTAGTTTACAGTTTGCGTCAACCGTGCATCAATCCGTCTCATCGAAACATCTGTTTATATTCTTTGGAATCAAATTTACCCGTTTCCCGATCAACAGCGACCAGGCCGATATCCGTATGAAAAACATGGCATCTATCATTCGAATGTGCATAATGGACTTCTTTATAATCTGCTTCCATTAATACACGACACAAGATCATTTGTTCAAACAGACCCAGCTTCATAATTCACCTCCTTATCAAATTGCCGAACTACTACTTCGATAACTGCACGAGTCGTGCTATCTTCTGGGGGCTCCCAGCCTCGATCATAGTTGGCCAGATGTTTGCTGAACTCCTTTTGGTTGATTCGGATATATGGTCCTACTGATTCGACGCTCGGATATGCCATATACGAGGATGGCTCTCAGAATACATGTGCTTGTACATATAGACCTTGAACCTCTTCTTGAAAGCTGTCCCCTGCGTACAGGGGACGTTTGTATTCCAGTGGCCTTAGTGTTTATCTCCCTTTTTGGCATATAACTCATACTCATCTGTCATAGCAGAATCCCCCAATACATTTCCGTTAAACAGGACTTCTAATGCTGTTTCAGAGGCATGCCCTTTTTTCAAAAGATCGGCATACATCCATTTGAGATAAGCATCCTCATTTACAAATCTGAGCATTTGCGCTGCATTGAATACGGGATAATCTGATTCCATAAGAGTCATCCTTTCTGTCCTGAAGTTGAGATCTATTAAAGTCCTGAACGGTCTCTAGATAATTCGCAGGGACTGTGCCAGTAAAATAAGTGCGGTTTTCTTCACCTGATAATACTTCGCACGGTACCAGTTGAATTTGTTCATTAGGTACTCATCTAACTCTTCCTCCCGGCAAAAATACTTCGCTTCAATCAGCATGAGTTGATCAGGATCAAGGCTACGCAAGGCTTTTTCCATCGGATATATCTGATCCTCAACCTCCCATATTTCATCCTGGAGCCGTTCGGCTTTATCATACATACTCATGACGGCTTGCTCCGTTGATGAGTGAGGGATTCCTGATCGTCCACTGACTCCGGTAAGTTCCATCCCCGCCGTGACCTTAGGCTCTTTCGGTTTCATCTGCATCAGCTGTGATTTCAACCAATTGATCCGTTTATTTGCCTGATAATATTGCTTCAAGCGGTACTCTACGATAGATACGTATTGCTGCCGGATGGCTACAGGGATATTCATTTCAATCTGTTCCACTTCTTCATCGCAAGCACGGACAGAAGATTTACTCGTTTTCTCCAAATGCTCCTTAATGATCATCAGTTCTTGCTCCACCGCAGCTGTTATCTTTACTGACTTCTTCAACTTTTGGTACCTTGCAAATAACCAATCCACCGGTACCAATGAGATGTTGAGCTCCGTGACCTGAAAGTTCTTCAATCCCTCACACTCCCCCCTGGGTAAGCCCTCTGTCTCTTGCAACTCGAAATCCCAAGAGCTTTGTTCAAATCCCTTGTTACAGACAATGCACTGGAAGGCGTACTCTCCTACTTCCTGGCACCTATTGCCGCAATGAAGGCAGATCAATCACCTTCCCCCCTTCGCTTGCTTGGTTCATGTTGACGGTTAGACTCTCATCATTTCCCATGGCAGCAGCTTATCCTTAATCTCCTGGTAGGCATCGGTACGGTCGTACAGTGCAACATACCGATGCTGCGTATCCGCTGTGCCTGCGCCAGCATTGGCGCTGTAGAGAAAAGCTGATGGAGCTTCAGCATGAGGTGTACCCAAGACTGGCACGCCAAGCTTTTGACAACGCGTTTTGGTTAGCAGGATGGCAAAGGAATAACCCTTGCCTTCCCAGCGCTTGGAACGCGGAATGTAGTACGGTAGACCGGATTCCAGCACTTCTTGTTTGGTAAAGCGCCCCTGTGTATTTGGCATTGTGCTCCTCCTTCATTCTCGAATGGTTCAGCCTTGACGAGTCACCCAGGCAAAACCGATCTCGCCCCGTCCCGGATCTTCCACCACATAAGCCACACCTTTCGTGATGTACGGGTTGGTAGTGATCCGCAGTGATCCGAAAGAGGTCTTGACAGACTCATACTTAGCAATATCTGCATCCGGACACACACACATTTTCAGGCGGTCAATGGTGCACCCCTTACTTGGAGATAACAGTGGGCGGATTGCCCTGTTAATCATGTCCATGGCGCGAGGATGAATCGGCTTGGCGGAGAATTGACTCATAATCCTGCCCCTCCTTCCCACACATCAAAATAATTGTAACTCGCCCGCCTGCTCGGTAGTTGTAAACTAAGTACTTCCTATCTCAAAAAGAGAGCGTATGTTCTGATTTAAATGCATGACTCTCCCTGTCGGAAGCCCTATACTCTCCCAGCTTCGCTCCGTCTATAGCTTTTACTAGCAGTTCAGCAAACGTGTCGTTCCCTTCTTTTTGTGCACAATCTCTATCTGCCCGGGAGTAGCACGTAATACCAGCCAGTTCTCTGGTGCCAACCGGTGCAGGCTGATCACTCCCTTTTGCTTCCGTGTGGGACGCACGGCTCTACTCTTCTTTTCCCGGGATTTCACATGAGTGCTCATCTGTTCCGTCCTTTCAATTCGTTGTTGGTATTTGAATTTTCATCGTTGACGCACTGCGGTTCGTTCCAGGGCTTTGGCTTCCTTGATCTCTTGTGCCTTACGCATCATCTCAGCCATTTCATCCGGGTTAGGCATCGTCCCACCTCCATCATCGGTCGAGATTAGGATCTGCGGCTTTCTGCTTCTTCCGCCCTGGCTACGCGAACCTTCGTAGCTCCTTGAAACATGCTGCGTAACTGAAGGCCCTGCGGATTTCCTGGTTTCCGGGTTGTTGTCTATGCCGCCCCGCTCACGATATCCCCGGAGGATGCCTTGTACATAAGCCAGGTTTCGCTTATCTGACCCGAGCCGGTAGGCCGCTCTCATGGCGGTATGCAGCCACTCTCCTCCGTAGGTGTCGTATAGGGACTGCAGGTCATTTTCGTCAAACGGTGTTAGCCTGCCGCCTGCGATAAAGTTATTTTTGTAGTCAAGCAAGTTGTTCTGGAAAGAATAGGGCTCCTGATCCGGCTTCACCATGTCCGTGCTGGTTCTAGTTGTTGTTATTGTTGTAGTAGTAGTTCTTTTAAATCTTTTAATAGCTTTAATACTAGCTTTAGAAACGCTGAAACCCTTGATACGACTAGAATAATTGCGTGTCACGGTTCCCTTTTTGGGAACTGTGCGGTTCCCCTTTCGGGAACTGGCTAGTTCCCTTTTCAGGAACTCAATTCCCTTTTCAGGAACTCGGTCCCCTTTTAGGGAACTCGGTTCCTCTTTTGGGAACTCGGTTCCTCTTTTGGGAACTCGGTCCCCTTTTGGGGAACTCGGTTCCTCTTCCGGGAACTCAGTTCCCTTTTCGGGAACGGTAAACTTCAGTAAATTAGCTGAAGGCCTCGCCAGATTGAGATTGATTAGCTCCTTGAACCTGTTGGGATTCGCACTGATGACTGACTCCATGGTCCAGAGATCGTAATGCTTATTCAGCTGAAAAGTATTCAACTCCTTATCCCAAAGAATGACATTCCCTTGAAGAAGCTCTTCTAAGACACCACGGATATGATTTTTACCTATCCCTGTTTCAGCAAAATCCTTCAATTCCGGAATGATCGCCGATGGCTTCCCGCACCCCCAGCTCAGCGTCAGGATAAAATCTATGACATTACGCTGGCGCTGAGAAAATTTCCGCCGGATCAGCTCTCGGTGTATTTCATGCGATATTCTGATGTGAGCATCCGTTGGCTGAGGATTAACACTGGAATCCACGGCATCGCCTCCTGTATTCTGTCGGGCCTAGATCGCCCTGAATCGCTTGGTTCTCTTCTGCCATTCCCGGTTCAGACCGCAGCCCTTGGCGGGGAACTCATAATGCCTGCGTCCGCATACAAACGACACGAATAAGCCGGTTGCCTGCTCGTAGTACATCCCGTTCAAGACTTCTGGCGGCTGCTCGATCTCAACATCGATTAGATCAAACAGATCCATTTGCTCGACATGCTTCATCGCACGCCCCCCTTGTCACTCCGGTCTACTGAACGCAAAATTGCGCTAAGTGAGGAAATTGCATTACTGAATGTTTTATGAGATAATAGCCGCGCGTGTTGGACCAGGTACGTAAGCATTTGCGGTGCTTATGTACCTTTTTTGTTGTTCACTCCGCATAATGTTCTTGACTAGCACATGATGCTGCAGCGGATTACGTTCAAACCAGATGGTCGCGAGTAAGGGTAATGTCATCTCTTCCTGCAAAAGTTCCTCACCTCCCTCTAGTCCCCGGCACTGAGCGCAAAATTGCGTTCAGCCTCTCTGCAAAGCTCAGCGCAGAAATGCGTTCACTGACCTGTAGCTACTGAGCGCAATACTGCGTTTATCCCAAAATGTACAAGAAACACTTAACGACAGACTGCGTTCAGTCCACTGGACGCATAGAATCGTTCATTAGACGAAACTCAACTGAGCACAGAACCGCGTTAAGTTAGCGGTCTCCAGCCTTCCACATATTGCAGTGCCTTCTCCAAGTCTTCTTTGCGGATATCCCTGTAGCTGGCAACCTCAAACTCGGCATAGATCGCCCGGTACAATTGCCGGTAGAATCCCGGCCTCCGGCTTGCCTGATTCGCCAACAAGATCACCCTGCGGCCTATAGCCGCATGCAGCTTCTTCTGCTCCACGGTCTTGAGTGTGACTTCCTTGACTACATCGCCCAGCCGTTGCTCTACTTCCTGTACGCGTTCCTTCATTTGAGTAAAAATCGCTTCACTAATGAACAACGGATTGGGTGGTGCGGAAGCAAGCCTGCCTTGTTGTTGTAGCTGGTTCTCCATTTGATTGAAGGCCGCAATATAATCTTCCTTGAATCTCGCCGCTTCACGACCGGTAAAGCCCGTAATCAGGAACACAAAACCGTCCCGGGTCACCTTGTAATACGGATTCTTGCGTCCCGACCTATCCGAATATTCACTAAGCGCAAAATTGCGTTCAGTAAATTCGGGACTGCATTCCAGTGTCTTAATGCTTCTCAGAATATCCGCATGACGTTTGCCGAACTTGTCCGCAATGCTCCGGCTATCGGTCATGGCTTGTCCATTCTCCACGTAGACAAAATGGCCGTTCTCATCCTGGTTTCTTGCAAGCGATGGAACTGTAAGTCCGTTTGTCATTAACATCCACCCTTCGTTATGCCGTTCTGATGAATCAAATACATTGCTGTACATAGGGGATGGAGTAGCCCTTCCTCTACGGCGGATTCCGCGACCTTCCCGGCACTGACCGGTAGGTTTCGGCTGGTATCCCTCCAGCCATCATCAGGCGGTTATTCATCATAAGAAGCTATAAGCGCAGCCATAATGCCTGGATCGGCTCCGTCAGCCCTTCCTCCTCACTGAGATCGCATCGGCCCACTCCCACTCTTCAGGTTGCTCGGAATTTGAAGTCCGTTCATAAATGTTGTGATAATCAGCTTCAGCTACAGTCTCCACACGATATTCCATCCGTCTTCCGATCTGATCCTTGCCTCTGAAATAGAGATGCTTCCGGTCGTCTGACACTACCTTCACAATTGCAGAGATGTGCAGCCAGTCCTGCAGATATTCTGCAGCAGCCCTGCCAGTGATCACCGGCAATGAGTTTGCATTCCCCACATACATTCACTCCTTTGGTTGTTATCTGATTTCTCTTATTTCATTTACGAGAAATCCCGTCGCTACTCTAATGTGCCAGTTAATCAAATGATCTTTCATACAGCTGGGCAGCTTCCTCTATGGTCTTAAAATCAAATTCATAATACACGGCACGAACGACTTCTCTAATCTGTTCCTCATCCCAGCCTTTGCGTGATAATGCCGCACGGATATACCCAAGGCAGGCATTATTGCTCCACTCTTGCATATGGTCTTCCTCCTTTGATTGGTGGGGCGTTCAGAATCAGCCTCTTGAATCCCACTGATAAACTCTAGCTGGCCTGCATCTACTTCGTTGTATTGGCATATCGTTTACTAGGGATTTCACCTCTCCCCCCATTCTTATGATTGGGTTAACGCATTTTTGCGTTGAGTGCTTAGGCACTCAGTAATCCTTCCTTCATTTCGAACTGAGCGCAAAAATGCGTTCAGTATAAGTCCTGGGCTTGTCCTATTTCTCTACAAGGAAACATGCAGCCGCACTAAGCCCAGAATGTCTTCCGGAAGATCCAGAATAATGGTTCGCAGGAGGTGAAGTTCTTCTCTTGCCTTTTGGCGATCTGATTCTGTAATTAAAGTGTTGTTAGCATCAGACAAAACGGCAAGCTGCATGTATCGGATGGAGAGTGCGTTCCACTCACTCATGGGGGATGCTCAATAAGAGAGAACTTTTGTGAACAAATTCACCTTGAATCACACATCCTTGAGGAGATAGTGGTGGACTTGCTTCTATGTAATCTTTAACAAGCCCCCGCCTTTTTAACTCTTGACCATAACCTCCTTCAAAAAGCCGTTTGAGTATAGATGAGATACATCTTTCTGTGATGGCTTCCATACGCTTGAGTTGTTGCTGGTAGACCTGCGCGTCATAAACATCCGTATGATTCTTCCATTCCTTGATTTGCTCTAACTTCAAATACATGCATTCAAGCCTTTTAAACTCCATTTCGTAATGCGATTGTATGATTTGCTCTTCATTGGCCTCTATTTTTGAAAATAACGAATGTCGCTCTTCTTTAATTGCGTCAATCTCTTGTGTTCTCTTCACCAGCCGCTGGGCAATACTTATTAATTTCCTCATTACACTTGCTCCTGTCTTCTTCCGAATGACTTCTAGGCCCTGCCCAGAATATTTGAAATTGAATGAGTTCAAATTATGAATTAGCTCCTTATATAAACGCTTTATAAAGGCTATAATGATTATGTTTGCTTCATTCCGGATCTGCATTATCTTGTAGGCATGCCCAAGCAGCATCAGCAATCGCAATCTCCACTCTCTCCCGTTCTTCCGGGTCTGTAACAAGATGGTCATCGCAGATGTGAACCTTTGTCTCACCAAATGTATAGGTTGCAACAATCATGCCAGCATCCCCCCTGGCATTATGTGTATGCCGGGATGATCGAGGGACAACCATGATTTCTCACCACCTTTTTTATTTTTCGAATAACATTAAGTAAAAAAATAGGATGTTCGTTTTTGGAACACTATAATCGAATTTATACATTTCCCCCATTGCATGATTATTGTTTTATGAGTTCAAGACATATGATTAAATCGAATGACTCGTTTAACGAACATTACTTTGAAAAAAAATGAGATCTACACTTAACTCTAACTGGCATGATATTAGTTGTGCCACTTTTAGAGAGGGATCATGTTCTCCTCTTTCAATGTTAGCTAAGTATGCTCTTGAAATACCAACTGATTTTGCAAGTTCTTCTTGAGTCCATCCTTTCTTTTTTCTAGCAATTATAAGATTCTCACGCTTCTCTTTCATTTCCCTCCCACCTTCCACTTGCTCGTTTTACGAACTTTAATAACCACATTATATGTTCGTATATCGAGCATGTCAATACTAAATAGCTCATTATATGAACGTTTATTTTACGAACATTTTAGGTTATTCTTTAGGAAGGCGGTGAATGATATGTCTTTATTTAATAATCGACTAAAAGAACTACGAAACGAACGTAGTCTTACTCAAGAACAATTAGCAAATATATTGGATATTCCTTCAGCAACTATCCGAAGATTAGAAGTATCCAATTCAATTCCTCGGAGAGATCGGCTTGTTTTGTTGGCTAATTTCTTTAATGTATCTACTGACTATTTGTTAGGCGAAACAGATGATAAAACACCAAGTAAAAAAAAGGACAGTGAAGAAGAAGGCTTTAGCAAGAACAACGGTAAGGCTTATTACAATCTCACTGCCAAAGACGAAAAGGACATCGGCAAAGACCTGGAACGCATGCTTGCTGATCTCCAATCAAACGAGGCATTAGCTTTTAATGGGGAACCCATGGATGAGGAAACCAAGCGGTTATTTGCTATTTCACTTGAAAATTCTTTGCGATTGGCCAGAGAACTATCTAAACAAAAGTTCACTCCCAATAAGTACAGAGATTAATCAGGAAAGGGATACAGCATGATCAAATCCACTGTAGCCCAACTGATCAAGAAGCACAGAACCAATGACCCATTTGAGATTGCATCCCAGAAAAACATCCTGGTTCTTTTTGAATTGTTGGGTGACATGTTAGGCTACTATAATTCCAGTCGTCGATTACAAATGATACATATTAATAACGCTGCCTCTGAGCAGGACCAACGTTTTACTTGCGCTCATGAATTAGGACATGTCATTTTACACCCGAATGTGAACACTCCATTTCTACGAAGACACACTCTTTATTCTGTGGATCGGATTGAACGGGAAGCGAATCAATTTGCTGTGGAGCTTTTGATGCCTGATGAGTTGCTTTATGAATCTAAACATAAGAATTTGACTGTACAAGAAGCTGCGGCAATTTACGGGGTTCCTTCTGGGTTTGAACGTTTAAAGAAAATGCCTGATTTTGAATTATAACAATATCTGATTGTTATCACTAAGTTAGACATATTTTTGTAAAAAAACAGGCTATGGTAGCGACTTCCGTCTCATACCATAGCCTGTTTTTTAAAAGAGAATGCCTAAAATCCAGAGTATTAAAGAACCTGATATTGGGTTAGTGATCTTTTACACTACTTCAATTGTTTTAATATGCCGGCATTTGGGAAAGCTGCTGCAGCCATAGAATTGACCCTTAGAGCTATTTCTTAGGACAAGTTTGCTTCCACACTTTGGACAAGTGTACTCATCTACCGGCACCTCCGCAATAACTGCTTTGGGTGAAGGTGCTGCTCCCGGATTCATGGCAAGAATCATCTCAATTAGGGCTTCGCGGTTAATTAGCTTAACCCCGTTGGATCTTGCCAGATCATAGGCAGCAGTTGTATAATCACTGTTCGATACAACCCAAGCTTCTGACGCTCCATAGTGAGCAATAGATGCTTGCGCCTCCTGCACAGCCTTGATTCCAACATTTTTGCTATAGCGTTTGGCTTGAACAACAATCTTTTTATTATTCTTCTGAATAATGAGATCCGCCCCATAATCTCCAGCAGCCTTGGTTACTTCAGCCTTATACCCTTGTGCTCGGAAAAGATGCCCTAAATACTTCTCAAACTGAACACCTTCCATTTTGTCAATGTCAGAAATCCCTGACTTCTTCAGGCGTTCAGCTCGTTTTTGTCCAATAATAATCATTATAACGGTTACTATAGCAATCCCAATAATTGCTCCAACTACAGCACCTTGAATAGATTTTGTTACATAATACCCCCCAAATGCCAACCCCATTGCTGCCAAGCCAACCAATCCTTGAAAAAACTCTTCTTCCTGCTTTGCTTTACTTTTTCTTCTTGCCATTCTAATCCCCTCCGCTAACAAAAATGTCATAATTCAACATTCTCCGTCAAGGAAGGAATTTCCTCTTTTTCTATAGCACTTTAGACCCAGTGGTTAGAATCTCAAAACAAGGAATCCTGAATTTCCGGTGTCAGGAACATATCCAAATTCATTACACGAATCCTGCCAAACGGATCAATGAAATCTTTAAGATTATAAGTCACAATGATATCAGCGTTATGTATAATAGCGGCAGCCATCACAGGGTAATCATCCATATCTTTAAGCGGC
The DNA here is from genome assembly GCF_029893965.1 of Paenibacillus sp. PastM-3. GTDB lineage: Bacteria > Bacillota > Bacilli > Paenibacillales > Paenibacillaceae > Paenibacillus_AQ. Next base: position 91,728 of record NZ_JARXXP010000007.1, read on the forward strand.
TTTTTACGTCCTCGTTCCTTCTTCGCTTCCTCCTGTAACATAGCAATTGTCTTTCCCAAATACTTCTCTATCACATCTTGGCCTTTATTGCTCCATCCATATTCCTCCTGCAAAATCTCTTCCACAATCAATTTATAATCATCTGAAAATTCAGGCCAAGCAATGTGTGCCAATGAATCCAGAAATTCCACATTAAAAATTCCGTCGAACATTTTGAAGAGTAGCATAAGTTTGTCATGTTCGAAAGCAACTGGTATCATCGGGCCATCTTTCTCCATACGGGTGGCTATACCTCCTGAGCGCAGCAATCCATAGAATTCTGCCTGAACCGCTTTGGGCAGGCAGAATTCCACAAGACCGTTGATGTGCAAATCATATAACCGGTCGAATTCCTTGCGAACCCTATGGTTACGGTAAATGAACCGATCAGCGAGTATGCAGCCATCCCAGATCACAATTTTAGTCTTCATCACGGTATAGATCCTTACGATTAACGAGTTCCATCTCAACTGCATCATTGAAAATGGCTTTTTCAAGCACTGAGACTTCGGCTTCTGCAGGAGGACTTTTAAATTGCTTCTTTGGAATTCGGATGTCCCTGCTATGTTGACTGGTACGTTCCCACTCAATTTTATTGTGCTTAATCCATTTATACACTGCTTTATCCGTCACATTGAAGCGCTGAGCAACCTCTTGAACCGTATAGAAATCATCTGATTGGAAAGCATTACTCAAGGTCGGAGTGAATTTAATCTGGTGCCTGTTACGAAATCCCGGCTTCCCTCTACGCAACACACTTCTTGAGGAAATGATTACAGAAGACTCTAAAATACTCTGCGCATTGTGAATATCCTGAGCAGTAACACTCCCTGATTCAACCTTCTCCAGAAAATGAAGCAAATTCTCTTTAACCTTTGACATAAGTAGCACCTCCTTAGCTTTAGTATATCACAATAGAATATAATTCAACCATAATTCAACCTACCCGAAGACAAAATAAATTGTTTTTTTGATACGTCACCCCTTATAATACATCCATAAATATTCGCCTATAACTCAAAGGGGATGTACATAATGGATGTAGCTCTTTACTTGCGAAAGTCCAGAGCAGATGAAGATGCTGAGCGGCGCGGCGAAGGTGAAACCCTGGCCAAACACAAAACAGCTCTGCTCAAACTTGCCAAGCAATTAAAATTAAATATCATTCGTATTCGTGAAGAGATTGTCAGTGGTGAAACCTTAGTTCACCGTCCGGAAATGCTGCAGCTATTAAAAGAAGTAGAATCCGGTGAATATGATGCAGTTCTGGTTATGGATATTGACCGTTTTGGACGCGGCAATATGCAAGAGCAAGGATTGATCCTGGAGACCTTCCGTTCAGCTAAGACTAAAATTATCACTCCACGAAAGACCTATGATTTAATGGATGAATTCGACGAGGAATATAGTGAATTTGAAGCTTTCATGGCCCGTAAGGAACTTAAAATCATTACCCGTCGTATGCAGGGAGGCCGGAAGCGCTCTGCAGAGGAGGGTAATTTTATTGGTACTCGTCCACCATTTGGTTACCTGATTGAAAATCTTCCAGATGGTCGTGGACGCACCTTAACCCCCCACCCAGAACAAGCTGAAATCGTAAAACAAATTTTCGCCTGGTATACCCATGAAGATCCTGAGCAGCAAAAAGGCGGAAACAAAATTGCCTCTGAATTAGAACGGCTTAAAATCCCCTCCTACAAGGGCGGCAGTTGGTCTGCTTCCTCTGTCTTAACCATTCTCAGGAACGAAGTATACATCGGAAGAATTCAATGGGGTAAGAAAGAACTGAAGAAAAGCAAGGACGGAAGCAAACACCGTACCTCACGCCATAGGAGCCGCGAAGAGTGGGTTGATGTTCTAGGTAAGCATATACCTATTATCGACAAGGAAACCTTTATGAAGGCGAATCGGAGGCTCTCAGAGCATCACCATTCTCCTCACCAATTCAATGTAGATGGCAAACCTAGAATGACTTCAGCACTAGCCGGTCTTGTAAAGTGCTCCGAGTGCGGACTGACCATGGTTTATCGCCCCTACGGCAAACGACCCGCTCACTTTCGTTGTAATACTGTCGGTTGTCCTACCCGCAGCAGCCGATATGATGCTATCGAGGCCAGGATCGTTGAAGGACTTGAAATTTGGCTGAACGACTATAAGATCAAATGGGGAAAAAGAAATCAAACTACACCTCAGAGCGAACTCAAGCTAAAAGAACGAGCTCTAGCTTCACTGCAGAATGAACTAAAAGAACTTGAGAATCAAAGAGGAAAATTATTCGACTTTTTGGAACGAGGTATTTATACAGAAGAAGTGTTTATGGAACGATCCCAAGAAATCTCTAAACGAATAGCTGCAACAAACGAGGGGATCACCAGAGTACAAAAAGATCTGGATCTGGAACTAACCCGCAAAGAAGCCAAAAGCAAGATCATCCCCATTGCAGAATCTGTTGTGAAGTCATACTACCAGACCGACAACCCCATGAACAGAAATGCGTTATTGAAATCCGTACTTAACAAAGTGGTTTATAAAAAAGGCCCTACCCAGTCTAAAGAACAGTTTGAGCTGTTCCTGCACCCACGTCTATGATGTGGGTGTTATTGTGTTTACACCCATGGATGTCAATACGGGGAAAGAGCTGATCCATGCCATGATCTACGACCCGGTGAGCGGCAAATGGTCGCGCAAATGGCGGGCTTTCCCTAATATGATCTACGACCGCTGCCGGATTCAGCGCAGCTCCCGCTTCGAGCAGCTGCTGCGCTTCCGTTCACGCTACAATCACCTGACCTTTCTGAACCGTCCGCTGCGCAACAAATGGACGATCCACCAGACCTTTTCACAGAAGACCCGCTTCCGCCAGCATATGCCCGAGACGCTGCTCTACCAGTCTTCGTCCGATCTGCTGCGGATGCTTAAAACGAGTCCGGTCGTCTATGTGAAGCCGATTAACGGTACAGGCGGACGCGGCATTTTGCGGATCGAACGGCTCAAAGAGGGGCAGAGCCTCTACGATATTCAGGGCCGCCGCCAGAACCGTCAGATCATCTCCCCGCGCAAGGTGACGCTGTCAAAGCTGGAGGCCATTGTCCGCCAATGGTGCGCCGGCGGGCGTTTCCTAGTCCAGCAGGGTATCCCGCTGCGTCTGCCGGGCGGACGCTTCCATGACTACCGCATGCTCGTGCAAAAGAACGGGCAGGGCGCATGGGAGCTGACCGGCATCGCCGGCCGCGTCGGCGCCGCCCGCAGTGTCACCTCGAACCTGCACGGCGGCGGCCATGCCGTCCGTGCGGAGGTGCTGCTGAAGGAATGGCTCGGCAGCGCGGAGAAGGCCGACAAAGCGATGAAGTCGGCCGAGAAGCTCGGCCTGGAAGCCGCCGCCTTCCTGGAGGAGAGCTTCAGCACGTTATGCGAGCTGGCACTCGATCTTGCGATCGACCGCCAGGGCCGGATCTTCGTGCTGGAGGTCAACCCCAAGCCGGCCCGTGAGGTGTTCGCCCGCACCGGCGACAGCAACACCTACCGGACAGCGCTGGTACGCCCGCTGGAGTATGCGCTGTGGGTGCACAAGAACAAGAGCACGCCTGCCCCGGCTAAGGCGGCGGAGGAATAACCATTACCAGTGTACTGTATAGGGTAGTTTCTTTTTCATTCTCATGCGTGCGCGGTGAGTGGCTGATGTGCTGTGTTGCAGGGTGCTGATGTGCTGAGTGCTGATACGCTGATGCGCTATTCGGCTGATCAGCTGCTCGGCTGCTGGCTGCCCGGCTACTCGACTGCCCCGTTCTCTGAATCAGCTGCTTATTTCTAATTCAGTTGGATTTTCGGCACTTAATTCCACACTTTTCCGCGGATTTCTGCCACTAGTTGGAAAAATTACACCTATCTCAAATGAAAACTCTACTTTGGTGCGAATCCGCTGGAATTAAGTGTCCTTTTTCCAACAAATATTGAAATAACGTTGTTTTACGAAGAAATAGATGGCGATTTTCCACTTAGTTTGCTGAGAGTGCGCTCTGAAGAGTAGATTTTTAAAGAATATAATCAGCAAGCTCCAATACCCAGCCTATTATATAAAGTGCATAGATGAAGCATACGATCGTAACGATAAAGCAAACTAACATTAGCCCAGACATTTTATGTTTAATTGAAAACATTATGAAAAGCACGTAACAAACCACTATAACGGATAACACGCTTATTGGAACTACCGGATTATTATACTGGGGCTGTATAGTAAAAAATATAAATTCGTCCTCTTCCTCACCGGCACCGCTGCTCAAGATGCTCACCCTTAAGCTAAGCTTCTATATCTGTCAAAGCAACAATCAGCTCCCACGTATCACCCTTCTATTAAGCTGTAGAACCTGACTTCCCCATCAGCAGTTTCGGCAATTATAATGTCATTCCGCTCTTTTGCACTGAATATTTTAGTACCTGGTTCCAGCTTATTTGCGGTCCCGTTCTTGAATTTTCTACCATCCTTCTGCTGCTCAATAACCTCCGTTATTTCTTTATCTTTGGAAAGCGGCAATTCATTAACCCAATCGATCCCTGCACTATAAATAATATCCTGGTACATAAAAATGTTTGCAGCGGGATCCGCGTTTAAGACATCGTTAGCTGTTGGATTTCCGGTGGTATTTGATCCTGTGTTCAGGCTACATCCGGACAGTACCCATACAAACATTGCAACTGCTATCATCATTTTAGGCATTTTACACGCTCCTTGATCCCATTTAAAAGATTATAGATCAACCTCTTGACAGCTGTTTCTTTTAAAATGTTCGCGATAATCTGCAACATTCCTGCCCAACGCTGCTTTCCTTTTGACAGGAAAAAATGCCAATTCTCTGTAATGGACACAAATGACCTTATTTTGGTCAAAATCCGGTTTCCGAGGCGCTAACGGACCCCAGAGGCTTTATTTGCATACATTTTTCCTCCACCATGCTATTTATAGACTATTAACGGCGCTACGATCCGTTAGCCATGCAGATTGTCCCCTGCAGACGAAATAAGGTCGCTCAGGTCCGTTAGAAGTTAGTTGGGGAGGCTTAAAAGTTGGCATTGGCAGGGACGGTTTGGGGCTGGATGCCGGGTGGTCACGGGCAGCGGTTGTGTTTGGCAGCGGACGGGGCTCAGCTCGCTGAGCCGTTAGCCGAGGGCGGGGACGCGTTAAGTTGGTTGGCTATCAGTGAGGCCCGGGTCTACGGTTGTGATTGGTAGTTTGTGTGGGTGGAGCGGCGTTTAGGTTGGTTATCGGCAGATTGCAGGTTACTGGTTGTGATTGGCTGTCGCCGGGGCACAGACCTGCGTTAAGTTGGCTGTCGGCGTAGGCCCTCCCCACAATCTTCCCACAATAAAACAAACAGCCGCTCCGTTAGGAGAGGCTGATGCGCAGCGTATAATCCAGCGGCGTAATAAGCGTTACAATAACCTTCTGGCAGCCGTCCGGGTAGCTCATGCCCCGGATTTCGGCCAAATGGTGCTCGTGGCTGCCGTGCTCAAGCTCCATCCAGTCTCCGCCGGAGCTATAGCGCAGCTTGCCGGATTTCCAGAAGGAGGCCTCGTTCATTCCCGGAACCGGCGTCAGCGCCTCTCCCTCCAAGGTGCCTTCACTGCCGAAGAGCAGCACGATCTGGGTCAGCACATCCGCCGGTGACGGCGATGTGAACTGCAGATCCCAGCCTCCGCTGTGCTCGCTCACCAGGACGGAGACTTTACTGGCCTGTGAATGGGTAAGCGGCCTTTCGCCGTGCGGCAGCAGATACCATGGACTGGCGGGCAGGCCTGAAAGCGGCGGCAGCTTGTCTGCAGGAATCGTGCCGTAATAGCCCTTCTCCCCGGTGGACTCCAGCAGGAAGCCTGCCTCGGTCTCCAGCAGGGAATCCATAGTGATCAGCCCCGGCTCAAAGCTGGAAGCCAGCTGAACCCCGAGCAGCCGCGCCTTGCCGTGCCGCAGGGAGAACAGGGAGGAAGCCTCGGTCATCACGCTCACGCTCGTAGAGCCGCTGCGGACCCTGGCAACCGGGGCCCCGAATTCGGTATGCTGCTTACTGTGGCGGACAGGGCCGCCATAGCCGTCATGTCCGATCTTGTCCAGCAGCTCCCGGCGGTTAAATGCGCCGTTGATTACCTTGCGGTACTGGCCAGGCAGCTCTCCCGGTTGCACCGCAGCCGATTGCAGCTGCGGGTACAATAGGAAGCCAAGCATGATCTGATTCGGCAGCGAACCGGGGTGAGTAACAGAGCGGCCGGCCAGCTCGGCCAGTGCAGCAAACTCGGCATCCCCGTCAAGCTCAGCCATCAGCTTATAGCACAGATAGTAGTCCGCCAGCGAGAAGACACTGCCGAAATCCTGGCGTCCCGAATAATCGGTCACTACCTCCCCGTCGGGATGGACGAGATATTTCATCATCCGCAAATTGCGGCGGACCGGCTCAAGCAGCTCAGGCCGGTTCAAATCCCAGGCGGCATAATAGAGCATGATGTCACTGACCGTGTTATAGATCCCGTTGCTCCGCTCCGTCCACTCTCCGTCCGGGGTGATATCCATCCCCTCCTGCAGCCATTCCTCCGCTCTGCGCTTCAGCTTATTTTCTCCGAAAATCCGGTACAGGGAGCCGAGTGCAGCGGTCAGTACCCAGCGGTGGTTGGGCGTATGTACGCCGCCGGTCAGCATCGCCGGAAATGTCCGCTGCAGAAACATGCCAATCATCTCCTGAACCATGCCGGCAGGCTCCCACGCCTGCTGCTCCAGCAGGGTATAGATATTAGCCAGCCCCACTACCACAAAGGCCGTATCCGGCGGTGAATGATAGTTGGTCCAGCCCGGTGATATCGTTCCATCCTCATGCTGGAACCGCAGCATGAAATCCGCCGCTTCGTGCAGCTGCCGAAGCAGGGCCGGATCGCGGTAATACTGCGATTGCGGATTGCACAGCGCAGCAGCCCAGGCCGCAATGTATTGGGCGGTGCCGGTATGATTCGGCCAGGCTACCCCGCTTAGCGGATCACGCACCCCTCCAAAGTAACGGTTATCCCGGTCAGATATCTGTATTGCCAGTGATTCCTGTGTCCACTTGTCATTTATTGCTGTTATCCTGTCGAACATCTGCTACTCCCCTCCAACTGTCGGCGCAAGCCGCCCCCCGGTGCGCCGGGCTATCTTTGAAACAAGCATCTGATGACTCTGCTCAATATCCGCCGGAGTACAGGCTGCTTTCAGCTCATACACCTTGACCGGAGCCTGCGCAATAATATCCAGGAATGAGTCAAAGCCTTCATCGTCCCCGCTGTGCACATAAGGACACCAGTGATCCGACAATCCAATTGTTTCATGTATATGAACGCCTACAATATCTTCTATCATTGCATTCGCTTCGTTCACATTGTCATAAAGCCCCATCCGTCCCATCATCATGCCGTGGCCGATGTCATACCACAGGCCGACCGGTGCTCCCTTCAGACCTGAGATAATCGTTCTGGCTTCCTCCAGCGTCGGCATCTGATTGCAGCGTGAACGGGTCTCAATGCCGAATTTCACTTTGTACCCTCGTCTCGCCGATTGCTCGCACACGTCGTCGAGGCTGCTCATAATACGCTGAATATAGCCGTCGCTCAAGGCTTCCCGGCGCTCAATCATTTCAGCCCAAAGCCGCTGATACGCGGCGGATTCCCGGCCTTGTGTGTTGTAGATCTCTTTAAGCTGATCGTCAATATCCCGGTCAAAAGGAACCTCCCCGGGATGCACCACAACGGCCTCTGCCCCATAGCGGTGGGCGTATTCCGCCGACTGCAGCAGCAGCTCCACCGCCCTGTTCCTCCGCTCCTTGTCCTCAAAGCCGAGCAGCACTGAATCTGTGCCGTAGTCGGGATCGGCTATATGCGGGAATGTATTATGCACACTGGAGATACCGATCTCCCTGCGTTCAATCAGCGGCTCGATGGTCTGCAGCATTTCACGGGTTACATTGTAGTTCAGTTCAACTCTGGAGAAGCCCAGCGAACGGATTTCCTCAATCATCCGGTCACCCGATTCATGCCTTCTGATATTCCAGCAGGTCGAGAAGGAGTATTGCTCTTTTGCTGTGAATTCCACTCTTGATCACCCTCTCTTTATAATGGTTAGCCGAAGTTCTTTCAACTCCCGCACTGTCTTATCCCTTAACAGCCCCGGTCATTACACCGGAGACAAAATATCTCTGCAGCCAAGGGTACACCAGCAGAATCGGCACGGTCGCGAACATTACCGTTGCAGCCTTGAGGCTTTCCGGCACTACTGTACTGATGGCGTTGCCCTCCATCCGCATCAGATCCGACACCTGGCTGTTCTGGATCATCTGATACAGCTTAAGCTGCAGCGGGTACAGCTCCGGCTTGGTGATATACATCAGCGTATCCTGAAATCCGTTCCACCGGCCGACTGCATAGAACAGGCTTAATGTAGCAAGCACCGGCATGGACAGCGGCAGGATAATCCGGAGCAGCGTGCCGAACTGGCTGCTGCCGTCAATCTCTGCGGACTCCTTCAGCGCATCCGGAATCCCGGCGAGGAAAGAGATCAGGATGATCATGTAGAACGGGCTGATCAGACCGGGCAGAATAAGCGCCCAGATTGTATTAAGCAGGTGCAATTCACGTGTAAGAATATATTCAGGAATAATACCGCCGCTGAAAAACATCGTTACTACTATGATGAACATAAAGATTTTACGGCCCTTCAGGTCCTTCTTGGACAGCGCATAGCCGGCGGCAACCGTCATCATCATGCAGAGCACCGTAAAGAGCACGGTCAGGAAGATTGTGAAGCCCAGTGAACGGATCATGGCAGCATCACTGAACACTTTTTTATATGCCTCAACATTGAAGTCCAGCGGGAATAAGGTTACTTTTCCTGAAGAGATCGGTACGGTCCCGCTGAAGGATACAGCCACAATATGAATAAACGGAATCAGACAGGCCAGCACCGCCAGGATTAGACAGACGACTATGACCACATCAAATGCATTGTTAGCCGCTCTTTTGTTTGTTATGTTAGTCGCTCTTTTGCTCATTATGTTAACTGCTCTTTCACTCATAATGTACACTCCCTGTCAAAAGGTTGTTTATAGAATGCTCTCGTCAGTGAGCTTTTTGGAGATATAATTGGCCGCCAGCAGGAAGATCAGTCCGACCACCGCCTGGAAGAGCCCGACTACTGTAGCCAGCGTATACTGCCCCGATTCCAGTCCAATCCGGTATACGAAGGTGCTCAGCACATCCGAATATTCCCTTACAGCCAGGTTGCCGATAACAAACGGGCGCTCGAAGCCGATCGAAATCATATTTCCCAGATTGATGATCAGCAGCGTAACAATCGTCGGCTTGATTCCCGGAATCGTTATATGCAGAATGCGCTTCAGCCTGCCGGCCCCGTCCACTTCAGCCGCCTCGAACAATTCTTTATTGATGCCGGTAAGCGCTGCCAGATAGAGAATCGTCCCCCAGCCGGCACTTTGCCAGACCCCGGTCAGCAGGTAAGTGATCAGCCAGTACTTTTTATCAGACAGAAACGGAACAGCATCGAAGCCCAGGCTCATCAGCAGATTGTTGATCATACCGGACTGTGTGCCGAACAGCTGGTAGACGATTCCCCCGATGATTACCCAGGAAATAAAATGCGGAATATACAGAATGGTCTGCGACAGCTTTTTAAACCAGGCCACTTTCAGCTCAAACAGCATAATCGCCAGAATTAACGGTGCCGGAAAAGATACGATAAGATCGAGAAAATTCAGCATCAGCGTATTTCGCAGGGTTAAGTAGAAATCATGATTGGCAAAAACTTCGCGGAATCCGTCCAGGCCGATCCATTCACTGCCGCCGATTCCCCTGAAAAAGTTGAAATCCTTAAAAGCAATCTGCACACCGTACATAGGGCCGTATTTAAAAATAATGAAAAAGGTAATGGGCAGCACCAGCAATGCATACATCTGCCAGTTTCTGCGGAAATATCGGGCGTACCCCATGGGCGGCTCCTCCTTTACTGTGCCTCTTATGGTAAGGGAGCAGCACGGCCTGCAGCCGCACCACTCCATCAAGATCTGTTATTGCTGCCCGCTGTAAGCTGCTTTGCGTTCATCCAGGATCGCCTGTCCGCCGCTTGCCATATAGTCCTTCAGCATACTTTCATAGGTTGCATCGAAATCCGCAGGGGATACCATCGCCGATTTTACAATCAGCTGCTTCGCCTTTTCGCTGAGTGTGGTGCCGTATTTACTTTCGGCCTCAATTGGACGGCTGGTATACACAGGCTCGATGACATCGGTGTTTGAAATATCAAGCGATTTGGCAATGATATCCTGGTACTCAGGCTTGAAGCTCTTCACAAAAGCCTCATTGTTCTTCTCCTGGCTCTCGAAAATCCGGCCGTTAGCAATAATCCCGATATCCCCGCCGCCCATCAGCTTGTTCGTGGACTCGGCAGATAAATTCGGAATGGCAACCGGAACTCCGTCCTCCAGGGTGTAGTGCTCACCTTCAATCCCGTTCTGAATGTACATCAGATGATCCCCGGAGGCCATCCAGTCTAAGTATTTGATCGCTTCAACCGCATGCTTGCTGGACTTGGGAATCATGATATACATTCCGTTCGGGGCAGCCACCGGCTTGGCGTGCTTGCCTTCACTGTTCGTATAAGGATCAATCGCGGTCAGGACCGCATCCGGATGGTTCTGCAGGAGCAAATCATAAGCACCGTCAGGATAAAAAATATTATCATTGTCCTCACTGAACGCACCTACGAGCCCGGAGCCGATATTCTGCGTCAGTGTTTCTTTATTTTCATCCAGGGCAAAATCCTTGCTGATCAGCCCTTCGTTATACAGCTTGTTCATATATTGTACTGCGTCCTTGAAGCCGGGCAGCAGAATCGGATAATCTCTGGAACTCAGTGTCTGGGTCAGCTCAAAGCGCTCCTGCTCGGTGACTGGCTGGATAAAGGACCAGATCAGCGACTCATATTGCCCCGGGGCAATCGTCATTCCGAGCGGAATAACCTTGCCTCCGGTTTCACCCGGGTCCTGTTCTTTGAAGGCTACCAAGGTGTCATACAGTTCCTCAGTTGTCGTTGGAACCGGCAGCCCCAGTTTATCCAGCCAATCCTGGCGTACAAAGGAGGCGTATTTCCCTACGGTTGAGCGTTTAGCCGGGATACTGTATTGCACGCCTTCAAATTGGCCGTATTTCAGCGTATCTTCGCCAAGGAAGGCTTTCAGGTTCGGTCCGTATTCATCCAGCAGCGGAGCCAGATCCGTCAGGCCGCCTTGCTCGGCATATTTATTGAAGGTACCGGAATCGTAGGTGAACACAATATCAGGGACATCTGTGCCGCTCGCCATCAATACATTAAGCTTGGTTACTTCCTCCGAGCGGGGAATAGGAACAAATTCGACGTCGATATTGTTCGGCTGGCCGAAGCTTTCTTTTACATAGTCGGTCAAAAAGTTATCCGATGCCGTAAGTCCTGCCGGTGCGTTGCCGCGGTCAAACACTTCGATTTTTAAGCTTCCAGCCTGTTGTGATCCGCCGTCACTTGCATTTGCACTGGTACTGTTATCCTGTGAACACGCAGATAATAATACTGAAGAAGCAAGAACTGCCGAAAGACCCAAAGCCATTTTCCCTTTGCTGTGACCGATTGCCATATTCCCTCACCTTACCCTTTCGAATTCTGGTATTAATCCAGTCGTCTCTGTCTCTGCTATGCTTTCGACTTGATCATGGGATGAATTATTACATCGTTTTTAAAAATGTACAATATACATGTTTCTTTGCGCTTTTTCATGAAAATTATAAGAATTTACGTCATTTTTCATGACATATATACAGTTTTCTAGTGAATTCCAGGTGTTAATTCGTTGAAATTCTGATAAATATACCACATATATAACATTAAGTGTTCTATGTATGCCAGCTGATTTCCGATAAAAAAGCGTAAATGCCGGCCGCATGGCTTCCGGATTTACGCTTGCATTTGTTCTTCTATATCTTACGGATGATTCAGCTTCCGGTGATCGCCGGGAGTCATTCCGGTAAACCGCTTGAAGACCCTTCCGAAGGTAATAGCGTTAGCATAACCAACCTGCAGGGCAATATCCTGAATACTGTCCTGCGTGTCATCCAGCAGCTCCTTCGCCTTCTTTACCCGCAGCTCTGCCAGGAAGTCAACAAATTTCATATTGAATTCTTCCTTAAACAGATAGCTGGCATATTTGCCGGAGATCTGGAACCGTTCGCTCAGATGGTTTAAGGAGAGATCCGGATTGGCGTAATTGTCCTCAATGTAATGCTTAACCTCCTTGATCATGACACGGTGGCTCTTGAGCTCATTCACCGAAACATAAACATGGTAGGTTTCATTCAGCCAGCCCGTCAACAGCTCCTTGATCTCCTCGAGATCGGTACTCCTGCGGATCTGCTCCTGCAAACCGCCAGTGCCGGTTAACGCGAGCTGCCGGTCCAGTGATTCCGAGATGCCCCTAAGCTCCTGCTCCAGTGCCTGCAGCATGACCTCCAGCAGCATGTAGATCTCTTCATCCTTCAAGCGGTCTTTACGGAAGGAAGCAAAAATTTCCTCCAGCCTGCTCCGCCAATTCTCCCCGGATAGCCGGAATTCCCGGACAAGCTGCGTGAAATTCCCGAAATACTTATAGCTCTGCAGCCCGGGCTCCTCCTGCCGGTCCATATGAACCGCAGCAATCTCTGTTCCGAGCGCCAGCCTGTGGCTGAGCACCCCGGCAGCAGCTGTGTAGGACAGGTGAATATCCTGCAGGCGGTCAACTGTATGACCGACACCAAAGGTAAGGGAAAGGCGCAGATTCTCCAGAATCCAGCTGTGACAGCCCCTGGCCAGCTCAAGCAGCTGAGAATTATCATCTGAAGGACGGTGCCGGAGGCCGATCAGGACAGCAAGCCGTTGTCCGCTTACCCATTCCGACCATGCCTGAAGCTGATTCTCGGCCATCAGGTCGCTGATTACACTCGTCAGGGCGAATTTAAGCAGATTCTGCTCCTGCCGGGAAAGCACCTTTAGCTCATCTCCCACATTCAGCTCCGCAGCAAATACCACAAAGGCGTCAAACTCTCTTTTTCCTTCAAAAGGATCAAGCGCTGTTAGTCTTTCAGATACATCCTTCAGGCGTTCACCGCTGATGATGTCCAGAAACAGCTGTCTGCGCCGGATCAGCAGATTTTCATAACGTTCCCGCTCATAGTCGGTTGTCAGCTGCACCAGACTGTCCAGGGCGGTATGCATCAGGGCCAGCTCATCCGGATTAGCAGCTGCCGGCTCATTTTTGCCATGGGGCTGCAGCGCTTGAATCCGTACCATCAGCTGCTGGATCGGCCGGTAGTTGCGGCGGGTGATATAAATGATATACAGCACTCCCAGTGCAATCGTCACGAGTCCGATCACAAGCCAGATATAGGATATGACCGAAATCCAGTCGAACAGCCGGCCTGCCCGCAGTCCGCTCTCAAAGGTCCAGCCCAGGCTGTCCGCCCGGATCGTGGATAGCTTGCGGATATTGTCATCACCTGAGGTCTGCAATGAATCATACAACAGGGTGCCTGCGGAATCTTTTATCCGGACAAAAGAAAGCTCGCCGCTCGTCAAACCGTCCACCAGGCGCTCCAGGCGGTATACGCTGATATTGACAACGATGTAACCGTCTGAGCCCAGGGGAATCGGAAGCCTTCTGGCCAGACTGACCACCGGATATTCAGCCTTGGCATTTCTTGGCTGGTACATCCGCACCGGACTCCAACCGGTCTGCACCTGCTGCTGTGAAATCTGATCAATATATGCCGCCTCATGCGTCAAATCCAGGTCCACGTAACCGCTTTGGCTGAGAACCTGCCTGTCCTTGCTGCGGTAAATATAGATCGAGTCGATGAGGCTGATGCGTTCAACCAGACGGTTCATGCTCTGTACAATTTCGTAGGAGCTGTCACCAGGGTAAGCCGCTTTGGCCGGGTCAAAAAAATCGTTGTAGGAGTAGTTGTTCTCTACCTCATCCAGCACACTGAGCTGCACATCACTTAAGGTCCGTTCCACGGTATCTGCAATGTAGCTGGTGGAGATGTAATTGGCTTTTTGCGTCTCGCTGCGGGAGAGCTCTGTAATGATCATAAAGGCCAGAAAAATAAGCACAGATACGACAAGAAGAAAGACAGGGAAGTATGAAAATAGCATCCGACTGTACCAACTGCGTTTCATAGCTCCTCCCCTCCCTTTTTAGAAAGTTAATGACTTGAATGCGAGACAGCCTTAACCCTGTACAGCAATAAAGCGCCGGCCGCAGCGCTGACCGTGCAGGCAAAATACATCAGACCGGGTCCGCCCGTCTCCAGCAGATAGCCATTCAGCAAATTCCCGGCGATTCCGCCGAGGCCTACAAACACCATGTTGAACAAGCTTTGTCCTGTGGCCTGCAGCTCCTTGCCTGTTATAGAAGCTACATACTCCACAGCAGCAATATAGAAAAAGCCGAAGGAAAGTCCGTGCAGCGCCTGGACTCCTATCATAACACCGGGAACCGGAATGAGCCATTGGATGGCCCAGCGGAGCATGTAGGCAACGGAAGCGAGCATCAGTGTTTTTTCATAGCCGTATTTATTCAGCACCCTGGATGCTGCCAGCATCGCCGGGACACTGGTAATAGAAGCAATCAGCAGCGCAATGCCCGACCACGAGAAGCTGCCTCCGGCCATCTGAAAGGTCAGCACAAAAAAGGAATTGAACGCAGTCAGTGTCTGGTTGACCAGAAAGCAGCCGGCCAAAAACAGCATAAACACCTTGTTGCCCAGCAGCTTTCTGATTCCCTGTGAGAAGGTCACACTGGTGCTTCTCCGCTCCACACTAGTAGGAATAGTGATTACCAGCGTAAGCGCGAGCAGGTTAAAGATCAGGAACGGTATCCAGAGCTCGGTTACTCCCAGCCAGTTGAGATACATTCCGCCAAAATATCCGCCCAGCGCCGTCCCGACACTGCCAAACAGCCGGATCGTGCCGAAGGAGGTGCCTGCCGCCTGAGCCGCCCTTACCGCATAGGAGTCGGCAATCGGAGTCTGTGTACTCTGAAATATAGTGTACAGGCTGTATACCAGTACAATAACCATCAGCCATCTCAAATTATAAAAATAAACGATGGTTCCGGGAATAATCAAGGTGAGCATGAGCACCAGCCTTGTCCGCTGATAGCGGTCCACCAGAATCCCCCACAAGGGCTGGAACAGAATCGCCAGCAGGGTGCCGAAGGCCATCATAACCCCGATTGCCTGGCTGCTCATGCCTTGATGAACCAGCAGTGAAGTGACGTACGGATTGAAGCTTCCCCCCGCCAGACCCGTGAACAGGTAGAGTCCGCGCATTTTCAGCAGCACCTCGGACTCCTTGCTCTTGACCGAAAATCTTGTTATGCCCAGTTCACGTTTCATGATCTAAACCTCGTTTCTATTTAATTGCCTGAAGTGATTCTGCTTCTTACAGCCGCCGCAGCTCCGATTGCCCCTGCCCGGTTGCCGAGCACCGCCTGCCGGATTGCCGGCGGCTGATGCGGGGGATAACAGCTGACACGCTTGACAATTTCGTCTATATATCCCGGATTCTTCTCCACCACTCCGCCGCCGAGAATGACGAGCTCCAGATCGAGCGTGAGCACTATATTCTTGATAACAGCCGCCATGTGCCCGTATGCCTGATCCAAAAGCTGCAATGCCGCTTTATCCTCACGCCTGGCGGCAGCAAATACATGCTCGGCCCGGACCGGTCCGCCCTGCGCCAGCTCACGGATTAAAGACGGGCGGCCGCCGCTGTGCAAGTAATCCGCTGCCTTTGCTCCAATCCCTGTGCCGGAAGCCTCCATTTCAAACGGGCCGAACTCGCTGTACTCCGGATCAGCTGCCGCAGAGTACTCGCCCGGCTTAACAATGAGATAGCCGATCTCGCCGGCGGCGAAGCCGGCTCCCCGGTACAGCCGTCCATCCAGGAACAGGGCGCTTCCGACTCCGGTTCCAACCGTAATCATGATGAAATGCCCCGAGCCGGCCGCCGCTCCGGCCGCATGCTCGCCCAGTGCTGCCATATTGACATCGTTGTCGAGCACGACAGTTCCCGGATAACGGGCAGTAATAAGCGGACGAATATCGACAGCAGGCCAATTCAGCGCCGGAGCACTGGTAAGTGTCCCTGTACGTTCATTCATCACTCCCGGAAAACCGATGCCTACTCCCTTGAGCGATGATAGTGTACCGCCGTTTCGGATGCAGCTCTGCTCCAGTTCATCAAATAACCAGTTAAAGAACTTTCCGGGATCACGGCTCAGCTGTGTCTCCAGCTTATGCTCCTCCAGGATATTGCCCTGCTCATCTGTCAGGCAGAGCTGTGTTTTGGTTCCGCCGACATCGATTCCTGCGCTGAATAGCTTCATTATGAATTCCTCCGCATTGTTATGATTCCTTATTCCCGCCTACTGTCCGCGAATAAGGCGAAAAGCAGCCTGTAGGGCAATCTGAATGGCACCGAGTACCACATCCTTATCCCCGCGGCCGGATACAGACAGCTGCGGCTTGCGCTGCAGCTGCGCCAGCTCTGCTTCCAGCCTGTGCAGCAGCAGGTCGCCGTTTCCGCCGATCCCGCCTCCCAGCACTACCCGGTCCGGAGCGATTACTGCACAAATACTGCCAAGTGCTTCTGCCAGCAGGCGGCAGTATGCATCCAGAATGGATTCTGCGAGAACATTGCCGCTGCGGGCTTCATTAAATATCTGTTCTGCAGATCCTTCAAGGCCTGCTAGCAGTGGAGTTGCTGCCGCAGTTTGCTGTTCAGCGGTTATGCTGGAGGCGAGCTGCTTCAGTCCGCCTGCAGACAGAATATCCTCCAGCCTGCCCGCGCTAAGAACCACATTGGCTAATTCACCGGCACCGCCGCCCAGCCCGCGGTAAATCTCCCCGCCGATAATCAGCCCGCCCCCGGTTCCTTCACCGATGGAGAAGTACAGCAGGGAACGGCTTTTTTCCGCTCCGGACAGGGTATACTCGGCCAAAGCTGCCAGATTGACGTCATTCTCGGTGACGACGGGCACCGGTAACAGCTGTGCCAGATTCGCCAGCTTCAGCGCAGCTTCGCGGCCCCGCAGCGGCAATACCAGCTCAGACACCTCGCCGTCAGCGGGATTGACAACACCTGGAATACCGAAAGCCGCCGCCTGGATGCTGTCCCAGTTTAACCCGGCTTCGGCAAGAAGCCCTTCAAGGCCCTGCACCAGAAAGTCCTGAAACTCCGGCTCTGCCAGATGATCTGCCGGCATAGCCAGCTGCTTGTAATGGCAAATCTCTCCGCCCATATCCGCCAGGGCCATCCTGATCCGGGTCGCCCCCAGGTCTGCGCCGATGACATAATAGCATTTCCGGTTAAATTCAAGCAGAGTGGCCTTGCGGCCCTGTGCGTTCTCCGCCCGTCCTGTTTCTTTGACCAGTCCCCGCCCGATTAACTGGGTCACTGCCGAGGATATGGTCGGCTTGCTCAGTCCCGTTTCACGGCTTAGATCCGCTCTGGATTGCGGCCCGCCAGCAATAATACGGTCCAGGATCAGCATTTCATTCATATTGCGCATCGCTTTCGGCGTTCCTGCAGATGACATATTCATCGTTCGCCCTCTACTCTCATGATTTGCCTCATACTCTCTTGCATTCCCCTGAATTTTATAATTAGTAAAGTTTCTTAACTTAATATACAGATTACCGTTACATTTATCCAGCCTTTTGTAAGGTTAAATTACATCAGCGGGCAGAGAAAAATTTGATAAGAACTGAATTTGGGCTATAATTATAGGTAAATATGCTTACGGGGTGTACTAATGAACGAAGACAGATATAACAAAGTGGACGGACTTATGGGGGCTTTTCAGCAATTTTCTCGGCTGAACTGGCAAAAGACGACAATGTTCGGGCTAAAGCCGAGTGAAATCCGGGTACTGATTACGATCCGCATGGGCAAAAAAAGAACCGGCAAGGATACGCTTACCGTCTCGGAAGTCAGCAAACTGCTGCGCGTGACCTCTCCTACGATTACACAAATGGTGAACAGCCTGCTCAGCCAGGGACTGGTCGTGCGTACCAGCGACTCCCAGGACCGCAGGATCAGCGCGATCCAATTGACGGAACAGGGCGAGCAGCTCGCCGACCAGGCCATTGCCAAGATCCGCGATACGTTCAAGGGTATGATAGACCATCTGGGTGAGGACAAAAGCGCTCAGCTCATAGAGCTGCTGGACGAAGTCCACGCCTATTTCGAGCATTTGAACGGACAGGCAGATTACTCTTAATTTGATGTAATATCGCTCACCGCCGTCCTGCCACGCCTCTGTGTCACACCACTTGGGAGAATCAACGGGACTTTTACCGTTGATTCCGCCGCTCCGCACGTTTCTGCCCGCCCCGCCGCTTCTAATACCTAATTACCTTCAGTCCCCCACTCACATCACCATCCCACCTTCCTCCAATACCAAGGCGTCCCCCTACATAAATTAAAAAACACCAAGTGCAGGATTTCACCCACACTTGGTGCTCATTCTACTCCCAATTAATTACTCCCGTTACTCCAGCCAAGTCTATTACTCCGTCTGATCCGCCCGGTTTGGCAGCTGCAGCAGGTAGCTGTTCGACAGGCTCAGCAGACGCTGGACTGCGCTGAACTGCGCTTCCGTCGAGCCGCCGGGCAGGCTGGAGTTATCCAGCAGGCTATAATTGGTACCGTCAGCATAGCCGTCACCAGTGACGTAAATGCTCTGGTTATTAATGAAGGAACCCGTCGGCAGGAAATGCCGCACCGGCAGCAGATTACTGGCCTGATTGAACAGGTCTTCGCCAAAATGCAGCTGCCCCGCTACGGAAACTCCCAGCAGATTAGCAACTGTCGGCAGAATATCGACCTGGCCGCCCGTTCCGCTCATAACAGCAGGCAGGCCGCCGCTTGGTGAATGGACAATGAACGGAATGTTAAACATATCCGTGTAGCCGTAGTCATGGCCGACCAGCCCGTTAATCAGCTCCTTCTCCCCGCTGCCCAGCGTATACATCGGTACCCCCTGGTGGTCCCCGTAGAAGACAACAAGGCTGTCATCCCACAGGCCGCTTGCCTTCAGCTCCTCCAGAAACTGCCCCATCGCATAATCGGCATAGTTCTGAGCCTGGATATAATCACCAAGCAGCGTTCCCTTGTAGCGCTCAGGCAGTGACATTTTGTATTTCTCCTCAGGAATCCGGTAAGGATGATGCGCACTCATGGAGATTACCATCGCATAGAACGGCTGGTCTGCGGCATCCATTTTGACCAGTTCAGGTACAGTCTTCGCAAATAGCACCTCATCCGAGGAACCAAAAGCAATGTGATCGTCATCCCCGTAAAAAGCCTGGTCATAATACTTGTCAAAGCCGATCGCTTTGTACAGGGCGGTGCGGTTCCAGAATTCCACGCTGTTTGTATGGAACGTAGCTGTAGCATAGCCGTTGCCGCCAAGCAGCTTCGGCAGGCTCGGTACCGCTTTTCTCATATAGTCGGAGGAGGTCGCCGGTGCATTCTTTGGCACATAAAAAGAGGTATTTACCGCAAACTCGGCATCCGAGGTGGTCCCCTGCCCTGCATTGGTGTAAAAGTTGTTGAAGTACGTATTTTCGCGTGCCAGCCGGTTGAGGTTCGGTGTAATTTCCTGCCCGTCAATGCTCAGCCCGATCAGGAAGTTCTGGAACGACTCCATCTGCACCACAATCAGATTCCGGCCTTTGTCGGCACCGAAATAGAGCGGCACTGCCGGCTCCGTGATTCCCTTAACCTCATTCACCGCCTGCTGCGTGATGTCCTGAGGGGCAATCAGCGCCTCATCCTCTGTCGTGTCAGCAAATAACGTGTACAGCTCGTAGTTCAGAATCCCCATGCTCTCCGCTTTTTTAATCTCGTTCATGCTTGCGTGGTTAGGCCAGATGTTAAAGACACACAGGCCAAAAGAAACGGCAGACAGCACCAGCAGAGCTGGCCGGCTCATCCGGATTGCCCCCCGTTCCTTCCACTTGGCAATGTATTTGGGACGGAACATGAAGAACAGGAAGAAGATGATATCGACAAAAATAAACAGGTAATACGGTGTAATCAGCGAATATGTGCTTTCCCCAACCTTGGTCACTTTATCTGCCTGCTGCAGCGCGTGATAGGTAGCAATGACCCCGTAATATTTGTAATACATCAGCACGGCAAAATAAATGACCGTAATCAGCAGATTCGCAATCATGTAGTACAGAATTTTCCGCTTGGAGGCCAGCCATTCAATCAGGCTGAACACAATCAGGAAAAAAGGAATCTCTGTGAATGCCATGCTCCAGCTCGGTCCTCCGCTAAAGACGACAAACCAGGCTACGGCACTTTTGATGAGCAGCACAACGCTGAACAGAATGATGGGTCTGCCGAATAACCGTTTTATTGCAGAATTGTGATTCATATTGACTCCCCCTAGCTTTTCAGAAAAAAATCATTTTTATTTCAAATTTTGACAGCAGCATTCGTCACCAGCCTTAGGTGTCACCTCATGCCAAGTATTTATATTCATTTCCGGGAGAAAGAGTTACACAAGCAGCAAGAAGAAACGGCTTACCGTCTTGCACCCAAGAACACCCGGACGGATTCCGTTTCTGCGGAGATACACTGATGATTAAATCATAAAGTAGATAGGTAATCAACCTATTTTTTTAAAAAATAAATCCGAACTCCTCCCAGGCTGGCTTGCCTGCTCAATCAAACTCTATGTCCGCCAAAAAAGCCCTCTCTCCGCAAGCTGCGGAAAGAGGGCTAATCTAGTGGTACTGGAGCATACCCGTTAATTATTCCGCACTGTCGTACAGTCCGATCAGCTCATCGAACGCTGAAATAATGACATCCGAGCCCTTCAGCTCCTCCTGGCGGCCGAAGCCGGCATAACCGCAGCCGATCACGGTCTGCCCGTTGCCTTTGCCTGCTTCCACATCGGAGGACCGGTCGCCTACCATCCAGGCGCTGCTTACCCCGTTGTCCTTCAGCAGAAGGCCCAACAGCTCTGTCTTCGTTGCCGTTCCCTGGCCGCCTGCACTGTACAGCCCCTCGAACAAATCCTTCAGCTCATGCACAACTACTATGCTGTGTATGTAATCCGCCAGCCCGTTGCTGGCGACGAACAGCCTGACTCCCCGTTCTTGCAGCGCGCGCAGCGTCTCCACAACCCCCGGGTACAGCAGTGTGCCGCCGGCCTCCAGCCCTTCGATCTCCAGCTGCAGCAGCAGCTCATCGGCTCTGCGGTGCACCGCTTCATCCGCTTCCGGCATCACATTCTTCCAGATCTGCGCAAGAAGCATACCAAGACTGCCCAGAATGCGCTCCTCCGGCGGCGTGGGACCGGCATACAGCCCTTCCTCACGAAGGATATCGAACATTTTATGGTAAGCAGGCAATAACAGGCTTTCCGTCTGGAACAGCGTTCCGTCCATATCAAATACAATCGCTTCCGGTTTCTTCAGTTTCGTCATAAGGTGACCTTCCCTTCAGAGTGTTCTGCATGGGTTAATGATAAAGGATAGCAGCACTCATTGTCTACGAGGGGTGAAGGGCATTAAATCCCCCCACAAAGCGGGGTCTCTCATGGATGCTGATCAGGTCCTTTGCGGGAACCCCGAAAACTTATACAACGTAAAAAGACCGGGGCGTACACTGTTAAAAGTGCGCACTCCGGTCCTGCGGTCATCTGAAATTTCAGGCTTAAGATAAATGATTAAATCCGGTCAAAGCTGGCAATCAGCTCATCAAGGACATCCTTGCTGACCATTTTGCCTCTGAAGTTAATCAGGTTCTCTGCGCTTCCGGAGAAGATGCAGGTAGGCTCATATTTTCTGAGAATGATTTTTTCTCCGTCAACAAAAATTTCAAGCGGGTCTTTTATGTCGATTCCCATTGTTCTGCGCAGCTCAATCGGAATTACAATACGTCCCAGTTCATCAACTTTTCTCACAATACCAGTTGCTTTCATTATTATGCATCCTCCCTTGAAATAAGCACTTTATATAATCATTTGTGTTAAAAGCTATCAAGGCTTCTAAATAGTAGTAATGATTACGCTTATATTTGCATTGTAATGTGCTATTTCTTCCCTGTCAAATTTATTTCTACATCTTTTGATATTTATCGACATATTATTCGACAAAGTTTAGAGATGATTCGACAAAATATAAAAATTATTTCAATTAGCAATATTATGATTTTTAGATAGTTTCACATGAATAATAATATTTTGTTGCGATAATAGCAAAAACACCCTCCGCAAATACTGGTCAATAACTTTCCAGATTGCGAAGGATGTCTCTGTTCGTACGGTACTTAAGACCTTGTATACCCTCTTAACTATGCAGCTCAAACAGTCTGGCCGTTCTTCCAGCCGGAACAGATACGGTCAGGCTGCCCTCCGCCTTATTCCAGCTCCATTCGGAGCCATGCTGCTTGGGATAAGCGCAGCTGATCCGTATCTCCCGGCCGGCAAGCTCCGGCAGCGGCAGCGTTATTCCCTGTTCTTCCCCGGCAATCCGCCACACTGCCAGATAGCGGATATTACCGTGCTGCAGACCATAGCTGACCCACTGTCCCCGGCTGTCCGGCAGGCCAAGCGGCCAGAATGGCATTGCCTGCGGGATCAGTGCGCGGATCGATTTATAGTAATCCAGCGCTTCACGCACCAGCTCCCGGCGGCCGGGCGCAAGCTCTGCCAGATGGCCGCTCTGGTGCACTCGCAGCAGGAGGGCGTTGATCATATTAAAAATGACCTCTTCATCATCGCCTTCGCGCAGCGGGTAAGACCAGACCGCCGATTGCTCCGGGGTCAGCGCCAGCGGGGAACCGGCGGCAATCGCCGCATAGCTCACGTAGTCCTCCTGGTCACTGGTGGACTGGATACTGTGACGGCTCAGCATGGCATAATCCATCCGCATGCCGCCGCTGGAGCAGTTCTCGATGACCAGCTCCGGATAACGCGCAAAGATGCTGTCGAGCCAGGCCAGGTAGGCCCTGTTATGCTGCAGGAGCCCGTCGCCAAAGCTGTCTGCATCCGTCTCGGTGCCGATCCCCGCATTGATGTTGTAGTCCATTTTGATATAGCCTACACCATACTCCTCTACGAGACGGGCTATAACACCGTCGGCATGTTCGATAACCTTGGGATTGCGGTAGTCCAGCTGATAACGGCTGCGGTCCTTGACCCGCTTGCCGTGCCGCATGAAGAACCAGCTGTCATCCGTTTCGGCCAGCTTCGGACTGTTGATGCCCATGACCTCCAGCTCCAGCCACAGCCCTGGAATCATACCTTTGCCGCGAATGTAATCCAGCACAAATTTGATCCCTTCAGGAAAACGTTCAGCCGAAGGCTCCCACTGGCCTACACCATCCCACCATTCTCCAGGCGCATACCAGCCGGCATCAATACAGAAATATTCACAGCCCACATCTGCTGCAGCATCAATCAGCGGCAGCAGCTTCTCTGTCGTCGGGCTGCCCCACAGGCAATTCATATAATCGTTAAATATTATCCGCAGCAGCTCATTGTCCTCATTCGGTCTGCGGATGATCCGGCGGTAGGCCGTCAGCTGCGCGGCCGCCGCTTCTATTCCCCCTTGCACAGAGCCGGCGGCAACCGGCACGGAGATGAATTCCTCACCCGGCGCAAGCTTCAGCCACCAGTGGTTGTCATGCTCCGTTGGTCCGCTGGCCAGCAGAGTGAGCTGATCGGACTGGTCGGTCAGCTCCCAGTGCCACGAGCCGTTATGCTCAATCTGCCAGAACAGGCTGCTTCCGCTTTCTTTGTTGTGCAGCACCGCCATCGGCAGCAGCTCCGCTGCCGACCAGGAGCCCGTATTGCTGGCGGCAATCCGCTTCGAACCCCGGTCAGCCAGATGGTACATACCCAGCTCCGGCAGGCTGTAGGTCCGCCACTGCAGCTCGCTCTGCCAGCCGCTGTGCGCCAGTGTGACTTCAATCTTGTCCTCCCTGTCACGGCTCCCCTCCTTGTCCACTCCTGTAAGGGCAAAGGAAGAAATATATTCTACAGCAATTTCACTGTCTCCTTCATTCTTCAGCACCGTCCAGGCACGGACGATCTGCACTCCGCTGTAAAACTGAAAATGCTGCACTGTCTTCAGCGCAGTGACCGGATCTTTCAGTGTAAGCTCCAGCTTGCGCCCCAGCGCATTAGCAGTGTCGCTATGTCCGTCATATTCCATCCGCAGTCCCGGATAAGAAGCCCGGTGAGTCCGGCCGTGATACTCTGCACGGTCCTCCCCGGACAGCTGCAGCTCCAGCAGCCGGAAGCCCGGCTTATGCTTATCCGCAATGACGCCGGGCTCAAGCGGCGCCGCCCCGAAATGCAGCAGCCGGACATCCAGCTCCTCCGTAATTTCAATCGTAAGATAAAGCCCGTTTTCGGCAATCTCAATCAGCCTGCTGGTCATAAGTGTTAAACCTCCTGACAAATGATGGGCAAAAGACGGCCCCGCCGGTAAGAACCTTACCTGCGAGACCGTCCCGGATGATCACTTTCTGTTATTCAGCCGAACCGAATTGAATCCACGCTTTCTGAATTTCGTCGATCGCCTGGTCTTTAGTTTTGCTGCCGCCGATGTAGGCCTGCATCAGCTCGCCGAATTTCTGGTGGAACGTATCCAGCGAGTAGTTGACAGACAGGTCGCCGGATTTTTCGGTTTTGAGGATTTCATCCATTTCCTTCGGCATCTGCAGGTCAGGCATCGGAGCATCCTTGATTGGCGGAATTACTTTGGCTACAGTAGAGAACCAGCTTTTACCGTAGTCGGAAGTGTACAGCCAGTTGAAGAACTCGATGGTTTCGGCAGCTACTGCGGAATCCTTGTTAATGCGCAGCGCCTGGTCGGCCCCGGTAATAATCTGGGATTGCTCAGCCTTGTCGCTGACCGGATAGCCGGCGATGCCAAGGTCGAAGTCTGGAGTGATTTTCTTGATTGCTTCTTCATCCCATGCGCCTTTACCGGTCATGAACGCTGCTTTGCCAAGTGCAAAGTCGCTCACTTCAGCATTGCTGTCACGTTCCAGCGGCTTGTCTGTTCCGTGCTTAACGGTAGTATCGATGAAGTTGAAGAAGTTATCGTACAGCACCGGATGATCCTTGAAGGTGGTCTCACCGGCGATGAAGTTCGCTACCAGCGTCTTCGCATCAATGCCGGCATCCATAGCCGCTGCGTCTACAAAGTGCTGGAAGATGTGCTTCCAAACCCACCACTCTTTATAAGCATTGGCGAATGGTGTGATGCCTTTGGCTTCCAGCTTGGTGATGGCATCATCCAGCTCGGCGGTTGTTTTCGGAACCTCTGTAATGCCGGCATCGGCCAGCAGTTTTTTGTTATACATCAATACGAACAGATTCCCTTTTACCGGGAGCCCCAGCACCTTGCCGTCAGAGGAGGTCATGTTGGCCCGCACGGCATCTGTCATTGCTGCAGCCAGCGGTTCATTGGTCAGGTCAGCGCTGTATTCGGCAAAAGTATCGATATCCCCGCCGGCAGTTGTCTGGAAGACATCAGGCGTGCTGCCTGCGGCAATTTTGGATTTCAGTACCGTGTTATAGTCGGCCTGCATAATTTCCAGGTTGATGGTCACGTTCGGCTTCACTTTTTTGTACTCGGCAATATATGCATTGAATGCGTCCGTGTACTCTGGTGATGCAGTGAACATATTAATCGTTACAGGCTTGGAGGAGTCTGTTTCGGTAGCTGCATTGTTCCCGCCGTTAGTTCCAGCTGTGTTGTTAGCAGCATTATTGTTATTGCCTCCGCAGCCGGCCAGCAATCCTCCGAATAGCAACAGGCTCGCAGACACTGCCATGAATCTTTTTAACATGATGTTGCCCCCTTTTCCTCATGTATCTTGTGTTCTTGGTGTTTATTCTAAATAAAAAGAAAAAGGATAAGAATGTACATAAGTGAACTTCTAAGGGTAAAAAAGTGGGCTAATGTAACCGTTTCACTTCTCTGCCTCCAGGGCACGGGCCCGGAATTCAGAAGGTGAACAATCGTAGTAATTGCGAAACGCCTTGCTGAAATAATTCTTGTCCTTATAGCCCAGCATTTCGGAAATATCCTGAACCTTAAGCGCCGGGTCGGCCAGCAGATCCCTGGCTTTGTCCATTCTCACCTTTTGCACATATTCATGAATGCCGCAGCCGTATTTGCCCTTGAACAGCTTCATCAAGTATTCTCTGCTCAGGAAATACTTATCCGTGAACATCGATATTTTAATATTCTCAAAATAATGGTTATCAATGTATGCTTTTATATTTTCCAGCACACCGCTTCGGTTGCCCGCAAGCGACCTGCTGATTTCACCGGCATAGGCATCCAGAAGCTCATTCAGCAGTCCTTCGAACTGGCTGAACGAGGTATAATCACCGCTGAGGCTAAGTGCAGCCAGCCCTTTATTTTTGATAGCACGCAGCGAAGTTGGCACCTCATCCAGTTCCCCGGCGATATCGCCCAGCAGAATCAGGAGTTCTCGCAGTGTCCGGTCCGCATCTCCCAGGCTGAAACGGGCCGAGGACTGCCACCTCTGGGTGAATTCGTTCAGAATGCTTTTGGCATGGGCGGCATTCCCGCTCTCCAGAATGCTGCGGATCTGCGGCATCCGCCCGGTGAGGGAAGGGTGGTCCCTGAATTCCTGCACGGCGCCGCCGCCACCGGCTACCACCGGCGCTTTCAATTGCAGCAGGTCAATATCATCCAGCCGCGCTTTGGCAGTCTCGCAGGAACCGGCCAGCTCCAGGTAGTCGCCATAAGTAGCTCCAAGCCCGCCGGCACAGTGTATACCGAACAGCTCCTTCAGCGTCGCGGCCGCTTTTTTGAGCTGGTGCATGGAGTGGAAGGCCGCATCCTCCTCATAGCCTTTTTTCATCGTAAAGATCGCAATCAGTTCCCGCTCATTCCTCGGATTCACGAAGCTGAACGCTTCGAATGCACCGCCGCTATTCTCATTAATCACGTTCGTCACGGCAAAATGCATCAGATCACGGTCCTCATGGAACCGCCCCTTGCGCACCTGTTCCAGATTAAGCAGCCGCAGAATGCCGGCCGTATACTGGTTGCCGGCTGTATCCGCACCGATCAGCGGCAGGAAGGCCTCGTACGACTGGTTCTTGAAGCTGCGCTCCAGAATAGACAGGTACATCTTTTCCTTGAGCTTGGGCACGGACATATTCAGCGTGATGTTCTGTGCAATGAACTCGCTTCTCTCCCGCTTCCTGGCTTCAAGCAGATCTACAGCTTTGCGCAGCGCACTGTTAAGATCGCCGCGGTTCACCGGCTTCAGCAAATAATCGACCACCTTGGAACGGATCGCCTGCCGGGTATACTCAAAATCATTGTAGCCGCTGATGACAATCAGCAGCAGCTCCGGAAATTCCTGCTCCGCAATCTGCAGCAGCTGGCTGCCGCCGAGCTCCGGCATTTTCATGTCAACAAGGGCCAGATCGAATTTCTCCCTGCGCAGCATGTCCAGACCGGTCTTGCCGTCATTCGCCTCCAGCACCTCGCTGACCCCGAGCCCCTTCCAATCCCCCAGAATATGAATCGCTTCGCGCAGCGGCTCCTCATCATCAATGATCAGTACTCTATACATGTTGTTATTGGCCTCCCCGCGGTAAAAGAATATCCATTTGTGTTCCGTTTCCTTCACTAGTTATCAGCAGTCCCGCTTCATCCCCGTACAGCAGCTTCAGCCGGGTATTCAGGTTTTTGAGGCCAATGCTCTCATGTCCTTCGTCCTCCCCGGATGCTTCAGTACCGCTGGTCTCCTCATCCCACTGAATCTGCAGCGAGCCCAGCACCTCACCAAGCCGCTCCGCCGTCATTCCCGGCCCGTCATCCATCACCGAAATGACATTGTAGGCAGGCGTCACATGCGCCTCAATCCGGATGGTCACGGTGGTCGACACCTTTTCCAGGGCATGCTTGATGCAGTTCTCCACCAGCGTCTGCACGGACAGCTTCGGAATCCGCAGCGTAAGCAGGCTCTCATCCCATTCATAGACCACCTGCATCCGGCTGCCGAACCTGGCTTTCTGCAAGGCCATGTAGCGCTCAATATGCCTAAGCTCCTCGCTCGCCTGGACAACATCCCGTCCGCTGATGCAGTACCTGAGGGTTAGCGCCAGATTGTCCACCATCTCGACGATATCATCATTGTTGTTCTTGAGCGCCTTGGTGGAGATTGCCTGAAGGGCATTATACAGAAAATGCGGGTTAATCTCCGCTTCGAGTGCTTTGAGCACCGCATTTTTTTCAACAATCTTCATCTTGTAACGTTCATTGATCAGCTCGTTCGTACGTTCCACCATTTTGTTAAAATGCCGTGACAGATAGGCAATCTCATCATTGCCCTCCACCCTCGCCTCCGCCTCAAAGCTGCCGGCGCTGAAGCGTTTCATCTGCAGGGACAGGTTTTTCAGCGGATGGGTAATCCGGTTGGACAGGAAGCCGACCAGAATAACAGAGGCAATCAGAAAGAGCAGCCCGATCGAATAGCTGAGCTTGCGCGTTGTCGTCGCCGCTTCATAGATTTGTTTGTAAGGAATCGGCTTGACCAGCTTCCAGCCCTCTTTTTGGCTGATGTCGTAGATGACCAGGTACTTCTCCTGAGCGTCTGACCAGGTCACCTGTCCGCCTTGCTCCGCTGTAAGCTTATTCAGCAGATCCGCCTCTTCCGTCCGTTCATAAAATGCCTGATCATCCACCACGTACGGCTCATTGTCCGGGCTGATATACATCAGATGGTCCCCTTCCGAGAAGGGAATGTCCTTCATAATCTCATCCGCCACACTGGAATTGAAATACAGCGACAGCACCGCCTGGGGCTCACGGGAAGCGATCGAGCGCAGCAGCCGGTGATAGCCCATAAAGCTTGCATCCGTATTGACCTTGTAGTCGCCCTGCTCCGCATTACCGCTGACAAAAGACTGATAGGACCGGTTATTCGGGCTGGCCAGCGCACGCTTATACCAGGTCAGATGATCAATCGGCGGATGCTCGGCAACCCGGACCGTAATATTATAGTTCTCCTTGGTTACGTAATAATATTTCTGCTCCTTAATGATGTAGAGATAGATGGACTCCAGATCCTTGCGTGAAAAATAGAGATTCTTCAGATAATCCTCCACATACATCTTGGAAGCATAATCCTGTGATTCATGCGTAATGGCGTAAGCAAACTCATCATAGGAGATCTGCGGCAGGGACAGCTGCTCAATCCCGTCAAGATAGCTCTCCAGATTGCGGCCGACCAGCAGCAGGTTATTGCTTGTGCTTGCTATGCTATTGTTCACCGATTCCTTGCGCAGCATCCCGTAGGAGATGAACGTCAGCGACGTGACCACGAGGATGATAATAATGGAGAACAGCAGGATCAGCTTGTTGGCCAGACGGCGGGAAACCCGCTCCAGCAGCGGCTCCAGCAGCTTTTGTATGTTGTTTTTTATGATGGCGCAAGCCTCCCCGCCTCTAATTTTGTTTCCGCTTGCAGTTCACTTTTTTACCCCTAACTGTCTTCTTAAATCCATTTCTGAGTATACGGTGCTGCCCTATAATACACAATATAGACTAACCGGAATGGTTAAGTGTGGCAAGCGGGGTCCTTTACTCCCACCCTATAAATAGCAGAAGAGGTGCATCCATGTTAAAATCACTCGGCAGAAAATGGCGCGAGAAAACGGAGTTCGGGCTCTTCACCCTCCCCGTTCTGATCTGTATCGCAATAGCCTTCTATGTTCCGTTTATCATGACCATCCGTTATTCCATGACCAAATGGAACGGGATCTCCAAGCATCCCAAGTTCGTAGGGCTGGATAACTTCAAGCAGATTTTTATGGGAGATACCAATTTCTCCGATTCGGCCTGGTTCACGATTAAATATGCGGTGCTCTACATCGTTATCGTCAATGTGCTGGCGATTCTGCTGGCCGTGCTGCTCGATATGAAACTGAAATCTACCTCCTGGCTAAGAGCGGCCTTCTTCATTCCTTACATTCTCAGTCTGGTTATCGTTGGTTTCATCTGGAAATTCATCTTTATGCAGGGCTTCAACTCGCTTGGCGAAAGCACCGGCTGGGGCATTTTCGGCCTGAGCTGGCTGGGGACGCCGGGGCTGGCCTTCATATCCATATTAGGGGTATCCATCTGGCAATCCATCGGATTCTATCTCGTAATCTATATCGCCGGCCTGCAGTCCGTACCTGAGGATCTTAAAGAAGCCGCAACAGTAGACGGTGCCGGAGCACTGAGAAGGTTCTTCAGCATTACGCTGCCGCTGCTCGCACCTTCCATTACGATCTCTGTGTTTATGGCGCTGACCAACTCTATTAAAGTATTCGATGTGATCCTGTCGCTGACCGGCGGCGGTCCAGGCGGCACTACTTACAGTATCGCCTATGACATTTACCGTGACACGTTCCAGAACAACCTGTACGGCTACGGTACGGCGAAAGCGCTTATCCTGTTCGTTGCGGTGCTGATCGTTACCGTGATCCAGCTTACATTCTTCAAGAAAAGAGAGGTGGAGGCATAATGAAAACCAACAACAAGTCCGGCAAAGTTATACTCGAGATTGTGCTTGTCCTCCTCTCGCTGCTGTTCCTGTATCCGCTGTTCCTGACGATTATCAACTCGTTCAAAAGCTTCAGCGAGGTCATGACCGACGTGATTGCCCTGCCGCAAAAGCTGACTTTCGCCAACTACGCTTATGTATGGGAATTCATCAACTATCCGCGGCTGTTCCTGAACAACTTCATCATTACCGGGCTCGGGCTGCTGGGGATTGTGTTCGTCTCCTCTATTGCCGCTTACAAGCTGGCCCGGACCAAAACAAAATGGAGCGGCGTAATCTACTTCCTCTGCATTATGCCGATGCTGATTCCGTTCCAGTCCATCATGCTGACCGTGCTGCAGACCGCCAAGAACCTCAACCTGTCCGAGAGCACCTGGGGACTGGGCCTGCTCTACTGGGGCTTTGGCGCACCTCTTGCCGTATTCATCTATCACGGCTTTGTTAAAGGGATTCCGCTGGAAATCGATGAAAGCGCCACGATCGACGGGGCTTCCGGCTTCCGCCTGTTCTTCAGTGTCATCTTCCCGCTGCTGAAATCGGTAACGACTACCATCGTTATCATCGACGTGATGTGGATCTGGAATGACTTCCTGCTCCCGCTCCTCATGGTCAACGGCTCACCGGATACCAAGACACTGACGCTGGCCGCTTACACCTTCGTCGGACAGTACACCTCCGACTGGCAGTATGCAATGACAGCTATGGTAATGGCCGTACTGCCGTCCATCATCGTATTCATCTTCCTGCAAAAGTATATTGTTAAAGGCGTTGTCGCCGGGGCGGTTAAGGGCTGATCTGGTTGGTTGGCTGTAAGAGTTAGTGTAGTCGACAAAGTGAAATACTTCATGCCGAATGACTGATAAAACGCAACACTCCTATAGCCGTATGATCGACACAGCACAACACTCCAATAGCGCATGATTGACACAGCAAACACCCCATAGCCGCGATGGCTGTGGGGTGTTTGCTGTGTTTGCTGTGCTTGCTGTGCTTGCTGTGTTTTCTGTGCTTGTATGCCAATTTGCTGCTGCCAATGTTAGAAAACCAGATGGCGGAAACTCCTGATGAGTGCATTTTGTACCTTAGGCTGCTCCATAGCGGTTCACTGATTAAACTAAGTGGAAAAACGTCACCTAATTTCCGGCAGAACGCCTCTAAGAGTAGACTAAGTGGAAAAACGTTACTTATTATTGCCGATTCTGCTCTCAACGTGGATAATGGCCCGAAATAAGCTGCATTTTTCCACCTAATCGCTACATATTCCAGAATTACAGAGAATTAAGTAGCGAAAATCCAACTAGTTGCCGGAGAATAGTCAGACGGAGTAATCGTACAAAACCGTAACATGTGCTCAAGGATCAGACGGCGCAGACGGCCAGCATCAGCAGGCAATCCATTTAAGAACCTTCGCCTTCACCATGCGGTCAAATTCATTCACTCCACGCCGCCTTCCCGGTTCACAGCTTCTCACTAACCGCTCCATCCGCAGCAATCTTCGCGTTGAACGACAGCTTGTTCAGCTTCATGATCGCTTCCTTATTATAGGCGGCGCCCATGAAGTTCGGCTGTCCGCCGATGATCTTGAGCGGAGTGATCCGGCTGGTAATCCCCGAGCCCGTTATGGTGAAGTCAGCCAGCATCGTATGCACGGTCTTCTCACCGCCGCGCGTCGATTTATTGAACACAAAATTACCCAGCGAATAGTAGATCGGCTTATGCTTGTAGTACTCGATTCCCATCAGGCAGTGGCTGTGTGCACCGAGAATGATGTCCGCGCCGCTGTCAATCATCTGCTTGGCCAGCGTCCGGGCGTACTTCTCCGGATAATCCGCGAACTCTTCGTTCCAGTGCAGATATACAATGGTATAGTCATTGTCTTTGGCGGATTTCTTGATGGCGCCGAGCAGCGGCTCCGCCGTGTAGGCCGAGGCAGCACCCGGTGTATTTTTGCCGGCATGCCAGGAAGGTCCGGACAGCACCCGGCTTGCCCCAAGCACGGCAATCCGCTTGCCTTTGACTGTTTTGACATACGGCTTGAAAGCCTGATCCATATTGCTGCCTGCTCCGGTATGGCCGATCTTGTTCCTGTCCAGATGGACCAGTGTATCCAGCATCGCATTCTGGCCGTAATCAAGGATATGATTATTCGCCAGTGTTACGCCGTCAATGCCGGCATAGCTTAATCCGCCAAGCGTCTCCGGTTTGGAACGGAAGGCAAAGGTTTTCTCTGCCGCCTGGCCGCGCACCGATACAGGTGTCTCGAGATTGGCGAAGGCCAGATCAGCCTTTTGCAGGACAGGAGCTACCTTGGCAAACGGAAAATGAACCCCGTACCTCGCTATTTGCTCCCCTACGAAGCCGTCCAGCACAATATCTCCGGCAAAGGTAAGCGTAATACGGTCTGCCGGCTGGGCCTTGGACGCTCCGCCCCAAACCGCCGGGGCAGGAATCAGCAGAAAGAATAATAGAATAAGTAGGACTGCTCTGCGCACTCATTTTACTCCTTTTGATAAGATATCTATCAACTATAACGGATAGCGTCGGTTATCTAAAAGAGTAAAAAGTCCCGGCTATAGAACGTGGATTTAAGAATGGTGAACCGGCAGCTGCTGCCGAGCCTGAACCTTCGGGTTCTACAGCAGCTCCACTATCCGATTCTCAAGTTCATCAATAGCTTTGCGCTTTCTTCAGCACTGCCCGGAAGCAGCTCAGCCCGCCCCACTGATCCGTCCGCAGCGCATCCTCCGGAAGATTGAAATTTGTCTCACCCCAGTACTGGAAGCCAGCCTGCAGCAGTACGTCGTTCATCACCGGCAGATTGACGGTCGGATAATCGAAGGTCAGCACCAGCAGCCCCTCCCCGTTCAAAGTCCTGTGGAATTCCCGTATAGCCAGGATCGTATCATTCAGCGATAAATGCTCCAGTACGGAAATGCAAAAAATCGTATCAAAGCTCTCGTCCGCATAGGGCAGTGAGGTGAGCTCCGCCTGGGCCAGATGCAGGCCTGTCGTCCTCCTGGCCATAACCTGACGGGCTGCCTCTACGCCAATGTCTTCTTCAATATTCCGGATGATCGCTTCCTTTGATATGATCCGGGCATCCCTGTCGCAGGCATGCACCTCGGCGCTGAAGCCGGCAAGATAGAACTTGAGCGGATGGGAAATGCCGCAGGCGGCATCCAGCACTACATCATGGGGAGAGACAAAGTTAGTACACCATTCATATTCATAAGGCCGGCTCCACCAGGACTCCGGCAGTTCATAAATCAGCTTGTCGCGGCGGGCATCAGAACGGACAAAGAAACGGGAGACATAGGGATGTGTCGGCATGGCCAGGACTCCTTTTTACGGGTTTCGGTAGTGAGAGTATATTCACTATTCCCTGATTCATGCCATATGCTGTTACACGTAGTAAGAGAGCAGCTTGGCGTCAACGCCATGTCTGCTGATCAGCATGTCCAGCATTTTGGACCACTCCGTATCCACGGTGCAGAGCTGCGGCCGGGCTTCGAACCATTCAACCGACATCCTGATCCCTTCGGCAAAAGGAACCGTTGCGCTGAACTCCGGCACCAGCCGTTTGAGCTTGCTGTTATCGAACACACTGCTTACCGCCTGGTCGCCGATCAGGCCGTCGGCTGTTCCGGCCGGCGTATGGGCGGCGATGAAATCTGTCGAGATATGCACCACCTTGGGTTCTCTCCCCGCAGCTTCACCGATGGCTGCATAAATCTGGTTCCAGTTCAGTGACTCATCGGAGGTGATGTGGATCGCCTCACCGATCGTTTCGGAATTCCCCAGCAGGCCGATGAAGCCTCTGGCAAAGTCCGTATTGTGCGTCAGCGTCCAGAGTGAAGTGCCGTCACCATGAATGACCAGCGGCTGGCCCTTGCGGATGCGTTCCACCAGCGACCAGGGATGCTGCCAGCTGGTCAGCGCTGCCGGGATAGCCGTTACACCGTAAGTATGTGAAGGCCGGACAATGGTCACCGGGAAGGCACTGGTGCGGTGCACCTCCAGCAGCAGCTCTTCACAGGCGATTTTGTCACGGGAATATTGCCAGTAAGGATTGGCCAGCGGTGTTTCTTCCGTAATGAGGTAGCTCCGCTGCGGCTTCTGGTAGGCCGAGGCAGAGCTGATGAAAATATACTGCTTCGTCTTACCGGTGAACAGCTCAATATCGGTCTGCACATGCTCCGGTGTAAAGGCAATCCAGTCTACAACAGCATCAAACTCGTACCCCTTCAGTGCTTCTGCCGCACCGGCCGCATCACGGATATCTCCCCGGATAACTTCCGCCCCGTCAGGTACAAATTCACTGCGCTCCCCGCGGTTAAACAGATACAGCTCAATCCCCTGTTCGACTGCAAGCCTGGATACGGCCTGGCTGATTAATCCTGTGCCTCCGATAAAAAGTACCTTCATCTGTATCTGCTCCTCTCTCTTTAGGCAATAATTTCGTCAATTCGCGACAAGACTTCACTGCTCAGTTCGACACCTGAAGCCTTCACATTCTCCTCCACCTGCTCCGGCCGGCTTGCACCGACAAGTGCACTTGCTACATTAGACTGCCGCAGGATCCAGGCGAGAGCCAGATTGCCGACCGAAAGATCCAGCTCTGCCGCAACTTTACCCAGCTCCTGCACCTTGGCGATTTTCTCTTCTGTAACCCCTTTACGCATCCATTCCAGCCTGGAGGCCCGGCTGCCCTCAGGAATGTCCTCCGCCGAGCTGTATTTTCCGGTCAAGAGACCTTGAGCCAGCGGCGAGAATACAACCTGTCCGATCCCTTTGCGTTCGCCGAGCGGAATAATTTCTTTTTCTATATAACGTTCGAACATATTGTAAATCGGCTGATTGACCACAATGCGGTCCAGCAGATACCGGTCCGCAACAGCCAGCGCCTCTGTCATCTGGGCAGCCGTCCATTCGCTTACGCCGACGTAGAGCACCTTGCCCTGACGGACCAGATCATCCAGTGTGCGCAGCGTCTCCTCAATGGGTGTCTCCGGATCGTAACGATGGCAGTACATAATGTCCACATAATCTGCCCCCAGCCGCTTCAGGCTGGCATGGCATTGCTCTGTAATATGCTTGCGTGACAGGCCGCGGTCATTCGGACCGTCTCCCATAACGCCGTAAACCTTGGTGGCCAGGATATAAGATTCGCGGGGAAATCCGCGCAGCGTCTCACCGAGCAGCTTCTCGGCCGCACCTTTTTCATACACATTGGCCGTATCAAAAAAATTAACGCCCAACCCGTAAGCGGTTTCAATTGCTCTGACAGCATTCTCCCGTTCCACATATCCGCCGTACGTCAACCAGCTTCCCAGGCTGATTTCACTGACCTTCAGCCCTGATCCGCCTAATCTGCGGTACTTCATTCCACACTTCTCCTCCCAGTTCCTCTTTATCCGGCCCGAGTGTGAACCGGTATTTCCATTGCACATTGTTATTTTAGACCAGTTTGCTAGGAATTTCTATCTGTTTGAAAAAAATAGCCCCTTTACGATAGCTAACAGTAATCTGCAGACGGGAAATCGGGCATAGCTATATATGAGGGGAGCGGTTTAGTCGGAATACATAACCACTATCTGCATTGGTCCCTCGATTAGTTTCAAAATTACACTTGCTTTATAAAAGTAATATGCTATAATAAATTTCATAAAGTCAACACGAAATCCAATACACTCACTTTAGGAGGAATTTCAAATGACAACATTGAACATCGGGATTATTCTGGGAAGCACTCGCAAGGGCCGCGTAAGCCCGCAAGTCGGGGAATGGGTGAAAGGCATTGCAGATGCCCGCGGAGACGCCAACTATGAGATCGTAGACATTGCCGACTTTAAGCTTCCGCTGCTGGGCGAAAGCGATGATTATGGCCCTGCCGCAGCCTGGGCTACCAAGCTGGCTACTCTGGACGGTTTTGTATTTATCGCCCAGGAGTATAACCACAGCATTACCGGAGCACTCAAGAATGCGCTTGACTCTGCCCGGGATGAATGGAACAACAAGGCTGCCGGGATTGTCAGCTACGGTTCGGCAGGCGGAGCACGCGCGGCTGAACATCTGCGCGGAATTCTCGGCGAGCTTCAGGTAGCTGACGTCCGGGTACATCCGCTTCTCTCCCTCTTCACCGACTTTGAGAACGGCACAGTCTTCAAGCCGGCTGATCTGCACAAAGCGAACGTCAATGCGATGCTCGATCAGGTGCTGGCCTGGAGCGGTGCCCTGAAGACACTGCGCCAGTAATATCATCGTTGCCCTAACAACAACAGCAAACAGCCGCTTCTCACCGGGAGCGGCTGTTTGCTGTTGTTAACATCGTTAAATGAAAAAATTCTCATGAAACCTTAATCTAATCATGGCGTACTTAAGGGTAATAAAAGAGTAAGAGTATATTACAAGCACAATTTATCTTATAAGGAGGAGACATGATGCTTAGAAAACTTCTTGGCAAGGTACTGCATTCTGTAGAACATTCCAGGCCGGGCGGACACCGTAAATATTCAAGCAGTCACAAAGGGAGGTCATTTTACGGCAGACATTCAAGCAGCAGCCGCGGATATAAGCGGTATTCGTCGTCCGATGCGCACCGCGGCGGAAGCGGTCATAAATACTATAAAAACCGTTATGGCAGTTCCAGCTAATAACCGGCTGCCGGAACGGTCCAAGAGGCGCCTTCCTGTTCAAGCTGAAGGCGCCATCTTTATTGCTATTTCACCAGACTCTGATGTATTGCTTCAGCGTCCCGGATAAAGTCCGCAGTATCCGCATAAGGTTCGGCATGTTCTCCAAGCAGCCGGTTGAGGAGCACCAGCATGTCCGGCGATACCTTCAGCTCCTCCCGCCAGCTTCGCTCTTGCTTCCCGCGTTCAGGCTCGTAAGCAGAATACAGCATAAACAGCATCAGCTGGCCCATATCATACAGATCCGAAGAGATCACCGGCGGCATCCGCTCAGGCAGCACCACTGTCTGCAAGGCATCCGGACCGCTTGAATCCTCCTGCTCCCCGATCCTTTTTGCCAGGCCGAAATCAATCAGATACAAGTCATCCTCCCGCAAAATAACATTAGGAATCCGCAGGTCCAGATGGACGTATCCCCGCGAATGGACATGCATGACCAGCTCTGCCAGCTTTAGAATGACAGCCAGGCTTTCCCGCTCCCCGTAGATACGCTTGTCGTCAAAGATCAGGTCCTCCAGTGTTTTTCCCGTAATGTAATCACTGGCCAGCCAGTTCGAGCCTTTAAACTCCAGATAATCCCGGCATGCGGGGATTCTGGGATGATCCATAGACTGGAGGATCCTGTACTCCTTCTCAAGCAGCATCCGTCCCGCGTCTTTTTTGCTCGGTCTGGACTGCTTCAGCGCATAAAGCTCCCCTTCTGCAGTATCACGGCAGCAATAGGTAAGCCCATAGCTTCCTTCACCGAGCAGATGCTGTATTACATAACGCCCGCCGATCAGCTTCCCCTCCGGGAGCGGGTAATCCTGCCAGGCCTTTATAAATCCGCGTAAGCGCTCCGGCACCAGCCCCATAGCCCTCCATCCTCCCGTCCTGTCGCGATATGGAATAAGGTTAACATATTGAACCCGGGTACGCCAAATACACCGGCATCAATATGCCGGTGTAGACAGGTGAGACACGTTATCCAGGCTTCCGGTACCTATTGTGAAGTATTGCCCGAAATTGTTGCTCCATTCCCATTAATAACTTCTGAAGCTGTAAATTTTATACTGAGCTCTTGTTGTTTATATTCGACCGCATCATCATCTTTAAAAATATTATTTCTCAATGCACTGAGGTCCTCAACATAAGCATAAACAACGTTATTTTCTTCATCAATTTCGGTCGATTTAATGACCCCTTTTTCTTCCATTTCTTTATTTAAATAGGCTTGTTTTTTTTGCAATTCTTTAAGTGAGTGTTGTACAGAATGATATTTAAAGGATTTTTAAGTCAATGATATATATTTTCCCTTATATTAGTTTTTTCTGCTCTGAGATTTCAATTGCATAAAAAGAGAAAAGAGTTCTACAATTTAGCATCCTTGAAGGCGAAACACTACAAAGACCTTCCTGTACTCTAAGCACTAGAATAAAGTTTACGTTGAAACAGTTTTACAGAACGATATCATACTTCTATTGTAATAGGTACGAAGAAAGTGCTACTACTTATTTAGTAAATGTAGAAAAAGAATTGAAGAACTCTACTTAAAACCTACGGTGGCCGGATAATCTGCTTGTATATATCCGGCCACATTTTTATTCAGCTTAAACGTTACAAAGGATTGAATTCCAGAGGCAATATCTCCTCCTTAATATGGAATCTGCATAGACAACTTCAGAATCAAACTGATCCCTTCAACAATTCTAAGCCTGCCCCTTAGAACACCCGCTTCTTATCCCGTTCCTCAATCAGAATCTGCACGGACTCCTTGAACCGGATCGCGTGGATAATCTCCCGCTCGCGCAGGAATTTCAGGCTGTCCTGCAGGTCCACATCATCCGTCATGTCAATCAGCCACTGGTATGTAGCCCGGGCCTTTTCCTCGGCGGCAATGTCTTCGTACAGATCCGCGAGCGGATCGCCTTTGGCTTGGATATAGCTGGCGGTCCACGGAACCCCGGCTGAATTCTGGTAGAACAGGGCGTGGTCACGCTGCGCATAATTCGGTCCCAGGCCTGCCGCCTCCAGCTCCTGCACGGATGCATCCTTGGTCAGCTTGTAGATCATCGTAGCAATCATCTCGAGGTGGGCAAATTCCTCTGTCGAAATATCGTTAAGCACGCCGATCACCTTATCCGGAATCGAATACCTCTGATTCATGTAGCGCAGTGCTGCGGCCAGTTCCCCGTCAGCGCCTCCGTATTGCTCCATCAGGTACCGTGCCATCCTTACATCACATTTGTTGACACGAACCGGGTACTGCAGCTTCTTCTCATAAATCCACATCCGGGAGCCTCCCTCCTATACGTTGTGATAACGCTACACTTGCCAGGGCCACGGGCTCTGGTTCCATTCCCACGGACATTTGGAGTACGCCCGCCCGAAATTCTGCAGCGGCCCGTACAGCTCCTGAAACTGGTTAGCCAGCCGGGTCCGCTCCTGGGTTAGCTGATTAAACTGCTCAATCGCCTTAAGATCATCCGGATGGGTATTCAGATACAGATTCAGCTCGACCAGTGCAAAATCAAGCACCTGAAGCTGCTCCAGCATTTCATAATATCGCGGCTCACATGCATTTGGCTGCTCCATCAGACTAGATGCCCCCTTTCCCTTTCCCTTTTCCGGCTTTGGATTCGTAAGGACTGTAGAAGGCCGGCCATAATGTCCCTGCCCTCAGGGCTTCCGGCAGCGGATACTGCGGCAGACCCGGCGGCTGAAAGTTAATATACTGGTTCGGCGGCACAACGTACGTTTTGAACGGCACCGGCGGGCAAGGATCAAACGGTCCGCGGTAAGTGGCCCATACACGCTCCTGGGAGTTCAATTGCGTTCCCCTCCTCATTGGTTGATAGCCCTATTCTGGCTATAATCTCTTCGTAGCTATTGTATGAGAGTCCACCCATCAATCAGAACGTTCACGACGAAAAAAAAAACCGCACCGCCGCACCAGGACAAAACCTGTGTGCAGCAGTACGGCTTATTGTATCGGTATCGGCAACAGATGTATCTGAAGCGACCCTACTCCTTGTCCTCCTCACCGGCGCCGTCTGTCTCCTCCAGCTCCGGCGGATTCTTCTTGTGGATTTTGATTCTGGTAATCCGCAGCCGGGTCGATTCCTCCACCTCAAAGGTTACATCGCCCACAACAATATTTTTACCCTTCGACGGGTTGCCCTCCAGCTCCTTGAACAGCCAGCCGCCGATGGAATCGACCTCTTCGTCTTCAATAATTACACCGGTCAGGTCATTGACATCCTCAATCAGCATCCGCCCGTCCACGGAGATATATTCCCCGTTACGTTCAACCTCTGGACGCTCATTCTCGAACTCATCATGCAGATCGCCGACGATTTCTTCGAGAATATCCTCGGCAGTCAGCAGGCCGGCCGTTCCGCCGTACTCATCGACCACCAGCGTCAGCTGGGCTTTATTCTTCTGCATCAGCCGCAGGGCATGGCTAATCTCCATTGATTCCGGTACATTCAGGATAGGGCGTACCAGCGATGCCAGATCATTCTGCTGATCGAGCGGGGCAAACAGCAGGTCGGTGATGTGAATAAAGCCGATAATCCGGTCTTTGTCTTCATTGGCGACGGGATATCTGGAATGCTTGGTTTCTGTTATAATCCGCATATTCTCTTCCAGCGACAGATTGCTGTACAGCACGTCCATATCGGTACGCGGCAGCATGACTTCACGGGCCAGCAGGTCCGAGAATTCAAATATATTATCCATCAGCTTCATTTCATCCTGATCAATGACCCCGCTCTTGGCGCTCTGATTCATCAGGATGCGTATTTCCTCCTCCGAGTGGGCGGCTTCAGCTTCACTGGCAGGCTCCACGCCAACCAGTCTAAGAAGCGCATTTGCGGAAGCATTCAGAATCCAGATGAACGGAAGAAACAGATTATAAAAGAACATCAGCGGTGCGGACAACAGCAGCGCTGAGCCTTCTGTTTTTTGAATCGCCAGGGATTTCGGAGCCAGCTCCCCCAGTACAATATGTAAGAAAGTAATAATGGAAAATCCGACTATAACCGACACAGTAGAAATTAAAGTATGGTCGGTAACGCCGAGTTGAAACATCAGCGGCTCTACCAGCAGCTCCGAAATCGCCGGCTCCCCGATCCAGCCCAGCCCGAGGGAGGCAAGCGTAATTCCGAATTGGGTAGCAGACAGGTACGCATCCAGCTTCTTGTTGACCTTCAGCGCGTATCCGGCCATCTTGTTACCCTCACTCACCAGCTGGGTCAGACGGGACTGTCTGACCTTCACCAGCGAAAACTCTGCTGCAACAAATATACCGTTTAACAAGACAAGCACCAGAACCAGAACCAGATTAAGCAATAAGCTTCCTATGTCAAATTCCGTATGCACAATAACAACGCCTCGATTCTACAGTGTGATCGCCTTTCTTGATTTGAAATCGACCTTGGGGTAATACATATCAGCCACCAGCAGATTCGGACCGCAGCAGCCCGCAGCATCACAGAAGCAGTTCACCTTCTGGTTAAGAGGATGGCTGTTCTGCCAGTCGGCAAAGACATCGTCCAGCCTGCTTGAGCCAATGTTACCGAAAGCGGAAATATCGGCAAAATCGGTCACAAAGACATCGCCGGTAAACATATTCACATTTACCCGGTTACGTCCGTCCGGATCATTGCGCAGCGTCACATTCTTCTCTGTCCGCAGTCTGCGCAGCAGCTGCTGGTCCTCTTCAAGAGAACTGCAGGCGAAGAACGGAAGCGTGCCGAACAGCATCCACATTTCCGGATCACGGGCGTCCAGCAGGGAATGAATCGCATCGCCCATCTCCTTCAGCGATAATACCGGCAGTGAGGAGGCAAAGCTTGAGGCATACATCGGATGAACCTCATGGCGTCTGGCGCCCATGTCACCGATCAGCTTATGGATTTGCGGCAGCTTCGTATGGGTACGGTAGTTGATCATTGATTCTGCGGAGATCAGCATGCCATCCTCACTGAGCCGGCGGGAATTCTCAATCATTGTTTCATATAGCCGGTACGCGGCTTCCCTGGAGACAGGATGTCCGCTGTTCGCGAAGCCGACCTCATGGAAGTCATCGCCGTTTACATAATTGAATGAGATATGCATAACATCCAGATAAGGCAGCAGCTTCTCATACCGGGCGTACGGCATCGTCAAATTTGAATTAATCTGTGAGCGGATGCCCCGCTCATGTGCATATTTCAGCAGCGGTACAATGATGTTATCCACAGTAGAAGCACGGAACATCGGCTCTCCCCCGGTAATGCTTATGGTTTGCAAATGCTCCACTTCGTCAAGGCGCTTCAGCATATTGGCAAGCGGCAGCATTTCCCCTTCCTTCATGGTGAGGCTGTCACCGACCGCACAGTGTTCACAGCGCATATTGCACAGATTAGTAACCGTCATCTCCACACTGGTCAGTACATGCTGTCCATGCTGGCGCAGTGAAGTAATCGGATCCCAAGGATCATAGCTTGGTGACAGCTCCCTTATTATTCTTGATGAAGGTTCTAATATACTCATTTTTGCTTGCTCCTTTAATACGTATTCCTAATTATTAACCCAAATAAATGAAAAAGATAGGCAGCTTACCCTTTATCATACCACGCCCGGCCAAAAAACGTCATATTCTGAAACCCCTGGATGCCGGTGTGCCGCTGAAACAGCTCCTAATGAAAAACAGCGGGGCGATAACAGGCCTTGTCAACCGCACAACTGCGGCTGCCTGTTTTTCGCTCCTCGCTGCTAGGAGGCAGAGTGCTTCGTACGAAGCCTCCTGCCGCAATTTCTGCAATTCAGGTGGACTTCGTCTGCTCGCCGTCATCCGAGACATCGGAAATCACTACGGAAAGTGCAGTGCCCAGATCAATCTCATACGGCGTAACCGGTTCACCTTCCTGACCCGTAATCACCCGCACTACCGGCCTGTGCGGTATGCTGGGGTCTATCTTCACAACAATACCGCTTTCCCCTGTACTCAGCTTGACTGTCAGCCCAAGCGGATAGATTGCCACCCGGTCTCTGAACAGCTCAAGCTGCTTCTGCTCGTATAAGGTACCGGAACCGACATACAGCGCTTCAACCGCCTGGTGGGGCAGCATCGCTTTTTTGTAGATCCGGTTAGAGGTCATCGCATCATAAGAATCAGCGACACCCAGCCATTTGGCGTATTCATGAATCTGCGGGCCGGTCAGCCCGCGCGGATAGCCGGTGCCGTTAATACGTTCATGATGCTGCAGTGCGCAATGCGCCGCGAGCAGCGGGATGTTAGGCTCATCCTTGAGAATCCGGTAGCCGATTTCCGTATGGGCCTGCATATGGCGGAATTCTTCATCGCTAAGCATGCCGGGCTTTTGAACGATTTTGACCGGGATCTGGGTTTTGCCGATATCATGCAGCAGCGAACCGAGACCGAGCACGCGCAGCTCTTCTTTGCTGTAACCATAAGCAATACCAAGGACAAGTGTATAGAGACATACATTAAGCGAATGGACATACAGGTAATTATCCGCTGTGTGCATATCCGCCAGCATAATCATCGGATCTTCCTGGGAGGACATATCGTCCAGAATGGAATCCATTACCTTGGAGAATTTTTTGTCCAGATGATAAAAGCCTTTGGTAATACCGGACATGCTGGACATCTCCTGGAACTGGCTACGGATTACCTTAAGCGCCTGGTTACGCGTTTCATCATGCAGCAATGTGGTGATCACGACATCATCTGTATTGGCATCCTCTATATAGACATAGCCGATGTCGATCCTGGCCAGCCGCTTGATTAACGCATCCGATAGTTCTACCCCGTCAGCGAGCAGAACCAGTCCTTCATCATTATAAATCTTTTTTCCCAGCTTCATCCCCGACTGAAGCCGATTCACGGATACTAAACGCACCTTGGCTCACTCCTGCCTTTAACGGTAAATTGCTATTCTGTTTCTAAA
Organism: Paenibacillus sp. PastM-3; assembly: GCF_029893965.1. GTDB lineage: Bacteria > Bacillota > Bacilli > Paenibacillales > Paenibacillaceae > Paenibacillus_AQ. Next base: position 136,121 of record NZ_JARXXP010000007.1, read on the forward strand.
GCTATAAATGCATTCTGTGTCTATACCGTTATCTTGAACGAACCTGGGCTAACGCATAATAAACAGCCAGAAAACGGCTGCCAGTATAAAACGGTAAATCGCAAAATGCGTCGGTCTGATCTTCTGAATCAGCTTCATAAATAGTACCACCACGACATAAGCGACCACAAAGGCAATCACGAAGCCGATCGCAAAATCCCAAATGGTATCCTTGGTGAAATATTTGTAAGAATCCAGCAGCTCATAGCCGGATGCAGCGCACATAATCGGAATGGCAATAAGGAAGGAGAAGTCGGCTGACGCCTTGTAGCTTACCCCGCTCAGCATACCGCCTGAAATCGTTGAACCGGAACGTGAAAATCCCGGCCAGAGCACTGAAATAATCTGGTACAGACCGATGGCCAGCGCCTGGCCGTACGACAAATCATCCAGCTCATGCGCAGTCACGCGCGATTTGCGCTTGTTCCACCACTCCGCCACAATCATCAGTATCCCGCCGGCAACGAGCGCCCAGAGCACCGTAGTGGCTCCGAACAGGCCTTTAATAAAATCCCGGGCAAAAAAAGCCACAGCCAGCGCCGGAGCAATCCCAAGGATTACGTGAATCAGATTGAGCCGTGAGGCCGGCATTACGCCGCCTCTGCCCCGGTTGCTGCGCCCGATGCCGAGCAGATCCAGCACACGTTTGCGGTAGACCAGTGCAATGGCCAGAATTGCGCCAAGCTGAATCACGATTTCATATGTCTTCATGATCGGCGACTGTTCATCAAAGCCAAGCAGCTTGGTAGTAAGAATCATATGGCCCGTAGAAGATACCGGAATAAATTCGGTAATTCCTTCTACTATAGCTAGAATTATTGCTGTAATTGTATCCATAGCTTCCTCCTGATTGAAAAATGAACACTGCTTTTGGTTATTGCCTGTGCTGTTATGTGCTTATGTAAGAAAAGCTATACAGCGCCTGTGTCTACCCAGCGGATACCGGCACTTTCTTCCAGGCTTTCAGGACGCTGCAGCTCCATCCGCAGCAGATCGCGCAGAAAATGCGGCACCAGATACACCGGATCGCGTCCGTTCGCAATACTCTCATAGCCGGAACGGAAGGTGAACATATCCAGGGTACCGACCTCATATTCCGTTTCGTCCTCCAGCGGTTCCCCTTCGACAAAAACTGCAATACTGTTATCATAAGGCATCGCAGCAGGGTCATACAAGATTTTTAATCCATCCGCAGCCAGGCTGCCGAGCACCTTTCCCCTGAAGCCGTAACCGAAAATCGGCTTCATGCAGAACGCTTCTGTCAGGCTCTGCGCAAGAGCGGTCCGGATATCTCTGCCCATAAGCTTTATAATGCAGGGATTGATCGGTGACGGACACAGCGCATGCAGCATACCTGCCGTTATGGTGCCTTCCGGAAGCGGACCGAGCAGCTGGCCCGTATTGACCAGCGACAGTCTGGTGCCTGTAAACCGGCGCACTGCCTGGGCCAGCAGATTGCCGAAGGGCGATTCACCCAGCAGATCAAGCGGAAGCTCATGCCCGGTGATCGCTACAGTCTCCTCCAGCGCTTCACGCCCTTGCTGCAGATGGAGCGCAGCCGCCGGAGCGATCACGGGCTCGGTCAGCTGCTGATCCAGTTCAACGCAGCCGCCGCTGACCAGTCTGAACGGCCTGCCGGCTTCAGGCCGCTCAAACTGCAGTCTTCCCAGATAGCGGCCGAATTTCCCGGCCCCGCAGACCGCGGTTCCGTTAATCAGAAGCGGCTGCTCCAGCAGATGATGGGTATGGCCTCCGAGAATGGCATGTACGCCCTCCAGACGCTCGGCCAGCAGCTTATCTGCCGGCAGTCCCAGATGGGAAAGGATGATCACAATATCCGCCTGCTGAGCCAGCAGCCGGCATTGCTCACGAAGCGCTTCCTCAGGCTCCATGACTTTCCATCCCAGCAGTGCATAAAAGGAGGTAAACGCAGCAGTAGCCCCGGTTATGCCGATCCTGATGCCGTTCTTCTCCACAATGGCATGCTGCCTCATCCATTGCGGAGGCTGCCCGGTGGCGGCATCAAGAAAATTACAGCATACTACGGGGCACTGCAGCCCTGAGAATATGGCGGCCAGCGTCTCTGGCGAAAAGGTCAGGCCTTCGTTATTGCCGATGGTTACCGCGTCATACCCGGTCAGATTGATGATGTCTATATTCGCCTGACCCATTGTTCCTTCCGTCTCTACAGCAGCCCGGTCCATATGGTCACCGATATCCACCAGCAGCACTGCGTCCTCACCTGCTGCAGCTTTGAGCCCGGCTATTCCGGCGGCAATGGGACTCATCGTCTCAAAATGGCTATGTATATCATTGGTATGTAGTATCGTCAGTCTTTGCGGTGCAGACTCCATGAGCACTAGTTCCCTTCCTTCTGTAAAGCCGTTCCGGCAGAAGCGGCAGGCATGTAATCTTATGTAGCCTAGCATAACATTTTCAGGGGCATTATGGTATATTGGAATCATTATTAGAACCCCGAGGTGAAATGAACCATGCAGATCAACATTCGCCTGTTCGCCGGCCTGGCCGAGCTGTTCAGCGCATCCACCCTGAAATTCCAGGCACCCGAAGCCCCGTTGACCGCGGGCGGACTGAAGGCGCTGCTTGCCGCTGCTTATCCTGAGGCTGCACAGCAAATCCATTCTTCACTCGTAGCTATTGACCACGAATATGCGCCAGACGATACACCTGTTACTGAGGATTCCGAAGTAGCACTGATCCCGCCGGTATCGGGAGGGGAGCCTGCAGATCCCGACGGAGAGACAGCCGACGGACTGTTTATCATTACCGGCCAGCCTCTCAATGCAGAAGTACTGCTGGACAAGGTGCTGGATCAGAATCACGGCGCTTCCCTTGTATTTGTAGGTACAACCCGGGAAATGACCGGGGAACAGCGGACTACAGCCCTTCATTATGAAGCCTATACTCCCATGGCACTTGCCAAGCTGCAGGAAATCGGCAACGATGTCCGGAGCCGGTGGAATGCTAATTGCGCAATTGCACACCGGACAGGCCTGGTAGGACTTAAGGAGGCCAGTGTCATCATCGCCGTCTCCGCCGCTCACCGTGACATTTGTTATGAAGCAAGCCGATATGCCATTGAGAGGCTGAAAGCCGATGTACCGGTATGGAAGAAGGATATCAATGAATCCGGTGAGGCCTGGCTCGGCTCTGACCCGAAAGCCAAAGCGTATAAATCCCTGTAACCTTACAGTAAAACCATTGAATAATTCCGTCTTTGTTGCTATGCTGGGTACAACTGGGTACAAATTACTATTAGTAAGGTGGCATAGCATTGAGAGTACACGTCATGGATCTTAAAGCCGGTGATTACCTGCAGTCGGATACCTTTAGTTCAAGAGGCCTACACGTATTATCCAAAGGATCGCGCCTTCGGCTTGAAGAAATCTCCAGGCTGATACAGCACGGGGTTGATTACGTTGATATTGATGCCCGGGAACACACGGTTATCAATACCGGCGGATCTCCCGTCATAGAGACTGTAAATGCAAACTTTGACAACAGTATAGAAGGCTTTGAGTCACTGTATCTGGAAGCGTTGACCAAAGGGAGCTTCAACCAGTCCGTGGTAGATGACATCCTTCAGCCTACCCTGCAAGCGCTGGACAAGCACAAAGATGTAGTAACGCTGCTGCTGCTGCTGGACAGGGATGATAATTATACCTATAACCATTCCCTGCAGGTTGGCATGCTTTCCTATTATATTGCATCATGGCTCGGATATTCCAAGCAGGAGTGTTATGAGATCGGACGGGCCGGATATTTAATCGACATCGGCAACTGCCAGATTTCTCCTGCCATCCTTCAGAAGCCGGGTAAGCTCACCTCTCAGGAATATGAAGAAGTCAAACTACATACGCTTTACGGCAATGAAATTATCCGCAGCTCCATGGACGACCCCTTTACTGCTCTTATTGCCCTGCAGCATCATGAACGGGATGACGGCACCGGCTATCCGAACAACCTGACCAAATCCGAGATCCACCCCTATGCCCAAATTGCAGCCGTTGCCGATACTTACAGTGCGATGACCTCCCAGCGGGCCTATCAGTCGAAGCAGGAATTCATCTCCGTCCTGCGGGAACTTAATTCCCTCAGCTTCGGCAAGCTGAATGGCAGTCATGTACAGGCCTTTATCCAGCATCTGATGCCCAATTTCATTAACAAAAAGGTGTTGCTCAGCACCGGTGACATGGGTGTTATTATTATGAACAATCCCCTTGATGTCTTCCGTCCGCTGGTTCAGATTGAGAGCAAATTTGTTGATCTGTCCCGTGAGCGCCAAATTAGCGTTGTGGAAATTTACATGGAATAAAAGAGAGGCCCCTAAGCTGATACCGGTGCAGGGCGCCTCTTTTTAGTTAAAGAGATAATTAGTGAAATCCTCTGTAATTGGCTTGTACAGCCGTATGGACTCCTGTTTCCCTGGCTAGGCTGTTAAGACAGCTGTACAAAAACTGGAGGTGAAATGATGCTACTGATTCATCAGCGGATGGCTGAGCTGTATACGATAAGCCGCACGCGTCCGCTTACACCGGCAGAGCTTACGGAACAGCAGCAGTGTCTGCATGCCAATGCGGCCTACTGCTGGGAAATGGCCCGGCTGAATGCGGAGGGGCTCCTCGCGGCACAGACAGGGGATACAGGCTGGCAGCAGGAGATCCATGCACAGCTGGCTGAAGTACGTGCCGGCGGAAAAGCAGGCAGGCGGCGTAACTAGCGGCAAGCTTGAACTGACAGCGGTTCATGTTCTTCTATAAAAAGTACACCTCAATTTATCAGGCACCCGGGAGATGAACACAATGATCACAGGCCTTTTCGAAACCCATATCAATGTTAGCGGTTATATCAGGTCAGCGCAGTTTTCGAAGTAAACATTAAGCAGCAGCCCGTAACCTGGTAATCAGGAACGGGCTGCTGCTGTTTATTGCTATAGGAAGCGGAATTGCGCTTCAATTAATCCGTTATAAATACCATCGCGTTCGGTGAGCTCGGCATGATTGCCCTCTTCCTTGATTTCACCGTGATCAAGGACGACAATCTTGTCGGCATGGCGGATCGTCGAGAGCCGGTGGGCTACTATGAAGGAGGTCCGTCCCTGCAGCAGGATTTTGAGCGCATCCTGGATTTTGATTTCTGTCTCGGTGTCGATGCTGGCTGTTGCTTCATCCAGAATCAGAATCCGCGGGTCAGCCAGCAGCGCCCGGGCAAAGGAGAGCAGTTGGCGCTGTCCCATCGACAAGGCGCTTCCCCGTTCCTCTACCTCAGTATCATAGCCGCGAGGCAGCTTCGTGATGAACTCATGCGCATCGACCGCCTTGGCGACCTCTTCAACCTCCTGGTCGGTGGCATCCAGCCGTCCGAAACGGATATTGTCACGGATCGTCCCCGAGAAAATGAACGTATCCTGCAGCACGATCCCTATCTGCTCGCGCAGGCTCTGCAGCTGGACTTCACGTACATCCTGGCCGTCAATCGTCAGCTCACCGCTTTTAATATCATAGAAACGCCCGATCAGGTTGATGATGGTGCTTTTCCCTGAGCCGGTATGTCCGACAAGCGCAATGGACTGGCCTGCCTTGACGTCAAGCGAGATGCCCTTCAGCGCCGCCCGGCCTTTTTCATATTCGAATACGACGTTCTTAAAGCTGATATCCCCCCGAATCTTCGGCAGCGGCTTCGCATCCGGCTTATCCTGAACCGCAGGCTGCTCATCCAGATATTCGAAGATCCGCTCGGAGGAAGCCATGGCCACCAGCAGCTGGTTGTACATCTGGCCCAGCCGGTTAATCGGGTCCCAGAAATTGCTGACATAAGTGCTGAAGGCAACCAGATAACCAACCGTCAGATCGCCCGATTGAATCAGATAGGCCCCGAACCAGAACAGAATCATGGTGCCTATACCGCCGGTAACCTCGATGATCGGACCAAAGGCCTGGTTCATAGCGGAAGCCTTGTTCCAGGATTTACGGCTGTCCATATTCATCGCGTCGAAATACTGCATATTCTCCTGCTCCTGCGTATACGCCTGGGTTACCCGGATACCCTGGATCGACTCATTCAGATGGGAGTTAATCCGGGAATTTTTCATCCGCACATCCTGCCAGGCGATCCGGATTTTCTGGCGCAGCTTGGTGGAAACAAAGAACATGATCGGCACAGTAACCATTACTGCCAGTCCCAGCTTCCAGTTGATCAGCAGCAGGATGACCATGATGCCGACAAGCTGCACACAGTCGATCATCAGATTGACGACCCCGTTCGTGAACAGGTCCTGCAGGGAGTTAATATCATTGGTCACACGTACCAAGACGGAGCCAGCCGGTCTTTTATCGAAGAAGTTAAACGACAGCTTCTGGATATGCCGGAACAGGTCTGAACGCAGATCGTAAATGACCCGCTGACCGATCACGTTCGTATATTTGATCCGGTATACCCCGGCGATCCACTGGATCAGATAGAGCACAATTACGCTCGCCGTCAATGTATACAGCAGGGTCAGGCTGGGGCTTCCTTCCTTGGGAGCAATCGCCTTATCAATCGCCATACTGGTCAAAAAAGGAACAGTCAGCTTCGTTACCGTACCCAGAATCATCAATACCGAGACGATCGGCAGCATCTGCCTGGCATAAGGCTTCATATAGCCGAACAGCCGGGTGAACTGCTTCCAGTCAAACGCTTTGTCGATCTGGTCATCGTCCTTGTATACAAAACGCTCCTCAAGGAGCTGCCCTGCTGCAGCCTTGCCCGGTTTGCCCGGCTTACCGGCAGGTCCTGCCGCCGCCTGCTTCTTTTCAAGCTCCATGCTCCGTTCCCTCCCCTCTATCCTGCGTCCTGGCCAGGTAATCGGCATATTGAATCCGGTATACATCCTGATAAGGTCCGGGAATTTCAATCAGCTCGTTATGCGTCCCCTTCTGCACCATCCGCCCCTGATCCATCACGATAATCTGATCGGCGTGACGCAGCGAGGAAATCCGGTGGGCAATAATCAGCGTGGTGCGCCCGCGCATAACCTCCTGAAAGCCGGCCTGGATCTCATGCTCCGTTTCCATATCGACGGCACTGGTCGCATCATCAAGAATCAGAATCCGCGGATTTTTAAGCAGCGCCCTGGCAATAGCGATCCGCTGCTTCTGTCCGCCGGAGAGTCCCATCCCCCGCTCGCCGACTACCGTGTCGTACCCTTCCGGCATCTCCATAATAAAATCATGGGCCTTAGCGAGCTGGGCTGCTCGGATAATTTCCTCCATGGTTACATTTTTGAGGCCGTAGGCAATATTGTTGCGGATGGACGAGGAGAACAGGAACGTCTCCTGGAACACGGTGGAGATCTGTGAACGCAGACTGCGGACATTGAACTCCCGGATGTCTGTACCGTCCAGCGTGATACTGCCTTCATTCACATCGTAAGCACGCATCATCAGCTGGATAATCGTGGATTTACCGGAACCTGTACCGCCCAGAAAACCAATTACAGCTCCCGGCTTGGCTTCGAAATGAATATCCTTGACGGCCGGCATCTTATTGCCATAAGCAAAGGTTACATGGTTGAAAATAACCTCGCCTTTTACCTCGGAAGATTCCAGCGCACGGGCATCCGCCTTATCCTGCACATCAATCCGCTGATTGAGTACCTCAAGTACCCGTTCTCCGGAGGCTTTGGACTGCGTATAGTTATTGATATGGAAGCCAAGCCCCCATACCGGGCCGATGATGTACCAGATCAGACTGAAGAAGGCTACCAGCTCACCCAGCGACATATTGCCTTTAATAACCAGCGTCCCGCCGACACCGAGCAGAATAGCAATACTGACCGAAGCCAGCAGCTCCATAACCGGAAAGAACTTGCTCCACAGCTCAGCGGCAAAAATCTGGTTATCCTTATAACGTTCATTACGGTGCGAGAACTTCTCAACCTCATAGTCCTCTCTGGCAAAAGATTTGACCGTCCGCACACCGGTAATATTCTCCTGAACAGCCGTGGTCAAGGAGCTTAAGGCAAGCCGCATCTCCTGGAAGGCCGGATGAATCCTCGATTCGAACTTGAAAGCCACTGCTGCCAGAAACGGCATCGTAATCAGTGTAATCAGTGTGAGCTGCCAATTGATGGTGAACATCATAATAGAGCCGAACAGCACCATGAAAAATACGTTTAGCAATTGGGCGAAGCCGAATCCGATAAAGTTACGGATCGCTTCCAGGTCCCCGGTCAGCCGGGACATCAGGTCGCCTGTCTTGGCGGTATCATAATAGCGGAAAGACAGGAATTGCAGCTTCTCATAACAGGCGTTGCGCAGACGGTAGGCCAGAAAATTACCCAGCCGTCCTCCAAAAAATCCGTGTGCAAACTGCAGGCAGGCTTTTACGATTACTACAGCTACAACACTCAGTGCCAGTACCGGCACCTCGGCAAACTTAAGTGGAACAATTACATCATCAATCAGCCTTCTAAGTAAATTGGGGGTTATAAGCCCCACTGCAGTTGCGGCGGCCAAAGCAATAATCGAAAGAATCAAATAATGCAGCTTCTCCCGGTAAAAGCCCCGCAGTTGCCTGAGAACATCCATGTCTCTCCTCCTTAAAGCTTTACGCAGTGATGCTTCCTTCGTAAGCACAAATCCGGCTCTGTGAACTGACACTGGCGTATGTAAGCACAAATCTGGCATTACGAAAATATCACCGGCTCCGTAAGCATACTCTTGTGTTCCTTTCATTTTGGCGCTTTGAGCTGTAAGATACAGCTGGCTTGCGATGTAAACCTCACATCGCAAGCCATATTTACTAGCGCTTTCAATTTAGGGACTTTATGCAGTTTAACACCCATATTTTAATGCGGCAAAGGGGAGAAATGACCATTTTCCATGTTATTTCCGGTTAAATCAGGCTTAACCCGGCGTATAATGACTGCCGTATCTTTAATTGCTCCCGTTTCCTCCCAAATGCTGCTCAATTTAGCTTTAGCATAATTCAACTTCTTTTTAATAACAAACTACAAACGATAACCACCATATTTTGCCATAATTCAACTCAACAAAACGTTAATAGGCATGATTCTTTGGCAAGATGATCAGAAGTAATGCCTAACACTATTTTGCTAATCCTTCTATAGTGCTGAAATAGCAGTATCCCATAAATATAGCTACCGTTATTTCCTCGGCAATATTCTGGAAAATCCGATCCTTAAACTCCGTTTCACGTCAGTTAACGGTCAACTTTTATCAGCTTAGGGAGATAGCGCAAGCTCATCTCTCAGTAGCCTATTATCAAATGGTGTTCAAACTTATTCTCAATAAAAAAAGTGTCCGCTGTCTCAGACATAAGAATGTCAGAGTACAGCGGACACTTATTAATGAATCAGGTGCAGAGCACGGGTCCCTGTAAGTACAGGGTTACCCGATACTTCCTTCCATCTCGAACTTGATCAGTCTGTTCATTTCCACCGCATATTCCATCGGCAGCTCTTTGGTGAACGGCTCGATGAAGCCCATGATGATCATCTGTGTGGCGTCGGCTTCGGTCAAGCCGCGGCTCATCAGATAGAACAGCTGCTCTTCAGATACCTTCGATACCGTAGCTTCATGCTCAAGAATGACATTGTCATTCATGATCTCATTGTACGGGATCGTATCCGATGTGGACTGGTTATCCAGAATCAGCGTATCGCACTTGATATTCGCTTTGGCGCCTTCAGCCTGACGGCCAAAGGAAGCGAGACCGCGGTAAGTTACCTTGCCGCCGTGCTTACTGATCGATTTGGAGACGATAGTTGATGTTGTGTCAGGTGCCAGGTGAATCATCTTGGCGCCTGCATCCTGGTGCTGGTCTTTACCGGCAACCGCGATGGACAATACCGAACCCTTGGCTCCGCGTCCCTTCAGGACAACCGCAGGGTACTTCATTGTCAGCTTGGAGCCGATGTTGCCGTCAACCCATTCCATAGTGGCATTTTCTTCAGCTACAGCACGCTTGGTTACAAGGTTGTAGATGTTTGGTGCCCAGTTCTGGATCGTAGTATAACGAACACGTGCGTTCTTCATGCACAGGATCTCAACAACTGCGCTGTGCAGGGAGTTTGTGCTGTAGATTGGCGCTGTACAGCCCTCTACGTAATGCACAAAGCTGTCCTCATCCGCAAGGATCAGGGTACGCTCAAATTGTCCCATGTTCTCGGAGTTGATGCGGAAGTAAGCCTGCAGAGGCACTTCGCACTTCACGCCTTTAGGAACATAGATAAAGCTGCCGCCTGACCATACTGCACTGTTAAGAGCGGCAAATTTGTTGTCAGCTGGAGGAATGATCGTGCCGAAGAATTTCTTGAACAGCTCAGGGTGCTCGCGCAGCGCGGTATCCGTATCGGTGAAGATAACGCCCTGATCCTCAAGATCCTTCTGCATGCTGTGGTAGACAACCTCAGATTCATACTGTGCCGAGACACCGGCGAGGAACTTCTGTTCCGCTTCCGGAATACCGAGCTTGTCAAAGGTTTCCTTGATTTCGGAAGGAACCTCTTCCCACGTCTTCCCCTGCTTCTCGGAAGGTCTTACATAATATTGAATATCGTCGAAATCCAGATCATCCAGGTTGCCGCCCCATTTAGGCATCGGCATTTTGCGGAACTGCTCCAGAGACTTCAGACGGAAGTTAAGCATCCACTCCGGCTCATTTTTGATGGCGGAGATTTCGCGGACGATTTCTTCTGTGAGCCCTTTACCAGACTGAAATATTGACTTGTGCTCATCACGGAACCCGTACTGGTACTCTTCCATATCAGGCGCTTTCTTAGCCATGGTGTCAGCCTCCTTGTTCTAATGTTGTTGTTGCCCTTCTTCTGTTTCGATTCCTTTACGCAGCGCGTTCCAGGCCAGGGTGGCACATTTGATCCGCGCCGGAAATTTATTTACACCGGACAGGGCTTCTATATCTTCGTAATCTCCGAAATCTGCATCTTCACCCTTCATCAGTGAGGAAAAGCTGTCAGCCAGCTCAAGCGCACGTTCAACCGACTGTCCTTTGACTGCTTCGGTCATCATGGAAGCAGACGACATACTGATCGAGCAGCCTTCACCGCTGTACCGGGCATCCTTGACGATGCCGTCCTCCACTTTGAGCTGCAGCGTAATGCGGTCGCCGCAGGTCGGGTTGTTCAGTTCAATCTTTAGTGCATCATCTTCAAAAGAACCGCGGTTCCGGGGATTTTTATAATGATCCATAATAACGCGTCTATACAGGTCATCCAAGTTCATAAGAGAAGTACTCCTTTGCCTTGATTAGGCCTTTAACCAGCGCATCTACATCCTCTTCGGTATTGTAGAGATAGAAGCTGGCCCGGGCTGTCGAGCTGACCTGCAGCCAGCGCATCAGCGGCTGGCAGCAATGATGTCCTGCCCGCACGGCGATGCCTTCGGCATCAAGCACGGTAGCCACATCATGCGGATGGACGTCGCCGAGATTAAAGGTGACTACACCCACCTGGCGGTTACGGGGCCCGTAAATCGACAGGTCGCTGATCTCCGAGAGCTTCTGCTCCGCATAAGCGGCAAGCTTCATTTCATGGGCATGAATGTTGTCCAGCCCGACCTCCTGCAGGAAATCAATAGCGGCTCCAAGACCGACAGCACCGGCGATAATCGGTGTGCCGCCTTCGAACTTGTACGGAAGCTCTTTCCAGGTAGAGTCATACAGGCCGACGTCGTCAATCATCTCGCCGCCGAATTCAACCGGCTCCATCGCTTCCAGCAGTGCTTTCTTGCCGTACAAAGCGCCGATACCGGTCGGTGCCAGCATTTTATGGCCGGAAAATGCATAGAAATCGCAATCCAGATCCTGAACGTCCACCTTCATATGCGGAGTGCTCTGCGCACCGTCCACTACAATGACTGCACCGTGGCGGTGGGCGATGGCAGCCAGCTCTTTTACAGGATTCGTAACACCCATTACATTGGAAACGTAAGCGATAGCTACAATCTTGGTCTTATCCGTGATTGTTGATTCCGCATCCGCAAGCGTCACTGTTCCGTCCTGCTGCAGCGGGATGAACTTCAGGGTAGCCCCTGTCCGCTTGGCCAGCTGCTGCCACGGAATGAAATTGCTGTGATGCTCCATCTGGGTGATGACGATCTCGTCACCTTCGCTGACTGCAGCAGGACCATAGGAGGAAGCTACAATATTCAGCCCGGTTGTTGTTCCGCGGGTGAATATGATCTCCTTGATGCTGCGGGCGTTAATGAATTTCGCTACCTTCTCCCGGGCGCCTTCGTAAGCATCCGTAGCCCGGCTGCCTAACGTATGAACACCGCGGTGCACGTTCGAATTATCCCACTCATAATAAGCTTTGACCGCTTCAATGACCTGGCGAGGCTTCTGTGAAGTCGCCGCGCTGTCCAGATAAACGAGCGGATGCCCGTTAATCTTCTGGTTCAGGATGGGAAATTGCTCCCGGATATTGCTGCTGATCATTGTCCCAACTTCCTTTCCACAAGAGATTGGAGCTGATTGCGCAGTCCCTCCAGTGGAATTTGCGACACGACTGGTGCCAGGAAGCCGTATATGATAAGTTTCTCTGCGTCATGCCGTGTAATTCCGCGGGACATCAGGTAATACACCTGCTCGGGGTTGACCTGTCCTACGGAAGCGGCATGGCCTGCTGTTACATCATCTTCGTCTATGAGCAGGATCGGATTGGCGTCTCCGCGCGCTTTCGGGCTCAGCATCAGTACTTTTTCAGTCTGCTGGCCGTCAGCTCTTGTAGCACCCTTCTCGATCTTTGTAATTCCGTTAATAATGGAATTGGCTGATTCGCGCATAACCGCACGGGTGATCATGTCACTTGGCGTATGTTTGCCGAAATGCTGTGCCTGGGTAGTATAGTTCAGCTTCTGAGAGCCAGAGCCTACAGCAATGACTTTGGCGTCCGAGCTGGAACCGTTGCCTTTGAGCACCGATTTGGTATCGCTGGCGGTATCACCATAGTTCATCTCACCGACAATCCATTCGATCGTGCCGTCATTCTCTACAACTGCCCGGCGGTAAGTGACATCCGTTGTGTCTGCACCCAGCTGATGGACAGTGGCATAACGCACTGTGGCACCAGCGCCTACGAAGACTTCAACCGCACCGTTGTGCAGGCCTGCTTCGGTCTTGTCAGATACATAGTTGTCAACATAGGTAACAGAGCTGTTGGTATCGGCAACGACAAGAATATGCGGAACAAACGCTGCTTCGGCATCATCGGTAAGCAGAACGGCCTGCAGCGGTGTATCAATAACCACATTTTTGGGAACATAGAGGAATACACCGCCGTTCCACAGCGCTGCATGCAGTGCAGCGATGGAATGCTCGTTCGGCAGCACAGCCTTATGCAGATAACGCTGCACAAGATCACCATGCTCTTTGGCAGCAGTCTGCAGATCGGTAAAGATTACCCCCTGCGCAGCCAGCTCAGGGGCCAGACGGGTATAGACAACACCTGAATTCTGCTGAATAATCAGGCTGCCTTCCTCCTGGTCCTTAATCAGTGCAGCAATCGCTGCAGGTGCTTCATTAAGTGCCGCTAGCGGCTTGCTTGCCTTATAGCTTCCGTAGTTATTCACGTTCCAGCGGTCAATCCGCGTCTTCTCCAATTTCGGCAATTCCAGTTCGGCTGCCAGAGCCAGCGCCTGCAGGCGGCTGTCCTTCAGCCAGCCCGGCTCGCCGCTGCCCTGCGATAATTCGCTGAGCCGCTCGGCGTCCACCGGAAGAATGGTTTGCGTCGTCATAAGTGGTTTCCTCCTTCCTGGTGTCCTGATTAAGCTTCCTGTCCTACAGTTTCGTCTTCAATGCCAAGCTCTTCCTTAACCCATTCATAGCCTTCCGCTTCCAGACGCTCGGCCAGCTCAGGTCCGCCGGATTTAACGATACGTCCCTGCATCATGACATGAACATAATCTGGCTTGATGTAGTTAAGCAGGCGCTGATAGTGGGTAATGACCAGGAAACCGCGCTCAGGGCTTCTCATGGAATTTACGCCTTCAGCTACAATCTTGAGAGCATCAATATCAAGGCCGGAGTCAATTTCGTCAAGAATGACGATCTTCGGATCCAGCATCATCATCTGGAGAATTTCATTACGCTTCTTCTCACCGCCGGAGAAGCCTTCATTCAGGTAGCGGTGCAGGAATTCCGGATTCATCTCCAGTTCCTTCATCTTGGCTTCCATCTGGCGGATGAAGCGGATCAGGGAGATTTCATTGCCCTCTTCACGGCGGGAATTGATTGCGCTGCGCAGGAAGTCGGAATTGGTTACTCCGGCAATTTCACTTGGATACTGCATCGCCAGGAACAGGCCGGCGCGGGCGCGCTCGTCTACAGCCATTTCCAGCAGGTCTTCACCGTCAAGAACGGCTGTACCTTCTGTTACTTCATATTTGGGATGACCCATCAGTGCTGAAGCCAGAGTACTTTTACCGGTACCATTCGGTCCCATGATGGCGTGAATTTCGCCGCCCTTCATCTGAAGATTGATTCCCTTCAGAATTTCCTTTCCTTCAATGTTCGCTTTCAGTCCTTCAATGACAAAATCTGCTGCCATAATTAATATTCCCTCCACTATTCAATTTGCGAAATCAGAAAGTTGTATTGTCACAGGATTTCCCTGATTGCCAGCACAATTATATTTTATATCACATTGTAATAATTATAAACAGAATCATAATGATTATCAATGATTCTCACTAATTTTATTACAAAGGATGTCTTTTTACAAATGTTGCTTTTCAATTTTCACAGCAATTTTACATGATCCGACAGTTAACAACAACATGTTAACTACTTAACGCGGACAGGATTTCCGACCTCCGGCGCTCAAATTCGCTGTCGCTAAGAACCGGCTTCCATTGCTGTTCCGGGGGCGCATCCTTCAGTTCAATCCATGAACGGCAGCCTGAATATTCAGGCAGCACAGGTATGGTTGCCGCAGCTTCGCTCACATATACCCGCAGAAGCAGGACATGCAGCGGTTCCTTGGCTTTCCAGCGAAGACGTTCGGCGGCAAGCTGTTCGCTCCAGATATGGAACGGATACAGCAGCTCCAGCTGTTCCAGATCGCGGACCTCAATATCATCAGTTGCTTCGGCATATGCAGCAACCGATACGGTTCCGCCACCGCCGGCAGCCTCATCGGCCAGCGTCTGCGCGACCAGCGGACGGTAAGGTTCTTTAAGCAGCTCTTCACGCTGATGCTCGTAGGTGGGGTACAGGAAGAATGAGTGGCTTTTCAGCTCAAAACGTCTGGTCTCCTCCGCAATGCCCCCTTTGCGCAGCAGGATGATCTGCTGGCCTCCGGCCAGGGCATGTACAGCGGAAGCCCATTCCTTTAACGCTACAGGATTAATATTCAAGTTCAGTCTCCCCTTTCCGTCTACGTGTACTTAATAGCAGGTTTACTATGGATTATATAACTTGCAGCAGCCATCTACAAATTGTTTGGATCACACCTTCCGCAGAAATATCTGCGGGTTATGGACTTCATTATATTTTACCGCAAAAAAAAATAAAGCCTCCGCACGGGCTATGTCATTAAGAAGCTATAACTTAATAACGTTGCCCGCAAGGGAGGCTCTATTCCATTATCCAGCTTTTATAATGCCGCAGTGTTACGCCCCCAGGAAGGAGCGGAGCATCCACTGGTGTTTTTCCAGATCAGTGCGGATTTTGATGAAGAGATCTGCTGTCGGCTGGTCGCTGCTCTCCTCAGCCAGCTCAATGCCTTCAGTCAGCTCTTCCGCTACAGTTGCAAAGTCCTCGATCAGGGTCTGCACCATACCGCGGGTGTCCTCTTTGCCTGTAGCTTCCTGAATGGTACCGATTTCCAGATATTCCTTCATCGTTGCGGCAGGACTGCCCTTGATGCTGAGCAGGCGTTCAGCCACTTCGTCCATCTTCAGTGTAACATCGTCGTACAGCTCTTCAAATTTCACATGCAGGGAGAAGAATTGCTCCCCTTTGACATACCAGTGATAATTGTGGAGCTTAACATACAGTATGTTCAGGTTAGCCACCTGACGGTTAAGTACTTGTTCCAGTGAAGCTGTATCAACTTTTTTCGTTGCTTTAGCCATTTCTGATCCCATCCTTGTCCATAAAATTTGCCGGCTGCATGTCCATCCTCCGGCAGCAATTGTCTATATTTATTGTACCCCTGATGCCCGGGTACGAAACAACCGCATACCGGCTGTGCCAGCATGGCGAAGATTAGCGGACATGCTTTTTCCTCTTAGTAGGATGACCATGTATTACAGCCTTATCCGCTTTTGTTCCGGCAGCATAAAAGGGGCCGTGAAGGCCCCTGCAAGGCTGTATTTTAAAGATAAAATCTTACTGCCTAGAGCATTAACAGCAGTGCTTCTTCACCGGTCATTCCGGGAACAATCCCCAGCTTCTCAGCTTCAACAGTAACAGACTCCAGCGGAGCAGCAAGCAATTGGGCCAGCGTACGCACACCCACTGCTCTGGCTGCAATGATCTTGCGGTCACCCAGCTTCTCATTAAGCAGGCCTACATCAAGTGCTCCGCACATAATATACCCGCGGTCCGTGCTCACAGTCAGCAGGGTTGTTTTGGGCAGCTTGACCTCGACACCAATCAGCGTATGACCGCCTACTTGAACAGGCTCCAATGTTACCACTTTGCATTTCCTCCTTATAATCACATTCACGATGTATGTGTATGCGTACCAAGGGGCCGGCGTGCGGACGAATGGACTAGGGCGGTCTACAGAATATCTGATTCCCAAGTCCTTCCTCCAGACAAAGAAATATATGCTTATTAGAATTTTAATGGTATAGTTTATTTGGCTTACGAATTGATTTGATGAAAAAGCTGGGGGATTTATGGACAAGAAACTGCAAAATACGGACGGTAATTATTTGTTTAACGTCGACATCCTGATTAACGCCCGTACCAACCCGCTTGCTCTGCAATATCTGCTTGAAATGCTGAACAACAGCGATAAGGTAACGGACTTTAAAATCGTTTCGGGTCTTGAGCTGGGAAGAAGCATCGATACGCTGCTCCGCTCAGCCAAAGCGGCTCTGAATCAGGAGTCACCACAGCCGGTACCGTTTAAACTGCCGCCGAAGCCGGTGAATGAGAAGCCGTTAATTGAAAAGAGAGATAAGCCAAATGCTGCCAAATCCGCTTCCGAAGGGTCTGTAGACGCTTTTGCCAAAATCCGTCATTATATTAAAAGCAATCAGCTGGTCCGTCTGCGGACCAACCGGCCAGGCAACCAGGTCTCCATGCCCTGCCGGATTTTGAACTTTGATGAAGCGTCATCTACGATCAGTGTCTATCATGTCGACGAAAAACAAGTGTATACCTTTAAAATTTATGAAATTGATGAATTTATGTAAGGGTATTCTTTACTGTAAAGAGCAAACAGGCACCTCCCGCGGCGCGGGCAGGTGCCTGTTTGCTTGTGGTGACATCAGCTTTTGCGCGACAGGGCCTCCCAGGCCAGACTAACCCATCCGGCGATGAAGCAGACACCGCCAAGCGGGGTAATGGCTCCCAGGATGCTGATTCCGGATATACTGAGCACATACAGACTGCCGGAGAACAGCACAATTCCCGCTATAAGCAGCCAACCGGCCCAGCGCAGACGGGCACTCTCCCCCCATTGACCTATCAGTACCGCAATCACAAGCAGGCCAATCGCATGAACCATGTGATAATGAACGCCTGTCTCATAGACTGCCAGATCGTCGCCGCTGAGCACAGTCTTCAGCATATGAGCCCCAAATGCGCCAATCATCACGGACAGCATGGCCAAGATTGCGCCCCAGGCCATAAATTTTCGCTGCATTGCAGTCACAACTCCTCTTCATTAAGCTCATCTTATCTTAACTTATTGGTGCCTGTGAATTCCAGCTGGAGGCAACTTCCGGAATTTTCACCGTTAAACCTTGCTTTTACAGCTGTGTTGTGAAAAAGTGGAAGGTATAGAGTCTTCATCCCCATTTACGAGGAGTGCTTAATATGGATCACCAATATCCGTCCAAAACCGACCTTCAGGGCAATCCGCCGGAGTCCTCTCCGGCCGCAGCAGGCATGCAGCCGGAAACAAACCCGGGATATGCCTATCAGGAGAACAAACGCGATTATAAGCATTCCGGACCGGGGATCGCATCCTTCGTGATTGCCCTGGTTACAGTAGTCGGCTATGCCATTTCCTTTGTTTACGCCGGTATGCAGGCTACCTCTATCCTCAGCAGCAGCAATGATGTGATCAATGATTCTTCGCAGACCATCATGCTGCTCGGACTGACGGTCCTTATTCTGGCAGCTGTCAATGTAGCCGGTGCAGTTGTCGGTATTATCGGACTTACTCTCCGCAGGCGCAAGAAGGTATTTGCCATTATCGGTACCGTTATTAATGCCCTGATTCTGCTCCTGTTCATGCTGATGATCGCTACTGTGCTCGTAAATGCCGGTGCCTGATCCACAGGTCTGCCCAGGTAAGCCATAGGTTTGGTGCAGTAAAAAGGCCGCTGCGGATAAATCCGCAGCGGCCTTTTTGGACCATTCTCAGATGTTAACGGTTAACAAGGGAATCCAGTGAAGCATATACATGCGGCCCGAACCCTTCCGACGCTTCGCGCTGCGGGATATTCAGCCGGATGATATAGCCTTGGCCGTCAACCTCTTTGACGATATACTGGTCGGTAAGCCCTGAGCCCATGGCTGTAAGATAGAGCCTCACACCGGACATCCGGCGATCCTGCTCCTCCTGGCTCAGCTTCGTAACCTCTCCCACGGCCGAAAGTGCTTCACGGCCTTCCTCTTCCAGCGCGTCCAGATTGAAATCGGAAGGCAGCTTGGTGATGTCGGCATAATACCCGGGATCCACCTTCATCGCCAGCCTGCCCGCTGCCTGGTCAAAGGTGAAGATATCAAAGACATACAGGGAATAGCCGTCTCCTTCGGCCAGACTGGCGGTTTTCTCCTCTTCCATACCTTCGAGGGTAAGCTTGATTACTTTGGTGGCCGGTAGCCCCTCTTCAGTGGAAGCTTCCCCGCCGTCAGCCTTCTCCAGTCTGGATAACACCCGCTGAACGACTGCAGGATCGCCTTCCACCGGTTTTTCCACGTATTCTATAATGACGGTATCATCCATTTCAAGCGCTGCAGGCGCGTCTTCAGTACCTGCTCCCAGCTCAAATGCGGTTGGTCCTTCTTCTGTCTCGATCTCCACGGAATGATTGTCAATCTGGCCGATATAGGTGCCCGTACCCTGAATGGTCTGCTCAGGCTCCGCAGTAGGTGCCGGTGTAGGTGACGCTGCTGCGGTCTCTGTCTGGACCGGGGCTACGGTTGCCGAGGGTTCGCCGGGTGCTTCTGCCGGGCTCCGGCCGCCGCATGCCGTAATGGCCAGCATCAGGACAGCAACGGCTGCGGCTGCCGGAAATGAACGTTGTGATCTCATGTTGACGGCCTCCTTAGGTTGGCTGGTTTAGTATTGTCTACCCCTATTAACGTTTAACCCGCCGGCAGGGTTGCATAAACTTGTTCTGTTTCCTGACCGTATACCCAGATTCCGGCAGGAGTCTGCTTAACCGGCACTGTAAGCCACAGCACCGTTGATTACGGTCATCCGCACTTTAGCCTCAAGCAGCTCTTCCGCATTCGTAAGGATATCACGGTCTGCAACTGTGAAATCTGCCCGGTAACCGGGCGCTATGCGCCCCCGTTCCAAAGACTCTCCTGCAGCAGTTGCACTGCCCTCCGTGAACAGCCGGAGCGCTTCCTGCGGACTAAGCTTCTCTTCAGGCAGATAGCCTTCATGATGCTCTCCGGGTCTGCAGCGGGTAACGGCGGCATGCATCCCGAGGAACGGGCTCAGCGGCTCGATCGGGGCATCGCTGCCTCCGGCGCAGGGAATGCCCGCATCCAGGAGCTTCTTCCATGCGTAGAGATAACCGGTTCTGGCCGGGCCGACCCGGTCCAGCACCCATGGAAAGTCGCTCGCTACAAACCGCGGCTGAATATCGGCAATCAGCCGCATGCCGCGCATTTGACTGACCAGGCTGCTGTTCAGCACCTGGGCGTGTATGAAGCGGTCCGGAAGCGCCGCATCCGGCTGGAGCGGCACATGCCGCATTGCGGCCAGCGTCATCCGGGCCGCCGCATCGCCGATGGCATGCACCGCCACCGGATACCCCAGCCTGCGGGCAGCGCTGACGATGTCATTCAGCGCCTCCTGGGTATGGATCGCGATGCCCGAGGTTTCAGGCGCGTCGCTGTAGGGCTGCTCCAGCAGGGCTGTCCGGCCGCCGATCGCCCCGTCGGCGAACAGCTTGACCGCGCCAAGCCGCAGCCACTCATCTCCGCTGCCTGCGGCCAGCCCCAGCTGCTCCACCTCCTGCAGATAGGCATAGTAGAGCAGCTGATGGGTACGGAACAGCAGCCCTTCCTCCCGCAGCTCACGGTGAATGCGCAGCATCGTCTCCACGCTGCCCAGGAAACGCAGGTCCTCCGTGTGGACCGCGGTCAGTCCAAGCGAGAGCGCATCCGTGATGCCGCGGCGCACCGCCTGTTTCAGGGCGGCATAATCCGGCGCCGGCTGCACCTCATTGAACGGCTGGACGGCATCCTCGTAGATCCAGCCGTTCAGCTCGCCTCCGCTGTCGCGGCCGTAAGCGCCGGAGGCACAGTCAGGCGTGGAAGCCGTGACGCCTGCCCGCCGGAATGCCTCGCTGTTGCCCAGAAAAGCGTGGAAGCAGGTCCGGGTCAGGAACACCGGATGCTCCCGGGTCACGGCGTCCAGCTCAGATATATGCGGAGCGGCCGCAGGACTGAATTCATTTTCGTTCCAGTTAAGGCCGAGAATCCATTCCCCGGGAGGCGTAACCGCCGCCCGTTCCTTAATGGCTCGCAGCATCTCCTCCTTGGAGGTCATGCCCGTGAAATCCAGCATGTCCAGCTTCATCCCGTGCATGCCCAGATGAACATGGGCGTCTACAAGTCCGGGCAGGACATGCCCGCCGTCCCAGTCAATAACCGCCGCCCGGCGCCCGGACAGCTGCAGGGAGAGCTCACTCCCTTTTCCGACAGCCCTGATGAAGCCGTCCTCCGCGAGTACAGCATCATATCCGGGATAGCCTGCTGCGGCCAGGTTTCCATTTTTGAACAAGGTTAACGTCATTTATAAGCTGCTCCTTTATTTTTGGAATCTTTTGCTTATTAAGAGGAAGAAAAGCGCTGTAGTACGGTTTCTTTACTGCGTCATAAGATCTACCGGAAGCAGGGGCCGGTTCCGCCAAAGAATCAGGTTATCTGGGAATCGACCGGACCTCGTACCCCGGAGTGGAAGCCATCCTGAGTTTCTCTAAAAATTTTGCTATGGACAAACCAGTAACCTCATCCTCCCTCATAGGCTAATATATCACAAGAAAGATGGCACATCGGAACCTATACCGTAGCCGGGGTAGTCGGCACCATAGTGATCTCAGGTGATTCAGCAGCCAACCATGCCGGCTGGACCCTTGGCGTCATCTACCAGAACCCGTCGCTGCCTTTCCGCAATATGTCGCTGCGCGCCGGTGCTGTACTGGTCCAATCGACTTCAGCACCTGTGGTCACCACCATTACAGGCTTTGCCACCCCTGTAACCGGTGCGCTCGGCGGACGCATTTTGTTCAGTGCACAGGAAGGCGATGCCAACCGTTCCGGTGACCAGGCATTGTTTGGCCCTACCTCCGCTAACCAGGCTGCGCTGTCCGGTCCCAATAACTTTGCCAACAACTTTTAAGCTACCGCCTGATTATTGATGAGATCGGTGAGTAAAGACTGTTCACATATCCCCCATCCCCATGAATATACTTTAGTTACAACCCTGTCAGCAGACTAAGGCTTGTGCAGCGACTGATTTATATTTCATGGGAGGTGGTCATCCTGCCGCAATCACCGGAGCCATATGCGTTTGTTGTCTCGAAAGAAGACTGGTCCCTTCACCGTAAAGGCCATCAGGATCAGGAACGTCACCAGCAGAAGGTCAGGGAAGCCATCAAGGATAATCTGCCCGACCTGGTTACCGAAGAGAACATTATCATGTCTGACGGCAAGCAGATTGTAAAGGTGCCGATCCGCAGTCTGGATGAATACCGGATTATCTATAACTTCCGCAAGCAGAAGCATGTCGGCCAGGGAGACGGAGACAGCCAGGTGGGCGATGTGCTCGGCCGTGACTCCCAGTCCTCCCAGCCGGGCAAGGGTGACAAGGCCGGCGATCAGCCGGGCCAGGATACCATTGAAGCAGAGGTCAATCTGGAGGATCTGGAGGACATTCTGTTTCAGGATCTGGAGCTTCCGCATCTTGCCCCCAAGGATAAGGAAGAAATTGAGGTCAAGTCGATTGTGTTCAACGATATCCGCAAGAAGGGCATGATGTCGAACATCGACAAGAAGCGTACACTGCTGGAGAATCTGCGGCGCAATGCCAGCAGCGGGAAGCCAGGCATTCACAGCATCAGCCCCGATGACCTGCGCTATAAAACATGGGATGATGTCACGGTCCCTCACTCCAATGCCGTTATTATAGCAATGATGGATACTTCAGGAAGCATGGGGACCTTCGAAAAGTACTGCGCCCGCAGCTTCTTCTTCTGGATGACCCGCTTCCTGCGCCGCCAGTACGAGAAGGTCGATATTGTCTTCCTCGCCCATCATACCGAAGCCAAGGAAGTCAGCGAGCATGATTTCTTCACCCGGGGCGAGAGCGGCGGTACCATCTGTTCGTCAGCCTACCAGAAGGCGATCGAGATTATCGACAGCCGCTACCCTCCGGCCAAATATAACATCTATCCTTTCCACTTCTCTGACGGGGATAACCTGACCTCCGATAATGAGCGCTGCGTCAAGCTGATCGGCGAGCTGCTGAAGCGCAGCAACATGTTCGGCTACGGTGAGGTCAACCAGTACAACCGCAGCAGCACACTGATGTCCGCCTACCGCCATCTGAAGCAGGAGCAGTTCATGCATTATGTCATCAAGGACAAAAAAGAAGTGTATCAGGCGCTCAAGACCTTTTTTGGCAAAAGAATTGCGGCAAAGTAAGTATAGGCTTACCTGAAACCTCTTCCCTCCAGGGATGAGGTTTTTGGGCTGAGCGGGGCTGGATCGAGCTGCTGGCGAACGGCAAAAACTGATGGAGGAGGGACCGGAATGAGTCTCGCAAAATGCAGATTTTTCAGTGACTAAGAGAAGGAAGAAGCATGACCAGCTGATCCGGGAGTAAGGCTTCAATTACGGCGCATTCTCTTATGTAAAAATAGGCCGAAAGCAGACATTCCCTGCTCCCGGCCTTCCATTCGAATTAGTTCACCTTCTTAGTTCACTTTCTCGCGGTCCTTGCCCTTGTCGGATTCACCGGCATTTTTATTGGCGGCATCGCGGTCCTGCTGCATTTCCTCCACTGTCTTCACTTTCAGGCGTGCTGCTCCTTCGTTGTCTGTACGGGTAGGAATCAGGTTGCCTGAAGCCAGGCGTTCCTTCGCTGCGGCAATCGCCGTCTTGTACTGCGGCAGCCACTGCTCCCCGGCCACGAGCATCTCATCGACCATCTGCCAGATTTCCTTCGGATTGCAGACTGCCCCGACCAGCGGGTCCATCATGAACGCCTGGCGCAGCAGCTGATCGTCCCCGTGCACCGCTGCTTCAACCGCCAGACGCTGTACCGATATGCTGACATTGCAGACCGCAGCCGGACCAAGCGGCAATTCACCGACCAGCGGCATCGAGATGCCGTTATGGTCCACATATCCCGGAGCTTCGATAATAGCATCTGCAGGCAGGTTGGCGATTACGCCGTTGTTCACAACATTGAAGTGGCCCCGGTATACCCGGCCTGTCTCAAGTCCTTCAATAATATAGGAGCCATGCTCCTCCCCGCGGTTCTCCGCCGTATACGCAAGTGCAGGATCCTTCATCCAGTTCGGAAAATCCGTCTCGAACCAGTTGCGGCCTTCTGTGCACACTCGCAGGTAACCTCCTGTTTCGCCGTTAATCCAGCTGCCCAGATCAATCCAGTCCATAATTTCGCCGCTGCGTTTGCGGTACCATGGCACATATTCGCTTAAGTGGCCGTTGGATTCCGTGCTGTAGTAACCGAACCGGCGCAGCATATCAATCCGCACCTTCTCTGTCCGGCTGTACTCCGGATGACGCTCGAACGCTTCCAGTAGGCCTGCCGTCAGATCCTTGCCCTTATGCTTCGCCGAGATATACCAGGTCTGGTGATTGATGCCGGCACAGATAATGTCCACTTCTGATTTCTCCAGCCCGTATACCTCGGCAATCTGGTGATGTCCGTGCTGCACGCCATGGCACAAGCCGATCGTCCGGACGCCGCCGTATTTGTTGCAGGCCCAGGTCAGCATGGCCATCGGGTTGGAGTAATTGAGCAGCAACACATCCGGCGAAGCCACTTCACGGATATCACGGCAGATCTCCAGCATCTCTGCAATTCCGCGCTGCCCGTACATAATCCCGCCGGCACACAGCGTATCGCCCACACATTGATCCACCCCGTACTTCAGCGGAATATCCACATCGGTGGCAAAAGCCTCCAGCCCGCCCATGCGGATTGTACAAAATACGTACTTGGCATCCTTGAGGGCTTCTCTGCGGTCAGTAGTAGGCTTGATATGGATCGACAGCCCGTTCTCCGCTATATCCCGCTGGCACAGCTCGGTGACCATCTGAAGATTGTGGCTGTTAATATCCATAAACGACACTTCAATATTGCTGAATTCCTTTACAGTCAAAAGGTCGCGCAGCAGCCCGCGGGTAAACCCGATGCTGCCTGCCCCGATAAAGGTCACTTTAAAAGACATCGTAATCATCCTCCGTATAAGGTTATTCTACCTGTCCATTGTAGCAAGGAGACTAACGGAAGCGTAACCAATATCATGACCAGTTTACTGTTAGATTGTCAACAATTCTCACTTTTCATCTGTAAACGAGCTGATTTCACTCCAGGAATAACGTTCGATGGAGTTACGGTATTCGACTGGAGTGACGCCGGCATACTTTTTGAACAGCAGATGAAAATACTGCCTGCTGCTGATTCCGACATAATCGGCAATCTCCGCCACCGGGATCTCACTCTGTCCGAGCAGCATTTTGGCCTTCTCCATCCGCAGCAGATTGAGATAATCCGTCAGCGTCTTGCCGGTCTGTGCCTTGAAAATGCGGTGCAGATACCCGGGATGTACACTGACGGCCGCTGCGACCTCCTTGACCTGAATGCTGCGGTCATAATTCTGGTGCAGGAATTCGATGGCCCGCCGTACATAGAGCTGTGAGGGTTGCTGGCTGGCTAACAGCCGTTCACGGCGCAGCCTGGAGAGCCGGAGCAGCAGCTCTACGAACAGCAGCTGAACGAGGCTGCCTCCCTCCTTGCCATACTGGTCCAGTTCCAGCACCAGCGCCTTCAGCACATGAAAGACTTCCTCCGGATCAGACAGCACGAGGCTGATGAACGGTTTTTGCAAAAAATCAGCCAGTTCTCCTTCCTCCCGGGCCAGTCTGCTCAGTGACGGAGCAACTCCCTTGTGCTCGGCAAAGCCAAACTCCACATTCAGCATCCGGCAGGCGCTGCCCGGTTCAACGATCAGCCGGTGCGGGACACTGGCGTCGAGCATAATCAGCTCACTGCGTTTTAAGCGGAACTGCTCCTCATGACCAGCAGCACTGCGGACATCCACCGCGCAGCCCCCGGAAATGACATACATGATTTCCGTCGAGTTATGCTGATGAAACGGCATTGTATATTGATCCCACTGCTTATAATAGTAAGCAAAAAAATGCGGGCTATATTCCTTCTCCATCAGTGACTGCTGAAACAGGCTCCCGCTCAGCTCATTCATGCTGTTCACTCCCTTCCATCTTGCAGCCGGTTAGCGGATCTTGGCTCTACTATAGTCAGCCTTCAAAAGAAACCAGTGACTGCTTCAGATTCTCTGCCAGCTCCTCCAGCTTCGCTGAAAGGGCAACCAGCTCCTCGCTGACGATGAATTGCTGCGACGACATCGAGGCTACCTCCTGGGTGGATGCGCTGGTCTGCTGCACAACCGAAGTTACGCTGGCCATCGATTCACCGAATTGGCGCTGGAATCTCTCCAGCTCAGCCACGGAGGATGAGGACTCGCTGATCAGCTCAAGGAAAGCTTCCATTTCCGTCCGGACACTCTCAAATATAACAGAGGATTCCCGAACGGATGTAATCTGCTCCCGAAACAGCGGGCCGGCTTCGCTTACGACCTTCACTGTATTTTCAATATGGCGGCTGATCTCCTCTGTTATTGCAGAGACAGACTGGATCGATTGATTGGACTGGTTCGCAAGCCCTCTGATCTCATCGGCAATGACAATGAACCCTTTACCGGCCGCCCCTGCACGGACCGCTTCGATTGAAGCGTTCAGCGCAAGGATATTCGTCTGCTTGTTGACGGCTATCATCGGGCTCAGGATACTGCGGATCAGATGAGTGCTCTCCTGCAGCATAGCAGAGTTCTCCTGTATCAGATTCATCATCTGGACTGTGGATTCACTCTGCTTGACCAGCGTCTGCATCAGTGTAGCCCCCTGGTCACTGACCGTCAATACCCGCTCTGCCGTTCTGTCCATAATGGAATTGATTCCGGCCACCTCCTGCATCTTGGTGCCCATCATCTCCACATTCCGGTTGCTGGCTTCGGCTTCTGCTGCCAGGCTGGCTGCACCCTGCGCAATTTCCCCGGTTGCTTCCGCAACCTCTTTTGCATGATTGGAGGTTGCACCGGATGCTCTCACCAGCTGCTCTGATGTTGCCAGCACTTCCGCTGCCGATCTGCTGCTCTGGCCGGCCAGAAGGGAGATCTGTTCCATCATCTTGTTGAAGCTGTGGCCCAGACGTCCAATCTCATCCTGGCCTTTGAAATTCGTCCGGACCTGCAGATTGCCCTGCTCGCCTTCTTCCATAAGCCTGGCCAGCTTGCCGAGCGGACGGCCGATCAGGCGTACCAGAATATAACCGATCAGCAACGCTATCAGAGCTGCTGCTAGCACTACTGCTAAAGTGATATAGAGCAACCTCTCGGCGGATTTGGTAAAATCGCTGACCGGGGCGTAGCCGAGAAGAGTCCATCCTCCGGTATCCAGCGGCTGGTAGACTGCCAGCTGGGACTTGCCCTGCTCATCTTTGGCTGTAAAGGACTGTTTCTGCCCGTCCTGTGGTTCAGCGGCAGCTTGTATGTATGAGGCCTGTCCTAGCAGCGCATTGTCCGCTCCATACACAATGCTGCCCTGCGGGTCCAGAATACGGATTTCTCCGGTCTGACCGATATGGAGGTTTGACAGCACATCCGTCAAGGCGCTTCCCTTAATCTCAATAAGCATATAATATTCGGCAGCCGGGTTCTGGATGTTACGCAGCAGCCGGCCCATCGTCATGGATGACTCGCTATACATCTCGAAGAACCCTTTATCCAGTACCGGGAACCAGACCGGCTGGCCCTTACCTTCGTCGATCTTTTTAATTCTTGACTGAATCTCGTCACCGCCCCGGACAGCGCTGACTCCGGCCGATTTGTAGGACTGCGCATCGACCAGGCTTCTGGAAACGAGGCGTATGGCGACCAGCCGCTCGTCGGACCCTTTTACCGAATCCAGCTTGCGGCGTATGCGGTCCTCGGCTGCTACCTTGGCTACCGTTCCGGCCGCCGGATCATTGACCAGCTCCATATCGGCTTTCAGTGTAGAATCGACTGCAAACTGTCTTGAGAGCGCTTCATATTCTGCAAACAAAAAATCCAGCTTGTCCGCTGCCTGAACAATGGACTGCGAGGAGGCTGCTGCTACTTCATCCGTAATAATGCCTTTGGCTGCATAATAAGAGGTAAGTCCAAGCACGGAAGACAGCAGGACAATGGTACCGAAGAGAATAACAAACAATTTGACACCTACCGATTTCAATTGCACATTTCGCGGCCGTTTCATCAGGCTCCCTCTCCTCATAACAGAAATAAACAGGGTACCCCCTTACTGAACTGCATAAAGGTGTACCCTGTTTTCATGGAATACTGTAATATATGATCGTTATCCTTTGCTGGCACCGGCGGTCAGACCGTCAACCAGCAGCCTTTGCAGGAATCCGAAAAGGATCATAATAGGAACGGAGATCATTACCGCTCCGGCAGCGAAGAGCGTAAAGTTCGAATTCTGCTGGCTGTTGACCATATCCCACATACCTACAGCAACCGTCCAGTTCTCCTTGGTCCGCAGAACAAGCTTGGCGAAGATGAAGTCTACCCACGGGCCGACAAACTGGGTCAGCGCCATATAAGTGATCATCGGACGGGATAACGGCAGGATAATCCGGATAAAGATCCCGAAATTGCTCGCACCGTCAATACGTGCCGCTTCATCCAGCGAACGCGGTATGGTATCCAGGAAGCCCTTGGCAATCAGCGTTCCGCCCAGCGGCGCTCCCGCCGCATAAACAATAATCAGAGCCAGATGCGTATCAAGCAGATCGAATTGCTTCAGCAGCAGGTAGATGGCAATCATACTCATGAAACCCGGGAACATCCCGAGAATCAGCAGTGTTGACATCGTGGTCTTGCGGCTTTTGAACCGGAATCTTGACAGAGCGTAGCTTGTAAGCAGTGTTAACAGAACACCGATCAGCATCGAAAATACGGCAATCTTCAGTGTATTGGTGTACCAGGTGCCGAACATGTAAATATCTGAAGTAAACAGCTCTTTGTAATGAGAAAGAGTGAACTGCTCAGGGATCAGTGTCTTGCTGTACAGGGATTTACCGGGCCGGAAAGAGGCCAGAAGAATCCACAGAGCCGGATACAACGCTACAACCGCCATAACAATCAGAACTATATAGCTTGCAGCCAGGCGTACGATATTCGCGAATTTGCGTCCGATCATTGGATCATATCCTCCTCTTTAAATGACTTGGTCCGGCGGTAATTGTACAGGGAGAATCCGGCCACAATGATAAAGATGATAATCCCGATTGCGGAAGCCATATTATTTTTGTTCTGGTCAGCCGTTAATTTATAGAGCCAGGTAACCAGCAAGTCGGTTGAGCCGGCATATTGATAGTTACCGTTAACCGGGGCACCGCCTGTCAGCAGGTAAATGGCGTTAAAGTTATTGATGTTGCCCGCAAACTGCATGATCAGTGTAGGTGCGGTTGAGAACAGAATCATCGGCAGGGTAATGATCCGGAATTTCTGATAGTTTGTTGCACCGTCTACTTCAGCAGCTTCATACATATCACGCGGAATGGTAGTCAGCACACCCATAACCAGCAGCATTGAAACTGGTATCCCTACCCACATGTTAACGAGGATGACCGTCACTTTTGCCCAGAAGGGGTCAGTTAGCCACGGCAGCCCGCCAAGTCCGAAATATCCCAGATACTGGTTGATCGGACCGAACTGCCCGTTGAACAGGTTGCGCATAAGCAGGAGCGAGATCATCTGCGGAACGGCATACGGTACAATCAGAATAATTCTCCAAAAGCCTTTGAAGCGTATCCCCTTCTGGTTAACCAGCAGCGCCACAAGCACGCCGCCGAAGTATGTAGTAACCGTCGAGAGCACCGCCCAGATGATCGTCCATGTTAATACGCCATAGAAGGTTTCGCTCCATGTTTTCAGGAACAGCAAATTGCGGAAGGTTTCAAAACCGACCCAGTCAACCAGCTTGGCAGGCGGAATATGATCCGGTGCAGCAAAGTTGGTGAACGCCAGCATGATCATAAAGATAATCGGCATAATCGTAAAGAACAATATGCCTACGCTGGGCAGAATCAGAAACGTCTGGGCAAACTTATAATCCAGAATATATCTGACCGTTTGCTTGAATGTATTGGACTCAAGACCGGCATCGCGTGCCGCTCCGATCTTATAAGCATCTCTAATGTTTATAAACCAGGCAAACAGAATAATGATGAAAAACAGGAGAGTAATCAGACTCTCAATCATAATGAAGATGGAGTGGTCACCTGCGACCATTTTGGCAATTCCATTTACTTTTTCAAGACGGTTTGGAGTATCTCCCAGTGTGGTGATGCCCCAAATAGCTCTTCCAAGATTATTGATAAAATAGATTAGGCCTAACGCCTCTATTAATAAGAAGATAAGACCCTTGATGAATTGGCGGTTGTATATTTGTCCCAATCCCATAAATATGGTCGACAGTATTGCGGCTCTCGTACGGTGTCG
Source organism: Paenibacillus sp. PastM-3 (assembly GCF_029893965.1). Lineage (GTDB taxonomy): Bacteria > Bacillota > Bacilli > Paenibacillales > Paenibacillaceae > Paenibacillus_AQ. The sequence continues at coordinate 166,444 of NZ_JARXXP010000007.1, forward strand.
CTGCATTTCCCTTCCGTTCTCCTCTCCGCGCGGAATTCAGGAAACTGCCCGCCGGTGAAGTTTCGGCGGGCGATTCATTCCACAGTTTGCTATTGGTTGTTCACTGTTACGAATTCAGGGTATTACTGGGCACCGTTGTTAAGATCTTTAATCTGCTGTACGGCTTTGTCCATTGCTGTTTTTGGATCAGCGTTGTTATCCCAAATTTCCGGAAGCGCTGCGTTTACAGGAGCCCATACATTACCCATTTCAGGGATGGACGGCATTGGCTCCGAGCTCTTGGCCTGCTCAGCAAAGGCGGATAAATAAGGGTCGCCTGTGATCTGCGGATCTGCCAGTGCTTCGTTGTTGGTAGGAATGGAACCGACCATCTTGTTCAGGGTCAGCTGTGCATCTTTACTGGAAGCAAAGTGTGCATAGAGCTTGGCTGCGTTCGGATATTGCGTATAAGCGTTAACCCCGAAAATTTTGATACCGGAGAAAGTAATCGCCTGTTTGCCGTTAATAGTAGGAACCGGAGCAACACCAAGGTTATCGCCAAGTGCTTCTTTGTAAGCTGCGAGTTCCCAAGGACCTGTGATGTCCATCGCTACGTCGCCGCTGGTGAACAGGGCGCGCTTGATGTCAGCGGTGATGTCACCGCTCTTGACCGGCAGTGCTTCCTTCATTTTGGCGAATGCAGTCAGACCTTCGATAGCGCCTTCGTTGTTCAGGCCGATATCATCCTTGTCAGTACCGTCTTTACCGAACAGGTAACCGCCGGTAGTTGCAATGAAGGTGTAGCCGTAATACATGTTGCCGACTTCCCACATAATGCCGTATTTGTTCTGGTTTTTGTTAGTGAAGGTTTTGCTGAAGGCAAGAACGTCATCAAAGGATTTCGGTGCTTCAGGCAACAGCGTCTTATTGTAGTAGAGGGCATAAGTTTCAGCCGCTCTTGGGTATCCGTACAGTTCGCCGTCATAGGAGGAGCCTATGATGGAAGCTTCAGTATTTTCAGCTTTGGTCTGTTCGGCAAAAATATCATTTGGCAGCAGCAGGCTCGCGCTTGCGGCTTTACCAAGGTTATCATGCGGAATCAGGATAACGTCTGCAGCCAGTCCGGAAGGTCCGTCCTGTGTCAGCTTGCCCACTTGGTCTGGTGGTGGAATCTCCTCAATTTTGACCGGAACGTTGTATTTCTCGGTAAATTGCTTGGCGATCTCTTCAGCAAATACTCTCTCTTCTTTACTTTCCCAGACAACCAGCGATGCACCATCTTCAGGTACGACCTCTTCAGTTACAGCTTCGCCGCTGTTTGTAGCAGGTGCGTTAGTGGCCGTGGTATCTGCCGGCGCATTCGTTCCTGCTGCGTTACCGCCGTTATTGTTGTTGCCGGAGCCGCATGCTGTAATGGACGCTGCCATTGAGACTGCTGCGGTGATGACCATGAGTTTTTTCAACTTCATTACTTTAACCCCTCCCGATTTGTATATCGCTTTTTGTGCTTGAGATGATGCTGCAGAACATGCGCAAACGATTTCAGAAGATTCAAAAAAAATGTGTGTGTCTGTCAACCATCCTTCTGAATACGCTTCAACAAGTTCTAGAAAGCGCTTCATTCATAATTTCATAATACAACAGTAATGTTAATTGTTAAAACGTTTGCACAGTGTATATTTGCCCATATATCCTGTTTAACACGCTTCAATGAACAATTATCTTCGTTTTTCACATTATTCCTCTTATTTACTCTAAATAACAACGAAACCAGCTTCAAGTTTGGTCAAAACCAGTAACTTATACATGAAAAAAGGGGGATCCAGGTGATCTTTTTCTTATTTTGAGTACAGAAAGGCAGTACCACTCGTGAAAAATAGTGCAATGGTTTGAACAATAGTATTGTACGGCCATTTATTCCATGCTATAATCCAAACCATTATGAGCAGCCCACCCTGCCGGAGGCAGAGCAAGCATGCGCCCTTGTTCTTACAACAACCAAAAGGCAATGTTACTTATCAGGGACAACCTCGGACAAGCTTAGGCTGGAGTTGTTCCTTTTTGCTATGGGCGAATTTCATAAGTAATGTGTGCAACCGTGGCGCAAGTGACGGTGCCATACAGGCATAACGCCTCTTTCTTCACCTATTTATCCGGTTTTAGTCTGAAGGACCCCTGGAAGCGCAGCTCACAAAACTTTTAGCCTATGCTTCCGAAGCAAGTTTTGTACGAAGGATCTCTGGAAGCGCAGCTCACAAAACTTTTAGGAGGAATTATCATGTTACTTGAAGCTGTATATCACCGCCCGCGGTTAAACTGGTCATACGCCTATGACTATGAAACCATCCATCTCCGTCTGCGTGCCAAAAAAGGTGACCTGACTGAAGTGTTCGCCTGGGCCGGGGATAAATATGCATGGGACACTACCAAAGAACTGATCCCGATGAAGCTGTTTACTAGCGATGCAATGTTCGATTACTGGGAATGTGAATCCGTTCCCCTGTACCGCCGCCTGAAATACGGATTTCTGCTGCAAAAGGGAGATGAACGCATCTGGATGACAGAAAGCGATTTTCAGACGGAGCGTCCGGCAAATCCCAACCGGCTGTTCGAATTTCCCTACATAAACCGCGGAGATGTCTTCACCCCGCCAGCCTGGGTTAAAGATGCTATTTTTTATCAGATATTCCCTGAACGCTTTGCCAACGGCGACCCCGGCCTGAATCCGGAGAATGTGCAGCCGTGGGGCGGAACGCCTACCCCCGAAAATTTCTTCGGCGGAGACCTGCAAGGGGTTATCGATCACCTCGATCATCTGACAGAGCTGGGGATTACGGGTATTTATTTCACGCCGATCTTTGCCGGAACCACCAACCACAAATACGATACCGAAGACTATATGAAGGTCGATCCGCATTTTGGCGATGTTGAAACACTCAAAAAGCTGGTCAGCGCCTGCCACGAACGCGGAATCCGCGTGCTGCTGGACGCCGTATTCAACCATTCGGGCAGAACCTTCGCCCCGTTCGTGGATGTGCTGGAGCACGGGGAGAACTCCCGTTATAAGGACTGGTTCCATGTCCGCGAGTTCCCGCTTCAGGTCGTGGACAATATTCCGAATTATGATGCCTTCTCGTTCGAACCGAATATGCCTAAGCTCAATACGGAGAATCCTGAGGTAAAGGAATATCTGCTTAAGGTGGCTGAGTATTGGATCAAAGAGGTCGGCATTGACGGCTGGCGCCTGGATGTGGCGAATGAAGTGGATCACGGCTTCTGGCGCGAATTCCGCAAGGTTGTCAAAGCCGCTAACCCGGAAGCCTACATTCTCGGTGAAATCTGGCATGAATCCGCTCCTTGGCTGGAGGGGGACAAATTCGATGCCGTCATGAACTATCCATTCACGGATGCTGTGCTCGACTTCTTCATCAACGGCTCGCTTGACGCTGAAGCTTTTGCCAATGCGATTGGCAAGCAGCTGTCGCGTTATCCGCTGCAGGCCAGCGAGGTTGCCTTCAATCTGCTGGACAGCCATGATACCGCACGCCTCCTGACCCTGGCCGGCGGCGACAAGAAGAAGTTTAAGCTGGCTGTGCTGTTCCAGTTCACCTTCATGGGCACGCCTTGCATCTATTACGGTGATGAAGTCGGCATGGACGGCGACAACGATCCGGGCTGCCGCAAATGCATGGAATGGGACCCTGCCAAGCAGGATCATGGCCTGTTCAGCTTCTATCAGAAGCTGATCTCAATCCGCACCAGCCATCCCGCTTTGCGCAGCGGGTCCTTCAGATTCCTTGAAGCCGGCCGCAACGGAAGCAAGATTGCCTTCGAACGCAGCCTGGGCGACGAAATCATCATCGTTCTGATGAATACGGAAGAAACCGCCCAGACCTTCCGGCTGAGCGTCGAGGAGCGCAGCTGGGAGAACCTGTTCACCGGTGACTCCCTGCGTGCAGAACGCGGCACGCTGTCTATTAAGCTTCCGGCTTACGGATATACGGCGATTAAGGCGATTTTGTAGCCTGCGCATTGATGGGGGGCTGGCCGGGCTGGCCGGTAAACTAGTTGGATTTTCGCCACCTAATTCTATCATTTCCCAATATTTCTGATCATTAGGTGGAAAAATGCCATCTAATTCAGGCCAAATCCACCTTTGAGAGCTAATCCAGTCAAAATAAGTGGCGATTTTCCAACTAAAATCTTAAGCAAGGCAAATGTTAAAGAACTAAGATACGAAAATCCACTTAGTTTGGTCAGCGCATCCGCAGCAGCATTCTCCGCACACTTTTCCTATAAAGCCAGTTTCCCGAAATAAATACAAGTCAAACAGCACTCTTCAACAGTTGAAGAGTGCTGTTTCCCGTCGGCCGAGATAAACTCAATTACCACAGAATAGCATTTGATATTTATCCTCAGCATCTGCAGACCCTCATAATCAGATCCTTTTATTCAGATTCCTCTAATCAGGTCCTTCTCATCCAAACTAATCTACACAACGCAAAGCAGCGGTCCCCCTTTAGGAGGATCGCTGCTTTGTGTGTTCATTTAACCAGCTATAATTCTCACTTAGCCAGCAATTTGTAGATAACCTGGGCGCTTTCTGCACGGGTCATATTAGCCTTAGGCGCAAACTGGCTGGCTTCTCTGCCCTGCACCAGGCCAAGACCTGCAGCTGTATTTACATAGACAACTGCCCATGGACTGATGCTGGCTGCATCTGCAAAGCCTGCGGAAGAAGAGCTCTGGCTTACCTTCTGCCCCTGCTTCACTTCAAGCGCACGGATGACCATAGCCGCCATTTCTTCACGGCTGATCGCCGCATTCGGCGCAAAGAGCGCGGAGCTGCGTCCGGAAACAATGCCCTGGCTGACTGCAGCGGCCACATAAGGGGCGTACCAGGCATCCGCCTGTACATCACTGAATGTGGTCTGGCCTGCTGCTTCGATTCCCAGTGCACGGACCAGCAGTGCAGTAAATTCTGCACGTGTAACATTGGCCCCCGGGTTGAATGCTGAAGCAGACACACCTGTTACAATCTGCTTGGCGCTCAGTGACTTCACGGCCTGTGAAGCCCAGTGCGAAGCAGGTACATCTGTAAACGACTTGCTCAACTCAAGTGCCGCATATTTGCTGAAATGCATTACCTGTGCTGTAATCCGGTCACCGTTAACCGCGCTGCGGACATACTCCAGATTGTTGTTCTCACCTACATAGAACACGCCTGTGAGATCTTTATCCGCACTGCCGCTGATGGCAAAGGTTAACTCAACCGGTGCTGCGAAAGTACTTGCCGGCGTGCTTGTGCCGTCCTTCTTCACTACCGACAGTGAGAAATCATAGATCTTCGAAGCTGCGCTTACTTGGGTATAGGCGTTGCTCAGCCCGTTCACCAGAGCGCTTGCCGCACTATCCTGCAGCGGACTTGCACTAAACTGAATTTGTGCGCCTACCGCATCAGCTCCGCTGAGTGATTTCTGGAGCTGGAGCAATACTGCGTTAGGCAAGATTACATTTAGTCCGCCCATCTGCAGCTCAAGTGCGTTTGTACCCAGCGATTCTGCAGCCTGAACAGGCAGCAGGACAGATGTTGCAGCTGAAGGAATCTCAAGGGTCACTTTTCCATCCTTGACGTTCTTCAGACTGTCTGCACTGATTACCTGGACACTGGAATCCGGTGTAGGTGCAGGAGTTGCTCCCGGAATCGATCCGGGAAGGACCACTGGCGACGGTGTCGGTGATGTCTCCGGTGTTGGTGTTGGTGTTGGTGTCGGTGTTGGTGTCGGTGTTGGTGTCGGCGTTACTCCAGCCACCGCTGCCAGAATAACCGTTCCCCCGTCAGCCCGGCCCGGCAGCTCAAACGCCACCATCCGGTCAGCAGATACTGTATACGACTTGCCGCTGTATTCATCTGTTACTATCACTCCTGCGGCAAACGGTACAGGAATGCTTACAGATACCGGCTCCGTTTTAGTGTTAATGACTGTTACAACATTCTCATTTCCATACTGCTTGTTAAACGCCAGGTACCCCAACTCATCCGAGCCGGCCAGCGATGTGCGGGTTCCCTTGGAGAATACCTTGGAATACTTGGCACGGATGTTCAGCAGCTTCTGGTAATGGTCATGAAGCCCCTGCTCCGCAGTCAGCTGATCCCATGGCATATCGCTGCGGTTCTCGCTAAACTCTCCTTTGGACAGATCACCGGCATTGCTGCCGGAACGGCCGAGCTCTTCACCGTAGTAGATTACCGGCTGGCCTTTTGCAGTAATCTGCAGCGCGGCTGCGATCATCAGCTTGCCTTTATCGCCGCCCACGTAATCGGAGAGGAAGCCGTTCTCGTCATGGCTGCTCAGGAATTGGGCCATAGTCTTTGTATTGTCCAGTTTAGATTCACGGTCCTGCAGATAAGCATCCACTTCCGTAATTTTGCCGTCAGTGAAGCTTTTCGCTGCTCCCTTGAATCCGAAATCAAGCAGACTGTCCATCTGGCCGGACTGCAGATTGCCGCCGTCGCTGTCAATCGTGCCGCCGAAATATTCGCCGACCAGCTTGAACTCCGGATCAATCGCAGTCAGCGCATTTTTAAATGCTTTCCAGGTGGTGCTCTCCACATGCTTGACTGTGTCCACACGGAAATAATCGATAGTATCCCCGCGGTCAGTCCGGGCATTGTCAAGCCAGCCGGTCTGCCAGTCAATAATCTGCTGGCGCACCGCAGGATCTTCTGTTTTGAAGTCCGGCAGTCCGGCCAGCTCACCTTTAACCGGATCGGTATCCGAAGATACGCCGTCCGTGCGGAGCATGCCGTCGAAGCGCGCTTTATCTTCAGCAGTAACTCCAGGAGTGCTGTCGCTCGCCTTCAAGCCATAGCCTGCATGGTTAAGGACAACGTCGACCATAATTTTGATGCCTCTGTCATGCGCCTTCTCGATCAGTTCCTTGAAGGTGTCCATGTCGCCCAAATGCTCATCAAGCTGGGTGAAATCCTTGGCCCAGTAGCCGTGGTAGCCGTACTGGATACCGCCAAATTCAGTGCCTTTGTTGAAGTCGATGTTATCGACAACCGGCGTAATCCACAGCGTATTGATGCCAAGCTCCTTAAGATAATCAAGATGATCAATCATCCCCTGGAAATCCCCGCCGTGATAGGCTTCCAGATGACTTTTATCCACATTCTCATTGTTCGTCGGGTCACCGTCAGCAAACCGGTCAGTCAGCGCAAAATAAATCCGCGCCTCATCCCAATCAAAATCAAGCTTATCCCCGCTGTAGGTTCTGGCTTTGACTTCCAGTGTTGCCGAGCCTTTATGCGTATTGCCGTACTCGTCAACCAGTGTAAGCGGTATGGTTTTGATTCCCGCTGCCACGGTATCTTTTACAGCAACCGTCTGCTTCATCAGTCCGGTATCGAGCTGAACTTTAGCCGGCCCGCCAAGCGCGGTCAGATCCATATAGCCGTCTTTATAGGCGACTTCCTCAGCTGAAGCCGCGATAATAGTAATGACTGCATTTTCATTCGAGTTTACCGCTTGCGGTGCTGCTGCTGCTGTAATTTTAACCTCCGGGTTGTGGTAGGTTACTGAGGATTCGCCGCCGACCGTATTTTTCGGATCAGCCAGCTCCTCGGTTACTCCGTCCTTTGTGACCAGGAAGGTGTATTTGTATGTGCCAGCCTCGGCACCTGTCAGCTCATAACTGAACCATTCATTCACAGCGTCGTAAGTCATCGGATATTCGGAACCATTCACTTTTACAGCGACGGCCTCAATATCCTGCTGATTACCGCTGCGGAACAGCGCATCATCGCGGAACATGAAGGTGATCGTTCCGTCCTTCATCACCGGACCGCTGATAAACGGCTTAATATCCAGCTCCTTCACCATGCTGGTGACAATGACCTTGGTGTAGCTCTCACCAGCCGTCAGCGGAATGACCCGGTCATCCGGATAATCCTGCTTGCCGGTATTCCAGTCAGTGCCCTTGCGCAGGACAAAGCCTACACTGGTCGCATTCGCGGCAACCTCAATCAGCACGCTGGCCTTGCCGTCCTTGAAGGTGGTGAAGTCAATCTGGTCGTTCTTCGCGCCTGTATTCCAGACCCAGATATTCCAGTCGGTATAATCCTTGTCTGCGCGCACATAGGTAAATTCTACATAACGTTTGGTGTCTACAGCCTCGGTCACTACTTTAACCGTGACGACAGAGGATTTGCCGCCGTAAGTAACCGTAATATGTGCCGTTCCGGCTTTAACCCCGGTCACAACACCCTGTGCCGACACGCTGGCTACTTCCGGTTTGTCAGAAGTATAGACGGCAGTTTTGGTAATATTGCGTTGGCTTCCGTCGTCATATTTGGCATAGGCAGCTGTCTGATGACTTGTGCCTACCTGCAATGAGTATGCTGCACTGTCTGTCTCAACTGAAGTAAATACAGCAGCTGCTGCATCCATCCGTATAATCACTGCAGTAAGCGGCTGGAGCTGAATCGATGTACCTGTAAGCGTGAACCCGCTCTGCTCTCCGGCCGGAATGGCTGTCACTCCTGCCTGGTCATCATCGGCGAGCACCGCACCTTTCGTCAGATCTTCGGACAGCGTAAGTGTTCTGACTTCATCATCAGCGTTAACGAACACATAGTAGTTGCCTGTGCCGTCTGTTGCTTTATTTTTGTAGCCGATTACGAGATCCGTTGCCTTCATTTCCGGCGCCTGAATCAGCGTAACATTGGAATCTACCAGGCTCTTGTCACCCAGACGGAAAGCATCCGAGGACTTTCTGAGCTGGATGAGACCCGCTGTGTAATCCTTCGTTGTGTTCTGAACCGGATATTTCACGGCATCAGTCGCCTTGGACCAGTCAAACATGTTGACTGCATCAGAGGAATCATAAGAGTCATGGATAAAATAGCCAAAGGACTGGCCGTTCGCATCCTTCATCTCGGTGTATTTCTGTTCAGGCACGCCTGTACCCAGCCACTGTTTGGTACGCCCGTATTCCTGGCCGGCCTGCATAAAGGCTGTGCCCTGTGAGGTCAGCTCCAGCGTATTGCCAAGACGAATCCGCTGCTGGATCTCCAGCTCATTAGCCGGGATCGCCGGGTCTTTCTTGATGGACTGGGCAATGACATCATGCAGGGTCAGATTGTCATGCGCCTCGATATAAGGCACCACATCGCCCGGATCATCCGCAGGAATGTTGGACGGCTGGGCCTTGATATTATTCAGGATGGTCGCAATGGAGCGCGCTCCGCCTGTAATAAATCTCGGTTCACCCTCTGATCCGTAGCCTGATTTCAGCTCGTTGCGGAACTCATCGGAGAAGACGCCGACGCTGTCTGTTTTGTCCATCCACTGCTGGTCAGCACCCTGGCCGGCAAGTGAAGGATCTGAAGCCGCGCCTCCGAACGTAACCCAGCCTTCGCCGATGAACAGCGCCTGCGGGTTGATCGCCTGGGCTGCATCATAGGCCGCCTGCACCGCATCCTGTGTGGCATCGCCCATCATATCCCAGCGCATGCCGTCAATCTTGTATTCGCTGAACCAATATTTGACGGAATCAACCATCAGCTTCTCCGCCATTTTGTGATTGGTGGCCAGGTTATTGCCGAAGCCGCCGATAAAGTTGCCGCCCGCATCCTGGAACGCGTAGTAATTAGGCACTATGTCGTCCAGGAAATCTTTTTTGGCCATGTGAGTGTATACAACGTCCAGAATGACACCCATTCCGGCCTCATGCACCGCATCGATCAGGCCCTTCAGCTCTTTGATCCGTGCTTCGGGATCAGCCGGATTTTCTGAATAGGCACCATCCGGGGAGAAGTAGCTGTGCGGATCATAACCCCAGTTGTACTCGTTATTTTGTGCAGAATAGGCTGTTTCTCTTTCGCCCATCTTCGTTTCATCCCCGTAATACCAGGCCATTACCGGGAGAAGCTGAATGTGGGTTACACCCATTGATTTGATATAATCCAGTTTCGTTGCAAAAGCGTCATAGGAGCCCCAGCGCTCGCCGTTCAGACTGCTCTCAATTGAGACATCCGAAGTGAAATCGCGGATATGGACTTCGTAGATGACGGCATCCTCGCGTTTTTCATAGCCGTCGATATCTGCCGGATGAACTTCTGCAGGATTCGTTTTGCTCAAATCAACAATTGCCGCTTTGCCGACAGTATCCCCGTCCGGACCCGCAGCACCGGCAGAATCGACAGTAAATACGGCCATTGATTTGGCGTAAGGATCAAGTACAGGCTTCGTAACACCGTGGTTGGTCACTTCATACTGATAGTAGTAGCCGCGGACATCCTTTTCCCCGCTCACTCCGGTGATATCCGCCGGTGTCAGTTCAGTGGACCATACGCCCTGTTCGCCTCTGGTCAGGCTTACATGTCCGACTTGCTTGGAAGCGTCTGTTTTGCTGTATACATTGACTGTAACCGAGCTGGCCACAGGGGCCCACAGCTTCAGCGTTGCCGATTTGTCTGCGGCGTGATAGGTTGCACCCAGGTCATCGCCAGTGTAATTGTACATTTCATCAAGCATTCTCCAGCCGCTGGACGCAGATACCGTTTTACCGGAATAAGTAACACTCAGCGGTGTCTTTTCCAGGTCAAAAACAGCCGTGTCCACTTCAATTGAAGAAGTACCGGTAATCCTCACTGCAGAGATGCTGACGTCAGCGCCATCTTTGTCTTTTACAGTGATCGCGCTCTTCAGCGCTGCAGCATCAAGTCCGTCAGTAAGTGTAAATCCGAGCAGCAGCTTATTTGTGGAGAGCACTTCAGCCGATACTAGCCCTATAGGCTGCTCGCCGAACGGGGAGACATACACCGTATTGTCACCCTCTTTGATCCACAGCTGATTGTAGCGGTCAAGCAGGCTGAACGCCTTATCTCCGCCGTCCTTTGCTTCATTTGACGGGTTAACGATAAGGAAGCCCAGCTTCCTGGCACTCTCTTTCAGCGGAATGTCCACATAAGCACCGAAACGGTCTGTATTCTCAGCCGGGAACATAACAGCATCCGTCGGCCAGTTAGCGGGAGCCTGCGCTACATCATCCCAAGTCCACAAACCAAATTCGCTTTGCTTGTGATCCGCTCTGATGTAATGAATCCGGACCGTATTTGCTGGCAGTGTCACCGGTTCGTAAGGTGTCACTTCATTGCTGCCCTGCTTGATCCAGATTTCATTGGTCTGCGGAGTGTTGATCAGGAAGGTTTTATCCCCGCTGTCCTTAGTCTCATTGGTACGGTTAATGACGAGGAAGGAGATTTTTTTGGCGCCTTCTTTTAACGGAATATCCACATAAGCTCCGTAGGAGTCCAGCTGTCCTTCAGGAAAAGCAGCCGCACCCGCTGGCCATCCGGCAGAAGCTGACGCTACATCATCCCAGAGCCATAAGCCCTGGTCAGCGTAATCGCCAGCCGGACGGTTGTAGTGAATACGCATGCTTCCTTCCGGAACAGGTGTTACAGTGCCCGGATTCACCGGAGCTGTAAACTTGGCGCTCACATCATGTGTCTGAGCATTATAACTGAACGTAACCGGCAGATCAGCCGGCAGATTAAGGTTCTGCTCCGCTGCAGGATAATATGTATCATCCTCTGCAGAGGCTCCCGGTACAAAAATCTGATAAACATAATCGCCCTTAGGCAGATTTGCCGTATACTCGTAAACGCTGTCAAAATTAGTGTCTGTCAGTACTGTGCGGGCATCTGCCGCAGAATGATCTTTCGCATCCCCCAGCACTGTCTGCAGGGAGCCTGTAAGTTTTGGCAGTTTGTCCTGGGCAAGCGGCGTGTAATACGTGGAGTCTGCTATCTTGTTGGTAACATCGTTGTAATAAAAGGTCACTTCCGTCTCGGCTGCGAGCGTAAGCTCAATATTGCCGTCTTTGTTTACGCCCTGGGGATTGGTATAGCTGCTGTACCCGTAGCTTTCATCCCATGTGCCGTTTAGCGCAACCTTATACTCATAAGTACCCGCCGGCAGTGTTCCTGTGAACATATAAGTGCCATTGTTCATATACGTCATTTCAGTGACTGTCGTATCCGGATTCCAGTCCGCCGTCTGATTAGTTTCCGTAGACAGCTCCGACTGAAGGCTGCCCACCAGAACCGCCCTGGCTGCCGACGCCTGTACCGTAGATGCCGGAAAACTAAAATAGGAGCACACCAGAACGACGATCATACTGATAGCGAACATTTTTTTGCTCCATGAAGCCAGTTTCATTCCAAAAAGCCCCCCTAAATGTGAGATTTGCCCCGCGGTTTGCGGGATTGCATCATGCCGTGAATGAGTTCACTTTCCGCCGTGGCTGCTTAGACCCTCTTAAGCCTGTTCCCTCCTTCTCATAATGAAATGTAATGCTCCTTCCAAATCCACAACCATTAGCGCAAACGTTTGCAAAAGAAAATAAAGGATGCTGCGGCCATCAAACAACAGACTTTCGGGTTACTCCTGCATGACAAATGCACTTGTAAGCGCTTTTAAGTTCTGTTTACCATATTAATCCTCGATTTAAAGCGTTGTCAACTGTAATTCTGCATTTTTCAGGAACAATAATACAGGAAGCTCATCTGAAAATATTTTCAGCCAGTTGCACATAATTGCACAAACTTCCCTGCAACAAACCAGTAAGGAAACCGGTTTTTTCGATAAAAAACCGTTTGCACACTTCTATATCCTGCATTTGACGCCAGGATAGCCCTTTACACTGCAGAAAGCCTCAGCCTGCCCGAGTTTGTCTGATCCCGCTGTAAAAACATGCAAAATCGGGCCGCGAATCGTGGATATTATTCCAAAAAGGCGGCAAAACGGCCTGTTGCAGGACTTTCTCTATTTACAATTATCAGCACTTCGATTAATATTACTGTGTAAAGCAAACGGTTCCATGAAGGAGGTTTCTATGACAGTTACCATCAAGGATGTGGCTAAGAAAGCGGGAGTTTCTCCCTCCACGGTATCCCGGGTGTTGTCAGGCCATCCCAGAATCAGCCTAGAAACTTCCCGTAAAGTGAAAACGATTATGGAGGAAATGGGCTATACTCCGAACATGATGGCAAAGAGCCTGGTTTCGAAAACAACCAACAGCATTTGCATCATCCTGCCGAAGCCGGCCGAGGAGCTTTTCTCCAATCTGTTCTTTATGGAATTGATCCGAGGGATTGTCACCCAGTCAAGCCGTTCCGGCTATGATGTGCTGATCAGTTCCGGAGCCAACGAGAAGGAAGAGCTTGAAGCTGTTTCCCGCCTGCTCAAGGGACGCCGTGTTGACGGCGTTATTCTGCTGTACTCACGCAAGGATGATGCGGTTATTGATTTTCTCGAATCCGGCGGATATCCGTTCGTCCTTGTTGGACGAAGCGACCGCTATGAGGATATATTATCCGTGGATAACGACAATGTCATGGCAGCCTTTGATGCCACGAATCATCTTATTTCTATGGGTCATGAGCGTATCGGCTTTGTCAGCGGACCACCCAATCTGATCGTTTCGCGCGACCGTCTTGAAGGATACCGCAAGGCTATGCAGAACAGCGGTCTGGAAATGCGGCCTGAATGGATTGTTGAAGGAGAGTTTCTGCAGGACAGCGGCTACCGGGCGATGTCATTCTTCATGAATCTCCCGAACCGGCCGACAGCACTGGTCGCGGTCGATGATATGGTCTCTTTCGGTGTATTGCGCGGACTGAATGAGCTGAAATACAAGGTTCCCGAGGATCTGGCGATTGTCAGCTTTAACAACATCCCGCTCTCGGAATTGTCCAGCCCGCCGATCAGCAGTATTGACATCGGTATTTATCATCTCGGATATACGGCTTCCCAGGTGCTCATCCAGACCATCCAGAAGCCTGACAATGATCCCGGATATACGAACCGTTTCGTCATTCCTCACCGTCTGATCGTGAGAGAATCATCCATGTATGCCCCAGGCAAGAAATGACCCGGATTCAAAAATAAATGAAGCAGTCCGATGCTTCATTTATTTTTTCGAATATTGTACAAACGTTTGCGCTAAATTTCGGTTACAGCTATTCACAACCGGAACACTCTTACCGATTCTAGTTTTATAAACAGAAACGACAGGAAGCAAGCGCTAACAATACTCAGCATGCTTCCGAAGCAAGTTTTGTACGAAGGATTTCAGGAAGCGCAGCTCACAAAACTTAGCTCATGCTAGGAAGCGCAGCTCACAAAACTTTTAGGAGGTTCAACATGTCAGAAATCAAAGCCTGCCTGTTCGATTTGGACGGCGTTCTCGTCGACACCGCCAAATATCACTTTATTGCCTGGAGAGAGCTCGCGGAGCAGCTCGGCTTCGTATTCACCGAACAGGATAACGAGCGGCTCAAGGGTGTCAGCCGGGCGGCCTCACTGAATATTCTGCTGGAGATCGGCGGACTCACGTTCAGTGAAGAAGACAAAGCGCGCTTTGCCGAGCAAAAGAACAACCGCTATGTCGAATACATCTCCAAGATGGACAGCTCCGAGATTCTGCCCGGCGCCCTCTCCTTCCTGCAGGAATGCCGCGAAGCCGGGATCAAGGTTGCCTTGGGGTCTGCCAGCAAAAATGCGATGGCCATCCTGAACAACACCGGCCTGACCCCTTACTTCGATGCCATCATCGACGGGACGCACACCAGCGCCGCCAAGCCGGACCCTGAAGTATTCCTGCTGGGCGCACAGGCGGTAGGCATTGCCCCTGAGCATTGCGTCGTATTCGAGGATGCCGAAGCCGGAATCCTGGCCGCAACCCGCGCCGGCATGCGCAGCATCGGCATCGGCTCACCGGAAACACTGTCCGAGGCAGATTTTGTCGTCCCTTCCCTCGCCCAGGTCAGCGTCTCCAAGCTGGGAGAATGGTTTACAGCGGTTTGATCCATATTAACCGGTAATTGTGATATGCATCTGTTTCTGCCCTACTACTACTTATAAAAGAACTATCTGTGAGAGATCGGAAGACACGTGATAAGCGGAGAAGGTAAAAGGATGTGAAGAAGCGCCAGCGATCGTAACATCCTTTTACCTTCGGAGCGTTCCCCGCGTGGCTGTAATGTCGAACCAATAGTTCCATTTATATTATCCCTCATTTAAAAGGAGCCAAAAAACAATGAAACAATATCTTAAAATTGATGAATGGTCCATCATTGAAGAATCCTTTGATCCGCACACCCAGGAGATCTCCGAGAGTATCTTCAGCATCGGTAACGGCTACATGGGCGGCAGAGCCAACTTTGAAGAGCAGTACAGCGGCCACAGCCTGCAGGGCAGCTATATGGCAGGTGTCTACTATCCGGATAAAACCCGGGTCGGCTGGTGGAAAAACGGCTATCCGGAGTATTTTGCCAAGGTATTGAACAGCACCAACTGGATCGGCATCAACATTGATATCGACGGTACGCCGCTTGATCTGGCAGCCTGCACCGTGACCCAGTTCCGCCGTGTGCTTAATATGAAGGAAGGCACGCTGTTCCGCAGCTTTACTGCAGAGCTGGAGGGCGGCAAACAGGTACAGGTGGAGAGCATCCGCATCGTCAGCATGTCCCGTCATGAGATCGGCGCGATCCGTTATGCGGTTACTCCGCTGAATTTCGCCGGAACGCTCACTGTCACTCCTTACTTAGACGGGGACATCAAGAACAAGGACTCCAACTATGATGAGAAATTCTGGAATGAAGTAGAGAAGAAAAGCGGTACGGAAGGCGGCTATCTGACGCTAAAAACGAAAAAGCTCGATTTCCATGTAACATCGGCCTTCGCTTTTGACATTGTAGTTAACGGTGAAATGGTTACTGCAGAAGCTGAAGCGCTGGAGCAGGATAAATATGTGGGCAGCAAAGTGACACTTTCTGTGCAGTCCGGCAATCAGGTGGTTATTTATAAGTATGCCGCCAATGTAACCTCCCGCAATTACGGCCTGGGCCAGCTTGTTGAAGCCGCCCACAGCGCATTGAATGGTGCCCGCGAAGCCGGCTTTGTTACCCTGCTGAACGAGCAGGCTGCTGCCTGGGGTGACAAATGGAAGGAAAGCGACATTATTATTGAAGGAGACGTATCGGCGCAGCAGGCGATTCGCTTCAATATTTTTCAGCTGAATCAGACCTATACCGGAGAAGATGACCGTCTGAACATCGGGCCTAAGGGCTTTACGGGTGAAAAATACGGCGGCAGCACCTACTGGGACACTGAAGCTTATTGCGTGCCGTTCTATCTGAGTACTGCGGATTCCAGCATTTCACGCAACCTGCTGATCTACCGCTACAAGCATCTGGAGAAGGCTAAGGAAAATGCACGCAAGCTCGGCTTCAAAAAAGGTGCACTCTACCCGATGGTAACCATGAACGGTGAGGAATGCCACAACGAGTGGGAAATTACGTTTGAAGAGATCCACCGCAACGGCGCAATCGCCCACGCCATCTACAACTATGTGAACTACACCGGCGACAAGGCTTATCTCGGCCAATACGGGCTTGAGGTACTGGTGGAAATCTCCCGCTTCTGGGAGGAACGCGTGCATTATGTGCCGCGCAAGGATCAGTATGTCATGCTGGGCGTTACCGGCCCGAATGAATACGAGAACAATGTCAACAACAACTGGTACACAAACCGGATTGCTTCCTGGACGATGGAATATACGCTCGAAGCACTGAAATACCTGCAGGAGAATGAAGCTGCCCGTTATGCAGAGCTGGCTGATAAGCTGGAGCTGCTTGACAGCGAAACTGCCAAGTGGAATGAAATTATCGGCAAAATGTACTATCCATCCGATGAGGAGCTTGGGATCTTCCTGCAGCAGGACGGCTTCCTCGACAAAGAGATTATTCCGGTGAAGGAAGTGGCTCCGGAGAATCTGCCGCTCAACCAGAAATGGTCCTGGGACCGCATTCTGCGCTCCTGCTACATCAAGCAGGCTGACGTCCTGCAAGGGCTGTATTTCCTGGGTGACCGCTATGATCTGGAGACGAAAAAACGGAATTTCGACTTCTACGAGCCGATCACCGTTCATGAGTCCTCCCTGTCCCCTTGCATCCATGCCATTCTGGCCTGCGAGCTGGGCTACAAAGAAAAAGCCTATGAAATGTACCTGCGTACTTCTCGGCTGGATCTCGACAACTATAATAACGATACGGAAGACGGCTGCCACACTACAAGTATGGCGGGCACCTGGATGTCCGTTGTACACGGCTTCGGCGGACTGCGCGTTCAGGCAGACCGGCTGATCCTGAACCCGTCCAACCCGGGCCACTGGACCTCGTATTCGTTCAAAATCATGTTCCGCGGCTCACGGCTCAAGGTTAACGTTACCGATGCACAGGTTACAGTAACCAATGAGACAGATGTTCCGGCGGCACTCACGATTCATGGCAAAGAGTATACTGTGAACGGGCTCGGCAGCGTTACGGCTGAAGGTTCCTCGGTAACGGCGTAGTTTTTGTCGGCCCCGGGGGACTCCTGTCCCCCGGGGCTTTTTATGCGGGTATACCAATTAGCATATAAAAGGAGTCGTTAAAATGAACAGAGCCTTTTGGAAAGAAGCGGTAGTCTACCAGATCTACCCGCGAAGCTATCAGGACAGCAACGGAGACGGCATCGGCGATCTGCGCGGGATCATATCCAGGCTGGACTACCTGAAGAAGCTCGGCGTCGATGTCGTCTGGCTGTCACCGGTCTATAAGTCGCCTAACGATGACAACGGGTACGACATCAGCGATTATGAGGATATTATGGATGAGTTCGGCACGCTCCAGGATTGGGAAGAGCTGCTCGCCGGGCTGCATGAACGCGGCATCAAGCTGATGATGGATCTTGTCATCAACCATTCCTCGGATGAGCATGCCTGGTTCGTAGAGTCCCGCTCCTCCAAAGACAATCCGTACCGTGATTATTATATCTGGCGTCCGGGCGGTCCGGATGGCGGGCTGCCCAACAACTGGAGCTCCATCTTCAGCGGTCCGGCCTGGGAGATGGATGAAACAACAGGTGAATATTACCTGCATCTGTTCTCGCGCAAGCAGCCGGACCTCAACTGGGAGAACCCCAAGCTGCGGGAGGCACTCTACAAGATGATGACCTTCTGGCTCGACAAGGGTGTGGACGGCCTGCGGATGGATGTCATCAACATGATCTCCAAGGTGGAAGGCCTGCCATCAGTCAAACGGGATGACCTGGAACCCGGCAGGCTGGCCGGCGGCGGCGAATATTATATGAACGGCCCGCGGGTTCATGAGTATCTGCAGGAGATGAACCGTGAGGTGCTCTCCAAATACGATGTGATGACCGTCGGAGAAACTCCCGGTGCCAGTGTGGAGGACGCGATTCTGTATACGGCAGAGGACCGCAAGGAGCTGCAGATGGTATTTCAGTTCGAGCATATGGACATCGATTCCGGTCCCGGCGGCAAATGGGAGGTTACACCGTGGAGCCTCAAGGGGCTGCGCGATATTTTGCATAAATGGCAGGTTGGGCTTGCTGAGCAGGGCTGGAACAGTCTATACCTGAATAACCACGACCAGCCGCGGATGGTTTCGCGTTTTGGTCATGACGGTGAGTACCGCGTACAGTCAGCCAAAATGCTGGCTACCCTGCTGCATACGCTAAAAGGGACCCCTTACATTTATCAGGGTGAAGAAATCGGCATGACGAATGTGAAGTTCCCTGTACTTGAAGACTATAAGGATATCGAGATTCTGAATATGTACCGGGAAAAGGTTACGGAGGGCGGCGGGGATCATGACACTATTCTGAAAGCGATCCATGCCAAAGGCCGTGACAATGCCCGTACTCCGATGCAGTGGGATGACTCGGCAAACGCCGGCTTTACAGAAGGCACACCTTGGCTGAGGGTCAATCCGAACTATAAGGATATTAATGTTGAGCAGGCCTTAGCCGACCCTGATTCCGTCTTTTACTACTACCAGAAGCTGATCACTCTGCGTAAAGAAAATCTCATCATGGCTTATGGTGAATATGAGCTGCTGCTGCCGGAGGACGAATCTGTCTACGCCTACACACGCAAGCTGGATGATGCGAAATGGCTGGTACTGCTGAACTTCAGCGACGCCCTGCAGACCGTTCAGCTTCCGGATGAGCTCGCCTCTGTGCGGGAAACAATCATCAGTAATTATCCCGATGAGCCCGCTACCGGGGAGCGTGACACACTGCGTCCTTATGAGGCCAGAGTATACCGGCTTGGAAACTGACAGCAGTGCTTGTAATACGTTATACTTTGAAAAGAAACCTGTCATTAATGAGCAGAGAATAACAGGACTGGTTCCTCTGACCATGATAGGATGAACTCAAAGGGAGATGACAGCGTCTTGGAATGGCTGATCCGGATGAAGGAAGCTATGGATTATATGGAGAGCAAGATGACCGAACCGCTGCGAATCGAGGATGTGGCAGGGATCGCACATGTATCTCCGTTTCATTTTCAGCGGATGTTCAGTATGCTGACCGGCTTTACGGTGGCAGACTATATCCGCAAGCGCAGGCTGACACTGGCTGCCCAGGAGCTTGCAAGCTCCAAGATCAGGGTGCTGGATGTAGCGCTGAAATACGGCTATGACTCACCGGAATCCTTTGCCAAGGCGTTCCGCAAGGCCCATGGGCTTACTCCCTCGGCGGCGCGTGAACCCGGGGTACAGCTCAAAGCGTTCCCCCGCCTCTCTTTCCACCTATCATTGAAGGGAGATCAGGAAATGGAATACAAAATCGTGGATAAGCCGGCTTTTAACGTAATCGGCAAATCAATCCAGGTTACGTGCAAGGACGGAGAGAATTTCCGCAGAATTCCCGAGTTCTGGAACGAATGCAACGAGGACGGCACCTCGGATGAGCTGATCGGGCTTGCCTCAGAGGAAGCATGGCTCGGTATCTGTATGAGCATGGACATGGAAAAGGATCTGCTGTCCTATTGGGTCGGAGTCCAGGCGGATGAAGCTACAGATCCGCACGGCTACGAGAAAGGCGCCGTTCCGGCTGCCAGCTGGGCGGTATTTACCTCCAAAGGACCATTGCCCCATACGCTCCAGACGGTCTGGCAACGGATTTACCAGGAATGGTTCCCGGGAACAGGCTACCAGCATGCCGGCGGGCCGGAGATTGAGCTGTACCCTCCCGGAGATACATCAGCGGAAGATTATGTCTGTGAGGTATGGATACCGGTTGTTAAAAAATAATCGGTACGCTTCCATACTCCTTGAAGTATGCAACAGTTAAGACTATCCCTTGCGGATGGTCTTTTTTCTATCAGGCTGTGATTTTTGTTTTGAGATTCGGCATAGGCTTGGTATAATAGACAGATTATATGGTATTTCTGGTGAAGGAGAATTTCATGTCTAATGTAAAGATTTTTTCAGACAGCACTTCCGATTTGCCGCAAGGCTGGAAGCAAACGTATGATATCGGCATCGTTCCGCTGTACGTAGTATTTCAGGACGGTACATACAAAGACGGTGTAGACATTACACCTGAGGAAGTTTACCGCAGAGTAGCGGCTAACGGAGCTTTGCCGAAGACGGCTGCCCCGTCGCCGGCTGACTTCATCGCGGCTTTTGAGCCGGTTATCGCAAGCGGCGGAGATGTAGTCTATGTCAGCCTGTCTTCTGCCTTATCCTCTACATACCAGAATGCCCTGCTGGCTGCAGGCGAATTCCCGGAAGGACGAGTACGGGTCGTTGATTCCGAGACCCTGTGCGGCGGGATTGCGCTGCTCGTCATGAAGGCTGCACGCGCAGCGGCCAAAGGCCATAGCAGTACAGAAATTACCGCCATGCTGGAGCAGTGCCGCAGCCGGGTGGAGACTGAATTTGTCGTTGATACCCTTGATTACTTATATATGGGCGGCCGCTGCTCAGGGATGCAGAATTTTATCGGCAGCCTGCTGAAGATCCGGCCCGTTCTGCGGCTGATTGACGGCGCCATCGTGCCCGTCAGCAAAGTTCGCGGCAAAAAGGAAAAGGCTGTGGAGCAAATGCTGCAAAATGCGCTTGCTAATGTCAGCGAGATGGATCAGGAGCTGCTGATTATCGCCCATACGCTGGCCGAAGAAGATGCGGAGTTCCTGGAGAATGCGCTGCGCGAGCAGACCAGCGTTAAGGAAATCGCCGTTATCAATGCCGGCTGTGTTATCGGCAGCCACTGCGGACCGGCTACTGTCGGCCTGATGTATATGCGTTAGAGTGGCGGTGCAACCTGTCCGCTTACGGGTTAGGGGCTGGTGGGTTAGCGTATTTTACGCTAACACCTGCCTAAGATGAGCCTCCTTAGATCTAGTTGGATTTTCGCCAACTAATTCCGTCTTATTTCAACTTTTACGATGATTAGTTGGAAAAACGCCACCTATTAGCTCCCCAATGGCCTTCCGGGGATGAAATCACTGAAATTAAGTAGCGTTTTTCCAACTAAAATCCGGATGCAGCTGTTTTGTGGAGAAATAGGTGGCGAAATTCCACTTAGTCTAGTCTGACAAACGCATAACTGTCCTGTAACTGGACAGAACAAATAAGCCAGCCTGACCCCGAATCTCGGGGCGGGCTGGCTTTTGAATTCATAATAGCAGCAACTCTTGTTTAGACATCTTTATGCTGCTGCCATGCCCCCCTTACGCTTCCATCGTTTCCTTTACGAACGGCAGCATAAACCGGAAGATGGAGCCGCGGCCTTCTTCGCTCTCCACAAAAATGGTTCCGCCCATCAGCTCCACCAGCTGCTTGCAGATCGCAAGCCCCAGGCCGGTGCCGCCGTATTTGCGGTTAATGAACGGATGCAGCTGTGAGAAGGACTGGAACAGCAGGTTCAGCTTGCTGTCGGCAATTCCGACGCCGGTGTCACGCACCGAGAATTCCAGCAGATATTCCTCCGAGCCCGGCAGCGGTATATTCTTCACCGATAAGGTCACGCTTCCCCGTTCGGTGAATTTCAGCGCATTGCCGACCAGATTCACAATGATCTGCCGCAGACGGCTGGGATCGGTGGTTACAGCCTCCGGAACGCTGGTATCGGCCCACCACCGCAGAGCGAGCTGCTTCTCCTCCGCCTTAGGCGTGAACAGGTCAATCACACTCTCGATCATCTCCCGCAGATCGAAGGTCTCAGACTGCAGCTGCATCTTCCCGGCTTCCATTTTGCTGAAATCGAGGATGTCATTCAGAATCTGCAGCAGACTGTAGCTGCTGCTCCGCAGAATCTCCGCATAGCTGCGCTGCTCTTCTTCAAGCTCCGTTTCCAGCAGCAGATCGGCCATGCCGATCATTCCGTTCATCGGTGTACGGATTTCATGGCTCATCATGGCCAGGAAATCGGACTTGGCCTGGGCTGCCTGCTCAGCCGATTCCTTGGCACGCCGGATTTCACGTTCATTTGTAATATCGGCGAAGGAGAGAACCACCCCGCAGATCAAGCCTTTGTCAAGCAGCGGAGCAATCCGGTAGCTTACAAAAAAGCTGGTGCCGTCCTTGCGCCAGAATATTTCGTCTGAGCTGCTGCGGATAACCCCGTCATCCAGGGTACGGCGGATCGGACACTCCAGCGAACCGGTTCTGCTATGGGTCTGATTAATCAGGTCCATCAAATGGACGCCGTACAGCTCAGAGGGATGATAGCCTAGCATATCCGCGCCTTCCCGGTTGATAAAGATGGTCCGGCCTTCGGGATCCAGACCAAAGATTCCCGCAGATACCGAATTCAAAATCAGGCTTAGCCGCTTATCTTCAGCCATCTCGCGCATCAGCGCCGGGAGCTTCTCTCCCTGCTGCTCCGGTTCCTCTTCTTCCGTCCCGGCTGCCGCGAGCCGGCTGAACCATTCTAACAGTGCTGCGGGGAGCAGCGCATTCACATCATAATGGATAATGGCAAACACACCGGCTATCCCCTCTTCTGCCTTAACCGGAGCATACGTTATGGTGGGAGAGACAGATACGCTGACGTCTTCCTCTTTCTCTGCAAGCTCAAAGCTGGAGGTTAACCCTTCCAGGGCCGCAGTAAAATGTGCTTCACCGGGAGTCAGCGCCTCCTCTGTACCACTAAATGTGTGCGCTGGAACGCACGGAACGGCAGAGCCGAAAGCCCGGTTGCTGTCCACGAATTTCCCCTGCCTGTCCAGTATGATGATCAGATCGGGATGATGATCATATAACGATTTAAAAGCACTTTCCTCAGAAAGCACCCTGCCCAGAATGGCAGCCCAGTCTTTAAGCATTGCCCACCTCCTCCGCTGCTCAGAACCTGCTATCATGCATTCGCAAATGCGGAAATTATCTATATATGTAGAAATTCCTGTAATAAGCTTTATTATAGCAAAAAAACCGCCTGCGGTCGCCAGAAAAACAGCGGCATCAAGCGGTTTATTCACCTTTTTTTATAGTCCAAAGTTCCGGTTATCCTACGTCCTGAGTCTCAATCTTGCGGATCGAGAGATAGGCAATGGCAACCCCTGCAAGCCCAAGGAACAAGGATACGCCTACCTGATTGCCCAGCCGGAAGCTGCCGAAATCAGAGGACAGGAGCCCGGCAATCAGCACACCGGATACAATGGTTGCCGGCAGCGATTTTTTGCGCATCCCGAAGAACAGCGGAATCAGCCCGATGCCTGCCGAGTATACCGCATCCGATGCGGCCATAATGAGCTGCTCACCGATTATTTGAGGCGTCAGCTCACCTGAAATCGCTTCTGAAAAGTAGTGATTAAAGCCGACGATTCCCGCGCCTACCACCACGTTGGATACAAAGATCGTAATCAGGATAAATAACGATACAATAATCAGCTTGGCCGCCATCAGCTTTTTGCGGGGAATCGGATACATGAAGAGCAGGTCGATCGTGTTATTTTTATATTCCTCAATGACCAGCTTGCTGATCAGGACAGAACCGAAGACCATAAATACCGCTTTTACAAAGATATGCACCCCTTCAAAAACATCCGCATAGGTGCTGAAGTCCCCTTCCTCAACCTCAGTGAATACGACAAGCAGCATGAATAACAGAAGGGCAAGATCGGCTATAAGAAAGCCTTTGAACAGGCTAATTTTGTTCTTGCGCAATTCAAGTCTGATCAGCTTAAGCAACGACTTCACCCCCCATTAGTTCGACAAAATAATCTTCCAGCGAATGCTGCTTCCGGTTCAGGCTCTCCAGCTCGATATCCGCCGCAGCCAGCGCCTTGCTGAGCTCCAGCTGTGAGGTCTTCTCATAAATCCGGATCGTCCGCGGCCCGATGACCCTAAAGTTGCTGAGGCCAAGCGTATGCGTGAGTGTGTACACCGCTTTGCTGCTATGATCTGTGATCAGCTCGATATAGTCCGTATCCCGGCTGCGGATCTCATCCATGGCAACCTCCTCCAGCAGCACGCCGTCCCGGATTACACCGATCGTGTCGGCAATCTGTTCAACCTCACCAAGGATATGGCTGGAGATCAGCAGCGTCATCCCGTATTCACGGCTCAGCATGCGGAACACCTCGCGCAGTTCCTTGATGCCCAGCGGGTCCAGCCCGTTGATCGGCTCATCCAGAATCAGCAGCTCCGGCTTGGTCATTACCGCTCTGGCAATGCCCAGCCGCTGCTTCATGCCCATCGAAAACTGCTTGACCGGCTTCTTGTCTGTCCCGGTAAGGTTCACCAGCTCCAGCGCCTCCTTCAGCGCTTTCGGGTCATAGTAGCCCATGTATTCCCCGTGTAGCTCCAGATTCTCCCGGGCGGTCAGCTTATCGTAAAATGCCGGATACTCGATGATGCAGCCCATGCGCTTGAGCATTTCGTAGGAGCGGGGTGTCATCTTTTCGCCAAAAAATTCGATTTCGCCGGCCGTTGGCTTCACCAGATTGGTGATCATCTTCATCACAGTGGTCTTACCGGCCCCGTTCGGCCCCAGAAAACCGTAAATTTCACCCTGCTTAATATTCATGTTCACGTTATTCACGGCTTCTTTGCCCTGATAGACCTTGGTTAAGTTCCACGTCCGCAGTATCGTTGTCATTTCCGTTATCCCCTTTGGCTTCGTTGTCTTCCTTGATTTATATAATACAGGGGGGAATTTTCTTTTTTATTACCTGTTTCTTACGAAAATCTTAAGCTGCGGCGGATTTCCTAATAATCCAGCCTGCGGAAGGACAAGGTGAACGCCGTCTTAACGTATGGCTTGCTGGTCAAAGTGATACTGCCGTTCATCTGCTCGGTCAGCCTTTTGGTAATGGTCAGGCCAAGCCCGCTGCCCTGGTAATCACGGTTACGTGAATCCTCCAGGGTGTACAGACGCTCAAAAATTTTATCCTGATGGCCTTCGGCTATGCCTTTGCCTTTGTCCCACACCTCAATGCATACCTTGTCTTCCTGCAAAAACAGCTTGAGCCCCAGCACGCCCCCGTCTCCGCCATAGGTGATTGCATTGGAGAGCAGATTGCCGAGCACCCGGTCCAGCGCCTCCTCATTGCCCATAATGTACAGCGGCTCATCCGGGATTTCGATCTGCACATCGCTGCCCCCGCCGCTGAGAAGCTCATAGAACGACAGAATGTTGCGGCGGCACAGCTCACCCAGCTCCACCCTTGAAAGCGGGATTTCTTTATCCCCTGACTCCAGCTTGGCCAGGTCAAAGAACCGGTTCATCAGCGCAATGACCTCCTGCGCCTTGGCATGAATCGTCCGCAGCATCGCCTCCCGCTCGCCGGCAGGCAGATCATGATCCTGAAGCAGTGTCTCGATATATCCGAGTACGACGGTCAGCGGTGTCTTCAGATCATGAGAGATGTTAGCCAGCATATGACGCATCGATTGCTCCAGCCGGACCCGCTCCACCGCGCCCTTGTGATTGACATTTAGCAGGTCATTGAGGGTGCCCAGCAGCTGCTGCAGCGCCGGATCGCTGTTGAACAGCAGCAGCCGTTCGTGTGAGCCGCTCGCCATGATACTTTCCAGTTTGGTCCGGATGTACTGCAGCTGGCGCCCGTGCTCTCTCAGCCGCAGCGATTGCCACAGGATGAGCAGCAGAAGCACTGTAATAATTCCGCCGAGAAAAGGTATCATGGCAGCACATCCCCCAGCTTATAGCCGATGCCCCACAGTGTTTTTATGTATTCGGGATGGGAGGGGTCATCCTCAATCTTCTCGCGCAGTCTTCTCATGTGTACATTGATAACATTCTCGTCTCCGTAATAATCATCCTCCCAGACCAGGCTGTAAATCTGCGCCTTCGTGTACACTCTGCCCGGATTGGCCGCGAACAGACGCAGGATCTGGAATTCCTTGGCGGTCAGCTTGACTTCTTCTCCGTGCTTCTCTGCCGAAAAAGTATCCAGATTAACAGTCAGCCCGCGCAGAGGGATGAGCTTGGCTTGGTGCGCTTCGGCTGCCGGAGGCTCCTCTGCCCTGACAGCACCGGCAGCGGCATAGCCCGCCCGGCGGATCGCCGCCTTCACTCTGGCCGCCAGCTCAATCATCGAGAACGGCTTCGTAATATAATCATCTGCGCCGAAGCCGAGTCCGAGCGCTTTATCCACATCACTGTCCTTGGCGGACATAATCAGCACCGGCACCAGGCTGGCTGCACGGATGCTCTGCAGCACATCCATGCCGCTGCGCCGCGGGAGCATCAGATCCAGCAGCACCAGATCATAAGCCTCTCCGCTGCGCACCTTACGCTCGGCGGCTTCCCCGTCAAATACCTGCTCGACCTCATAGCCTTCTTTTGCCAGATAAGAGCTTACCATTCTGCTAATATCTTCATCATCTTCAATCAGCAGTACACGCTGTTGCATAGCCAAGACCTCCGTCAATTCTAGTAGATTTGCTTATTTAGGCTTGGCCGTGGCCAGCTCTTATTTATAATAACCTTTTGTCTCCGGCAGCGCCTGATAAAATTCCCCTTCCTGCACTTCGCTGATCATATGCTGTGCCAGTACAGTCATTCCCTTTCCGTCAGCGCTTTGGTCGCACTCACTCCAGGCAAACTTCCGTTCGCTGCCGTTCATTTGTACCAGCAGCTCGTAGCTGACAGCAGGCTTGATATTGCAGGCTTCGGTCAAGGTCTTGTCCTGTTCATAGCCGGCAAGTACCAGCTCACGGTATATGCTCTGCAGCTTCGCCTGCGGCAGCCGGAACTCCGCTGCTTCTGCAGTAGTGCCATCCTGGAGGTCCTTAACCAGCTTACCCTTAAGCGTATTGATCTCGTTCTTCCGGTTCACCCCGTACTTCAGCACAAAGCCGAAGTCATCCTGCTCTGACAGCTCGTAATTAATCCAGAGCAGTGCGGCTTCCGGATATTCCCCTTCACAGCCTGTAAGTGTGTATTTCAGCGCTGTGCTCCCTTTACTCTTTTCCAGTGCCCGGCAGGTATACGTTCCTGTATCCTTGGGTCCAAAAGCGTCTTCCGTACTGTCATAAGCAACGACAAGCTTATTATCTCTATACCGCACCTCCGTGAAGATAGGGTCACCCTCAACCGTGTATAGAATGATCCGCTGGCTGCCTTTTTTCCGCTCCATGAAGTCATCCAGCCTGTCCAGGTTCAGCGGTCCCGTTCCAAAGGAATAAACTACATCCTTCTGCTCATTGATCTCATGGCGGAGTCCGCCATTCACGGCCTCTTTGCCAGTAAAGAAGCAGCCCTGCAAAAGCGTCACAGCCAGCAGTATGGTTAGCGTCAATGCCCCTTGGCGAAGCCCCCGCCTCTTCATAAATTCCTGCAAATGCATCCGTCTGTTTTCGGGTGATAACCGCATGTTTACAGCTGCCTCCTTATCCGCTCTGGAAAAGTTTGTCTATTGTTTGAGTATACCAAGCCGCTGCGGCTCTTACTACCCCATTACCGAAACTTGCAGACTAGCAGAATCTTCCTTGTCCATCCCTGTCTTTCATTTCAGGTTCACTAAAGGTAAGGCGCGTATCATCCTGCTTAACAACTTACACGTAGAGGTGATGCTGTAATGATACAGATTGACAAAAAGAAATCCCTGAGCTTTAAGCAAAAGCTAGGAACCGTGATTCTGGCCGTAATCCTGGTAATCGGCGGAGTGGTGTATAAGCTGGCTGACCGTTACTTGATCGAGCATGTTGAGGTCGTGGTGGCCGATGAAGCCGCCGGAACGGCAGACAGCAATAATACAACCGGAAGTGCCGAGACTGCATCCTCTTCTGCTGAGGTTAATGCCACATCCGATGACTGGAGCTACAGCAGCGATGACATTCAGATCAAGATCGACCAGGCTCAGACCGGGTCCGGATCAGACAAGATCACCTATTTTGTGGCGGATGTCGTGTTAAAGGATGCAAGCAGCCTGAAGTCCGCTTTTGCCGATAACAGCTTTGGTACCAATATTACCGAGGCGACTTCGGAGATAGCTTCCAGTAATGATGCGATTTTTGCGATTAACGGTGATTATTACGGCTTCCGCGAGGACGGTGTGATTATCCGCAACGGTACGGTGTACCGCGATGATCCGGTACGTGATGCGATGGCGCTGTTCGAGGACGGTACGATGCAAACCTATAACGAGGAGGAGGTGTCCTCCGATGAGCTGCTGGCGCAGGGAGTGACCAACACGCTGTCATTCGGACCGATTCTGATTCAGGACGGGCAAATCACCAGTGATTTCAGCAGTGTCAAAATCGACACCAACTTCGGTAACCGCTCGATCCAGAACGCCAATCCGCGCACGGCCATCGGTATGATTGCCCCGAACCATTATGTGTTCGTAGTCGTTGACGGGCGCAATGAAGGCTACAGCCGCGGTATGACCCTGACCGAGCTTGCGGAGCTGATGCAGGATCTCGGGGCAACCGAAGCCTACAATCTCGACGGCGGCGGCTCCTCGACCATGTACTTCATGGGCCGGGTGGTCAACAATCCGCAGGGTAAAAACCAGGAGCGCGGCGTCAGTGACATACTTTACATTAAGGAGTGACCACGATTATGACTATACTAATTCCTGCATATGAACCTGACGACCGGCTGCTTGACCTGATTATTAAGCTGCAGGATTACGGGCTTGGCCCGATTCTCATTGTGGACGACGGCAGCGGCCACGCTTACCGGGGACTGTTCCAGACGGCTGAAGCGTTCGGCTGCACGGTACTGACGCATCCCGTCAATTATGGCAAGGGCCGTGCGCTCAAAACCGGATTCCGCTACATTCAGGATAATGACTTGCCCGGCTACGTAGTCTGCGCTGACAGTGACGGGCAGCATCTGCCTCATGATATTAAGCGGGTCGTAGAGCTGCTGCATAGCCAAAACAAGCCCGGAATCGTGCTGGGCAGCCGCCGCTTCAGCGGTAAGGTTCCGCTGCGCAGCCGCTTCGGCAACTCCGTGACCCGCGGAGTATTCGCCCTCACTACCGGCAGCAAAGTCTACGATACCCAGACCGGACTGCGAGGTTTCCCTCCGTCCATGCTGGACTGGCTGGGCGGGATTCCCGGCGACCGGTTCGAGTACGAAATGAACATGTTGCTGACCGCCCGCAAGGAGGGCTACGACATCACCGAGGAATTCATTGATACCGTGTATCTGGACCACAACAAATCGTCACATTTCCGCCCGCTCGCCGATTCCATCCGGATCTATCTGCCGATCCTGATGTTCAGCACCTCATCGCTGCTGTCGGCGCTGATCGACTTCGTGCTGCTGTTCCTGTTCCAGCGCCTGACCCACAATCTGTTCCTGTCCGTAGTCGCCGCGAGACTGTGCAGCTCGATCTTTAATTATTCCGTGAACCGGAGATTTGTCTTCAGCGGCGGCAAGCGTTCGCGCCTCCAGTCGCTCCCGAAATACTTCTCACTCGTCGTTCTTGTGCTGCTGTTCAACTACGGCCTGCTCTACTTCTACAGCGAGCAGCTGATCATCCCGCTGGCAGTTGCCAAGATTCTGACCGAGGTGTCGATCTTCGTGTTCAGCTACTGGGCGCAGCGGCGGTTTGTGTATTGAGGTTGCGTGATCGAATGCAAAGAGCAGCACAGCTCCTGTGTAACGGGAGGTGTGCTGCTCTTACTGTTAGGCTTAATTTATTCTATACTGAATAAAGTGCCCGTTTGAATTTGTAATTCTTTGAAGATAACGGATTGTATCATTTCCGGCTCTATATATAAATTACGTATCGTGTAGCTGCCATCTTCCATAGTATACACGTGAACAGTCCGGTTTCCAGGATCAACAATCCAGTATTCCTGTACTCCATGCTTCTGATACAAGTTAAACTTCTCATTAAAATCCTTGAGTGCGGTAGAGGGTGACAGCACTTCAATGATCATAGTTGGAGCGCCGTTACAGCCGTTTTTTGAAACCTTGTCCTTGGAACAAATGACCGAAAGATCGGGTTGAATGATATGGTCGGGTGACTGATATTCTCCACTTTCACTAAAAAACACATCAAAAGGAGCCACGAACACATAACAGCTCCGGTTCTGAAAAAAGGTTCGCAGCGCAAAATGAAGTTCTCCTACAATAAACTGATGCAACGACGTCGGAGCAGGAGACATATTGTAAGCTGTACCATTGATTAGCTCCCAATTCCCTTCCCATGTCAGCCAATCTTCATAGGAATAGACTTTCTTTTCAACCGGATTTGACACTATGTTCGGCCTCCTTTTTGTTTATGAGTTTTTACTAATTGTACCATGGGTAAACAGTAGGAGCTAATTTTTGATGGTCAATAATCTGATACAATAAAAGGACAAACCCAACTGGAGGTGCCAGCTATGCAATGGGAAGAAGTTCGGAAGATTTATCCCAATCAATACGTTAAGCTGCAAATCCTTGCGTCACATACCGAAGGCAACACCAAACTCTGACCTTAGACAAGCTTGTCATCGATACAGGGGCATCTCATACTAGGCTAATATTGTGCTGGATTTGGCGAAGCTTGTTATCCATTCGGCCGAAGAAAAAGATTAGGCTGAGGACTCAAATTGAGTCCCCTACATTGGTTTCATCTATACGTCTTAGCCAGGCATCGAAATAACTTCTGCTAGGCTTCTCGTACCAATAATCCACTTTTTTCATAAAAGGATAATTGAGATTAAATGTTTTCTTCGAGTAGTCCAGTCGCTGCAATCAGTCGCTCAAAACTAGATCTAACCAAAGCACCAATTTTTATTTCCTCAGATCCTTTAAAATCACTTCGCATAAACAGCTCTGAAGTATCTGAGACAGAATTGGATAAGGCTGTAACCACATTGAAGATTTTCTCCTTGAAGTCTTCATTGCACAGAAGCTCAAAACGAAAATCTAAACCTTTTGCATGGAACAGCTCCTGGAGTTCGGTTATGTAGAGTTGCAGCGGTTCACGGATTGCACCATATATTTTTGGAGCTGCACGTAATCTTCGAGTTCGCCTTCATGTTGCTTGAGATAATAAAATAACGATTTGGCTTCACTGGGAGACAGCGATAGATATATTAATTTGGAAACGTACTCAACAATATCTATATCCACTGCCGTATAAGTTGAAGCTGCTTCTGCAAATGATTCTTGAACATATGCCAAATACTCCTCGCTTACCTGCTGATCATACTTAATTAACACATCAATCTGAAGTAGTACTTGATTGGCGAAGTCAAGCTTAATCCTATCCTCCTGTTCCTTATCGCTTAGGAGACATCCATGTAAGTTCCTCCCTATACATAGCGATGAGCTAACCTTCTCCATCGTTGCAGGAAAATCCTTCATATACTGTATAAATCTCATGTCCAGGAGCCCCGCCATCATACTCTTCCCCTCCCGCCCATATACATAAAAAGAACTGCAAGCCGGAGGGAGAGTAGAATCATGCCAAGTGAAGATGAAATCAAGGCGCTGGAGCGGTCGATTGCCGAGATTACGGAGATTGCTACCGGGTTCGGGCTGGATTTTTACCCGATGCGGTATGAAATATGTCCTGCCGATATTATTTACACCTTCGGGGCCTACGGGATGCCTACCCGGTTCGGGCACTGGAGCTTCGGAAAAACCTTTCATAAAATGAAATCACAATACGACTTCGGACTCAGCAAAATTTACGAGCTCGTGATTAACTCCAATCCCTGCTACGCCTTTCTGCTGGACGGCAATTCCCTGATCCAGAACAAGCTGATCGTCGCCCACGTGCTTGCCCATTGCGATTTTTTCAAAAATAATATGCGCTTCTCCATGTCCAACCGCGATATGGTCGAGAGCATGTCTGCCACAGCCGACCGGATCGCCGGTTATTCGGTGACCTACGGCATTGACCGGGTGGAGCGGTTCATCGACTCGGTGCTGGCGATTCAGGAGCACATCGACCCCAGCCTGATCCAGCCGCGCAAGCTCGGCAAAACCGATCTGCTGGAAGCCAAGATGAGAGCCAACAAGGACGCACAGGCCGGCAAGCCCGCTGAGGACAATGCCTACAGCGAGCTGTGGAAGCTCGATCAGGCCAAAGCCGGTCCGCAGGAGCCGGATGCCGCCGCCAAACGGGCCTTCCCGCCTGAGCCGGAAAAGGATATCGTCTGGTTCATCCAGCAGTATTCGACCACTCTGGAGGATTGGCAGCGCGATATTATGACCATGCTGCGCGACGAGATGCTCTATTTCTGGCCGCAGATGGAGACGAAGATCATGAACGAAGGCTGGGCTTCGGTTAGCTAAGGTGCTTAATCCTTAGCCCCTTTCCGGAGACAAAGTTTGCCCCATTATAGACAATTGTAGATTAATGTGTAATTGGAAAATATTAAACAAAGTTCAGGAAAAAACGCCGAACAGTTTCAACGTCGGCGTTTTTTATACTTAATTATTGAGGAAACAATCACTAATACCGAACCTGGCGATTTTACTGACTTGTTACATTTGTTTGAATCGTCCCATCGTCTTCTCTAACTAACGTAGCAAATACTTCCTGCCACTTCTTTCTTACATAATATTTATGTGGAAAATCAATTTCTGCACCTTCAAAGAAATATTTATACGAAGATTCTACTATAGAATGTGCTTGTAAAAACAAATCAGTAAATAAAGGATCAGTATTAACAAAGAGTGTACTTGATCGTGATCGCTTAAGCAAATACATCATTTTCTCAACAATATCCAGTAACATTATAGGAGTCAATTCCATGTGTAGTACCTCAGCATCACCTTCCCAAAATGCCTTTGGTACCTCAAATGAAGGTGAAAATCCAATACTAGCTTCACTAATAGGTGTAGAAATTCCAAGAAGTAACCAAGAAACATATGGAACCTTCTCGTATGAATCAACTTCATATTTTCTTAAATCCCGTTCCATTTTATCTTTTAGGCAATCTTTTAATTTTTTCAACTCTTCATGTTTCAAGAATACAGGGGCTTCTGGATTGTCAAACCGTTTAACTGCTACTGACAGCCATTCTGCCATAAATGCAGGGTCATCTAATTGCTTGTCAGGTAAAGCCATAGGTGGTTCAACCCAAAGATCGTGGTTAAGAAGGTATTGCCAGGTTTCTCCCCTTTTAATATCTCGAAGCCGATCAAACATGTCCTTGATATCTACGTATTCTATTCGTTTTGTTCGATAATTTTTTATTCTCTTCTCATAATCATCCGGGAATCGTTCTTTAATTTGCATTTCCTGATATTTCCTGCTTGTGAGTTTCTCTAGCATCCTTTGTGTTTTAGGTCCTATTCCATCGGTTTTAGTCATAAAAACCATGCATCGGGTTCCGGAGTGCCTTTTCATCATGTTGTCAAAATCATCTTTCAGCTTATTTGCAACCCCGCCATCTTTATCTACAGTATCAATAAAAAAGCCGTAACAAGCCAATCTTTTATCAGGTGTTATTATGCCATCGTTACTCAGATCACCCAACGGACCGATTGCCTTTGTTGCTCGAAAGAAACGGTAAAAAATTTTCTGATACCTATGGCAAAATTCGGCGAAATCGTCTTTATTAAATTCCATGACCTTCTTATAAAAATCTTCATATGTAACAGATACCCGCTGCTGCATACTCCACCCCCAGACAATCTTTGTTTTATTATACCACCTTCATTATTAAATACTCAGTGAAGCAACGGTACCGGTGGTAGTCCAATGGTATGTTTTTCACTAAGCAATATTCAAACTAAATAAAAGGTATTTGCGAATCAAAGAAATTATCAATAATCGCAATAAGTATACGGTCACTGTCACGAATGAATGATGAAGCGATGAATATTTTTCAGAATAATCGAAGCCAGGAGGTGCAGCAGAATTCGTGAGATGTTGTGTAATCGTAAAATCGGCAGAGTTGAATTTGGATGGGAAGGAACCGGGAATTTGACTGAAGCGACCAAAGACGATTTTCGAAGTAAGCTGGCTGCCGTGCCATTTGGCTATAGTGGTCATAGCCTAAATAGGAATCTAGGAAATATCAAATGCTTCGTAAATACAATTAATGTAGGCGACGACTTGGGACTAATCGTTGAAGGAGATGCAATCCACGGTGGGTTTCTCGGAGAGTATGATTTTAAAGATGGATATCACACGAAAGCGATTGAAAGGAGATTTATCGTATATAAAGACGTTGCAAATCAGCATCTCCGTTCTTTCGTCGAAAATCGAGCTTCGTGCACAAAGTTCAAGTATCCATTTGAGGTATCCGAGTTAGGAATGTATTTATATTAATCGACTTTCCATTCTTCCAGGCAAGACACTAAACATGGCGTCAAAATCAATGAACTTGTACAAAAATCTCTCGATATTTTATCCGGTAAACTTTACTCAGAAAAACACGACACCCGGTAAGTCGGCATTTGAACTTCTTCGTTCTTATAAACGTATGGTTTATTACTTTAAGCAAAACCAACTTTAAATTCAGCTAACATATGACTTAACTTTTTTTGTGCTTCTAAAAGTTCAATTTCTTTCTCTTCAAAATTCATAGCAAGTAATATTTTATATTGAAATTATACTATACAATTAGTCTAACTGACGCAATCATAAAGCTGGTGATCTAATGGACCGTATCCACGATGCAAATAGTAATGTTCTCTATCGACTTGAAAATAAAAGTATAAATGTCAGTTTTATTCGCAATGAAGATGAAACCCCAAATTCCTGGAATGCAACAATCGATACAATAAATGTAACTATCTCATGGACTGAGATTCTTAAGGAAATAGCAAGCAATAACGACCTTGATATAGGAAAATATATTGAGTCTGTGATTTTGTCTCGTTTAGAAAACGCATAAAAGGTTTTTGATATGAAAACAGCAACCTTGTGGTTGCTGTTTTTATATTTCAACTATTCTGCTCTTTAACGCAGCGAAAACAAAGAATCACTTCAGTTTCATCGTGCTGATCTAGTCCGACGGCAGGTTAATTCCGGAGCCTAATCATTAAACCGATTCGACTATTTCGATGATCTCCTTTTTAGACAATATTTAGATTTTTTTTATCTAAATAACGATACCATGCCAGAGAATTTTGTGGATATTTGCTCACATCACCATTGAAGTGATTCTCCTCCTTTTCAAATGGCTGTTGTAATTGCATACGTTATGAATGGTTTATGGTGGATTGGGATTTAAAGAACAAAGATATCGATATCTTTGTCAAGAAGTAAGGGTTTATCTAATTGAGTTGCCGTATTTAAGAATGCCGCTGATATTTTTTTTTGCATTGAGTCATCTAATTGCCTCCACTTGATCGGAGAAAACGCAAGATTTTCAACGTAAGAAATGAGCAAATTCGAAATAATGATTTTTTGCTCCGGTACACTTTTTGTTAGAATTTGGCTCTTTATAAACTTAAACCTTCTCTGATTTCGTTTCAAATAACTCAACAGTACATATGTCTTCCCACTTTGAGGGAAAACAGTAACGAATGTCGGAGCAAGGGCGGTTTGGAAATCATTTAAATCGTTTACTATATTTCCTTCAAGATCCTTTTCAATGATCACTGTCGCCGAAGTAGCTATGTGATATTCTTCAGGAAATTCAATTACCTCAGTGATGAGTTCATCAAAATACCCGTAATCCAGAAAACCATTCATTCTTACTCTCGCTATTTCCAGGCGTTCTTCCGCATCTTTCGAACCTTCTAAAAAAGCTTCGAACATTATCCTCATAAACTGAATGTGATCCTGACTTGGCTCACCACGTTGCTCAAATATTTTATTTAACTCAACGAACTCACCTTTCTTAATTAATTCGAGCGATTTTCTGGCAATTTCGGCAGTACTTTTCTTGGCATGATATTCGTGAGCAAGTGCTCGATAAGCAAATAAAAATTCTTGTTGCTTATTGCCAATCTGATAATCAAGGTTTTCAATTGGGTTAAAAATCGTTGTATCGTGATGACCACAAAACCCCGTGAAAGTAGTGGCTCTCTTTCTCCCTTCTTTCTTCATGACGGCTTTTAATTCGAAAGATTCGTCCAACTCGTTTCCAAACATTAATACTTCTCCGTTTTCGGAGATTTTATTTAATATTTTATTATTTTGAATGGAATGAGCTTTAATTATCCTTTCACTACAGTTCTGATCGGCATGAAAACAGCCTTCCCAAAAAGATTGGTTCCTTAGTTTTCGGAAGCTTTCAAAAAAAGCGCGCTTCATTGCATCCATGAGCAATTTCCCCCTAAAGCATTGTGTATATCATTTATCGCGACAACCTTTTACACATTTAATAATTTCCAAAATCATCCTGAATATCGTAAGGTGCCTTAGATTCTTCTCAAAAAATGTCTCTATTGAAACATGTCGTGAATCTAAAACATTCCATTCACGATCCACAAATCCACTACCTTGCATACCCCTTAGAGAAAATCTAATTGATCAATATTATATTGAAGATTAATGACCACTATAGAACCAAGGAAGTGGTCTTCGCTACCTTCTATGTTCTGATTATCATTCCATAAATCCATCCATTAATCAACTTGGAGTTCGTATCCATCTTTGATTTATCCGTTTCCACATCAAAAGACTCCTTTTTGGTCACATATTCCCGATTTCATTGACTTGTCTATTCGATGTTAAACCTATTTTATCCTGTTACTTTATCAAGTATTAATCTTAAATCACAGGAGCACCAACGTCTAATAGACCTTGGCACTCTATTTAGATCCTTTATTATTTTTGCTATCACATGGATGATTGTAATGCCCCACTAATATCCTAATTTTTGAGATGATCATTACTACTGAACTTAAGTTGCTGGTTTTGTTTGTACGTAACCCCGTCGGTGTCGATCCATTCAATAGGTCCTGCAGCAGATCGTCCTAATATCACAGCTGCTGCAGCACTAATACTCGAGAATTTTGCATTTTCTCTAAATACGTAGAAGTTACCATTATCCACAAGAACCTGAGTCTCAATTAGTTTTTCTCGGAGCTTAAGGTATCCGTTTGCGAATGAGCTTTGCACTTGCTTAATACATTGGGATCCTGCTAATACAACGAATCCCTCTTCCGTTTCAATCAAACGTGCATCTGCTGACTTGCTCTTCAAAAGATACTCTTTCTCATCTATTGCTTGAGCATGTTTGGTCGAAACATCGTCAATTGGCGTATATACCGATGGAACTAAGAACATGAAATTAACAACCGGCAAAATCAATTTGATTTGCTCCAAGTAGTATTCCATGTCTGATCGATCCGCTTCATGCAATGTGGTCAACTCGGGAGTTTTGTCATTATCGATTTCTGCCGATTTGGCTTCTCTTGCTAAGCGAATGATTTTCGCTTCAAGGTATTTTATATGTGCCTTGGTTAACATTTCATCTTTACTGACGAACACTGCAAGTTCAACAAAGTCTTTTTCTGAAGAAGCAAGATGCTGCTTCAACCTATTCTTAAGATTTTCTGCTTCGCCAATGTAAATACGCTCACTAAAATTATCACTATTAGGCGTGGACTTCAGTATGTATACGCCAGGGCGATCAAATTCATCACGATCAATAATCTTAGATAACGATGATCGATGAGCATATACGGCTTTCCCCGACCAGTTACCGATTTCGATTGTTCTAGGTCCGGTAGCAGCACCGTCTATCAAGTAAATCGTTAATTTCTTTCCCATGGAGAACTCCTTCGATATGCACGATTATTTATGATTGCAAAAGTTCTTTTAATTGATCCATTCTAAGCCATTCTCGCTTACAGTGAAGCATCCGATGACAATTTGCACACACCAGTGCAATGTCTTCAATCTTAGCCTGATACACGTCCTCCATACTCGAAATCGGAACGGTATGATGTCCTTCAATATAATTCTCTCCAATAGGACCATATTGCTTAATGAAAGAAAATCCGCATGCCATACAACTTAAGTATTTATCCTTCTGCTTATAAAGTTCTTTGGCTGCTCTTATTAAATTCGGATTGCGTTCAATCGTTCTATGTAATCGATAAACTCGCTTCCCTTCTGAAAACATTTTCGCTTCTTCTTCCTCAAAATGCGCTACGTCTGATACGCACCAAAGTTTGTTCAGCTCGGTTGCATGCACTTCACTTACTTTGTAATTCGTCTGATTCGCCATTCGTAATATTAATAAATTTTCTAGTGCCTTATTGAGTTTAATATCCGTTCTTGGTATAAAACCATCTGAAACTTTGACCTCCAGCAGTTCAATGGGAACTCCCAGTCCAGGTACATTCCAATCAGTTGACTTCCAATATTGCTTAGCTTCTTCATCTATACGAATAATTGGCGAGCCATTAATTACTCCCCTTGCAACAATGCCATACAATATCCCCGATTCGAACTTCCTTCTCATAATGCTTCTGCCGCAGACTCCACCAAATGAATTGCCGATCGGTTAAATAGCTATCGATATAAAATTTATTGGGATTGCCTTGAAATATCCATGTTGCAGGTGCGCCAAACTTATCTGTTTCCTCTGTCCACTTAATCGTAACAGGCGACGTATCTAACACTGTCACAGATGGCAACAAGGAAAATAACCCCATAATAAAAGAAGATCTGTGTCTTGTATGCCCAGGTATATCATTCGCTCTAAGAGAAGCCCTCTCTTCGAAAGCGTTCCATGCATCCTCAACCCATGTTTTACGAACAAGCTGCGGCTCAGATTGTGTAGTGACTAAAAATCCTTCGTCACTTACTTGTTCTATTACATTTGCCTTATGATGAGATAGCGTGTAAACAATGTTATTATTCGACCGAACGCAATTCACCAACTCGCTCCAAATCACAGCACCAAATCTATTCATTATTGTCTGCCCCTTGCATTAATTAATTGACTGCATCGAGAATATACATTTCTCAGCTGGCGGACTGCTTACATCAGTTATCCGAGAGGTCAAAACCGTATCAGAATTGACGTATCGATTCAAATACCTGTTGTTACTATTGACTCTACTCTTTACAAATTCATCCCACCTAGGCATTTTGTCGAATTTCTCCGATATTAAACAAGCGAATTTATGAATGGATTTATTATTTTTCTGATAAAAGTTCTTTGAATTCTGTTTTCATACCAAACAACCGAGAAATCTGATATCTCAAATATTGCAAGAAAAATGTATTTTTCATCTTACGCTGAGCTCGTTTAATTTCGCGATCACTCGGTATTATAATAAATTCCCTAATCTTAATAATTTCTTCAAAGAAAGGTTCGAATGCATGATAAGCAAAAGCTTTTTGAGCTTTTTCTTTAACGTAAGCATCTTTACCCAATGCATACATATCTTGCAACCATTTAAGCGTAATAATCCCCTCAATATGATTTTTCACTACTAAATCTAATTCTTCTTCTGTACATAAGAAATCTTCCGCCACTTCAGCAATAACATCTTGAACAAGTTCCAGCATTCTTTGTGCATCGTCCTCTACAAATTGATC
This sequence comes from Paenibacillus sp. PastM-3, assembly GCF_029893965.1. GTDB lineage: Bacteria > Bacillota > Bacilli > Paenibacillales > Paenibacillaceae > Paenibacillus_AQ. The sequence continues at coordinate 206,182 of NZ_JARXXP010000007.1, forward strand.
GAGTAGCATTTTTGTGCCTTGTGCGCCGACTGTTCCTCCTGTTATTCCACCAGCTATTGCCCCTACTACAGCCCCTATTCCAGCACCAATTGCTGTACCTGGACCTGGTGCAAAAAAACTCCCTATCGCTGCTCCTACTTTCACTCCCCCTAAAGTACCACCATAACCTCCTAACATACCTGCTCCTGCGCCTGCAATATTGACGCTCACATTTTTTGAAAACTGAGTCCAAGAAATTCGTTTACTTATAGTTGCACGATACAAATCAGGAACAGTGAAAACGGCTGTTGTGATCGCTGTAGTTAATACATTTGTTCGCAATGATTTGGCTAACACTGATTTCGCTGCCGCACCGGCAACTTCTTTTCCTAGAATAGCCGATGCTAGCTTATGTATAATCGTCTTACCAATATCCGCTTTATATAATGAGTTAACAATTTGTTTCGACATTGTTGTAGTAAAAACAGTGAAACTTCTACCCATACTTGTTCTCAAAAACTGTCTAGTAATTATCCCTACACTTAAGGTCACACCACCAACTCGAAGAGCACTTAATAGTGATACCTTCATAGAAGTTTTTCGATCCTGACCATTCCATCGGTTACTTGCATACTGGAGTATAAAACTAATCCCCGCGGCTTTTGAGGACACAACACTTTGTGATTTGATATCAAACCAAAGAGAATCAATGTTACCCGCTTTTGCAATATTTCGCGCTTGTTTATATGTAACGCTTCCTTGTTTCAGTATTTTCTTTGCTTGTTCTGGATCAGTTACACCAGGAACCTTTCCTTCCCTGATCTTATCCCTTAACTGGGATAAGGCTTCATCAAATTGATCCTTCGGTACTTCAAGTAACTGATCCTTATATTTATACATACCTGTCTCATTATCAAACGCAGCATTAACTGATGCCTTTCCAGAATTATAATATTTAGTTTGGATTGCTTCATTGTTGCTAATTCGATCGGCTCCATTTTTAGCATTATTCATCCCTGTTATATCAACTTTTTTTCCTCTTAAACGATCAGCTAGTACATTGGCATCTTCTGCTGAAAAGCCACCTCCGCCTTTTGGATTATTATATTTTGTATATTGCGTTCCTTCTATAGATGATGATGTATCTAAATTTGCGTAAGTTTGGTGGATTACATTTTCAATATTTCTTTTTGTTGATTCATTTTTTTTAAACATACATACACCACCTTCTTTATTCCTAATAATATTAAACACGATACTGACACTTCATTAGTCTCTATGATTTCATCAATTCAAATCTTATTTTTCTAGTACATTAGTAATAGATTAACAGGAAATATTCGACATCGACGCCTGAAAACCTTCATATTTGGAAATTCCAAGCGTATACATATGACGAGGAAAATTGACTGCACAGTTAACTTCAAAAACCGGTTAACCCCAGTCTATTCATGACTTATTCAGTTAACCAATCCAAGGAGAAGTGAACATCCTATGCCAGATGTAACATTCGGAGTAAAAGTCACGCCTGAACTGAAGGAAAAGATCGAACAATTCATAAAAGATTCAGACTTTGATACGCACAAGGAATGGTTCCAACATCTGCTCTCCAACTATGACTTATACCATTTAAAACAACAGGACGGTACAAAACGATACGCCAGCGACTTGGACTACATCGTACAGAACCTAACACGTGTCCAAGAAACCATCGTACAAATGATGAAGAAAACAACCGATGAAGTGGTACATCAAGAAGCTGAATGGACGAAAGCATCAGACGAAATACAGCAGCAACTTCAGCAAAGCGAGCAATTCCGCAAGAATTTGGAATCTCAATTAATTGAAACGGAAGAGCAGATAAATCAGCATAAAAAAAACTGACGGAATTACAGAAACAAAGTAGCGTTCTCGATGAACTATGCACAACATTGAAGAAATCGTTACATGAAAAAGAAACAGAAATCGAAAGGATGAAGCATGAACGCACTCAATGGCTATCTTCCGACTATCCCTCCACAATCCAGCGACTAACCGAAGATAACCAAGCCCTCAAGCAACAATGCCAAATGCAGCAGCATCAGATCGATCTATTGCGAATGGAATATGAGAAGAAACTAGAAGTTGAACAATTAAAAACGGATTTTGCCAAAAAAGAAGCAGAGTTGCTCCTATTGTCCCAGCGCAAATTACGCAAAGAAGATCATGATGACCCACCCCGTAAAAGAGGACGTCCAAGAAAAGACGAACCTATACTGTCTGTCAGGGGGCAACAACAATTATTTACTGATGTTTATGATAACGCAGAAGATGGGCAGAATCAGGAATACGATCTACCTGATGACGCTGAGGGTTTGTATGAAATGCTCGGGGATGAACCTCCTCAAAAGTAAAAGGAATAAACATAACCCCCGTCCATATCCGGCGGGGGCATTCTTAATGATATTGTATAGCTTTATAGCGGTTGTAATTTAATTTCAATATCCTCATCCCCGTGAACGATCACATGCTGTATCAACGTTTGAATAATGCCTTTCGCTTGTTCGACTGGTAGCAAATTTATAGCGCTAATGATATTGTTTACCTTTTCGTTTAACTCTTTCTGAACCTGACCCAAATCTACCGATTCGACTTCCCCATGATCCATCTTCTCAAGCCCCGATAAAATCTGATCTAATCTTGCCTTCTCCTCATTTAAATCGTCCAGCTCAATTAAGCCAGAAGTATAGGCTTCTATTTTCCGCTTATACCGCGCTTTAGCAGTGTTTGCCTTTTGCTCAAGTTGATCCCTATCCGACTTTACAGCCGCTTCCTTCGCCATGATCATCAAAATACCGGAAGTATCTCCAATGATCTGTAGCAATCCATTTTTAAACCATTCCTCAACCAAATCGGCACGATATTGCTTACTCGTACAAGTGCCTTTATTCTTATTCGCTGAACAACGATAAACACGATATCGTTTACTAGGAGAACCTGAGAAGCCAATACTCATACCCGATCCACAATTCCCACATCTTAGCATACCGCCCAACAGGTGCGGACTTGTCTGGGCTCTTGGAGCCATAGATGTTTGTCCCATTCGTCTTTGCACACTTTCCCATATTGGCTTCTCAATAATGACTGGTAGACAATCTTCCACGTTCACCCACTCCGATTCATCCTTGTCTTTACGCTTTGATTTGCTCGAATCTATCCGATTCCAGACCAATGTACCTTTATAAGCGGGATTCGTTAACATCAACTTAATTGCTCGAATGGACCACTCTTTCCTCTGTCTGGATGGAATGCCTTCCTCATTTAATCTTTTTGCAATGGAATAAAAACCGAGCCCTTCATTCAGGTACAAATCGTACACCCGCCTTACTATATCTGCTTCCTTATCATTAATAACTAAGGACTTGTCCAATAGATCATACCCATACGGACTTTGCGTTAACCATTTTCCAGTAGTGGCGGCGTGAAACATATTTTCAAACACACGTTCACGAATACGCTCCCGTTCAAACTCAGCAACTGCTCCCAAAACCTGTAGCGTAAGACGACCAGATGGTGTGTTAGTATCAAAAGATTCGCTAATGGATACAAAGGAAACCTCGCAATTTTGAAACATGTCAATTAGATTCAGTAAATCTAACAATCGTCTACTCATCCGATCGAGCTTGGTGACCATGATACGAGATACGTTTCCGCTCTTTACTGCCTGCAGCAACCTTTTTAACTCCGGTCGATCCAAGTTCTTAGCTGAATAACCGTCATCGATGAAAAGCTGAACCTGCTCCGTCCAGCCCATTGCGCGGCAATAAGCCTTTAACCGTTCCTGCTGTTCATCCAGTGAGACGCCCTCTCTTGCTTGCTCATCGGTAGAAACCCGGCAATACAAAGCCACAGAACGGATATCATATACTTCATTTTTCCGTTGTTTTCCGCTCATGACTTCCCCCCTTGTCCATACCTATGCCTGTCCTCTTCTATATATGCTATTCCATAGGGTTGTCCCTGCGACCTTGCAGCATAGATTAGATCGAGGTGATGTTATGGGACAACTCAAAGTCCGTTTTACAATTGAACATCAAGACGAACAGAAAAGTTTCACATTAATGTCCGACTTGCAAGAGCACTCATTTTCAGAACTTCTATTGAATCGCCTCAATGATTTTGAAATCCGTCTAAAACGTGCAGCGGCAGACATTTGGCTACAACAGAAGCTGGGTAGAGATCACCCTTCAAACTACCAAATAACGATGGCGCAGAATAATCCAACCTCAGACATTACCGACTAAACGCCAAAAGCCTAACTCCATCTACAGGGGTTAGGCTTTCCTTATCGTAGTCCGTTTATTCACCATAATAAACAGACATTTATGATTATGAATACTTTTCCAAAGTTTGGGGGAGCTTAATGGGTGTCGGATGATCCCATTGTGAATAGCTCCACTCCTTGTTCCACCATCGTCATCAAGTAATCAGTAGCTATCGGATTAGTGCGATGCAAGTCCAACAGCAATCCACCTATACGCTCTGCACGCCACACTGTATGATCGTTCTGGGCAACATCCTCGTTAATGATCATATGTAGTTCTTGATTCAGCTTACTCAATACTTCCAGCTGGATGGTCTGTGTCTTTCCCGTTTCCAGATTGCTTAAGTACGCGGGTGAAACCCCTATCTCTTTAGCAAACTCGTTCAGACCGAACCCCTTCTGCTGTCTAATCTGCCTTAACTGTTGTCCGAAATTGCTCATTTTCTTTATCACCACCTTAGGAGGAATAACACCTTGAACCACAAAAAAACTCGTACCACGGAGCTTCAAATTTCGTCCATTAGTCATATTCATGACCCACTTGCCGCTCGCAAATGGATGGAACTATACGTCACTCTGCTAAAGAAGCAGCTTATCGCCGAACATGTTGACCAATGCCCTGGAGAGGAGTGAATACCCAATGAAAACGGTATTGTACGCTCGATCTTCCATTAAATCGCAGGAGCACTCTATTGATATGCAAAAGGCTCTTGCGCTAGAGAAAGTCAAAGCGAAGGGCTTATTATTCGACGATCTATATCTCGATGAAGCAGTATCGGCAAGAAAAACCGAAATTCACGAACGTCCTGAGTTAAGCCGTTTGGTTCATGACATCGAAAACGATCTAGTTTCAACGCTTTATGTTTATAAACGTGATCGTTTAGCCAGAAATGTGGTGCAGTCAATGGAGTTATTTGAGTTGCTTCGCTCCAAACAAATCAAGGTTGTATTCACCGCCGATAATGAAATACCGATCCAATACTCGCCAGCCGGAGAATTCTTCGAGTTAATCATTGCCGGCTTCAATCAGCGTGAAGCCAATCAGATCGTCCAACGCATCAAAGAAACAAAATATACGATGACAAAACAAGGGAAACATGCTCAAGGTCGAGTTGCTTATGGTTATGTAGTTGATAAGGACAAGAACTATGATCAACATCCGGATCAGGCTAAGACGATCTACAAACTGTATGATGCAATCATTAAGACCAAATGTAATACATTCTCGGACTTTGTTCGAGATATACAGCAACATGATTGTTTTCCTGCCAAATGGGATTACAATCGAATCCAAAGTTTGATTGGAAACACCATTTATAAGGGCATTCGAAAAATCGAAGAATTTGGTGAGTATGTTGAGATTGAGAATGAAAGGCTTCGTATCGTTGACGAATTAACTTGGAGTAAGGCACAGGAACGGATGAATAATCTTATCCAAACTCGCTCTCGAAATACTAGTCGAATCCCTATGACTCTCGACGATCTGCTATTTTGCGGCAAGTGCAACACAGCCATGTTTGGCAAAGAAAAAACGGATGTAAGTACAAGGAAATATTATACTTGCAAGAAGCATAACTACATCCGTCTCGCTCCTGATCTGCTAGAAGAAATGATTCTAGAGGAATGTGCAAAATTCATCACAGGGCAGTTTCAAACCTACTTTCCTGAACTGTACCAGCTGACACACGGGAACCTGATTCAGTTTTACAAAGACTCCATTGCTGAGAGCCAAGAGGCGATTCAATTATACAAACAGAAGCTCTATGAAGATACCGCATTATGGCTGCAGTCCCCAACACCCGATTTACAGGATAAGCTATTCTACCTGCACAATTGCATCCGTCGGGAAGAGGAAATGCAACATTATTATCCCCTTGAACTTGATCAACTGCAGAAACAATTCCATCTAATAAAGGAACTTCAACAATCAGTTGATTTAATAACCGAGGTTCTCTCCTATAAAGACAGTGAAAGAGAAGAGTTCATCAGGGACATTGTCTATCGAATCGAGATTGACACGCCCTCACTTTATATCCAATTTCGAGACCCGTTTAAAGGAAAGGCTGTGATTGTACATGTTGGCGTTAGCTGATCTCATAAAGCCTGGGATGAGGGGCGCATTCTATGGGCGTCATTCAACGGATAAACAAACAATGGAAACTCAACGGTCCATGGCTTATGAATTTGCCAAGAAATATGGATGCATGATTACATGTGAGTACGAAGATGCTGGCGTGTCCGCTAGAAAAAAGAAGTTAGATGACCGTGATGGAATCTCCCTTCTTCTTAAAGAAGCGATCGACGGCAAATTTGATTTCGTATTAATTAATCATCATGACCGTATTGCAAGAAATCCGACGGAACATCAGAAGATTCGAATGATTTTAGCCGGTTGCAATATTCCTGTTGTTATTAGCAGTTCTGAGAGCTTGTATGACTCTGGGGATTTTATTGTTGATCTGATCAAGGATGGGACTTCCAAAATGGAAGTCGATAATACTCGAATTCGTACCCGAGATACCGCTAAGAGTATTTTAATTAAAGGAAAATGGACTGGCGGTAAAGCCCCTTTTGGTTATCGCTATGACAAAGTAAACAAATCCTTTTCTCAATGCGGAGAAGAATTAACAATTGTACGACGTGTGTATGAGTTGTACCGCAATCGAGAGGGTTTCCAATCCATTTCCCGTTTAATCAGCCATGAATTCGGTAAAACCATTAATAAGGCAACTGTACGCTGGATTATAACGAACCCTTTTTACGCTGGTTACATGTCTCACCATCGCAAATCTGAACACTCAAGAAATTCAATTACTCCAATCGAAAACTGGTTGATGATAAAAAGTGACTTAATCGAGCCGATTATGAGCTTGGATGAATGGAAAGAAACCTGGGCGATCTTCGAGCAGAGAAAGACCGGAAATCTCAACCCGAAAATGTACAAAACGAGCTTCTTTCTAAGCAATCTGCTGTATTGTTCAGTCTGTAAAGGTATTTTGACTGGTAAAGACCAAACCACATTCGATAAGAAACGAAGCAAACTATACGGAAAAAAATGGTATTCCTGCCCTACTTGCAAATATAAGATCGAGCTAGATCGGATTCATACGGTCATTGATGTTGTATTGAAGGATTTGAAGTCTCAAAATCTAGAAACCGTTAGTTTGGATGTATATAACGAGCTATTGAAAGAGCGTCAGCTCGTTACTAATCGGTTGAGTAGGACCACGGTCGAGTTAAATGGAGCAGAACATCAACTACAAATGGCAGAAGATCAATCCAAACGCCTTGCGTCATTAGTGAAAGACCTTGAAACCATCGACGACAACACCAAGATGGTTCAAATCCTTGATCTGCAGAAGGAACACCTGTCTAACCGGATCAAAAAACTTAAAACTGAAATTAATCAGTTAGAAAAGAGCGCTCAGTACCTCGAACTTATTGAGGGAAATGAAGATGAAATCACGCGTAATATTAAGTCCATGAGTATCATAACTAATCACGACAATGATAATGATATCCGAAAAATGATTACCTATCTGGTTGTGCAAGCTACATTTACTCCCAAAACCATTGATAGCAAGAAAATTGTGACTCATGGCGAAATAGCTATCCAAACAAGAAGTAGCCTTGTAAGAACGACCATAAGTTAACCGACTGTCTTAACTAAGACGGTCGGTTTTTTAGTTATCTAGAGGTTTTCTCATCTGAATGTGGACGAGTTCTCGGTTATTTGGTCAGTTTGTCCTTCACGGGTGCCAAAATCTCGGTAACGAGATAGGCACCCGATCGGCAGCCTACCCGGCTGCCGAGACAAAACGCCCAGAAAGTGCTTGTACACTGGGGTTTGTCCGGTTTCTATATTCATCAGTATGGACAGGATTTTAGGATGGTAAACGTTTCTCGGTTATTAGGTTAAATAGTCATTACCTATTCATCATAACTCGGTATTGGAGCATGATTCATGAATTCATCTATTAGCAGAGTGATTCTCATAATAATTAGTACAGGCTCATATAATGTTTTAATAGCAGGAATTCCTTATGGGACGATAAATTATTGGATACACTAGTATTTAGGAGAGAAACTGATAGGAGGGATAGTATGAATAATACTTGGAGCAATTTAACTAGTTTTGAACGAAATCTACTCGTAGGAATAAAAGTTATGGATTTCCCTAATAATAAAAACTTCTCAGATGATTGGAAAAACTCGTTTACTTATCATCATGACTTGGGAATGTGGAATTATTCCACAAACCCAAGACAAGCTTATGACGTTATTGAGAAACTAATTGATGAGGGACATGTCGTCGAAATAAAAATTCATAACTTAAAACAATTTTTCTGTAGAATTGCACTTTCAACTGAAATACTTTCAGGTACCTCTTTTTCAGAAGCAGAGTCATTTCAAGAGTCAATTTGTTTGGCTGCGTTGCGAGCTAAAGGTTATGTTATAACGTAACAATTATGTCTATACCCTCTATTATTAGGCTTCAAGATTTCTATATTCTCCGTAGCCGTCAAACTGAAGATGACATACATTAATACCAAATGTCTTCATTTTGTGTGCAATTAGTTTTTCTAGATCTTCATTACAAGTCGTTATAAATAGTTGATCAAAAAACCGCTCTTTATCGTTTTGTTCCACTCTAAGAAGGTCAACAAATGATAAAACATTCAAATCATCCATGGATTGTATAGGATCATCAAGAAAATAACATCTAAAAGGATTATGTTTCTGTCCCATAGCAACTGTCAAAAACATTGACAAAGATACCATGGAAAGTTGTCCAGCGCTTAATACATTGGGGACATACATTTCTTTTCCACCGTCTACAGTTACGCTTACGTTTGTTTTTTGTGTGGTTATACCCTCCGACATTAGATTTATTGATTCAATATTGGTATGCCTGCTGAGCCTTTTAAAAATCCTTTGCATTGGCTCGTTTATTTGATCAACAACACGTTTGTCCCATTTATTCCGCGTCTCCTTCAGTTCTCTTTGAATTTCCTTGAGCTTATTTAGTTTCTTTTCTCTTACCATTAATTCATTATTTAAGGCATGATACTTAACTTCTAATTCCTTTACCTTTTTTTCAGCTGTCTTGAGTAATTCATCATTTTTCAATTCATTTTCAACTTTTCTCAGAGTGATAAGTTTCGATGTAATTATATCCATATTTATATCGCTTATCGGGACTAAAAGCTGATTTGTTTCAAAAAAATCATCCGCATATGCTCTACCTAATTCAATAAAATCTTTATAGATATCAATTTTTTGTGAACTGTTAAGTTGATCATACATTTCCCAGTATGTTTCTTTTGTTTTGTTTGGAAAAGACCTATATACATAGTTAATTTGATCTAGTAAAACTTGATCGAATTCTGTGGCTAAATACTCCTCTACACGTAAGAGGAATTTTTTCTCAACCTCATGAATCTTTTCAAAAGTTAAATCATTTATCGTAAGATCATATCTATTTAGTTCCAAAATAAATAGTTCCATTTCACTAAAAGTCTTCACAATAGCAGTTGCGTTTGAGCGCAAATCAGTGAGCACCGTCAACACAAACTTTTTAAGTTCCGAATAAAGCTTAACTATCCCCCCTTCGGCAGCTATCATTGCATTTGCAAGAATTGATCGTGCATTATCTACCGTCCCGAGCAATCTTTTAGCTTCTATGGCTAGTTCTGTTTCCTGATCTCCAAATAATTCACTGCTTCCACATAACGGACACTTATCTTGACCATTATGTCGTATTTTTTCAAAACCATTAATATGATCCACTAAAGCACGTAAAGCCTTTGTAGTTCGCTCGTTCGTTTCAAATTCCTTAATTTGTGAATCATATAATTCTTTCTGTTGAGATTTATCAATCAATTGTGATAATAAGTCTACAATCTGTTGGTCCAAATCATATTTACTCATTAATTGTTCAAAATATATCTTGCTTTCATTATTGAATTGTTTTAATTGTTCAATCTTCAATATTTCCGAATCCAAAGTAAGTTTCTTCTCGTTGTTTTGTTTCAAGTCCTTATTTTGAATTAACTGAATACGATTCCAATTTGTTTCAAAAGGCAATTTAATCTTTTCTCTGAAGTTCGATAAATCTTCGTTGGCGTTACAACGACCCAATTCAGATATAACATATTTTTCAATACTTTGTGCTAATAAAACTTTTTGCAAATGTTCAAAACTTTCTCTTTGCCCCTTACATAGGGCATATTTTCTTGTTATTTCATCTTCAGAGTAGTAATAATACTCAGCAGTCTTTTCATCAAAAAAAGTTAACTCGCTCGGGTATCTATTCAGTTCTGCATCAAGATTGCTTGCTAATGCAATATTTTTTTGTAACTCACCATAGATATCTTTTTCTTGCTTAAACGTTTGATTTAATGTTTCAAGAACTTCTCTTTCAGAAATTATTTTTTTATTTAGTTCTTCAACCAAACCTGTTGTAACCGTCTTTGTTCGCCCTTGCTTTTCTTCAAATCCATTTAAATTATCAAGCATTGTTTCAATTTCCTCAGTACCGCCAAAGAAAAGTGAAAAAGACTTATAAAAATCTTCTCGGCTGTTGTTGTAAAGTTTTAAGTTTTTATCAAATGTGCAGATATGTCGATCATAAAAATATTTTGAAAGTTGTACTTCCTGGTCTGTTTCAACTGAAAGTAGGTCATCTATTGAAACTCCATCATACTCTTTATCACCGATGCAAAATTTAAATTCTGTTCCATTTAAACTAAAACCAAGCTTCTCAGTAGAATCGTTAAACGTTCTGATTAATTGAATATTCTTTCCATTGAAGTAAGCATCAATTTTTACAGTGACAACATCTCCTCTTTTACTGGAGCTATTCTTAATTAATCCCGCTTGCAATGATTTGGATGTCTCTTTTCTAATGAGAAATTCATTCTCTAATCTTCTTACCGTTCCGGTGAGACACCATTCAATAGCATCTAATAAAGTAGTTTTTCCAAATCCATTTGGTCCACTAATAAGAATAATGCCATTTTTTAAATCCTTAGCTTCTTTGTTTAAAAATAAATCAAAACTTTTTTCACGATACCCGCGAAAATTTGATATATGGACTTTACTTATCATGAATTTATTGTTCATCATATTTAGCAACATCCCCATTACTCAATTTCAATTAATTTTAGAAATGCATCTAAATCCGGCTTTTCTTTTTTACTAAGTTCCTCAAAAATGGAATCTCCGATTACCTTTGAGACACTTTGGTTCAATCCATCGTAACCACTAAATTGCTCCTTTATATGCAGGCTGACTGGTCTAATTGGTAAGATATCGAGTTCTTCATCAAGGTTTTTAGCACTACTGTTGATTATAAATTTTCTACAATAGTATTTATCTCTTTCAATAATCAAGCGATTCGATTGGTTAAGGAATCCATCTTTTATTTGCTGCTTTTTTAAGGGACAAATGAACACAAGATTTACATTATAAGATAGAGCTAAATTAGGAAATAGCAGAGTGAATCCAGCAATTTTGTCAACATATGACTGAACTTCTTGCATACTAACTGGCTCATCCTTCCCCTTCACAAGGTACATTTCATTTTCTAGCTGATTTAAATAAACATCATCCGATCCAAGCTCTTCTATGTACTTTCTAAATTTTGAATCTTCATTTATTGGACTGAACCCATTTTCCTTCAAATATTGTTTCACACGAATAATCAACCTGTTCACCCCATCATACAATTTGCTTTAAATATATTTGCTACATGATCAACTGAACTCGCATCACCTAAATTCAGACAGTTTAAGCATTGGACAGTAAAATAAAAATCCGGTTCACAAGTACTTAATGCCCATTGTTGCACTGGCACTTTTGTAATATTTAATTTATAAGGTATCATGTACGAAGCTCGCAGTTGAGCAATGTTACCCCAATACCAAACATTAGGAATATGATCTTCATCTTCTACTGTTGACAATCTAGTTCGCAACATCCCAATCGTCTTAATTGCATCCAACGATTGCTGTGGATCAGCTAGAATGACACCCTGCTTTCTCTGTTCATGTGGATGCTTAAATAACCAGCAGTTTTCTGTAAAATCAAACCAGTCATCAAGATTTGCTATAGATCCTGCATTTTTTTCGTAAGCATATAAAATTTTAGCTAACTTAAATACGAATGCTCTGATGTGAATAAAATGTTTACAAAACTCTTCGTACTCAGCATTTAATGTCGTGGTTTGAGCTAAGTTTCTAAAGTCACTAATAGATAAAAGAAAACTCGTCCTCTTTCTCGGATCATCAAAATGTTTTTCAAAAAAATCATGAATTTTTTTTGCTATTTGCTTATAATCATTGATAACAATTGGATCCACAAAGGTGTCCGGAAATAGAGGATTTGGCTCTGACATCTGATCGATATATTCATCTAATGATCTATCAATTAGTTGTAGAATCTTGAGCAGATAAAATTTAGGATCAATAATGGGATTAACAGAGAAAAAATTAGATAATTGTTGTAGACCAGTAGGATTACCGGCTCTACCATCGTTAATAATTTTACTTAAAGCAGCTGCATATAAAAAATCAGGATTATACTGCGCAGAACCGTACGCAGAAAACAACCTACTTTTAATCTCAGTAGTAACGTCCAGAAGACTCTGTGTCTTAACAAATTTTGCTTGACCTATAAATTTAGTTCGCATCTGCGGAGAATCGGTATTCAGTTCTAATATTCGGTGATAAACGGAATGTTGCTTTTCTGGGTCTGTTTCTTTTTCATTTTTTTCAAATGCTTCTTTTAAAACAATTTCAGTATTTTTCAGAGGTGACTTATCATGATGAAAGATGTAATATTTCGTTTTCAAATTTGGATCTTTATTTTCGAAACGAAGAAATGAGTAATAAAGCCACAATAAAGCTTCTAAATATTCTGCATTTCCTGCATATTTATTATGATGTTTCACCTGGGCAAGTCGTATATAATTAACACCACTATTTTCAAAAACTTTTGTATAATCCTCAATTTGCTCAATCTTATAGTGAGAAGTAACTCCTTGAAACTGGTCTCCAAATGGATCTTCAGATGACTGATCTAAAAGAATGTGTAAGAGAGTCAATTCGAACTGATAAAAATAACCATCTATTGAAGCGTAAGCGTTTCTGTTCTTGATAGACTGATTTAATTCTGTTAAAAGATTGACTACGATAGGATTCATTCACAATTCCCCAATTCTGGAAACATTATAACTCCATCTTACACCAAAAAAACTCAACATTGTATATGTAATGATATTTTCCCACACTTTATCATTGTGTATGTTTGATCGCAGGCACTTCGATCGTCGCTTAAAGTCTTTTCAAATCAAGTACCTTAGCTCAACGAAGGGCTGGGTGAGCTTCTCTCGCCAATGGATCATGCGAGCTTGATTTAACTTCTGATGAGACCGTTGGATACACTACGCTGAACTCCGCCGTCGTGCAGCATTCAAGGCATTCGCTGAACCCCTACTACCTGGGACTGAAAATATTCGAGGACATCGAGAAACATTGGAATAACCCTGCTCCGGAAGAAAAAGAACGGCACGGACAAGTGCCCGGACGTGGCAGAAAAAAGATTTTTGAAGTCCGTGAAAACGATGCGGATATCTCTTTTATTCGCAATTACTTGACCAAAGATTTGGTGAATGAACTGGATCTTTATGTCTTTGAAAAGAAAGGTCCGGAGTAGAAAATTACCGATAAATCGTGGGGAAATATTCGTGATCAGTTTTCCTATCGCGCGTGAAAGGCGGGTTCCCTTACCTTGTTGTAAAGGATGGCGATTATTTACGCAACGGTGAGCTTTACTTGCAGAATCAGTTTGAACGTGTTGAACTGGATTTGAAATATATAGAGCGGACACTGCCTTATGTTTATCAGCTGTGGGTCGAAAATAAAAAAATTCATAATGTAACATTTACAACTACTTACTTTAAACCGTATTTAGATTACGACTTCCTTATTGTAGAGGCATCTCTACCGCCTTCGAGGGTCAGCAAAGTAACCTTAACGGTAGCAAAAGAAAAGGATCGCGTGATAAGGGATAACCCCACAACCGCCGATCCAATAATTCTGTATTTATAATCTGTTATGCACTATCCCTAAAATATAAGATTACAAACCATTTCAAACTCATGATCGATTGTGGGAGATGCCCACTCTCTTCTCCTAGCGCTGGTTTCCATCTTGAATTTAGTTATTAACCTATTTTCAAATAAGTTAACAGTAAATGTCACTCCTGATTTATTTGACGCTTAAGCTCAATTTTATGAAAAAACTCCTCTTCACGAGCAGTTAATTCATCACTTAAACCAAGATATCTTGCTACACTTAATACGATTAGAACCATACTTAAAAAAACTTGTGATACATGCATAATACTTAAACATACATTTTTGTAATCAAAAAACGAAAAATTAAATACGGATACGGATGCGCTAAAGAGAAGAAACTCTATATAGTGTCCGTCATTATGAATAGGTAGCCCATCAAAAATTACGTGCTTACTGACCAATAGATATAATATTGAAAAAATAAAAACTATTTCTAACAGCGTATGTACCGCTAATGATATTCTTCCAGTCTTTAATAAAAGTGAATTTTTCCAATTTGAAATGTATACTGATGATTCGCCTTTATCAGTTTTATAAATAAAGGTGATTGCATTAACTTTAACTACATCATTATAGAAAGCAATTACTATTTCTGTAGCTCTGGATGCAATTCGAAATGAAACAAAATAAGTTAAAATTTGAATACAAACTTCATTTAAAACTCCCCAGAATAATACTGTCAACGCTACCAGAATTGTAGTAAAACACAAGTTAAACCAATTTGAAAATTCAATAAAAAACTTATTAGTAATTTTAAGTCTGTCATAATCACACATGCTTATTTTCTCTAATCTCGACACAGGACACTCATCTTTACAATCACATTTAGAATTACTTTCAACCCTCTTAAGTTTATTTTTATTTGTGTCTTTGAAAGCTTTTGCAATAAAAAAATCTGGTAACAAAAAAAATAAAAGCGATATCAACTTATACTTTCTAAATATTTCATTAAAAAAACTCAAGATATTCACATTGTTACTGCTACTTGCATTCAACTTTGATTTATTATACGAGTGTAAATGTATTAAATATGAGCTAATTATGCACAAAAGTAGAGCAATTAAGAGTTGAAATATGTGATAATTAAATAAAGTTTGTCCCCATAAAAAAAAATTTACAATGAAGTTGTGTATATTCTCCCCCCAGTTCTTATATCGAATTACTTCGAATAAAGCTATCACTGCACCAGCAAAAATGACTATAATAACCTTATTTCTGCTTAACTTGTTATGAGTCTTCTCCAGTAAAAGATAACTCTCAACTGCATCATCCGAAAATTCATTTATGCTATTGTAAAATTCATCCTTATTCAACTCTTCAATCCACCTTTTCGGTTTTATTCCTACACACTATACTCCTACACTTCGTTTCTTCGAGGTAAATAATAACATATTCATAAAGAGTCTCGCTATATGCTTTACACAAATTGTAAGAAAGCACCTTAGCGCAACGAAGGCTGGGCCTCCTACTGGCATCAGCGGATCATGCGCGAGCTGGACCTGACGCCGGAGGAGACGATCGAGTACTCCAAGCTCAATTCGTCCGTGGTGCAGCCGTCGCGGCAGAGCCTTAACCCTTATTATCTTGGCCTGAAAATCTTCGAGGACATCGAGCGCCGCTGGGACCGCGATAAGATGTTTGAGGTGCGCGAGCTCGACTCCGACATTTCCTTCATCCGCAGCTACCTGTCGAAGCAGCTGGTTAACGACCTTGACCTTTATGTGTTCGAGAAAAAAGGGCCGGAATGGAAAATCACAGACAAAGCCTGGGAAAATGTCCGCGACCAGCTCGTGCTCGCCCGTGTCAACGGCGGTTCGCCTTACCTCGTCATCCAGGATGCCGATTATGAGCGCAACGGTGAGCTGCTGATCGTCCACCGCTACGAGAGCATCGAGCTTGACCTGAAATATCTGGAGCGCACCCTTCCGCACATCTACTCTCTCTGGGGCCGCACCGTTCATCTACAGACCGTCGTGGAGGACAAAAAAGCCTTGTTCACCTATGACGGGAAAAAGGTGCAGCGGAAGTTTACGTAGGTTATGAGGAGAATACAGTATGCTAAAAAGAGAGCCTATCCCTGTCGGGATGCTCTCTTTTTGTGATGTTCGTCTGGATTGCATTGTGTAATAGCTGACGCTATGGTGCCTCATCGCCGTATAAGCTACGCCCGTGCCAGGACCCGTTTTCTCCTCATTGTCTCCGCTCCACCAAATTGCATAAATACAAACCGCTGATAGTGCCTTCTCCTTTTTAATCTACAAAAATACTACAGTGATTGTATTGGATACAATAGACATCCATGCCGCCTAGCGGCACCCAAGAAGGATGAAAATGGGTACTTGTCGAAGTTTCCTTTTACGGCTGGCGAAGAGAGGTCGAGTA
>NZ_JARXXP010000008.1 GCF_029893965.1 Paenibacillus sp. PastM-3
TTCGCGGAGCGTCCACCCAAGTGAATACGTACATCCTACTCCAAACCAAGGGCCGTCCCAAGTAGCCATTTCATGGCTTTTGGGACAGCCCCTTCTCAAGGTTTTTTTTATTTTAGGCGCAGCCTGAGTGCGAGAAACTATTTTAAGTGGAAAAACGCTATCTAATTCCCCGGTGAAACCCTGTTTCCGGGAAACTAAGTGTAAAAGTGCTACTTAATATTAACGAAATTGCCCCTAGAGCAATAAACAGCCTGAAATAGGTTACGTTTATCCAACTATTCGTTCTAAATCACGGGAAATAGTTAAACTAAGTGGCGAAAATCCAACTAAATGAGTAGGCGCGGATGATTACTGTTAGCAATAAGCATGAGGCCGAAGCCTGCTCCACACAAAATAGATAAGCCTTCTGCAGTCCACCCGGACATGCGGGAGGCTTTATTTTATTGATACTGGATTACCCAAACCAATCTAGCACCGAAAGAATAGAGTATAGCAGATGATCCTGCGGCAGCTGCGTTTTAGTTATGTGCGCAGCCCGGGGATGGACAGGTTCACCCGGTTATAAACAGCCCTGATAACCAAAACCAGACCACAATAAACGGGGTGATATGGATGGATTTGAATGCATTGACTGGCCTATTTGCCAACAATAACGGTTCAGTCGTGCTAAATGTCCTTTTATCAGTTGCTTTAATTTGGACTATCCGGCAGATGGCAGGCAAAGAGAAGGTCATTCAGAATTACCAGAAACGGGATGAGGAGAACGAGAAACAGCTGAATGAATACAACCGTTCCCTGGTCAAGCTTTTAATTGAAAGAGAGGCCCTGGAACGCGCGAGAGCCGATAAAACCAATGGTGAGGAGGTCGTTAACAAGTGAAGCTCCTCGATATTTTTAAGAAAAACGAAGTCAAGCCCAGCTCTGTAAAGCGGGAAATTGAGAACCTGGGCAGAATCCGGGAGGCCTATGAAATGAATGATCTTGAAAGCCTGTTAGATCTGCACCGTAACGGCCTGGGCAAGAGAGGAGATGATTTACATGGCCATCGTTGATTTGATTCTTATTACTCTGGAATTAGCTGTTTTTATTGTGTTTGCCGCTTATGTGCTGAGATATCGTAAATTTTTTATCGGAAAAGGCCCGAACCGGACGTATAACCTGTATCTCCGGAGTGTATGGATAACTTATTTCATGGTTTCGCTGCTGTGCCTTAACCTGTTGTGGGGGCGGCTGAACATTGTTTTTGGTTATAACGTGGACAGCCTATCCAATACAATCAGAGAGCTGGTGATGATTCTGACGCTGATCCTGCTTCTGTTTGCCGGACTAACGCACAAGGAACTGTGGGACATTAACGAGCAGGATAAATAGGTTATGAGATCTGCTGAAAAAGGTGTAAAATGAAAGGAATGATGGCAGCGCCTGGAGGAACGGCGGAATATGTATCGAGTAGGAATTATCGGGCCGGCGGGCTCCGTCGAACGGATTGCCAAGCTGGCAGAAACGTTCGCGCAGGAAATCGAATTCATATCATTTATCTATGCAGAGCCGCGTGAGACGGGCCAGGCCTATATGTCCCTGATTCCAGACGGCTGGCTGCCGCCGCAAACGTCATAGATTCGTTTACTCATGCGAAGTAAATGCCTGCGGAACGCAGCCATTACAAGCAGGTGAACTCTTGCCTGTGTGTGCTTATAGAGAAACCACGGCAGGGATGGCAGGTAGTCATGGATAGCAATGAGGCATTCGCGGCTGCCGGGGATTTGCAGAAATTCAAGCCTGCTTAGACAGGACTTATCCTGCTTCGTGAGGACCCCGCCGGAGATCCGGTAAATACTGCTAGCTGCGCTGCTCCGCTCCGGCAGATAAGTCAATTCAAGGATTGCGCAGCGGCTGGCCCGCAGACAGACACGGTATCTGTTCCCGCCGTCATGATCAATCCGGACCAGCGGCTTCAGGATGCTGCCCAGCCATTCCAGATAGTAGCGGGCGGCCCAGCCGGCATCCGTATTTCCGGGCAGAACTACGCGCTGGACCGAGCGGACGTCTGAGGCCGGTTTTGTTTTTTTGCGGGACGGCGGCTGGACCGCTGTGCCGGTGCCGGGATGCGTGTCATTCCGGGGACCGGCCTCAACCGCTGCAAGCAGCGTCATGCCGGCGCCCGCCAGCTCCGCCGGTACCGGAATGGCGGTGTTCTCCGAACGCCCGGCCATCCGGCTGGACGACTGTCCGGTACGCAGTACCGTAACCGGCAACCCGCAGGAGCGGAGGATTTGTTCCGCCTCCAGGCTGCTGTGCAGATGACGGGAGCATTGCCCGGGCGGGATATTCCGGGAGGCAGGCCCGCTCAGACAGACAATATGCCGGATGCCGTTTATACAAGCTGCCCGGGCGAATATATCCGCCTGTATGGCAGCCATATCAGCAAAGCTTGCCTGGGTCAGCCTGGCCTGTGACATAACGGGAGGAACGAGATAGATGGCATAGTCTGCACCTTGCAGCGCGGCAGTGGCAGACGGTAAGGAGAACAGGTCGCAGGGGCGTTGTTGCACTTGCGGGCACAGATTTGTCTGGTCTTGGTACACGTCACCATTGTCTGCCAACACAATTAGATCACAATGCTCCGTCAGCAACGCCAGCAGATTATGATCGGTGTATCTCTCCGCCCCGGCTAAAGCGATAACAGGCCTGCGTCCGGTGCCGGCCCTGTGCTCCCTTCTAATGCGGGATATCTTGTTGTCTGTACGTTCCGCTGAATTCATTAGTTATCCCTGCTTCCATTCCGTTTCAGTTTCTTGTTTCATTATACAAGGGATTGCGCGGTGCTGATCATTTGGGGCTATAATGGGCTCATAACACAACCATTCTGAACAACAGGGGGGCAGACCGGATGAATGAATTACAGCAAGCCGGGCAACGGCTGGAGCTCGCCACCTTCGCCGGCGGCTGCTTCTGGTGTATGGTCAAGCCATTTGACGAGCTGCCGGGAATCATCTCGGTGATGTCGGGCTATACAGGCGGGCACACCGAGAATCCGACTTATGCCGAGGTCGGGACGGAGACGACTGGACATATTGAGGCAGTGCAGATTACCTTTGTTCCGGAGCTGTTTCCGTACCGGCGTCTGCTGGATATTTATTGGCAGCTGATTGATCCGACAGACCGCGGCGGCCAGTTTATGGACCGCGGGCATTCCTACAAGTCTGCCATCTTTGTTCACAGTGAGGAGCAGCGGGCAGCGGCAGAGGCCTCCAAGGCTGCACTTCAGGCAGAAAAAAGGTTTAAAGGACCGGTTGTAACGGAGATTCTGCCGGCGGCACCGTTCTACCCGGCTGAAGCTGAGCATCAGGATTACTATAAGACGCATCCGCTGGATTACAAGCTGTATCTCAAAGGCTCGGGCCGTGATGATTTTCTGAAGCGGCACTGGCAGAGGGGCGAAGACCGGGAACGGCTGCGTGCCCGGCTGACTGCCCTGCAATATGAGGTTATCCGGAACAAGGGTACAGAGCCGGCGTATGACAATGCCTATTGGGATGAATACCGTGAAGGCATATATATTGATGTGCTGAATGGAGATCCGCTGTTCAGCTCGCTGGATAAATTCGATTCCGGCACCGGCTGGCCGTCCTTTGCCGCACCGCTTGAGCCGGGGCTGATCCGCCGTGAGGCAGACTTAAGCCGCGGGGCAGCGCGGACTGTGCTGCGGAGCAGGTTAAGCAGAGCCTATCTCGGCCAGCTGCTGTATGACGGCCCGGAGCCTGCGAAGCTGCATTACCGGGTCAATTCAGCTGCGCTGCGTTTTGTCCCGAGGGAGGAACTCGCGGCGTACGGGCTGGAGCGTTATCTGGGGCTGTTTGCTTCAGAGGATGCTGGCCGGGAATGATCCGCCGTCTGAATGCCAGATACCAGCCTCGCCTGTTTACAAGGAAACCTGATCTCTACTAAGAGATCGGGTTTCTTTTTGCATTCTCTTAAAGGTTCAATAGATTCTCAGGCATTGCTTAAAATATGACAAAACCTGCGGATTTTCAGGTAGACTTGCCAAATAAGGTATAATAGGAGATAAGCATTATTTGTAATGCGCATACTGAAGGAGTGACTCAATGTATCCTAATCAGCAAAATGCAGGAGAGCGCCTTAAAATGATAGCCGAGCAGCTTGCAGAAGAAGTTACCTTGCGTCAATATGAACGTCAGCCTGAATTAAGGCAGCGCTTTGGTCCTTCCGGAATAGCCAGGACCAGGCAGGATTCCCTATATCATCTTCGTTATCTTGCACAAAGCGTTTCGCTGGAAAGCCCGCTTTTGTTCATTAACTATATTATTTGGCTTAAAGTACTGCTCATGCAGTATAAGATTACGGCTGAGGATCTGCGCCTCAATCTGGAACTGATGAAGGATGCAATCAGAGTCAAGGTAGAGCCGCCGGATAGAGAGCTGATCCTAAGCTACCTTGATATGGGTATGTATCATATGCGCGGGGAAGAGAGAGTGCCTTCGTTTCTGCAGCCGGATCAGCCCTATTTCCGGGAGGCGGAGCAATACCTCCGGCTTCTGCTGGATGGAGAACGGCGCCAGGCTGCGGAATTAATAATGAAGCTGTATGATGAAGGCATGCCGGTCCAGGATATTTACCTGCATATCTTCCAGCAGAGCCAGTACGAAACCGGGCGGCTGTGGCAGCTGGGTCAAATCACGGTCGCCCAGGAGCATTACTGCACAGCCTGTACCCAGAGCATTATCTCCCAGCTGTACCCCCGCTGGATTCAGGCACAGAGCGGCCGCAAGAGGCTGGTTGCAGTCGGTGTAGGTGAAGAGCTGCATGAAATCGGCCTGCGGATGCTGACGGACTTTTTTGAAATGAAGGGCTGGAATACCTTCTACCTGGGCTCCAACATGCCTGCTGAAAGCCTGATACGTTATTTGAAGGAACAGCCTGCCGATCTGCTGGCTGTTTCGGTTACGATGACCTTTCATGTGTCTGAGGTCGTCCGCCTGATTCAAGTGATCCGCGGTCATGCGGAGCTTGACGGCCTAAAGATCATGGTCGGAGGAATGCCTTTCAATGTAGACAGGGATTTGTGGAAAAAGGTCGGCGCAGACGGCTACGCCCCTGATGCCGGGAGCGCGCTCGAGATCGCAGCACAGCTTGTTCCCGGTACCTGGAGCCAGAAGAACTGATACAGAAGGCGGGGTACTATAATGATCGGCAGTGAGCAGGAAATCAGTGTTCTAAGGAAAACGATCGAATATGTGTCAGAACAGTTAATTGCAGGCAAGCATAGAGAAGAGCAGGCTTTGGCCGAGTTTTCCGCCATGAACAATGAACTCATTACGATGCACCGGCTGCTGGCCAAAAATAATGCAGAGCTTAAAGCGCTCAAGGAGGAAGCGGAAGCAGCGAGCAGGGCAAAAAGCCTGTTTCTGGCTACGGTCAGCCATGAAATCCGTACACCGATGAACGGAATCCTGGGCATAACCGAGCTGCTGGAGGCTGAGGACGTTACGGAAGAACAGCAGAATCATCTGCAGGTAATCCGGGAATCGGCACAGTATCTGCTGCAGATGATCCGGAATCTGCTTGATTTCTCCAAAATTGAAGCCGGGAAAATGGAAAGGAGCAGAGTCCCCTTCAGCATACGGAAGCTGGTTGAGCATGCGTTTCGGCTGCTCTCTCCTGCAGCGGCAAAGCAGGAAAATACCTTAACCTATCACATCCAGAACGGGGTTGCGGATCAGCTGGAAGGAGATTCACCCAAGATAATGCAGGTGCTTATTAATCTGCTGGGCAATGCTGTGAAATTTACGCAGAACGGAAAAGTAGAAGTTACAGTGAGTCTGGTCTCTGAGGAAGCAGTACGCCAGCGGTTATGCTTTGAAGTAAGGGATGAAGGGGTTGGCATATCACCTGAGGATCAGGGCTCCCTGTTCCGGCCGTATTCACAGGTAAGCAATGACCCGGAGCTGTCTGCCGAGGGAACGGGACTCGGGCTGTCCATCTGCAAGTCCATGGTAGAGCTGATGGACGGAACCATTATGGCGGAGAGTGTGCCCGGAGCCGGCTCGGTTTTCCGTTTTGAGCTTCCGCTGGATAAGCCGTCCAACCTTCCGGAGCCGAATCCGGCTGGCGGGGCAGCCCTGCCGGTGAGCGGTTTCAGCGTGCTGCCGGTGCTGGTCGCCGAGGATAACGGACTGAACAGTGCAGTGCTGCTGCGGCAGCTGCAGAAGCTGGGGGTAACGGATGTCCACCTGGCCCGCAACGGCAAAGAAGCAGTGGACGCCTGGCAGCGGCAGGAATACGGGCTTATTCTGATGGACAGCAGGCTTCCGGTCATGAACGGTGAGGAGGCGGTCCGCACCATCCGCCGGCTGGAAGCATCCGGGGCAAGGGCGCGGGTTCCGATTATCGGCGTGACCGGGGATGAAGGCGAGGAGAGCCGAGCGCAATTTATTGAGGCAGGTCTCGATGATTGGGCGGTTAAGCCGCTGAATCTGCAGATGCTGAGCAAGCTGCTGGTTAAATGGTACAGCATGAAGCCGTATATTCCCGTCCTGCAGGAGGAGACCCTGTCCGGCATCCGGGAGATGGACGATGAAGACGAGCCTGAGCTGCTGCGTATGCTGATCGGGATTTTCAAGAAGGATACTCAGCAGCGGCTGGCTGCACTGGAGGATGCTGCGTCCAGACAGGATCTGACGGAAATGGCGGCAGCGGCCCACAGCCTGAAGTCAGGCAGCCTGAGCATCGGGGTGCAGTATTTCGCCCATCTGTGTGCGTTGGTGGAACGCCATGCCGGAGCAGAGGAATTCGAGCCCGCTGTACGGCAGCTGCCGAAGCTGGAGACTGCATATGAAGAAGCCTGCAGGGAGCTGGATAAGCTGCTGTAGAGCTTCCGGCTGCAGAGAGCAGAAGGTACCGGTTACCGGGAACTTCTGCTCTTTTTGCTGGCGGCGATCATATCCGTGCAGCGGAAGAATAGGATATAATAAGGCATTTTCATGGCCAGGGGCATCGAAGAACGCATGCCGCAAGGATTAGATCAGATGGAAGCCGGTACCTCTTGCTAGGTATGGGCTTTTTCTAATACGCAGAAGCAGGTGACGCCCGTGCCGGAAAAAAACAGTACCGCAGTAGTTGTCCAGGGCCATTCGCTGACCCTTGCGGAAGTCGTCAGGGTTGCACGTTATCACCATCCTGTGGAGCTTGCGGATGAGAGCTGCCGCAGGGTGGAGCAGACCCGCAAGTATGTGGAGCGGCTGCTTCTGGAGAAAAAAGTGGTGTATGGCCTGACTACAGGCTTCGGCAAGTTCAGCGACACATACATCTCCCCGGAGGATACGCAGCAGCTGCAGCTTAATCTGATCCGCAGCCACAGCTGCGGAACCGGAGCGCCGCTTCCGGAGGAGACGGTCCGGGCCATCCTGCTGCTGCGGATTAACGCCTTGGCCCTCGGCTATTCCGGAATCCGCCCGGAGGTCATCTCGCTGATGGCCGGCATGCTGAACCGCGGCGTTGCACCGGTAATCCCGGAGAAGGGCTCGCTCGGCGCAAGCGGTGACCTGGCCCCGCTGTCGCATATGGCGCTGGTTCTGATCGGCGAGGGCGAAGCGTATGTTCAGGGCACACGCCTGCCCGGGGCAGAGGCGCTGGCGCAGGCCGGGCTTGCGCCTATCGTACTGGAGGCCAAGGAGGGGCTGGCCCTGATTAACGGGACGCAGGTCATGACGGCGGTCGGCGCACTGGCCTGCTGGGATGCCATGAACCTGGCCGACTGGGCGGACTGCACGGCAGCGCTGACCTGTGAGGCTCTGCTGGCGGTGCGGGACGCCTTTGATCCGGCGGCCCATGCTGTCCGGCCGCATAAAGGGCAGCAGCAGTCAGCCGGCAACATCCGGCACCTGACCGCCGGCAGCACCCTGATGACCAATCAGGGCGAGAAGCGGGTGCAGGATGCCTATTCCCTGCGCTGTGCGCCGCAGGTGCACGGAGCGAGCCGGGATGCGCTGGCCTATATTGCGGGGAGGCTGACGACCGAGCTGAATTCGGCCACGGATAATCCGCTCATCTTTACCGAACTTGCGCGGGTCATTTCCGGCGGGAATTTCCACGGCCAGCCTGTCGCGCTGCCGATGGACCATCTGGCCGTCTGTGCGGCGGAGCTGGCCAGCATTGCGGAGCGGAGGATCGAGCGGCTGGTTAATCCGCAGCTGAATGAAGGGCTGCCCCCGTTCCTGACCCGGAACGGGGGACTGCAGTCCGGCTTCATGATCGCCCAGTATACTGCTGCTGCTCTTGTGTCGGAGAACAAGGCTCTGGCCCATCCGGCCAGTGTGGATTCCATACCCTCCTCGGGCAATCAGGAGGATCATGTCAGTATGGGCACCATCGCTGCCCGCAAAGCAAGCCAAATCGTTGATAATGCCTATACCGTGCTGGCAATTGAGCTGCTGTGCGCGGCTCAGGCCCTTGATTTCCGCGGTCCGCAGCAGCTTGGACGGGGAACGAAGTGGCTGTATGACCGCTGCCGTGAGCTGGCGGCTCCGGTGAAGGAGGATCGTGTGCTATCCGGCGATTTTGCTACGGTTGTGCAGTGGATGAAACAGCCCGGTGTGCTGGCCGGGCTGTTTGCCAAGGTGACCTTTGACTCCTGTGTGGAGTAAATCCGGGGGAGCACCCGAAGGAATAAGGAACGGAGGGAGAGCAGCCATATGAGCCGTAACGAGGAGAGAATCTGCCGCGCCCCCAGAGGAAGCGCGCTGAATACCAAAGGCTGGACGCAGGAAGCAGCACTGCGGATGCTGATGAACAATCTCGACCC
Organism: Paenibacillus sp. PastM-3; assembly: GCF_029893965.1. GTDB lineage: Bacteria > Bacillota > Bacilli > Paenibacillales > Paenibacillaceae > Paenibacillus_AQ. The sequence continues at coordinate 8,822 of NZ_JARXXP010000008.1, forward strand.
CGACGTGGCGGAGCATCCGCAGCAGCTGATTGTCTATGGCGGCATCGGCAAAGCAGCCCGCAGCTGGGAGGCCTACGACGCGATTGTCCGGTCGCTGAAGACACTGGAGAACGACGAAACCCTGCTGATCCAGTCCGGCAAGCCGGTGGCGGTATTCCGCACCCATCCGGATGCTCCGCGCGTCCTGCTGGCGAATGCCAATCTGGTTCCGGCGTGGGCAACCTGGGAGAGCTTTCACGAGCTGGACCGCAAAGGCCTGATCATGTACGGGCAGATGACCGCCGGCAGCTGGATCTATATCGGCACGCAGGGTATCGTGCAGGGCACCTATGAGACCTTCGCCGAATGCGCCAGACAGCATTTCGGCGGCACACTGAAGGGGACAATTACGCTTAGCAGCGGCCTCGGGGGCATGGGCGGCGCCCAGCCGCTCGCCGTGACTATGAACGGCGGTGTGTTCATCGGCATCGAAGTGGACCGGACACGGATCGCGAAGCGGATTCAGTCCGGGTACTGTGATGCTGTGGCAGAGACACTGGAAGAAGCGCTGGCCATGGCTGAGGCGGCCCGCAGCGCAGGCCGCCCGCTCTCCATCGGCCTGCTGGGCAATGCGGCGGAGCTGCTGCCGGAAATAGCGGCCGGCGGCTTTGTGCCGCAGGTGCTGACCGATCAGACGTCAGCGCATGATCCGCTGAACGGCTATGTGCCGGCCGGCTTCACTGCCGAAACCGCAAGGCAGCTGCGGGGCAACGACCCGCAGGCGTACATTGCCCTGGCCCGCAGCAGCATTGCCCGGCATGTTGAAGCGATGCTTGAGCTGCAGGGCAAAGGGGCTGTCACCTTTGACTACGGCAACAATATCCGGCAGGCGGCATACGATCAGGGCGTCAGCCGGGCTTTTGATTTTCCCGGATTTGTTCCCGCCTATATCCGTCCGCAGTTCTGCGAAGGGAAAGGGCCGTTCCGCTGGGTAGCCTTGTCGGGTGATCCGGAGGACATCAATAAAACCGATGCTGCGATTATCCGGGCTTTCCCCGGGAATGAGGGTCTGCAGCGCTGGATTACTTTAGCCGGGCAAAAAATCGCCTTCCAGGGCTTGCCTGCCCGGATTTGCTGGCTCGGCTACGGCGAGCGGGCCGCGTTCGGCAAGATCCTCAACGATATGGTTGCTTCCGGGGAGCTGTCTGCTCCGGTGGTCATTGGCCGGGATCATCTGGACGCCGGCTCCGTGGCCTCGCCTAACCGGGAGACGGAGCGCATGCTGGACGGCAGCGATGCCGTGTCCGACTGGCCGCTGCTGAATGCGCTGGTCAACACGGCCGCAGGAGCCGGCTGGGTGTCGATCCATCACGGGGGCGGAGTGGGGATGGGCTATTCGCAGCATGCCGGGATGGTGGTTGTCGCAGACGGCACGAAGGAGGCAGAGACCCGGCTAGAGCGGGTGCTGACGGCAGATCCGGGTATGGGCGTGGTCCGGCATGCGGATGCCGGCTATCCGCTGGCCGCCGAAACCGCCAGAGCCCATGGCATCCGCATGCCCATGCTGGAGCCGGAGGAGGAGCGGAATGATCCACATTGATGGCGCCGCGCAGATTGCCACGCTGGGCGGGGCAGGCATGAAGCCCAAGATTGGCAGGGAGATGGCAGAGCTCGGTCTGATTGAGGACGGCGGAATAGTCATTGAGAACGAGAGGTTTGTCTTCGTGGGCAGCAGCGGGGAGGCCAGGCGGTATGTGGAGCAGCACTCCGGGGGGAAGCCGGTCACGGTACTGTCTGCTGCCGGGAAGACGGTGACTCCGGGCCTCATTGATCCGCATACCCATCTGGTGTTCGCCGGCTCACGGGAATTCGAGCTCACGCTCCGGCTTCAAGGGGCTAAATATCTGGATATCCTGCAGGCCGGAGGCGGAATCCTCTCTACAACAGAGCGTACCCGTGAAGCCTCTGAGGAGCAGCTGATGGCCGAAGCGGAGCGGCGGCTGGACCGGTTTCTGGCCCACGGGGTCACGACGGTTGAGGCAAAAAGCGGCTACGGGCTGCGGCTGGCCGATGAGCTCAAGCAGCTTAGAGTGGCCCGAAGACTGAATGAGGTACATCCGGTAGAGCTGGTGTCCACCTTTATGGGCGCGCATGCAGTACCACCGGAGTATAAGGGGAACACGGATGCTTTTGTCCGGACAGTAATAGAGGAAATGATTCCGGCGGTGGCCCGGGCAGGGCTGGCGGAATACTGCGATGTGTTCTGCGAGGAAGGGGTGTTCACCGTGGAGCAGTCCCGCGAAATCCTGATGGCGGGCAAACGCTGGGGGCTGAAACCGAAGCTCCACGCTGACGAGCTTGTATCCGGAGGGGGGGCGGAGCTGGCCGCCGAGCTGGGTGCTGTCACCGCCGACCATCTGCTGCATGCTTCACCCGAAGGCATCCGCCGGATGGCCCTGAAGGGAGTAATTGCCGTGCTGCTGCCGGGCACCGCCTTTTTCCTGATGGCTCCGCCGGCCGATGCGCGTTCAATGATTGACGCCGGTGTGCCGGTCGCCTTGTCAACGGACCGCAATCCGGGCTCCTCACCGACGGAATCGCTGCCTTTTATTATGAATCTGGCCTGCTTAACGATGAGAATGACCCCGGCTGAGGTGCTGACAGCCTGTACCCTTAATGCGGCTCATGCGATTGACCGTGCTGCGGATACCGGCAGTATTGAGGCCGGCAAGCAGGCCGATCTGGTCATTTTCGATGCGCCCAATTATCAGTACCTGCAATATCACTACGCGGTGAATTTAACGGATACAGTGCTGAAAAAAGGCAGGATTGTTATCCTTGACGGAAAGAGGGTGACGGCATGAGCGGGATGCAGGTGAAAGAACTGCGGATCAATGCGGTCAGGCTGCAAAAGAATATCGAAGCGCTGGCCCAGTTCGGGCTGAATGAGGCTACCGGAGGCCTGGACCGGACGACGTTCACCGCGGCTGAACTCGCTGCCCGCGAATGGCTGGAGGATCAGCTGTTCCGGCTGCAGCTTGAGGTCAGGGTGGATGAGGCGGCCAATATCTGGGGGCGGCGGAGCGGATCAGAGGATGCGCTTCCTGTTATTGCTTTTGGCTCCCATATCGATACCGTGCCTAACGGAGGCAAATATGACGGGGCGCTTGGTGTGCTGCTGGCACTGGAGGTGATGCAGGTGCTGGAGGATCACAACGCCGTTACCCGGCATCCGCTGGAGCTGGTGTCCTTCAGCGCTGAAGAGCCGAATCCCTTCGGGCTGTCCACCTTCGGCAGCCGTGCAGTTTCCGGCAAGCTCAGCCGGGACGATCTCACAGGTGTGCGCAACGGGCAGGGGCAGCTGCTGACTGAGGCGCTGCGGCTTGCCGGAGGGAACCCCGGACGTTTTGAACGGGCCCGGCGCAGTCCGGAGGAGCTGGCAGCGTTCCTTGAAGTTCATATCGAGCAGGGTAAACGCTGCTGAACCGGGGGGTCCCGGTCGGAATTGTGACCGCTATAACCGGTATTTACCGGGAGGAGGTAACGGTCTCGGGAGAAGCCAACCATGCGGGAACCACTCTGATGGAGGACCGGAAGGATGCGCTGATGGGCGCGTCCGAAATCATGCTGGCCTTTGAGCAGCTCTGCCGCGAGCATCCGGCAGATGAAGTGGTGGGCACCGTCGGCCGGATCAGCAATGAGCCGAACGCCGCGAACATTATCCCGGGGCAGACTGTTTTTCATCTGGAAGTCAGAGCAGCGCAGCAGGAGCAGAAGCGCTGGGTTATGGAAGCCTGGGGTGTGCAGGCTGCATCTATTGCAAAGCGCCGGGGGCTGTCGCTGGGCCGGCGGCTAATCCTGGATCAGCCGTCCCAGCCGATGGCCCAGCTGCTGATCCGGCTGCTTGCCGCCCAGGCCGGCAGGCTTGGCATTAAGACTTATGCGCTGGGCAGCATGGCTGGTCATGATGCCGCGCACATGGCGTCTCTGACCAGCGCCGGCATGCTGTTTGTGCCCAGTCTGGGCGGAAAAAGCCACTGTCCTGATGAAGAAAGCCGGATCGAGGATATTGAACAGGCCGGAAATGTGCTGCTGCAGTCCATTCTGGCGCTGGATGTTGAATTGAGCCCATAACAGGCAGGGGGGAGCCGCTTGCGGACGTTATATTCGGCAGATGCGGTATACACGAAGAACCAGTTCCGGCCAGACCTTGCTGTGCTGGTCGAGAATGGCCTGATAGCAGAGGTAGGCAGCCGGGAGGTGCTGCTGCAGCGGTATCCGGATATCCGGCACATCCGCTGGGATGGAAAAGCGATTGTTCCCGGCACGATCAACGCCCACAACCACTCTTTCCAGAGCCTGCTGCGCGGGATTGCCATAGATAAGCCGTTTCTGGAATGGCGGGATCAGGCACTGTACCGCTATTCCCCGCTGCTGGATGAGGAGGCGGTTTATACCGGCGCCCTGCTGGCCTTCGGTGAAATGCTGCGTTATGGAGTAACCACAGTCTGTGATTTCTTCTATGTGCACGGCGGCGGTACGGCGCTTGATGAAGCTGTCATCCGGGCGGCGAAGGATCTGGGTATCCGCCTGGTATTCGCCCGGACGATGTATGATTGGGATGGTGCTCCGGTGGCCTACCGCGAAACGGTTCCTGAAGCGGTGGAACGGACGAGGCGGCTGGCTGTGAAATACCAGGGCAATCCGCTGGTTACGGTTCATCCGGCTCCGCACAGCCCGCATGCAGCTTCCCCGGAGATGATCCGGGCCGGACACCGGCTGGCGCAGGAGCTGGATACGCCGTTTCACATCCATGTTGCCGAGGAGATGTTCGAGGTTGAGGAGATGCTGCAGGCCTACGGGCTTCGCCCGGTGCATTACCTGGATTCACTGGGGGTACTGGATGAGAGAATAATCGCTGTTCATCTGGTCTGGCTGGAGGATTCTGAGATTGAGCTGATCGGCCGGAGAAAAGGAGCTTTGGCCTACTGCCCGTCCAGCAATATGTTTCTGGCGGACGGGGTGACCCGCATTCCCGACCTGCTGAGGGCCGGTGTCAAGGTTGCGCTCGGCACAGACGGCGGCTGCAGCAACAACCGGATCAGTGTGTTTGAGGAAATGCGCATGTGCTCGCTGCTTCAGAAGGTCAGCCGCATGGACGGTACCTGCATTACCGCCGGTCAGGTCTATGAGATGGGAACTTCACGCGCCGGTGAAATACTGCGGCTGCCGGCCGGTTCCCTGGAAACCGGCCAGTATGCGGATTTTGTTGCGCTTGATGTCCATGACCTGTCACTTGCCCCGCGGCAGGAGCTGTTCGCCAACATGGTCTACGCCATGCAGCCGGGAGCGATTTCAACGGTTGTTGTAGGCGGCAGGGTTGTGGTAGGCGGCGGAAAGCTGCTGACTGTACCGGAGGCTGCTATAGGCAGACGGGTGGATGAGCTGTTCGGAAAATGGGGCAGACGGGGATGAAATTGCTAATGTGCAGGTGCAGCTCCTGTCATTAACAGGGCTGCGGCTCTCCGGCGGAGCTGCTGCCCTGCCTGCCTTTCCGTTTCAAAAGTCCCGGTCTGCGGCTATAATCTAATTAGATCGGTTGTCCGCCCCGGGCGGAAGAAGGAGCTGCCATGTACATAAGATTACTAAATCCGGACGATGCGGAACAATACCGCGGGCTGCGGCTGCAGGCGCTGCAGCTTCATCCGGAAGCCTTCCTCAGCACCTATGAAGCAGAGAAGGAAATGCCGCTGGAGGTTACAAGCCGCAGGCTGGAGCCTGCGGAGGACAAGTTCACCCTGGGCGGGTTCACCGGGCAGGGTGAGCTGGCCGGCGTAGTTACTTTTATCCGGGAGAGCAGGGAGAAGCTCCGCCATAAAGGCAGTGTCTTCGCCATGTATGTGACTCCCTCAGCCCGCAAGCAGAAGCTGGGCCATTCCCTGATGAGTGAGCTGATCACGCGTGCAGGGCAAATGCCGGGGCTTATGACGGTGAATCTGACCGTATTTTCGGACAACCAGCCGGCAAAGCGGCTGTATGCTGCTCTTGGCTTCACATGCTACGGCACGGAGCGCAATGCGGTAAAGCTGGACGGGCGGTATCTGGATGAAGACCTGATGACACTGGAGCTGGATTCAGGGGAGCAGTGGCAGGAGCAGGATAGGGAGCGGGATAGGCACCAAAAAGACGGCCCGGTCATAAACTAAGCTGCCCGCCGCATAAATTGGGCCTATGAAATTCTGTCCTGACAAGAGGAGGAAATAACTTGGAGACTGCGCTGCTAGGCAGCTTTTTATCTGCAATGGCAACGGTGCTTGGTGCGGTACCCATTCTGTTCGTGCGGAGATTGTCAGAGCGCTGGAAGGATATACTGGTCGCTTTTACCGCGGGAATTATGGTATCTGCTTCGACCTTCGGCCTGATGCCGCAGGCGATTGAAGAATCGGGGATTACTGCACTGACGCTCGGGCTGATCACCGGGGTGCTGCTGCTTGACCTTATTGAAAAAAACATTCCGCATATCGATGTCGAAAACAAACCCGGCTTTGCCAATATGGATTCCAAGGCGCTGCTCGTCATGATTGCACTGTTTATCCATAATATTCCCGAAGGCCTGAGCACGGGCTTCAGCTATGCCAGCGAGGAGGCCAGTCTCGGTCCCATGGTGGCGATCGCGATCGGGGCGCAGAATATGCCGGAAGGTCTGATTCTCGCTGTCTTCATGATGAACTCCAAGTCTACCCGGTGGAAGGCGCTGGGAGTCGCCACGCTGACCGGACTTATGGAGATGGTGTCGGCGGTTGTCGGTTATTTCACAGCAAGCTCGCTGCAGCATGCAGTAGGCTACGGGCTGGCTTTTGCCGCAGGAGCGATGCTCTTCATCGTCTATAAGGAGCTGATTCCGGAGAGCCACGGGCACGGATATGAGCGGCCATCGACCTATTCCTTTATTTTCGGGCTGCTGGCGATGGTGTACATTACGCAGATTTTCGGCTGATCCGGCCGGGAGAGCCTCCGCATTTGCATCAGGCCTGCAGAGCCGATATACTGTACGCATTCGAAGGCTTAAGGTAGGGAGTGGACAGGATGGACAGACTTATACAGCAGGCTTCGTTATCTTTTGTTCTATTGATTCTTTCATATCTCAGTATGTATTACGCGTTACCCAAACGCACGTCTTTTGCGCGCTATAGTGTACTGGTACTGCTGTTGGCGAGCGGTGCTCCGCTTGCAATCCTGCTGGTGCAGGAGAGCCTCCGGGAGGCTGCCGATGCGAATATCGGGCTGGGGATGGCTTTCTTGCTGACCTGGGCAATTACGGGACTGGTGTTTCTGGTGTCGCTGGTCTTCTGGATTCTCCGTTTGCGGAAAAGAAGATAGCAGGGCCCAGAGACGTTACCGGATTAACCCGCTTTCAGCATAAAAAGAGGGCGTCTGTTCAGCTGGTATTGCAGCTTGGCGAATCTAACGGACTGTAATGATGCTATTTCCCCATTTGGCACACTTCTGCAGGCTAACGGACCGGGGCGCCTTTATTTACCGGTCTGCTGGCGATTTTTCTGCGAATCTGCACGTTTAAGAGCGCTGGTGTCCGTTAGCTTGCGGTCATCCCGGTTATGCCTTGGATAACGGCAGCTCAGTCCGTTAGCATGGAGCATGGGCCCGGCGGTTATCAGTAGACGAAAGCCTGCAAAACTTCAATGTCCGTTTTATAGAGTTTTAGCTTAGAGAGTACCAGCACAAAACAGGCTATCCCGCTGCATGATGCAGTTTATGGGATAGCCTGTTTGTTGTTACCGGTTATGAGGCTTGTTCACCGGGCCGGCTGGTTGCCCCGGCTTGCCATGCTACACATTGCCTAGCGGTGGGCCGTATAGACACTCGCTTTGCTGGCCTGGCGGACGGCGTCCGCTTCGGCGGCGGTAAGCGGCGCTGCTTCGGCCGCGGCAATGTTCAGCCGCAGCTGCTCAAGGCTGCTTGCACCCGGGATGACAGCTGCAACCGCCGGCTGTGACAGCGGGTAGAGCAGCGCAGTCTGCGTAAGGGTCCGGGAAGGAGGAGCCTGCTGTGTCAGCCGGTCCTGCAGCGTTGCCAGCTCCGGCACAGAATAATCCAGATAATCCTTCTCCAGCCTGGAGCGGCCGTTATCGGTCAGGATGCCGCGCGCCAGCGGACCGCGGGCAATGAGGCTGATGCCATGCTGCTCAAGCAGCGGCAGAACCGACTCCTCCGGACGCCGGTCAAGAATGCTGTATTGGCTCATCACACTTACAATACCCGAGCGTTTCAAATATTCGCGGACCACAGCAGGACGGATGGAGGAGATGCCGTAATAACGGATCAGCCCTTCCTGCTTCAGCTCTTCAAAGGCCTCAATCGTCTCGTCGATATTATCTTCCATCGTTCCGCCATGGAGCTGATAGAGGTCGATGTAGTCGGTCTGCAGTCTGCGCAGACTGTCACGTACCGCGGATTTGATATAGGCTTTGGACGCATCCCACGACCAGCCGTCCTGGCCGGGAATCCGGCGGTTGCCGACCTTAGTGGCCAGAACAACGTCACTGCGGCGGCCGCGTATGGCGTTGCCTACAATCTCCTCATTGCGGCCCGCATCATACAGATCGGCTGTATCAAGGAAGTTGATCCCCTTATCCAGCGCCTCATGGATGATGGATACAGCCGGTGCCTCCTCGGTTCCCAGAGACATACAGCCCAGCCCCATAGCGCTTACATATAAATCGGATTGCCCTAACCGGTTCTTGTTCATGATGCATCCCCTTCTGTGCGGTTTTGTGTCCATTATAGCATCCCTGATGCAGAAATCGGCAAATGTCCCTGCCCGGCCTTCCGGCCGTGCAGGGACATTTGCCGTCTTTATATTGATGTATCTGCAGTCATCCTTGCGTTTATCACCGCAATTATCCGCGCAGAATGGCTTCGATTTGCTCCAGCTCTTCCTTGCTGAGCTCGGGAGCGTTCAGGGATGCCACTGCGTCCTCAATCTGGCTCACTTTGCTTGCACCAATCAGCGCAGAGGTTACTTTACCGCCGCGAAGAACCCAGGAGAGGGCGAGCTGTGACATCTTTTGTCCGCGGGCTGCTGCAATATCATTCAGCTTGCGTACCTTGCCGATCACCTCTTCGGTAATCTCCTTCTCGGAGAGGAACACGCTTGGTCCGGCTGCGCGGGAATCCGCTGCAATTCCGTTCAGATAGCGGTCGGTCAGGATGCCTTTGTACAGCGGAGAGAAGGCGATGGTGCCGATGCCTTCTTCAGCGAGCACATCCTGCAGCTCATCCTCAATCCAGCGCGACATCATTGAGTAGTTCGGCTGGTGGATCAGGCAAGGTGTGCCCAGACGGCGGAGAATCTGCGCCGCTTCGCGGGCTTCCGCCGGCCGGTAGTTGGAAATACCGACATACAGCGCTTTACCCTGGCGGACGATGAGATCCAGCGCAGCCATGGTTTCCTCCAGCGGAGTATTCGGGTCCGGACGGTGATGGTAGAAAATATCGACATAATCCAGGCCCATCCGCTTCAGGCTCTGATCCAGGCTGGACACCAGATTCTTCTTGGAGCCCCATTCGCCGTATGGGCCCGGCCACATATAGTAACCGGCTTTGGTGGAGATAATCAGCTCATCGCGGTAAGCGGCGAGATCCTGGCGGAGAATCCGGCCGAAGTTCTCTTCGGCGGAGCCTGGTGGCGGTCCATAGTTGTTGGCAAGGTCAAAATGGGTGATGCCCAGATCAAAAGCGCGGCGAACCATGGCCCGTCCGTTTTCGAACAGGTCGTTGCCGCCGAAATTATGCCACAGGCCGAGCGAGATTGCCGGCAGCAGCAGGCCGCTGCGGCCGCTGCGGTTATATTTCATGTTGTCATAACGTTCAGGACTGGCGATATACATGTGAGATCCTCCTAATAGTTGTGATGTGTTATTCCTCATAACGGAAGATTTTACGGCTTAACTGACACGTTCTATTGTAGCGGAACCACGGGGCAAAAGCGTATGTCAGCATGGAAGATGTTTATAGCACAATGTCGTTATTCGCATGGCGGCTGCGGTAGTCCTTGGGGGAGCAGCCTTTGACCTTTTTGAACATCCGAGAGAACAGCAGGGGGTCCTGGTAGCCGACCGAACGGGCAATTTCACCGACGGTGCAGCTGCTCTCCGCCAGCAGCTCGCAGGCTTTGGCGATGCGGAAATTCAGCAGATACTGCTGCGGCGGCAGGCCGACCGTCCGTTTGAACAGGGCCGACAGATATTTGCGGTCCAGCTTCAGGGAGGAAGACATCATCTCTACGGTGATATTTTCACAGTAGTGGGCATGCAGGAAATGAAGACATTCCTCGACATAGGAGCTTTTGGCACGCGGAAGCCGGACATTGTCCTTCGCTGCCGGGGCTGTACGCAGCAGCATCGTAAAGAACTCATACATGATTGCTTTAAGCGGCAGGTCGAGTCCCTCAGCCGTATCCGCTTCTGCAGTCAGCCGATCGTAAAGGGCAGGCATCAGCTGCTGATCCATCGGAAACACGGGCTGCTCCGGCGACAGAGAGGTCCGGGACAACAGGGATTCAATCTCTTCTCCGGTAAAAGCAACCCATGAATAGGTCCACGGCTCCGTGCTGTCTGCTGCATAATAAGTCACGATATGGGGATAGGTCAGAAAAGCCTGTCCGGCCTGCAGCCTGTGCTCGGCTTCCCCGACGGCAACCCTGCCGGTGCCTTCATGAATAAAGTGGATTTTGTAAAGGTCACGGACGCCGGGACCGACGGTGTGGCCGGGCGCACAATGCTCGAAGCCCCAGTAATGCAGATGCAGATCGGGGCTGCTGCGCAGCGGCCGCTGCGGATTATATTTAAATATGGCCATCCTTCAGCCTCTTTTCCTGTGTAAAGTGGTCTTGGATATATGCGTATATAGTCACCATTATACAATAGTTTTACAGCGGCGTAAGACAACGCAAAAAGTCCCGGCGCCCTTCCGATGACGGAAGCGGAGCGGGGACTTTTTCCAAAAGATAAGAAAGTATATATTTCACGCTATCCTTGATCCTTATCTTTCTCGCAGAAACGGATACCGTCCTATTTAGGACGGCGTAGCCGTTTCTACTTGGTTAAGCGTTTATAAGTTGTCGGGGTTATTTCCTAATGGAGCGGCCGTTTGAGGGGAGAAAGTCCGGCGTTATAACGTCAGGCTTCCATTTTCAGCATAACCAGCTCTTCCACCGGCTCGCCGCCTACCAGATGCTCCTCCACAATGCGCGGAACGTCGTCCGTTGTTACATTGTAATACCAAACGCCGTCAGGGTAGACGATGACAAAGGGACCGTTGCCGCACAGTCCGAGGCAGCTGGTTTTGTTGATTTTGACCGTTTTGTTGATTCCCTGCTCGACCAGCTGCTCCTTGAACGCCTGCATGACATCCTCGACCTCCTGATTGTTGCAGTGCTCACTGCAGCAGAACAGCAGATGCTTCTTCAATACCTTTAAACGCATATTCATGGGTAGACCTCCTTGGTCATGTAAAAATGGGTGACATATCTTACGAGGAGTATAGTCCCTTTTGCGGGTGGTGTAATGGGGTTGAAGCGATTGTTCCAAAAGGCTTAACAAATGGGCTGATGCCGTAAATATTGTGTGATCTTACCTGACTTTTACAAGGGAAATATGATGGAAATGTGTCGGAGGATAGGATTTCCAGTGCAAATTCTGTTTCGAAAATATATTTGAGGAATCGTTCAAAATTGAAAAACTTTCAGTTTCGCGGATAAGGGAGTGGTTAATTAAGAAATGTGAAAGAGTGGCTAAGCATATCAAATAAAAGCTATCAGGAGGGAATCGTTATGAATAAGAAAATTGTAGGTGTGTTCCATACCGAATATGAGGCTTCGCAGGCTATTGAAGATCTGAAAAGTCAAGGATTTCTGACAGAGGACATCTCCGTGATTGCCCGTAATAAACGAGATGTCGAAGCCATTAGTGAAGAGACAGGAACCAAAGCTCCGGAAGGCATGGCCTCCGGTGCAGCAACCGGCGGATTGCTCGGCGGGGTGACCGGACTCCTGGCAGGGATTGGTGCCTTGGCTATCCCGGGGATCGGACCGATTATTGCTGCGGGTCCAATTGCCGCAACACTGACAGGGGCGGCCATCGGAGCCGGTACCGGCGGGCTGGTAGGCGGCCTGATCGGCCTTGGCATTCCGGAGGATGAAGCGGAAAGCTATGAAAATGATGTAGACGAGGGGCGGATTCTGGTCATGGTAGATGCGGATGATGCACGTGTTAACGATGTGTACACCGTATTCCGTAACCATAATTCGGCCAATGCCGAAAGATATATTGAAGATAACAGCACGAACGGTTCGTATAGAGATGTCGCTGATCATTCAGTGTCAGATGTCGTGGATGCTGCCTTTAACGGCTCAGGTCTTGAAGGACGGACAGACACCGGGCTTGATACAATGAATTCTGCTCCGGTGCACGATCTGCCGGATAACCGGGCGCATGAGGACTTAAACCGGCCGGGAATGAAGGCTGATTTGTACTCCGGAACGCCTGACGGCATGGGCAAGGATGCAGACAGCAGAAGCTCGCTTGCTTATGAAGGCGAGGATGAAGAAGCCCGTAAGCTCCGTCTGCGCGAGGAACAGCTGGATGTGTCCAAAAACAGGGTGCAGGCCGGTGAGGTCAGCGTGCGCAAGGAAATCGTGGAGGAGCAGAAGACGATCAACGTTCCTGTATCCCATGAGGAAATTGTGATTGAGCGGCGCTCGGTCAACAATGACTCCAGCCAAACGCCAGTCGGAGCCGATGAAACCATCCGTATCCCGGTCAGCGAAGAGCAGGTCGAGGTTCATAAGAACACGGTGGTCACCGGTGAAGTGGACATTCACAAGCGTGAAGTTCAGGGCACTCAGCAGGTAAAAGATACCCTGAAACGCGAAGAGGCCCGTGTCGATAAGACGGGGGATGTGAAAGTGAATACCAGTGATGAGCTGCTGAGAGACAGAGACCACAGCCGCACGCGTTAAGCGGCGGCCAGACTTACAGTGTTATAACTAATAAAAGGGTTTGCCCGGGTCCTGCTGGACCCCGGGCAAACCCTTTTTGCTGCGTTCCGCAGCAGTCCGGCTGCCGCTGAGGTATATGCGGCAGGTCCCGGAGCCTGGCGGCAGCCTACATAAAAGCAACGTTCTGGCGGTCTGAGACACCCTGCGGGATTTCCTTGCCGGGCAGGAAATGAATGCTGCGGATATAGCGGATCGTCTTGCTCTGCGCCCGCATGATAACTGAATGCGTCTCGGCGCGTTCCTTGCCGATGAAGCGGACACCATTCAGGAATTCGCCGGAGGTAACGCCGGTCGCAGCGAAGATGACATCGCCCGTGCCGACCATGTCCTCCATCGACAGCACGCGGGCCGGGTTATCCAGACCCATCATCAGGCAGCGCTGCAGCTCGAACGGTCCTTCCGGCAGGAGCCGGCCCTGCAGCTCGCCGCCGAGGCATTTCAGGGCAGCGGCGGCGAGTACGCCTTCCGGCGCTCCGCCGGAGCCCATGTACAGATCGACATCGCTGTCGGGAAGCGCCGCGGCGATCGCTCCGGCCACATCGCCGTGGCCGAGCAGCTTGATCCGCACACCCAGCTCGCGCAGGGTGCTGATCAGATCTTCGTGGCGCTTGCGGTCGAGCACCATTACGGTCAGCTCGGACAGCGTCTTGCCGGTAATCATGCTGGCTTTGCGCAGCGTAACCTCGGCGGAATCGTCCAGGCTGAGCTTGCCGGCCAGCTCGGGGCCGCAGGCCAGCTTCTCCATGTAGATGTCGGGCGCATGCAGCAGGCTGCCGCGGTCGGCAATCGCAATGACCGACTGGGCATTATGCAGCCCGCAGGCGACTACCTCCGTACCTTCAAGCGGGTCAACGGCTACATCTACAGCAGGCCCGTTCTTGGTGCCGACACGCTCTCCGATATAGAGCATCGGGGCTTCATCCATTTCGCCTTCGCCGATCACGACGGTTCCGTCAATGGAGACAGAATCAAACATGGAACGTATGGCAGTTGTGGCGGCATCATCCGCCGCATTCTTGTCGCCCCGGCCAATCCAGCGTGCTGAGGATAAAGCGCCCAGTTCCGTTACCCGTACAATCTCCAGTGCCAATTCGCGTTCCATATGTTTTCCCTCCATTTATAGGTTGTAGGTTTGGTGTACATCACATCCGCCCGGCGGGCCAAGGGTTAAAGATGTCCCATAATGATGCCGGCGGTTTCCTCAATGGCCTTGTCGGTAATGTCGATCACCGGACAGCCCAGCTTCTTGAACAGCACTGCGGCGTATTCCATCTCTTCATGGATGCGCTCAAGGCTGGCGTATTGCGAGCCCGCAGGCAGACCCAGCATCTTGAGGCGCTCGGAACGGATCTTCAGCATATATTCCGGCTCCATTGTCAGGCCGATAATCCGGCTCGGCGGCAGGCTCAGAAGCTGCTGCGGCGGAGCGATCTCCGGTACAACCGGATAATTGACCACCTTCTTGCCCCGGTGGGCAAGGAAGATGCTGAGCGGTGTCTTCGAGGTCCGGGACATGCCCAGCAGCACGATGTCGGCCTTCAGCATGGCGCCCAGGTCACGGCCGTCATCGCAGGCAACGGTGAACTCAATGGCCTCGATCCGCCGGAAATAGTTCTCGTCCAGCTGATGCAGCAGTCCGGGACGGGCCTGCGGCGCGTCATCGAAGGTGTCGATGAAGGCCTGCATCATCGGGCCCATAATATCGACAATCCGCAGGTCCAGCCGGACCGCTTCCTCACGGATCATCTCCCGGAGCTCGGGCTGCACCAGGGTATAGGCGACAAAACCCTGCAGCTGCGCCGTCTCCTCCATCAGCTTGCGCAATTCATCCTCATGCCTTACATTGCCGTATCTCCTGATCGTGACACGCTGATTCTGGAACTGGTGGATAACGGCCTGCACTACTGCTTCTGCCGTATCGCCTATTGAATCCGAGCATATCGTGATGTAGTGCGAAGATTGCTCCATGCGTTTCTAATCCTCCCGTTATCCTTTGGCTTCGAGATCGAGGAGAAGCTTAACGATGGAAGTTTTGGTCAGCCGGCCCGTTACCTGAAGTCCCGGGACGGTATCTTCCGCGCCGCCGGGTACGACCACCGGCAAACTGTCTACCTCGTGAAAAATCATTTTATGTGCAGCATCCAGCACCGGCTCATCGGGCGATACCGTTACTACCTTAGGCATACGGGTCATAACCATGCTGACCGGCATGGATACCGCACCGGGATTGCCGAGCGTTACCTTCAGGAAATCCTTGCGCGAGGCCACTCCGGCCAGCCTGCCGTCCCCGTCGCAGATAATCAGGGTGCCGACATCCTGCAGGAACAGGGTGACGACGGCATCCTGGATCGTGGTTGTCTCACGGATGACCACCGGGATGCTCTGGATATCCTTGACCTTCGTTTCCCGCAGCAGATAGCCGCTGCCCAGATGCGCCACAGACCGCTGACCGGGAAAATAGCCGACCTTCGGCTTGGCGTCAATGTACTCCAGCATGACCAGAATGGACAGGTCGTTGCGGATAGTCGGCCGGCTGAGGTTCAGGCTTTCGGCGATCTGGTCGCCGGAGATCGGTGCGCGTTTTTTTACAATTTCAATAATTTGCAGTTGACGGGATGTCAGTTCGATTGCGGGTCCCTCCATTTTCCGGATATTATCAGGTCTCTCCTAAGGGAAAAGGAGTACCATTGGCCGATTCCCCCTCTCATTCAGACGTCTTAATGGTAATAATACCCCTTAACTTATTTATATAATACGCAATATTGATCACTAATGCAACATATAGTACGTCATAAATAAATTTAGTGAGTGAAAATTGCTTTATTTCTGTGCAGCAGCATCGAGTGGAGGGACAGGCAGGACAGCCGGTGCCGTTTTCTTTTTGAATAAAAGCACCTTCAGAGCCCCCGCATTAACCAGTACGGTTCCAGTGATGATGGTGAACACGCCAAGTAGCGTAATCCAGGTAACGGCCTCATTATAGAACAGGTAACCCACACCAACGGCAATCGGCGGCGAGATATACAGCCAGGTGGACGGGAACACCGGATTTGTCTTGGCAACGAGCCAGTAGAACAGGGTATGTCCGACCATGGAGCCGATCACGGTCAGATAGAGCAGGGAACCGGCGGTTTTAAGGGAGAGCAGAGTTTCCGGATGCCATGGTTCGGCAGCAAGCGATAAAAGAAACAGCAGAACACCCCCGTACATCATCTGCGCGGCATTCAAGGCAACGGGCGAGACGCCGGAAAAGGCATTGATCACTTTTTTGGAATAAATCGCCCCGGCCGCGTAGCAGCATTCCCCGATCAGCACAACGATACAGCCGGTGATCCATAGCGGGGACACGTCCACAACAAGGCTTGGCAGCACGAGCAGCAGAACGCCGGTGAAGCCGATGATGCAGCCGTAAAGAGAGTAGGAGGGCGCTTTTTGGCGGAGAAAAGCAGTCTGCATGAGCAGGATCATCATCGGCCCGGTAGCCGACAGTACGGCGGCAAGTCCTGACGAAACATATTGCTCGGCCCAGTACAGTGCGGAGAAGGTGCCAAAGGTCAGGGCGGCTCCGGTAATCAGCATTTCTTTGCGCAGGAGCAGGGAGAAGCTGGCTTTGCCTTTGATGACCATCCAGAGAAACAGGACAGCACCGGCGAGAAAGAAACGGATTCCTGCGGAGAAGAAGGGCGGGAGCCCGGCGTCCACTCCGATTTTAATAGCAAGAAAGGTAGTGCCGAAGATCAGACAGACGAGCGAATAAGCCAGCATAATCATGAATAGTTCCCCTTTTTGAATGTAATATGGCAGTACGGTGAAGCATTTTGGTTAATCATAACGGGCCGGGCACAGAACAGTTAATAAGTAACAGAACAGATGACGGACCGGATGCTGTACAATAGGGGAAATAACAAGGGCTGCGGGCTGCAGGCTGCGGCTGTAACGCTGTCTCTGCAGAAGATACGGGCTGCGGGAATTGCTGAGGGGAGTGCAAAAGCTATGAAACAACCGGCCAACATGGAGCAGAACCATCCGCTTTTCCGGCAGGTTTATGATTATATGGTGAACCGGATTGTACGCGAGGAATGGAAGGTGCATGACAAGCTGCCGTCGATCCGGGTGCTGGCCGAGGAGCTGCAGGTGCACCGGCTGACTGTCTTTAAGGCGTACCGGGAGCTGGCTAGCAGCGGCAGGGTCTATGTAAAAGATAAATCCGGCTATTATGTTGCACCTGCCGGTATGCTGAGGGAAGAGCCGGCGGCAGAAGCTGCCGCCGGAGTACCGGCCTATTCGCTGACCAATCCGATGTCCGATATTCAGCGTATGCCGGTTCAGTACCAGTTCTCGCAGGCGCTGATTGATCCGGGTCTGCTGCCGAACCTGTTCCTGTCCGATTATGTCAAAAAAGTGTTCGACCTCTATCCGAAGGTCATGGGCACGTATTCCTCCGTCCAGGGTGATCCTGAGCTGCGCAGCGTGCTGAGCCGGCATTATCAGGAGCACTTCAAGCTGCAGCTGTCGCCTGCTGAGCTGCTGATTACCTCGGGGGCCCAGCAGGCGATCAATCTGATCGCGGGTCTTGTACTCGGGCCGATGGATTATGTGCTGGTGGAGCGGCCTACATATAGTGTAGCTCTTGATATTTTCCGCCGGGCGGGTGCACGGCTGCTGCCGGTTACGATCACGCCGGAGGGCTATGATCTGGAGGCGGTCGAGGAGCTGATGCGCACCTGCCGGCCGCGGATGTTCTACATCAACCCGACCCATCATAATCCGACCGGCCATACGGTGCCGGCGCGCCAGCGCAAGCTGCTGGTGGAGCTGGCCGAGCGGTACCGCTGCCTGCTGGTCGAGGATGACCCCTTCCGCGACATCTATTTCGGCGAGGTGCCGCCGGCGCCGTTCTTCGCTTACGATACGGAAGGCTGGGTCATCTATATCAGCAGCTTCAGCAAATATGTGGCGCCGGGCCTGCGGATCTGTGCAGTGGCCTGCCGCCATCCGTTCATGGAACGGCTGATTACGGCCAAATCGATGGCAGACAACGGTTCGCCGCTGCTGAACCAGAAGATCTTTCTGCACTATTACACGTCGCCGCGCCTGCAGCAGCATCTGGGCAAGCTGCGGATTGCGCTGCAGGTACATAAGGAGATTATGGAGGAAGAGCTGGCCGGCAGCGGCTGGGAATGGACCGCGCCGGAGGGCGGGCTGAACCTGTGGATCAAGCTGCCGGAGTCCGTCTCGGCC
This sequence comes from Paenibacillus sp. PastM-3, assembly GCF_029893965.1. GTDB lineage: Bacteria > Bacillota > Bacilli > Paenibacillales > Paenibacillaceae > Paenibacillus_AQ. Next base: position 27,120 of record NZ_JARXXP010000008.1, read on the forward strand.
GCCGCGCTGCTACAGCGCAGCATGGAGCAGTCCATCTCCTTCGTCCCGGGTGAGCTGTGCGACCCGCTCGGGGAGATGACCTCCTGGCTGCGGCTCAGCTACTCCTTCGCCAGCGAGAATGTGCTGCGCGAGGGCATGCGCAAGCTGATGCTGCTGGCGCGGGAGCTGTGAGGTGCGGGGGCGTTCGAGCGGGTGAGGTTCCGTTGAAGGGGCCGTGGCAGACCGGATAGACCGGACCGATTGGGCAGACCGGACAGACCGGACAGACCGGACAGACCGAAAGACCGGGCAGACTGGACCGATTGGACAGACCGATAGACTGAAAGACTGAAAGACTGGGCGCCGGGGCTGTGGGAGATGTGAGGGACAGGGACAGGGACAGGGATGGCTCTGAGCCGGCCGGAAACGGGGCTGGAGGCCGGCCGCGGGGCGAAAGAAATCAAAGGCAAAAATGCCTTTGAATTGTCCAGAAAGGAGCTGTGGAGTGGAATGAGAGGCAAAGCTGCCTCTGAATGTCCGGAATTTAGCTGCTGATCTGTACGACAAATTTTATCTGATCCGTACAGTAACCGTAACCGTAACCGTAACCGTAACCGTAACCGTAACCGTAACCGTAACCGTAACCGTAACCGTAACCGTAACCGTAACCGTAACCGTAACCTGTCATAACGTGGTATTCCTCGCAGCAGCACTCCATTCAAAGTAACCAGCCACAAACAAATCGCGCCCTGTCTGGGTGAGTAGACAGAGCGCGGTTTTGTTTATTTGTTTAGCCGTAGTGAAGCGTGTTCCGTAAGCCAGGCTAACAGTGTGTTTACACTTTCCTCCGGCGTCTGACCGGCTGTGTTGAGCGTCATCTCGGGACCGGTCGGTATCTCATAAGGATCGGAAATGCCGGTGAACGAAGGAATTTCGCCACGGCGGACTTTGGCATACATTCCTTTGACATCCCGGGCTTCGCAGACATCCAGTGGACAGTCTACATAGACCTCGGCAAAACGCGGAAGAGTCCGGCGGGCATAGTCGCGCATCTCCGCATAGGGACTAATGAGTGAGACTACCGTAACCACACCATGGCGGTTCAGTATTTCAGCAAGGTACACCGCCCGGCGGATATTCTCAAACCGGTCCTCCCGGCTGAAACCGAGGCCTTTGCCGAGGGTGCGCCTCAGCTCGTCTCCATCGAGCCACTCAGCGGCAATGCCTAGCTTGGTCAGCCTGTCCGTCAGCATAGAGGCGATGGTCGATTTGCCTGCACCGGACAGACCGGTCAGCCAGATCGTCATGGCTTGACCTGCGGCGTCAGTTGTCCTCCCGTCACCAGTCACACCAATCCCGGCATCCGTCTGGCTTACCGAACCAACAGTAGTCACAATAGTCGCATCATCCGCCAGGCTTACCGAACCAACAGTAGTCACAATAGTCGCATCATCCGCCTGGCTTACCAAATCAGCTGTAGTCACTATAGTTTCACTATTCAGCCAGTTGGACGCGCCGGCAACCCCGTTATCAACCCGGTGTGCAGCATCATGGGAAGCTGCTCCCGGCTCATCTTTTTCTTGAGCTGCTGCCTGACCGCAAACCGCCCCAGTCCCATCATCCCCCAGAGCCGCAGCACCGTCATGACCCAATCCTGCACTTTGGCCATTTGTCCTCATCCCGTCACCTCCGTTAGTCCGTAGGGTATCCGCTCCAGCAGGCCCGGGCCGTAGATCTGCTCCAGCTGGAGTTCGGGCATATGGATGTAGCCGATATAGCAGTCGCAGACCTTCATCCGGCAGCTCCGCTCGGCGGCGAGCCCCTCAAGTCCGTCACGGTAAAGATTGCCGGTAACACCGCGGTCCTTATAACAGCGTTTTACTGTACCGGCTCCCTGGACATAAAATACATTTTTGCCGGCGTTGCAGCTTCTGCCCAGGCTCTCATAGTCGGCGGCATTAATGTGAAAATGCGGGTCGATACCGCTAAGAAAGTCGAGATCCTCCGGTGTGTAATAATCCGGCTTGTCCTTGTAGGCGTTCACCCACAAATAGATCTCCTCCGGCAAAGCGGCCCGCAGCGAAGCTATCGCCGGAAAAGCGCTGCGGATTCCCACACTGCCCACACTAAGCGGGATCCCCTGCTGATGGACGGCCATGCACTGGGCCAGAAATTTGTCCTCATTAACCTGGCCCGGGTGATAAGTAGCCCAAAAGGCAGCAGTAGCAGGGTTCAGCTCCGGCAAAAAAGCAAGGTTAGCCGACAGATTGGTCTGAATCGCCACCTTATCCACATGCGGGAGGTGGGAAAGGGTGACAAGCGCATCCCTGTACCAGCGGTGGATCAGTCCTTCGCCATAGGGATTGAAAAAGATGGACAGCCGGTGCCCCGCTGAACCCTGCTCCGCAGCCCAATGGACAAAAGCCTCAACACCTTCGCGGTCTTTGGCTAGTGTTGCTGCGCTGTCTCTGGTTTTGCCGAACGGGCAGTAGGGGCAGTCATAATTGCAGGAGGTGAGGGCACCCCGGTAGTAGAGAACGGCATTCATGGCAAAATAAATCCTTCCATGCGCTCCCGGATGTCACCGGAGATGAACCAGTCGCCGATTGAGTCGGAGTAACCCAGACCCTCAGAGGTTAAGCGCAGAATGCCGTCCCGATCCCGGCCCGGAGCGGCCCGGTTATTTCCATCCTGAACGACATCCCGTGCATCACTCTGACTCACAGGCTGATCCCCGTCCTTATCCTCCCGGCGCCCTTCGTCCTGAGCAGTATCCCGGATATTCTCCTGATCAAAATGCAGTCCGCTGCTCTGAGCTTCCCGGTGCTCCTCATCCCGGGCGTCACTCTGATCCCCGTTCCGGCTCCCACTTGGTGCCTCAGCCCTATTTCCGCCCCGATCCTCACGCTGCTCCACACCCTCGGCCTCATACTGCATCTCACCCAAGCCGCTCTCAAGCAGCAGGCCAAGCTCAGGGAAGTCGTCCCACAGTGAAGTTGAGAAGCGATCGCTGTAATCAGCCAGCCGCAGCCCCTCACTGTGCAGGATGGCCTTCAGGATGAACCGCCGTTTCTGCTCGGCCAGACTCAGCACGATGCCGTAATCAGCCGTGTCATAACGCTCCGCTGACACGTAGTCGGCAATGATACTCTCCGTTGCCTTGCGGCTGACCCCGTAGCGGGAGGCATAATGCACCTCACGGGTGTAGGAACGTGCGCCGCAGCCAAGCCCGATCATCCCTTCCTCCTGGCAACTGTAGTCAAGGATGGCCTTGTCTGTGCCCGCCTCTTCTTTGGCGAACCGGCGCATCGAATACTGGCGGTAGCCGTGTTCAGCAAGCACCCGGCAGGCGGCAGTATAACACTCATGCCGCAAATCCTCGTGGTGCAGCAGATCGCCGGGCTTCACAATCGTATGCTCGCGGGTGTAGAGCGGATAGATAAAAATCTCCTGCGGCTCATGCAGCAGCGCCTGCCCCAGCGAATACAGCCAGGAATCCACCGTCTGGCCCGGCAACCCGTAAATCAGATCAAGATTGAGAATCGGGAACTGGTATTTTCCTAGCAGCTCCAGCGCCTGGTATACCACCTCGGGATTTTGCGGACGGTATATAGCTGCCGACTCGGCAGCAACAAAGCTCTGGATACCCATGCTGACCCGGTCAACCGTGTTGTCTTTAAGGATGGACAGCTTTTCTTCCGTAATCGTCTCAGGTGAGGTTTCCACCGAGATCGAGGCCCGGGCGGTGTCCAGCCCCATGATTTCCCGGGCAATTAGGAACAGCCGGCTCAGCTGGGGTGCAGCCAGCAGGGTCGGCGTACCGCCGCCGATTGCAAAGCGGGCATAAGGCTTATGGCCGGTAAAAGCCGACCACTGCCGGGCCTGCCGCTCCAGCGCATCGACATAGCGGGCGTGAACATCGGCGCGCTTGTCCGGCAGTGTGAACAGGTTGCAGAAGCCGCAACGCGCGCCGCAGAACGGGATATGCATATACAGAAAGAATGTTTCCGCAGGCTCATTCCGCCATAGCTGATCCAGAGAAAGGGGAGGCTGAAATTCACGGTAAGCGGTTTTGTGCGGATAAGAATAGAGATAATTGCGGTACGGATTAGAAGTAATCTGCTTTTTCCATTGCTCGGCCTCCCCCGAAGAGAGAGAAGGTCTTACGTCATTTGTACAGGGTTGCTGCAAAAAGTTGCCGGTAGACGTCATACGTTTCTCCTTTCATCCGGATTGAACCGGTAAACGGTAAGCCACTATGCCAGGTTATAGGATGAACTCCCGGTAAGGGACATTCCATACCGTCTCATGCGCCAGGCGGTGCCCCTCATAGCCGTCCTCCCCGTAGGCGGTGCCATGGTCCGAAAAAGCCAGGCAAAAAACCGGATTGCCGCGTTCCCGGAACCGCGCGAACAACCGTCCCAGCTCCCCGTCGGCATAACGCAATGCGGCACGCTGGCTGTCTACGGAATCTTTTCGGGCACCCGGCAGGAACATATGGTTAGGCCCGTGAATGGCAGACACGTTGAGGAACAGGAACAGCCGCTGATCCAGCGGGGTGTTGTCCAGTACCTTCAAGGCATGATTCACCTGATGCTCCGTGGAGCGCGGATTAGTGACACCGAAGGTCATCCGCCAGTAGCTATGCTGGAAATAGCCGGGCAGGATGCGGGCCAAGGGCACTTTTTTGGTGAAAAAAATAACCCCGCCGATGCACACCGTACGATAGCCCTCTCCGGCAAGCCCGGATACAAGATCCGGAGTGTCGAACAGCCAGGTGTGGGGATGGGTTTTCATCCCGGTGTTTTTGGAATGGAACAGCCGCACATGCGAGGCCTTATCCGTGTTAGCGGGAGTCGGCAGAAAACCGCCGAAGAAGGCATGATGTGCGGCGTAGGTGAAGCTGCCGGGGGTATGCCGTTTCTCCCAGGAGCCGGTGCCGCACAGATTGGGACAGTTCGCCTCCTCCAGGACAGCAGCGTCGTAGCGCAGGGTATCGAGAGTAATCATCAGAATATCATGGGTGCCGACGATGGCGTTCATATCAGTCATGACTGTTAATAGCACCCTTTCTAGTGGCTATATTCCTGTATTCCTTCAGCTTTTTCATTTCCCATTCATAAGTGCTGAAGCCTTCGTATTCAACATCGTACAGCAGGTCGCCAAAAGGGTTCACATCAGCCACATAGGTGCGCTTTACGCCGCCTGACCCGGAAGAGACAAGAACATCAATTCCTGCGACCGCCGAGCGGGGAAAAGCGGCCAGCGCCTGCACAGCTGTGCGCCGTACCTGTTCCTGCTCCGCCTCCGTCAGTCCTGCCTCCAGAGGTGTCATCCGCCGGCTGCGCAGGTGCAGATTCGTAATCGGTGTCGTGCTGACCCGGGCTACCGAATGGCCGGCTTCACCAAGGACGACCAGCTGGCGGATATCGAAGGAATCCCCGGCTAATCCGGCCTTGGGAATCCATTGCTCGGCATATGCCCCGTGGCTGTACAGCCAGTTGATGATTCCCTTCAGGACTGCAGAGTCTGTGTAGCGCCGCAGCTTCCCGGCATTATAGTACACGGGGGGACGGGTAATGTACTGCTCGACCCCGATTGTGGTCACAGCCAGCTCGGCCCCCGTGGCCGGATTGATCTGATAAGCAATGACACCTGAAGCGGCCGAGCCGCAGGCCAGCTTGATGAAGACCCGGTGCATCCGCTCCGTCAGCATCAGCTCCCGGAGGGATTCATAGCCGCTAGGCGGCTGACTGCCGCCTAGCGGCCGGGGAACCGGAACGCCCGCTGCTGCCAGAAGCTGCTGCGTCCGGCGTTTGTCCGTCATCGCGGCAATATCGCCGGGATGATTCTGCCAGCGGGCAGCCGGCAGCAATGCGGCGGCTGCCCGCTGAACTCTGGCCAGCAGCCGGCAGTAGCCGCGGAACCACTGGGACGGATGATGCAGCACGCCCGGCATCTCCTTCAGCCGGCCGGCGGCCCGGACGCTGAGCGGGTAGGGATCGCGCTGCTGCCCGAAGGGGTGCAGCGAATCGTCCTGCTCCCCGGCATCCGGGGCGCCGAGAGCAATAAGGGCCCGCTCGGCTTCGAAGCTGCCGCCGGGCGACTCCAGCCGCAGCAGCGGGGCAGCCTGTGCGGCCGGCATGTGCTGCTTCACTTGCCCAGCCGTCAGTTCGACTGGTGCTTGCTGCTCCAGCAGCTTCGCCAACCGGCCGCCCGGCATCTGCCGCTCCAGCAGCTCACCCAGCGAAGCACCCTGCAGCAGCTCAAGGTAAGGAATGAGCAGAGCAGGGGGCAGTCCAAGCCTGCTGCGTGCCTGCTGAATCCCGCCGGAACGCTTGTCGCCGGGGCTGCAGAGCAGGATCAGCGGCTGCGCTTCCTGCATCATTCAGTGATGGACGGATAACGCCAGTCTTCATCGTCATCGCTTTTCTGCTGGTCGCTGACATCCACCGGCAGACCGCTGGCCCGCCAGCGGGTAATCATATTGTCCGACATATAATGATAGCTCAGGTTCAGCGCCTGCAGCTTTTTGATCCGCTCACTGGCTAACAGCGCCTCCGCGCCTTTGTCACTAAGCGTTCCAAGGGAAAGATCAAGCGTATGAAGCTGGTCGAGGATCGGTGCATCAGCCAGGGCTTCGGCGATCTCGTCCTGAATCTCGCTGTTTTTCAGTCCCAGATAGGTCAGCTGCGGGAATTTGCCCGGCTCAATCAATGGAAGGAGATCCTCAAGGCTGCCGTCAAAACCGTAATTATCCACGCCAAGGTACAGCTCCAGCCTGCGCAGATTCGGCAAAGAAGCGGCTGCGATCTCGGCGAGCACTTTTTTACTGAGACCGCCTGTAATAATAATCAGTTCCTCGAGCTTGTCATGCTGCAGCTTGCTGAGGCCAAGATCTGTCCCGCCTTGTATGGTGAGTGATTGAAGCTCCGGGTAGGCAGGGAGCAAGGGGGAGAGATCCGTCTGCGTAATCCACGAAATTTCACATTCCTCATAGCTCATGTCCCCGATAAACAGCTTGCGCAGGGCCGGAAAGCTTCCGCTGTGCTTAACAAGAGCCTCCACAACCTCATCCGAGCTGTTCTCGTAGGCCTGGCCCCAATCCCCGATGATGAGGCTGGTCAGCTGCGCAGCTTCAGGGCTGGCGCTTAGGCGCTCAATCTCCGTATTCATTCGTTGGCCGTCTTCATATTCGTCGTATCCGACAGCAAGCTTTACTTCCGTCATCAGTAATCCCTCCCGGAAAATGTTGGATTCAGTTTCACCCTAACATCTGGGCAAAAAGGAGTCAAATGGCCTGGGAACGGTATTTCAGCTGATGAACGCCAAACACCCGCCCCTCCCTGTTACGGTAGAAGCGGGTGTGAATGATAACTCAGGCCCAGCCGAGCAGCCGGACGATCTGTGCGATCGCAAAGGTGACACCGATGGCGATACCGAGCGGAATGACGGCGGATAGCACCGCCCATTTCAGGCTTTTGGTCTCTTTGTAGATATTGACCAGCGTGGTGCCGCACGGATAGTGAAGCAGCGAGAACAGCATCATGTTCAGCGCGGTCAGCCAGGTCCAGCCGTGGCTCAGAAAAAGCTCCTTGATGCTGCCGATGCCCTCAACGTCAACCATTGCACCTGAGGACATATAGCCCATGAGCAGGATCGGCAGCACAATTTCGTTGGCAGGCAGCCCGAGTATGAAAGCCATAATGATGAAGCCGTCCAGACCGAGCAGCTGGGCAAAAGGATCAAAAAATGCCGCCATATGATTAAGCACACTGTCGCCGCCGATAACTACATTGCCAAGTATCCAGGTGAGAATGCCGGCCGGAGCGGCAACGACAATGGCGCGGGTCAGCACGTTCAGTGATTTTTCCTTGGAGGAGCGGACAATTGTCTTCCAGAACTGCGGGCGGCGGTACGGCGGCAGCTCAAGTGTGTAATGGGTCGGCACGCCGCGCAGCATCGTTTTGGACATGACCCAGGATACCGTCAGGGTGACGGTGATGCCAACCAGCACAATTCCCATCAGAACAAGCGCAGTGGAGAAGGTGCGCAGCGCACCTGTTGCTGAGGCACCAACCATGAACAGCGAGGACAGCAGGATCAGCGTCGGCCAGCGCCCGTTGCACGGCACGAAGTTGTTGGTGAGAATCGCCAGCATCCGCTCGCGCGGCGACTCAATAATCCGGGTGGAGAGGATGGCGGCGGCGTTGCAGCCGAACCCCATCGACATGGTCAGGGCCTGCTTGCCGTGTCCGCCGGATTTTTTGAACAAACGGTCCATGTTAAAAGCCACCCGCGGCAGATAGCCGAAATTCTCCAGCAACGCAAACACGGGGAAAAAGATCATCATCGGCGGCAACATGACGCTGATAACCCAGGAGGTGCCGCGGTACAGTCCCAGAACAAGTACGCCGTGCAGCCAGGCAGGTGCATTCACCGCTGTGAAGCCGGAGGTCAGATACCCTTCGATCCAGCCGAAAAAAGAAGCCAGCCAGCCGGACGGGTAATTCGCCCCGGCGATCGTAATCCAGAACACAAGGCCAAGCCCGGCAAGCATAATCGGGAAGCCCCAGAGCTTCGAGGTAACGATCCGGTCAAGCTTGTAGGTGCTGCTGAGCTTCTTTTTATCCTGATAGTTGACCGCCTCACGGCAGATGCCTGCTGATACCCCGTAGATGCCGGTGACAATCTCATCGCGGATTGCGCCCTTGTCGGCCAGCTTCCGGGCTGCTGCCAGCAGGGAATCCAGCGGATCAGAACCCTTAATGGCATGCGGTGACTCCATGGCCGGTCACCTCCTTATGTGCAGGACTTGTGCTGCGCCCCATATGGGCTTTGAGCGAGCTAAGCAGGCTGCTGTCACCGTCCAGCAGCCGCAGGGCGATCCAGCGGGCAGGATAACGGGAGCCTAAAGTCTGCTCTACCAGCGGCAGCAGCTCGGCAATGCCCTGTTCGATTTCATCGCTATAGGTGATCCTCAGCGGCTTGCCGGTAAAAGCGCCTGTCGCCACGCGCTCCAGCTGATCCAGCAGCTCTCCGATTCCAATCTGATTGCGTGCCGAGATGGCCACGACCGGAACGCCGAGCTGCTTGGCGATGGCTTTTAGATTAATGCTGATTCCAAGCTTCTTCGCTTCATCAATCAGGTTGATGCACACTACGGCTCGGCCTGTAATCTCCAGCACCTGAAGGGCGAGATTCAGGTTACGCTCAAGCGACGTAGCATCCAACACAACCAGCGTCACATCCGGCTGCTCAAAAATAATATAATCCCGGGCAGCCTCCTCATCAGCGGAGTTAGAATACAGCGAGTAAGTACCCGGCAGGTCAACAGCACGGTAGACATGCTGGTTGTGGGTAAATTCGCCCTCAGCGGTAGTCACCGTCTTGCCCGCCCAGTTGCCGGTATGCTGGCGCAGTCCGGTCAGCAGGTTGAACAAAGTGCTTTTCCCCGTGTTGGGATTGCCTGCAAAAGCGACAGTATAATGGCTCATAACTCCTCACCTCCAAGCAGTTCCCCGTAGATCAGCGAGCTTTCTTCCCGGCGCAGGGCAATCGTTGTATTGCTTACCCGGAATGCGACAGGATCTCCAAGCGGGCTGCGTCGCAGCACCTCCACGGTATTGCCGGTGACAAAACCGAGGTCAAGCAGTCTTCTTCGCAGTACGCCCTGAACGTCAATGCCGCTGATGCGCAGCAGGCTGCCGTTCGATGCTTCAGACAATGGAATAGCGGCTCCAGCCATAGCAGCTCCTTCTTTCCTTATGTTTTTTATGTTTTATGTGTATAGAGTTTAAATGAGCATCTATTATGCACAGGTGATAAAATATTGTTCCTTGCCACAATATTAGTATATGTAAACAAATTTGTCCTTGCAACAATAAAGTTTCCTCAGGGAAAGACGGGTGAGGGTAACCAGCCCATTTTACAACCCTTCCCATGCTTCTACAGAGCAAAGGCGGGACTGAAGGGGAAAGGCTGCAGGTTCCGGCTTAGGCGGTGAGGTGGCGGGGTGAAGAGTAAAGAAGGTGTGTGACCGGTCTGGTGGGATGGCGGTGCTGAAGGAGGTAAAGTTACTGTTCCGGCTTGGGCGGTGAGGTGGCGGGGTGAAGAGTAAAGAAGGTGTGTGACCGGTCTGGTGGGATGGCGGTGCTGAAGGAGGTAAAGTTACTGCTCCGGCTTGGGCGGTAAGGTGGCGGGGTGAAGAGTAAAAAATGTGTGACCGGTCTGGTGGAATGGCGGGGTTGAACGAGTAAGGGTTCTAGTTCCTACCTGAGTCGCGGGAGGGGGAATGGAAGGCAAAGAGTACCTGTTTCGTAAGGTTGGTGTGGGTGAATAACCGGATTTTCCGGCTTCATATGGGATGATTGAGCAGATAAGTAGTTAGCCAGCTGGCGCAATAGTCCGATCATGGTTTAGTTGGATTTTCGCCACCTAATTGTTTGTAATAGTTACTCAAATCAAATTTAGTTGGAAAAACGCTACCTAATTCGGGCAAAATGCTGCATCATGGGCTGATTCGGCTGATTTAAGTGTACTTTTTCCATCTAATGTCTTCAGTCTGGCCGATTTCGCTGATTTAGGTAGCATTTTTCCACTTAGTTTATAGTGAGCGCCAGCTGAGCCGAAATGAAGGGCAAAAATGCCCTTGATTCCGGCCTGTGCAGGTAAACTGCCCGCAGGCTGCTCAGCTGCCAAAATCCAGCGTTCTGCCGTTTTCGGCTAATGTCTTCGTGTTGCTGAGGATTTGCCACCAGGCACTGTCACTTGGCGCGTAAGAAGGATCATCCGGATGCCAGCTGTCATGAATCAGTGTCAGCTTCGTGCAGCCGCCGATGGGCGACAGCAGCCAGGAGATAACAGATTCATAGGGTTCACCGTCCTTTACATAGGAGGGGCCGGCCTTATGCGTGAACCGCAGTGCCTCCTGCGGCTTGTACTCCAGCACGGTGCCATATACATGCACTGTCTCATCACCATCGGTTCCCGGCCCTACATACTCAAGCGGTTCTCCTTCGGTGAAGCTTGAGCGGATAGTGCTGCCATAGTAGATCTGGCTGACTTTGTCTGGAGCAACGAGACAGTCCCAGACTGCAGCGGGCGCCGCGCCAATGTAAAATTCATACTTTAATGCCTTCATTATTATTTCCTCCTCCATGTTCCTCCGATTCCTCGGATTTCTTATTGTTCCTCAGTATGCTTGCAGCGTACCTCTTTCACACGGACACGGACAATATACCAAAAAATCACTGACAGCTGCGGTCAGTGATTCCGGATAAACGTTATGACTCCGTGTAATAAGCGGAGATATCGGCTGCTGCTGCAGCGAGCTTCAGCTTTAGGGCTGCAGGCTCAACAATCTGCAGCGATCTGCCGTAGGGCAGCAGGAAGTAGGGCGCGTAGCTGAGCAGCATGGTCTCATCCAGCTGGAAGACGGCCTCTCCGGGAGAGCGCTGCTGCAGCGAATGTCCGAACAGCCAGTGGCTGCACAGATCGTTCAGCACTTCTTCGCTGGAGGCAATCACAACCCGGACAAGCGCAGCCTGCTGGTCAGGACCCGGCAGAAGGCTGTCCAGCAGAAACTGCCTTGCCGAGAAGCCCTCAGGCCGGATGAAGACACCGCCGCTCCGTTCAAGCTGCCCAATCCGGTCCACTCGGAAGCTGCGGATCTCCCCGCGCTGATGACAGAAGCCGGCCAGATACCAGCGGCCCTTCCAGTGCACCAGCCCGTAAGGGTCGACGGAACGCCGGGAGGCTGCCTGCCCGCTGCCTTTGCGGTACTCCATCTGCACGGTCAGCCCGGCCGCGGCGCACGTCTCCAGCTCCGCCAGCAGCGGAGTCAAAGGCACAGAAGGGGCATGGAGCATCTCCATGCCGGATTTATGGCGCTGCATCTGCAGCAGCTGTTCATCATTGCTGTAGCGCTTGAGCTTGGCGATAGCGCTGCCGAGCGCCCCGATGTACGGGTAGCCGCTGCCTTCGGCGAACGCGGCGGCCTGTACAAGCGCCCGCCGCTCATCGTCATCGAAGAAGAGCGGGGCGGCGCTGAAATGCTCCGGCAGCCGGAAGCCGCCGCCCGGTCCGGCATCGGCAATGACCGGCACGCCGCTGGCACAGAGCGCATCAATATAGCGGTAGACGGACCGCACACTGAGCTCAAGGGCTTCGGCCAGCTCGGCGGCGGTTCTTTTGCGCTGCTGCAGCATCCAGAGGATAGACAGCATGTAGTCAGCTTTGGACATCGGGCACAGGCCTCCCGTTATTCAGGATGGGATTACCGGGTAACGACCAGCGCGTTGCTGATCAGCCGTCCCGGGGTAGTCAGGTATTTACCGTTGTAATACAGGCCGCTGGAGGCCCCACCGTCCAGATTCATTGCCTGGTAAGCGCCGGTCTGCTTCATGATCTGGGCCAGCTGCGGGATGGTGGCCCCGCCGGTAGTCAGCAGAATCAGCTTGTGGTCACGGGTGATGCCCAAGGCACTGCGGGCTCCGCCTCCGGTGAGAATTTTCGGGTCCTTGAAGCCTTCGGCTGCGACATTCAGCGAGACACTGCCGTTCACCAGCAGCCGCGGACCGGCCTGCAGTGCGCCCTCAATGCTGCCGCTCTGGAATCTGGCGCTGAATTCGCTTCCCGGAATCAGCTCCGCCAGCAGATTGCGGTCATAGGCAAACACAATCCGCTTGTCGCCGGGGCTGTTCTTCAGCATTTTACCGCCGCTGATAATATACCCGTAAGGGGCTTTGTACGCCCCGTCAGTATAGGCGTCAAAAAAAGTGCCGTTGATCGCTGCGACAGCCCCGCTGCGTTTGGCAATGCTGCCGAGCGCTTCCGTCTTGCCGACCGTATTGCCGGCCAGCACAGCGTCAAGGCGGACAGAAGGATGCATCAGGGGAATGGTGACGGTCTGCACGCTGAATGATCTGGAGCCGACCTTGTATGTATGCTTCGCGCTGACGGCTGCCGGCGCATCCGGTTTAATCAGTGAGCCGCTTAACACCGGCAGGATTGCTTCTTCTCCGGCGGATGACAGGGTGACGGAACCCTGCTCTTTATTCCACTTCAGTGCAATTCCCATTGCCGTACTGACCACGGACAGCGGCACATAAGTTGTACCGTTTGCGCTGAAGGGCAGGGCAGTCAGGGTAACAGATTTCCCGTTGACGGTTGCCCGGGCCTGTCCTGCTTTAAGCAGAACCGAAGCCTTTTCTCCGTATACTTCAATCTCATTAGTACCTGCATTCAGAACCGAGTGGATTCCGAACAGGCCGTTCAGGAACCGCAGCGGAATATAGGACTGGCTGGCTTTGTCCACAAAGACGGCGTTTTTGGGGGCTGCAGAAGCAGATGCGGTTGAACCGGACTGAAGGGACGGCAGGGCGGACAGCATAAGCAAGAGAATGAGGCAAACGGCGGTACATTTTTTAAACATGAACAGAATCTCCTTTGACTCCAAACAGTATTTCCTGTAGATCAGGATGAATATGGAACCTGCCCCAGAATGATGCATCCGGAGCCACTTAATCATAGCGCTGCCTATATATATCGTCAATTTACAGAGGAAGGGTTAGTGTGTCCTGACGCATGCGTCCTAAGCAGGCTTTTCGTATATAATTTAGGGAATCGATTTCAATCTGTAAAAAGGCGGTTTCACCCATGACAATGACAACAACGATAGGTCTAATCCGGCACGGCAGCACTTTATGGAATAAAGAAGGGCGCATCCAGGGACACACGGATAATCCGCTTGATGAAGAAGGCCTGCAGCAGGCAGCTGAAATTGCCGGCCGGCTTAGCGGGGAGGAGTGGGAGCTGATCTACTCCAGTGATATGCTCAGGGCGAGACAGACTGCAGAGATTATTGCCACCAGGCTAGGCCTTCCCGTCGCAGGGCTGTTGCCCGGTATCCGGGAGATGCACGGCGGTCTTCTGGAGGGCACGACGGAACAGGAACGAGTGGAGCGATGGGGCAAGGAATGGAGAACACTTGAGCTTGGCCTGGAGACCAATGAGTCAGGCCGGCTCCGGGGAGGCAGGGCTATTGAGGAGCTTGCCGCGCGTCATCCGGGCCGGCGTATACTGGTGGTCAGCCACGGGGCGATTCTCCGAAGTACGCTTGGCGGACTTGTGCCTGAGCTGGATTTGAGCCGGCTGCTGAAGAATACTTCGCTCACCCGGATCATACAGTCAGGCGGAGCCTGGGCCTGTGACCTTTACAACTGTGTGGAGCATCACAGCATTTAACCGGGATCTGCGCTGCCGTTAGCACCATCCAAAAGATTCCATAGAGAATCAGACCCCGCCTGCCGATAATAAGCATAATACGGTTCACCTGTCAGATTAACGTCTTTGCTTAATTTAGAAGTAAAAGGGAGTGCTCCTATCATGGAAGAAGCGCGAAATTATATGTATACTATATTCTCAGTTCTCCTCGCAGCAGTGACAGCCTACTTCGTCCTCCAGACCGGACGGAATTTCGCGGCCAGAAGCCAAAAAGCCCGTGCGCTGCGCACGAGCCTGATCATTCTTATGCTCAGCTGCGGATTATGCGGCATGCATCTGTTCGGCCTGCAGGCTGTACCCGGATTTAGCCCGGCCGGCGGCAGCCTGCTTGCGCCGTTTGCGTTTTACTCGCTGACCCTGGCTTTTATGATCTGGCTGTTCCACCGCACAGGCCTGATCATGGCTGAAAGGGAACACCTTAAAGAGCTGGCTTACAGGGATAGTCTGACCGGCCTGTTCAATAAGAACGGCATGGATCATTTCTGGGATCACTGCAAGCCTAATGCGCAGCTGGCTGTATTATACCTCGATCTGAACCGCTTCAAGTCGATTAATGACAAGCTCGGCCATCATGTCGGTGATTTGCTGCTTCAAGCGGTCGGCGGCACGCTGCAGCAGTTTTCCTGCAAGGGCAGGCGGCATATTTTCCGGATCGGCGGCGATGAATTCGTCATCATTGCCAAGCGCTGCAGTTATAAAGAAGCCGAACAGCTTGCCCTTAAGGTCCTGGAGAAAACAACCCGTATCTACCAGCTGGAGCATCATGAGCTGTTCGTGTCGGCCAGCGTCGGCATTACGACGAGCCAGGGCCGGGTTGATCCGGGACGCCTGCTGAAGGAGGCTGATTCCGCCATGTACAATGCCAAGCAGCTGGGCAGAGGCCGGTATGCCGTCCATAAGCAGGGCAATGTTATCCAGCCGGTAAGCTGGCTGGGCAGCTCCAAAGCGAATTAAGTGCAGCCTTTAACACAAAGAGTCCGGGCAGCGCAGCCGATTTACCGGCTGCAGCCCGGACTCTTTTTACAGGCAACATTACCCCTGTCTGTCAGCCAGCAGTCCGGCCAGCACATCCGGATAGTTGGTGATAATGCCAGCGACTCCGGCAGCTATCAGGGATTTCATCACTTCACGATCATTGACGGTCCACGGGTGGTAAACCTTGCCCTGCGCGGCCGCCTCGGCTACGAACTCCGGCAAGACGACAGGATGATAAGCATGCAGCGCATCCGCATTCAGGCTGGCCGCGTAATCCCACGGACGGTACAAGCCTTCCGAATACAGAATCCCTGTGCGGATGTCCGGAGCAAGGGATTTACAATAGGCCAGCGAGTAGTGATTGAAGCTCGACAGCACCACACGTTCACTCATGCCGTAATCCCGCACTGCGGCGATAACCTTTTCCTCCATCCCGGGATACAGGAATACCCCGTTCTTTAGCTCAATGTTGAGCACGGTATCCCGGTCCTTCAGCAGATCCAGCAGCTCCTCCAGCACAGGCAGACGTTCGCCGGCGAATGCCGGCCCGAACCAGGAACCGGCATCCAGCTCCAGCAGCTCGCTAAGCGTCTTGTCCTTTACCAATCCGTCAGCTCCGGCTGTCCGGCGAAGATGCTCATCATGTATAATGACCAGTCCTCCGTCAAGCGACATCTGGACATCTGTTTCAATTCCTGTAGCTCCAAGCTCAAGCCCTCTGCGGAATGCCGCCATCGTATTCTCTGGGCAGACTGCGGATGCGCCGCGGTGCCCAAAGTTGATGATGCTGTTCATACGTTGTTTTCCCTCCGGCTTATGGATTTCCTGCTACTGCTTGCTACGGGCATCTATTCTCTTACTCCACATCTCCGTGCGAAACCCTGTCCGCCTCAATCAATTGTGCCCGGGCCCGGGAGTTACGCCGAAACAATCTCGCGGATGGCTTCATGCACATGCTGAACCTCTGAGAAGGCCAGGGTGTATTCCCGGTCCGATTTTCTGGCCGGGGCTATACCGGGAAGGAAAGGGATGGAGAGAACGGGTGTGTCGGCGCTGCTGAGATAGATTTTGAGTGTAAGCTCTTTAACCTCCTCTTCATCTGCCTGAATGGCATCTGTACTGTGCACGGAGTTTATTACAGTGTCCGGCCGGCCGGATCGATCCCCGTTTTTATTGGCGCTGCTTGTGATCCGGCATGTCTTGCTGACTTTCGTGAGGGTCAGGGCATTCTCGATGATCTCTGAACCCAGTATGGTGTCAAAAGTGTACAGTTGCGCCGTCGCATGCTCTGCCTTGCCGGGATTGCAGCTGCCGATGGCCAGCGTTCTGCCGGCTTCATCCAAGGCGATTATATGCGACTGGTCGGGGGTGACGAACCGCCGGGGAAAATTCAAATTAAAGGAGCCGACTGCACGGGCCAGCCTGGTCAGATTGGATGAGGGATAAGAGAGCCTGCACTTCAGCACCGCAGCCGCCAGCAGCAGGCTTACCCCCAGTACGGCGAACATGTACATCAGGAAGATCAGCATATTTACGCCTCCTACAAGTTTTGTGAAGGTTGCTAGTATTAGAATATGCCGGGGAAGCGTGAACAAATGCATAGCTGCAGACTGTGGAATCATTTATTCTTTTTTGTAGGCCGCGAGAGGCGGTAATCAATCAGAGAATGCAGGAGATGATCGGCTTGATCGTAGACACACTGGGACATTTGCTAGAGAATGAGGCTGCTTACGGGGATAAAATCCGGGCGGGGCTGCGCTTTTTGCGGGATACGGATTTCAGCGGACAGGCGGCAGGACGCCATGAAGTTAATGAGAGCATGTTCTATTTCATTAACGAATATGTAACGAAGGATGCTGGGGAATGCTTCTGGGAAGCGCACCGGATTAATCTGGACCTGCACTATATTCTTGAAGGTACAGAGCGGATCGGCTATGCGGCCATTGAACAGCTGTCGGTAAAAGAGGAATACAGCGCTGAAAAGGACGCAGTATTCTTCACGGGTGAGCTGCAATCTGCGGTAACCGCAGGGCCCGGAACACTGGTGGTCTGCTATCCGCAGGACGGCCATATGACCGGGATCGAAGCAGGCAGCAAGGAAGCGGTGCGCAAGGTTGTGCTGAAAATTAAGCTGTAGGATGCAGCCGCAAAGGTTATGTGATTGAGGGAGCCGGACAGGCTCCTTTTTGGCGTTGTCCCTGTTGCACTGGTGCTGTGGTCGTCCAGCATTTGTTTTTGCTAACAGGGTTAAGGTACGATAGCCTTAGAATACGACCTGATTATCATAATCTGCAAAAAATCAACCACACGCACAAGGAGCCGCACTTATGAGCATCTATCTCGAGCTTCCGGATGTGGACAAGCATTTTCCTTTCCGCAGCCTCATCTGCGGCGGGGACGAGCTGTGCTATCCGCACTGGCATAAAGAAATCGAAATGATTTACGTAACTAAGGGAAGACTAAATTTGGGAATAAATGATACTCCAATCCGTATGGAGCAGGGGGAAGTGCAGTTTATCAACGGCGGGGACGTGCATTATTTTCTCGCTTCGCCGGAGAGCGAACGGGTAGTGCTTCAGTTCGACTTGAGTCTGTTTCAGGAGCTGGCAGCCACCTGCGGCAATGATTTCTCGCTGCGTGAGGTGTTCACGGCGATGGAGCATTCCAGCTCAGGCTGGCCCCGGGAAACAGCCGGGCGGATCATCTCCCTGATCGAAAGTATATATGAGGAGGACACCCGGCGCGGGGAAGGGTACGCCTATCTGATCAAAGCCCGTTTATTTGAGCTGCTTACCGTGATTTTGCGGGAAGTGCCCAGGAATAACGCCGGCAGGCTGCCGAAGTTCTCGGAGGACACCCTGTCCCAGTCCCGGGAGATGCTGGAGCGGCTGGAGCGGATTTTTATCTATGTCGAGCAGCATTACCAGGAGCCGATTACCCTTAATGAGGTGGCCCGGCATATGGGCTTCAGCCCTTATTATTTTACCAAGCTGTTCAAAAAGCATACCGGCATGACCTTCGTCGCCTTCCTTAATGAATACCGGCTGAACAAAGCCAAATGGATTCTGCTCAACGAGGACCTGCCGATGTCTGCCGTAGCCGAGTCGGCAGGGTTTGGCAGCGTGAAGACGTTCCACCATTTTTTCAAGTCGGCAACCGGCATTTCACCGCTGAAATACCACAAGACAATATTCAGGAATAACAGGGCAAGAATGCAGGAAGAAAGCGCTTCGCAGAGTTTGTATGATTAGAGGCAGAGAGTTCACAACAATGTTGGAGGGAAATCAGGGATGACCTTAAAAGTGGGAATTATCGGCTGCGGCGGCATCGCAACTGGCAAGCATATGCCGGCACTAAAGAAAGTGGAAGGCGCTGTCATGGTGGCTTTTTGCGATATCGTGCCTGAACGGGCCGAGCAGGCCAAAGCGGAATTCGGAGATGAGAACGCAGCGGTCTACACAGACTATAAAGAGCTGCTGAAAGATACAACTATAGATGTGATTCACGTGTGTACCCCGAACATTTCCCATGCGGAAATTTCGATTGCCTCGATGGAGGCCGGCAAGCACGTCATGTGCGAGAAGCCGATGGCAAAGACGACTGCAGAAGCACAGGCCATGATTGATGCTGCCAAGCGTACCGGCAAAAAGCTGACCATCGGCTACCAGAACCGCTTTAGATCGGATTCGGCTTACCTGCATAAGGTATGTGAAAACAACGACCTCGGCGAAATCTATTACGCCAAAGCCAAGGCCATCCGCCGGCGTGCGGTACCGACCTGGGGCGTATTTCTGGATGAGGAAGCGCAGGGCGGCGGTCCGCTGATCGATATCGGCACCCATGCGCTCGACCTGACGCTGTGGATGATGGACAATTACAAGCCGAAATATGCGGTGGGCAATGCTTATCACAAGCTGTCCGGCCGCAAAAATGCCGCCAACGCCTGGGGCCCGTGGGACCCGGAGAAATTCACGGTTGAGGATTCGGCGATCGGCTTCATTACCATGCAAAACGGGGCGACCATTGTGCTCGAAGCCAGCTGGGCGCTGAACACCCTGGATGTCGGTGAAGCGAAGACAACGCTTTGCGGCACAGAAGGCGGAGCCGATATGGAAAAAGGCCTGCGCATCAACGGCGAAGAGTACGGCAAAACCTACGAGAAGCATATCGGGCTGGATGCCGCGGGCGTGGACTTCTACGACGGTGCGGGCGAAGATCCGGCGCTGGTTGAAGCCACGCAGTGGATTGACAGCATTATTAATGATACAGAGCCGGTTGTTAAACCGGAGCAGGCTCTGGTGGTAACCCGGATTCTGGAGGCGATTTACAAGTCGTCCGAGACAGGGATGCCGGTATTTTTTGAGGATTAAGTAAGTTGAACTTAGGTCAATCAATATAAATCAATTTAGGAGTGTGTCCTATAGTGACAAGAGTAACCGTATGGAATGAGTACCGTCATGAGCTGCAGGAAGAGCACATCCGCCAGGTGTATCCGCTGGGCATCCATGCGCAGATCGCCGGATTTCTTGAGGAAGCCGGATTTGATACGGCAACCGCAACGCTGGATGAACCGGAGCATGGCTTGACGGAAGAAGTGCTGAATAACACGGATGTACTGGTATGGTGGGGCCATATCGCTCATCAGGAGGTTAGCGACGAGATCGTGAACCGGGTCTATAACCGTGTGCTGCAGGGAATGGGACTGATTGTGCTGCATTCCGGCCACATGTCCAAAATCTTCATGAAGCTGATGGGCACCAGCTGTGATCTGAAATGGCGCGAAGCGGGCGAGAAGGAACGCCTCTGGGTGATGGACCAGAGCCATCCGATTGCCGAAGGCATCGGCGAGTATATCGACCTGGAGCAGGAAGAGATGTACGGGGCGCATTTTGACGTGCCGGCACCGGAGAGCCTGGTCTTTGTCGGCTGGTTCGAGGGCGGCAACGTGTTCCCGAGCGGTTCGACCTACCGGCGCGGCAGCGGCAAAATCTTTTATTTCCAGCCGGGCCATGAATCCCATCCGACTTATTACCATAAAGAAATCCAAAAGGTTATCATCAACGGCGTAAACTGGTGCGCACCAACCAAGCGCGATTATCCGGTGTACGGCCATTCCCAGGCTCTGGAGCCAATTCGCGAAAAGGTGGGCGTATAAATGAAATTAGGCGTATTTGATCCCGTATTCGGCAGCTTGACTCTTGATGAGATGCTTGATAAAATCGCGGCTGCCGGCCTGAATGCCGTAGAGATCGGCTCGGGCGGCAACCCCGGCAATCCGCATTGCCCGACTGATGAGCTGCTGGCCAGCGAAGAAGCCCGTAAGGCTTACCTGGAAAAGTTCACGAGCCGCGGTATTATGATCAGCGCATTCAGCTGTCACAACAACCCGATCTCGCCGGATAAGGAAGAGGCCCGTCAGGGCGACGAGATTCTGCGCAAGTCGATCAAGCTGGCTTCGCTGATGGGGGTTCAGGTTGTAAACACCTTCTCCGGTACTGCCGGAGACAGCGATGACGCTAAAGCGCCGAACTGGCCGGTTACACCTTGGCCGACTGTGTACAGCGACATTCTGACCTGGCAGTGGGAGCAGAAGCTGATCCCGTACTGGAAAGAGATCGGCAAGCTGGCAGAGGAGCATGGCGTGAAGATCGGCATCGAGCTGCACGGCGGCTTCCTGTGCCATACGCCGTACACGATTCTGAAGCTGAGAGAAGCGACCTGCGATGCGATCGGAGCTAACCTTGATCCGAGCCATCTGTGGTGGCAGGGGATTGATCCGGTAGGCGCGATCAAGATCCTCGGCAAAGCCGGAGCGATCCACCACTTCCATGCCAAGGACACATACCTCGACCAGGACAACATTAACATGTACGGCCTGACTGACATGCAGCCTTACGGCGATGTGCAGACCCGGGCGTGGACGTTCCGCTCCGTCGGCTGCGGCCACAGCCTGTCCGAATGGTCGGATATCATGAGCGCGCTGCGCACCTACGGCTATGATTATGTGGTGAGCATCGAGCACGAAGACCCGCTGATGTCGGTGGACGAAGGCTTCCAGCGTGCCGTAACCAACCTGCAGTCGATCCTGATCCGTGAGCAGCCGCTGGATATGTGGTGGGCTTAAATAGTGTAAAGAAGCCGTTCCCGGGAGGGACGGCTTTTTGATCTGGAGCTAACTATACTTGATATAATATATGAAGCTATATTTATAAAATTCCTATGTAATGATGTTAAAGCCTCCTGCCGGGAGGCTGTTTTTGTTATGAGGTAAGCTTTATCAGCAACTATGATGGGCAGCTTGCAATAAATAAAGCGGCTTTGCTCCCGTGTTACGGGACCAAAGCCGCTTCTTTTTGTCTGCTGCTACAGCTTCTTATAATAAAGCACTGTTGTGTCCAGTCCGCCCTCAGCAGAGATGGCAAAGTCCGGGATTCTGCCGGCCTCTATGTATCCGCGCGAAAGATAGAGCAGGTTCGAGGGATCCCCTTCCCGCGTATCGAGGACGATCAGGGTCCGGCCGTGTGCAGCCGCAGCCTGCTCAGCCGCATCGATCAGCATTCCCGCGATGCCCTTGCGGCGGTGATCGGGATGAACCATCAGCTTGGCCAGCTCGGCCCGGTGTGCTCCATTCGGCTTAAGCGCCAGATGGAGCTGAACGGTGCCGGCAACCGCTTCACCATCCATAGCAACCCAGAGGAGTACACCGGGACCGTGCACGCCCTGCCAGTATGCAGCGGCCTCCTCTTCAGCGAGCGGCGGCAGAAAACCGATCGAAGCGCCGTCCTCCACCGTGTCGATCAGCAGCCTGTTTAACTCGTGCAAGACAGGCGGCGTTAAGCCGTCCAATGGAATTACAGAAATAGTATCGCTCATGGTAAAAGTCCTTTCTGATTATCAAATGAAGGGATACAATCCTTTTAATTTTTACATAAGATTCATTATACCGGTGTCATTAAAGTTTACAAATATATTTTTTTGTCAGTGAAACTATGATATATCTGCGTCAGATATAAAGGTGATTCTGACGGGCTTTTTGACTCCTTAACTGGTTTGCGGAACAGGAGATGCCAGAGTCTTGCAGCGATTTTACCCATGCAGGGCCTGACGTTATCCCTTATAATAAATGAAATTTATAGCCTTCCAAGGGGGATGAAGAATGCGGCGGTGGAACAATCTCACGTATCAGAGCAAGCTGATGCTCGCCTTCTTCCTGTTAGGTATTATCCCGTCAATGGTGATTGGTACGATGGCGTACTTCAAATCGGTCGGGACACTGGAAGCGCGGGTGAATGAGGATCTGGGTGTTATTGCCGGCCAGCTGAATGCAGCGATCCAGCGGCAGGTTGAGGATGTGGACCGGTTCAGCACCTTTCCTTATTTTACACCGGAAATCTTTCAGATTCTGAATCAGCCGTACGTGCCGCGCGACCAGTGGAGCTATCAGGAGATTGAGAGCCAGCAGCAGTTTGCCAAGCTTCTCGTCACGTATCCTTCGATCTTTTCCACGATTCAGGGTCTCGTCTTCTACAGCAGCACAGGAAACATTTACGGGTACAGGGTCAGCGACAGGTCATCCATTAATGAGGCGGTCAGCCCGGAGAATGAAGAGTGGTATCAGGAGACGCTCAGCCGTGACGGCGGAATCGCCATATCCGGGCTGCGGCTGGAACGGCAGTTCAACAGCGCCCCTTTTCAGACGATCACGGCTTCACGGGTGCTGCTCAATGATGATTTTTCGGCGGCGGGTGTGGTGGCGGTCGATATCCGGCCTGATTTTATGGACAAGATTGTCCGCTCCTTTCAAATGGAGAGCATGCATGTAATGGTTGCTGATGAAAAAGGGGAGTTGATCTACTCTACGCATACGGCCGACAACCAGCGTTTTCTCAGTGCAGCCAGAGCCCAGGCCGTTCACAGCGGTACGGGGCGCGGCATGATTACCGTTCCTGCACTTGGCGACGGGCTGGATGCAGCTACCGGCGTGTATGCCTACAGTGAATACCTTGGCTGGACCAGCTATCTGCTGATCGACCGCGATGAGCTGCTGGAAGATGCCAACGTTATCCGAAATTTCACGATGATCCTGGTGCTGGTTATAACGGTGCTGGCAGGGCTGCTGTCGCTGCTGCTGGCCCGCGGGCTGGCGAGGCCGATCCGCAGCCTGATCTCCTCCATGCGTGATGTGGAGCGGGGGTTGTTCGTCACTCCGGCGGCACCGCCGGTGCAGGGCGAAATCGGCCAGCTTCATCACAGCTATGTCACCATGGTGAAACGGCTCGGTATACTGGTCGAATCCATCGAAGAGAAGGAGCGGCAAAAAAGAGAAGCCGAGCTGTATGCGCTCAGGGCGCGGATCACGCCGCATTTTCTGTTTAACACGATTAACTCGATCCGCATGCTCGCCGTGCTGCAGCAATCCGAAGGAATTGCCCGCCTGCTCCAGTCGCTGAACAAGCTGCTGCAGGCCAATATGAAGCTGGACAGTGAGCTGGTTCCGCTGGAGGCTGAGCTTGAGCTGCTGCGGCATTATATGCGTCTCATGGAGCTGAGGTATACGAACCGGTTTGAGGTGGAATGGAGCGTAAGCGAAGAAGTACTTGGTGCGAGGGTGCCGCCGATGATTCTGCAGCCGCTGGCGGAAAATGCGATTTTTCACGGCTCGCTGCACAGCGGCGGCGGGCTGCTGCAGATTGAGGTCGGAGCGCAACGGAGTCCGGATGAAAAGGAGCTGCTGATCTGGATCGGTGACAACGGCCAAGGCATAGATCAGGAGAAGCTGGCTGTGCTGAACGGCGGAGGGACACCGCCATCATCCGGAAGGCCCGGTGACAGCATCGGAATCGCCAATGTGCGCGACCGCATCCGGCTCCGCTACGGCGAGCCGTATACGCTAAAGCTTACGAGCGCACCTGGAGCGGGAACGAGGGCGGTGCTGCATCTGCCGTACAGAACGGAAGACGGTCAGGATAGTCTGAGCAGATTGGGGGAGCAACAATGATGTGGAATTTGCTTGTGGTGGAGGACGAAACCATTGTCCGGCTGGGCCTCAGATATATGCTGAACTGGGATGAGCTGGGGATTGTCTGGAAGGCTGAGGCATCGAACGGTCTTGAAGCGCTACAGGTGCTTGAGGATGAGGATATCCATATTGTTATGACGGATATCCGGATGCCGGGCATGGACGGACTGGAGCTGGCACGCCGGATTAAGGAGCAGTACGGTAAGGTGCAGATTATCTTTTTCAGCAGCTTCGAGGATTTCCCTTATGTCAAAGAAGCCGTGCGGATTGGAGTCGTGGATTATTTGCATAAGCCGACGATGGCGGAGGAGGAGATCGCGGCTGCCCTGCACAAAGCGGCTGCAACGCTGAAGGAGCTGCATCAGGAGCAGCAGCACGTGAACTATACGGACAAAGACCGCGAAGAGCTGCTGCTCCGGCTGCTTACAGCAGAGGCTCTGCCGGCAGACCTGCCGGAGAAATGGCGGGAGCTCGGACTGGAGCAGCGTTACAGCAGGGGCTGGCAGCTGGCAGTGCTGCGTATGGCCCGGAGCGCTGCAGCAGAACCGGCCGGACCGGCCCGCTTCATGTCCTTTCGTTATTACCTCGAAGAATATACCTCCCGTGAATGGGGCGGCCAGCTGCTTAATGTGGAAGACAGGGAGCTGGTCTGGCTGCTGCCGCTGGATGCGGTGCACGCGGATGGCGGAGCGATGCGGAGTTACCTGGAGCAGCTCGACCAGGGGCTGGATAAAATGCTCGGCATCCGGCTCGCTTACACCTACAGCGGTGTTCACCTGACAGCCGGGGAACTGCCGGGGGCCTACCGGGCTGCAGCCGCACAGGAACCGGAAACCGGCGGACGGCATAGCGGAGTGATCCGGCTGGCAACGGCTTATATTGATGAGCATCTGCTGGAGGACCTTACGCTTGCCGGAACGGCCGAGCATATCCACATCAGTGTAAGCCACCTGAGCCGCCTGTTTCTGAAGGAGACCGGACAGCATTTCAATGAGTATGTTACGGCCAAAAAAATGCTGCTGGCCCGCAGGCTGCTGCGGGAGAGCAACGACAAGGTGTACGAGGTGGCGGAAAAGCTGGGCTATGCCAATCCGCATTATTTCAGTAAATTGTTCAAAGATGACACAGGGATGACGCCGCTGGAATTCCGCAATCAGTAGCTGATGAACAGCGGAACAACAAATCTTTGCGTGAAAAAGCAATTTTCATCTATTTTTCAGCCGGTTGCAGCTAATCAGCCCGATGAATAAGCCAAACTGAGCAATAATTAGCTGTAAACCAGCAATTAGGCACGGTATTTAACCTGACGCATAAGCGGTAATATGGGCTTAAGAAAGTTACTTTATGTCAGGGAGGCTAACATATGAGTAGAAAAAAAGGGTTCTGGCGGTCATCGTTATGGAGTCTCAGTCTATTGGCCGTTCTTGCCGGCTGCGGCAGCAATGCCGCATCGGACAGCAACACTTCAGCGGCAGGCACAGCCACAAATGCAGCAGGCGGCGATGCCGAGAAAGAGCCGGTTGTGCTTAAGCTGACAACCTGGAATCCGATCAGCCAGACGGTTGTTGATAAATTCCAGGAAAAGTACCCTTACATCACGATAGAACATGACAAGGTGTATGACCAGTTCCGCGAAATCATCCGTACCCGGATTGTATCCAAGTCGGATATGGATATGCTCTGGCTGTTCCCTAACCAGGTGGCCGAGTTCTCGAAAGAAGATGTCCTGATGGATATTACCGGCAGCCCCTGGCTGGATAATTACCTGGAAGCAGCCGTAAAGCTGGGCACAGTCGACGGCAAAACCTACGGCGTTCCCTATAACAGCCAGCCAATCGTAATGTTCTACAATAAAACGCTGTTCGGCGAGCTTGGCCTTGAGATTCCGAAGACATGGGATGAGCTGCTCGCTGTCAGCGAACAGATTAAGGCCAGCGGCACCGCACCTATGGTCATCGGCAGCAAGGACGGCTGGGCCACCCAGTTCATCACCACCTCCCAGTTCGGCCTGTACCAGCACGACAACCCGGATGTCTTCGCACAGCTGGCCAGCGGGGAGAAGAAGTGGACCGATCCGGAGTTCAGCACTTATTTTGACGGGATGAAGGAGCTGGCGGATAAAGGCTATCTGCTGGAGAACTCCGTCGGGCTAAGCTACGACCAGGTGGCCCAGGTATTCAAAGAAGGCAAGGCGGCGATGTGGCCGATGGGCGAATGGGGCTACAGCGAGAACTTTGATGCCGACTTCTCCGCCTTTGAGCTGGGCGCGTTCCCGATTCCGGTTAACCGCGGCGACCAGCCGCTCGTAACGAATCTGGTATCTGATAACCTGCTGGTCGGCGTGTCCTGGAGCAAGCATCAGGAAGAGATCAAGCTGTTCATGGAATTCGTCGCTGACCCGGAAATCGCCAAAATCTGGTCCGATGAAACGAAGCAGGCCGTAACGGTCAAGGGCGGCACCTCCGAAACCTACAGCCCGCTTGCATCATCGCTGCAGCCGCTGGTGGATGCCAGTGAAGCGCAGATTTTCCCGAGCATGACCTCATCCATCGAGCCGGTCATGTTCCCGATCTTCCAGCAGATTCTGCTGAAGCAGGATGTGGATACAGCTAAACTGCTGGAACAAATGCAGGCTGCACAGGATAAAGATATCTAGAGCTTTTTAAACAACAATAGCACAAGAACAGAAAAGAATAGCGGAAGATCAGAACAAGGACGACTGTGTCTTTCGCTAGCTTTTCTTTTTTTTACCCATTTTAGGGTGAAGGATGGAGGCGCAACATGAAATTCATGAATTTCCGCAACTATATAATGTTCATTCTACCAGCGCTTCTGATCTATCTGCTGTTTTTTGCCGGACCGATCTTCAGCGGCCTGTATTACGGATTCACGGACTGGAACGGCTTTTCGTTCAAGGCGGATTGGGTGGGGCTGGAGAACTTCCGGGAGGCTTTCCGTGATCCGCTGCTGCTGACCGCGCTGAAAAATATGCTCATTCTCTCGGTTGTCGTAATCGTGCTGCAGCACAGCGCCTCAATTCTGCTGGCCGTGCTGCTTGATCAGAAGCTAAAAGGGATTGTCTGGATGCGGGCGGTTATTTTCTTTCCGGTCATTCTGAACACCGTCGTCATCGGTTATGTGTGGAGCTACATGTATGCGCCGATGGTCGGGTTTCTGCCGAAGTTTTTTGACGCAATCGGTTTACACGGACTGGCCGCCCTGGACTGGCTGGGTGATCCTTCCTTAGCGATTTACGCGATTGCCCTTGTTATGGTCTGGCAGTACACAGGCTACTCGATGATGATCTATCTGGCCGGCCTGCAGTCTGTATCAGGTGAAATTTATGAGGCTGCGAGCATTGACGGTGCCGGGCCGTGGAATAAATTCTGGCGGGTCACCCTGCCGCTGCTGATCCCTTCTATTATTGTCAACACCGTGCTGTCGGTCATCGGCTGCATGAAAATGTTCGAGCATGTGTTCATC
The DNA here is from genome assembly GCF_029893965.1 of Paenibacillus sp. PastM-3. Classification (GTDB taxonomy): domain Bacteria; phylum Bacillota; class Bacilli; order Paenibacillales; family Paenibacillaceae; genus Paenibacillus_AQ. The sequence goes on from NZ_JARXXP010000008.1 coordinate 54,862, forward strand.
ATGACCCAGGGCGGACCGGCCAACTCGACCCAGACCTTCGGCATCATGATCTACCAGTATGCCTTCAAAACCTCGCAAATGGGCTACGGCACCGCGATGGCGATGATTCTGTCCGTGATGATTCTGGCTGTAACCTATGTACAGATTAAACTGCTCAGCCGTATGGAGGTGGCGAATTGACAACAACCCTGCAGAAAACCTCAATTTATACCGTGCTCATTATCGCCCTGATTATCGTGCTGGTGCCGATGGCGGTGCTGGTCTCCGTCTCGCTTCAGACGCCATCGACGGTCAATCCGCTGAGCCTGCCCAAAGATCCGCAGTGGAGCAATTACTCGGAGGCCTTCAAGACCGGCAATCTGCTTCCGTACTTCGGTAACAGCATTCTCGTATTGGTTATGACCACCGCCGCCGCAATCGGCGTTTCCGTACTGGCCGCTTATGGCCTGCACCACGGCAAACGCTACAAATCGGATGCCATGTCGACCTTTTTCCTGATGGGCCTCATCCTGCCGGCATTCTCCGGTACGATTCCGGCATTTCTGGTGCTGCGCCAGGTAAATCTGCTTAATACGCATATCGGACTTTCCCTGATCCAGATTGCTTCGGGACTGGCTCTGCCGATCTTTCTGTATGTGAATTTCTTCAAAACCGTTCCCACCGAAATTGAAGAGGCGGCGCTGGTGGACGGCTGCGGGCCGTGGCGGACGTTTGTGCAGATTATTTTTCCGCTGACGTTGCCGATTACAGCTACCTGTGTGATTGTGGTGGCGATCAACTCATGGAACGACTTCTTCAACCCGCTGGTCTATCTGTCCTCGCCGGAAATGCGCACGCTGCCCGTCGGACTAATGGCCTTCAAAAGCCAATACAACACCAACTGGCCGCAAATGTTCGCCGGTGCTGCACTGGTGGCGCTGCCGATCATTATCCTGTACCTGTTCGTACAGCGTTTTATTATAAAAGGTCTGGTTGGCGGAGCTGTTAAGGGGTAGCGGGGAGTAGGAAGGGCGTGCGGATTATCCGGGATGTGCGGGAGCCAGTGAGGGGATGCGGAGGATGCCTGGGGTGCCGGGAATACCGGGAATACCAGGAATACCGGAAATACCGGATCGGATTTAGGTGGATTTTTGTACCTTAATTTTGCTGATTTTCGTGGTTTGCAGGAATTAGGTGGAAAAAAGCTATCTAATCTTGAGCTTAGTACGCATATTGCATTAAAACTGCGGATTTAAGTGATGTTTTTCCAACTAAATTCTGTTTGGGCGCATATGGAGTGAAATTAGGCTGCTTTTTTCCAACTAATTTCTTCCTTCCAGCCTTTCGCAGAAAAGCCCGCTACGGAAGGTACAGGGTACAACCGAATTAAATGGCTAAGGGGGTGGGCTTAATGGACGCTGGGAAAAGGGGGCAGATTCCCCTGCACGGACTGGTCGTTTCCTGCCAGGCACTGGAGCATGAGCCGCTTCACGGCAGCCATCATATGGCGGCAATGGCCAGGGCGGCGAAAGAAGCAGGAGCGGCGGGAATCCGTGCCGGCGGTGCTGCCGACATTAAAGCGATCAAGGCGGAGACGGGACTGCCGGTAATCGGGCTGGTCAAAAAACAGACCGAAGGCTGCGAGGTCTACATCACTCCGACGCTGGAGGCTGCGCTGGACATCCATGCAGCCGGTGCGGATATTGTAGCGATCGACGGGACGGGCCGGCCGCGGCCGGACGGCCGTTCCCTGCAGGAGACAATTGCCGGACTGAAGCAGGCCGGAGTAGCTGTAATGGCCGATATTGCAACGTTTGAGGAAGGTGTGCAGGCGGCGGCGTGGGGGGCCGATTATATCTCAACCACGCTTAGCGGCTATACCGCAGAGACTGCAGGCACAGAGCTTCCTAACCTTGCATTGCTCGAAAAGCTGGCCGCCGCACTGCCGGTTCCGGTTGTGGCCGAGGGCGGAATCAGCCAGCCGGAGCAGGCGGCGGAGGCACTGCGCCGCGGGGCGGCCTTCGTCGTGGTCGGCTCGGCCATTACCCGCCCGCAGTGGATCGCCGGGCGGTATGTGGAGGCGCTGCGCGGCGCTTCGCCTTCCGGTGGCGAGCCGTGAGCCGGTATTACATCGGCGCCGACCTCGGGGGCACGGGCATCAAGGCTGCGCTGATTGATGCCCAGGGCGTCATTGCCGCCCGAAGCAAGGCGGCAACTCCGGTCACTGAAGGCGCGGCAGGCATTCTGCGCGCGCTGAAGGACGTGATCCGCGCCCTCCTGAGCGAAGGCGCGGAGGTGGGGGGCATCGGCGTCGGCAGCGCAGGGCGGATCGACGCCGCGGAAGGGATTGTCCGCTATGCGACGGACAATCTGCCGGGCTGGACCGGCATGCGGCTGGCGGAGGCGCTGACAGCCGAATTTGCCCTGCCGGCCGCGGTGGAGAACGATGCCAACGCCGCGGCCGTCGGCGAGGGCTGGCTCGGCGCAGCCGCCGGGCTCGGCAGCTTCGCGATGCTGACGCTGGGCACCGGCGTCGGCGGAGCGTTCCTGCACCGCGGCGCGCCGGTGTCCGGCAGCCAGGGGGCCGCCGGGGAGTTCGGCCACGCCGTACTCTACCCCGGCGGGTTGCCCTGCAACTGCGGGCAGCGCGGCTGCGCCGAGCAGTATCTGTCCGGCACGGCGCTGAGCCGCCGGGCGGGGGAGGCCGATGCCCGCTGGGATGGGCGGCTGCTGCTGGAGGCTTTTGCTGCCGGGCATCCGCTGGCGGCGGACGTGGTGGAGAGGTATCTGGATGATCTTAGCTATGCGGTGCATAACATCCAGTCCTATTTGGATCCCGCCGCCGTTATTATCGGCGGCGGGGTTGCTGAATCCCACTCTATCTGGTGGGAGGCGTGGCTAAGCAGGCTGGCGGTGTTATCCCCGCTGTCCATCAAGGTGCTGCCGGCCAAGCTTGGGAATGAGGCCGGGCTGCTCGGGGCGGCCAGGCTGATTATGGATAGGGAGCAGGGCCTGGAGTGCCGTTTTGCCGGAGTGCCGGATTAATTTTGGCAGAAGAGGAAATGAGATGGGGATGCTGCGGATAGCCGGGCTGGTCTGCGAATGACAATGACGGGAGGCTGTACCGGGTGTAGTATGGAAGGAAAACGGGGATTTTGCCGCCAGCCGGATAGAACAGGTAAGGAGAGAGAATGGACATACCTGACTGGCCCGCCGGACTGCCTCTGAATAAGGAGCGGACTTAAAATGCTGTTAGAGGTTATTGCTACCACGGTGAATGATGCGGTTACCGCCGAACGACACGGTGCTGACCGGATTGAGCTGATTACGGGGATTCTTGAGGGAGGCCTGACGCCAAGCCTGGGGCTGATTGAAGCTGTGAGAGAGGCGGTTACTATCCCTGTCCGGGTGATGGTGCGGCCGCATGCTCGTTCCTTTTGCTATGACGGGGAGGATGTTGCCGTGATGCTGCGGGACATCCGCCATATCCGGGCTGCCGGCGGCCTTTCGCTGGTCACAGGTGTGCTCCGGGCAGACCACTCGGTGGATGTGGAGCTGCTTGAGCGGCTGCTAGAAGCTGCAGACGGAATGGATGTGACGTTTCACCGGGCGTTTGATGAAATTCCGGATCAGTTGGCGGCGTTGAACGTGTTGTGCCGCTATAAGCAGATTACGGATTTGCTGACCTCGGGCGGCAAGGCGACTGCTCCGGAGGGGGCGGAGCGGATTGCTGTCCTTCAGCGGCTGTCCTCCACCCGGCAGCAGCCCTCGATTCTGGCCGGAAGCGGGCTGACCGCGGAGGGGCTTAAAGATTTTCTGGAAAAAACGGCAGTAAGGAGCGTGCATTTCGGCTCTGCAGTAAGAGTGGACGGGAACCCGCTTGGACCGGTTGATCCCGGGCGGCTTAAGGCTGTCCGGCAGATTTTGAATACATGGAAGAGGTGAGCTGCTTGTCAAAGTCAACGCTACACGAACTGCGCAAAGCCAAAAAGCTGGAGATTAACGCCACCGTTGAGGCCGGCCCTTTTCAGGCAGACTGGTCCTCCCTTGATGCCTATTCGGTTCCGCGCTGGTATGAGGATGCGAAGTTCGGCATTTTCATACACTGGGGGGTGTATGCTGTGCCGGCTTTCGGGACGGAATGGTATGCCCGCAACATGTACAGGGAAGGGACCGAGGTGTATGAGCATCACCTTGCTACATACGGTCCACCTGATACTTTTGGCTATAAGGATTTCATTCCGCAGTTCACAGCAGAGAAATTTAATGCCGAGGAATGGGCAGCCTTGTTCAAGCGGGCAGGTGCCGCGTTTGTTGTTCCGGTGGCTGAGCATCATGACGGCTTCGCGATGTATGACTGTCCTTACTCCGGGTGGACCGCCGCCAAAATGGGCCCGAAACGCGATATCATCGGAGAACTTGCGGCGGCGGTACGCCGGCATTATATGACCTTTGGCGTATCCAGCCACCGGGCAGAGAACTGGTGGTATTACAACGGCGGACGCGATATTCCTTCCGATGTACAGGACCCGGCCTATGCGGAGCTCTACGGTCCGGCGCAGCCTACCTACGGCGATCCGGCTTATCCGCTGCCGATTCTGCCGCCGAATGAGGAGTTTCTCGACGACTGGCTGGTGCGCACCTGTGATCTGATTGACCGCTACGGCCCGCAGCTGCTCTACTTTGACTGGTGGATTGAGCAGCCTGTCTTTAAGCCCTATTTGCAAAAGATGGCTGCCTACTATTACAACAAAGCTGCCGAGTGGGGACAGGGAACGGTCATCAATTATAAATTTGATGCTTTTGCCGAAGGGACAGCCGTTTATGATATGGAGCGCGGCCAGCTGGCTGATATTAATCCGGATGTGTGGCAGACTTGTACCTCAGTTGGGGAGACGGCCTGGTGCCATATTGCCGACCATAAGTACAAAACCTCGGGGGCCATCCTTGGTGACCTGGTCGATATCGTCAGCAAAAACGGTGTCATGCTGCTCAATGTCGGCCCCCGCGCGGACGGCACGATTCCGGAGGAGGAGCAGGCGCTGCTGTGCGAAGTGGGCGACTGGCTGGCCGTTAACGGCGAGGCCATTTACGGCACCCGGCCATGGAAGGTGTACGGCGAGGGGCCGACGCAAATCGTCAGCGGCACCTTCAACGATACGAAGCGCAGCCCGTTCACCGCGCAGGATGTGCGCTTCACAGCAAGAGGTGATAAGCTGCTGTATGCTTCCGTCATGGGCTGGCCCGAAGACGGAATAGCTGTCGTCGAGACTCTGGGCAGCGGTTGCAAGCTGCTGGCCGGTGAGATCGGCAAGGTGGATCTGCTTGGCTGGAAGGAGCCGCTGGAGTGGAGCCGCGAAGTGAAGGGGCTGACAGTGCAGCTGCCTGATGCTGTCCGCGTGCAGGGGATTGTTGTGCTGAGGATCGAGTATACCTCTGCAGAGATGGCTAGATAGTTAAACGACCATGGACAGGGGGCTGCGCGTGGGGCAGGGACAGGTGCGGGGTGGGAGTCAGAGGGGAAATGCCTCTGAAATCGCCGCAAGCTGGCCTGTGGCGTAAATGAGAGGCAAAAATGCCTCTGAAATCGCCGCAAGCTGAGCCCAACAAACGGTAAAACTCCGTTTGTTGTCGGACCCTCGCGCAGCTGCAACAAGCCCCCGCCATCCAAGTGGCGGGGGCTTACGCATTACTGGGCGGCTCCATGCCCGCCCAGCATCTTCGGCAGCAGCGTAAGCAGCCGCTCGCGTGTGAGCGCGTCGCTGAAGTTCCATTTGCTGCTGTCCAGCAAATAGGCATGGCCCTGCTGCACAGCCGGCAGGCTGCGCCAGGCCGGGCTTTCGAGCAGCGCATCCATCGCTGCGCGGGAGTCTTCACGCTCCGGAACGAGCATGAAGACGCGGTCTCCCGCGTAGGCATGCAGCCGCTGCGGATCGAGCTCGGCGAAGCCGAGCTCGGCGTCCAGCACCGCCTGGATCTCCGCAGCCGGCCGCAGGCCGCCCGGAGCATACAGCGCGCTGGACAGTCCGCTAAGCCCCATGGCATACAGATGATTGCCATGGTCAAAGATCAGCGCCGAGGCGGTTTCGCCGGGTGAGAGCACGCCGCTGCCGTACAGCCGTTGCCACATGGCGGCGTTCCTGTCCGCGAAGCCGGCAAGCCAGGCCTCGGCCTCGCGCTGCTTGCCGAGCCAGCCGCCCAGCGTCCGCATGCGGTGCTCCAGCGGAGCGAACGAATCGAAGGTGAGGGCGGGGGCGATGCCCGCGACCCGCTTGTACACCTTCTCATCGGAGTTGGCGATGATGATCAGGTCCGGGCGGAGTGAGGCCGTAAGCTGGGGATTCAGCGGGAATCCGACATTGGCCAGACTTTTCAGCCGGTGCTTATAGACGCTGTTCCGGGCAAATTCCTCGCCGCCGCCGACCGGCTTCACGCCGAGCGCCAGCAGGTCACCGAGCGTCTCGCCGTGGTAGATGACCCGTCTGGGCCGCTCTGGAATGTCCACGGTATGGCCGGTCCAATCCTGGACGGAGACCTTCCCGCGCTGCGTCATAGCATATTGGCCGGGTGTAACTCCGGTCATCTGGCGGAAGCGGCGGCTGAAATAATATTCATCGGAGAAGCCGGTCAGCCGGGCGATTTCACGCAGCGGCTCTGCCGACTCCAGCAGCAACTGCTGCGAGCGGCCGATGCGCAGCCCGGTCAGATATTCGAGCGGCTTTTGGCCGGTAAGCTTTTGAAAGAGCGGTGTGTACTGCCATAGCGATACTCCGGCCTGTTCAGCCAGCTGTTTGACTGTGATGCTCTCCATATAGTGCTCCTGCATATACCGGATGGTTCCTTCCACGGACTCGGCCGGACTCGGCGCCTCACCGGAAGGATAGTTATGCTCAAGCAGCAGGAGCAGCAACTCCTGGAATTTCAGCTGTTGCCTGTACAGCTGGACTTCACTGCTGTCATCCGGGCTGGCGGTCAATTCTTCAGCCAGCCTGATGACCCGTGTGAACGGATGAACAAGCAGCTCCTGCCTGCCGGGCAGCAGATCCTCCGTATAAATCCCCGGCCGGCCGGCAGTCTGGTAGATATTGAATGAGAGCTGATAATAATACAGCGTCGTTTCCGGGTTAGCTGCCGTATATGTAGTTCCGGGAGACAGGAGAAAGCATCGGTCTGCACTCAGAGGAGCGGTCCCGTCCGGGATCGTGAGCATGCCGCTGCCTCCAGTACAGATGAGCAGCAGATGGGAATGTGTTGTCTGCGGCTCCGCAGGGGACCAGGCAGGTTGAACGGCCAGCGCGGCACCTGTCAGCTGAAACAGCAGGGAATGCAGCGGGGCGGGCGGCGTAGATGATGGCAGCATGAGCGGACCTCCCTTTATGAGTGAGAATGATTATCAAATAAACTCATTGTAGCCAAAACAAAGGAGCTTATCAACGGTTGTTGATAAGCTCCTTGCATTTAGAAGGCCAGGGCGTAGCCCGGCCTGATTAATATATGCTTAGTTTCCGCCCATCAGGCGCGGCAATTCTGTAAGCAGCCACTCCCTGGTCGAGGCGTCGGCAGAGGTTTTCATAATGTCCTGCGTGTAGACGTAGCCGTTTTTGACGGCCGGGAGGCTCTTCCAGATCTCACTCCGTATCATGGCATCGGTGGATTGCTTGGCTTCATCAGCTACAGGAGTCAGGATAAAAATCCGGTCGCCCGCATACTGGCTGATGACCTCCATCGAGATTTCCAGGAAGCCGGTGCCTTCATCCAGCAGAGTCTGTATAGGTGCCGGAGCCTTGAAGCCGCCCTCGCCGTAGAGTACCTGCGACAGCCCGGTCGCAGCCATTACGAACAGCCGGTCACCCGGATAATAGGTGAAGACGGAGGCAGTCTCGCCTTCCTTCATGCCGGCAGCCTTGAGCTGCTCCCACATGGCGGTTTCACTGGTTTTGTACTGCGCCAGCCAGCTTTCCGCCTCCTGCTTTTTGCCCAGCAGCACGCCGAGCTCGGTCATCCGTTCCTCCAGCGGGGCGAAAGTGTTGAAAATAACCGTCGGTGCGATTTTGAACAAGGCTTCAAAGTCTGCCTCATCCGTTCCGGCGTAGATAATCAGATCAGGCTGCAGCTCAAGTGTCTTTTCCAGATTGATCGGGAAGCCGACCTCCTCCACACCGGCAAGCTGATCCTCAAAAATCTGCCCTTCCCCCATGGACAGCGGATAACCGACTGCCTTCACACCAAGTGCAGCCAGGTCACCGTAAGTTTCTCCCGAATAGATAATGCGCTCCGGCGTTACCGGAATTTCTACCGTATGGCCCTTGTAGTCTGTATACGTTTGTGTCTCTGCTGTAGCGGCGGTACCCGAAGCTTCCGGAGATGGCGCAGCACTTGCAGCGGTATTGCTTGCTGTATTTGCGGCATTTCCGGTCTCTGTCTGTCCGTTGTTATTTCCGCAGGCAAGCAGAAGTGCGCTCATCAGGAAGATGACGCAGAGAACGGCTAAGGGTTGTTTTGCTTTTTTTAACATAAATGTACCTCCCAAATGAATTACGATCTTGTTAACTGAGAATCATTCTCGCTTGCACCATCATAAAGTAAAGTTTTCTGCGGCTCAATGGACAAACTCCGGCAGCGGAATTGGTTTTGTACAAAACAGGCATGTACCGGGAGTGAAATAAAGTTTCAGCTTTTCAGAATAAATTCAGATTAGGCTGTTATGATGCATGCAGTGTGTCCGCCGGTAGCTGATCATACTAATAATGTTATTAACTTATATCGTTGTTATAAGAAAAGATGAGTCTTTAGTACCCTTTATTCAGATCGGAAAATGTCGATAAATAATAAAACTTATTATTCATTCAGGAGGGTACAAGATTGAGAAGAAATAGCTTTAACCGTTTTTTGCTGATGGCATTGTCGTTACTTCTGGTATTTGGGAACGGGGGCTTGGCACTGGCTGCCACGACAGTCACTGTCTCCAAAATCGTGCTGAACACAAGCGAGCTGTCCCTATCCATTGAAGATACCTATGTGCTCACGGCTACGGCGGTATACTCCGACACAACCTCAGGCGATGTTACTGTGAATGCAGACTGGTCGAGCGATAAGCCGGCCGTTGCTTCGGTCTATAACGGGATTGTAACCGCCAAGGCGGAAGGAACGGCGACAATTGTTGCTGTCTATACATACTCTGACGGGACGAAGTATTCGCAGGCGGCTACCGTTACCGTAACCAAAAAGGTTAAAGCGCTGACCCAGAATGTACAGTCGTTCGATCTGCGCAAAGGCGAAACGGACAGCATTATTTTGACAGCAACCTACTCGGATAATACTACCGATGCTACTGTGGCCGACAGTGCGGTGTGGAGTACTAGCGTTGCCGCAGTTGCTACTGTTGTTAATGGTAAAGTGAAGGGAATCGCTTCCGGCACAGCCACCATTACAGGCGTATACGGCAAAAAAACAATCACCGTTACCGTAAACGTCGAGGTGGCCAAGCGGATAACGGTTGACCAGCCGGAGCTTACCCTGCTTTTGAACGACAGTGCTACGGTTGTACTGACCGCGACTTTTGCGGATGGGACGACTGAGAATGTAAGCTCGCTCGCCACCTGGACAACCAGCGACGAATCGGTTGCAGATGCGCTGAAAGGTGTCATTACCGGTTACAAGCAGGGATCGGCGGTGATTACAGCCCAATACGGCACCAAAACGGTTACCATTCAGGTAACGGTTGATCAGACCAGCAAGCTTATAGTGGATGATCAGAGCGTCTTCCTCAAGCCGGAAGCAGCACAGCAGCTTAAACTGACCGCTGTTTACCCTGACGAGACGACCAAAGATGTGACCAGCACGGCAATCTGGAGCTCCAGTGACTCCGGGGTTGCTTATGTATATAAAGGCAAGGTGTACGGCTACACAGCCGGAACGGCAACCATCACCGGTACGTATGGCGATAAATCGGTGCAGGTGGATGTGGATGTTGCAGTAGCGCGTTATCTGGATTTGAGCGAGGAGCAGCTTAGTCTGAAGACCAGTGCCAGCCATACGCTTACGCTTACGGCAACTTACGCTGATGGAAGTACGGAGGATGTAACGGCTAAGGCGGTCTGGAGCTCCAGCAATGAGCTGTTAGCTTATGTCAAAAATGGCGCTATAACCACTTACAAATTAGCAGGAACAGCTACCATCAGCGCAACTTACGGCACTCTGGAAACTACACTTGAGGTAGAGGTCGGTTCGGTAAGCAAGCTGGTGGCAAGCAGTGAAAATGTATTCCTGCAGGTAAGCGGGACGAAGCAGCTCAGCCTGACTGCTGTTGCCGGGGACGGTTCCTCATCCGACGTGACAGCAAATGCTACCTGGACCTCCAGTGACAAAAGCGTTGCCATCGTCAGCAAAGGCCTAATTACCGGATATACGGTAGGCTCTGCTACCATAACAGGTACTTATAATGGAACAACAACCACCATTACGGTGGATGTCGGTACAGCCAGACATCTCGCGCTCAGCGAGACAGCGGTGAATCTGGCGGTGAATGCGACCAAGCAGATCGTGCTAACGGCGACTTTTGCCGATGGAACAACTGCCGATGTGACGGACAAGGCGACCTGGAGCTCCAGCGATGAAGCTGTTGCCTATGCCGACAAGGGGACGATTACGACTTACGCGGAAGGCAATGTGACAATCACTGCAAGCTACGGCTCGAAAACAGTGACATTAACCGCCGCTGTAGGCAAAAAAAATAAACTTAACGTGGACGATGACAGTGTGTTTTTGCGGCTCAATAAGACGCAGCAGCTGGTGCTGACCGCGATTGATGCGAATGGTGCTTCGAGTGTGGTAACGGACAGCGCAGTCTGGACTACCGCTGATGATAATATCGCGACCGTGACTAAGGGATTGATTACCGGCTATAAATCCGGTACGACTACGGTAACAGCGGTATACGGCGGCAAAACCGTTACGGTTACCGTTAATGTGGAGACTGCCTCACGGCTGAATCTGACCATCAGTAAGCTGAACCTTGGCATTGACCAGAGCAAAGATGTGACGGTGATGGCCAGCTATGAAGACGGCACTACGCAGGATGTAACGGAAGATGCGGTCTGGAGCACGGATAATGAAGACGTTGCTGATGTGAATAACGGTACGGTTACCGCGTATTCCACTGGAAGTGCAGTAATTACGGCATCCTATGGCGGTAAGAAGGCTACGATCAAGGTAACCGCAGGAACCCCAAGCAAGCTGACACTGCAAGCCAAAACGGTGGAGCTTGAGGAGGATGAAACCTATCAGGTCGTTGCTACGGGGAAATACAGCGACGGCAGTGATCTGGTTTTGACAGATGATGTGGAATGGAGCACAAGTGACGAGCAGGTGGCTGAGGTGGAAGGCGGGCTGATCACAGCTGTCGATACCGGAACGGCAGTCATTACGGCCAAAATAGGCGATGTATCAGTAGCAATCACTGTAAATGTTGGCTTGGTTGACGAGCTGGCTCCAAATGTAACCCTGGTTACATTATCCCCTGCTGACAAAGAGCAGATTACTTTGACAGCGACCGGTTCGGATGGCACAGAGATAGACGTTACGGAGGATGCCGACTGGACATCTGCCAAGACAACCATTGCCACGGTCAAAAAAGGCCTTGTTACCGGCGTAGCCAAAGGCAAGACGACAGTAACAGCTTCCTATGGCGGGCAAAAAGTAACGGTCAATATCGAGGTCGATCAGATCTCATCGATTAAAGCATCGGTCAGCAATCTGGCGCTGAAATCCGGAGAGTCGGCCAAGGTGACTGCAACCATTACCTTCAGCGACGGTAAAACGAAGGATGTTACCGCTAAAGCGGAATGGCAGAGCGGGAGCTATAAAATTGTGGCGGTCACCGGCGGAACCGTGAAAGCAGTAGCCTACGGCAAGTCCTATGTCACTGCCAAATACGGCGGCAAAGCAGTCAAGGTGCCGGTAACCGTAGATGTACTGAAATACCTGGAGGTCAGCCAGATGAACCTCAGCCTGAGCGTGGGTCAGTCGGTGCAGCTGGTTGCTACAGCTACTTTTGAAGACGGCAGCGAAGCGGATGTTTCAAAGACTGCAGTCTGGGCCTCGACCAAAGAGCTGACTGCCACAGGCAAAAACGGGCTCGTAAAGGCCAACAGTAAAGGCACAGCCTATATTTCGGTAAAATACGGCGGCAAAACGGTCAAAGTTAAGGTTGTCGTAAAATAACGGAACTCACCCTAATTACTCGTACATTATAATAGCAGCAGGTTGCAGATGGCCCGCATTCTCCGGTTTGGAGGGTGCGGTATTTTTTTGAGAGAAATAGTTATTAACACATTGATAATATCAAATGAGTGTGATAAAGTATTGTTAATAACAAAATGTTAATAACATTAATTCGGGAGGTAATGACCATGTTCGGATTCAAATTCGTGAAATTTCAGCCTAGCGAGTACGTGCTCAAGGTGAAGAACGGTAAAGTGGTGCGTGAGGGAGTGGGGCTTTCTTTTTACTATTATGTGCCTACGACTTCCGTCATTGTGGTCCCTGTTTCCTCGATTGATGTCCCGTTCATGTTCGAAGAGATCACAGCTGATTATCAGACGGTAACGGTGCAGGGGCAGCTGACCTACCGGATTGTCGACTACAGCAAAACAACACAGATCCTTAACTACACCTATAATCTGAAAAAAAACACCTACCTGTCCGATGATCCCGGCAAGCTGGCCCAGCGTGTGATTAATATTGCCAAGGTTTTGACTAAAAAACAGCTGGAGCAGCTTCCGCTGCGCCAGGCGATTCAGTCGAGCGAACGGCTGGCCAAGACGATCACCCAGGAGATCGAGCGGAACGCGGAGATTGAGAAGCTGGGCATTGAGCTGATGGGACTGTCCATTCTGGCCATTGTGCCGAACAAAGAAACGCTCCGCGCGCTGGAGGCACAGGCCCGGGAGGAGATTCTCCGCAGTGCAGACAACGCGCTTTATGAACGCCGCAATGCGTCGATCGAACAGGAGCGCCGAGTGAAGGAGAACGAGCTGAACACAGAGATCGCAGTGGAGACGAAAAAGAAGCAGATCCGCCAGACCCAGCTGGATTCCGAGCGCTTCGTGAAGCAGAAGCAGAATGAGATGAAGGAGGAGCAGCTCAGCTTCGATACGGCGCTGGAAGAGAAGAAGCAGGAGCTCATTGGTTTGACAGTCGCGAACCAGAAGGCAGAGGCAGATGCCAAAGCCTACGAGCTGTCGGCGGTGATGAATTCGCTGCAGGGCGTATCGCCGAATGTGCTGCAGGCACTCACCAATGTCGGCATGAAGCCGGATAAGCTGATTGCCATCGCCTTCCAGGAGCTGGCGGAGAATGCCGGCAAGATCGGGCAGCTGAACATTACACCGGATCTGCTGCAGGGAATTATGGCCGGATCGTCAGGCGGTGCAGGTGCGGCTAGAGGCGCGGGTGGACGATAAGCGGCAGGGCAGAAGAGGGGGTAGAGCAGGAAGGCAGTTTCTGTGAGCGGGTAAAGTCGGAGAAGCGGATGGGCGATGGGTGATAGCATGTGCGGTGATGCTGGTGGACAATAAGTGACGGCCGGAGTGGTGATGCTGGCGGATGATGAATGACGGGCAGGTGCGGTGGTGTTACCAGCTAATGAGTGCCGGTTCAGATGTGCAGAGAGGGGTTGGACGATGATGAGCAGCGGGGGACGGATGTCGGAGAACAAAATCGTGCTGGTCAAACGCAAGACGCGGCTTGAGGAGCTGGTCGTCCGCTATAACACGGTCCAGCAGGCCCAGTTCTATATTGAGCGGCTGGGCGCAGACTTCAGTGATTATATAAGCGAGGATCTTACGTACCGCAAGGCGGTGGAGACGGCGGTTATCGAGCTGAGTGCACTGGGCCGCGTGCAGGTGCTGGAACGGCAGCATGTGCCGAATTTTATTTTTGGCGATGAGGACACGGTAGTCGTTCTGGGACAGGACGGTCTTGTGGCCAATACGCTGAAATATTTGCAGGAGCAGCCGCTGATCGGCGTGAACCCCGATCCGCAGCGCTGGGACGGCGTGCTGCTGCCGTTCACCGTCAAGGATCTGCGGCTGCTGCTGCCGGAGGTCTTCCGCAGCCGCCGGCAGGTGCGTGAAGTAACACTGGCCAAGGCCGAGCTGAATGACGGCCAGAGCCTGTACGGCGTGAACGACCTGTTCATCGGCCGCAGGACGCATGTATCGGCACGCTATCTGCTGCAGCACGGCGGCACCGCCGAGCAGCAATCCTCCAGCGGCATCATCGTGTCCACCGGCCTGGGCTCTACCGGCTGGCTGCGCAGCGTACTCGCCGGGGCGGCGGGCATTACCCGCAGCGCCGCCGGGCTGGGGCTGGCCGGCCGGGAAGCTGCGGGCCGTGTTACTGCAGCGGCTGGTATATCTGGCGGCGCAGCCGGACGGGGTCTGGCAGCAGGAGCGAAAGCCGGTGAGGTTACCGCAGCGGCGGGAAGGTCCCAGGATACCGGCAGGCAGGGTGAAGCCGCTGGAACAGGAGCCGGCATGGCGAGCCGGCTGGCCTGGGATGACCCTAACCTGTATTTTACGGTTAGGGAGCCCTTTCCGAGCCGGACCACTTCCGCCGGCTTGGTATTCGGCCGGGTCGGCAGGGATGAGCCGCTGCGGATCACCTCACAGATGCCGGAGGATGGCGTTATCTTCAGCGATGGCGTGGAGAGCGACTTCCTGGAGTTCAACTCCGGCGTGGAAGCGGTAATTAGCATGGCGGAGAAACGGGGGCGGCTGGTGGTCTGAGCGCACAGCGGGACCTGCTTAAGGTGTCGCGTAGATACATGGTCAGATTGCTTAATACACAATGCTTAATGCACAATGCACCTAGCATATTGTGCTCAATTCACATTGCAAAGGCTGTTTCCGACGCAAAATCTGCGGGAGGCAGTCTTTTTTGAGTATAAATAGTCCGCTTCTTAATGATGGCAGGGAATTTTGCTTGAATGCGCGGTATCAGAGGCACAAATGCCCTTGATTCCGGCTCCCATGGCCAAATCCGCGGAATGAGAGGCACAAATGCCCTTGATTCCGGCCCATTAGACAATATTCGGTCTACAGAACATATTGGCGGACCGTAAGTAGTCCAGTGGCAGCGGCAAAGCTGCTCCGGCGTATGGTCTGCATACAAAGAAAGAAGGCTCCGGGACGCAATGCCCGGAAGCCTTCTTTTCATAATGCTGCTTACTGGAAGCTGCGGCCCTGGTTCATTGATGAACCGTAGCTCTGGTTCTGGCTGCCCATGGAGCCGATTGCTCCAAGGGTGCCGATCCGGCTGATCGACCCTGATGGGCTCATTGTGCTGCCTGAGCCGATGTTGTGCGACGGAATAGAATGCATTGAGGCATCAGCCGGAGTATGCTGCATGTGCATAGGCTGCTGATTCATAGATGAGCTGTAGGACGGAGTATATCCTTGAGCTCCTGTATGGTAGCTGGCAGCTCCGGTATTAAAATGCGGGAGCCCGGTATTGTAGCTCGGGTTTGTATTATATCCCGGGTTTGTGTTATAGCCCGGATTTGTATTATAGCTGAGAGCCTGCGAGCTCTGCTCCAGTTGTCTCAAGGTTTGAGTAACCTGCTGCAGCTGCTGGACAGCGGTACTGTGACCCTGCAGCGCCTGCTGGATCACCTGGCTTGCTTTGTGCTCGCGCTGAGCCAGTTCCTCCAGTTTGGCCGCGTTTTGCTGCTCCTGCTGGAGAAGCTGCTGGTAGTTCTGGCTGGCCTGCTGAGTCTGGGCGACAAGCTGCTGAATAATGGATTCACACTGGTTGATCTGGCTGGAAAGATTTGAATTCAAAGTCGTTGCCTCCTTGGCAGTTTCGGTTTGGTAATGCAGGCTTATTATCTCTGGAGGGTGCGCTGAATATTCAAGAACATGATTGTGCGGACAAGCCGGATTAAATAGGTACGGGCTGCTCTGCAACTTATCGGGGGTAATATCGTCTATGTATAAAAGAGTTTTCCAGAATAACCCATAACGTGGAGGTGGGGCAACATGAAAGGGCAAGAAACCGCCCGATTTAACAGAAGCAGAAGGCTGCCGGGTATCAAGCTGACGCTGGTTTTTTTACTGTTGTTTACGGCTTGTTTTCCCGGATTGGCATCAGCAGCAGCGGCAGGTTCGGCAGCGTCCTCAGAGCTGATCGTCGTCAACAAAAAAACGAACACTCTGGGCTTTTTTAGCGGCGGAAAGCTGGAAAAGGTATTTCCAGTCGCAACAGGTAAAACGAAGAATCTGACCCCGGAGGGAACGTTCCGGATTGTGCTAAAAGCCAAGAACAGGCCTTATTATAAAGAGAATATCCCCGGCGGCGATCCGGCTAATCCGCTCGGCGACCGCTGGCTGGGGCTCGAAGTGAACGGTACGTATGGTACCACCTATGCCATTCACGGGAATAACAATGAATCTTCGATCGGCAAATATGTCAGCGCAGGCTGCATCCGGATGCATAACGACGATATCCACTGGTTATATCCGAAGGTGGCCAAGAACACAACGGTCATCATTACAACCTCCAGCCTCGATCTCAAAAGCATTGCCGCAAAACATGGATATTCCGTCGGCCCCACTAAACTGGCAGGCGCTTTTATCGTGGATGGAGAGACGGTTAAGGTAAAGGAATCCTTCGTACTGGAGAATTCGCGGGTCTACATTCCTCTGCGGGAGTCGGTCGCACTTCTTGGGGGGAGTCTGAAGCAGGAGCCGGGTACCGGCTCGCTGATTATTACAATAGGCAGTTATACAGCAGTCCATAAGCCGCTAAGCAGCACGGCTAAGGTGAACGGCAAGGAGGTAGACATCCTGGCCTCCCAAAATGTAAACGGCCGTCTCTATATTCCGCTAAGCAGCCTGACCCCGCTGTTCGGTTTAACCTTCGCGTGGAACGCCAAGGAGGGGACAGTGAAGCTGTAAGAGCAGTGCTCACAAGCCTTAGCTGGACTTAGAATGTCTGATATTTAGTTGTTTAATAAAAACGCCGCGTCTTTCGGAATCTTATTACCCTTCTACGGGCAATTGAGCGAATTCGGAAAGGAAGCGGCGTTTTTCAATTCGCTTTATAATTCCGCTGGATCAGACGGAGCTTCGTGTTCAAGCGCTTGCCGGAGCAGCAGGCCGCTGGGCTGCAGACGGCGGATGACCTCGGCTGTAACCGGCAGTCCCGCTTGCTCCAGCGCATACAGCACTGCTCCCGCCGAGGGAGGTAGCTGCGGCGTTACAACCCTATATTGTTTATTGGACGGCTTCATCAGCTCTTCCCGCAGCCTTACCTGAAAATAGCTGCTGCCTGCTACACTTCCGATAAAAGCAACCGGTACATTGTCCTGCTTGAAGGAAGCGCCCAGCAGTTCAATGCCGGTTTTCATCTGCCGGATCGCGCTGCTGCAGACCCGGATCGAGGCAGCGCTCCCGAGCGCTGCCTCTTCGGTGACTGCCGGCGCGAACCGGCCGAAGCAGCGGTCCCGGGCTTTGCGGTCAGCATCAAAGCCGCCGGAAGCCAGGTTATAGAGCTCGGTGACGGTGGTCACCTTCCAATGCTCCAGCATTCTTGCAATAAGCCGCTCATCGCTGGCGTCCCTACGGCCGGCCAGCACCTCAAAAACCGCCTCATAGCCAAGCAGCCGGGCAGCACTGGCTGCATAATGATGAAAATCATAATTGCGCAGATACCGTCCTTCCTCATTGATTGCGATCAGAATCGAGCCGGTGCCAGCGATGGCAACAATGCCGGGCCGGGCAAGATGTGCCCCGTAGTGGGCAATGACCGCATCATTCACATGCCATCTGGGACAGGCTAAGCCCGGGACCGCTGTCAGCGGAGTAATCCATTCCAGATCCTCCGGCGAATCATAGCCGGCAATGCCGGCGGCAAGTCCGGCAACCCGGCCGGCCTCAATCTTGCCACGGTTCATTACGTCCTCTATAGCGGATTGTACATTCATTTGAACAGAAGAGTCCCTGTAAATTGAAGCGCTTCCTTTAATGCTGTGGGCAAGTATGTTTCCTTGAATATCTGCGGCAATGACCCGGGTATGTGTCCCTCCGCCATCTATTCCGATTACAACATCCTTCTGCTGCACTGCGGACATCCTCTCATTCATTTTAGAACAGCATACTATATTTAGCTGCAAAATAAATGTGCCAAGCTGTGCAAATTATGCCTGTATCACTCCTGTGATGCCCTTGGTGGAGAAGAGCCCCGCAGAAATGGTATAATTTTCACCAGTATATGCGTTATGAAACTGGGAGGCCTGAAACAATGAGCGAGCAGCTTGTGGAACAGCTGGAATTATGGCACGAAGAAGACGAATTTGAGGAAATTGTGGATGCGGTGCTGGAAATACCCGGGGAAGACCGGGATTATACGCTGGTCAGCCATTTAGGCAGAGCGCTGCTTAACCTTGAGCGTTACGAAGAGGCGCTGGAGCAGTTGATGTCCGTTGAGGAGGAAGGCGAAGATGATCCGCTCTGGCATTACCGTGTCGGGTTTTCTTATTATTATCTGAAGCAGTATGACAAAGCTGTAAGCGCATTTGAAACGGCCGACCGGCTCGATCCTGAAGACGAGGATACACTGGAGTTTCTGGCACTCAGCCGGCGCAAAGCTGCTAAGAAAGCAGCCAAAGCAGCCGCAGCAGAAGCATCCGCCAAAAAAACGACCGGCTTGCGTCCCCTGCCGAAGTTCGATGGCGCTAATTTCTGGGCGGACAGCACAGAAGAGCAGGAGGACTATGTGTCTGAGCCGCTTACGGACGGGCTGCTTGAATCGGTGGAAGAACAGCTGGTCTTCAAGCTGCCGGCCTTCTACATTGCCATGATGAAACAGCAGAACGGCGGTATTCCCCGTAATACCCAATATCCGCTGGGCAACCAGGCTGCTGAAGCAGGCAAGGATCACATTGAGATCTCCGGCATCCGTGGCATCGGCCGGACCAAGAAATACTCCCTTTGCGGTGAGCAGGGCAGCCTGGCTGTCATGGATAAATGGAACTATCCTGAATTCGGCGTGGTCATCTGCGATGCGCCGTCGGCCGATCAAGGGGTTGTCATGCTCGACTATCGGCCTGCCGGCAATGACGGGGAGCCGGAAGTGGTCTATGTTGATCTGGCGAATAACCGTAAGGTTACTTTTTTGGCCAAGAATGTGGAGACCTTTATCCGCGGCTTAGTGAGTGCAGAGCTTGCTTAGCCTCCAGAGGTATGGGAGCATAGTATGCTGCCGGAGTATTATAGTTTAGAGACGGTTCCCGGGGTCCATCCGGGAGCCGTTTTTTTTATATTACTCAGAAGGATCAATGACTGCAATATAGAAATATATGTAAACCAATCTCAATGAACGGTCACCGAATTAATCAGTTTAAGAAAGGAGCCTGACATGCTAACATACCGCCGTCTTGAAGCTGAAGATTTAAACACCATTTGTACATTTCCCCGGGATGAAGAAGAACTTTACTGTGTCAGCCCAAAATTCAGCTATCCGCTGACACCGGAGCAGATTATGAAGGTACTGGAGGGGCGGTTTAACCCGACGGTAATTGTGGCTGAAGACCGGCGGCAGCCGCTGGCCTACGCGAATCTATACGATAAGGATGAGGAGCAGCATACCTGCTGGCTGGGGAATGTCGTTGTCAGACCCGGATACAGGGGATCGGGAGTGGCCTCCTTTTTGCTGGAATCGATGATGCAACAGGCCAGCAATGAGCATGACATTCAAACGTTAAAACTATACTGCCATAACATTAATACCAGAGCGCTCCTTTTTTACTGTAAACACGGCTTCACTCCCTGCGGGTCCAAGGTAATGACATATTTCAACCGGGGGAAGATTGTAGGGATTGAGATGTTTAAAAAGCTTGATTAAGGAGCGGTTGCTATGCCTATCAACTTTCACGACAGCAGCAATAAGCGGACCTATACTGCCAGGAATGCCGAAGCCGGATGGCTGGAACGGATCAGCCCATATATCGCTCCCGCTGGAAAGCGGATTCTGGATCTTGGCTGCGGCGGGGGAATTTATTCGAAGGTGCTGGCGCAGGCTGGAGCAGAGCATGTAACGGGGATGGACTTTTCTGCGGAGATGCTTGAAGGTGCGGCTGAATATTGCGCTGGAATGCCCAATCTTACTTTTATGCAAGGCAGTGCCTGGAACACGGGTCTACCCGGCCAATTCTGCGATCTGCTGCTGGAGCGGGCCCTGATTCATCATATTGCTGAACTGGCACCCTGCTTTAAGGAAGCGCATCGTGTACTTAAGCCGGGAGGGCGCTTTATTATCCAGGACCGTACGCCGGAGGATTGTCTGCTGGCGGGGAGTCCGGAGCATATCCGGGGCTATTTTTTTGAAAAGTTTCCGCGGCTGAGAGAGTTAGAGAGCAGGAGGAGGCATTCCGGTGAGGAAGTAGCTTTGCAACTGCGAGAGACAGGGTTTCAGCGGGTTGCAAGCTTCGGCTTTTGGGAGACCCGAAAGATTTTTGGAAGCTTCCCCGAGCTGCAGCAGGATTTGCTGAACCGGACGGGCCGTTCGATTCTGCATGAGCTCTCTGATCCTGAACTCCATGCTTTAGTTGAATACATACATGAACAGCTGGCTGAAGGCAGCGGCAGGATTCAGGAGAAGGACAGATGGACCGTCTGGATTGCTCAAAAAATGTAGACATTTTCCTATTATTGATATGATTTTTGTGATCAAACCGAGCATCTGCGGTGTTCTGTCAGGGAGCTGTGATTGTGTTGACATATCGAGATTTTTCGATCTATAATACCCTCATGAAACCAATTGATGTCTTCAAAGCTCTATCGAACGAAACCCGGCTAAACATATTGCAGTGGTTGAAGGAACCTGAGAAGCATTTTCCGAAACAAGGTGCTCACTTGCCGAAGGAGGTAAGTTATAAAGGCGGAGTATGTGTAGGGGATATCCAGGAAAAAGCGAATGCTTCCCAATCCACGGTTTCACACTACCTGAATATGATGCAGAAAGCGGGTCTACTCGAATCTGTCCGTCACGGTCAATGGACGTATTACCGGCGCAACGAAGAAGTCATTCGCCAGATTGCTGATTATTTTGAAACAGAGATATAAGGGCGTGAACCATTTCTGTTTCTTCAGCCTAATATATCGATATTTCTAGATATATAATTATAAAGATATAAAGGGGAGAAACACCACAATGTTACGTTATTTTGCGTATGTATTGGCTTTATTAGCAGGAGCGGCACTCAGTTTTGAAGGAGCCATATACGGTGAGTTAGGAAAGCACATCGGTGAGCTGGAGACCAGTTTTTATAATTTCTTTATGGGCTCCATCATTATGGCGTTACTCTGGATTTTCTTCGGTAAAGGTAAAATTTCATATGTAGTTCAAGCGCCCAAATGGACGATGCTCGGAGGGGTTTTAGGGGTTGTCTATTTAACTTCAATTGTAATCAGTGTTCCGTTTGCAGGTGTTGGCCTTACGATGGCAGCTATCATAATCGGGCAAATGGTCATGAGTATGGTTATTGAACATTTTGGCTGGCTGGGCAGCATGAAGACCAAAATCAATAAAGAAAAAATATTTGCCCTGATCTCAATGGTGATTTCACTCATTCTAATTAACTAGGAGGCCCTAACTTGATCATTCTCATCATTTTATTTACTTTATTAGGCGGAATCACATTAAGCGCCCAATCTTCCATCAATGGTACGTTGAGCCGGAATGCCGGAACCCTTGAAACCACACTGTTAACCTTTGTAACCGGAACGCTGTTCCTTGCAGTCGTTATTGTCTTTTTTGGACAAGGGAATCTGTCGGCGATATTTGAAGCACCTAAGTGGCAGCTAAGCGCTGCATTTTTGGGCACAATGTATTTATTGTTGACTGTAATGGCTGTGCCGCGGATAGGGGTTATCGCAACAAACATTGCCGGGATTATCGGCCAGCTTGTCACTGGCATTTTTATTGACAACTTCGGGTGGTTTAATAGTTTAGTCCTGCCCCTAGATTGGAGGCGTTTAGCAGCGATGCTCTTTATGCTGATTGCCCTTTATTTTGTTTATAAAGGTAATAAACGCTCAGGTGATGAAGCTCAGATGAAAACAGTGTAGTATAGCGGGTTTTAACATTGAATCTGCTACTGCTCCGGCTTACCCGGCAAAAACAATTATAATCGTTCTTAACCTTATCTTTGCCGCGCAGATTGTTTATATTATAAGTATTACTGATTTCGGACAATACGGAGGACACCGGCTGATGAATAACTAACACGTTTCCTATACAATGACCCATTTACTTGTGATGTGCATAAGCATGCCACGGGACACCTGCTACTCAGGGTGGACGGTCAGGGATACGTGTGTCTGCCGGGACTCATGCGATACAGAAATTTGGCTGGCAAAAGATTGACGATGCGCCTTGAGCTATTTACAGGGGGATGTCTGTCCTGCCGCTTCATTCCTGTACGCTGCTCCCTTCATACGTTTCCTGTACCGCAGCCTGCTGGCTGCGGTTTTTTGCTGCTGTTTCTGTAACGGATGCGGCAGCCAGCCTTGGAGCTAATAAGGAAGCGGAGGAATTTATATGACTGCAATGACTATATTGAAAGCGAAGAATTTAAAAAAAGAATGGGATGGCATCCCCTTATTTGAAGGGGTATCGTTTGAAATCGCTGAAGGCGAGCGGATCCTGCTGTTCGGCCGCAACGGCACCGGCAAAACAACACTGCTGCAGGGCCTGCTGGGCAGGCTTGCTTTTGAAGAGGGCAGTGTCTTCAACGGACTGGAGCGCGGGGAATGGGGAGTGCTGGATCAGCAGCTGGAGGCGGATTCCAGCGCTAGTGTGCTTGAGTTTGTGCTGGCGGCATCGGAGCAGCTGGCGGGCCTTAAGCACCGAATGGAGCAGCTGGCCATAAGGCTGGAGGAGACAGGAGGAACGGATAAGGCTGCTGTAGACGAATACGGAGAAGCTTGCGACAGCTACATGCTGCTGGACGGATACAGCTGGGAAGCCAAGGCGGAAAAATGTCTCCGGCAGCTGAAGCTGGAGCCGGCCCTGTGGAGCCAGCCTTACCACCAGCTGAGCGGAGGACAGAAGACCCGGGTTCAGCTGGCTGCGCTGCTCGCCCGGCAGCCCAAGCTGCTGGTGCTGGATGAGCCGACCAACCATCTCGATGAGGAGACAATGGCCTGGCTGGAGGAGTGGGTGCGGACCTATCCCGGCACGGTGCTGTATGTGTCCCATGACCGCGTTTTTATCGACCGGACTGCAACAAGTGTGCTGGAGCTGAGCCCGGCAGGCTGCCGCCGGTATCCCGGAGCTTATACGCAGTACCGGGAACAGAAGGAGCTGGAGCTCAAAACGCTGGAGAGCCAGCACAAAAAGCAGGAGCTGGAAAAAGAAAAGCTGCTGGAGAGCATCCGCCGCTATGCCCTCTGGTTCCAGCAGGCCCATACTGCCGCCGGGCAGAATGATTTCCTGCGGTCCAAATCGAAGAAGAACGTCTCGCGTCTTCATGCCAAGGAAGCCAGCCTGCAGCGGCTGGAGAAGAACCGGGTAGAGCTGCCGAAGGCAGCGCCCAAGCTGAATATGAAGCTGGAAGGTGAGGGTTTTCAGGGGGACGCGCTGGTGACGCTGGACGACATTAGCCTTGCTTATGATGGCGGTCCGCAGCTGCTGGAGCATTTTAATCTTACTTTGCGCCGGGGAGACCGGCTGTCCGTACTCGGTCCGAACGGTGCGGGCAAATCCTCGCTGCTGAAGCTGATTGCGGGTGCCGCACAGCCTACAGGCGGCAGGCTGCGGCTGCATCCCCGTACGAAGATTGCCTATTTCGCCCAGGAGCTGGAGCATTTGAATCCGGAGCTGACCATCCTGGACAGCCTGCTGGAGCTGCCGGGCATGACACAGACGGAGGCGCGGACGATTCTCGGCTGCTTTCTGTTCCCGCGGGAGGATGTTTTTAAACGAATCGGCGATCTCAGCCTGGGCGAGAAATGCCGGGTCGCTTTTCTCCGGCTGTATTTCGGCAAGGCCAATCTGCTGGTACTCGATGAACCGACCAACTATCTGGATATCGACACCCGGGAGCGGGTGGAAGAGGCGCTTGCCGCCTATCCCGGCGGACTGGTCATCGTCTCGCATGACCGTTATCTGCATAGCAGAGTCGCTAACCGCCTGCTGAAGCTGGGACGGGGGGAGAGACCGCAGTTCTTTTCCGGCACTTTTGAGGAATATTATGCTAAGGAACGCAGCCGGGTGCTGACCCCGGAGGAGCAGGCGCGTGAGGGTGAAATGCAGTTGCTGCAGCTCCGGCTGGCCGGACTGATGAGCAGAGAGGCTGCAGGAACAGAGGCGGAGGACCGTGAGCTGCTGGAGGAGATTTTGGCGGTACAGCAGGCGATCCAGAGCAAGATAAAGGAAATCTGACAGCTGCGGAGAAGTAAATATTAGGTAAATACATGAAGGGATTGGGGGAAGCACTCTCACATGTGGAATAAAGGAACAAAGCTGGCGGCTGCACTGCTGCTTTTGTCCAGTCTGGCGGTACCGTCAGCGTACACTTCAGCGGCGGCCAAAAACGTAAAAGTAAAGGTCACACTGGTCAGTATGGAACTGACCGAAAACAATCATGTCGGCAATGAATGGTACACGGCAGGCTATGTTAACGACAAGGAAATAAGCGAAGGCTCACAGGTTGTCCTGGATTTGAAGGCAACCGGGAGCATTGGGCTGAAGGGCTATGTGGAGGAACAGGATAAAATACCGGATAAAGGTGAGACTGTCAGCTCAATCAAAGTATCCGAAGTAACCAAGCCGATAACCAAAGCGGTGAAGGTGACCGTGACGGAAAACCGCGGACGCTACTCCGGCAATACAGCAACCTGGACATTCACGTTTAAGGTGCAGAAGCAGTAAATATAAGCTAATCAGTCTGCAGGAGGAATAATGAACACACAACGTCTTGCAGCAGTTATGGTAGTTGTGCAATGTCACTGGATCAGATATGGGTCATGCTGAGCGATGTAAACGAGCAGGATGGATACATTGCCGGTCCGGCGGATACGCTGGAGGAGGCGAAGCAGGTGGAGAAGGAGATTATCGGCACTGAGTAGCGGTTAAGCGTGACTGGCAATACCAATGGTGAAGGGTGAGCCAGCAGACTGCAAGGAGGTTCTTCATGGAGCACAGTATAACGGAACGTTTGGCGGAGAGTGACTACGCAGGCTTTTGGAAAAGAGTGCTGATCAACATTGTGGATTTTCTGATTCTGGCGCTACCCGTCTATTTTATTAACGGCTGGGCGGTTTCGGCGGCTGAGCGGTACCACTCGGGAATTCCACTGTGGATACAGTGGGTCCTGATTTCACTGTTTAACATCGTGCTGGTTGCCAAATACGGCGGAACTCCGGGCAGGCTGATTCTGCGGACGAGAATTGTAAATGAACAGGGAAAGTACCCTAGCTTGAAGCAGGCGGTCATCCGGTACAGTTTCCTTCTGGTCAACACCCTGCTGGCCGTCATTGTTGCTGCCGGGGACGGTACTCTGTCCAAGCTGCCTGAAGCTTATGCCAATTGGGCACCGCTCGCCAGCGACCTGACAGGATTTCTGGCTCTGATCATCATCATTGACTGTCTGTTTATTGTATTTAGCATGCGTAACCGGGCGCTCCACGATATGATGGCCGGAACCTATGTGGTGAATCAGAGTGCGCTGCTGGATGAGGGGTATGGTGCTTGAAAAGATTACGTATGAAGCGGGCAAGTGTACGCTAGAGTGAGAATGAAGGGCAAAAATGCCCTTGAAATATCTAAAAAAGACGGTCAACAGACAGCATACTGCCGATGTTGATCGTCTTTTTTATGTTGCCATGCTATGCTGCCGTTCTTCCCGGCTGCGTACGTTTAGCCAACCCCCAGTACAGCCTTGATAAATCTTTTCAGCGCCGTCGGCGTGGCTTCGCCGGCCCACTGCTCAAGGGCTTCATCTTGCCGGCTCATATAGGCATCCAGCTTTTCGGCCAGCAGCTTGTCAAAGGCAGCAGGCGCTCCGGCACGTTCTGCCTGAAGCTCCATAATCAGCAGCGGCCAGCTGTAGCCGCCCTGACCGAAGCTGTGCTGGGGATAACGTTTGGCCAGCTCCAGCACGGACTCCAGCGGCTGGCCCGCAGCCAACTCGGCAGCGAGATAACTGCCGATAAAGCGGTGACCCGGGTCTGCCTCCATCGCCAGAGCCAGCTGCTGCCGGGCTTCGTCCAGCCGGCCCTGGTACATCAGGGCAACGCCGTTCTGGAAACGGTCATAGCTGTCCGACTCGTGACCGCTCAGCTCCAGGTACAGCGCGTGGTACTTGTTAAAGCTGCTCCAGTCGGAGCGGTCCAGATAATAATCCGCCAGATTGAAGGCAAAATTGGCATCCGGACGCAGCTCTACCAGCTTGACTAATAAGGTCATCGCTTCATCCATGGTTCCGGCATCCCGGGAATAGGAATGCTTGGCGAACAGCAGATGAATTAGCATTTTGAGCGCATGGTCATCCTGCGGATTCCCGGCATAATCCTTATGGTAGGCTTCCAGCGCTTCCTCCAGCTTCCCGTCTGCAACGAGCTTATCCGCAGCGGTCATCGTCCGCGATTTCAAATAGAAGAACGGCAGATTGCCTACCGTCTCCTCATTGAGCCGGTAGCCATTGCTGCGGGTAATAACATGACCTTGCGCATCGTAAGCATCAATGCTCCAGGAGAACCGACTGTCCGGATTGGCAAAGCCGAGCAGGGAGGCGGGGGAAACCGACTGCCAGCCTTCCCCGCCTTCTACGGTAGAGAAGCCGCTCGTAGAGAAGCCTCCGCTGTTGTATAGCTCAGTGACCGGTATTTCAACCTGGTTATACGTAATACGCTGGCGGGTGACATTGCTGAAGAAGCTGCCTTTGTCATCGACTGTTGTTGAGAGATTGTAATAGGCAGCTCCGGGAACGGCCTCCCATTTGAACTGTACTGCATCACCGGTCAGCACCTGTGAGTTAACAGGTGATTGCAGCTCCAGCAGCGGCTGGAGCGTGATGTCATGTGTGACCGCACTCCCCGGCTTCAGCTCGATCCAGTCGTCCGACTGCACAGGCCAGGTCCAGCCGTCGATCTGCTCAAAACTGAAGCCGAGCTGGATCTGATAGAACCCGGGAATCACGCCGGAGAACTGGAAACGCCCTTCGGCATCCGTAACGATCTGATACGGCTCAATGTCAGACTGCACACTATGATACAGCTCGCTTTCCGCGCGGAGGAATATACCTGCCCGGGCTACCGGGGTTCCGTCACTTTTTGTAAGTATGCCGGATAAGGTTGCAGGGGCATTAAAGCCCATCTTCACAGCTTCCCGCAGCGCTGTCTGAAGCGCGACAAGCTGCTCCTCTGTGGAGGAGGATGTGCTATACACCTGTTTAGCCGCATTGTTGCCAGTATCTTTGCTTCCGCCATCTGAGCCACCGCCGTCTACGCCACCACTGTCCACGCCGCCGGAGCCGGCAGAAGAGGAGGCGTTCTGCGGAGAACTACTGCCAGCGGGGGTAAGCTCGGCATCCCGTTCAGCCCAGATCTTACGGTACTCCTCTAGGGCGCTGTTCACCAGTGTAAGCGCCTCGCGGCCTTTGCCTTGTGTGAACAGCAGCCGCCCCTGCAGCCAGGCTGCTCTGGCGTCCAGCTCTGATTCGTTATACTGGACAGAGAACTCTGCCTGCTCCAGCAGCTGCCCGGCCTGAATGAACCGCCCGGCATTCAGCGCGCGCTCCGCCCGAAGCAGGGTCAGCTCGCGGGCAGTTGAAGATTTGCTGCTGACTCTTTGTGTAGCAGCAGCAATAGCCTGGTCTGCCTGATCGCCGGCGTTTCCTGCCGCATCATACTCGTAGACCAGTTGTTTAACCGCATTCCGCAGCGAATAATCGGCTGGCCCTTCCTGAATATACTCCTTCAGCAGCTTTATCCTGTCTGCAGGAAGAAGCAGAGAGGTTTCCTCCTCTTCCCCGATCTGGTTGACCTGACTCATGGACCCGCCTGCATATACGTTGAACCAGTAAGCCGGGTAAACATTGGCAGGCTCGATGACCGTCTCACGGATAAGCTGCATCCGCGCACTGCCGCTGCTGGCGGCAAGCTTCTGCAGCAGCACGGTCCGGGCGTCTGCGGAAGCCTGCTGTACCGGACTTAAATCAGTCCCGGTCGTAGGCCGGGTAAACATTAAGACCGCCAGCAGCGTGAGGGGGAGTAGCAGAAAAAGCACCAGATGCTTAACCTTGATTCTAATTTTCATACTGCTTCACCGCCTGCTCGTAGAGATCTTTCCAATAGGTGTTACCCCCGGTTTCGATTAATTCCCGCCGTTCCTGCGACTGGATCGATTGCTGCTGCTTTGTTGTGATTTGCGGGGCATAGAACAGCAGAACTCCTGTCGTGAGTACTGCTGCCACAGCACCGAGCGTCCCCAGCGGGATTTCCAGCTCCTTATTCCACAGAGCGGCAAGACGTGCCCGGAAGGTGGGCGGATGGGTCTGTTTCAGCACCCGGCCATGGCCGGAGAAGGTGACATGAGCAAGCTCTTCTTCCAGCCGTTGCCTGATTGTTTCGCGTCCGTTATCCATTATCAATGTCCTCCTTCTCCAAAATCAGCCTGAGCAGCTGCCGCCCGCGGGCAAGCCGCGATTTTACCGTGTTCTCCCTGGTCTTCAGCTGGGAGGCAATTTCCCGTACACTCATTTCATGAAAATAATATAGGGTTAGGCTTTCACGGTAGATATAGTCCAGGCTCCCGATAGCATCCGTCAGCTTTACATTGTGCCACTCCGCCATAAAAAGCTCTTCCGCACCTGCAGCCGCTTCGCCTGCAGCCTCTGCCCACTGCCCGCTCTCTGCCGCCGGAAAAATACTCCGCCAGCTCCAGGTCCGCTGCTTCATCCGGCACCGGTTGACCGCAATCGCAATCAGCCAGGAACGGAGCCGGGAGGACTCCTTAAGCTGGCTGATTTTGGCGTAAGCCTGGATGAATGTATCCTGTACGGCTTCCTCGGCAGACTGCCGGTCCCTAAGCAGCAGACAAGCCGTCCTGAGCAGCATATCCCCGTACTCATCCATTAGCTGGCGGAGAGCTGACTCATCCCTGGCCTTGATTCTCTCTATAATATCCAGACGAAGCTCCCCTCCCTTTACTAATAAGATGCGGGCTGCAGCAATATGGTTGCATAGATGAACGGAAAAATATATACTCAACTGCTAAATAGTTCAACGCCGATAGGGTTGTCTAAAATAAGATGAAGCTTTCCAGGCAGGCATTGCAGGGCGATGGGCCAGATCAGGTACTGGCGTATAAGTCCTGCTGGCGGATAAGCTGTGAGGTTCTGCGAACCGCAGACTGCAACCTTTAATACGGCCCGTGCGTCAGAACTATTACCTATGGCATTAAGACAGCTCAACTAACCAAGGAGATGACAGCATGACAACAACGTTTAAAACCATAACAGGAATCATGATACTGGCCAGCGCACTCGGGCTTACGGCCTGTAGTTCTTCCGGGAACACCGGAAACAGCGCGGAGGCCACAAACGCCCCTGTAGCTGAGGCGTCCGCTTCTGCCCAGCCGGCTGCGACTGCCAGCCCTTCGCCGGCGGCAGCTGAGCAATCCGCTCCGCCGGAAGCCACGGCAGCGCCGGATACAGCAGCCGGAAACGGAGCTGCTGCAGAGGACAGTGCGGCCCGGCTGAAGGAGCTGCTGGAACTGGCCAAGCAGGGTAAGGTTCCCGGTGTGGAATATGCTGCGCACAGCGGGATGATCGATGAAGTCGAGGCGGCATGGGGCGAGCCGGACACCAAGGAGTCCGCCGGCAAAGGGATGTATTCCACCTACGGAGCCAAACATGTTGTCTTTGGCTGGAACAAGGGCAGCAAGATTTTTGATGTACGGTCCAGTGCCGCTGACCTGCAGCAGCTGACGCTGAAGGAGATTGAGCAAACACTCGGCAAACCGGACGATACGGCAGTGAACGGCAGTGACAAGATTTATATTTATCAGGCCGGTAAGGAGTACCAGCTGAAATTTATTATTCCGGAAGCAACAGGCACCGTGGATCATATCTCGGTCTTTTCCGAGCAGGACACCTTTAACAATATGGCGGGCTAAAAGCAAGGAAAGAGTGAATCTGCAGGCTGAATGCGGATTTGCTCTTTTTTTTGACCCGTTAGACGGGATTCTGCTTATTGTATGACGTTAGGGCTGGAGCGGGCGGAAGTCCGGCTGATATAATACATCCATGGATTCATCCGTGGAAAAGAGGAACTTGCGATGCAACTGAAATTAGATGGCAGCAATTTTACTGTGGCGGCCGGAGAAACGGCGATCCAGCTGCTGCCCAAGGAATTTGCGCTGCTGGAATTTATGTACAGGAATAAGGGGCGTACCTTTACACGCGGACAGCTGCTGGATAAGGTCTGGCCGCTGGAGTATCCGGTGGAGCGGACCGTAGATGATCATATATACCGTCTGCGCAAAAAATTACGCCCATTCAGCGGACTGGCGCTCCAAACCGTACGCGGCTCCGGTTATAGCTTGTCTCTCCCGGAACAGGTATCTGTCCCGCTGGTGAATCCGACAACCTATGATCCTGAACTGCGTGATGCGATGCGCGAGGTTTTCAGTAAATTCCATGTTTACGGACAGGGCAAATCTATGCTCAGCCTGGCTGGCCAGAAAGACACACTCGGTTACGCGCTGGATCCGCAGGTTGCCGTAACCATCCATTTTGTGCAGGGGGATCTGGACTGGCTTATCCATACAGAGGAGGTTCCGCTGAAGGATCGGCTGTTTCATTTGTTTGTATTCTATATGTTCACCGGAGATCCCCAAAAGAAGCTTGCCGTATGTGAGCGGGTGATTGATGCTCAGGTGATGCATGAGCGGGACCAGCTGGAGCTGAATATTCTGACGATTCTCGATTTGTTCATCCTGTCGGGTGTACCGGAGCGGGCCTTAGCGTGCCTTCCCCGGTCCTATCAGGCAATCTCGGAGCGGGGCTATGAAAACTTTATGCCGGTAACCATGATTACCGAGCTGTTTGCGCACCTGGCTGCAGGGTCAGGAAATGATGTGCTTAGGCGGCTGGATGAAGCTATAGTGCAGATTTTGCAGGAGAAGCCCTTTTTAAGAGAAACCGGCGGCTACAAAATTGTAAAAGGGCTCTGGCAGCTGCGGGAAAATCAAATGGCTGAAGCCGAGCAGCTGCTGGATGAAGGAATTGAGGTGCTGGAGCGCTCGGGGTTCGTTCCGCTTAGCCTGTACGGCTTTTACCGGATTTATCATTACTGCCGTCTGTATTTGCCGCCACATCCGCTGCACCGTAAATATGAACGCAGGTTTATTGAAGTGATGGAGAATAGCAGACTTAGCGGCTTTGAGCAGCTTTTGGAGGATCTGCTGATGCGGGTGCTGAAGGCCTGATCCCTGATCTCTGAAATCCCTCTGATAATGCTCTGACAATTCTCAGCTACATTTAGGTCATAAGATGACTGGTTCATCGAGACCATATATGTACCTGGAGGAATGTCTGATGGAAGCTACATCCAAGCAGGGAACGAGCCTGCTGCATAACAAAGTCTACGTGCGCGTATACAGCGCCTTTGCCACCGCCAGCTTTGGCGACTGGTTCGATTCTCTGGCGATTCAGGTGCTGGTCGGGTACCGCTGGCAGGTCAGTCCGCTGATGCTCGCTATGATTCCGGTAGCTATTGCGCTGCCCAGTATTCTGCTCGGCTCCGTGGCCGGGGTTGCCGCCGACCGGCTGAATAAGCTGAAGCTGATGCGGGTCTGCGACCTGCTTACCGCTGTGCTGACGCTGGTGCTGTTACTTGCCCCGAATATGTTCTGGCTGCTGCCGCTGCTGTCCCTGCGGTCTGCCATTTCAACGGTCAATGTGCCTGCCCAGCAGTCGCTGACCCGCAGCATTGTCAGAGAAGATCAGCTGCTGCAGGCCTCCTCGTTGAACGGGCTGGTGAACCAGGGCTCCAAAATCGCCGGCCCGCTGCTCGGCGGCCTCGCGCTCACCTTCCTTACACCACAGTGGTGTATCGTGCTAAACGGGATACTGCGCGGCTGCTCTTATCTGCTGCTGCTGTCAGTGCGTAATATTGATGCACAGGCAGAGCCTGCACAGGAAGCAACGGAAGAGAAGGTTCCGCTGCGGACGATGTGGAAGGAGGGCTGGGGCTTCCTGCTAAACAGCCGCATCCTGCTAAATGTGATGCTGTACGGGCTGGCCGGAGCTTTGGCTATCCAGGTTATTGATTTTCAGTTCACCAGCCTGTTCCGGGTATATTCTCCGACAGGTGAAGCGGTGCTGGGCTGGATGGTCGCGGCTTCCGGTGTGGGTGCGGTGCTGACCATCCTTCTATTGGGCAAATTGAGCAGCGCAGTCAGCTATACATGGCGGCTGGGTATGGGCTATATGCTGATCGGTGTGTCGGTTGCCGGCCTCGGGCTGCTGCAGCCCGGAGCTCCGGTTATCTGGGTGCTGCTGCTCGGTTTTATCCTGGGAGCCGGGAACGGGGCGTTCGCAGTAGCCTTCAACTATATGCTGCAAAAAGAAACCCCGCCGCATATGACCGGCCGCATCTTTGGCATCCAGAACACCGTGCTCAGCGCCGTGCTGATTATCGCCCCGCTGATCGGCGGCCTGCTGGTGCAGGTCGCCGGCCCGGGCCGGATCTTCCTGATCTTCGGCCTTATCCAGGCCGCTCTTGGATTGGCCGGCCTGCTCTTCGGCCGGGTGCTCTGGCGGGAGAAGCGGGAGACCGGGGCTGAGCGGATGGAGCAGGCGGGGTAGAGGGATACAGAGTTAAATAGGGACGGAGTTAAGCTGCGCACTGCTCCTCACGCCGGCTGCTGTTGGCACATTAAGGAGGCCAACACATGGTATAGAGGAGCAAACACAACATCTGACACAGGGCTCAACCTCGCCGATGCTCCGGCCGGTACAGCAATGCTGCTGCTTTAACTGCACTTTGTACACCTAAAAGTAGATTATTGAGCGGATTCAGACATATAAATGTATTCCGTACAGCTATATTCTCCATTTCCCGCCGTTTTGCGTGGATGGAGCTTTTTTAGTTGTATGAACTATACTTAAACCGCTTCAATGGGCAAATCCAGCTGTTTTAGCTGCACGAAGTACAGCTATTCGCCGCCCCCTCCGGCACATTGGATTACTCCCACGTACATATAGCGACGCTGCCACTCTAAATTTCCTTTGCGGATCATTAGTGTGACTGCCAGCTGACACCGGGGAACAGAGCTGCCGTCCAGCATTTCGCCTGAGTAGGAACAGGAAACAGCCCTTCGCAATGTGCGGAAAAATCCGCAGAATACGACGAACTATTCTAAGCTTCCCGTACCCTCATGCAGCCGGTAAAAGCGCGCCGTATTTGCACTCAGCAGCGCTTCTGCCTGTGCAGGCGAATAACCGTGCAGCGCGCCCCAGGCTGCAGCAACATCGCGGATCATGGCCGGATGCGTAGGCTGGCCGGCAAAAGGCCCCTCAAACGGCCAAGGGCCGTCGGTTTCCGCCATCACCAGCTCCGGCGGGTAGCGTCTGGCCAGGGCCTGAATCTCCGGCTCGTAGACGATATCCGGAGTGAAGGAGATATAATAGCCGCGCTGAATCATCCGGGCGATGGCTTCCTCCGGCCCTTTGAACCAGTGAAAATGGGCATTGCGGATGCCATGCTTGTCCAGCAGATCACAGGCGGCCAGTGCATCCTCATAGACGGCATGCAGCACCACCGGCTTGCCGAGCCTCGCGGCAAGGCCAAGCAGGGTGTCCAGAAGCCGGACATAAGGCTCCACTGCAAAAGACTCGCCGCGCTCCAGCGCTTCGGCCCGGCTGTAATAAGGCAGGCCGATTTCACCTACGGCCGCCAAGTCTGCGGCGTGTTCTTCCATAAAGCGGAGCAGCGCCGCCAGCTCTGCTTCATCGGGCAGCGGCTGCTCGGGATGATAGCCGTAGGCCGGCTGAATCAGCCCGGGAGCCTTCCGGGCCAGCTCCATGGTGCGCATACAAGAATCCAGGTTCATCGAGACGGCGATTAAGCCGTCAACCCCTTGCCCTGGAAGGGCGGGCAGCATGTGCTCCAGCACAGCAGGGTCATATTGCTCCAGATGAATATGGGCATCAATCATTGGCGGCCTGCTTTTTCACCGTTGCCGGATATTCATCGTATGCCTGGAAGGTGACGGATTCCGGCTCCAGTGCTTTCCCCGAAGCAGCCGGTTTATAAATCAGCTCCAGACTGCCGATGCTCTCCAGAAAGCCGGTTGTCACGTTCACTTCAGCCTTGAGCCGTCCTTTATCCACTCTGTAGTAGGTAACTGTACCGATACCTGCTGCTCCGCCGATATTCGGATCATCGCTGCGGTCCGGCAGCCGCAGTTCCACCTGCGCAGGAAGTGCGCCGCCAAGCTTCAGTGAAACTAGCATATCCTTCCCGTCTGCAGTAATGCTGGAGGATACAAGCTGACTGGCAGCCTCCCAGGCTTCAGGTACAGCAAGCTCCTGCCAGGTCTGAGGATTAATGACGTGGATTTCCTGCTCCACAATTCCCGTTCCTGTGCCCAGTGTCAGAATAACCACGGCTTCGGGCAGCCCGTCCTGATTGACATCAGCATAATAGAGCTCGGGCGGATGACTCAGATCCCGGTAGGTCTGCCAGTCATATTTGTGTTTCCGTCCGTTTACCTCAAGCACATAGCCTTTATAAGCCGTTTTGTCCTTCAAGGCAGCATAAATTTTGAATTCGGGGTGATCCTCCGCGGCAGCAAGCGCTTCAGTAGGGGTACGCACCGTTGTACTTACACTGCCGGATATAATGGATACCGAATTCTTCTCCTGATCCAGCCGGAAGTCGGCTCCGGATATAAGATTCAGCGCAGATGCGGGAATATACATACGCCCGTTCCGCAGAATAGCCTTGCCTTCAAGCGCAGTCGAGCTGCCATAGTAGAGCACCAGCTGGCTGCCAGGTTTGACCATCGTGCTGGTGCTTTCTGTGGTAATCGTCAACAGCTTTTGGCGGTTATCCCATTGCAGTCTGGCAGGATAAAATTCAGTAAGTACCCGGACTGGAACATATACGATATTCTGGTTAATAAACGGATGCAAGGGGGTAAGTGCGGCTTCCCCGTCAACAATCAGTTTAAGCGGTGCAGCGGCAAACGTTTTATCTATATCAAGAGCCGACGGGCATGCGGCAATCAGCATTGCGGCAGCTACGCTGGCGATCCATCTTTTCATGAGTAAATCCTCCATTTGTATAGGCTATTCATTTATCTAGTAAAAGTAACTCTTACTAGTATAAAGCAAATTGAACGTATGAAGGTCACTTTCTGTTAACATTGATAAGACAAGGTTGTTACGCTTTGGCGGCGCAGGCAAAGAATGGAACATCTGATCGGGATAATAATAAAAAAGCAATGCCCCGCAGAAGGACGCCGGAGCGTTGTCCTTGTCTGCGGGGCATTGCAGCATGAAGAATATTCATTTATATGGAGCGCTTCATTCCGGGAGCAGCAGCTGCAGGCCGTAAAGCGGCGGAGTTGTCTTTTTTGTGGAACAGGCTGCGCAGGTAGCCCAGTACCCAGCGGTCGAGGCCGATTGCACCGGCATTCGCAGCCGATACGATGATAATGACCTCCATCAGCAGCAGCTGAACATTCGTGCTTACAGTGCCCGAGAGCAGGTAGGCGGCATTCATAACGAGCCCCATCAGGGCAGCGAAGGTAGTGAAGGTACCCAGAATCAGTCCGAGACCGACCAGGAATTCACCGGCAGGAACCAGCAGATTGAAAAAATCCACATTCGGCAGAGCGGCATGCTGGAGGAAGCTTCCCCACCAGGCTTGTACGGTAGCATCTTCCCCGACGCTTTTGGCAATGGCACCCTTCAGGAAGCCCGAAGCATCGAAGCCCCCGGTCAGCTTGTGCCAGCCGGCCTCAAGCCATTGATAACCAACATATATACGAACGACAGTCAGCAGCAGCATAGCGATTTTATTAGTACGGAACCAGTTGTTAAACATGATATCCACTCCTTAATGTTTTGTTTTTTGCCGGTACAGTATGATTGTTTTCTCTGTGTGGTATCGGATGATCATCTTCGATGGCTTTATAATAAGTGATTTTTTTCACATATAGTGTGATATAAATCACAATTATCGAAATAATTTTTATATCAAACTAAAATTTGAATATATTTAAAACAAAACATCAAAGGCTTGCGCAAACCTCCTTAAATGATGTATTGAGCAGGGGCTTGACACAGTATTTGGCTAAAATTAACATGTAATTATGGACGAGAACAAAATATTGGCGGTCATTGGCCGTATTCACCGGAGCGGCAACAGGTTTATTGAACGGGAGCTCAAAAAGCATAATATTCACGGCATTGCCCCCTCACATGGAGATATTCTGTATCAGCTGTTCATCCGGGAAGAACTTACGATGAATCAGTTATCCAGCTCGATTGATAAAGATAAGTCTACCATTACAGCGCTGGTGGACAAGCTGGTGCGGCTGGAATATGTGAAGCGGGAGCAGGATCAGACGGACGGACGGATCTTCCGCCTGTCCCTCACAGCTAAGGGCAGAGAATTGCGGCCGGTATTTGAGAAAGTGTCGGCAGCAATGCTGGCGGCGGTATATGAAGGGTTTGACCCGGAAGAGAAGCAGCAGCTGCTCGGTTTACTGGAACGAATCAAGCTGTAATACAGCGCTGCAGCGGAACAGGTCTACAAGAGGAATCTTCTTGTAGACCTGTTTTTTATAGCTGCTCCAAAATAAACCGAACGAAATCTGCCCGGCCTGCCAATACATAGTGTAAGCCTGAAGGGGGAATGACGGATGGAGCATCCAATAGAATACTCGCAGCTCATTGAGCGGACGCTGGCCGGCAGCGCCCAAGCCTACGGTGAGCTGTATGAAGCGACGGTACGGGATGTGTACAGAACCGTGCGTTTCCTTGTTTCCGAGCAGGTAAATGCTGAGGATATCGTGCAGGAAATTTATATGGAGCTGCATCGCTCGCTGGGCCGTTATGATCATTCCCGCGAATTCAGACCATGGCTGATGGGACTGGTGATGCGGCAGATCCTTGCTTACCGCCGCAGGGGGTGGAGGTATTTCCGCCTGATCCGGCGGGCGGAGCAGGCATCCGAGCGGATGGAGCATGATTTTGCAGGAGAGGTAGTGGATATGATCTCGAACCGCGAGCTGCTTATGGCGGTGAATCAATTGCCGTTCAAGCTGAAGCAGGTTGTTATCCTCCACTATCTGCAGGAGTATTCCCAGGAGGAAATCGCTGCGATTCTGGAAATACCGCTGGGCACTGTTAAGTCGCGAATCCATGCTGCACTGCAGAAGCTGCGCCGGAAGCATCAGGCCGACATAATCCAGATCAGAAGGGTGGAGGATGTACATGAGTCTTGAACAGCAGCTGCGGCAGGCACTCCGGGAGGAGGCCGGGGACTGGAGCGCTCCACCTGAGCTGAAGGACAGAATCCTTAGCAGGATTACTCCGGAACAAGGGGGAAGACGCATGAAAAAATGGCTTGTAGCCACAGTAATGGCAGCCGCTTTACTGATTCCAACCGGGGCTTATGCCGGATATACGTATTTGACGGATTCCGTGTACGGCTCGCAGGAACATTTTATGGAGAATGGCGGAACACTCGAAGGCTATGACAGGCTTGAGGCCAAGCTGCAGCAGGCCAAAAACAGTCTGAGCACAGAAGATTTTGCAGCCTTAACGGCACTGCTGCATGATATCGGGAGCTATAATCTGAGGATTGCCGACGACAAAGGGAACCTTCATCCGGAGCAGCTGAGCCCTGCGGAGCAGGAGATGTATCAGGAATTAACTGTAAAGCTTGAGCCGTATTTCGGGAAAATAGAAAAGGAGGCACAGCCGTCTGCTTCCGGCAAATTACCTCCCCTCGACAACGGTACCTTCTGGGAGGAACAGCTGGCCCGGGGAGAGCAGGTTTTCAGCGGCACGGAGCTGACAGCTTTCAGACAGCTGATAAGCGAGCTGCAAGCGTATAATGCGGAAATTACCGACTCCGACGGAAGTATTCATCCGGACCGGCTGGGCGAAGAGGAAACAGCCCGGTTTAGCCGGCTGTATGAGGAGCTCGGACCCTACTTGAAGCAGCTTGGAATCGTGATTAAACCAAGATCCTGAATAGGTGAAAAGGCCTCCGGTGTTCTCCCCGGCAGGCCTTTTCCTTGTACAGCTCAAACGGACAGGATAGCACATATACGGAATTTTGAATATCTATACATGATGCATTGAGCTAGCAGTCCTATAATTTGACATATACCTCTAAAATATGTACGGGAGGTAGTGCAGATGGACAAGCTCAAAATCCTGCGCAAGCAAATAGAGTACGAAAGAACCAGGCTAAATCAGATGGAACAGACCTACGGACTACTTCATCCGCGGGTAATCAGACAGTCCATGAAGCTGGATGAATTGATCAATACATATACAAGAATGGATTCCGGGGGGAAGGAATAGCCCGGTATGTCTTCTGACAGGTGTGCTGCAGCTACTGTCTGATTCCCTCAAAGGCAGCGGCGGTTATCGTTTTGATATAAGCTTCGTCCAGCACATCGCCTGTAATCAGCAGCCTGTAAAAAATCGGCCCATACAACAGATCAATACTGCAGCTGATATCCAGACCCGGCTTCAGCTCACCCCGCATTACTCCGCGTTCCAGCAGCTCGCGGGCTTCCTGCCGCCGCGGGGCAAAAAAGCGGGTCCGGTAAGCTTCGGCCAGTCCGGCATCGGATTGCCCTTCGCCGATCAGCCCGGTAATGACCATGCCCTCCCGGCTGCGCAAAAAGACTGCCAGGTTTGTGGCATGGATCTCAATATCCTCTCTTACGGATCCCGTGTCAGGCACCGGAAGGCGTGCCGTGGCTGCAGAGAGATAGCCGTCCATTACTACCGCTGCTTTGTTAGGCCACCATTTATAAATGGTGGCCTTGCTTACTTTGGCCCGCTCGGCAATTTTATCCACCGTCACTGCTTCAAAGCCTGTTTCCAGCAGCAGCTCGTAGGATGCAGCCAGAATCGCAGCCTCTGCTTCGTTATTGCGCGGGCGTCCTCTTTTTTTATCCATCAAATTGACCTCCTGATACATAATCAGCCCAAGTACAGCATTCGGCACAAAACTAAACTATACGTTCATTATACAAAACATCCGGAGAAAATAGCCAATCCCAAAGGTGAAGCAGCAGATTTATGGCGGAGGCGAAAATATTGCATTTACCTATTTACAAAACTGTACGTTCAGTATATTATATAGCCATAATTAATAAACTAAACGTTCAGTATTTAAAGGCGAAGGGTTGAGTTCATATGAATCAGGTAAGTCAAATCAACGGGGTAACCGGAGCGAAGAAGGCTGCGGAGAGCGCAGCAATGCCCGGCTGGATTACATTTCTGCTGGCAGCTTCCTGCGGACTTATTGTTGCCAATCTGTATTATGCCCAGACGCTGGTCGGACCGATCGCCGCAGCAACACACCTGTCCTCCGGAGCAGCGGGGCTGATTGTCACTCTGACACAGATCGGTTATGTAATCGGACTGTTGTTCGTCGTTCCGCTCAGTGATATTATCGAGAACCGCCGCCTGACCGTGATCTCGCTCCTTGTTGTCGTCGCGGCCCTTGTTGCGGCCACACTGGCTCCGAATGCGGGGCTGTTCCTGGGCGCTTCCCTGTTCATCGGCCTTGGTTCTGTAGCCGCTCAGATTCTGGTACCCTACGCTTCGTTCCTCGCTGCTGAAGAACACCGGGGCCGGGTAGTAGGTAATGTTATGAGCGGGCTGCTGCTCGGCATCATGTTCGCCCGTCCGCTGGCCAGCTTCGTCTCGGGACTCTGGGGCTGGCACGCCATTTATGCCATTTCAGCTGTTATTATTGCCCTGCTTACTCTTCTGCTGTCCAGAGTGCTGCCGCAGCGCCAGCCGGTTCCGGCTATGAACTACGGCGGGCTGATCCGCTCCCTGGGAACGCTGCTGATGAACACACCTGTGCTGCGCCGCCGGGCAATCTATCAGGCCAGCCTGTTCGGAACGTTCAGCCTGTTCTGGACGACCGTTTCACTGCGGCTGGCTGATACGTATCACCTGTCCCAGCAGGGTATTGCCTTGTTTGCCCTGGCCGGTGTTGCCGGAGCTGTCGCTTCACCGATTGCCGGAAGACTGGCTGACAAGGGGTGGACCCGTCCGCTGACCGGATTCGCTTTTCTGCTTGCCGGCGGTGCCTTTCTGATCGCTTACCTGTTCCGCAGTGATTCGGCAGTCGCGCTCGGTCTGCTCGTTGCCGCTGCCATCCTGCTCGATATGGGCGTGTCGGGGAATCTGGTGCTGGGCCAGCGGGCGATTTATTCCCTGGGCAATGAAGCCAGGGGGCGCCTGAACGGACTGTTCATGGCTATCTTCTTCATTGGCGGAGCGATTGGCTCATCCCTGGGAGGCTGGGCATATGCCTGCGTAGGCTGGGAATTGACCTCGCTGATCGGGATAGCGGTGCCTGCACTGGCTTTTGTGTATTACCTGACCGAGAAGAAACAGGCGTAAGACGATTTTTTTACGAACCTTGCACAGACATGGAGAGCTGCTCATCAGGCCGGATTTTGCCGGCCCGGCGGGCGGCTTTTTGCTGTACCGGTAACAGTGCAACATAATCCGCATACAAACGGTCCGGCAGTAAGGGATACTGGAGATGAATGGCTCATCCGGACGGAATTTTTGCAGGGCTTGTAATGAAATCCCATTGTCCGCGTATTAGCTGGGGTAAATCACTTGGCCCGGTGAATTTGCGTAAGAAAGGAGAGCTTGAGAGAGATGCAAGAGCGCGCATTGCTGCAATCGTTTTGGCACAGGAAAGTGAAGGATGAAGACCCCGCTGCTGCAGCTGTTAGTGCAGATACGGACAGGGTGTTCACTTCCATTTTTGAAGACTATTATTCGAGGATATTCAACTATACCGCTTACCGCGTCAGCTGCCGTTATACGGCGGAGGACCTGACCAGTCAGGTTTTTGAAAAAACATGGTCCAAGCTGCACAGCTACTCCCCGGAAAAAGCACCCTTTGAGGTGTGGCTGTTCGCCATCGCCAGAAATGTCGTGAACGATTATTACCGCAGCCGGAAGAGAAATCTGTTGTTTCCGCTGGAGGCGGTCCGTGAGCTGGTATCAGGCAAAAAAACACCGGACGAGCAGCTGCTGGAAGGGGAACGCAACAACCGGCTGGGCATGGCACTGGATACTCTGACGGCCAAGGAACGGAATATTGTGGCGCTTAAATTCGGGGCGGATCTGAAAAACACAGAGATCGCCAGCCTCACCGGCATATCCGAGAGCAACGTCGGCGTGATCCTGTACCGGAGCATGAAAAAGCTGAAAGCTGAAATAGGGAGCGTGGAGCAGCTGTGAAAAAAGACAATATGCAGGAGTTTGCAAAGGCTGTTGATGACGGCGTGTATCTGAAAAATACTGCAAACTGGAGTGGAACGGCGGAA
Organism: Paenibacillus sp. PastM-3; assembly: GCF_029893965.1. Classification (GTDB taxonomy): domain Bacteria; phylum Bacillota; class Bacilli; order Paenibacillales; family Paenibacillaceae; genus Paenibacillus_AQ. The sequence goes on from NZ_JARXXP010000008.1 coordinate 96,475, forward strand.
TCACTTGAGCTGCTTGAGCTGGGCCGGGCGCTGGCCGGACAGGATTACAGCAAGGCTCATAAGGCGGCAGTGCTTGCCAAGATACAGAATCGTATCTATCTTAAACAGGAGGCAAAACCTATGAAAATAAAAAAAACAGGGTGGAAACGCCCGGCCATGATTATGGCATCCCTGCTGGTAGCCGGTGCGCTGAGCGTCAGCTTCGTCAAGCCGTCCTTTGCCCAGGACTTAGTGGGCAGAGTACTTCAGAGCATCAACCTCGGCAACATTATTGCCCATGAAATGGATACTGCGCAGATCCCGGATTTTCCAAAAGAATGGGAGGGAAAGCTGTTCGATAAGGACGGGAATGTTATCACTTCTGATTCCAAAAAGGTTAACGAAATTTATAACGCCGCCGGAGAACAGATCGTTAATTTTGACGGGGACAAGCTGATTACCAAAAGTGAACAGGAGCAGCGTGATAAGGAAGCTGCTGAGCGTATAGTGGCCGTGAAGAGCCGGGCGGAGCTGGACAAATACGCGATGTTCAAGGTTAAGCTGCCGGAGTATCTGCCGGAGGGATTTGCTTTTGACCGTGGGGAATTCTACAAGTCGGAGGAAGGCGTTAACGGCAAGTATCTGGATCTGTTCTTTAGCAGTGAGCATGAAGGGCAGGACCTCAAAATGCATTTCCGTTATTCCGACAAGGAAACGGCCTACGAAATTTCATTCAGCGGTAAAGTGGAACCGGTAAAGATTAACGGTGTTGACGCTGTAATGATGGATGACCGAAATCTGGATTGGGAAGCCGATGGCGTGTTGTACAATATTGTAACTCACGGGCTGGACCGGGACGAGGTGCTGAAGATCGCCGAATCACTCCGTTAACCGGAGGCTGTTCAGGCTTTGATAAAGTGCAGGCAGCGCCGGAGGAAACGTCTTGTGTATACGAATGAAGCATACAGCAGCAGAGCGAGCCCAAGCCCTAACGGAAAACTGAGGATCTGCGGCAGATCATAACCGGGATAGAGGGTCAGTGAAATCCCCTTCCAGCCGAATAATCCGAGTACAGCCGCTATTAACGCGATGATTGAACAAACGGCGCTGCCAGCCGTCCATACACCAAGGATTGGAATCATAAACAGGCTGGCAAAGATTTTACCGGCAAGGGACGCAGCATTTTTGCGGAATACAGTGGTGTTATTCATTCCGGTGTTCCTCCTGGACGTTAATTTTTGTTATTTTGTTTACCGTGGAAGCTTTGTCGATATGCAGGCTTTCCGTATAACGGACTTCCTCAATCTGGCAGCCTGGACCAATGATAATCCTGTTACCGCAGACCCTTTCAGCTGTCGTATGCTCAATGTGAAGTGAATGGCCTTCAAGCAGGCGGCAGTTCAATCTGTAAAAAGGTTTTGTGAAAAAGGAGAGGCCAGGCAAAATGCTGCTTACAGTCAAGGAACCCTCAGTTTTAAGCTGATTTATTCTGCTGCGGGCGCTCAGGCGGATGATAACCGACTCTGAGGCGGTGAGCCGGTTAAGCTCTACCGCTCCTTTTGCCAGAAAGGTTACGGCTGTAACCTCTTCTGCCGACAGGTATCCGCTGGAACGGACATGCTCTGCCTCCAGGCTATGTACCCTCAGGCTTCCGAAGCTGTCGACCTGTTCCGCCAGACAATGCCCGGCAATCCGGCATTCTCCCGACACCTTAAGCCGGCCTGCAGTCACTGTTCCTGACACTTTAAGCTGGCCGAACACATCAACCGAGGACGCAATCAAATCTTCGGGCCGGGTGAGGGCACCTCTTACCTTAAAAGGAGGCATATCTGGTGCGGCCTGTTTGGTGGCTGGACTAAGCATGTAGTGATCACCTTTATCCAAATTTATTTTAATAATTAAAATATATACTCGTTATAATATATAGTCAATAAAATAAAATCTGCTTCTGGATACAAAAAAACACCGCCTCATTGACAGAGGCAGTGCGGGGCGGAGCTTTTTAGCTGGTAATTTCATTCATCAGGCTGTTGATCTGGTGCAAAGTATCTGTAAACTTGTGCAGCTCGGCAGTCTCAAACCTGTCGAACAGCTGCAGAATCCGCCGGGTTCCTTCACCGGTAATTTCGATGTTGACCACCCTGCGGTCTTCATTCGTGCGGACCCGCTGAATCAGGCCAGCCTCTTCCAGCTTGTCGCACATGGAGGAGGCGGCGCCCGGTGTGACAACGAATCTTTCGGCAATTTCCGTTATCTTCAGGCTTCCGGCAAGCTGCAGCTGAAACAGCAGCATGAGCTGATTCTGGCTCAAGGTTTCATTTTTATTGATGCGTTCAATGAATACCTGTGATTTATGCTGAACGGCAGCCATTGTATCCATAAGGCTAAGAATAGCCTGTGATTTTTGTTGCTCCGTGCTCATCGGCAGACACACTCCATAACGATTTCAATCTCTAAAATATATAGAGATTATAACTTTATTGTCCTGAAGCAGCAAGAAATGTCCTGCGGTAAGAATGATGCCTAATGATAACAGCCCATTCAGCATAGAACGCAGAAGAAACCCAAGTTCTAATAATGACCTGGGTTTCAGAGAATGGGACACTTACCCGACGCGGAATTTAGAGGCTGATTCTGCCAGATTTTTAGTGAGCTGATCAATGGTTTCTACCATCTCAGCCAGTTGTTCAATGGTGGAGGATTGTTCCACCATGGTAGCGGTAACTTCCTCCACCGAAGCAGAAACCTCTTCACCGGTTACCGAGAGGCTTTGAGCCGAATCGAGAACGTCGTCCTTGTCTTTTTGCATATGAGCAATATCGTCGGCCATCGATTTAATTTGATCCGTGATGTCCGTGATTTTGTCCAGAATGGTCTGGAATGCTTCCTGGGTTCTTCCAACGAGCTCATCCTGCTGGGCGGTGATGTTATTAATTACTACTACGCTATCATTATTTTCTGCGACAAAGTCAAGATTTTGTTGAATGATTTCATAGATTTCATTCGATTGCTTCGTGCTCTGTTCAGCGAGCTTCCGGATCTCGGAGGCCACTACTGCAAAACCTCTGCCGTGTTCCCCGGCTCTCGCGGCTTCGATCGATGCGTTCAGTGCAAGCAGATTCGTTTGAGCGGCGATTTGATTGATTGCTCCGGTTATATTGCTTATGCTGTTGGAGCTTTCCTGAAGCTTTACTGTGATCGCCGAGATTTTCTGGACCTCTTGTTCATTCTTGTCACTGATCTGAATTAAACCATCAACGACCTGATTGCTTGTATGGAAGACCTCAATGATTTCCTCAGCTCTTTGTCTGACGGATTGTGCATTATCGTTGATCGCAGCAAACTTCTCACTGAATCCATAGAACTTATCGACGATATGCTCAGTATCATTGGACTGCAGTTCCATCGCCTGGGCAATACCCGTGGAGGTTACCGAGGTTTCATTGATGGAGCGGGCAGTCTGTTTAGAAGTCTTCTCCAGTTCATTGGTGCTTGTGTTAAGCACGGAGATCGAATGATTCATATTGGTGATGAGCTCCTTATTTTGCCGGACCATGGTATTAAAGCTGTCAGCCAAATCCTTGAACTCACTTTTATAGCGCCCATCGGCACTTATAGTCAAATCTCCGTTAGCCAATGTTTGGAACAGTGAGGTCAGCTTGGTAACAGGCTTGGTAATAGAGCGGGACAACAGCATACCGAAACCAATGGCGACAAGCAGGGCGACAACCGTAACAATGAGGATTTTCATCAACATATCCTGAATCGGACGTTTAATATCGGCGTAGGAATCGATAACGGAAACGGTAAGATCGGCCTTTGGAATTTTGTTGATTCTCAGGTATTCGCTCGCCAATTCGACGGACTGCGTAATCAGCTTATCCGTTGCCCTGATCGCCAGCAAATTATCCATCTCTGGGGTGCCTCCAAGACTTTGTCCGATCCGGGTAGGGTCGGTTGAGTTGTATAGGATAATGCCACTCCGGCTCAAAATTTCTATTGTACCTTGGCCATTAATTTGTATGTTGCCCAGTTTATCCAGGAAGAAGCTGCTGTCTACGGTCATGGCCAAGACGCCAATAACCTTGTCTTCCAAATCTTTGATCGGCTGGGAGAATGCAAGTAATAATTTATCACTGCTTTTGGATTGGATGGCATCGCTGATAAAAGATTGACCCTTGAAGGCTTCTATGAAATATTCACGGTCTGCACGGGACTGCCCTATGTTGTCTGTGTTTGTTCCTGCAAGAATAGTTCCTTTAGAATCCAAAACAAGTAAGGAGCTAATGCTGCTGCTGTCGTTCATGCTTTCCTGAAGAATACCATTTGCTTTTTCATAGTAGGGATTTTTTGAAGAAAAAAACTCTTGCTCCGATAGAGTTCCTTGTGTCCTAAGATCCAATAGCTGTTTGAAGGTATCGTGCACTGAAATTACATAAGAGGTCTGCTCCTGCAGCTGCATTGAAGTCCACAGCCCTTCACCTATGCGGTCCCCGTTTGCGTGTATCTCATCTTTGCTCTTCCGGAGCAACAGATCCGAGGAGACAAAATAAACGGTTACGGATGTTGCCAAGAGGACTACAGCAACTAGCAGGCTTAATAAAATAGGAAGCTTAACCTTCAGAGAGATATTGCTTATTGTATTAGATATTTTTTTGATTTTCCCCATAATGTTCATTCTCCTTTAGCTTCTTGTACCCTGTAAATAGGTACGTTACATTATCGGCTGTAAATAGCTAAATTTTTAATGAAAAAACTTTCCATTTCAATCAAAGTGAATCAGACCCGAAAGCCCTACACCTGCATGGGCTTTTTGGTGCGGCCGCGGGCCGCCCGCGATTATCCTTCCGGCTTGTCATGCCCGTCTGCATATTGAGGTGGGGTCCCTCATAGACATGTACTAATCAATGCTTTTCAAAACAGGTTAAGGGGATGATGTCATGCGCCGGATAACATGGGTACTCGCGATCATTATGAGCGTGGCCCTGGTGCTCGCGGGTTGCGGGAAGAAGGATGCCGCTTCCGTGGTGAAGGATTTGAATGCTGTGTCTGACAAGCTGGAGAGCAAGCAGGGGGCCTATCAGGGGTCGGGCACGATGACCCTCTATACCGGCGAGCAGCCGCAGGAGTATAAGGTGGAGGTATGGTATAAGAACCCTTCTTATTACCGGATCAGCCTCTCCAATGTTCAGAAGGATGTAACGCAGATCGTGCTGCGTAACGATGAAGGAGTATTCGTGCTCACCCCAAGCCTCGGCAAGAGCTTCCGCTTCCAGAGCGACTGGCCGGACAATCAGGGTCAGGTGTATCTGTACCAGACACTGCTGCGCGGCATTACTGCCGACAACAACCGCCAGCTGACCGAAGAAGGTGACAACTACGTATTCGAGGTGGCGGCGAACTACCAGAGCAGCGCACTCGTGCGGCAGAAGATCTGGCTGGCCAAAAAAACCTACGAGCCCAAGCAGGTGCAGGTCTCCGATTCCGAAGCCAAGGTCGTGGTGGACGTGAAGTTCGACAGCTTCAAGTTTGATCCGGAATTCACCAAGGATTCTTTTGATATGCAAAAGAATATGGCAACCGGCACCCCTTCCCAAAGCACAGTGGCCGAGGTTGACGAAAACGGCGATCCGGTAGCAGCGCCGGCCGGGGAAGAAAACGCGGAGCAGGTAACAGCTGAGCCGGGAGATTTCGGGGTTATTGAGCCGGAATACATACCGGCAGGTGTAACCTTCAAGGACTACCACAAAATCGAAGGAAATAAAGACCATGCGGTGCTCATCCGTTATGAAGGGGATTACCAGTATACGATTATGGAAGCCCGTCCGCTGGACCGCGCCGTATCGCTGGCTCCGGCAACGCTGGTCGATCTCGGATTCACTGCAGGAGCGCTTACGGGCGATGAGCAGCAGACGCTCACCTGGATGGATGACGGCGTGGAATTCCGGATTACCAGCGCGAATCTGCCGCTTGACGAAATGATGCAGATTGCCGCTTCTATGCAGGGACAATCGGGTAAGTAATATTCAGTAGGCGGATACAGTGCATTGTGGGAGCCAATCCTCTACAAGCCGTATCCGCTTTTTTGTACTTTGGACTGATGATGACGGGACCTCTGGACAATCAGCAAAAAGATAGCCATGCTCACATTGACAGCATCCTTCGCTAAGATTACCATTGGCAGTAAGACTACAAACGCTGCGGTTATCCGTGACGGTGTTTTACTACAATTAAGAAGGTGACCTTGAAGTGCAAGCAAGCTATCGACCTACAGTTGCCGAGATAAATCTGGATGATCTGCGTGCCAATTATGATGCTTTCCGGGCGACTCTGCCGGCGGAAACAAAATTTATGGGATGCGTCAAAGGAAATGCGTATGGCCATGGGGCAGTGGAAGTATCGCGGGAGCTTGAACGGCTTGGAGCGGACTATGTTAGTGTGGCTTTTTTGGATGAGGCATTGGAGCTGCGTCAGGCGGGAATACTACTTCCTATCCTGGTGCTGGGCTATACCTCACCGGAAGGCATAGCCGTTGCCTGGGAGAACAAGGTGACCGTAACATTATTCACGCCGGAGGTACTGGAGGCGATAAGACAGCTTCCTGAAGATCCGGAGCACCGGCTGAAGGTACACATCAAGATTGACAGCGGGATGGGAAGGCTGGGGCTTCTGCCGGCCGATGCGCCCGCATTCATCGAAGAAGTGCACCGGACAGCGCAGGCGGAGCTGGAGGGCATGTTTACTCATTTTGCCAAAGCAGACGAAGAAGACAAAAGCTATACACTGTTGCAGTACCGGCGGTTCATGAGCGTGGCGGAAACGCTTCGGGACAAGGAAATACAAATCCCGATCATACATACGGGCAATAGCGCTACGGCCATTGATACACCTTTCCTATCCAGTAACATGGTGCGTGTGGGCATAAGCTTGTACGGATTTTATCCCTCAACAGAGGTGAACCACGAGCGCGTGGCTTTACACCCGGTAATGACGCTGAAGACACAGGCGGTATATATCAAGACATTGCCGCCAGGCTATGGCATCAGCTACGGCACCCGCTACTTCACGGACAGCGAAGAGGTTATTGCAACGCTCCCGGTGGGGTACGCAGACGGATATTCCCGCATGCTGACAGGCAAGGCGGAGGTGCTAATACGCGGACGCCGCGCTCCGGTCGTCGGAACAATCTGCATGGACCAGTGTATGGTAACGCTCAAATCTTTCGCTGGAGAAGCGGAACAAATCCAAGCTGGCGAAGAGGTTGTACTCATCGGCCGCCAGGGCAACGCCTCTATTACGGCGGATGAACTGGCGCTCCATTTAGGCACCATTAACTACGAAGTCATCTGTATGCTGGCTCACCGTGTACCGCGCGTATATATACGTGAAGGTGCGGCCCCCAACCTGGTGAATCCACTGCTGAAGTCCTAATTTTGTGACAGGTTATCTTATACAGGAAAAGAATACAAAGGATTATCGTATAGGCGAGTGTGACATATAGTCTATACGTACCGCCATTTCTAGTTTATAATGGGATGCAGCATACTTGATATACTATCTGCATATATTCCTTGTATAAAATTCCTTGTATATTGTAACACTGGAACACAAGGGCAGAAGGCTTGTGGGGGTGGAAGAGAAGTTGGCCAATTTGCAGAACACCAAAAGAATTATGATCAGTTTGCCTGATCATCTTTTGCAGGAAGTGGATGGGATAGCCCAATTGGAGAACTCTAACCGGAGTGAATTGATCAGGCAGGCCATGAAGCTGTATCTAACGGAACGCAGAAAGCGTACAATCCGGGAGTCCATGCAGCGGGGATACATGGAGATGGCTAAGATTAATTTGACAATGGCAAGCGAGGCGTTTCTCGCAGAGGAAGATGCAGACAGTACTCTTGGCCGCTTAGTAAGCGGGGTGTAGATATTGATCGTTAAACGCGGCGACGTTTTTTTTGCCGACCTTTCGCCGGTTGTAGGTTCTGAACAAGGCGGAGTAAGGCCGGTACTGGTCATACAGAACGATATTGGCAACCGTTTCAGCCCGACGGTTATTGTGGCGGCTATCACCGCCCAGATCCAGAAGGCCAAGCTGCCGACGCATGTGGAGATTGATGCGGCTGCTCACGGCTTTGACCGGGATTCCGTCATTTTGCTGGAGCAGGTTCGAACGATTGACAAACAACGCTTAACCGATAAGATCACCCATCTTGATGATGATACAATGAAAAAGGTGGATGATTCGCTGCAAATCAGTCTGGGCCTGATCGATTTCTAGACCGGGACAGGAACCAATATTCGTGTAAACAGGGAAGACGTATTGCGTAGGCAGTACGTCTTTTTAGTATATACGGCTGGGATTCCGACAACAATTTTGAAGTCATCATAACTCATGTGCTATAATTAGACCGGTTGGTCGGTTTAAAAGGAGGTTACGGGTATAAAAGGACGTTCGGATGGAGAAGAGACGAAGAAACGCATTGTGCAGCGGGCAGCCAGCCTGTTCGTGCAAAAGGGATACGCAGCGGTTACGATGAATGAAGTCTGCATAGCTGCAAAAGTGAGCAAAGGCAGCCTGTATCATCATTTTCCAAGTAAGGATGAGCTGTTTCTGTCCATCGTCGAAGAGGATACGGAGCAGTGGCTTGCGGAATGGGATGTGATCCGGGGCAGAATCACAGGAATTGAGGAGCGTTTTTATGCGCTTGGAGAGCACTACGCGGGTGATTTTCAGAATCCGCTGATTGGTGGACTTGAGGAATACGCAAGATCCCGTACCCATTCGGAGGAGATTTACCAGCGGCTGTCACGGCTGTATGAAGCCGGGGCTATGGCCTGCCGTAATCTGCTGCAGGAGGGAATGGACTCCGGCTATCTGGTCAGCGGCAACCTTGAGCATTATGTGGTGATTGTCTGTGGTATGCTGGAGGGAATCGGCAGAGTCAGAGAAATTACGGCACCCTCAGAGGGGCCGGCGGAGGTAATGAAATATTACCGGGACGGCATACGGCTGCTGTTGCAGGGGATGCGGGCCTGAAGGATTGCCGGATGAGCGACAAGTCCCAACCTGCCGGATTAACGGACAGTTTGCATAAGCTTTTCTATGCCATTAATTAGACCGGATGGTCGGTCTTATGGTAGTTATAAAACTTTTTATAAATACGAATGGTATATACAAAATAGGCAGATATTTAATAAACATAACGGTTGTCAATACGGAGGGAAACACAATGTCTTTGCTGTTAAGAAACCGCGGCGCAATGCTGATGCTGATGATCAGTATCTTTTTAACATTTACGGGGATCGGGCTCGTGGTACCGATTCTGCCGACTTATATGAATGAGCTGCATATCGGGGGCAGTGTCGTCGGGCTGCTGGTAGCCGCATTTTCACTGACCCAGCTGATCGTATCGCCGCTTGCCGGCAGATTGTCTGACCGGATGGGCCGCAAAAGAATTATCGTGCTAGGGCTGGTTGTCTTTTCCCTGTCTGAGGTAGTGTTCGGTGTAGCTGAGCTGCCGTGGATGCTGTTCGTAGCCCGGATGCTGGGCGGGATCGGAGCGGCGATGATTATGCCTGCGGTTATGGCATATGTGGCCGACACCACTTCGATGGACGAACGGGCTAAAGGGATGGGGATGATTAATGCGGCCATCACAACCGGGTTCATTATCGGACCGGGGATCGGCGGCTATCTGGCGGAGTTCGGTATCCGTGTTCCGTTCTTCGCAGCGGCAATTGCGGCGGCTTTTGTAGCTATTATCACGTTTATTTTATTGCCGGAATCGCGGGTTACCGCGGCTGTCAATGATAAGGCGGCGGCTCAGCAAAAGAATGAAAGTCTGGTCGCGCAGCTGGTGCGTTCTTACCAGGAGCCTTATTTTGTCGGACTGGTCATAGTATTCGTCATGTCCTTTGGCCTGGCCAACTATGAGACAGTGTTCGGACTGTTCGTCGATCATAAATTCGCCTTCACGCCTAAGGATATCGCTTTTGTGCTGACCTTCGGCTCGATTGCCGGGGCAGTGGTGCAGCTGACTGCCTTTAGCTGGATTTTGAACCGTTTTGGCGAAAATAGAGTCATTTCCATCAGTCTGCTGGCTTCGGGCGTATTCATCCTGCTTACGCTGTTCGTTCATGGCTACTTCCTGATAATGGCCGTGACGTTTATCGTGTTCCTGGCGATGGATATTCTGCGTCCGGCGGTCGGCACCCAATTATCCAAAATGGCCGGAGAGACGCAGCAGGGCTTCGTAATGGGGATGAACTCTGCGTACACCAGCCTTGGTAATATTGCCGGACCGATTGTTGCCGGTGTCCTGTTCGATCTGGACATTAATTTCCCTTATGCGGCAGCTGCGTTTGTGCTGGTTCTCTGCTTCCTGCTGTCCCTGAGCTCGGCCAAACGGATGGCCCGGCGCAGTGTGCAGGCGAAGTAAGCTTTTGGCGTGCAGTGTGGTGATGCAGTATCCCGGTAACTTTGGCGCAGCGGCAATCTGTGATACTATTTTAGTTAGGCAATTATGAGATCAGCACGTGTGCGGAAAGAGGGATACTATTGGCAGCAGAGAATACGAATGCCGGCAATCTGCAGGATGATGCAGCACTCCGGCAGGAACAGGAACTGATCCTTGCGGCAATCGCCAAGGAGCTTGGCATCAGCCTGAAGCAGGTGCGGACCACTGTGGGTCTTCTGGACGAAGGGAACACCATTCCGTTTATCGCGCGCTACCGTAAGGAAATGACGGGCGAGCTGGACGAGAATGCGCTGCGCGACATTGAGGAGCGTCTGGGCTATCTGCGTAATTTAGGTGAACGCAAGAAGGACGTTATCCGCAGCATTGAGGAGCAGGGCAAGCTGACCCCTGAGCTGCAGGCGCAGATTATGAAGGCGGTCAAGCTGCAGGAAGTTGAAGATTTGTACCGCCCTTACAAGCAGAAGCGTAAGACAAGAGCAAGCGTGGCCAAGGAAAGAGGGCTGGAGCCGCTGGCGGACTGGGTTATGGAGCAGCGCCGCCAGGGCCATCCGCTTGAAGAGGCTGCTAAATATATAGATGCGGACAAGGGTGTGGACAGTGCCGAGTCCGCGCTGCAGGGTGCGATGGATATTATCGCCGAGAACATCGCCGATGATCCGGTGATCCGGGCCTGGGTCCGCCAGTATACGGCGAGCCAGGGAATTCTCGTCTCGGAAGCGAAGGATGCGGAGCAGGAGAGTGTCTACGAGAACTACTACAGCTACCGTGAGCCGGTACATAAAATGCCGCCGCACCGCATTCTCGCCATCAACCGCGGAGAGCGGGAGAATGTGCTGAAGGTCGGGATTGAGATCGTTCCCGACAAGATTCATGCCTTTATCACACGCAAGCTGATTAAGGGTCCATCTCCGGTTAAGGAGCTGCTGGAAGCTGTGACCGAGGATGCCTACAAGCGGCTGATCGCGCCGTCGGTTGAGCGCGAGGTGCGCGGGGAGATGACGGAGAAGGGCGAGACGCAGGCGATCTCGATTTTCTCGGGCAATCTGCGCAGCCTGCTGCTGCAGCCGCCGGTCAGAGGACGCAACGTGCTCGGCGTTGACCCGGCCTACCGTACCGGCTGCAAGCTGGCCGTCGTTGACGACACCGGCAAGCTGCTGGAGGTGGCGGTAACGTATCCGACGCCGCCGAACAACAAGAAGAAGGAGGCGGCGGTGAAGTTCAAGGAGCTGATTGCCAAATACGGCATCAAGCTGATTGTCATCGGCAACGGCACCGGCTCGCGGGAGACGGAGCAGTTCACCGCCGAGGTCATTGCCGAGGTCGGTGATCCGGAGCTGGCGTACCTGATCGTGAACGAGGCAGGAGCCAGTGTCTATTCCGCCTCCAAGCTGGCGGCGGAGGAGTTCCCGGATCTGGATGTGGCCGAGCGCAGCGCGGCATCGATTGCCCGCCGCGTGCAGGACCCGCTCGCGGAGCTGGTCAAGATCGACCCGAAGGCGATCGGGGTCGGGCAGTACCAGCACGATGTCTCGCAGAAGCATCTGGAGGAGAGCCTCAAGGCCGTCGTGGAATCGGCCGTTAACCATGTCGGCGTTGACGTGAACACGGCGTCGCCGTCGCTGCTCTCGTATGTGGCGGGAGTGAACTCGACGATCGCCAAGAATATCGTCAAGTTCCGCGAGGAGAACGGCAAGTTCACCACGCGCAAACAGCTGCAAAAGGTGCCGCGCCTCGGCGCGAAGTCCTATGAGCAGTGCATCGGGTTCCTGCGTATTCCCGAAGGGGAGAATACGCTGGACCGTACGCCGATTCACCCGGAATCGTATCCGGTGGTCGACCGCCTGTTCCGCGAGCTCGGGCTGGATGTAGCGAAGCTCGGCAGCCGCGAGGTTGCGGCTGAGCTCGCAGCGCAGGATGCCGAAGGGCTCGCCGTGAAGCTGGATGTCGGCGTGCCAACGCTGCGCGACATCCTGGAGAGCCTGCAGCGTCCGGGCCGCGATCCGCGCGAGGAGCTGCCGCTGCCGATCTTCCGCACGGATGTGCTGAAGATCGAGGACCTGGTTCCCGGCATGGAGATGCAGGGAACCGTCCGCAATGTCATCGATTTCGGCGCCTTCGTCGATATCGGCATCAAAAACGACGGGCTGGTTCACATCTCCCAGCTCAGCGGCAGCTTTGTCAAGCATCCGATGGACGTTGTCTCCGTTGGCGACAACGTGACCGTCTGGGTGCTCGGCGTCGATCTGAAGAAAGGCCGCGTCAGCCTGACCATGCGCCAGCCGCGTGAGGCTGCTGGAAGTGTGAAGTAGGCTGCAGCTGGAGTTATGTTATATGCACATTAATGTGCGTTTTGAAAACTAACGGATAAAGATGTCCCCAAGCCGGAAACGGCAGAGGGGACATTTTTTGGTTTCAGGGTTGGTTCCGGCTGACAAGGTACAACCTGTGCATTTTTCCTATATGTGGTATTCTTAATGCAGAACTTGGACTGCGCCCGCAGCGGCAGTTAATCTGGATGAGATTATGAATATTATTTTTGACATACCTTTATACGGGAGTGTGAAAGATGGAAAAAATGTTATTGGTTTGTATTATGATCATGGTGATGCTGGCTTCGGCTTATGGAAATATGGAAATGACATTAAATCCAAATGTTTCTGATGAGCCTAAATCTGCATTGGATGAGTCTGTTATTCCAAACAACAGATCCGAATATTGTGAAATGGAAAGTATAAATTTGGATAGTGAAGCTGAAAAATATGTCTATGGAACCTGGAAAGTGGAGAAGCATTTAGGATTTGCAAATTCGTATAATGATGCTTCTGAATATCCGACAGGGCAAAAATTTATTGGGGATGAAATGATCATCAATAAAGCCTTTTTTTCATCAAAAGGACTTAAAAACTATAGTGTTTATCAATATGAACTAAAAAATCCCGTATATGAGATTACAGCGACATGCTATAACTCTGATTCTTTTTACAGATTATATAAAATAGATCTCCCCGGCTTAAATATAAATGATGCAGTAAAAGTAATAAATATAAGTGACCCTTCTACAAAACTTAGCATACCTTTGAGTTTTTTTGTTGTTAATAACGATAGGCTTATCTTGTTAGCAGAGGCGACTATTTTTGAGCTTAACAAGCTTACTGATGAAACGAAACCGCAACCGGACAACTAACTATACGCCTACCCGCTGGCTGATATAGAACCACTGCCGGAACAGAAGCACTACCGGACCAACTGACCACGCCAACCCGTCGAGTACGATTGATCTACCATTTTCTAACGGACCGAGACGACGTTATTTTCACACTTCTAAGCTACGAGCCTATGTTTGCGGACTCCAGTGACGTTATCCGTGAACAAAATGTGAGAAGGACAGCGCATTTGTACAAATAAGTGCAACTGTGTCCGTTAGCGGGACAAACTGCTTGACAACAGGCAAATAACGCTTCCTGTGTCCGTTAGAATTTTGCGGGTATTTGAGACAGGTTTATAATCAAAAGGTTGCGGTTATTGCTCTGGGCACCAAGAGTAGTAGCCGCTTTTATATGTCTTCATCGGCAGAATAATTGTTGGTCAACTGCACAACGGATTTCGTCTGTTCATCAATATTTTTTCTCTCTGTGAGCCATTATACTGAAAGCGTGTTCAACATGAGTGTTAGGGGGATTAACGATGGAAGGATTAACAATTGGCTGGTATGGGGCATGGGCGGGACTGGCGTTAGCCATTATTCTGATACTGAGAAAGCCAGGCCATTCTGGATATGGGTACCGCTCCGCTGGCGGCAGCTGTCATGGTGCACACCGGAGCCACGGTTATCGACTCGCTGCCGCAGGGGAACTACTTCCACGTGACTGCAGACAGTATGAAAATGAGCATCAAGCAGCGTATGGGCGTTGTGCCCTACGAGGCGATTGTCGGCGGAACGATGGCGGTTGTGGCTACAGTGATCTACGGATTTTTGTTCTAAACTAAACATGGGGTGAGGAAATGAGAGAGAAAACCTTTGTACTGGCGCCGGATTCGTTTAAAGAGAGTATGAGCGCGAAGGAAGTCTGTATGGCAATGGAAAAAGGGCTGCGGAAGGTTTATCCCGATGCTGAATATATACATGTTCCGATGGCGGACGGCGGAGAGGGCACAGTCCAATCCCTGGTTGATGCCTCGGGCGGGCAAATGTACACAAAAGAAGTAACAGGGCCGCTGGGCCAGCCAGTTACTGCGCAGTACGGCATCATGGGCGACGGCCATACGGCAGCCATCGAAATGGCTTCGGCCAGCGGCATCCAGCTGGTGAATAAGGCAGACCGCAACCCGCTGATCACCACAACCTATGGTACCGGCGAGCTGATCCGGGAATGTCTGGACCGCGGCATCCGCAGCATCATTATCGGCATCGGCGGCAGTGCGACGAATGACGGGGGCACCGGAATGGCTGAGGCGCTTGGCGCAAAGTTCCTGGACGCAGACGGCGGGGTACTGCCGCGCGGCGGCGGCAGTCTGGACCGTCTGGCCAGCATCGATGTGTCGGGACTGGATGAGCGGCTGCAGCAGGTGCAGCTGATCGTGGCCTGCGATGTGACCAACCCGCTGTGCGGCGATCGGGGCGCATCCGTTGTGTTCGGGCCGCAAAAGGGCGCAACACCTGAGCTGGTTCAGCAGCTCGATGCCAATCTGGCCCATTATGCAGAGGTCGTCAAGCAGCAGCTTGGCAAGGACGTCCGCGACCTGCCGGGTGCCGGCGCCGCCGGAGGGCTTGGGGCGGGACTGATGATCTTTACTCGGGCCACTCTGCAGCGGGGCATTGAGATCGTGATCGAATATACTGGACTTAAAGAGAAAATGGCGGATGCCGATCTGGTGTTCACCGGTGAAGGCGGCATCGACTTCCAGACCAAATTCGGCAAAACCCCTTACGGCGTTGCCGCGACCGCCAAGGCCGGCGGCAAAAAAGTCATCGCCCTGGCCGGTTACATCGGCGAAGGCATCGACACCCTGTATGCAGAGGGCATCGACGCAATCTTCGGTATCGTTCCAGGCGCCTCCGAGCTGGACAAGCTGCTGAAGGACGGCCCGGCCAACGTCGAACGGACCTGTGAGAACATCGCCAGAGTGCTGAAGCTGGCCGAGTAAAACGGAGCAGAGCATATCACAGAGTAGAGGAACAACCCAAAAAGAGGCCATCTCCAGAGCATGTAAATGTGCTGGAGACGGCCTCTTTTTTTTGACTTGTACTATGGAATCATTTACAGACTGGAGGAGCGGTTTCACCGAGGGCTGGTTAATTATAATTAGTCACATTGTCACTTATACAATACCAGCAGGCCATAAGTAAGCTCCAGCAGCTGGAGCAGATTCCGTGGATCTTTGCCGGTCAGGCTCTCAATCCGCTTCAGCCGGTATTGCAGGGTATTGCGGTGGATGTTCAGCGCCTCCGAGGTCTGGGAGACACTGCAGTTATGGTTAATGAAGCTGCGCAGCGTCTCCAGCAGATCGGCGGTATCCTCCAGCTTGACTACTGTGCCGGCACTTGCGGTGAGATTGGCGTGGCTCAGCTTATAACGTTTTCATCAGCTTGATTAAAGCGGGAGATGTGTATTTTTAGAGAAGCCGGTAATTAAGCCGATAGGTACGTTTAGGCCTGGCAAAGCCAGCTGATCCAGCAACAAAAGCTGTCGCTGGGCCGTCTAACCTATATCAGCAACAAGCTAAGGAGGGATTTTATGCATACTGTAAAAAAGACGGGTAAGCTGACCCTGGCTGCCGCGGCGTTCGTACTTCTTGCTGCCTGCAGCAATACACCGGCAGCGGAGCCGGAGGCTACAGCAACACCGGTACAGACAGAACAGCCTGCTGCGGAGACGCCGGCACCAAGCCAGTCACCGGAACCTTCAGCAGCGCCATCTGCTTCTGCATCCCCGTCCGCAGTACCGGACGAAGGGACACCTCCGACAGCACTCGAAGCAGCCTCGACAGTAATGAGCGCATTGGAGAACGGCAACATGGACACCCTGTCCGCCTGGGTATCGAGGGATCACGGTGTACGCTTTTCACCCTATGGATATGTGGACACTGAGAACGACCTTGTGTTCACGCAAGAGGAGATCAGCGGTTTGATGGAGGACACCGAACAACGCACCTGGGGAAGCTTCGCCGGAAGCGGAGAGCCGATCAAGCTGACTTTTGCCGAGTATTTCAAACGGTTTGTGTATGATGCCGATTTCGCAAAGGATGCGAAGATTTCCTTGAACAAGGCAGAGAATAAAGGGACGATGATCAACAACATTAATGAAGTGTACCCCGCAGACAAATATGACTATGTAGATTACCACATCAGCAGTATTGATCCGCAGTATCAGGGGATGGACTGGCGCAGTCTGCGGCTGGTGTTTGAGAAGATAGGGGAGGACCGAATTCTGGCGGGGATTGTGCATGATGAGTGGACGCCTTAACTAAATAGAACTGTTTAAAGGAGACGCAATCCCGTCACGGTGGGAATCTGCGTTTTCTTTTGTTTTTTGAAATTGTAAAATTTTAGAAACTTTTATGTCATCAAATCGTAGTAAATAAAAAAAGTGAGGTGTTCACCATGAATAATAAATCGCTTACGACTGGCGTCTCTTTAGGCCTTTGCTTCGGAGTTATATTTTGGGTAGCACTTGATAGCATTTTGTTTGGCCTTATTTTCGGGATCATTTTTGGAGTCATCTTCTCCCAGGTTAATACTAATGAGTAATTTTCATACTTACCACACATGGATTTATATAGAGAAGAAAAGACAGTAGGACTAGCATTTGATGGGATACAACTCCACATTAGCAGCATAGATCTGCAATATCAGTGGATGGACTGGCGGAGTCTGCGGCTTGTAACTGAACAGGACTGTATTAGAAGACGCAATCCCGTCATGGTGGGAATCTGCGTTTTCTGTTTGTTTCATGATTTTTACGGCTGGCATGCCACCTGAAAGCATGGTGTAATGTATCGTCGTACTGCGCAACAAAGGTCGATTGAATTAACAGCGTTCAGCAAACCGCCAACTTGAAAATATTGACATTTGATTATAAAATCAAACAAAGGCGGTGTTAACAATGAACTTAGTACAATTCTTGTTGTTTGGAGCATTTAGTTTTTTTATTCTCTTGTTAGGTTTCATCCTCGTCAAGGCATTACTTACAAGAAAATTACCAAGTAATAATTACACTCCATTTGACTACATCACAGCTCAATCTCCTATTGAGTTTCATGTTGAGAAAAAAGAGATAGAAGAAAATGCTGACCATGGTGATGATAAGGACAAAAACATCATTCTGTTATCAAAACGCCCCTCTCTTCCCTAGACGCAATATGCGTCACATCAGCACTCGAACTGCAATCATTCATTTAAAGCCTAATGTGTCTAAAACTAATTAGCAGTAAGTAAGGAGATAGTGAAATTGGTGCATAAAAAGAAATACTTCACCCTTTTACCACCGTTCCTCATTCTAGGGATCATCTTAGCTTACAATCTTCCATACAATAAAAGATCTTATGCACTATTACTAACCACACTGGCTTTTTGGATTACTTACTATACTTGGATTTATATTGAGAAGATGAAGTTGAAGAAGAAAGAATAGTCTTTGTTACACCTTATGCGTCAAATGCGACATAAAACCTCCACTTATCTTGTTCAACTAGCTCCTCGTTTGCTGAATAAAAGCACCCGATCATTGATCTGCAGCTTTCTCTGTATTACAAACTATCGTTTCCCGTTAGCGTAATGATGTTAGGTTCGATCCGAGGGCCGAATGTCTCGAAGCGTGAATGTGGTGTTATATTAAGTCCCCTGACTTCTTGAGTTGCTCTTAAAATTGATTCTTGTTCTTAGTTAATTTACTAAATAAAGTCTTAGAAAGTCTCAGTTGTTCCTCCAAGACAAATAAATCTCCCCCTACTTCTTCACGATCCTTCAAATTCAAAACAAGTGTTTCAGATAACTTATATATACTTGTAAATACTTCATTGAACCTGCAGTAAATATTCTTGGATATTAGTTTTCCTTCCTTTGAAAATATTGAATGAATTATGTTCCTGTGACTCTTAACATTCCTTTGAACTAATCTTATTGATAAAACTTCATTGTCAACTAATTGAAATGTTATGAAGTTATTTGTATCAGGATAAAAATATACATGACGTTCCGAAATTGTATTACTTTTTGAAATTAGTAACCGCAATTCTTTCAACATAAATCTCAAAGTTGTAATTGGAAGACCATTGTAATTTCTAGTCGGAAAAGTGAGGTCTGCTGTTTCAATGAAAAATTCAGTCATAAAAGTACTGTGTTCATGAGACAAAAATATGTGACTTTGATCTATCTTGAATTCAAGTGCAGTTAGTTTCACTAAATCACTACTTTCAAATCGTTTATTAAGCTCTTAAGGGATTTCAATAATAACATATTACGAATTTCACTAATAACCCTTACTTGGATTATTCGCGAAGGTATTAAACTATCCTGCCCGTTAACGTAACAAGACACAGTCAGCCGGTCCTTGAGCCCGGCTGACTGTGTCTGTACTGAGCTATAGTCTCTCGTTAGTTGAATCTGTATGCTTTCTTTTACTACACAATATCTTCGTACTGTACATCATCATCAAACAGGACCGTTTTGTCAAAAAACAAAATAATACTCTGTCGAGGGAATTAAACTGTGCAGGATACTTTGATAAATTTGATAAATTCCACGAATATCTAATCTCAGTGTTATAACGTTATGTGAGAATAAAGAAAACTAAATAAGGAGACCAACATGGAAAAGCTAATAAAAACTATTCTACTAGCCATGATCCCGAGCATACTAACCATATTTTTATTAATCGAATACTTTCCTTATACTGGTCTTGGAAGAATTTTGAGTGTTCCGATAACCGTATTTCTTAATATTGTTATTTTATTAATCTCTATACTGATTACTCGAAAGATTAAGCCAGGAGTATATAAAAACTTGTATTGGATAACAGTTATTTTAAATCAAATAAGAGAATTAATATTTACCCGTACTTCAAATGAATAGAGCTAAAGGGAGCGTTAGTCAAATAAATCAACAGTAGACTAGGACTCCATTTTCAGTTTAAGACAGCTTGAGCTCTTTGTAATCGGCACAATACTACTCATCGTGCTGGGAGCTGTTACTTATGAGGTGGAATTCGGAGCCCTACACGGTGAAAAAAACACCAAAATGGACCGGTTGCCTCCCGATAACGTTCTATTCGAGATGCAATGACACCAGACGGGGCTACCCATACATAAACAGGCCGCACCTACCTTTAAGGTAAGCACGGCCTATTGTTTAATACAGCTTATTTCAATTTAATCGCTGAACCCGCACCAGCCGCATTGCCATCCGAAGCCTGCACTGTTGCAGTGTAGCCTTCCGGCAGGTAAGTCACAGCAGATGCGCTGGAGATGACCTGCGGATACATGCTGTTCGGATCAGGCTTGGTTACGCTGAAGTAGATTACAGCGGTTTTGTTCTTGCCGAATTCGATCTTGTCGATGGCCAGGCCGTAGCCAGGGTTCGGCAGGTTGTTAACGGTGACGGTAGCTTTGCTGATGCCGTCGGCCGCTTTTTCCAGCTTCACTTCCGCATCGTATTCATAGGCCGGAGCTTCTGTGCTGTCGTCCGGAGTGATCACTTCTTTGGCAAATTTGGCTGCATCGTGGATCCATACCGCTGCTTCGCTGCGGGTTACCGCTTCGGTCGGACGGAAGGTGCCGTTAGCACCAAGGCTTACAATCCGGGTATTAACCAGAATCTGCAGGCTGTTCATTTGCTCTTTGGTCATTTTGTCGCCGTCGGTTACGTTCGCATACATCAGGGTGACCGGGAAATTTCCTTTGCTCTGCAGCGCCTGGGTCAGCAGATGGGCGAACTGGGCCCGGGTGATTGTTCCGTTCGGATCTACGGTTTTGTCCAGAGCCAGTCCATTCTGCTTGGCTGCCACGAATGCGGAAGCATACCAGGCATTATCCTTTATTTTGTCAAAATAGTCGCTAGCCTTACCGGATTCGGTAGGGGACAGCTTCAGGCCGCTGACGATAAACTGCACGCCCTGGGCAAAGGTTACTTTTGCTTTTGGTGCGAACAAATCACTGGTTACTCCGTTAACAATGCCTTCACTGTGCAGTGCGTTGATTTTTGCTTCGTTGGCATCGCCCTTCATATCGGAAAAGGCAAACGCCGATGTTCCCATGGATACTGTTGCCGCCAGGATACCGCACGCTATTGTCAGTTTTTTAGCGCCAGTCTGGAATGATAATTTCTTCATGTGCCTCACCTCTCATACTCATAGATGGGGGAAAGCGGCAAAAGGTTGCAGACTCGCACAAATTCAATGCAATTTGAATGGTTAGCCGCGCAGCAGCGACTCCGCCCCATCCACAAAAATCTCCGTCCCCGTAACATGAAACGACTCATCCGATGCCAGGAACAACACCAGATTCGCGACCTGCTCCGGCTTGCCGGGAGCCTGCTCCAGCGGATGACTGCCCTCCGGGAACTCTACCGGAATCTTCACTTCCTCCAGGTCATCGCTCTTATACGTATTATCGCCAATTTTCGTATCAATAGCACCAGGACAGACCGCATTGACGCGGATTGCATACCGGGCCAGCTCAAGCGCAGCCATTTTCATAAAAGCAACCTGTCCTGCTTTGGAAGAAGCATACGCCGACGCACCCGCATTGGAGAACACACGGTTGCCGTTAATGGAGCTGGTGATGATAATGCTGCCGCCGTGCTCTTTCATTAAAGGAACGGCATATTTCACAGTGGCAAAGGTGCTGCGCAGATTGGTGTTCAGCGTCTCATCCCATTCATCCATGGTAAGCTTTTCGATTGGAGCCATCGTTCCGTTAATCCCGGCATTAACAAAAACCACATCGATCCGCCCCGCCTCCTCGCCAATCCGGTGAATCGCTTCCTCGATCAGTCCCGGGTTAGCCACATCGCATTCCATTACGGCGGCGGTTCCGCCTATATCTTCAATTGCTTGCTTTGTCTCATTGGCCTCATCCGGCGTACGGTCGAGCATATATACTTTGGCCCCGTGCTGGGCGAAACGGATGGCGGTGGCCCGGCCGATTCCCGAGCCTCCTCCGGTAACTACGGCGATTTTATTCTGTAAACGTTGATCTGCCATGATGATTCCTCCTAAAAGTGTTGTGGAGCCTTCCGGCACGTCAGTAACTAATACCCGTCTGACCCTTGATGAACCATCCGCAGCAGGCTCTGGCATTGATCCAAGCTGCATTTTCGCAGTACACTTATAGAATGAGAGCGTTATTATAACTTATTCGTACAGGACTGGAGACAATAGATGAATCAGCAGCAACGCGCAGAGCGTATGAATATCGGGATTTTTGCCCATGTCGATGCCGGGAAGACGACGACTACGGAGCATATTTTATATGAAAGCGGGCGTATCCGCGCACTCGGCAGTGTGGACAGCGGTACGGCGGTGACCGATTCGATGGAGGTGGAGCGGCAGCGGGGCATTTCAGTCCGGGCGGCATTGGCTTCTTTTAGCTGGAAAGGGGTGCAGGTGAACCTGGTCGATACGCCGGGGCATGTCGATTTTCTGTCTGAGGTGGAGCGGAGCCTGCGGGTGATGGACTGCGCGGTGCTGATCCTCTCGGCGGTCGAAGGTGTACAGGCCCAGAGCGAGATGATCTGGAATGCGCTGCGCAAGCTGGGGATTCCTACACTAATTTTTGTCAATAAAATGGACCGGACCGGTGCAGACCCGGAAGCCGTACTGGCGCAGGCGCGGACCTATCTGTCGGGGGACATCATTCCGGTGCAGCAGCCGCTCGGCAGGGAGCAGGATTATCGCGGTGCAGCGGATTTGTGGTCTGGTGAGTCGGCTACGGTTGCACGGACGGAACTGCTGGAGACACTGGCGGAACGGGATGAGTCGCTGCTGGAGCTGTATATGGCGGGCGGGGAGCCGGATCTTCTCTACTGGAAAAAATATATGCAGACCGCGGCTGCTGCCGGGCGCCTGTTCCCGCTCGTATACGGAGTGGCGGCTAAAGGGATCGGCATTACGGACCTGCTGGATGCGATGATTGACTATTTGCCGAGGGCGGGGGGAGATGCGGAGCAGCCCGTTTCCGGTATCGTCTATAACATCCAGCGGGATAAAAGCATGGGCCGTATGGCATTTGTCCGCCTGTATGAGGGTACGATCCGTAACCGTGATTCGGTAACGAACTACTCCCAGGCGACAGAAGCCAAAGTGACGCAGATCCGCAAGGTGGAGGGCGGCCGTACCGAGGATGTCGGCGCGCTTGAGGCCGGTGACATCGCGGTAGTCTACGGTCTATCCGGCGTGCGGATCGGCGATGTACTGGGCCGGCCGGATGCGGTTCCGCAGGAGGCGAAGCTGGCTGTGCCGCTGTTGACCGTGCGGGTGTTCTGGGGCACAGACATGGACGACCACAAGGTAATCGGCGCGCTGCAGGAGCTGGCGGACGAGGATCCGCAGCTTGGCGCCGAGTGGCTGCCGGAGGAGCGTGAGCTGCACATCAAGGTGATGGGGCCGATCCAGCTGGAGGTGCTGGACAGTGTGCTGCAGAGCCGTTACGGCCTGAAGGTCACCTTCGGCCAGCCGTCGGTGATCTATAAGGAAACGCCGCGTGCTGCGGGTGAGGGTTATGTTGCTTACCTGATGCCGAAGCCGTGCTGGGCGATTCTGCGGTTTAAGATTGAGCCGGGGCTACCGGGCAGCGGCCTCGTATATGAATCGGTCGTGCGCAGCTCCGACCTGCTGCCGCAGTACCAGAACGAGACGGCGCGCCGCGTACCGGAGGCGCTGCAGCAGGGGCTGTACGGCTGGGAGGTTACCGACCTGAAAGTGACGCTGGTGGAGGGGAACCATCATGTGTGGCATACCCATCCGCTGGATTTTGCCGTGGCTACGCCGATGGGCCTGATGGACGGGCTGAACCGGATTGGCACCCGGCTGCTGGAGCCGATTCTGGCCGTGCGCATCGTCGTGCCGGAGGAGAACGCCGGCCGCGTGATGAACGACCTCGTGCAAATGCGCGGCAGCTTCGAGCCGCCCGTACTGCAGGGCGAGCGGATGATCATCGAGGGCCGGCTGCCGCTGGCCACGTCACTGGATTATCCGGTGACGCTCAGCTCCTACACGAAGGGGCGCAGCACCTTCGCTTCCGCTTTTGCCGGCTACGAGCCGTGCCCGCCGGACGTCACCGCCGAGCGTACGCGCCGCGGCGTGAACCCGCTGGACCAGGCGAAGTATATTTTGAGTGTGCGGAAGGCGTTGCAGGGGTGAGGGTGCCGTCCATCCGGCCGGAGATAAGCAGTTTCGCTGGACAGCCTGGCGACCCTGTCACCGGATAAGTGTACTTTGTGCAACTAAAACGCCGGAATCTAGAGTATTTCGTGAGTTAACTGCACTTTATACAAATAAAACAGCCCAAAATCGCATTTTTTAGCGAAATGGGTCAACTTAGTTGTATAGAATGCAGTTATCCTTCCGCACTCCCTAAAAAGGTACATAATAGTTGTACAGAGTGCAGTTATTCGTAATCTCGAATTCCGTCTGCCTAAGGATTTAGGAAGATATAAGGAAAGAACGGTTTATTCTTAACTGTATCTGTTTATATTTCCGTAAATAAACATTGCAGGCACTGAATAAACTATATTATTTAGAGATGAGGAGACTTGCGAATGGTCATACTTGGAACCATCGTTGCAATTGTAACCGCTATCATTATATCTTCCTTCCTTGGTCCGTACGGGCTGCTTACGATGCTTGCGGTGGGTTTTGGTTTCTTGTTCAGCATTCACGCCAGAGTCCGGGAGGTACAAAGCGATCTGAAGCTGATTAAGCAGCACTTGGGAATAATGGAGACAAAGGAAGCTGTTGTGAGCAACGAAGAAATTGAGGCGGAGCTGGAGCAGGAGATGGCGGTGGCCAGAGAGTAGTGTCTATATAATGTAAATAAGTGCGTGCCCTCAGTGGAAAGGAAACTGGAGGGGCGCACTTTTTTTTGGCTTAGGCATAGCTTTTGATGTATTGAGAATGTATCTTTCTCTGTAGCATTTCTAATGGAGTGCGTGGATTGAAATACCCTGTGTAAGATTTGCTAATGCTTCACGTTTTCTTTGTACTGCGCATTTTCTTATTCTCAAGTTGCTCAGATTCCCTGATGTTCTAGAACCCGTTTGCGCATCACCGCAGCCTTTATCGTCTTCTTCTCCCACTCCAGTTCTGTATCACCAGCTTTCGTGAACCCGTTCCGCTCCCAGAAATTCAGCACAGAATTTTTGTAACCTGTCACTACATCAATGCGGATCGAGCCGTTAGGAATATTCAGCGACCGGATATATCCTTCAAATGAGGAATAGATCTCTTTGCCGAGTCCTTTAGCTTGATATTCTTGATCTAGCAACAGCAGTGATAAATAGGTCTCCGTTCCTGGCAGAAAATCAATTACTCCGATAATACGTCCTGAAATTTTCTGCACTATTTTACAAGATAAAAAATTCAGTTCCCGCATAGACATAAGCTCTTTCTCCAACCATTCTTCCGCAATCTGCTTCACACCCAAATGTCTTAATAGAAATGCAGGATTGGAGTTGTATACATTAACCAGTTCTGGTACATCGTCATTTCCTACAATTTCTACTATGAATAACTTTGTTTCAAAAATCATTTAACCTTCCCCTATTCCTAAAACGTTCTCAGTATACCTTGTAAGAATCAGTAAATTTACGTCACAGTATGAGTCTACTGCCCATCTTACGTTGCACTTTGCTTGGAGTGCATAAGATACAATACATATAAAGGGTATGCTGTGAGAGTAGACCTATCGCGGTAATCCGGCTGCACTCCATAAAGAGTGGCAAAAGTCTACTCCCCAGCCTTCCTCCGCGCACGGAACCGCCTCACCTTCATCAGATTCCCGCACAATTTATCATCGCAATACCGCTTGGAGCGGTTGCGTGTATCATCATAGTAAACCCAGAGACAGTCGGTATTGTCGCAGATGCGGATGCGGGAGGTTTCTTTCTCGAGTACGGCTTCGGCAAAAGACGCTGCAATCTCGGCCATGATCTGTCCCCAGTCGCTGCGCTGCGGCAGGAGGGTAAGCTCTGGAGGCTTGTCCGGATTACGGATGATTTGCCGGATAACCGAACCTGCCGCCATATAGCTGTTGAGCTGCTCAAGCAGTGACTGATCCGGGGGAGCTCCCTGTACCAGCCGCTGGACTTCTTCCCAGAGCAAACTGCGTAACTGCTTAAGCTGCTGCAATTCCTCCGGTTTTGCCGGTGCAGCTGCCGGCAGCCCGTGCTGCTCCAGCCACTCCGCCAGCCACTGCGGATCGTCCAAACGATCACGGTCCAGGCTCCGGTCGCCGGTCCGCCAGTCCCGCCAATAGCTGTTAATGTAATCATCCCAGAGCATTGTATATCCCTCCTCCCGCAACTTATTCCGTAACTCATTGTTCCCTTGATTGTAACAGTTAAAACTAAGTATTGCTAGTTACTTGATTCAGTTTTGGAGTTGTGCTATATTTTCGTTGTAACTATTATTTATGGATTTAAGTGGTTACGAAAGAATGAATCATATGGCCGAGCTGAATACTAAATACGAGACAATGGACAATGAATGTACTAACCATTTTACGCTAACCATTAAATAACCCCACAGGAGGTTTATCATGCAAAACAAAATAAGCGAAGTACTGCTCGAAAACTGGGATTATGCCATGGACACTGAGGACTGGGCACCGCCGCTGAGTGATGCACTGGAGGGTGTAACGGCCGAGCAGGCGGCCTGGAAGCCGGGCGAAGCGGGGAACACGATCTGGGAGACGGTGAATCATCTTACCTTTTACAAGGAGCGCCTGCTGCGCAAGCTTAAGGGACTTGAGCAACTGCCGGATCTGGAAAGCAACGATGCCACATTTACCGTTACGGAGAGCGGGGAAGAAGCCTGGGCACAGGCCGTTACCAAGCTGAAATCAGTCCATGCATCCTTGCGTGAGATCATCGAAGCACTGGAAGAGGGCGCGTATGACTGGGGCGGTTCCGGACATGCTCCTGGCGAAGAGGTCATGAGCCTGATCCTGCATGACTGCTACCATACCGGACAGATTGTACTGATCCGCAAGCTGCAGGGCTCCTGGCCGTCAACCCGCAGTTTTAACTAAGCTATTCCGTGTACCATAAATCTTGCTAATCTTTAAGCCGCACCTTACGGCGTCCCATTCCATGCCGGGCGCCGTAAGGTGCGGCTATTTGTTTCAATCATAAAAATCCGGGGTTAATGGATGTCATAACAGCTTGATAATCGAAGGGAGAGATTGATGATGGATCCGAATTACAAGGATAGAAGTGTTGAGGTTGAACGCACGGAGGTACGCAAGCACTCGGACTCCAGCGCTGTCGCATCCACCTTTATTAAATACGCCGCTTATATCATTATTATCTTTGGTATCCTGTTCTTCCTGGTGCGGTACGTCTTCCCGATGTTTTAATTAGAGGGTGAGCGGACACACGCCACAGTGCCACTTACCGGCATCAGCTGTGACTGCCACAGTACAGCCGACCCAAAAAGCCGCGCCTACCTGGAGGTAGACACGGCTTTTGCTTTTGCGCATCGTTTAATTCCACTTATACATCCCGCTGGACAAATTCACGGGAATCACCGGAGTTACGATAAAAGAACCAGCATTCATTCAGCATTTTGATCTGGCGCCGGTCTTTTTTGAAATAAGCCTTCATCAGCTGCTGGCAGAGCCACTGCGGCAAGTGTACCCCTCCTCTAAGCATGCATCCTATGTACAGATAGCATATGGGGAAAGGTGCCTAAAGGTGCGGCAGCAGTTCATAATTTAGCTCTTGAAATAAGGTTAGTGCACGCCTTCTTCTTCCTCTTCGTACCACTGCTCCAGCTGCGCCTGCAGGGCACGGATCTCTGTCAGCAGTGAGATAAGCGGATATTCCTTCTCCTGAATGGAGGCAAAAGCGCTCTCCAGCCGGTTGATATACCCCAGCCCCGATTCCAGCACATCCCCTTCACGCAAAAGCTCCAGCGCATCGCATTCCGCAACCGCCAGCGGCAGATCCGGCACATTGTCGGCGGTCAGCTTGGCAATCTCCTTGTTCAGTCGCAGATTTAGCGCACTCAGCTGGTACGCATACTCCTCAGGCATTTCTACAAATTGCAGTTCCTTATGCTGCTGCAAAATTACATAACGCATTTTCGGCATTCCCGATGTCTCCCTCCGTACTTGTCTTCCTTCTTGACAGTGTAGCCTATGGGCAAGTTACAATTCAAGTGGTGATATTATTTTGCATATCTAAAAAGGGGGCGGACGCTATGACCAGTACCAGCATCAGTATGAGTAATGAGGAGCTGCAGCAGTGGATCGAGCGGGTATCGCTCAGCAGCTTCGGCGTGCCGTTCCGGCACAAGGCCAGCTTTAACAGCAGACTGACGACGACGGGCGGACGGTATTTTACCAAAAGCCATAATATAGAGATTAATCCGCAGCAGCTTGCCATCCATGGACATGAGGAGACGGAAAAAATAATCAAGCATGAGCTCTGCCACTATCACCTGCACCTGGCGAAGCGCGGATATATGCACCGGGATGCCGATTTTAAAAGCCTGCTGGCCAAAGTCGGCGGCAGCCGCTATTGCCAGACCCTCCCCGGAGCCAAGGCGCGTAAGCCGCAGCCTTACCGGTACAAGCTGGTGTGCACGGCCTGTGATATGGAATATCCGCGCAAACGGCGGGCCGATCCGGCACGCTACCGCTGCGGCAAATGCTCAGGCAAGCTGAAGCTGCTGACGCTAGAAGCCGGCAAATAATCCGTTATTTAATGACAAGGCCCAGCAGACCGGCAAAAGAAGCCGCCTGATCCGCAGAAATAATGCAGCCCGGCAGGTCTTCAATGTCCACCAGCAGTCCGGTGAATTCACAGCTGCTCAGATCGGTATCCCTCAGCCTGACTCCGGCCATGACGGCCTGGTCCATTTTGCATTCCTCAAACGCCACTTTCTGAAAGTCGGCCTGATAGTAATCAGCGCTGTTCAGCGAGCATTGCCCGAAGGCGGTAAGCTTGAGCTTGCCGAACCGGAAGCTGGAGAAATCGCAGAGTGAATCAATCACAGAGACATTCTGGAAGCGGGCGCGGGTAAAGTCGGTGCCGATCATTTTACATTGTCTGAACTCGGTCCGGTGGATGAAAGCTTCACTGAAATTTACATTAGAGAGGTCGCAGTTCTCAAAGATCACATCCGTCAGCTCAATGGCGCGGAGTGAGGATTCGCTGATAATCACATTTTTGAATAATACCTTGTCAAAAGAGACCTTCTCGGCTTCCTGATACTCCAGTAGAATATCGCTGATCTGGCAGCGGCTGTATTCCTCTTTGGTCTGCAATGCATCTATAGGCTGCAGCGGCAAAAGAGCGGGGGCCGTGATTTTTGGGGGTTCGATCTTATCGATTTTTTCAACTGAATCCTTCTTGTTCTTCATGAATGCCTCCAGGTAACAAGTCTATAAATGAAGATTACTTTCATCTGGTAATTATTATGCGGTAAACGCTCTCCTGAATGCAAACAAACATTCTGTGCTGGAGGGAAAATAAAGTTCCTTCTATAATATAGGGCAGTCCGGATGAGCTGAACGCGGCTTTTCCAGGGCTGCTGTTTTTTTGGACTCCAATAAAAGGCTATACGATAGAGCATACTGCCCACCCCTACGGATCTCCGTAAAAATACACCTGTGCCTAGTACAATCACACCTCGTTTTGTAAACGCTGTCATCCTAAGATGAAAGGGAAGTCCATTTTGGCTTAGAGGGGGCGCATTTATGAAACGGTTCAGGTCACTGGTGGCGGGGCTGCTGGTGCTGCTGCTTATGCTTCCGGATCTGTCTGCTTTTGGCGCGGGAGGAAGTCCGGCGGAGGCTGCAGGTGTCGGGGGAACAGGGGCAGGGCAAATTCCGGCAGGCACAGTCCTGATCAAGAACAAGTGGAAAAGCAATTATCTCTACGAGACCAGCGGAGGGGTCGTCCGTTACGGAATGACGAATCCGGCAGATACCTCTGCGCACTGGAATGTGGAAACCACGGAGGGTGTATCCCGGATCAAAAATGTCAAAACAGGCCACTACATCACGCTCGCCGGTAATGCCGGCAAAGAGGATTCCTTGAAAGCAGCGGCTAGTACAGGTGGAGGGGGCGCATCTGAACAGTGGCTGATTGATCTCTCGAACCGAAGCGGGTATATGGTCATCCGCAGTGCTACTGCACCCGAGGGCAAGCTGGTCATCCATCAGGAAAATCAGCTCGGCTATGCCCAGGTCAGCTCGGATATCAATGTGACCTTTGAGAGTCCGCAGTGGGCTTTTATTGATCTGGGCGCAGCGCCGGCGGTGCGGCTGGAGAGCCGGATGCGTCCCGGGCAGGTGATGTATGAAGAGGAAGGTAAAGTCCTTTACGGCACAGCAGCGCTGGGCAATGAGGCTGCGCAGTGGTTTCTGGAGCCGGGAGAGAACACCGGAACCTTGACCATCCGCAACCGTGCGACAGGGCATTACATCAAGCAGAACGCGGAGCACTGGTTCGGTGTTTTTGCGGATGTTATTGATCCGGCGGACAAAGGATTAAGTGAATGGGTTCAGGAGGCAGCTCCCGGTGAAGACGGGGCAGGCTATATCACACTTCGCAACCACGGGCTGACAGACGGGGGCAAAGAGCTGTGGCTGAATCCCCAGTACGGCGACGACAATAATGTGCGCTCCAACAACTGGCCGGGCTGGGCAGGCAATCACAGCGCGCAATGGACGATTGTACCGGTTACCGAGCTGCAGCCTGTGCGGATAGCGGCCTATACCGATGCGCAGACAGCAGCGGATTATATCTATGAGGCTTCCGGCGGCATGTTAGCTCATGGGGCGATTGCACCGGATGCGGCAAATGAGAACAGCTATTTATGGTATGCCGAGGATTATGACGGCCATAAACGGATACGTAATGCGGCGAGCGGCCATTATCTCTCATACACAGGGGATACGGTAAAAGCGCTCACGCTCAGCGAAAGTAACCTTTCCGACCGGTGGGTGTTCAATGAATCGGATGATTACGATGATTATCAGACGATTGAGAATGTGCAGAGTCCGGGCGTCTATCTGGCGATGCTGGCAGGCGGCGGTGCCGGTGCCGGAACGGATGCTAGTACACTTGCGGCGCAGTGGCAGTTGCTGGACCCAAGCACTCCAATAGATAACGCCGAGCATTATTACCGGATTCAGAACGGCTGGCAGTCTTTTTACTGGTACGAGAGCAAGGAGGGGCTGCTGAAATACGGCAATATGCAGGAGGACGGCTCTGACCAGTGGCTGGTGGAAAAGTATAACGGCCGCAAGCTGTTCAAGAACCGCAAGACCGGCCACTACATCAATATAGCGCAGATGCCGGACGGACATATTCAGGTAAGTCCGCTGGCGGATAAAACCAATGTGGAACAGGCCTATATCTGGACCGGAAAAAATACCGGTGACAGCACCTACGTTATATCCAATGTACTCGACAAGGAGCCGGGAAAACGGCCGGAGAAATATATTTCCCTGCAAAACCTGACCAAATATGCCGAGTACGGTGTCATTAATCCGGATTGGGGCAGCCCGAAATGGAGATTCGTCGCGGTGACGGAGAAGAAGCAGGATCTGTTCCGCTTCAAACTGAACGGGGTAAACGGCGAAGATCAGTATTTGCAGGACGGTCCTGTTCCGGCTGTGCAGGAGAATGAACGGAAGCTGGCAGAACACGGCGCTACGGTTACGGAGGACGTGTATGCCCGGCAATCCGGGGCGGAGGTGCAGGCGGCAGACTCCGGGCAAGAGAGTCCGCTGACTAGGGAAGGGGAATCAGTCGAGCAAAAAACGAAACTGGAAGCCGCTGATGTTGACATGACGGTCGGGCAGGCGACGTACGGTACGCTTGACCCGGAAGATGACAGCTTTGTGTGGCAGCTGCAGGAAATCCCGGGAGCCGGCGGGGCGGTGAAGCTTAAGAACAGGGGCACAGGCAGATATCTCTCGCTGCAGAATTTCGGTGAGGCGATCGAGCAGGAGAGCCCTGAGCTGGCTGTACCTACAGAGCAGACGGTCTATGATGTCTGGGCCAGTATCCGGTGGGTAGTGGATATGCAGCCATCCGGTGTTTCTACTATTAAAAGCGCCTGGGCGGGCCATTATCTGTACGGTGCATCCGGTACGGACGGCGAGCCGGTCATTAGGATCAGCAAGGCTGCCGGAGCCGCCGGTATGGACAGTGCACAGTTCACCGCCGAAGCGGTAACAGAAGCTCCGCCGGCTGTTCCGGCTGATCCGGTAAGATTCAAGAATGCACAGACCGGCGACTACCTCTATGAGAATGAACATGGTGTAGTGCTGTACGGACAGCCTGCGGCGGATAACGGTTACTCACACTGGACGATTTCAGGCGGAGCGGGCGGTCAGTTCATTGTGAACCGGGCTACCGGTCATTATCTGACGCTGAACGAGGATTATTCGTTCCTGGAAAGCGGCGCTGAGCCGGATACGCACGGTGCCTCATTCTGGAAGGTCAGTCTGGCTGCAGATTACCGGAATTATCTGATCCGCAGTCTGTACGGGGAATATGACGATGAACTGATCAATCTGAGCAATAAAACCGGCTATGCCGAGCGTGCCCTGCTGCTGGACAGCGAAGCATCCGCGCAGTGGGCGCTGGAAGCAGCATCGGCCGAATTTAACAGGCCGGCCGGTGAGGCGCGGAACAGCGATACCTCCACACCGGTTCAGGATGACACCAACATTGTGAGGATCGCGCCGCAAGCAGCGGCCGGGAAAGTACTGGCAGAGAAGGATGGCCAGCCGGTTTATGCAGACAGCAAGGACTTGACTGCTAAGGCTGAGTGGCTGGTGCAGGATGTTAACGGCCGCAAAAGGATTAAAAATGTGCAGACAGGTCATTATCTCTCACTTGATGAAAAAGGTGCTGCTGAGCTGACTTCCGGCGGCGGGGAGGCCTCGCAGTGGGTTGTGGAGGAGAAGCTTGGCCTCATGCGGATCAGCAGCGCAGACCGTAGCACAGTGTTCGCAGTGGACGGCAACGAGCAGTGGAGCTTCGTGCCGGTGCCCAGGGATATTGTGTATCCCGGCAAGGATGCCTTTCATGGCAGCGGTCTGCTGCGTTTTGCTGTAAATGCGGAGCAGGCTGGAGATTACAATGCGGTGCTCCGCTATAAATATGCGGCTTCTGCAGAGGCGGCGCTCGATGTGACCGTGAACGGGCTTCCGCAAGGTACGGCCAAGTTGCCGGCTGCCAGTGACTGGCACACGGTAACTTTAAAGCTGGCGCTCAGGGCTGGTATTAATACAGTTACGCTCAGCAGCGGAGGCGAGGACTGGAGCAAGGTATCTGTTGACAGTCTCACGGTCAAGGAAAGTGTGGCTAAAGCCTACCGCGGGGCTACTGTTCCTTATATCAGCTATGAGGCAGAGGATGCTGTTACGAACGGCGAGCTTATTGGCCCGTCCCGCAAATACCGCAGTGTAGCCTCGGAAGCTTCCGGACGGCAGGCGGTAGTGCTTAAGAATACGGGTGACTACATCGAGTTCACCCTGGCTGAACCTGCGAATTCCATCGTGCTCCGTTATTCCATCCCGGACAGTCCGGACGGGGCAGGTGCGCAGGAGACGCTGACACTGCTGGTGAACGGCAAACGGCAGGAGCTGAGCCTGACCTCCAAATATGCCTGGGAATACGGCAGCTATCCATGGTCAAATGATCCCCGTCAGGGCAGCGGGCACCGCTTCTTTGACGAGATTCATGCCCTGATCGGCGATGCTCCGGCAGGAGCTGTGATTCGCCTGGAGAAAAGTGCGCAGGATCAGGCGGCCTCTTATGTTATTGATCTGGCAGAACTGGAGCTGGTTGCCCCTGCACTGGAGATGCCGGAAGGATATCTGTCTGTGACGGATTACGGTGCAGTCCCTGATGATGAGGGCGATGACACTGCCGCCTTCAGGGCCGCGCTGGCTGCAGCAGAAGCAGCCGGAAGCGGCCTCTGGTTCCCGGCAGGCAGCTTCAATGTCGGCGACGGCCTGCTTAACCTGTACAATGCAGACATCCGCGGAGCAGGGATATGGTACACGACGTTGAACGGGGCCAAGTTCTACGGTCACGGAGGCAAGATTAGCGTACACGATCTGCTGATCGAGGGCGGGATTAATGTGCGTGACGATGAGGCGGTTACGAACGCTTTTCACGGGGCGTTCGGGCAGGGCTCGCTCATCCAGAATGTCTGGATCGAGCATACCAAAGCCGGGCTGTGGCTGACTCAGCCGGGAGGCGAAAAAGTCCGGACAGACGGCCTGCATATGGTCGGCCTGCGCATCCGCAATCTGATGGCGGACGGCATTAACTTTGCGGTGGGCACAGGCAACAGCATGATGGAGCAGAGCGACATCCGCTATCCGGGTGATGACGGGATCGCCATGTGGTCTTTTACCGATGACAAGCTGAGTGACGTTAACGGCAGTGAGCGGACGCCGAGCTTCAATAATACAGCCCGCTTCAATACCGTTGCGCTGCCTTGGCTGGCTGATAATATCGTCGTCTTTGGCGGCCGGGACAACCAAATCCAGGATAATATCGTCAAAGACACCGTAACGAACGGTGCGGGTATTGCTGTATCAACCCGTTTCTCGGCTGAACCGTTCCGGGGAACTACGGTGGTGGAGCGCAATACGCTGCTGCGCACCGGCAGCTATGATTCCGGTTATGGGTTCAACTTAGGAGCCATCTGGCTGTACGCGGGCGAAAGTAATCTGAATGCCGATGTGCAGATCCGCAGCAATACCATCCTGGACAGTACTTACTCCGGATTGGTAGCGCACGGCAATATGAAGCTGGACGGTGTTGTACTCACGGACAACATCATTGACGGGGCAGGCACAAGCGGCGTGGAAGTGACGCCTGAGCTGACCGGCAGCCTGCTCATCGACAATCTGATTATCCGCGGGGAACGGATGAACCTGCTGGCTAATCCGGCAGCCGGGTTCACTGTCCGTGAGAAGAACCAGGGTATCGCCACTGCCGTTAAGCCGTTCACTGTTAAGCTGGCTGACGGGCAGAAGGGGCCGTTTACCTTGAAGCAGGGCACGGCTGACGGGTTGCAGGTGCTGGATCAGACTGGCGCGGACCTTACTGCGCAGGCTGAATGGAGCTTCGCGGAAGCCGGTATAGCCGGCTTTAAGGACGGCAGGCTGCAGGCTGCTGCAGCAGGGAATACCCTGCTTACTGTGAGCGTGAACGGCAGCTCACGGGTGTATGACCTGGCTGTGCTGAAGCCGGACGATACGGAGTCCGGTATCCCCGGCGGCACCGGAGGCTCCGGCGGCAGCGCAGGAACTGGCGCTGCTGCAGCGGACGGTGACGCCCGCCTGAGCGCCGCCGCCGCCGCAGGGCAGCGCGAGATCGTGGTCGCTGCCGGTGCCGGCGGCACGGCGCGCTTCAGTGCAGCCGCCCTGCGGAGCGCGGCTGCTGCAGTGCCCGGCGCCGTGCTCGTGGTCACGAGCGGCGGCGCGTCCTACCGCTTTCCGCTGCACCGCGCGGAAAGCGTGCTTGAAGCGGCCGGCCTTGCGGACGGCACGCTGGAATTTGCGCTGGCTCCGCTTAGCGGCGCAGCGCTTGAGAAGCTGCTTGCGGGTGCAGGCAAGCAGGCCCTTGCGGTGAAGGGTGTGCCGGCAGGCTTCACCCTGAGCGTACTCGGCGGCAGCGGCGCAGCCGCCGTGCCGGTCAGCGGCCTCGGCGCTGCTTACGCAGAGCGGACGCTGACCGTGGAGGAAGCGGTCAGTGCAGACCGCGCGGCAGCGCTGCTGTACGACGCGCAGACCGGTACCTTCCGGTATGTGCCGGCCCTGTTCGAGACGGCCGGCGGGGTAACGAAGGTTACCGTCAAGAGCAGTGTGGCCGGAGGCGTTATAGCGGTTGCGCTGCATCCGGTCAGCTTCGGCGATCTCTCCGGCCACTGGGCCAAGACTGAGATTGAGCTGCTGGCCGGCAAGCTCATCCTGAATGGCCGCGGCGCCGGCAGCTTTGCGCCGCAGCAGACCGTCAGCCGGGCCGAATTCGCGGCCATGCTGGTGCGCTCACTCGGCCTGCTGCCGGAGGCTGCGGCTGACGCCGCCGCCTTCAGCGACGTGCCGGCCGGCGCCTGGTTTGCAGCCGATGCCAGGGCGGCTGCTGAGCTGGGCCTGGTGCAGGGCTACGCGGACGGAACCTTCCGTCCGGAGGCTCCGGTCACCAGGGAGCAGCTGGCGGTGATGGCCGCCAGAGCGCTGAAGCTGGTGCAGTCAGCTTCAGCACCGCCTGCAGCCGCACCTGCCGCAGGCGCCGGCGGAACGCCAGCCACCAGCGGAACGCCAGTCACCGGCAGAACGCCAGCCACCGGCGGAACGCCAGCCACTGCTGCAGCAAGTGGTATCACTATGACCACTGCCGGCGGAACGCCAGCCATCCTCGCCGCAGCCAGTATTGTCACCACCACTGCCGCCGCAAATGCTGCTGCTGTTGCCAGTGCACCTGGAGCAGCATCCGGCACTGCTCCAGCCGCTGCCACTCCGGCAGCATCAAGTTTAGCTTTTGACGTTAACGCCACCTCGCCCGGCGCAGCACCAACCGCCACTGGCAGCTTCACCGACGCTGCCGACATCGCTTCCTGGGCACAGGAAGCGGTGAACACCCTGACCGCCGGCGGAATTATGCAGGGACGGCCTTCCGGCAGCTTCGCGCCGCAGGCCGTCACCAGCCGTGCCGAAGCGGCGGTCATACTGGCCCGGCTGCTGCGGGCCGGCAGGCTGCTGAACGATTAATCGTGTTCATCCTGCCTTAATGCAGCACCCCAAAAAAGCCGCCGCCTCAGGAATCTCCATTCCTTTGGCGGCGGCCTTTTTATGCAGCTTCAATCAACGTCAATGCTTATCTTTACTTCCGATCCATGATCTGGATCGGACTGTTGCGGGCGGAGCAGGCTCAGTTGATGCTTCCATGCGGCGGGGGAAGAAGAGGGGCGGAATCCGGATTTTTCCGTATGGCCGAGCTGAACAGATGATCCAGGAACAGATTTTCCACGGAGGAGAGCCGCTCCTTGTTGTAAATGACGAATGTCTGCCGCATCGGAAAGGGATTGTCCTCGATCGGAATGGCAATCAGCGAGCGTTTGGCAACCTCGTGTCCCATGTAGGAGGGGGCGAATAGCGTGGCACCGTAGTTGGCGGCAACCATCTGCTTGATCAGCTCCAGATTGTTCATTTCATATTGGATATACAAATTCAGATGAAGCCGTTTGAAGACGAACTCCACCGTTTCGCGGTATTGCTTGCCCTCCTGATACATAATGAGCGGATGATGCCCGATATCCTTCAGCGTCACGGACGGGCATGCTGCCTGCGGACTGTCGGGGGAGACGATGTAATAGATATGCTCGCTGTTGAGCATCCGGAAAGACAGTTCACTGTCTTCGATAGAATATCGGGTGATGCCAAGGTTGAAGTTGCCCATCCGGATGCCGTGAATGACATTATTGGTAGAGAAGGAATGCACCTTAACATTTGTTTTCGGGAAAAATGAGATGAACTTTTCAAGAACCTTAAATAAAAACAGATTGCTTAACGAATTGGTGCAGCCGATCTCCAGCTGCTGCTCCTCCTGCTTCGCCGCTTTGTCCACCGCAACCTGCCCCTGTTCCAGAGTCCGCAATATTTTCAGGGCATAAGGGTAAAAGGCCTTCCCCTCTGCCGTCAGCTGATTTCCGCTTTTTCTCCGGATGAACAAGGGTTTCCCCACACTCTTCTCCAATTGCAAAATACGCTGGGAAACCGTCGGCTGCGGAATGAACAACTCCTCAGATGCTTTTTGGAAGCTCCCTGAATGATGGATGGCAAGAAAAGTCTTGATCTGCTCCAGGTTCATATCTAACACCTCTTAAAGAAGTTAAGTTTATTAACATATGAAAGTAATAGAAACCGATTACATTCAATTTACTAATTTAAATATTAGATATTCATAATTTACATGTAATTAATACTACCATAATATTAGGTTAACCCAATGGTCAAGCGGAAATTTATCGTAAACATTGTAAACTAATATTACTCCTGTAGTCATTGGGATGTAACAGTATTCAAAATTCAAATTTATGGGAGTGGGAGGTCAGCGCAAGTGAAAAGGATTAAGGGCATGCGTCTATATCTGGGGTGGTTGCTTATAGCTGTCGTTTTGGCTCTGGTTACAGCTTGCGGCAATGCAGAAAATGCAGGAAATGCCGGAAATGCCGGAAATGCCGGCAACGCAGGCAATGGGGGTTCGGTGAGCAGCGGAGAATCGGTCTCTGTCAGTTCTGGCAGCGGAGACGGCGGCAAGACGTTACGCATTCGTTTCTATGATGACCCGGCAGGTTTTGATCCGGCGACAATATTCCGTGTCGAGAACGAAAACATAGCCTTTAATATTTTCAGTGGACTGACAACATACGAATCCAAGACGGGAGAAATTATCCCTGATCTTGCGGAGAGCTGGACTACCGAGGATAACCAGACCTGGAACTTCAAATTAAGAGAAGGTGTCCAGTGGCAAAAAGGGTACGGGGAGTTTACATCGGCGGATGTACTGTACAGCTATGAGCGGATTATTGACCCGGCGGTGGCATCGCCGTACGCTTCGGAGTTCGGTAATGTGGAGTCGTTTGAAGCGCCCGACCCTTATACATTCATCATTAAGCTGAAGTCGCCGGACGGCAATTTTCTTCACCAGGTGGCCAATTACCATCAGGGTCAGATCGTGAAGAAGGAGGCGGTTGAGGAACTGGGCGAGCGGTTTATGTGGGAGCCTGTCGGTACAGGACCTTACCAGATTGAAAGCATCCGGACGAACTCGGAAATTGTAATGGTCCGTCACGAGGATTACTACCGCGGGCCTGCGCCGATTGCGAAGCTTGTCTTCAGTATCATCAAAGACGACGATACCGCTTCGATCGCCTTACAGAACGGAGAGGTCGATTTGGCGATGCGGATCGAGAAAACGGAATTGCTGCAGAAGCTGGAAGCAGCGGGGCTGAAGTTGAATGTGCTGCTGGAACGGGCAGTCAACCTGCGGATCTTCAATACCGAGCACGGCCCATTGGCGGACGCCAGAGTCCGGCAGGCCTGGGCGCATGCCGTGGACTGGACCGGCAATATTCAAGCCACGAACCCGATGGGGCAGATGGCAGCCTCGAATCTCCTGCCGACCTGGATGGACGGTTACACGGATGATATTCCTGTATATGAATACGATCCAGAAAAAGCGAAGGCTCTGCTGGCTGAGGCGGGTTATCCGGACGGATTCAGCATCACAATGCATACGCGCAGTGTAGAGGAAAGCGAGCAGCTCGAGCAGGAGAACTTGAGGGCGGTAGGTATTGCTCTTGATTTTGAAATTGTGGAAGCGGCCCAGTATAACCAGATCCGCAATGAAGGCAACTTTGAGGTATCCGGCCGGCAGCTGCCTGCCGTGAATCCCGATACCATCTTATTCAGCTATCTGCATCCGGATAATATTGCCCCGAAAGGCTTGAACGGTGCGCGGTACAGCAATCCTGAACTGACTGCGAAGCTGGAGGCTGCCCGTGCTGAGGTCAACGCAGACACCCGTGCTCAATTGTATGCCGAGGTTCAGCGGATTGCCATGACTGATCTGCCCTATATCCCGCGTCTGGCGGCGAACGGTTATTGGCCAAGCTCGCAGAATGTGCAGAATGTCAACATTAATCCGTTGTCACAGGTGAACTTCTTTGAGGTAGATATTACGGAATAAAGAGGAGGGATGCCCGTGGGCGGTTATCTGCTAAGGAAAACAAGTCAGCTCATCCCGACGATCATTGGAGTGGTGACACTGGTATTTATCATCATCCGCCTGATTCCCGGTGATGCGACGGCGGTCATGGCGGGGGACAGTCTCTCGGGCGATGCGCTGCAGGCCATGAAGGAGCGGCTGGGTCTGGATGTTCCGGTCTGGCGGCAGTACATCGATTATTGGCTGGATCTGCTGCGGATGGATCTCGGGACGACCCTGGTGACCGGCCAGTCTGTTCTGCAACTGATCGTTGAGGCTTTGCCGGTCACCTTCATCGTCGCTGTGCTGACCGTGCTGATCGCTTGCCTGATCGGTGTTGCATTAGGTACGCTTGCCGCGTTCAGCGCGCATAAGGGGAGGAAGGTAATGGACCGTTTTATCACCTGGCTGTCCATGCTGGTAGACCTGATGCCCTCCTTCTGGATGGCGCTGCTGCTGATGCTGCTCTTCACACTGACGCTGGGCTGGCTGCCTGCAACCGGTCCGATCCATTTCGGTGATCCTGCCAGTCTGTTCCGGCGCATCGCGCTGCCGCTGATTGTGCTCTGCCTGGGTCAGATTTCCACTATTGTACGCATCACCCGTACCTCTGTTCTTGAAGTGCTGGGCGAGGATTATGTCCGGACGGCGCGGGCATTCGGGGCACCGGAGCTTCTGGTGGTGTTCCGGCACGCGCTCAAGAATGCAGCTATGCCGATTATTACCGTCGCTGGACTCGCCTTCGGCAATCTGATGAACGGTACTGTCATCACCGAGTTTATTTTCTCCATACCCGGCATCGGTTCATTGCTTATCGGCGGCATCAAAATGCGCGATTATACACTGGTGCAGAATGTCATCCTGGTCTACTCGCTGTTATTCATTATGATCAACATGTTAACGGATATTTTGTACCGTCGAATGGATCCGAGAGTTAAATTCTGAGTAAAGGAGCTGAGAATATGGACAATAGTGCCGAAGGTTCTCTGCATCAAACGGGAACGGGGGGAAGAAGGTTATCCTTGCCTAGGCTTAAGGCGCTCCCGGCCTTTAAGCTGCTGAGGAACCGGCAGGGGGTTGCCGGTCTGCTGATATTGCTTCCGCTCATATTGGTTGCCCTGCTCGCTCCGGTTCTTCCGCTGGACGACCCGCTCAAGACGGATATCCAGGCGGGCCTCGCCTCCCCTTCCTTGGAGCATCCGCTCGGAACTGATAAGATCGGGCGGGATATTATGAGCCGGACAGTCTCGGGTATGCAGACTTCTATGATCGTCGGCTTTTCTGTCGCGCTGATTACGCTTGCCGGCGGCATTCTGATTGGAACGGTCTCAGGATTCTTCGGCGGGCGCTGGGACCGGTATATCATGATGGTAACCGACATTTTCCTCGCGTTCCCGTCGCTGCTGCTGGCCATCGCCCTGGTCGCCATCTTTGGAGCAGGCATGCTGCCCGTCATTGCTGCGATCTCCATTGCCGATCTGCCGAGAGCGATCCGGCTGCAGCGGTCGCTGGTGCTGAGTGTAAGATCCCGGACCTTCATCGATGCGGCCCGGATTGTGTCCGCTCCGGCAAGCTGGCTGATGTTCCGCCATATTCTGCCCAACACAATTGCACCCATGCTTGTTTCGGCCAGCATCGTTGCCGCGAGCGCCATTCTGACGGAGGCCAGTCTCAGCTTCCTCGGGCTTGGCATTACGCCCCCGGCGCCTTCGCTCGGTAACATTATTAAAGACGGGCAATCCTACTTGCAGCAAGCCTGGTGGATTTCCACCCTGCCCGGCCTCGTTATATTCGTGATTGCCATCGGCCTGCACCTGCTGTCCGACGGCATACGTGAAGTGCTTGACCCGCGCTCCAAGCGATAAACGGGGAAT
Organism: Paenibacillus sp. PastM-3; assembly: GCF_029893965.1. Classification (GTDB taxonomy): domain Bacteria; phylum Bacillota; class Bacilli; order Paenibacillales; family Paenibacillaceae; genus Paenibacillus_AQ. The sequence goes on from NZ_JARXXP010000008.1 coordinate 137,772, forward strand.
CAGGCTAACCAAAGGGCCAACCATTAAGGAGGAGAAGGATGGGAGAACGGGAGTTATTGCTGGCTGTAGATGATTTGCATACCTATTTTCATACGGAACGCGGAACCGTCCGTGCGGTAAACGGCGTGTCCTTTGAGCTTGAACGCGGAGAGCGGCTGGCTGTCGTCGGCGAGAGCGGGTCGGGAAAAAGCGCAATGGCGATGTCGCTCCTGCAGCTCCTCGCTTATCCGGGCAAGGTCGTCTCAGGTTCTGTACGTCTGGAAGGCGAGGATCTGCTGCAGATGTCGGAGCGGCAATTGAATGAAATCAGGGGCGGGAAGATTGGTACTGTGTTTCAGGACCCAATGACCTCGCTGGATCCGGTGATGACCGTCGAGGATCAATTGGTTCATACGATCTGCCGCCATACGAAGCTTGGCCGTAAGCAAGCTGCAGAGCGCGCCGTCGAACTGCTCAGACAGGTGGGCATACCCGATCCGCAGGTGAGGGTGAAGAATTATCCATATGAGCTTAGCGGGGGCATGCGGCAGCGGGTATTGATTGCGATGTCGTTGTCCTGTCATCCGAAGCTGATCCTGGCAGATGAGCCGACCACTGCGCTCGACGTTACGATTCAGGCACAAATTGTCGAGCTGCTGAAGAATCTGTCCGCTGAAACGGGCTGCGCGGTGCTCTTTATTACTCATGATCTCGGCCTCGTAGCACGATTTGCGCAGAAGGTTGCCGTCATGTACGCGGGGCGCATCGTGGAATATGGAACTGTACATGAAATATTTGCGAACCCGCAGCATCCCTATACGCAAAGCCTGCTCAGCACCATCCCCCGCGCCGATGAACGGAAGAGGGAGCGGCTGCTGCAGATCGACGGTTTCCCGCCGGATATGTCACGTCCCCTGGCCGGATGCTCCTTCAGGGAGCGCTGTCTGGCCGCTACCGCGGTATGCGGTTCACAGAGCCCCGAGCTTACCATGCGTTCAGATACGCACAGCGCTGCCTGTTTCGTGAAAGGCGGGCTGGGGAAGCTGGAGCAGCTCCGGCCTGAGTATGGGATAACGGAAGAGGAGCGGTATGTAATGCCGGAAGGGGCTGAGCCGGTCTTGCAGGTCAAATCGTTGAAGAAACGGTTTGAAACCGCCTCTTTATTCAAGAAGAAAAGAGTTGTGCATGCGGTTGATGGTATTGACATCACCCTGATGCCCGGCGAGACGCTTGGAGTCGTAGGTGAATCCGGCTGCGGCAAGAGCACCATGGCACGAATGCTGCTCCGTCTGGAGGAGCCAAGCGACGGTAATATTTTCGTGGAGGGGGTAGATATCGCCCATATGAAGGGAGAGCGGTTGAGCGCTTTTCGGAGCAAAGTGCAGATGGTATTCCAGGACCCGTATTCCTCCTTCAACCCGAAGATTACGATTCGCCAGATCATCGGTGAGCCACTGACTGTGATGAAGATCGGCACAAGAGCAGAACGGGAGCAACGCATCCGGGAACTGATCCGGACGGTCGGGCTGGATGTCTCCTACCTGGAACGTTATCCGAATCAGCTCAGCGGCGGGCAGCGGCAGCGGATCGGGATTGCCCGCGCACTGGCTCTATCACCTTCTATTATTGTAGCTGATGAACCGACCTCGGCGCTTGATGTGTCAGTGCGGGCTCAAGTGATCAATCTGTTGGCCGAACTGCGTGACAGGCTGGGAATCAGCATCGTCTTCATCTCGCATGACTTGTCTGTCGTCCGCCATATCTCCGATACGATTGCGGTGATGTATCTTGGCAAAGTTGTCGAGACCGGACCTGCAGCAGAGGTGTTTGAGAATCCTAAGCACCCGTATACGAAGGCTTTGCTTGCTGCTTCGCCGCTCCCGGACCCTGAACTTGAGGACCGCCGCATTATTGAAGTGCTGACGGGAGAGCTTCCAAGCCCGGCCAATCCGCCCGGCGGCTGCCGGTTTAGTACAAGATGTCCGCTCGTGGAGAGACGGTGCAGGGAAGAAATGCCGGCGCTTGATCCCGCAGGGGAATCAAGGAAGGTCGCCTGCTTCTTCGCATCCTAGAATGAAGGGGTAGTTGATTTGAAGAAAATGGGTATTATTGGCGGTGGCATTCACTTTGCCGTCAATTCCATCACACAGCCTTTCTTCGCGCTGCATGCGGCCCAGCTCGGCGCATCCACTGCCATGATCGGCGTTCTGCTTACGCTCAGAGCGGTCTTGCCGCTATTTATCGCGATGCCGGCCGGCCAGCTGATCGACCGTCTGGGCGCCGCTTATATGCTCCGGATAGGCAATATTCTTACCATCCTTCCCCTGGCAATGATGACCTTCAGCTCTAATCTGACGATATTAACGGTCGCGCAAATTGTGATCGGCGGCGGAACGATGATCGTAACCTCGGCGCTGCAGGTCATTGTATCCGAAGGGGGAAAAGAGGAGCGAGAACGTAATATTACCCGCTATTCGGCCTGGTCATCGGGAGGGAGCATGATCGGCCCCATCGCTGGAGGTATCCTTGTCACTTATGTCGCCTCGGCTGGCATCGCCGGCTCCGGAGGAACTGCTGCTACTGGTTATCAGGCCGCATTTCTGCTCTGCCTGATCGTGGCTATCGGCTTTGGCATCGCTTTTCATAGGGCAAGCCGGGATATGGCGGGCGCACCGAGGCTAGGCGTTGAGGTGAAGGAGGTGCTGCGTCCCAGGGAGATTGCGGGAAGCTATCTGTCGGGTATTCATTTAATGAAGCATCCCGGCGTGCAATTCGGTCTGGTCGGCACATTCCTCATCCATTTCATCCAATCCATCTGGCAGGGGTTCTTTCCCTTATATCTGGACACGCTTGGATTCAGCGCCCTCGTCATCTCTTTACTGGTTTCGATTCGTGGTCTGGCAGGCATGACTTCAAGGCTGTTCATCGGGCGGCTGACGAAGCGGTTTAGCCATCAGAATCTGCTGATTTCAGCCGGCTGTGTCGCCGCTCTCGCTTTAATGGCGCTGCCGTTTATGGACTGGAATCCTGTTTCCATCGCGGTCGTCGCTTTCGTTCTAGGTTCGTCGGTCGGCATCAATATGCCGGTCAGCACCATGATTATGGTGGATGAGGACTCCATGGCAGAGCGGGGCAAAATTATGGGCCTGCGTCTGCTGGTGAACCGTTCCTCACAAATTGCGGCTCCGGCGGTATTTGGATTATTCGGCCAGCTTTTGGGGCTGGCATCCTCTTTTATTGCAGGAGGTGGATTGCTGTTTGCGGCGATTCTTGGCTTTGGGCTATACCGGAAAATGCGTTTCAGGCAAATTCCGATTAATCATATGGAGGTTGAGAAATGAGTAAATACGGGTTTGAGGATCATTGCTGGAAAGATGTCGTGTCTGAGGAGATTCTTGAAATTTACACGGCGTACGAACGTGAGACCTATATCGGCAAACGCCCCGCACTGCTTGCAATTGATCTCTACAATGCCAGCTATAAGGGCGGTCCTAAACCGGTTATCGAGCTCCAGGGGGAGTATCCCAGTTCATGCGGCATCTATGCCTGGGAGGCGATTGAGCCCACCAAGCAATTGTTATCCAAAGTGCGCGAGCTTGGTATTCCTGTTATTTATTCCACCCGGGACCAGTACACGAAAGCGCCCAAACGAATCGGCTCGACCAACCGCAGGGTCAAAAATATAACCAGCGATGCTTACGACATTTTCGAAGCCTTTGCTCCGCAGCCGGAGGATATCATCATTAACAAAAGCCGGGCCAGCGCCTTTTTCGGAACGCCGCTCGCTGCTTATCTGAACATGATGGATGTTGACAGCCTGATTGTATGCGGCGAATCGACCAGCGGGTGCGTGCGTGCCAGTGTGCTTGAAGCATACGCTTACGGCTACCATGTTACCTTGGTTGAAGAATGCTGTTATGACCGCAGTCCGCTATCCCATAAGGTGAACCTCTTTGACATGCATCATAAGTATGCGGATGTTATGCACATCGACGAAGCGCTGGGGCATCTGGATGTTCGTTCCGCCCCCGCATCTATCTCCGTCAATTAACCGATGAATATTTTTAATAAATTCAACTAACAAGGAGAGATCGCTAATGCGTGGATGGGAAAAGTTTATGACCGAAAGAGACAGAGAGCATGATGCCGCTAGAGGAAAAAAAGAGCCCTTCGGTTTCGGAGACAAGCCGGCGCTTATTCTGATTGACTTCTATGTCGGAGCGCTTGGCCTGACGCGCCAGCCGTTGATGGAGCAGATCAAAACCCATCCTGGCGGCATGGGGCTGGAAGGATGGGCAGCGGTTGACCAGACGAAGAAGCTGCTGGAGTCAGCCCGCCGCAACGGCATTCCGGTCATTCATATCACGAAGCTGGACGGTGATAATGTCGTCGGCTGGGCCAAGCGGACGGGGCGGAGCAAGCAGGTCGGCCTGAGTGAGGCGAAGATGCCTGAAGAGCTGAAGCGGAGATCGGCTGAGATTGTGGCCGAGGTAGCTCCGCTGGAGCATGAACTTGTCATCCGGAAGGCGGCACCTAGCGCCTTCAACGGCACAGTGCTTCCATACATGCTGCAAAGCTGGGGCATTGATACGCTGATTGCCTGCGGGGAATCAACCAGCGGTTGCGTGCGGGCCACTGTCGTGGACGGCACCACGCACAGCTTCAAAATGGGTGTTGTCGAGGAATGCACCTTCGACCGTACCGAAATGTCGCATTGGGTCAATTTATTTGATCTGAATGCCAAATATGCGGATGTTGTGAAGCTTATTGAAGCCGAGGCCTACTTCGACAGGATCGGGAGCCGGAATTCCGCCGCTGCACAGCTGTAACGGATGATGGGGGATTCCGGCGGGTTAGTCAATATCGGAAAGGGCCGGCAGACAGCGGGAGCCGGCCTTTTCCTGCTGTTTGTGTCAGCTGTTCTCTACTGGCTCGGCTTCAGTATGCTTCGGCCGATGCTTGCGCTATATTTCAACGCTGCCGGCTTACCACTGGCGGGCGTCGGTGCGGTTATGGGACTGCATGCACTGATTCCAGTCGTGCTGGCCATGCCTGCCGGCCAGGTGATCGACCGGATCGGGCCGCGCAAATCGGTCATGGCCGGAGCCTTAATTATGCTCTTCAGCGGCGGCTGTTATATCGCCGGCGGCACATTGGATATGCTGTTGCCGATGATGATCGGCCAGCTCTTCAACGGTACGGGCAGCCTGCTCTGCTGGGGGGCGCTGCAGGCGTCTGTCGGCCAGATTGCCAGAGCAGGCGGGGACAAAAAGCGCAGCGTTCATCTGCTGTCCAACTTTGCCTTTATCAATGCGCTGGCTCAATTCGGCGGGCCTGCGCTCGGCGGCATATTCGCGGATACGGGCGGCATGGTATGGGTGTTCCTTGTATTTGCGGTATTGTCGGGAATCGTGCTGCTCCTCTCGCCGCTGTTGCCGGGAGCTATTCGGTTAACAGTGAGAGACTGTGAGGGTGAGGGTGCGGGAATCGTGAAGCCGGCCGGGACAAGGGGGAAATTCAGCTTCGGAATGCGCGGCAGTTACAGTAGCGGCATCCGGCTGCTGCGGGATAACCGCCCGTTCGGTACAGCTATGCTCTTCAATGGATTATTGTTTACGCTAATTGATATTCAGGGGACTTTTCTGCCGGTGTATCTTGCGAATATGGGCTATTCCCCGCTGCACGTAGGTACACTGCTGTCGGCAGGGGCCGTATCGTCGATTGTGATCCGTCCGCTGACCGGCTTCTTCATTAACCGCTTCGGCCACCGGCCGATGATGATGGGCTGCTTATGGGCCGGAGGTCTCTGTCTGGGCGTCCTGGTGTTTGAGCCGGGATACGGGATGATCCTGGGAGTCATGCTCGTCTGGGGAATGTGCTCGGGCATGAATCAGCCGATGGCCCTTATACTTGTGGCCCATACGGTTCCTGCTGACAGCCAGGGGATGGGCATGAGCCTGCGGACGATGGCGAACCGGGTCGTGCAGGTTGTTAACCCGCTGGCCGTCGGCGGAGTATCTGCCGTTGTCGGCCTGACTAACAGCTTCGGCTTCATGGCGCTGTTTCTGGTCGTGTGCAGCTTTGCCATGAATAAGAAGCTGGAAGAAAGGCCGTCTGCAGGCGGGTGAGTCGATACGTACAGCTGGGCAGCAGCGAAAATGAAGATGCTTTTCATCACGGTAAGCTTTTTAGTATAGGAATCGAACACGATCCGGTCCAGACCGGCTATATCCTTTAATAACAAACGCCCTACTTAAGCTGCCCCATCCCCAGGTTCACCCGGTAATTGCCGAACTCCAGCAGCTCGTCCAAAAAAGCGTTCAGCTCGTCCTGGTCTTTTAAACGAACGCGCATCCAGTAGCAGCCTTCGCCGCTGACGCGGTGCAGCTCAATCACACTGTTATGATTTTTTGCAAACTGCTGAAAAGGGGGATGTGCGGCATTGGAGCCCAAAAACACAGTGACAAAAGCAAGAAGACCCTGTCCGATTTTAGCCGGATTCCAGCGCACCGTATAGCCTTCGATAATCTCCAGCTCCCGCATTCTGCGGATACGTGCGCCTACGGCCTGTCCGGTCATGTGCACCAGTGCCCCGATGTCTTTATGGCAAAGTGTGGAGTCCTCAATAAGGTAGCGCAGAATGCGGTAATCTGTATCGTCGATCAGGTGGGAAGTCATAATGGGTTAATCCTTTCCGGATGAAAGTAGAAACGGCTGATCTGTTTCGCGCCGCAATGTATTGTACACCACAGACCTTCTATAATGAATTGTAGCAGAAGACAGTCTGAAGAAAGAGGTGTTCCCGTATGAAAATTCAACTGATCCGCAATGCCGCCCTGTGGCTGCAGTATGGCGGTCTTACCTTCCTGATTGACCCTATGCTTAGCGAAAAAGAAGCCAACCCGCCGGTAATCAACACGGCCAATGAGCGCAGAAATCCGCTGGTGCCGCTGCCTGCTCCGGTACAGCAATGGCTGAATCCGGATGTGGTGCTGGTAACCCATCTTCATCAGGATCACTGGGATGCGGCCGCGGTTTCGCTTTTGGCGCATGATCTGCCTGTACTATGTCAGGAAGGGGATCAGGAGAGAATCGGAGGACAAGGCTTCATTAATGTTGCTGTTGTATCTGACACAGCGCCGCTGGCTTTCCAAGGCGTCACTTTAACACGCGTAGGCGGACAGCATGGTACAGGAGAGATAGGGGAGCTGATGGGCAAGGTGTCGGGGTTTATTTTTCAGGCTGCGGATGAACCTGTACTGTACCTGGCTGGGGATACAATCTGGTGCGGGGAGGTTAAAGAGGCTTTGGATACGTATCATCCGGAAGTGGTTGTCGTAAATGCCGGGGGAGCACGTTTTGTGACCGGCGGGCCTATCACGATGGATGAGCAGGATGTTGTGGATGTGTGCCGCTATGCGCCGGATGCAGCCGTTATTGCGGTGCATATGGAAGCAATCAATCACTGCCTCGTAAGCCGGGAAATGCTGAGAGACCGTCTGGCTAATGAAGGGCTGCTGGAGCGTGTAAGCATTCCGTCGGACGGGGAGTCTTGTTATCCGCTGATTTAGCGGACATCCGGCTTCCAAATGTAACCGTTATAAAAATTCTCTGCCTTCGCTTGACGGGAACATGAAATCATGATAAATTATTTCTTGTTCATGTAATGTTCCCTGATAGCTCAGTTGGTAGAGCACTCGACTGTTAATCGAGTTGTCACAGGTTCGAGTCCTGTTCGGGGAGCCATTCTTGGAGAGATACCCAAGTGGCTATAAGGGGACCCTCTGCTAAGGGGTTAGACTGCGTAAGCGGTGCGAGGGTTCGAATCCCTCTCTCTCCGTAGAAATACTTCCCTGTAAGGGATGAGAACCCTCGGTGGTTCGTTGAAGCATAAGCTTCGTTAGCAACACTTCGCAATCTCATGCGGAGCATGAGTATCCCTCTCTCTCCGTCGTAATTACAGAAATGAAGCTCCCGGTTTTCCGGGGGCTTTTTTTGTGCTTCCGCAAAGTATGAATTCAGTGCCGGGAGGAGATTGAAGGTGGAAACAGGTTGCATAGGGCCTTTTTCGATTAATGTTATTCGGCAGTCGAATGGGTGAAGGGGATCCTGCAGCCCGTCCGGCGAGTTTCTGCTTCCTTTCCGAGAAATCTCAGGATTCCGGCTAATGAACCGGCGGTCATTAGGGAGTTTGTTAAAGATTTGTGTCTGATGTTAGCTTTTCTAACTAAAAACTACATTATACTACATGAAGCTACGGCATTCTAGTGATGTGACCCATTATCTCTTTAATTGATTGAAGAACTGCTGCTGTAAAGAGACAAATGTTATATTATTTGCGGGAAAATAAAGTATTGTATTAGAAAAGGAATTGATTTTTGAAAGCGGCGTCCTCTTAAATCCTCTGTTTTTCTCCGTTTTACTCCGAAATCCTCATAAAATACTAATAATGTAACTTAAGGATTACGTTACTTGTTATGTTTTGTAACACCAATTTTCGAAAATTATATTAATTCCTTGCATTTTTTAGTGACGGACCCAAAACCTTGTGTTAATATAAATCACATCTTAGAAAGAAAAACAGATTGGGAGACAGAGAAAGGGGAATTTTAATTACTATGGGAAAAGGGGATGGCGATGGAGTACTTCATTCAGCAATTAATTAACGGGATTTCCGTAGGCAGCATTTACGCTCTGATCGCCCTTGGCTACACAATGGTTTACGGGATTATCAAGTTGATCAATTTTGCCCACGGCGATGTGTTTATGGTCGGTTCGTTTATCGGCCTGTACAGTGCCAAGTTTCTGGCGAATGCCGGACTTCCTCCGGTGCTGGTATTGCTGCTGTCGCTGATCATTTCGATGACCATGAGCTCGCTGCTTGGTATCACCATTGAACGGCTGGCTTATAAGCCGCTGCGCAAGTCCACTAGAATTGCCGCGCTGATCACTGCAATCGGTGTATCCTTCCTGCTGGAATATGTCGGAGTGCTTATCCTCGGTCCGCAGGCCAAAGGGTTTCCGGATATTATGGAGAAGAAGCAGTATCAGCTATTCGGAACATCGATCCAGGTTGATTCCAACCAGGTCATGATTCTGATTACTACCATCGTTCTGATGATTATTCTGCAATATATCGTGCGTTACACTAAGACCGGTAAGGCAATGCGGGCTGTATCGTTTGATATGGAGGCGGCACGGCTGATGGGGATCAACGTAGACCGCACCATCTCGGCAACCTTTGCGATCGGGTCGGCGCTTGCTGCAGCGGCCGGCGTAATCTTCGGTATGACCTACAATTCCGTCGATCCGCTTATGGGCGTAACGCCGGGACTCAAGGCTTTTGTAGCGGCAGTACTTGGAGGAATCGGAAGCATCCCTGGCGCGCTAGTCGGCGGATTGCTGCTGGGAACAGTGGAGACGGAAATTTCATCGCTTGGCTACTCGTCCTGGCGTGACGGTGTTGCGTTTGCCGTGCTGATTCTGATCCTGATCTTCAAACCATCCGGGCTGTTTGGCAAAAATGTCCGGGAGAAAGTGTAGGTGGGGGACGGCATGAAGAAGTTTAATAAGAAATTCTGGCTGGGCACGATCATTGCCCTCGCGTTCTATGGTATTGTTCAAGTTCTTCTAACAACGGGGATATTTAATGATGTAACCCGGTCCATGCTGCTTCTGGTAGGCGTCAATGTCATGCTGGCAGTGTCGCTCAACCTGATTAACGGGATTACCGGACAATTCTCGATCGGCCACGCCGGATTTATGTCCGTAGGCGCATATACATCGGCAATCCTGACCCTCGATTATGATGTGCCGTTCATTCTGGCGATCATTATTGGCGGTATCGTAGCAGCCATCTTTGGTGTACTGATCGGGATGCCAACGCTCCGTCTTAACGGAGATTATCTGGCTATTGCCACACTTGGCTTCGGGGAGATCATCCGGATTGTCCTGCTGAATACAGAGTATGTAGGCGGCGCTTCCGGCCTTAGCGGCATCCCGGCGAAATCGACCTGGACGATTATTTTCTTCTTTACCTTATTTACTGTTGTGCTGATCAATAACTTTATCCGTTCAACCCACGGCCGTGCCTGTCTGGCGATCCGCGAGAATGAAATTGCTGCAGAAGCAATGGGGATCAACACCACCCTGTACAAGGTTATCGCCTTTACCATCGGTGCATTGTTTGCAGGTATGGCAGGCGGGCTGTCTGCACATACGTTCTATGTTATTACGCCAGGCAGCTTCAACTTCCTGAAATCCTTCGAAATTCTGGTAATGGTCGTTCTTGGCGGTCTGGGCAGCACGGCGGGTTCCATTGTGGGGGCGGTATTCGTTACCCTGCTCTACACCTATCTGCGTGAATTCCCGGAATGGCGGATGATTATTTATTCCATCGTGCTGATTATGATGATGATTTTCCGTCCGAGCGGCCTGCTCGGCAAAACCAGAATCAATTTCGGCAAGCTCGGTAAAAAGGAGGCCAAAGCCAATGGCAGCATCGACAGCAGTACTCCTTGACGTTAAAGGGGCCAGCCGTTCCTTTGGAGGACTCAAGGCGCTGAGTGAGGTTTCCCTGCATATTAACAAGGGGGAACTGATCGGTCTGATCGGACCGAACGGCGCCGGCAAGACAACATTGTTCAATCTGTTAACCGGGGTGTATCCGCCCTCTACCGGTAAAATCCTGCTTAATAATGAGTCGGTAGGCGGTATGAAGCCTTTTAAGATTAACCATAAGGGTGCGGCGCGCACGTTCCAGAACATCCGGCTGTTTACGGCCATGACCGTACTGGAAAATGTCAAAATCGCCTTCCACCAGCATGCCAGACATTCCTTGTTCAGCTCCATGCTCCGGCTGCCGAAGCATTTCAAGGGCGAAGAGGAAATTACACAGAAGGCGATGGATATTCTCAAAATATTCAATCTCGCTGATCAGGCCGAGGAGACTGCCGGTAACCTCAGCTATGGGAACCAGCGCCGTCTGGAAATTGCCCGTGCGCTTGCTGCCGGACCGAAGCTGCTGCTGCTTGATGAGCCGGCGGCCGGCATGAACCCGAATGAAACGCGGGATCTGATGAACCTGATAGCCTGGATCCGTGAAGAATTCGATCTGACCATTCTCCTGATTGAGCATGATATGTCGCTGGTTATGGGGGTCTGCAACCGGATCTATGTCCTGGACCGCGGAGTTCTTATCGCCGACGGTACGCCGGTGGAAATCCGGAACAATCCGAAGGTAATCGAAGCGTATTTGGGACAGGAGGCGTAAGGGCGATGCTTACAGTACAGGGAATCAACGTATATTACGGTGCCATTCACGCATTGAAGGATCTCAGTATCCAGGTTAATCAAGGGGAGATTGTAACGCTGATCGGTGCCAACGGCGCCGGTAAATCCACACTGCTCAAGACGCTGTCCGGGCTGCTCAAGCCCAAGACCGGCAGCATTGAGTTTCTGGGCAAATCGATCACTAACCAGAGTGTACAGGCGATTGTTAAGCAAGGGCTGATTCATTGCCCGGAAGGACGGCGTGTATTCGCCAATATGTCTGTAGAAGAAAATCTTGAGCTGGGAGCTTACCTGCAGGACGGCAAAAGTCTTGCCGCTGATTTCGAGAGGGTCTACAGCATGTTCCCTAGACTGCTTGAACGCAAAAAACAGCAGGCCGGAACCTTGTCCGGCGGGGAACAGCAGATGCTGGCCATGGGCCGCGCCATTATGGGTCACCCTAAGCTGCTGCTGCTGGATGAGCCGTCCATGGGGCTTGCTCCGCTGCTGGTGCAGGATATTTTCAAAATCATTAAGGAAGTCAACGCCGCCGGCACTACGGTGCTGCTGGTTGAGCAGAACGCCCATCAGGCGCTTAAAATTGCTCACCGTGCTTATGTGCTGGAAACCGGAAGAGTGGTTCTGGAGGGAGACGCCTCGGAGCTGGCGGATTCGGAAGAGATCAAGATGGCCTATCTGGGCCACTAGATTACTGTAGCTGAAGCATCACAGAACCAACACATAGAAACTATATTATTCGGGAGGCTGAGAGAAACTATGAAAAAAATTGGGGCCATTATTTTGTCGACAGTATTGACTGCGGTATTGGCATCGGGCTGCGGCAGCAACAACACAGAGAACAGCGCTAACTCTGCAAGCGGCGGAAATGCTGCCGGGGGCACAATCAAGATCGGTGCCGACCTTGAGCTCACAGGCGGCCAGGCTTCTTTCGGCGACTCCGCATCCAAAGGCGCTCAGCTGGCCGTAGACCAGATCAACGCCGCCGGCGGTATTCTGGGCAAGCAGCTGGAACTGGTTGTTGCCGACAATGCTTCGAAATCCGAGGAAGCAACACAGGCGGCACAGAAGCTGATTACCAACGATAAGGTAGTTACTATTATCGGAGCATCCACTTCTACCAACACACTGGGTATTGTTCCGGTTGCTACCGAGAAGAAGATTCCGCTTGTGGCTGTTGGTGCGACTAACCCTAAGGTTACTGTTGACGAGCGCAGCGGCGATGTGAACGAATGGGTATTCCGCGCCGCCTTTATCGATCCGTTCCAAGGCCAGGTTATGGCTAACTTTGCAAGCAACAACCTCAGTGCCAAAACAGCAGTAATCTACACAGATACATCGAGTGACTATTCCAAAGGTCTGCAGAAATTCTTCGAAGAGACCTTCAAGGCTAACGGCGGAGAGATTCTGAGCCAGGAATCCTACCAGCAGAAGGACTCTGACTTCAAAGCGGTTCTGACCCGTATCAAAGAAGCTAATCCGGATGTAATCTACCTGCCGGGTTACTACGAAGAGGTTGGTAAGATCGTGAAGCAGGCCCGTGAAATGGGCATCACTGTACCGTTCCTGGGCGGCGACGGCTGGGATTCCCCGCAGCTGGCTGAGATTGCCGGCGCTGCGGCCCTTGAGAACACTTATATGTCCAACCACTACTCGCCGGAAGATACGGCAACTGAAGTAACAACCTTCGTGGATGCTTACAAAGAAGCTAACGGCGGCGCAGTACCTGACGGTATGGCAGCTCTCGGCTACGATGCGCTGAAGCTGGTTGCTGATGCAATCACCCGTGCAGGCGAAGCTGATCCGGCGAAGATCAAGGATGCTCTTGCAGCAACCAAAGATCTGCAGCTGGCAACTGGTAAAATCACGCTGAACGAAACTCATGACCCGGTTAAAGCGGCTGTCGTGCTGAAATTCGTTGACGGTGTTCAGACTTTTGAAGCAAAAGTTAATCCATAAACGGTTCTTCCGCATACAATATGGGGAATGAATGAATAATGACTTTAGAGAGAAAGGCTCCTTTGCGGGCCTTTCTTTTGTCAGTAAAGGAGGAACGGACATGATTATCGGAGTACCCAAGGAGATCAAAAACAACGAAAACCGTGTAGCCCTCACCCCTGCCGGTGTGGAAGCCCTCTGTAAAGCCGGTCATAAAGTGCTGATTGAAGAGTCGGCCGGGATAGGCAGCGGCTTCAGCGACGGCGAATACCTGAATAAGGGCGCGGTGCTGTATCCGGCAGCTGCTCAAATATGGAATGAGGCGGAAATGGTGCTCAAAGTGAAAGAACCGCTGCCTGAAGAATACAGCTATTTCCGCAAGGGGCTGATCCTGTTTACCTATCTCCATCTTGCTCCTGAGGCAGAGCTTACCAAAGCGCTGGTAGACAGCGGAGTTACCGCTGTGGGCTACGAAACGATCCAGCTTGCGGACGGCTCGCTGCCGCTGCTGATTCCGATGAGTGAGGTAGCCGGACGGATGGCAGTCCAGATTGGAGCAAGGCTGCTGGAAAAGCCGCAGGGCGGCAAGGGCGTTCTGCTGAGTGGTGTGCCTGGTGTACAGCCCGGTGAGGTAGTTATCGTGGGCGGTGGTATCGTAGGCACCAACGCGGCCAAGATGGCGCTGGGGCTCGGTGCCCGGGTTACTGTGCTGGATAACAATGCCGCCCGGCTCCGTTACCTGGATGATATTTTTGGCGGGCGCCTGATTACGGTTATGTCGGACTCTTATCATCTGGAGCAGGCTGTACGCAAAGCTGACCTGCTGATCGGGGCTGTACTCATCCCTGGTGCCCGTGCGCCCAAGCTGGTGAAGGAGTATATGGTGCAGCAGATGGGTGAGGGCTCTGTTATAGTCGATGTAGCCATTGATCAGGGAGGCTCGATCGAGACTATCGACCGGATTACAACTCACGAGAACCCGACTTATGTTAAATATGGTGTCGTGCACTATGCAGTAGCCAATATGCCGGGTGCGGTTGCACGGACCTCCACGCTTGCCCTCACCAATGTGACAGTACCCTATGCACTGCAGATTGCGGGTTCAGGCATTTACAAGGCAGTGCTTGACAATCCGGCGCTTGCCCGCGGACTTAATGTGGTTGCCGGACATGTCGTGAATACAGCGGTTGCCAAGAGCCTTGGCTATGAACCGGTTGACGGAGTAGAAGCCTTGGCTGTGTATGGCGGATAGAGAGTTGGAGCAGCAATGCAGAGTATAGACGGGAGGGACGGTATCCGGTCATCCGCCGCCTCCCGCATATGAGAGTATTTTATTTTCAAAAAAAAGTGCTTGTCAAAGTGAGCAGAGTTTGATATACTCATTTTTGTTGTGGTAAACATAACTTCTCAGCTAGGCCCGTTGGTCAAGGGGTTAAGACACCTCCCTTTCACGGAGGTAACAGGGGTTCGAATCCCCTACGGGTCACCATATGCGGTAGTGGTGGAATGGCAGACACGCTATCTTGAGGGGGTAGTGGGCGTATGCTCGTGGAGGTTCGAGTCCTCTCTACCGCATTAATAAAGGAACGAAAACCTTGATCATCAAGGATTTCGTTCCTTTTGCTTTTTGTACATAATATTGAATTTACTGATTGAGAACCCCGGCGTATTGCGGATAGAGCTGGCGGATACAATCCGGGCATATATCATGGGTGAACTGCAGGGAGAGCTGTAACTGAAGGAAGCGTTCAACGGTAATCCATTCCTCCTTGCTGCTGCGAACAGACTTGCAGGAGGCGCAAATAGGTACAAGACTGCCTGAAATACGGCGGGGACGCAGAGAATGACAGCTGCGGACATGCTCATGCTGGAACGGTTCAGCGGGTCCCTTGTCGTGAAGGGAGAGAACAAGGGACTGAATACCGCAAGAGTGCTCTGTAAATAGCGGAAAAGCATCCAGACTGAATACACGGTCAGGTTGATCAGGAATGTGCATAATGAATTCGGAGCTGGAAATCAGACGTCCACCCTGAAGGACATGCTGCACCGCATTATCCAGTGCTGTCAGCTGAACAGGAATGGCGATCCATTCTTCAAACAGCTCCAGATAGTGGCTTCCTGTCCCCTTGATGGCCGAGGACAGCCCCCAATGCTCCAAATATGCGTTATAATGATCATTAATAAACAGGATGATTCCGCTTCTGTCTATAACCAGAGCTTTATGTGTCAGCGTGTTAAGAGAAGAAGTAAGGGATGTAGATAAGCTTAATGGCAAGATTATCGCTCCTTGAGTGCTTACAGGATAGGTAGTCAAGACAGAGGCAGGTTCAGAAGCTCGGATACTTGGCGCCGGTAGCGCTCGGCTTTTCGTGTACCATGTATCAGATTGGACAGGCGGTATGGCGGAATTCCGTGCAGCTCGCAGAATTTTTTCTGATCAAGCTGTAATTCCGTCAGCCTCTGTTTGATCTCCCAGCCATAGGGGGTCACAGGACGTTTGCTGTTCAACAGGCTTCACCTCTTATCGACCATCCAGCCGTATGATATAATCATTTGGAACTGATAATAACCAATTATACACTTTTTTACGTCATTTTACAATAAAAATAACGTAATTACGTCTGAAAAATGCTGTGGAAGGATGTTGAACGATGCAGTCCATATTTGACCGGATTGAATATCTGATTGAGCAGAAAGGCATTACCAAAAAATCCTTTTGCGAGCAGCTCAATATCAGCTCAGGCCATTTCGGAGACTGGAAGCGGAAGAAGTCTACGCCGGGAACGCATCATCTCATCCGGATCGCTGAATTTTTTCATGTCACCCTGGATTGGCTGATCTTGGGCAAATCGGCAGGTGATGGAGTGCGTGAAGAAGGAGAAGCGTATTTTTCTGCCCAAATGAGGCAACTGAGTTGCCAAAGTGAAGAGCTGCTGCCCAAGGAGCAGGAATTTATCAAGGAGTACATAGCGTTCACCCGATACCGCAGGCAGAAACAGGATGAAGAAAATTCCTGACAGGTTATCTTTACAATTGCTGCGTAGCGGTTTATAATATTGAATGTTGGCCTCAGACAAAGTAATCCCATTTGTAACACACTGCGCGGTAGTGGTGGAATGGCAGACACGCTATCTTGAGGGGGTAGTGGGTGTATACCCGTGGAGGTTCGAGTCCTCTCTACCGCATCATATTTTTGAACAGAACAAACAACAGGGCAGTAATTCTCTAGATGAGAGTTGCTGCCCTGTTGTTTGTTTTACTATAACCTTGATGGAAAAAATGTATGGAGGGATATTCGGATGATCATCAAATCTCCTGGCGGTTCCATTTTCCCGTATCACTATAAGGGCTGAGAAATACACTGTTTGAAATACGGCAGCTTCCACTCCAATAGCGAATCTGGCCAGGCTACAGCCCCATATCAGAAAGCTGGCGATCGTTGGGGAATATTTCAGCAGACACCGGCTCCACAGGTATTTGCGGAAGCAGGCTGGGCAATGTACGGTTCCGATTCAATATTATAGCGACCCTGAGGATGCTAAGACGTGGCTGATTCAATAATCCCTAAATTTGTTATACGTACTCAGTGTTCGAGTGTTTTTTAATTGAATAATTCTGATATTAATTGAAGATCAAAATCACTTGTTATTTTATAAGATAAAGACTGATTTCTTGAAGTATCTAAGTTATACAGAAATAAATTTAAATAATGATTGTCATATAGAGTGATTCCAGCTGTGTTTTGTTTGTTCTCTCCCTTTACTGTAATCCAATAAGAATGGTCAAACTCAATATCTGAAAAAGAATCCTTTTTCAGCTGCAATTCAGAAAACACTGACATAATTTTATTGATTGTTTCTGAATCGGTTATGGTTACTATCTCTTCATCCGGGCTTATCCGAATCCTAAAACTACGAGCACCAGAACAGTAGCAGTAATAGTAAAACGCCGATTTTTCATTATAGGACTCCTTAAGATGTTCTTTTTGACGAAACTCATACCATATGACCCAATATTAGCAATAAGTGGTTATTTGCTTCAAGTTTTTATCTTAATAATCTTTCATGAACTTGTGTGGTGAATAAATGGTTCGGCTTTGATATAATATCGCTTCACTCGCAGATATTTAAAAGAGACTTGAAACGTAGAGATATAGAATGATGTGAATTAATTGTGTAAAATATTATTGTCAGTGACATAGTATCCTTACATTTAACCGCGGAGGGGAATCACATGACAATAAGTGTAGTGCTGGTTGCGATTATTGCCTTACTGCATATCTACATACTCTATCTTGAAATGTTCCTGTGGGCGACACCGAAGGGGCAGAAGGCATTCGGCACCACAGCTCAAGTGGCGCAGGATTCGAAGGGGCTCGCTTTTAACCAGGGATTGTATAACGGATTTCTGGCAGCGGGGCTGATCTGGGGGATTTTCTATCCGGATGGTGCTGTAGGCCGGCAGATCCAGCTATTTTTTCTCAGCTGCGTACTGATTGCGGGGATTGTCGGCAGTCTGACTGCAAAAAGATCCATTTTGTATATTCAAGCTGTACCTGCCCTGCTGGCTATCGTTGCGGTACTTATGAAGTGGTAACTATATCATGAAAAAAACTCCCTGTATCCGGCCTTTGCCGGGTAAGGGAGTTTTTGGTGTGGCCAGAAATAAAAAGGAACTAGTCCAGCAGCTTGGCGATATCGGCTTCGATCTGGTCAGGAGTGGTCGAAGGGGCAAACCGCTTCAGCACCCGGCCGTCCTGATCCACCAGAAATTTGGTGAAGTTCCATTTGACGCTTTTAGATCCCAGTACGCCGGGTGCTTCCTTGGACAGGTATTTAAAGAGCGGATGTGCGCTGTCCCCTTTGACATCGATCTTTTCGTACATCGGGAAGGTTACCCCGTAATTAATCTCGCAGAACTCGGCGATATCCTCGCTCTCACCGGGCTCCTGGCCGGCAAATTGATTGCTCGGAAAGCCGAGCACCTCAAAGCCGCGGTCCTTGAATTTATCGTAGACCTCCTGGAGACCCTTATACTGGGGGGTGAATCCGCATTTGCTGGCTGTGTTGACGACGAGCAGCACTTTGCCTCTGTACTTGGAAAGCGACTCTTCCTGGCCGCGCAGGGTGCTCACTTCATAATCATAAATGCTCATGAATCATGCCTCCCGAACATAAATTTATCACAATTTAATTTTACACTATATATTTCAAGATGCAAGCATCAGGATTGTGACAAGACCGGTATCATCGTTTCAAAAAATACCTGTAGTTTAATTTTAAGTGTGTGTAAGTCAAAAATGGATTCCCAAAAAGGAGTAGATCACGATGACCACATTAAAAGCTTTGTATACTGCGACAGCGACAGTTAAGGGTGGACGCGAAGGTTCAGTAGAATCCTCAGACGGCGTTCTGAAGCATGACCTGAAGATGCCTAAAGAGCTTGGCGGACCCGGAGGTAACGGTACCAATCCTGAGCAGCTGTTTGCAGCAGGATACGGGGCATGCTATGAGAGTGCGCTCGCCAATATTGCCCGTAAAGAGGGTGTGAAGCTTCAGGATGTTACGGTTACCTCCAATGTGCTGATCAGTAAGGATGAGAGTGACGGCGGCTTTAAGCTGGGTGTGAGACTGGACATCAGCCTGCCGGGCATTGAACGTTCCCAGGCTGAGGACCTCGCCAAGAAGGCGCATGAATTCTGCCCTTACTCCAAGGCAACACGCGGAAATATCGATGTGGAGCTCAATATCGTTTAAGTTGACTATAAAGCTGTATTTTTGGGAAAAATGGCTAAATAGAGACGGAAGTCTGGTTGGCGGGACAAATAGCGGGCGGCAGCGCGTACTTCGGTTGACATCACCCCCAAAAATCTTTATTATGTCTAAGTACTTGTTAAAGCTACGTGTGCTATCAGAACCAAAAATTTAGATAATGGGTGATGAAGATGTCTTACAGACCGAAAATTACGAGCGTGACCAAAGCCAGCAGCAATGATAAAGTGGGCTTGTACGAATTTATTATTAAAACTGCTGACGGAACACAATGCCGCGCCTTTTACAGCCGGAATCCGGAATGGAAAATGACGAACATCAGCCGCTTGCTTAAAACTCCATGCCCGGTGTGCCGCAAGGACTTCATCTGCAAGTGCATGGAAGCATACACCGCTGATTTCGAAGATCAGATGATCGGTGATCAGTGGATTGAAAAGGCGATTGCCGAATAATTGTAACGGACGGACAATAAATGCGCGGGAGCTATCCCGCGTTTTTGTTTTATATAAGATAGGCGGTATACAGAGGGGGACGGAGTGTGAAAAAGGAAATAAGCCTGGAAGCCGGGCAGGCAGTTGTATTGATCGATGGTGTCTGTCATCTGTGCCAGGGGCTGGTCCGGTTCATTATTCCGCGTGATCCCACAGGCCGGATAAAGTTCGCTCCGCTGCAGAGTGACATAGGGCGTGAGCTGCTGCTGGCTGCAGGGCTTGAGCCTAACCGGCTGGATACGGTGGTACTGCTGGAGAATGGAAGGATCTATACGGAATCTTCTGCTGTGCTGCGCATTGCCGGTAAATTACGTTTTCCGTGGCCGGCGGCATACCTGTTTATTATCGTGCCTCGTCCGCTGCGCAATGCGCTGTACAGGCTGGTTGCGCGGAACCGTTACCGCTGGTTCGGACGGGATGAGTCATGTCTGCTCCCGACACCCGATATCAAGCGAAGATTTCTGTAAAGTTAAAATATAAAAGCAACGGGAGGGTCCCCGCTGCTTTTTTGTGCTGGTTAATATGTTATTTAAGCGGTTCGGAAGAAAGCGGGTAGCTCTGCACAAGCTTCCATTTACCGTCTGCCGTTTTTTTCAGCGTCGTGACTGTTGTACTGCGGTTGTCCTGGAACTGCGGTCCCTTGAGCTTTTTGATGGACTGTACTGTATATAAGACGGCTGTGTCGCCTGTGTAATCAATAACCTTCGACGATTCGACTGTACCCTGAAGGTCATAAGCCTGGAAAAGCTGGGCTGCCACTATTTTGTTCTGTTCATAACCAGGGGAGGACTCATCAATAGTGGACATCAGTCCATCGAGATCTTCCTTGTTGGTGTAGTCCATATTGGCAGCAAATACAGCCTTGATGGCATCCTCATCAGCTTTTGGTACGGTTACGGCAGCTGTCAGGGCCCCCTCCGGCAGACTGTACTTCACGGCTTGAAGCTGTATATTGCTGATTTTCCAATCGGCATCCTTGGAGCTGCGGGTGAGGGAATAAATATATTCCATCTGGCTGTTTGGCATAAAGGGTCCGCTAACCTTTTCAGTAGTCTCGATGGTATGTACCGTCACCTCGCTGGTTTTGCCATCGACGATGTTCAGCTGGTCTACAGATACATTCAGATTATAGGTTTCGAACTGCTGCTTGAGCTGCGGGCCGATCGCGGCCAGCGGTGATTTGGCATCAATGAGACTCATAAAGCCGTCATAATTTTCTTCATTAGAATACTTCACATATTTGCTGAAGAAGTCAGCAACCGAGGCGGTCTCGTCAGTGGCCTGCAGGCTTGTGATCTCAACGGTTCTGGTAGCAGCATTCCAGACTACGTGATTGCCAGTGGCTTCACTTACAAAGCGGATCGGCACGTAGGTGACGTTCTTGATCATTTTGGGAGCGGTCTGGAGCGGCTTGACGATACCGTTAATGCTGGCGTTTTTGCTGCCGAGCTGCAGCTTGATGACCAGCCCCTCCTTGGTTGCCGTAATGGTGCTTGTCTTGGCATCAAAAACGACGTTCAGGCCCAGCTTCTCGAAGATAGGCCGCATCGGTACGAGAATCGCATGGCCGTCATTTAACGGTGCGCCAGTGGTAAGCTTAAGCTGCTGCTGGTCGATCTGGACTGTAATCGGTTTCTCGGCTGCAGATGCGGAGAGGCTGATGGCACTGGATAAAGTAAGGACAGCGATAAATCCGGGCAGTAATTTCATTTGTGGCAGGTCTCCTTTGTAGATAAATGGTTTTGTCTGGCAATTCTTTACCAACTACCAGTATAACCTTTAATGCAGTTTGGGTATATATCCCATAATGGACATGGTGTACCAGGGGGCTTTGGAGGTACTTATAGAAATATTATTTTCAAAAAAAAGATTGCCGCTCTACTGCATATATGCTACTATAGCTGTAAATTAAAGGATTACGAGCGGAAGCACCGTTCAATGACCGTTTCTACGGTTATTGACGGTGCTTTTTTTGCTTTGTCAGAGAGGAGAGTGGCGGTTATGGCGGCAAGAGTGGTGCTGGCCGTACGCGAGAGTCAATATATCGAACCCTTACTGCATTATTTGCATCACAGCGATTACGGGGAATTGCTCAGAATATCTGCATTCAGCAGGCCGGATACCTTCATGGAATTTATGAGCAGCGGAGAGCCGGTGGATGCGGTAGTGGGTGATCTTGTCTTTATTGAAGCCTGGCTGGTGGAAGGGAAGAGTACCATGCCGTGGGCGGTTCTCAGCGAGGATGGAAGAACTGCGGGTAACAAGGAAAATCTGGCAGGCGGGATGGTCATTCAGAAATACCAGTCGCTGCCGTCGCTTCTGGAAT
The DNA here is from genome assembly GCF_029893965.1 of Paenibacillus sp. PastM-3. Classification (GTDB taxonomy): domain Bacteria; phylum Bacillota; class Bacilli; order Paenibacillales; family Paenibacillaceae; genus Paenibacillus_AQ. The sequence goes on from NZ_JARXXP010000008.1 coordinate 159,566, forward strand.
CCGTTCTCCAATTGTGCGAGGTCAGGCGTCCACGGGCCCTTTCTGCCCGCAGAGAGAAGACACTGCTGCTCGGTGTGGTCTCGGCCAGCGGCAGCAGCGGCAAAACAACCCTTGCGCTCAACATGTCCAAACAGCTTGCAGCAACGGGCCTGTCCGTCTTTTATCTGAACCTGGAGAGCGTGGACAGCAGCGGTGTACTTGTCCGGATGCCTGCGCCTAAGGCACAGGGACTGGAACAGCTGCTGTACGAGCTGAAGGCCGGATATCCGGACGGGGGAGAAGGTGCGGCGGAGAAGATTGACCTGGACAGGTATGTATGCAGGCATGAGGCTCTGCGCTGTGACCGGTTCATGCCGGTGGAGAACTTCAAGGAGATGCTGCAGATGACAGAGCCCGATACGCTGGATTTGCTGGAGCTGCTTGCTGCAGCCGGCCATTACGATGTTGTGCTTGTTGATACAGGTTGCATTGAGGAGGAACGGACGCAGGCAGTGCTGAAGCGCTGCAGCGTGCTGCTATGGATGCTCAGGAGTGATGAGACGAGTCTTTATAAGACGGTCAAATGGCTGGAGCATGGCAGCTATGCCCACTCCGGCTGGCCGCAGGATATCCGGGATAAAAGCCGGTTCATTCTGAACTTTGCTGAAGCTTCCGGGTCCAACAGTGCAGCGCTGGAAGGGCTTGAACCGGCAGGTGTGCTTCCTTTTATCCCGGCCTGGGCGCTGCAGCATCATATGGAGCTCTGTCTGGAATCACCGCCGTTTATAGCAGGTGTACAGCAATTGTGCCAGGATATCATCGAGCCGCTGCTCCCGGAAGTATTCACAGGTAGTCTGCATGAATGAAGAATTGTTCAGAAAGCTGAAACGGGATATCCGTGCCGGGCTTGACGTCACAGCAGCAGTCGGGAACCGCGAGCTCAGCAGCTATATTGAGCGGACCATTCTAGGGATGCAGAGCCTGCGTTATTTGACCGCCCAGGAGAAGCATGAGCTGGTAAAGAAGTTGTTCGATTCCTTCCGCGGCCTCGATATTCTGCAGCCCCTGGTTGATAATCCGGCAATTACCGAGATTATGATCAACAGCCATGAGGAGATCTTTGTGGAGGAGGAGGGGCTGATCCGGCGGCTGCCGCTGGCCTTTGAGTCCAGGAGCAGGCTGGAGGACATTATTCAGACTGTGGTATCCGGTGTGGACCGGGTGGTCAATGATTCTTCACCGATTGTAGACGCCCGGCTGCGGGATGGCTCCCGGGTCAATGTGGTGCTGCCGCCGGTTGCCCTGAAGGGGCCGGCCATGACCATCCGCAAATTCCCTGAAACACCGATGACGATGAGTGACCTGGTGCGCCGGGACGCGCTGAGCGGGGAAGCTGCGGAGCTGCTGCAAATCTTTGTGGCAGCAGGCTACAACATTTTTATCAGCGGCGGGACCGGCTCCGGGAAGACCACCTTCCTTAACGCACTGTCCCAGTTCATACCGTCCCAGGAGCGGGTCATCACGATTGAGGATTCAGCCGAGCTGCAGATTGTTACCGTGCCGAATCTGGTCTCTCTGGAGACGAGGAATGCCAACACGGAGGGAAGGGGGGAGATTACCATCCGTGACCTTATCCGTTCTTCCCTGCGGATGAGACCCAACCGTATCGTTGTTGGGGAGGTGCGGGGTGCAGAATGCCTCGATATGCTGCAGGCGATGAATACAGGACACGCTGGAAGCTTGTCATCTGGTCATTCAAACAGTGCCCGGGATATGGTCAGCAGGCTGGAGACGATGGTGCTCAGTGCAGCCGATCTTCCGGTTGCCGTAGTCCGGCAGCAGATCAGCTCGGCCATTGATATTTTTGTTCATCTCTCGAGGCTGCGGGACCGTTCGCGGCGGGTGGTGGAAATCTGCGAGGTGGCCGGATTACAGGAAGGGGAGGTGGTATTGAACCCGCTGTACGAGTTCCGCGAAACCGGGGAACGTGAAGGGAAGATTGAAGGCAGCCTTGCGGCATGCGGCAATCCCCTGCTGCATGCCGGGAAGCTGAAGCTGGCCGGCATTTATCAATACCCGCTGATGGGCTTTGCAGCCGGACCCGGGATGAAGGAGGCGGTATGCTGAAGCAGCCGGATAAGATTCCTGCTTCCAGGCAGGGTAAGGTAAGAAAACGTGTTCTCCCGAGTGTTGAGGGGGCAGAGAGCAGGCCGCAGCTGCCGGATTATACCGTCTACATGCTGTCTCCCCGCTTGAAATTAGCGGCACTGCTGGCAGGCGGGCTGTTGATGTTCGGCATCGGTTACCTGTTCTATCATCAGCTGCTGATCTCTCTGCTGCTGGTTCCGGCCGGAGCTTATGCGCCGCGGATGCTGCGCCAATATCTGAAGGACCGTCGGCGCTCTGCGCTTAACCTGCAGTTTAAGCAGACACTGTTTTCACTTTCCTCCTCGCTGTCTGCCGGACGCTCTGTGGAGAATGCTTTCCGCGAAGCTGTAGCCGACCTCCAGCTGCTTGATCCGGAGGGGAACAGCGATATGCTGGCCGAGCTGTCGATCATCTGCACGCGGATGGAATACAACCAGCCTGTTGAAGAGGCGCTGCATGATTTCAGCCGCCGGGCCGGGATGGAGGATGTTGAACGGTTTGCCGATGTATTTACCGTCTGTAAGCGTACTGGCGGTGATCTGGTTGAAGTGGTGCGCCGTACCTCCACCATTATTGGAGAGAAGCTGGATATCCAGCAGGACATTGCGGTAAGCATCGCCCAGAAGAAGTTTGAAGCCAAGGCATTGCTGGCGGCACCGCTGCTCATGGTTTTGTTTATGAGCCTGACCGCAAGTGACTATATGCAGCCGATGTACACCGGTGCAGGCATGGCTATTTCTACACTTTCATTAGCCGGCTTGTTCCTGTGTTACCGGTGGACGACAAAGATTATGGATATTCCGCTATAGAGCGGTAAGGCCGTTTGGAGGTGAGGGCATGCGGTGGGTGAGCGGTGCTGCAGCAACTGTGCTGGTTCTCGGCTGGCTTCTGCTGCGCATGAAATGCGGCCTGCGCTATGCCGTGCTGCGGAGTCTGCCGATGGAGGGACTGAGGCTGCGGGCAGCCGGGGAACCATTTCTGCTGCTGATCGAGAAATGGCGGATCGGCAGCCATCTGCCTTCGGTCATGTTCAGAATCCAGCGCTCGCTGCAGCGCAGCTACGGTGTGCGCTACAGCCCGGAGCGGACACTGCTCTTCACGGGCGAAATGCTCAGCTACAGCTGGCTGTTTATGCTTGGAGGCAGTCTGCTGACCCTGTTAAGCGGTGAGGAGGCAGGGTTCATTCTCGGCGTGCTGCTGGCGCTGATTCTGCCGGCGGCCCTGGTCAATGATCTGCACAAGAAAGTAAAGCTGCGGGAGCAGGGCATTATGCTGGAGCTGCCGGAGCTGCAGAACAGCATTGTACTGCTGGTTGGTGCCGGCGAGACTGTACAGCGGGCGATTGTCCGCTGTGTAGAGAGCCGCAAAGGGGATTACAGCCATCCGCTCTATAAAGAGCTGTTTACAATGATTACCGAATGGGAGGGGGGATATTCATTCCAGCAGGCCTTTGAGAATTTCAGCAAGCGCTGCGCGGTTCAGGAGGTGTCGCTATTTACCACTACGGTGCTGCTGAATTACCGCAGGGGAGGTGCGGATTTTGTACTGTCTCTGCGTGATCTGTCACGGATGTTATGGGAGAAGCGCAAGGCGCTAAGCCGCACACGCGGGGAACAGGCTTCCTCGAAGCTGGTATTCCCGATGGTACTTATCTTTTTGATTGTAATTGTGCTGGTGGGAACACCTGCAATCATGATGCTCAAAATGTAGGAGGATGAGGACAATGATGATAACAATAACAGATGCTGCGAGACGCTTGTGGAAGGATGAAGAGGGGCTGGGCACGCTGGAGATGATTATGATCATCGCGGTACTGATCGCAGTGGTTCTTGTATTCCGGACGGAAATTGTCAAGGTAGTCAAGGATCTGATCAGTACGGCGGGAAGCAAGAGCCAGGAAGTTTTTGAGTAATGAATCTGCGGAGTGAGGAAGGCAGCTTCACTATTGAGGCCTCTTTGCTGCTGCCCATCATTATGGGAATTATCATGCTGCTCCTGTTCTTCAGCCTGTATACCTATCAGAGAACAATGCTGCTGCAGGCTTCCTCTGTGACAGCTGAAAGGGCTGTTTACAACTGGGACAACAGCCATAAGGGAATGGGCGGAGAGTTTGCTGCCGGAGAATATGATTCCTTATATTGGCGGATCGGTGAAGATAGTCTACTTGCCTCCCTTTTTGGTATAGGGGCGCTAAATGGGGGAGTGAAGCTCGCTGTGCCGGCTGCCGGTGTCCAGCAGGCCTTGCCTGAGGTAAAGCTCCTGCAGTCTGCAGAGAATATTCCGGCGAATATGACCGGAGAGCTCAACTACAGCTACAGTCTGGCCGGCCGTACAATAAGCGCCCAATTGAAGCGGATGCTTCAGCTCCCCATACTGGATGGGCTGCTGGAGGATGGGGCAGTTCCTGTGGTAACGACACGGTCTGTGGTCACAGAACCGGTGGAGTTCATCCGTACTGTCGAGCTTATGCGCTATTATGGTGCAAAGTTTAAGAGCGGTGGTGGACAGGACAGCAGCTCCGGAACAGGCATGGATAAGCAGGATGCCGCAAAAATGCTGTCTACGCTGAAGAAATGAAACGGCTGAAGCTGATTACTTATCCTGCTGAGGTCAGGATTACAGGCAGGGAGGAGCAGGGGAGTGTGAGGCATGTACATCATGTGTTGCCGGATCTGAGCCATTACAGAAGGCGGAATTTTTTATGGATAAAGGAAAGCGGCGGATCCGTCTCGATTTTTCTGATTGCGGCACTCGCCTTTGTCTTCCTGTTCACAGCTGTATTGATTGACTATGCAAGGATTGCCGCTGCCAATGTGCAGCAGGAACGGCTGGCAAGGGCGGCAGTCCGGTCTGTAATGTCCTCTTATGACCTCAGCCTGCAGCAGAGCTATGGCTTGTTTGCCTTCGGGGGCGATGACGGCGGCCAGCTGTTGTCTGCAGTACTGAATGATCATTTGTTTGAGAGCGGCCGGGGAGACGCCTTTAATCTGCTGCCCGTCAAGCTGGATAGCTCTGTGCTGGACTGGAGCAGGCCGGTCGGAAGCTATGATATTTTCCGCCGGCAGATCGCCGAGGAGATGAAGTATAAAGCCCCTGTCGATTTCGCTCTTGAACTGGCTGGCAAATTCAAGCCGCTATCAGCGGCAATGGGAGAAGCCTCGCGCTCCACAAAGGTGCTCGGCAAGCTCCAGCCCCTCTACGATGCGCGTGAAGCTGCACTTGATCTGATGCTTGAACGGCGGCGGCAGGCTGCAGAGAGCGCAAGAAGCCTGCAGCAGACAATTATGAATCCGCCGCAGGATTATATCAGCACCCGCTCCTTAAGCAATGTTGACTCAGCTGCAGATATTGCAGCCATGTATAACGATTATGTAGGCAAATACTACACGGATCTGTACCGTGACAGAGAGAAGGAGCACGAAAGGTATCAGTATGATATAGGCCGCTATTTGCAGCAGTCGCAGAAGCTGATCTCCGGGATACCGGGAGCTCTGACTGCTGCCAGGCTGAAGCATGATTCTCTTATGGCTGAGGCCAGAGCGGCGCTGCAGCAGGCAGCGGAGCTTAATACCCAAATGAAAAATGTGCTTGAGCAGTCCAGAAGCAGCGGTTCTGAAGCCGGCCAGGCCTCGGCAGGCAGCTGGGACATCCCCGGCAGTGAAAGCACCGGACTTGGTACAGAGGCCTTGGCTAAACTGCGCGAACAGGAGGATGCACTGATTTTATCACCGGATGAGCTCAGCGGAATGGAACGGAATATAAGCATCCAGGAGCAGGCCGCACAGGCGTTTGAACCGGCCGTATCCGCCTTGCCTGCTGTACTCACTGAAGCTTCCGGGCTGTACGCTGACCTTTCCCGTATGACCAAGGCTGTAATAGATGCTTCGCAGGCCGTTTCCGGGTATCTGCAGAATTACGGTAATTCAGGTGCGGCAATCTCCGCAGAGGCGGCCCGGATCGAGTCGCACCGCACCTCCGACGGTGAACGCAAGCAGATGGAGAAAGAAGCTAAGGTCAAGCTGGGGGAAGCGATGAAGCTGGTGGACCAGCTCCGCAGCTTTGGCGATAATGCAGCAGCAGCGGAGCAGCGTTACAGCACGCTCCGGAAATACTACGGGGAGAATATCCGGTTTAATCAGGCTCAGGAGACTGCTGCAGCTGCAGATTCCGGGAGCACAGATATTTATTCCGCCGCCGGCTCCGCGATGGGCAAGGTGGACGGACTATACACATCCATAGGCAGCATAATGACTGGTGCAAGAGACAGGCTGTTCCAAACAGAGTATGCTGCACTTTATTTTCCGCATTTTGACCTCTCAACTCTGACTGCAGCAGCAGAATCTGGTGATAGTGTGGTTTCTGCCCTGGCGGACCAGCTTGATCCCCATGCGCAGGAGCTGGAGTATATCCTGTACGGGTTTCATAATCCTGCGGGCAATGTGGCAGCAGCATATGGCGAGATTTTTGCGCTGAGGCTGGCAATCCGGACAATGGAAGGCTTTATCGAGAATGCCCGGCTCAGCAATCCGCTGGCTATCCTGGCCGCAGCGCTGCTGTACGGGGTTGAGCAGGCGGTTCAGGACATGCTCATGCTGTGCAGGACGGGAGAGGTGGTTATGTCCAAATACCTGCCCGTAAAGCTGGACTACCGCGGTTATCTGCGGCTGTTCATGCTGCTGCATGGGGCGGGTGAAGCAGAGTTATCCCGTATGCTTGCATTAATCAGGCTGAATACAGGGATCAACCCGCAGGAAAGGTTTACTTATGCCGCCGCTGACATCCGTACGGGCTTGCGGCTTTGGTTCCTGCCGGGGGCAGTGAAGCTGCTGGATTATGCCTCCGGCCTGCCGGGAGGGGTAGAAGGCAAGGTATACTACCGTACCGTGCAGGCTGACTTTTCCTATTAGCAGAAGGAGGGAAGAATGAAGGGCCGGAATCAGAGTCCCAAGAAGCAGCGGGATGAAGGCAGTATGGTTGTTGAAGCGGCGATGGTGCTCCCGTTGTTTCTGCTGTTTGTCCTGTTTTTGATTTTTATCATTCAGATGACCCTATACTCGACGGCACTGCAAAGTACGGCATCTGACACAGTCAAAGTGATATCCACGCATATCTATCCGGCGGCGCTGGCGGCACAGAAATGGGGTCAGGCAGACAATGGCGGCCCGGATGAAGCAGGCCCTGCTGCAAATGCCGGGGGAACAGCGGATGAAGCGGCCGCAGGCGCAGCCTCCGGGAAGTGGAGTATTCCCCGCCTGTCACTTGAGGAGTGGAGCGGCAGTTACGTAGAGGAGATGCCAGCACCTATCAATGATTGGGTCAGAGCGGCTGTGCAGCGGGCAGAGGGCCCTCTGCAGGAGCTGCAGGCTGAGACCTCGGAGGCTGTGCTTGATCATGTGCTTAAACCGTTAATGAAGCCCTACCTGGCCACAGACTGGCTTGATTATGAACGGATCCATGTCTCCAATGTCACAATTCCCGATTTGAAGAAGGGGACACGCCCGTACTTCGGACTGGTTGTCAGTTACGAGCTCCCGATGAAGGTGCCCTTTCTGAATAAAGCCATTGTCCTGGAAGCCAGCAGCTTAGAACGGGTATGGGTAGGGAACACCGATGCTTCCGGGCAGGGCGGAGAGAGCGGAACTGAAGAGCCGCAAGGTTATATCGTCGTACTGGAGAAGCCTGACCCTGGTGTTGCTAACAAGCAAGGGAAAATCAGGGTCCAGGTTCCCCCGGGAGCAACGGCAAATCTTTCGATATTCTACAAAAGCGGCCAAAGTACAGCCAGGCATTTAGGCTGGAAGCAGGCCGACGAGTCCGGGTACATCGAATGGGAGTGGAAGATCGGGGTGAATACGACACCCGGCTCCTGGACGTTTATTGTTACGCTAGAGGATGGCACCAGCCTGGAGGCCGTTTTTAGAGTTGTAAAAAGATTATAAATGAAGGAGAGGACGGTATGGCAGGGTGGGCCTTTGGGGGCTGTCTGGTGATACTGGCAGCGGCCTTTGTCACAGATTTACTGTGGATGAGGATACCGAACTGGATTTCTGTATTTGCCCTGATAACGGGACTGCTGACAAGGAGTGTTGTATCCGGAGGTCACGGGCTGTTGTTTGCACTGACCGGTGCTGCTGCCGGATTTGCCGTTCTCCTGCTCCTGTATGGTATGGGGGCGGTCGGAGCGGGAGATGTAAAGCTTTTTGCGGGGATTGGAGCCTGGACAGGGATATGGTTTACCTTTCAGGTCATCATGTACTCCATATTATTCGGGGCGGTAATCGGCTGGATCATTGTGCTCTTTAGACGGGAGGCGGCCGGGGGAATCCGCAGTATACTGAGCAGAACAGCCGGACTTTTGCTGCTGCAGAGGCCAGCCCTTTTAAGAAGCGGTGCAGGCAGTGAGATGCTGAGATTTCCGTTCATGCTGGCTGTGATACCAGGATTTCTGTATACCTATTTCTGCTTTTAGATGGGAGGTGGAACATATCTTGTTCGGATTAAACCGTGATTTCATACAGCAGGACGGCATCTCCATGCAGCTTGGTACTGCTGAAGGATTATCTTTGGCAGAGCTGAATATGGTCCAGGCGAAAATGCTGATGAACACTGCTATCCCGCATCATCTGCGGCTGCTGCTTAGGGAAATTGATCTCAAGGTGACGCTGGAGTACGCCGTATCCCGGCGCAAAATGCTCAGTCACCTGCTGAAAAGCGAAAAAATGAGTATGGCGGAGCTCTTTGGACTGCTGCTGCAGATTGCCCGGGGCATGGAGGAAGGCAGACAATATATGCTGCGGGCTGAGCAGTACGCGCTTCATAAGGATTATATTTTTATTGAAGGGCCGCTTGGCAGCGGCAAGGTGTTTCTTACTTACATACCTTTGCAGCCGACAGGAGCGCCAATATCTTCGGGAGAAGCAGTGAAGTCGCTCATTATGGTACTTGTTGCATCTGTGACGGAGTTATCGGGAAGCGGGGTGCAGCGATTACTTCAGTATTGCGGGAGCGGGGATTTTTCACCGTCCGGGCTCAAGGGCCTGCTGGCAGAGCTGCTCGCAGAAGATCATTCCGCCGGGAAGCTTGCAGGCAGTACAGAAGCTGTCTCGTTAAAGGTGCCGCCTGATGGGGGAACTGCTGTATCCGGAGAAATGCCAGTCCGGCTTAGAGAGGGCCCGCAGGCTTATGTACCGGCAGGGTTTACTGCAGCTCCTGCAGCTACGGGAATATCTGTGAAGCAGAGACAGCTAAGTGCCCGATCAGAGGAAACAGCAAGTGACAGTAACCACGCTAAGGAGCTGCGATGGGGAAACGGTTTGCCGAAGCTGAGGCTGAGTGAAGAAGTCGGGGCGGATGATCTGGAGGATTCAGGAGAACCTGCAGTCGCAGTGCCTTCTTCCTACAGAACATATACTGTATTGGGTGCTGTTCTGGCTGATGCCCTGCTCTGGAAATTCCTGTACCTGGACAGGCCGATGACCATGTGGCTGGCTGTTTGTATTGCCGCTACTGTTATATTTGCGGCTGTAAGCTGGATGGTGTGGAGCGGGAGGATCATGGCTGTGCTGGACCCTGTCAGTGACGAAAGCAGAGAGATACCTGAATCTGCATTAGCTGAGACCCGGGAGCGCAGTGTAAACCGTAAACCGTTCCGTTCAGAGTGGGATTTTGGCCGAAATCCGGTAGTTCCGGCAAGGCCGCATGTTCAGCAGGGGGCTGAACAGAAGCCGCCTTCACAGGTAAGGCAGGATTCCGGGGGCTCATTATCAGGGGCTGCGGGACTAGTGCCGCCTCAGCCCGCTGCTGTGGCGGCAACAGCGCTGCTTACGGCCAGCGATAACGCGGTCAGTAGACAGGCGAAGGGGCAGCTCCGCCCGGCCGGTCCCTTTTTGGAACGCACCGGCGCAGATGAGGATGGGGCACCCGAGAAGATTGAACTGGACCGTGCAAGCTTCATAATCGGCCGGTCACCTGATGTGGCCCAGTATGTAGAGAAGTCCGAGGGGGCTTCCAGGGTGCACGCAGAAATTTCCAGAGGCCCTGCCGGTTACATCATTAAGGATCTGGACTCGCGGAACGGCACGCTGTATCAGGGGAATCCAATGATTCCTTATAAAGAATATCCGCTGACTGAAGGCAGCGTCTTTACAATTATTAAGGGCAGCTATACTTTTCGTACCGCCTGAATGAATCATTGCTTCTCTGATTTCAGCTGCTCCAGTGCCGGCTGCAGAGTCGGATAGCTGAAGGTGAAGCCATGGCTTACCGCTTTGGAAGGGAGTACACGCTGGCCTTCCAGCAAGATTTCCGACAGCTCGCCGACAGCTGCCTTTAATACAAACGCGGGCACCGGAAACCAGTGCGGACGATGGTACACTTTGCCGATCATCCGGCCAAACTGCTCGTTGGTCACCGGGTTAGGGGCGGTGGCATTAACGGGGCCGGTGATTTCCGGGGTGCGTACACAGTAATCGATCAGGCGCGCGATGTCCTCAAGGTGAATCCAGGATAACCACTGCTTCCCGCTGCCGATTTTGCCGCCAAAGCCAAGCTTATAGGGCAGCTTCATCTTGGGAAAGGCTCCGCTTTCGTTGCCGAGCACAACACCTGTCCGCAGCTTGATGAGCCGTATATCCTGATAGGCTGCATCTGCGGCGGCCTCCCAGGTCTGGACCACCTCCGAGGGAAAATCTACCACCCGGGCAGGTGAGTCCTCGTTATAGGTATCCGTGAGCGAGGTGCCGTATATGGCGACGGCGGAAGCCTGTACAATGACAGGCGGCTTATGCTTTAGCACCGCAATCAGTTTGCCGGCGGCTTCCACCGTTTTAAGCCGGGACTGCATAATAGCCCGCTTACCGTCAGCGTTCCAGCGCTGGCTGAGCGAAGCTCCGGCCAGATTGACCAGCGCATCGGCGTTCTCTGCCAATTCCGGATTGGCGGCGAGGTCGTCCCAGGTTGTATAACTTAGAGCAGGGTGAGAAGATGCCTCTTTGGGCAGCTTGCGTCCGGCGACAATGAGCTGATGTCCGGCTGTAAGCCACAATTCAGTGAGCTCACGGCCGATAAAGCCGCTGCCGCCGCAGATAATGTATTTCATGCTGAAATCCTCCGTTTCAGGATGCGGCTTACTTGATCAGATGACGGTAGGGAGAGTAGTCGATCCCGTTCTTTTCCAGGAAAGATACAAGGAACTTGTTGTCCCGGCGCGGGGTAGCTACGATATAGCCTTTAATGCAGTGTTCCCGGGTAACCGCCGGAGCGCCGCTTTCAACAGCAATTTTGCCGATCTCGGCAGCGATGGAATGCTTGGCTATATCGCGGAAGGGTCCGGGCACCGGCTGCACGAGCTGGTCCAGAAAAGCCTTCATTTCGTCGCTCCACAGCGGCCGGCTGCGTTCCACCCAGTAGTTCTGCCAGTCCAGCTTGGACTTGCCATCCGCTTTGGGCAGCACCTTGAGGAATTTGCGGAACATGAAATAACCGCCGATGCACATGCAGCCCAGCAGTAAAAAGGTCCAAAATACGATAGAGTTCATAAACCAGTTGCTTGGTCCTGACGATAATAACCTGAATCCTGATACAGAAAACATGTATACACCGCCTTTGACAATGATGATTGTCACAAACCTTCATCTCATCTAAAGTATAGCGTATTTCCAAAGTTTTGCGAAGTGGAAGCAGCTTGCCGGGGCTTGCCTAGATTTATTTTCCCGATCACGGTAGAATAAGGGTTAATTCGTGAAGGAAAGAGGGAAAAAAGGCATGCTGAAAATAGGTTCACATGTGTCCTGCGCGGACAAGGGTCTCTTGAGCGCAGCCAATGAAGCAAATGAGTATGGTTCCAGTTCGTTCATGATATATACCGGGGCGCCGCAGAATACACGCCGCAAGCCGATCGAAGCCATGTACCCTGCTGAAGGAAAGCTCGCAATGAAAGCGAACGGAGTAGAAGAGATTGTGGTACATGCTCCATATATCATTAATCTGGGTTCCTATAAGGATAATACCTATCAGCTTGCTGTTGATTTTCTGCAGGAGGAGATCCGCCGTACCCATCAGCTGGAGGTCAAGCATATCGTACTTCATCCGGGGGCGTATACTGACAAGGATGCAGAATACGGTATCCAGCGGATTGCCGACGGGCTGAATGAGGTGCTTGGCGGTACGAACGAGACGGAAGTGCACATTGCCCTGGAGACGATGGCCGGCAAAGGAACAGAAGTCGGCCGCAGCTTCGAGGAAATTGCCTCCATTATTGACAAGGTCGTACATAACGAGCGCTTGTCCATCTGTCTGGACACCTGTCACATTCATGATGCCGGCTATGACATCGTTGGCGACCTGGACGGGGTGCTCCGAAAGTTCGATGAGATTATCGGCCTCAAGCGGCTCGGCGTAATCCATATCAATGACAGCAAAAATCCGCGCGGAGCGGGTAAAGACCGCCATACTCCAATTGGTTCAGGCTGGATCGGTTTTGAGACGATTAATAAGGTCGTCCACCACGAAGCGCTTGCAGGGCTGCCGTTTATTCTGGAGACTCCATGGATCGGAAAGGATGCCAAGAAGCTCCGCCCGATGTATGAGATCGAAATCGCCCTGCTGCGCGGTAATGTGGCAGAACGCTTCGGTGCAGAATTCCTGCAGGAAGTGGAAGAGCTGCATTCGTTCTTCGCCAAGCAGGAGCTTGATTCGCGCCGGTACGTGCTCGATGTATGGGAGCTGCTCAAGAATGACGCCAAAGCCAAAAAGGCTGACCCGCGTGAACCGCTGGAAAGGCTGTATGATAATGTTCTGGCAGCCGGACTCTTCCCGCAGCTTAGTGAGGAAGCCGTCAATCAGCGCCTGATCGCCTGGCTGGCAGGCAGACAGGCACTCGTGAACGCTTAAGCAAAACTACAGAATGTGCTAGAAGATGAGAGGATGGACAGGGGACTATGGAATTACATGTAAAAAGAGATCATTCTTCAGGCGGACAATATCCGGACCGGGCGCGCATGCTCATTTCTTGTCCGGACGGGCCGGGTATTGTAGCGGCTGTCTCGCATTTTTTGTATCAGCATGGAGCAAATATCGTCCAGTCAGACCAGTATACAATGGACCCGGACGGCGGTATGTTCTTCATGAGAGTGGAGTTTGATCTGCCCAAGCTGGAAGAACGGCTGGATGAGGTGCGCAATATTTTTGGCGGAGTTGCCGAGCGCTTTAAGATGGACTGGCAGATTTTTAATGTGAGCCATAAGAAAAGACTGGCGATCTTTGTTTCCAAAGAAGACCACTGTCTGGTTGAGCTGCTCTGGCAATGGCAGGCCGGTGATCTGGATGCGGATATTGCCATGGTGGTCAGCAACCATACGGATATGCAGGCCTACGTTGAATCGTTCGGCATTCCATTCCACCATATTCCGGTTACGGCTGAGACCAAGGCTGAGGCTGAGAAGCGCCAGCTGGAGGTTATCGGCAGCGACATCGATGTGATCATCCTCGCCCGCTATATGCAGATCATCTCACCGTCGTTCATCGAGCATTACCGGCACCGGATTATCAATATCCATCACTCGTTCCTGCCGGCGTTCGTCGGCGGCAAGCCTTACGCGCAGGCTTACCAGCGCGGGGTGAAGATTATTGGTGCAACCGCCCACTATGTCACCGAAGAGCTGGATGGCGGACCGATTATCGAACAGGACGTACAGCGGGTCAGCCACAGCGATGATGTGAACGAGCTGAAGCGGATCGGCCGTACGATTGAGCGGGTTGTGCTGGCGCGGGCTGTGAAATGGCATATTGAAGACCGCATTCTTGTGCATCACAATAAAACAGTAGTGTTTAACTAACCCTATAGTTCGGAAGAGCATCACAGGTAAAAAAGCATTTTACCGGCATTTTGGCGAAGTCTGCCAAAGTGCCTTTTTTCGTTCCAAAAAACAGTACTTAAGGAGGTAAGGGCTTGGTTTCACAGCGCAGACAACTGTTAAAACGCAATTATCTGTTTGCCTTTCTGATCCTGTTCGCCGGGTTCGGCGGCCTGCTCGGCTACGATTTATACTTCAAGCCTTATGTACTCTCACAGACAGTAGTCAAAATTAAAGCGGCCGACGGCGGATTTATTCCAAAAAATGTTCAGCTGCAGCAAAGCGATCTCTATCTCGATTCAGTCCAGACCAAGGACATTCCTTCAGGTGTGATTACGGAGTTCAGCCAGGTAAAGGACAAGATAACCAATGTCAATCTGATGGACGGCAGCATTCTTACCTCATCGCTGGTCGATGTCAGTGACCTGGAGCCGCAGGCTGATGAAGGGATTTTCCCCATTCCCAAGGAGGCGATTTATGCCATCAACGGCTCGCTGCGCAGCAGGGACAAGGTGGATATTTACCTGGTGGAAGGCGATAAAGCAGACAGACCGGGGAGTGGAAGCGGTAATGCTGATGGTGGCTTCCCGCCGTCAGGTACAACTGCACCTGCACCTGACAGCGGACAGAAGGACTCCGGGTCCACAACAGCCGCCCGAAGGGTGTTTCTGAGCGGGGTCACCGTGAACTATGTACGTTCTGAGGATAACAATGATGTGCTGGATTCGGAGAACGGCAACACCAATAACCGCGTTACTTCAACCGGCAAGGTGGCGGCACCTGAATTAAAGCTCAAGAAGAGCGACGGCGAGCTGCTGGGACAGTATCTGGAGCAGGGTCTCAAGCTGTGGATTGTTCGTGTGGAGTAGGAAGGAGGAGCATTCATGAAAATATTCAGTCTGGGGATCGAGCAGCTGACGATTAATGAGATCAAGCTGGCCGGATTTACGGTCATTACGCAAAATGTACTGCCAGAACCGGCGCACACCGAAGGCCATCTGCTGCTTGTAACAAGTGAACAGGTCCCAGTGTCCGCTTTAACCGAACTAAGCCGCCAATACACGCAGTCCACGATCCTGTATCTGTATCTGCAAAGAGGGGTGCACGGCTATCAGGCTATTCACATGCTGTGTGAGAGTCTGGGGATGTTTTTTGTGCCCCCTCGCTCCACAGCCTCGGCAATTATTGAAAAGCTGCGTTTTATTACAGAGGAGGAACGTGTAGAACGCGGTAACCTGGTAGGATTTTTCGGCTCGGGTCCGGGAATTGGCTGTACCAGTGCAGCCAAGCTGTTCGCCAGACGGATTGCCGCCGCAGGGTTTCGTGTGATTTTACTGGGGCTCGATCTGTATGATCCCGGCTATGACCGTAAAACGCATATCAGCCTGGACAGGCTGCGGCCGCGGATCACCGGCAAGATGCTTCATGGTGAGGACTTCGAAGGGCTGGTTAAGCAGGACGGATATGTATACCTGCCCGGCAATTTCGACTATTTGAGCGTCCATGATTACCAGGAGGAGGAGATCGCTTATCTATTGGCAGAAGCGCGTATGCATGCGGATGTGGTGGTGGCTGATTTTGGTTCGATTCCCGAAAGCGCCGCGTGGTATACCGGAATGCAGAAATCGGCACTGCGCATGATGGTTACGCATCCCAGACACGAATACAGGCTGCAGGCTCTGATGGAGCTTGCCGGACATATGGAGCTGCATCCGCAGGATTTTCAGTGGATCATCAACCGCAGCAATGTGGAGGAATTGTCCTCGCCCAAAAGTCTGGCGCTGCGCTTCGGCTGTGAGATTTTGCTGGAGCTGCCATATTATCAGCCGCTGCTTGACAGCCTGCCTTTAGGTAAAAAAGAGCTTCAGCACGTGGATGATAAGGTTCACGCCCTGCTGGTCTCTCTGGGACTTGCGCTGGAAGTGCGGAAGCGGGGGATCTTTCAATGATTGAATACCGTGAGGAGATGCGGCCGAAGCCGCGCAGGGTGAGCGGACAGCGTTATGTCAGTCCGGGAGGGCGGAAGCAGAACCCGCAGGCAACTGAAACAGAATTGCCTTTCAATCTGTCCGAGCAGTGTGGAGCGGATCTGTTACCTGAAGCACGGCCTCTTTTTTCTCTGAAACAGAGTGTTCTGCGTACCAGCAAGCCGGGAAAAGAGGACTTCTATGCTTTTTTGCAAAAAATGAAGCAGGACATGAACGCAGGGCTGGAGCGGGAGGATGACAGCTATTTCGAGCTGAATGCCAAGGCGCTGATTGGTGATCCGCAGGCGGTTAGCTTTTTTATGAATGAGATTGAAAAATATTTGCGTAAGACACCGTTCACCGGCGAAGTGCCGGAGGCTTATGGGACTGCTGCAGAGGCACTTTTTCATGAATGGAAAGGATTTGGTCCGGCTTACCGCTGGTTCACAGACCGTGCCTACAGTGAATCTACCGGGCTGCAGATGATCGGACGGCAGATTTTTTATAATCACCGCGGCAAGTTTGTTGCTTATCCGTATGAGATGCCCTCGCTGGACCGGGTGGAGCAGCTCAAACGCTCTCTCCTCAAAAGCGATCCGGGCAAAAAGCTGAACAAAGACAATCCTTCAGTGGAGTTCAAAATGGATGATCCGCAGTGGCCCGGCCGGTTCATCCGGCTTGCGATTTGGGTATCGCCCAGGGTGTGGGACGGGTTCACAACTATTTCCATGCGGCGGCAGGTGGTTGAGTTTCTTGATCTGGAGGATCAGGCGGGAACAGAATGTATCCCGGCAGAAGCCATAGAGCTAATCCGTGCGCTGGCCGGCACATTCCGCAACACAATCATCGCGGGGGCAGTGGGTTCAGGCAAAACAACCTTTGCCAACACGATCGTCGGCGAACAGCTGCTGGGCTCAAGCTCCTGCATGGGTGTGGTGATGATCGAGAAGCATCCGGAGTCGATACTGCCTTACCAGATTAAAGGTCACCGGATTATTCCGATTCAGGCGGCCAACGAGGAGCTGATGGAGGTCGGGGTGGAGTCACTGCGCCATGATCCGAACATCCTCTATATGACTGAAATGCGTTACAACGAGTGGGAGTTTTATCTCTGGAGCGGCGAGAAGGGCTATGACGGGATTACAGGAACCTTTCATACGGTTGATGCTGAGGATATTCCGTACCAGGGTGCTTTTGCAGTCTCCACACGGATCGGCGGCAGCCTGAAGGGACATCTGATCTCGGCGCTGAAGTCGTGTGAGCTGGTGTTTATTCTGGAAAGTGTTCCGGACGGGAAGAAGCGGCTGACGCGGATCTCGGAGGTCTTTTATGACGAAGAGCGTAACTCGGTATTTGCCAATGATCTGATGCGCTGGGAGGAAGAACGTTCGGCCTGGAGCTATAATGACAAGCTGACCGGGAAGCTGATGGCCAAAATGACCAAAAAGAATGCCGCAGCTATGCGCGTATTCATCCGGGAACTGGGGCACCTGGCAGCAATGAAACCGATGGAGGAGCCGCTCAAGGAAAGCCTGAAGTCAAAGATTGTGCTGAACGAATGAGGGGGCGTTAGGCGTGGAGCTTGCTTTTTATATCATCCGTTTTGCCCTGCATTTGCTGGTTGTTTTTGGTCTATGGCTGATGGTGAAACCGCTGATTGAGCGGCATTTACGGCAGCTGGGGCAGAAAGTCGATTTGCAGATGAATCTTAGAAGGAGTTTGCTCCGCAAAAAAGTCAGCAGGGCGGATAAGCGGGTCTGGCTGTACCGGCACCTGGATGATCTGCTGTATTTTGCACACCGGAGATATGAGCCTGGAATCAGCGTGATACGCTTTTCGCTGCAAACGGCCTTTCTATTCGCTGCCGTCTTTGTGTCCACCATGCTTACGCTAAGGGAGCTGCCCGGGCATATGAGCTTCAGCAATCCTTTTTTGGATGGAATCAGCTTCGGGGAGCGGATGCCTATTGAGGAGGCCTGGCGGCTTCCGCTGTTTGTATCGGTCCTTACGGCAAGTATTCCATACCTGCGGTTGAGATACACCTGCGCCCAGCGGAAAGTACGCGGAAGCTACGATCTGCTTGATGTGATCAAAATTGCTTCTAAGTTCACGCACCTGTCGGTGGACAGCATTTTGTCAAGGACGGCTGATTTTTTGACCGAGGACAATGTGCTGAAAACACCGCTAAGGCTGCTGGGAGCGGGATTTGCCAATTACAGCAATGAATATGAGCTTAAGGAGGAGGCGATGCGGTTCTCGGGTGCGATCGGCACTACTTTTGCCATAGAGTTTGTATCTGATCTGCTATATTGCGAGAAGGAGGGGACCCGTCATCTCAAAAGCTCGCTGATGATGCTGAACCGCTCGATGGAGCAGCAGCGGGAGACCATTTTGACGGTAAAAGCAGGCAGCCGGGATGCAATCAGTCTGGGGATTTACGGGAATTTAGTTGTGCTGGTATCCTCCGTCGGAACCTTCATGTATATGCTGAAGCCTGATGTCTATTTCAAACTGCAGTTTCAGACGAGCGTCGGTCTTGCTTTTCTGATGGTCATTATAGCCGGACTGTTCGTATCCTTCCTGATCAGTACCATACTTGCCAGGCCCAAACTGGACTACCACTGAGGTGATATAAAGATGGAACGGTTATTGCTTTTGATTGCTATTTGCGGCGTTGTTTATCTGGCCTTGCTTGTATTTGTGAGCAGCAGCAGCAAGCAGGAACGTTATGCATTACGGCTGGGGATCAAGTGGACAGCACTCGGTGAAAAGATGCAGAATGAACGGCTCCAGCAGCTGCTGCAATCCAGCGGGCTTTCGGTATCAGCAGGTAAAATCAGGATTTTCCGATATTCGGCGGCACTGCTGTACCTGGCGGTCCAGGCGGTTGGCGGTTTTGTGCAGGTTGCCCCTTTTTCCGGTGCGGACTTATTGATAGCTCTGCTTATCCTGATCGTCAGCAGTCCCATGCGTTATCTGCCGTTTGGCTGGCTGTTGGCCTGGCTGCATCAAAAAACGCTGATCCAAAAGGACGGCGAGCTGATCTCCTTCATCCGGCTATACGAGAACAACCGGCTGCGCAAGCGCGGATATGTACAGTTCGGCGCTTTCTGCGCGGGGACGGCCAATCAATTCCATTATATCCGGCAGGAGCTGTACGAGCTGTCCGAGCGGGCGGTGGATGAGGGAACAGAGAAGGCGATTGAATGGTTTTGCGGGAAATTCCCGGAGAGGCATGCTTTTATCAACGATATCCGCTCTATTCTGCTGGCAACGGAAGGGATGGATGACGATAACGAGGCCGCCAACTATTTGCGGGAGCAGGGCAAGATTATCACCAAAATATCCAGTGATCAGTATTTGAAAAAATGGTCCTTCATCGGCGACGTCTCTACTATTATCAACGTTATCCCCTCAATCGCCACATTCCTGATGATCGTATCGCTCGCGATGCAATACATCATGCTAATTAAAGGGAATTTTAACGGAGTGGGAATGTTCCAGTGATTTTAATCACGATCCGGCATCCAAGAATTTGCTTGGATGAGGTTTTTGATATATTCAAGCAGCGTTTAAAAATATAAAATGAAAAGGGAGATATTTACAATGAAAAAAGACGCTATTTCCACTGGTTTGTTTATCGCTATCGGATTCCTATGTGTGGCAATTGTTATCGCGATTCTTGTCCCTGTAGTCCGTGATGTAGTCAATGATGCGGACGATAACAGACCGGTTATTCCGGGAGTAAGTGTAAGCGTAATTCAGTCCCAAGAGCCTGGCTTAGCAACAACAGCGGTACAAGCTCCAACCCGGCCTGCGGTCTAAGCCGTTATGAAAAAGGATTCGATCTCAGTTGCCATGTTTTTGGCCATCGGTTTTGTAATCGCGGGGATTTTTATCACGGCAGCTACCCATATAATCGGCGGCAGCCAGGATGATATCATCGAACATACCAAGCAAGTTGAGCAATACTAGAAGGAGGGACGGGTGTGAAGGAAACGGTCCTCCGGGCATTGTTTATGTGGCTGGTCTTATTTATTCTCCTTCAGCCTATTTTTACTTACATCGATTATCTGCTCGATCTGCAGGTCAAAGCCAACACTTCCTACCTCACACAAAAGGCAGCTACAGAAGGAATAGTCACCAGCTCTATGAAAAATGAGGTCATTGCCAATCTGAAGGCTGTTGGCTTTCCGGAAGCTTCTATTGTGATTTCCAGCAATACGGAGTTTGTGCAGGAGCGTAAACAGCGGCTTGACGTGTACATTAAGGCTCCGCGGTTAAACCTGTTTCCATATAATTTTTCCAGTGGGTCGCAGCCGACTCATTATTATGGGCATGGTTCTATTATGAGTGAATATCTAGATTAATTGAGGAATGGGTCTGAGCTATGGACTATGTGATTAAACTGGCCTTTGTCCTGCTGATCTTTGTCTACTCCTGGTTTTTTCAGATTCAAAATCAGGAGTGGGACATGGTGCGCAGCATGCTGAAAGATGCCAACAACATGGCTGTACACGATGCATCACAGGAGCTTAATGAAGCCGAGCGTGCACGGGGACGCCTGATTATTGATCCGGCTGAAGCGTACAACACCTTCCGGGAGTCACTGCAGTTAAACCTCGGACTTGATGACAGCTTATCTCCTATCACGGGCAGCAGGCTGCAAACACAAGTGAAGATTATGAAATTCGACATTGTCGATGATTCAACAGGAGCGGGTTTTCCGTTCCTTTACGAAGACAGTACCTACGGCATCACCAAATACATACAAGGCCCTTCGGTCATCGCTGTTATTGAGACACAGCATCCCGTCCTGATCTCCCGCTCCAAAGTCCAGGAGGCTATTATCGTACCGGTGGTGCAGGAGTATAGGACGGATGATTAGGCGAGTGACTGATTAGTCCAAGTCCGCAGTTAAATCTAAAACATTAAAGGGGATACTATTATGAAAAAGTCGATTGTTAAAGTAACTACAGCCGTATTTTTGTTAAGTCAGCTGCTCTCAATGGGTGGGGGATTCCCGGATGGTCGGGTTTCTGCTGCAGCTGCAGCCCCCAGTTCCGCCAAACCTGCAGCCACAGTTATGACTGATAATTTGTTTAAATACGGGCTGAAGAAGGATGTTGAGCTGCCTGTAACACTTACGGCTGGTGGGCTGAGTTATACACTCGAGAAGATAATGATTTTTGATTTTAAGTCAAAGGAAGCAGTCGGTTTACGAAAGACTTATGGTTATGGGGAGGAAAGCGGATTGTTATTAAATCCCCAATATATGGTGTGGACGAAATTTACGGTGAAAAATAACAGCAATAAATTGTTTGATACTCTTAATGGCGGTGAAAAGTGGGTTTTACAATTCCAAGGTCTTAACCCTCTTGAACCCGTTTACAGATTAGCTAAGATGAACGACAAATCAGCTGTGAACCGTATGAGACTTAATCCTGGAGAGCAGCTATCATCCTACCAAGCGTATATGTTTAAAGGCGATTTTAATTATTTTCGAATCAATCTATATTTTAATGGTGCATTTGCAGAAAAATATATTGTAGAGGATAACTAGGATTGTTATGAAAAAACGAATTATTTACGTAATCTTGCTGGCGATTGTGTTCTCAAGTTTACCTGAATTTACGTTTGCTGCCGACTCTACAACTGCCTCTATAGCTATTCCAATATCATCAGGTTTAACCGGCTCCGACAATAGCGCTAAAACATTTTCTTTAGATTTACCGAGTACTGTCACTTCATCATCTATATTAGCAAGTACGCTGAAATACAATGGTAATAACGCTATTGTTGGGAATCTTTCTGTTGTTGAGGGGAAAGTTAAACTTACTCTCAAAGGAAATCAGTCTGTTAAAACAATTGATGTACAGGGTTATAGAGGTTCTCATGAAGCGATATACACTTCTAATATATATAACTCCATTTGGTTGTATTCTGATGGGAGACGTTGGCAAATCAATGAGTACGATGAAAAAAATGATATTAACAATGCACACCGGGATGTTCAAGCAACTGATGGTGTTCCCTCAAAGAATCCACCTTCAACACTCGTTAGTGCGGGGCCTCTGCAGGATAGGGCCTATTTAAAATGGTATAATGGCTCAAAAACTGAAGTGATTGATTCTGATGCTGTTGTTCAGTCAACGATCATACCCCAGATTATTAGTTACAGTAATTATGTGAAAAATGAACCGAAATTTAAGAATAATAGAGTTATTCTTAACTATTGGATTCCTAACTCTGTGAAATACGCACCTGAATCTACAGAAGGACTTTCTGGTGTTGCGGAAGGCAGAAGATATTTTGCTACTGTTAACTACTACTACACAGCTACCGCAAAAGTTACTACATACAGCTATGCTGGTACTGTCACCTTCGAGTACAAGCTTCCTACGGAACCAACCTTAACTGGAGAGGTGGGATTACTTGCACCTAATCCAAACCCCGAGAAATATTCAGATAAGGCAGTACCGGTAAAGTTGTCACTGAAAGGTTCACTGGCTGCTTACACTGATACATCCAACATCCTGGAATGGGTTTTTTATGCCAAAAAGACTGGCAATGATGGATCATTAGTCACTAAAAAGGATACGAAAAAGGTGCTTTCCAGTGACCAGCAGTTTGATTTCGAGATATCAAAGCAGGAAGCTGCTACACAGCCAAAATTCACCCAAAATTACACATTGACTGTTACCGTTAGGTTTGCAAAGCCGGTGGTTACAGCATCCGGAAGCATATCTACATTAAGTGAAACCTTTACCATCAATGCTGGAACCTATAACGGTCCACCGCCAAGTAGCATACCTATTCCTACGCCTACACCAGCTATTGGTAAACCTCCGATTGCCCGAATCACCATGCCTGACCAAGTTGTTGCCGGTGAAAAGTTCATCGTATCCGGAGCCGAATCCTTCGATCCTGACGGCACAATCCTCACGTACTCTTGGCAGCATCCTAATGTAAATCTTGCATTATACGGTAAGTCCAGTGATACCTCATATGGTCTAGACTCCATTGATACTACGCAAACCATCACGCTTACAGTTACAGATAACGACGGTCTTACATCTACTACCACACGCGACATTAAGGTAGTAGCTCCTGCACCAAAAGCCAAAATCGAACTCCTGGGAACCTTGAAGCAGAATCGGAAGATAACAATACGGAACGGGACTAAGAACATATCCGATGATTTTCCAATCGTAGAAAGTAGCACACGCTTTACTATCACTGCAGTCTCTGGTGGGTCCAATGCAGATATAAAATACAGCGGGAGTTTAGTAGGAGTAAAAGAAGTGGATGTCCTGATGAAAACTCCTGGTCAGTACAAAGCTACCTTATATGTCGTTAACACAGCGGGTTATTCCGGCACAAGCTCGTGGACATTCACCGTTGCCCCTGACGAAGCGCCTGTACCGTACATTTCGATGCCATTAATAGTCTACCGTGATCCGGACAATGGGAATAAGGCAAGTGTAACACTGGAGGACTTCACCGTTTCACCTGACTACGACTACCTGGCAACACGAGTCTGGGAATATCGTTATGATTCAGATAACAACGGTAATTTTACAGGAGAAGCATGGACTCAGTTAAGTAACGCTAACCTTGACCGCATAAATTTTTATCCGGCAAAAGTGGGCAGATACGAGATCCGTTTAACCGTGACAGAAGAATTTGGCCAGCCGACAATTGATGCCTTTGTGACTGCGTCAGATCGCAGATCTGCGAATACTGATACGCAGCCGGTGCTTGAACGAATTGTAACCGTTGAAAATCGTCCGCCAACATCTGATTGGTCATGGTAAAAGAGGGGATAATTAGATGAAAAGACGAGAGAAATCATATGTATATATATTTATTTGCAAAATCTTATTGTGCATTGTTTTAATTGCAACTATTTTTCCGTATGCACCAGAGTCTAAAGTGATTGCTGCAGACACATCAGTGGTTAACTACATGGACGTTGAAGTTCCTGCTTTTGACGGAACCATAACTATGCCTAACAATTTTGAACCGCCAGTATGGGATACATGGCAGAGGATCGATAATGATCCGTATTGGGGGTACTATGTGAACTCAAAAGTAACTGCTCACAGAGATAGCTTTAAAGTTACCAATATAAAATGGAACAGAGTAACAAGAATACTAACGTATGACTTGTCCACCATAAACTATTCAATCACTGTAGATAGAGGTCCAGGAAAAGATTCATACTACTGGAACAGCCAAAGTATACCTGGTTGGGCAATGACGCATGCTGAAGGATATATTCAAGGTGACTTTATAGAACCTTGGCAAAATGGAGGGGGGTATACTGACTTAAGGGACTGGTTTGCTTCATATTACAGTACTGTAGGCGGAATTAACGCGCCGGGGCATCTTCTAAGGGAGTATAATTCAACAGGATTGACCTATTGGCAGCCTGCAAGTGTACGAGATCATATGGATTTATCAATACCAGCGAGTAGCTATCATCTTGATTTTTCAGCGGGATCGATTAGTGATTATTATCGTTACATGGTCAGTGATCCGAAAATGATACGACATGTGTTTATTTATACAGACTCTTTGACGAATGGCCGTAACAGTCAGTGGCCTATCATTGACTTTGCAGATGCGAAGTTAGAAGTGAACTCCCCGCCAACCCTGTCTCTGACCACTCAAAGTGGAGCTACACTCTATAATGTGGATGGTCAAAATGTTCTGAATGTAACAGGGTACGCACAAGATCCGGATAATGAAGAGCTGGATGTCATTGTAGAAGTCCCTAATGTATATTACCGCCGGATCAAAATTTACAACTCATACACAGCCCAGCAATTCACTGTCCCTATTGATGCCATTAACGATTCCTTACCGCCAGACAATTATACGGGAACGGTCACAGTAGTAGATAGGCGAAACTATAAAGCGAGTGGACAATTCACCCTCAGCGTAAAAAACAAACTGCTTAATAAAAACTACTATCTGATCAATTCACAGTTTGAGATTGGTACATCTTATAAGGATTATGAAAATGATCCTCAATATTCAACCCGATTTAGGTATGATCATGACCCGACCTTTTTTGATAATCCGTTAGGTACTCTGTATGATTCGGGTTTATGGCGTTCAGCAATGTACACATCATTTGCTTACCCTGGTGTATATAACGCAATTGTTCAAGTCAAGGACAATCCGCAAGGAGATAGCTTTGATGAATTTAGAAAATGGAGCAGAGACAATGAGTCATCGCTTACGTTTCTTATCCATCGGAAGCCAACTGCTCTGTTTGCAGCTAAACTAATCGGAAACAGCATTCAAATCACAGATAATTCCTACGATATTGACCATACAACCGCGTACAATAAGGGTTTAATTGATCGTCAGTGGCAATGGCGTAAAGTAGGAGATGAATCATGGAATGATGGGCAGCTGAATACTCGACCTACAAGTGATGCTTACGAATTACGATTACGTGTAAGAGACATGGACGGTCCGCTAAGTGTAGGCGTCTGGTCCGACTGGACATCACAAGTCCTCGGCACCGGAGCCAATTTACCACCAGTAGCAAACTTTATTATCGATCCCATTAATGTGAGTTACCGGAAGAGCACGGTAATAACAGATAAATCGTATGACCCCGACAATGATTACCTGGACACCTACGAATGGGTAATCCGCAAAAATGGAACCCAGGTGTACTATCACTACGGCGCGTTAACTATTCCACCAAGCTTAACGGGCTACGGAGCAGGAAGTTATCAGGTTGTCTTACGGGTACGCGACAATAGAGGAGCTTGGTCCGATTATTACTCACAATGGGCTAACGTTATTAACAATAAACCGGTAGCAGCGTTTAACATGCCCACCCAAGTGTATCGCGATGATATCCTGACGATGGAAAACACAACTCCGGATCCGGATGCAGACGGAGATGCGCTGACCTACACATGGTACGGCCGCAAGGGTAACAGCAGTTATATTTATAGCGGCAGTACCCGGAATCAGAATGTAGTTATCCGGAATTTGATTAGCGGGCTCGGGATATCAGATAAGGCTGCTATATCACGGGACTGGGAAATGAGGCTTAACGTATCAGACGGCAGCCAGGAGGCTTATGCTACCCGGATGTTTGAAATTCTGAACCATGTCCCTACAGCCGAGCTGTCTGGACCTGCGGAAGCCACACAGTACACCTCGAAGACGTATACTTCTGGAGCAACCGATCTTGACAGCTCAGATGCAAGCAGCCTGCAGTATTACTGGAGGGTCATCGACAGCGAGGGGCAGGCCAGTATCCTTCGCAATCATAAATCAATCGATGTGAATTTCCACCAAACCGGAATATATACGGTCGAGCATTGGGTAACCGACCAGATTGGTGCAAAATCCAATGTGGCCAGCCTCAAAGTCACTGTTCGGGAAAATCTGAAGCCCTCTATGACTCTCACGTCCCCGGCTGGCACTGTAATCAGCCCAACTATAATCGATGCCAGCATTGCAGGTGACCCAACAATTACCTGGACTTACATCGATCCTGAGGGTGATCCCCAGGAAAAATACACACTTGAGTTCTACACCAAAGACAGCATTTTGGCCAAATCAGTAGAAGGCCCGGATAGCGCTGGCACGATAAGGCAATATCAGGTGCCAAACGGAACTTTTGAGAGGTTTAAGCTTTTTACTGTATTGGGGCGGGGTTACTCGATGAAGTCCTGGTCGGATGTCTCCAATGAGAAGGCATTCATCATCGACAATCCGCCGCAGCCAGGCTTTACACTTATAACTGACACTGGCCGTAATGCAGCGCAGGTGCCGATCTACCGTACTGACACGTTGAACATTCAAGGAACGGCAACGGATACTGATATACCAGCTGGCGACACCATCAGCTACAAATATCATCTTAAGCCGTCCGGCGGAACAGAAGGGCTCGCCAGCACACTAAGTACCTTTACCAAACAGTTCAGTACAAATGGAACTTTTACAGTGCGGCAGGTTGTAACAGATTCGCTCGGGCTCAGCAGAGAGCTGACACAGACGATTACGGTGGCCAACCGTATTCCTGCAGCGAATATCACGTATCCGGCCAGCAGCAGCCAGAGTGCTCCAACTGTAGTGAACACACTTACTCCTGTAATGAAATGGGATTATCAGGATGAAGACGGGGATGCGCAGCAGCGTTATAAAGTAAGAGTCATTAATCTGGCTACCGGGGCTGCTACTGTACAGTCAGGGGAACAGACTTCTTCCGTACAGGAGTGGCAGATTCCGGCCGGTACATTAACAGAGAACCAGAAATACGCTGTGGAGATTGAGGTGTATGACGGATTTAACTGGAGCAGTGTGTCTCCGCGCAAGTATTTTATGGTTAATCTGCTGACTGTCCAAGGTGCTGTGCGCCATACGGCGGAATGGAATAACAACCGGCAAGCTTATAATCTGAAAAAAAGCGGAACAGCAGAGAGTCCGCGGAGCTACAGCGTTTTCTGGGCGGGGGAGAGCTTCGTGCTGCAATCGAACGCAACAGGGTTGCCGGATACCGTTGAGGTCACAATGACAGGAGGGTACCGGACCATGCTGACCCCGAATGACAGCGGCAAGACGCTCTGGAGCGGTGAACTGTATGATTCATCATTCGAAAGGCTGCCCGAT
The DNA here is from genome assembly GCF_029893965.1 of Paenibacillus sp. PastM-3. Taxonomy (GTDB): domain Bacteria; phylum Bacillota; class Bacilli; order Paenibacillales; family Paenibacillaceae; genus Paenibacillus_AQ. The sequence goes on from NZ_JARXXP010000008.1 coordinate 187,161, forward strand.
GGGCCGGTCACGTTTACTTTTACAGCAAGGAATGCGTATAGCACCAAAACAGATACGGTAACGGTGACCATACAAGGGGAGTGGCTGGATTATTTTCAAAGTCACCGGATTAAGTAGCAGATTATGTTGGCGTATAGCCGTATAACACGGGCTGAGGATTGAATCTTTAGATGATTCCCTCGGCCCGTTCTTCTGCCAGCAGGAGTCTGCGTGCGGTTGACGCTACTGAGGAAGTGGCAGATACTTTTGCTGCGTTTATGTAAGTGTTGCCTTGTGTAAGGTGCATATAATAGGACAGCTTGCCGCTGTATATTTTACTTGCGCACAGGGATTCAGCGAAATCCTCTGGTGTGACAAAGCAGGAGGGCTTGGCCACAGGCCGGCAGGAAGCCTCCTCACAGACAGAAGCGACAAAATGGGAGCAGAAATAGGCGTCCTCGCGGTTGAATTTTACGTTCAGCAGCACTCCGATCAGGCCAAGCAGGTGATATTTGTAGCGCTTCTGGTTCTCCATCATGCCCTGTACATGGTTGTACATGGTATCGTATTCCTCAAGACTCACATTCATCTCATAGACCGCGCAATCCGCCGTACTGTAAAAAGGATGGTCAAAATGCTCGCGGATCAGTCCGGCCACAAACGGGTTATGCACTTTTTTCCGCCCGAAGCTGTAGACCTCCTGCAGTTCCCGGTCAAAGGCAATCGAAGCATGATTCAACTCAGCCTTGGTGAACCATTTGATTAATCCGCTGAAGGCGGTGCCCGTTCCGGTCAGTACGATATAAATATTTTTGCGTGCATTCATGCTCTAGATTCCTTTCTGCTGGAAGTTATGGATAATCCGGTAAAATCCTCGTTAGGTAACTTCATCTTACTGTATAATCCGTTTCCGGGAAACAAACTTTAGTCTTAACCTGAAACTGGACTAAAGGCTAAGTACCTGGTCTTGAGACCAGTATGTGATGTGCAGATTAGTTGATATTTCTGTGTGCGGCCAGTGCATAATCCGGCGGGAATCAGCAGAATATAAGCTGTTGAAAGCCTGTGTTTGCAAAAACAATTGGTAATGCTTCCGCATTAGTGATACAATAATAGTCAAAATGACATTCTTGATTTAGAGGAGGATTATTTTAATGACTGAGCAGGCAAAAGAGCAAGCAATCCATAAGGAAGAAAATTCGACGGTGGATAACCTGGCGATCACTACGATCCGTACGCTCGCTATCGATGCTATCGAAAAAGCTAACTCCGGCCACCCGGGTATGCCGATGGGTTCCGCACCGATGGGTTACCAACTGTTTGCCAAAACAATGAATCATAATCCGGATCACCCGACATGGGTTAACCGTGACCGTTTTGTATTGTCCGCCGGACACGGCTCTATGCTGCTGTACAGCCTGCTGCACCTGAGCGGCTACGATCTGCCAATGGAAGAATTGAAGCAGTTCCGCCAATGGGGAAGCTTGACTCCAGGCCATCCTGAGTTTGGTCACACTGCTGGTGTTGATGCGACTACCGGTCCGCTGGGACAAGGTATCGGTATGGCAGTAGGTATGGCTATGGCTGAAGCTCAGCTGGCAGCTACTTATAATAAAGACAACCATGATGTAATCGATCACTACACATACGCAATCTGCGGCGACGGCGATTTAATGGAAGGGATCTCCTCGGAATCAGCTTCCCTGGCCGGACACCTCAAGCTGGGCAAGCTGATTGTAATGTACGATTCCAATGATATTTCGCTCGACGGCAAGTTGAACCTGGCATTCTCCGAGAATGTTGCACAGCGTTTTGAAGCTTACGGCTGGCAGGTTCTGCGCGTTGAGGACGGTAACGATCTTCCGGCACTGGGACAGGCTATTGCTGATGCACAGGCAGACACAAGCAAACCGACCCTGATCGAAGTTAAAACGGTTATCGGCTACGGAAGCCCGAACAAACAGGGTAAAGGCGGCCATGGCGGTACACACGGTTCCCCGCTGGGTGCTGACGAAGCGAAACTGACTAAAGACTTCTACAAATGGGTATATGAAGAGGACTTCTTTGTACCGGATGAAGTTCGTGCACGTTTTGCTGAAGTGAAGGAAAAAGGGATTGCCGCAAATAAAGCATGGGACGAGAAATTTGCAGCTTACAAAGAAGCTTATCCTGAGCTGGCAGCACAGTTCGAAACAGCAATCAGCGGCGGACTTCCTGAAGGCTGGGATGCACAGCTTCCGTTCTTCACAGCAGAAGACAAAGCCGTGTCCACCCGCGTTGCTTCCGGTAATGCACTGAACGGACTGGCAGCCGGAGTTCCGCAGCTCGTGGGCGGTTCTGCTGACCTTGAGAGCTCCACAATGACTCACCTGAAAGGCCTGACCCAATTCACATCCGAATCCTATGACGGCCGCAACATCTACTTCGGCGTACGCGAATTCGGTATGGCTGCTGCAATGAACGGGATTGCCCTGCACAGCGGTCTCAAAGTATTCGGCGGAACGTTCTTCGTATTTACCGACTACCTGCGTCCGGCTGTCCGTCTGGCTTCCATTATGAAGCTGCCGGTAACCTATGTTCTGACTCATGACAGTATCGCTGTCGGTGAAGACGGCCCTACCCATGAACCAATCGAGCAGCTGGCTTCCCTGCGCATTATCCCGGGTCTGACTGTAATCCGTCCGGCTGATGCCAACGAAACCTCCGCAGCTTGGGCTTATGCGCTTGAGAACACAGCTAACCCTGTGGCTCTGGTGCTTACCCGCCAGAACCTGCCGATCCTTGCCGGAACTGTAGATGGCGTGCGTGAGAACATCAAACGCGGCGGATATGTTGTCTCTGATGCCAAGAACGGTACTCCACAGGCACAGATTATTGCTACCGGTTCCGAAGTACAGCTGGCTGTAAAAGCTCAGGCAGCGCTGGCTGAAGAAGGCATCGACGTGCGTGTAATCAGCTTGCCGAGCTGGGATCTGTTCGAGAAACAGGACAAGGCTTACCGCGATTCCGTTATCCTGCCTGAAGTTAAGGCTCGTCTGGCAGTTGAAATGGCACAGACCTTCGGCTGGGAGCGTTACACAGGTGATCAGGGCGACATTCTCGGTATCACTACCTTCGGTGCTTCCGCGCCTGGCGATATCGTAATGAAAGAATACGGCTTTACAGTAGAAAATGTAGTCAGCCGCGTTAAAGCCCTGCTATAATAGACGGAATAAATATAAAGGGGAGAATAAGCGCATGAGTCAGTTTACCAACGCAACAGTTCACAAAGCAGCCAATATCTATTACGATGGAAAAGTAACCAGCCGTACCGTCATTCTGGAGAATGGCACGAAGGTAACGCTCGGCATCATGCTGCCGGGTGTGTATGAATTCGGTACGGAAGGTCCGGAAACGATGGAGATTCTGTCCGGCGATCTGAAGGTACTGCTTCCCGGTACTGACGTCTGGAAAGAAATCAAGGGTGCTGAAACGTTCCACGTTCCCGGAAACTCCAAGTTTGCGCTGGAAGTATTCGCTTTAACTGATTATTGCTGTTCTTACCCGAACCTGTAATTTCATCTTTTCTACAGAAAGAAGCTCTGCTTAATTGCAGGGCTTCTTTTTTGTGAGTTGGGCAGAGGCGAAGAAAATAAGACTTGTCCAAAATAATGGTATTTGGTATATTGAATAAGAACTAATGTTCTTGTTTTATCTAAAAAAGCTGAGAATACTCCATCCTCGATAGGGTGGGGATGAATCTGCGGTTTTTGACTTCAAACCGAACGTATGTGCTATAATAGGAATAATATTACTAAAAATGAGGTGTCGCACATGCTGATTCATCGAGCCTATAAATACCGGATTTACCCTACAGCGGAACAACAGCAACTCATAAGGCGTATGTTTGGCTGCTGCCGCTTTGTGTTCAATACCTTTTTGGACACTTGGAATCAAAGCTATGCGGAAACGGGAAAAGGCCTGTCTTATCACGCTTGTGCGACAAAACTTCCTGCACTAAAAGCACAATACGACTGGCTGAAAGAAGCCGATAGCATCGCCTTGCAGTCGGCTGCCCGTCATGTGGCGGATAGCTTTGATCGCTTTTTCAAAAAGCAAAATCAAGCGCCACGCTTCAAGAGCCGGAAGCATCCGATTCAAAGTTACACGACCAAATTCGTGAATGGGAATATCGCCATTGAGGGGAGTCGCTTGAAGCTCCCAAAACTCGGCTGGATGACTTTTGCAAACTCCCGGAAGCTGGAAGGCCGGATCTTGTCCGCTACCGTGCGTCAAAACGCCAGCGGGAAATTTTTCGTTTCGCTCGTTTGCGAAGTTGAAAAGAACCCACTGCCGCAAGTGGACGCACACATCGGTATCGATTTGGGTTTGAAAGAGTATGCCGTATGCTCGAATGGTGAACGTTATGCCAATCCCCGCTTTTACCGCCAATATGAGAAAAAGCTGGCGCTTTGGCAGCGGCGGATGGCTCGGCGTACTCACGGCGGCTCCAACTGGAAGAAGGCGAAACAGCATGTCGCCCGTATTCACGAACATATTGCAAATAAACGAAATGATTTCCTCCACCAACTGACAACGAAACTGATCCGTGAAAACCAAACGATTAGTATCGAACATCTGCGTGTTGCGAATATGATCCAGAATCCCAAGCTTTCAAAATCCATCGCGGATGCGTCTTGGGGGGAGTGGGTACGGCAACTGACGTACAAAGCCCTTTGGTATGGACGAACCCTTCGGATCGCAGGTATGTTCGAGCCGACCAGTCAGCGGTGTCACGTGTGTGGCACGATCCACCCCGAAGTAAAGAATCTTGCGGTTCGGGAATGGACATGCATCGCTTGCGGTACGCATCATGACCGTGATGAAAACGCCGCTCATAATATTGCACAAGTAGCGGTTTAACCGCCACCTATCCAAATGATAGAACTGCGGGAACGCAGGGATCGCTTGCTAAATAAGAAGAGGTTACTCTTCTGTTCGCAAGAATCCGCCACTTCAAGCGTTAGCTAAGTGGGGGAGAATTCAAGTCCTTGTGTTATTGCAGAGATGCGCGACAGAGAGTTGCCGCAGCATCAGGCTGCAGTCTGTGACAAGGAACTGCTTGAGGAATTAAGTGAAGCAGAACGGGACGAATTCACATCTATTGCAGTAGTGCAGACCAGGACTGCCTGGGAGCGTTATAACCGTGAGATTGTGAGTGCTTTGCAGCTGTCGGATAACGGATTTATGGATCGGATCAAGGCGGCAGGCAAATATCCTTTTAGCTTTGATGCTGACAGGATGGCCCCGTTTCTTAAACCAAGCCTCATTCTGACCGGAAGACAGGATTCCATGACCGGGTACAGGGATGCATGGAGGCTGCTGGATTTATACCCGCACGCCACATTCGCTGTCCTTGACCGTGCAGGGCACAATCTGCATATGGAGCAGGAGGAGCTTTTAGGAGCTATGGTTAAGGATTGGCTAAGCAGAACCGGTGAAGGAATGCTTACCTGACCCGCTCATACTCGATAATGACCTCGCCGTTTACCTCACCTGTAATTTTTCCCGTACGTACGAAGCCGAGCTTCTCATAGAAGTAGTGATTTCTGAGTGCCCAGGATGGGGTGTCCAGGGTCCATTTACGGGCAGCGGGATAGGTTTGAAACAGGAACCGGAATGATTCTTGCCCGTAGCCATGGTTCTGATGCAGCGGATCAATAAAAATGCGGCTCAGGTGACATTCTGCATCGGCAGGGGACGGGAACACAATCATGCCTCCGATGATGTTATCTTCTGCGATAAGCTTATAGTAATGGGCGTTATTCATCTGCTCAGTCTGCCAGTCAGCGGAGTCGTAGCCGGGAGGGCCGTCTTCTTCTTTATTCTGGTAGAGCCTGGCATCGGCATCAAATGTACGCTTCTGTACATCGGCCAGCCTGGGAGCATCCTTTGGATCGGCAAAAGATATGGTAAGCATTTTGTTAAGCCTCCTTGGCATATTATGGGGAACCCTGCTAAGTAATTAATTCTTTTGTATTATGGCGGATACCTGCCCAGCAGCATAATTATGAGTCAAGGACAGAAATGCCTATTCTGGAGCCTCAGACGGTTCAGGAGGGAGCGGCAACTGAAGGTGAAGATTCAGGGCAAATCACCGCGGAGCCAGCGAGCGCCCCGGAAGTGTAAGGCAATCCATTTACCGGAGCTGTTATCCCCCACAAAAAAAGTGTTCCAACTGCCGCAAGGCGGGCTGTGGAACACCTTTTTTAATTGACCTGTACCAGAGTCTATTCCTGGTTTGCCGTGTCTGAGCCAATCTTCCGGCCAATCCATTCCTCATAGGTTTTGACTACTGCGGACAGATCCTCGTCACCGTAGCCTTGTGTATATCCGGCCTGGAACATGCTCTTTGCCAGTCCGAGCATCGGTGCAGGTACACCTGTGGAATCGCTGAGTGCCGATGCAAGCTTGAGATCCTTCAGCATAAGCGCCAGCGAGAACTGGTTGCTGAAGTCATTCTCAATGATTTTGCGGCCCTTCAGCTCAGCCTGCTTGCTGCCAGCAGAGCCGTTCTGGACCAGCTCCAGGAACTTGTCAGCCGGAACGCCGTTTTTCACGGCGATGGAGAACCCTTCGGCAAGGGCAACGTTATGAATGCCGACCATGGTATTGTGGGCCAGCTTGGCCACTGCGCCGCTGCCGTTCCCACCCATATGCAGCAGCAGGCGGCCCATCGTATCAAACAGGTCACGGTGCGCTTCAATAACGCTGGCATCGCCGCCGACCATGAATACAAGCGTACCTTCGATTGCTGCAGGCTTGCTGCCGGTTACAGGTGCATCAAGGAAGCTGCCGCCGCGTTCTTCCACGGCTGCCGCGACTTCTTTGACCAGTCCCGGAGATATGGTGCTGGAGTCGATGATTACCGCTCCCGGCTTGAGCACGGCCAGAATGCCGTTCTCTCCGTAAAAAACCTCACGGATTGAATCGTCATTGCTGATCATGGTAATAATAACATCCTGATCCTGTGCTGCGGCCTGGGGGGTAGCTGCAACAGCAGCGCCTGCTTCCTCCAAAGGCTTGCATTTTGCCGCCGTACGGTTGTATACCGTAACCTGATATCCGCCTTTCAGCAGATTTTCCGCCATGGGAGCCCCCATGGTTCCGAGTCCGATAAAGCCGATCTGTTTCATTCCATCTCCGCCTTCACTCTTTTTTTTACATTCTAACACGGCACATAGGGTTGTTCCACAAGGATAGCAGAGTATGTATAATCAGCAAGCGTTTTCATGTAACTCTCAAAAGCATATCCCAAAAGCGGGCGCTGTGCCCTAAGACCTTGCCAGTCAAGGCAAATTAAAGTATCCTAGATTATAAAGTTGTAACAAACGGTGTCAAATCCAAAGAGATAAACAGGAGGTTACCATTACCGATGTCCAAAAAGATTAATTTTGACTACAGCAAAGCGTTGTCCTTCTTTAACCAGCATGAAATTGACTACTTTGCTGCTCCGATTAAACTAGCCCATGAGCAACTGCATAACAAGACTGGGGCCGGCTCCGATTTCCTGGGCTGGATTGATCTTCCGACCGCATATGACAAGGAAGAGTTCGCCCGTATTCAAGAGGCAGCCAAGAAGATCCAGAATGATTCCGATGTCCTGATCGTTATCGGGATCGGCGGTTCGTATCTGGGAGCACGTGCTGCGATTGAAGCACTTACTCACTCCTTCTACAATAACCTGCCTAAAGAACAGCGCAAGACACCGGAAGTATACTTCGCAGGGAATAACATTAGCTCTACATACATTACGCACCTGCTTGACCTTGTTGAAGGCAAGGACTTCTCCGTTAACGTAATCTCCAAATCCGGGACAACCACTGAACCGGCAATCGCGTTCCGCATTTTCCGCGCAGCGCTGGAGAAGAAATACGGCAAGGAAGAAGCACGCAAACGCATCTACGCTACTACTGACAAGGAGAAGGGCGCACTCAAGAAGCTGGCTACCGAAGAGGGCTACGAGTCGTTCATCATCCCTGACGATGTAGGCGGACGTTACTCCGTACTGACACCTGTAGGTCTTCTGCCGATTGCTGTAGCTGGCATTGACATTGAAGAAATGATGCAGGGTGCCGCAGCCGCAGCCGATGAGTTCAACAACCCGGATGTAGCAACCAACCAGAGCTATCAATATGCTGCAGTGCGTAATGCATTGTACCGCAAAGGCAAGACTACAGAAATTCTGGTCAACTACGAGCCTTCCCTGCACTTTGTCTCCGAATGGTGGAAACAGCTGTACGGCGAAAGTGAAGGCAAGGATTACAAAGGAATCTATCCTTCCTCCGTTGACTTCTCGACAGATCTTCACTCCATGGGCCAGTTCATTCAGGAGGGTAACCGCAATATCTTCGAAACGGTGATCCAGGTTGAGCAGGTTCGTCACCACATTACGCTCGAAAGCGATGCTGACGATCTTGACGGATTGAATTTCCTGGCCGGTGAAACGGTTGATTTTGTTAACAAGAAAGCTTTCCAGGGAACGCTTCTGGCGCACACAGACGGACAGGTGCCGAATCTGGTTGTAACCATTCCGGACCAAACTCCATATACTTTCGGTTATCTGGTTTACTTCTTTGAAAAAGCCTGCGGGATCAGCGGATACCTGCTGGGCGTTAATCCGTTCGACCAGCCGGGTGTGGAAGCATACAAGAAGAACATGTTCGCACTTCTGGGTAAACCGGGCTACGAAAAAGAAAAAGCAGAGCTGGAAGCCAGACTTACTGAATAGCACTTCAGCACATCGCAGATCATTCATACAAATGCAGTAACTGGGAGCAGTCCATAGGTTATCCATACCTGGGCTGCTCCTAAACTATATCAAGTCAATTAATACAAGTAAGGACTGGAATAAGGATGCTTGAACAATATCGGACGGTGCGTTCTCCCGGGTCCCGGGAAGTCGTAATTCGTAAGTCACGGTTTATCGGCCATGTCATGCCGGTGGACAATGAAGAAGAGGCTATGCAATTTATCGAAGACATCAAGAAGCAGCACCGCAATGCGACGCATAACTGCTCTGCTTACATGATTGGCGAAAGAGATGAGATTCAAAGACAGTCAGATGACGGGGAACCGAGTGGAACGGCCGGGAAACCGATTTTGGAAGTAATCCGCAACCAACAAGTTAAAAATGTGGCAATCGTCGTTACCCGTTATTTTGGAGGCATTATGCTGGGGGCAGGCGGACTGATCCGGGCCTATGCTGACGGCGCTGTACTGGCGCTTGAGGCTGGGGAAGTCATTACCCGGGTGCTGAGGCGCGAGGTATTCGTACAAATCGATTATACGTGGCTCGGTAAGGTTGAGAATGAGCTGCGTGCCAAAGGCACCAAAACCGGGGAAACTTCCTTTACGGATACAGTAACGCTGCTGTGTCTGCCGCGGAATGATGAAGGTGACGCTTTTGTAGCATGGATAACGGATCTTACCCAGGGGCAAGCGCTGGTTACAGAAGGGCGGCGGCTTTACTTCAGCGAAGGGGAATAAATGATGGCAAGAAGAGCAGTGGAGAGGGAGTTGTCGAGAGAGAGGATTCTGGAAGCGGCCAGGCATTTGTTTATTACCAAAGGATACCGTGCAATTTCAATGCGCAGCATCGGACAGCATCTGGGATACAGCCATGGCTCGCTCTATTATCATTTCAAAGAAAAGGCGGAGCTGTTCTACGCTATTGTGGTTGAAGACTTCAACCATGTGGCCGCTCTGCTTAACGAAGCAATGAACAACCCGCCTGAACCGGGCATGACCCGGGTGGAGCAGCTGGTGATGGAATTTATCCGCTTTGGACTGGATCATCCGCACCAGTATGAGATTATGTTTATGATCCGGGATGAAGAGCTTCTGGCTTACTGTCGTGCAGAACAAGGGCGATGTTTTGAGTTGTTCGCAAGTATTGTACGCAGGCATATGAAGGAAGAAGGCTATGTTTCCGAGGATTGGCAGAGTGTTCCGCTGACGTTGTTTTTGTCCGCCCACGGATTTATTTCTTATTATATCCAGGATAAAGTATCGTTTGATGATGTTAAACAGGCCGCTCTTACCCATATAAAGGTACTTAGCCGCAGTTTATAGGCTGTCATTCTTTTTTTGGGCTTATCGCTTTAGAGCTGTGCATTGGTATAACTTTGCATAGTGAAAGTGTTATAGAAACTATATATTATATAGAGGCGGCTCCGCCCTGAAATGGCGGAGCCGTATTTTTTAATTATTTCCGCAGGATATTCTATCCCTCAATAATCTTTACATAATACTGGCGGTGTCTGGGCCCGTCGAACTCGCAGAAATAAATGCCCTGCCAGCGGCCGAGCAGTAGTAGGCCCTCATGAATAATGATGCTCTGGGAAGGCCCGGCGGTTATGGATTTCAAATGGGAAGCGGTATTGCCTTCGCCGTGGCGGTATTTCGGATGCTCCCAGGGATACACCTCATCCAGCCTCATCAGCACGTCGTGCTTAACATCCGGATCGGCATTTTCGTTAATGGCGATTCCTGCAGTGGTATGCGGGCAGTAGACCACAGCAATGCCGCTTTGCACTCCGCTCTTTTTTACATAGGAAATAACTTCACGGGTAATATCACGCAATTCGTCCCGTTTGCTGGTCGAAATCTCGATAGTATGTAACATAATGCTATCCCCTCCCTGTACTATAAATAAAATATACTATAGTTTACCCCAAATTGAACGAAAGTAATTGACGGACACAAGCGGCTTTGGTAAAGTAGTGATAATTATAATACCAAGTATATTAATAGGAATAATGCTGGGCTTAATGGCTACTATACCGACCGGATATCCGGAGGTGGGGGGACTTCTAATTTGAATTCGTTGCTTAGACACAAAGGCTGGACCTGGGGATTTCGCACAACGATTCTGTTGTATTTTGTCGTGCTGATTGTTTTGCCGATTATCGGCGTATATTACAATTCCTTTTCGCTGGGCTTCAGCACCTTTATCGAAAGTGTAAGCGACCCGATTGCCTGGAAATCGGTCCTGTTAACACTGAAGCTGGCGGTTATCGCCACTGTCATTAATGTTCTGCTGGGTACGATGATTGCCTGGGTATTGATCCGTTACCGGTTCCCCGGTAAGGCGCTGCTCAACAGCCTTGTTGATCTGCCTTTTGCCTTGCCAACGGCGGTCGGAGGCCTGATGATTCTGCTGCTGCTGGGCCCAGGGAGTCTGATCGGAGGACTGGCGGAGAAGCTCGGCTTCGAGATTGTGTTCCATCAGCCGGCGATTGTCATTGCGATGATCTTCGTAACATTCCCGTTCGTCATCCGGGCGGTACAGCCGCTGCTGGAGGAGCTTGATCCTTCCGAGGAGGAGGCAGCCTATACAATGGGTGCGGGGAGCAGCCGGGTATTTCGGCAGGTGATTCTGCCCTCAATGGCTCCGGGAATGATCAGCGGCGGTATGCTGGCCTTCTCGCGGGCGCTGGCTGAATTTGGTGCAGTCGTACTGGTAGCCGGCAATATTCCGGGACGGACGCTGGTGTCCTCGGTCTTTATTTTCGGTGAAGTGGAAAGTGATAATCCGGTTGGTGCCGCCGCGGTGTCGGTCATTCTGCTGACCTTGTCGTTCCTCATTCTCTGGCTGATTAATTTGCTGCAGATGCGGGGGAGAAGATCATGAGAAAACTATGGATTATCCTTACTTATCTTGTTTTCATTCTGCTGATTGCCGCTCCGCTGGGTAAAATGGCAACTGAGGCGTTCAAGGGCGGGTTCAGCGGATTCTGGGCATCATTGTCGAGGCCGGAGGCGCTGCATGCGCTAATGATGACGGGGTTCGTCGTAGTGGTGGTTACGCTGCTCAATACTCTATTTGGCATTATGCTGGCATTGTATCTGGTGCGGGCCAACTGGATGGGCAAACGGCTGAAGGGGCTGCTGAACAGCATTGTCGATCTGCCGTATGCCGTATCGCCGGTTATCGGCGGGCTGATGATTGTCCTGCTGCTTGGTCCGGACAGCGCGCTGGGTGCGCTTTTTGAACAAATCGGAGTCAATATTGTTTATGCTTTTCCCGGAATGGTCATTGCCACGCTGTTCGTAACCTTCCCGCTGATGGTGCGTGAGGTGATGCCGGTGCTGCAGGAGATCGGTTCACAGCAGGAGGAGGCCGCTTCGACGCTCGGGGCATACGGCTGGACAACCTTCTGGAAGGTTACCTGGCCCTCCATCCGCTGGGCGGTTATCTATGGCGTGATTCTGACGGTGGCCCGCTCACTGGGCGAATTCGGCGCCGTGCTCGTTGTATCGGGCAACATTATGAATAAGACTCAGACCGCAACTACGCTGGTCTACCAGGATGTAGAGAATTTTAATGTAACTGCTGCGGGCGGTGTAGCCTTGGTGCTGGCAGCCTTCTCCGCTGGTCTGCTGCTGCTGATGGAATGGAGTAAGAGACGAAAGGGTGTGCATTAGAGATGCATGTAGAGGTTCGGGGACTAAATAAGCATTTTGGAGATTTTCACGCCGTGAAGGACGTTAATTTCGGGATTACCAAGGGTCATCTGATCGGCCTGCTCGGCCCAAGCGGCGGCGGCAAAACCTCGATTCTGCGCATGCTGGCAGGACTGGAGACACCGGATAGCGGTGAAATTGTTTTTCATGGCAAAACGGTTAACAACCTCCCGCCGCAGGAGCGCGAAATCGGCTTTGTGTTCCAGAACTATGCGCTCTTCAAGCACATGACTGTGTATGAGAATATCGCTTTTGGGCTTAAGGTCAAGAAAGCGAACAAGAATACGATCCGTGACCGGGTTACTGAGCTCGTTGAGCTTACCGGACTTAAGGGGTTTGAAAAGCGTTATCCTCATCAGCTGTCCGGGGGGCAGCGCCAGCGTGTCGCTTTTGCCCGGGCGCTTGCGCCTGAGCCGCAGCTGCTGCTGCTGGATGAGCCGTTCGCCGCAATCGACGCTAAGATCCGCCAGGAGCTGCGTTCCTGGCTGCGCGAGCTGATTGAACGTGTCGGCATCACCTCAATTTTCGTCACACATGACCAGGATGAGGCGATTGAGGTAGCGGATGAGATTATGATCATCAATCAGGGACGTCTGGAGCAAAAGGGCACCCCGTGGGATATTTACAAAGAGCCTAAGACGCCGTTTGTGGCAACCTTTATCGGAGAATCGACACTGATCGAGAGCGCGAGCGAGCTGAAGGGCTTCAAGAATGCGGGCGGCGGGAACAAGGCCAAGGCGCTGATCCGTCCGGAGTATATCGAGGTAGGCCATCTGAATGAGTTCAAAATGGCTTCGGCTACTGAGCAGGGCATCGTGAAGCATCTGCATTTCCGCGGCAGCGAGTGGCTGGTGGAGGTAGAGGTGAACGGGCACAAGCTGGTGACGTACCGTTCGCTTGAGAAGGAGACTCTTACGCCAGGCCAGGAAATCTCTGTTCTGGTCCACCGCGCCTATCTGTTCAATGACGAGCGCAGCTGGATTCAGGAGAACGGGCTGAAGGAAGATCCGATGCCTGTGTTTATCTAAGTAAAGGAAGTGTGCCGGAATGAGGGTTCACAAAAGGAGCAGACAACTGCACGGATGGCTGGCAGCCCTAATGCTGGCATTGCTCGCACTGGCTCTGGCCGGCTGCGGTGATAGCAAGGAAACGGCTGATGGTGAAGCGGCTCCCCAGCAGGGCGACTTGACCCTGGTGGTCGGAGCGTACAGCGTGGTCAAAGATGCAATGGGCGACATTCTGCCCCTGTTCGCCGCGGACTGGAAGGCCAAAACTGGCCAGACAATTGTTTTTCAGGAATCCTATGAAGCTTCGGGGACACAAGCCAGAGCCATTGCCGGCGGATTTGAAGCGGATGTGACCCTGCTGGCGCTGGAAGGGGATATTGAAAAGCTGGTCAAAGCGGGACTGGTCGCAGATACCTGGAAGGAGCACGGCGCGGACGGTATGATTACCCGTTCAGTGGTGGCGCTGGGGACGCGTGAAGGTAATCCGAAGGGGATAAAGGACTTCTCCGATCTGGCGAAGCCGGGTGTGAAGGTGCTCTACCCCAACCCCAAGACCTCCGGCGGAGCGCAGTGGGATATCAACGCGATCTATGGAGCGGGCCTGAAGATGTCCGAGGAGCAGACCGGAGTGAAGGACACTGCGGCTGCAAAAGCTTTTTTGGAGCAGGTACATGCTAACGTGGAATCTCTGGATAAAAGCGGGCGGGCCTCGATGGCGGCTTTTGAATATGGTGTAGGGGATGTCATCGTTACGTATGAGAATGAGCTGCTGGCACGGATCGCCAAAGGCGTGAAGTATGAAGTCATCATCCCTAAGGATACGATTCTGATTGAAAATCCGGCGGCTGTCGTGGACAAATATGTGGATGAGCGCGGCACGCGGGAAGCAGCCGAGGCGCTGGTCGATTATCTGTCAACACCTGCTGCGCAGGAGGTATTCGCCGAGCACGGCTTCCGTCCGGTGAACGAGCAGGTCTATGCGGCCAATGAGAGCCGTTATCCGGTTCCCGCCGGGCTGTTCGGCATCGATTATCTCGGCGGCTGGACGGAAGTCCGTGAGACATTGTATTCCAAGCGCGGCGTCTGGTATCAGGTGCTGGCGGGGATCTAGTGTCCTGACTGCCGGTCAGGGAAGCAAGAAGGATGGTAAGCGGGCCGTTCCTCCAGAGCTGGAGGGCGGCTTTTTTTGATGCGGAAAACGGGGCGGAGTGGAGAGACTGGATGAGATGAGCAGTGATATGTACTATAATGAGGATTACTAATCTTAGCTGTTTGAATTGAAGGAGTGAGTGCAGATGAATACGTTGGTGTTTTTGGGGACAGGCGACGCGATGGGCGTGCCGCGGGTGTACTGCAGCTGTGAGAACTGTACGGAGGCTCGGACTGGCGGGCTGAATGCCCGGCTACGCTCATCCGTGCTTATAGATAACGGCAGTGATTTCTTTGCGATTGACTGCGGACCGGACTGGCGGCGGCAGATGGAGCAGCAGGGGCTGCGCAGCATGCACAGGCTGCTGATTACCCATGCCCATTTTGACCATATCGGCGGGCTGCCGGAATGGGCGGATGCCTGCCGCTGGATGGGCTACAGAGGAGAGCTGTATGCTCCGGCCGAGGTAATCCCGATTATTCAGCGGCAGTACCCGTGGCTGGGCGGTCATATTGATATGATTGCCTGTGACGAGGGCATGGAGCTGGACGGCTGGCAGATCAGCACCTGGCGGGTAAACCACGGCAAGAACGGCTACTCTTACGCGTACAAGCTGGAGAAGGCTGAGTATACCTGGGTCTATTGCTCCGACTCCATCTCGCTCGGACCGGAGGAGACTGCTCCGATGCAGGGAGTAGACCTGCTGGTGCTGGGCACCAGCTTCTATTATGAAGCCGCTGAGCTGTCCACCCGCTCTGTATATGATATGACGGAAGCGGCAGAGCTGCTGAAGGTGGTCCAGCCGGCCCGTACCGTCTATACGCATATGTCGCATGATGTGGACATCCGCAAGGACTACATATTGCCGGAGGGCGTTACCCTGGCGGTTACTGGGATGAGGATTGCGCTGGAGCGGGTGTAGAGTCAGGCTGGACGGCTGGAAGAAGGGGATATGTTTCTTATTCCGGTGCAGGCTGCGGAATGAGCGGAATGAGCGAAATGAAGGGCAAAAATGCCCTTGAATTGGTTTACCTGCATTCGGCCCAACCAGCAGGCACATAAGATTTATCACTTCCAGAAAAAGGTTTTTTGAATATAATTCCGGGAAGGAAACTTAATTAGACAATAGGAGGGGCTAACAATATGTCTGAACCGGTAATTCCAATCCTGCTAGATATTTCTGAAAGTATAGAAACGGACAGGCTGCTGATCCGGGCTGCGCAATGGGGCGACGGGGCGGAGATGAACGCGGCAATCATGGAGAGTCTGAATGAGCTGCAGCCGTGGATGATCTTCGCCCAAAAGGCGCAGACACCTGAGGAAAGTGAAATTTTCGTACGGGAAGCGCGGATCAATTATTTGAAGCGCACTAACATGCACATGGGCATCTATAACAAGACTGACGGAACGTTCGTGGGCTGCAGCGGACTTCACCATATCGACTGGGATATCCGTTCTTTTGAACTGGGATACTGGATCAGAACTTCCTGCTCCGGAAAAGGGTACATGACGGAGGCGGTAAATGCGATCACGGCTTTCGCCATCCATGAGCTTGAAGCTAACCGGATAGAAATCCGCTGTAGCGGACGCAATGCCAAAAGCGCTGCCGTAGCAGAGCGTGCCGGTTATAAGCTGGATGGAGTTCTGCGGCTCAGCACCCGCGGCTTTGACGGAGAGCTGCATGACAGCAAAGTGTATGCGAAGGTGCGCGGATCGGAATTTTAGGCTGAAGACGAGCAGAACTGTCTGAGCTGCAAAAAGAAGGGTGCGCTGCGCCGGTTGATTGGAAAACCGGCGGCAGCGCACCCTTTTGTCATACGTGTAATTATTCTACTGTCTTCAAAATAAACTTGTCGATCGCATATTTCACGCCGTCTTCATTGTTGCTGAGGGTGACGAAATCGGCAATTTCCTTGAGTGCAGGGATGGCATTGGCCATAGCCACACCAAGACCAGCTGCTTCGAGCATCTCATGGTCATTCCAGGAATCGCCGACTGCAATCGTTTCGGACAGCTCACAGCCGAAGTGGCCTGCCAGGAACTCAAGCGCGATGCCCTTGGTGCCTTCACTGTGCATAATCTCGAGGAAGTGCGGCTTGGATTTGGTAATGTGGACGGAATCGCCCAGCAGCTCACGCAGGATCGGGGACAGCTCGTCCAGGTAGGCCGGGTCATCGATGATGAGCATTTTTGGGGTCTTCTGCGGAACGAGCTTGTTCTCCCAGTCCGGTTCAATGAAGTATTGGGTCCGGTTCAGCTGCGAATATTCAATCAGCTTCTGGTTCTCTTCGCGCGCATACAGCTTGTCATCAATATAAGTCTGCAGGTGCAGATCATGCTCCACACAATACTGGAAAAGCTTGCGTACTGCGTCCTGCGGCACATAACGCTCGTAGAGCACTTTTTCGTCCATCAGGTTCTTCACCAGGGCACCCTGGTAAGTAATGATTGGTACGTTGAGGCCGGTCTGGCGGGCAATAGCCTGGGCAGAAGCATAGGCGCGGCCGGTGGCCAAAGTTACTACAACACCTGCAGCGACAGCCTGCTCGAGCGCGGTCTGGGTGGCAGGGGTTACTTCCTTGTCATCATTAATCAGTGTGTCGTCGATATCAATTGCAATCAGTTTGTACATTCGGGTTCTCTCCTAAAGGTTATTGTACTAGTATAAATGAAATTATCCGTCTGATGAAGCTAAAGGAATGGCATTCTCTTCTGAGCGTCCGTCCTTGTCAGGCACAGGACTGAGCTCGGCGGTAAGCATCGCCGCAAGGATGAGCAGGCAGCCAAGCCCGGCGGACAGGCCGAGCTTCTCACCGCCAAAGACCAGTCCGGTAAAAGCGGCGAACACCGGCTCCATCGCGTAGATAATGGCCACCCGGGACGGTGTGGTGTATTTCTGGCAGGCGGTCTGAATCCAGAAGGCAAATGCGCTGGTCGGCCCGATGGAGATCAGCAGCGCCCAGAGCACATCAGGCTCCCTGACCAGCTCCGCACTCTGCAGCAGCGGACCGCTGCCGTCAACAATCAGCGAGGCGGCGATGCTGAGCAGCCCGACAACAGCAAGCTGCAGCGTTGCCAGCGGCAGTGCCGGATACCGCGGCGCATATACGCCGGTATAGGCGATCTGCAGGGCAAAAGCGACCGCGCAGAGCAGAACCAGGCTGTCACCCCGCCCAAGCGAAAATGCCGAGCCGGTGAAGGTCAGCAGATACAGTCCTGCAACGGCAATAGCTGCACTAAGCCATGTGTAGCGGGAGATGGAATGCTTCAGCAGCGCAAGCGACAGGAAGGGGACAATCACAACGGACAATCCGGTGATGAACCCGGTATTGGAGGTGCTTGTGTACAGCAGTCCCATCGTCTGCAGACCGTAGCCCATGAACAGAAAAAGGCCCAGCAGCAAGGCATGCATAACCATACGCCAGCTCAGCTGTTTCCATTCATGAGAGTAAAAGACAGCCGTAATCAACGCCAGCAGCAAGGCGGCGCCTGTGAACCGGATGCTGTTGAAGGCAAGCGGCGGCAGTACCCTGACGGCATGCTGGACGATCAGGAAGGTACAGCCCCACATCAGCGCCACCAGCAGCAGGCTGAGATCGGCGATTCGCGAGCGGCTCACAATCGTCATCCTTTCATGAAATACAGAAAACGTATCAAGTTGTCCAAATTGTATCCTAAAACACAGGGGAGGACAAGCCAAAACTATAAGGAAGCCCGGCGGATAAAGGCTTTAGACACGCATAATGCAACTGCAGGCTGGACAAAAAAACGCTCTCTTAGTATACTTTGGTAACCGCACATTTGTTCTTATTTTTGACAGCTTAGAAAGGGGCGGTTTCAAAGATGATGGGCAAATCCCATTTTATTATCAGCACCGGGATTACGCTCTCTGTGATGAATCTGCTCGGTTACGAAATCACGGTTCCGGCAGTTGCTGTAGCGGCGGTCAGCTCCCTGCTGCCCGATATTGATGAGCCGAATTCGCTGCTGGTACGCAGTGCTGTACCGGAATCGGCGTTGAGGCTGCTGCAGGTGGCGTTGATCGGCGCGGCGATTTATCTTTATTTTGCCGGCATCGCTGAACCGCCATGGCATATCGTGCTGGCACTGCTCGTGGGCAGTGTATCGTTCCTTCCGGGCAGAAGGCTGCGGCAGCTGGTTATGCTGCTAATCGCTCTGGCGCTGTTTGCATTCGCCGACGATTATGATCCATGGAACTACATCGCCGCCTGCATACTCGTGGTAGCTTCCGTTGTTCCGCACCGGGGAATCACGCATACCCTGTATGCGGTGGCCGGCTGGGGGGCACTGCTGTACTTTGTCTCCCTCGGCATGAATGACGGCGGCAGCCTGTGGATTGCCGGAGGCCTGTCGTATGCGCTGCATCTGCTGGCCGACTCGCTGACCCAGCGCGGGATTACCCCGCTGCCGCCGCTGCCCTTCAAGCTTCGTCTGAAGCTGATGAGTACCGGCACGAAGAAGGGCAGCGGAGTGGAGAAGGTGTGCATTGTGCTCACACTGCTGCTGGTTGTCTATGTGTTCGTTATTACCCCCTCCTAAACGGGGAGGGAGCCCGGAAGGGCAGGATAAGGCTCTCCGCTGTCTGCAGCGGGGGCTTTTTTGGCGTTGGTTGGGCAGGCTGTGTGCAAAGAGAAGGCAGCAACTATGGGGAATGAGCGGTAGCTCACTGCCTCTGCGCAAAAGCTCTGATAAATTGGTTGTATCACCATTTTGAAATAAATGGAATAAGAGGTGCTGCATGGAGAATGAGGCGGTTCTGGCGGTGAAGGGTCTGAGCAAGCAGTATGGGACGGTGTCCGCCGTAGACAACATAAGCTTCACAGTGCACAAAGGGGAAGTGTTCGGCCTGCTGGGGCCCAACGGAGCCGGCAAAACAACCACGATCAGGATGCTGTGCGGTTTGCTAAAAGCGGATTCAGGCCGGATTCATGTCAATGGTATGCCAATGACCTCCGGCAGCTATGAGCGGATTAAGCCGATGATCGGACTTTGTCCGCAGGAGATTGTCATCTGGGAGCTGCTGACCTGCCTGGAGCAGCTGCGTTTCGCAGGCATCGCCTACGGACTCTCTTCCAGGGCAGCGGGCAACCGGGCAGAAGTTCTGCTGCACGCACTGGGCCTGTGGGATAAGAGAAACAAGCTCGGCCGGACGCTCTCAGGCGGGATGCAGCGGAGACTGAATATCGCGCTGGCGCTTGTCCACGATCCGCCGCTGATCATTCTGGATGAGCCGCAGGCGGGACTGGACCCGCAGAGCAGAATTTTGGTGCGTGACTTCATCAGAGGACTGGCCCGGGATAAGACGGTAATCCTTACTACACATGACATGGATGAAGCTGACAGGCTGTTGGACAGGGTAGCCATTATCGATCATGGAGAAATACTGCTGCTCGACATCCCAGACAGGCTTAAGGCTAAGGCGGGCACGGGAGAGCTTGTGCAGCTCCGGGTGACCGGAATCAGCAGGGAGCTGGCTGAGAAGGTTCTCCAGATGATGCCGCCGGAATGTACAGAAAAAACCTACACCGATGGACTGTTCCTCCTTGGCGGAGGAAGCGTTCTTGAATGGATTCCGAAGGTGCAGCAGCGGCTGAGGGCTCACCAGATCCAGACTCTGGATATGACCATCCGCAAACGGACGCTTGAGGATGCGTTCATTGCATTGACCGGAAGGGGGCTGCGGGAATGAGGCTTGCGGCAGCGGTTAACAAGTCCGTCAGGGAGAGTATCCGGGACTGGAAAATGCTCGCCATGGTGCTGCTGTTCTCGCCGTTTTTTCTGCTGCTGATGTCCTTTTTTTACGGGGGAGACGCGGTTACCTATAAGCTGGGCGTACTCAATCTGGATCCGGGGCGCGCGTCGGTTCAGCTTATCAGCAGTCTGGAGCAGATGGAGGGGCAGGCGAACGGGTCTCCGGTATTTAAGATAAGAAGCTTCCCGAACGGGGAAGAGCTGCAGGCGAAGGTGAAGCAAAAGGAGATCGATATCGGCCTGGTCATTCCCGAGGACTATTCAGCGGCACTGGCATCCGCAGCCAAAGGGGACAATATCAGCGCGGCGCAGGTAAGCTTTTACGGGAGTATGGGGAATGTGAGGTATCCTGTTGCAGCAGTCTGGGCGGCCGAGCAGGTGAACAGGCAGGGAATGAATGCAGCCGAAATCACGCTTCCGGCCGTTATACAAGAAACCTTTGTTGAGAAAAAGCAGCCCTTAAACGAATTCGAAAGCTATGTCCCGGGGCTGATCTCCCTTGCTGTACTCATGGTTCTGTTCACGGCTTCAGCCTCCATTGTGAAAGAAAATGACAATAAAACACTGCTTCGGCTCAAGCTCAGCCGGCTTGGCGCTTTTAACTTTCTGGGCGGAATCTGCATTACCCAGGCGGCTGTTGCCTCCGGTGCGGTTGTTCTGTCATACTGGACGGCCCTTGGATTAGGTTATGAACCGGAAAGGCATTTTGGCGCTATTCTGGCTGTCGGAGTGCTGTCTAGTATGGCTATGGTTGCTGTGAGCCTGATTGTGGCCAGCTTTTTGAACACGGTGTTTGATGTGCTGACAGTCGGCTGTTTTCCGTTTTTTATACTGATGTTTTTTTCGGGCAGTATGTTTCCCCTTCCGGAGCTGAATCTCATTACTGTATACGGGCGCGCTTTTGGCATGACAGATCTGCTGCCGCTTACGCATACTGCCAGTGCCTTTAATCAAATTTTGAATGATGGTGCGGGTCTGGCGGAGGTGGCAAGGGAGCTCTTAATGATCGTGCTGCTCACGGTTATTTATTTTGCCATGGGGATTTTACTGTACCAGAAGCGCAGGCTTTCCAAGGCGTAAGCAGATTCTGCTAAAAAAACCAGCCGACCCGGGTAGCCCGGAATTGGCTGGTTCTATTTTGCCTGCGAATAAAAGGTATTCCAGAAGAGCTACTCCTCCAAAAACACCAGTCCGATGAAGTCCTCCGGCTCAATCCGTCCAAAATAATGCTTCAGATCAAGCCCGGACAGCGCCTCTCTGACCTCTGCATTCTCGTAACGCTTACCGCGCAGCGCATTTTCTACATCCGCTACGTCACCTACGCCGAAGAAATCGCCGTAGATTTTGATATCTTTAATGTAGGAATCCTCAATATCCATGCGGATATCGACCAGACCGGCCGGGAATTTGCGGGTGTGCTTCACATTGCTCTTCGGCGACAGGCCGTAGTTCCAGTCCCAGTTCTGGTAGTGCTCCTTGGAAATTTCGTTAATGCGGACCCAGTCGTCCATCGTCAGCTTGTACTGCGGAACCCCGGAAGGCTCCATGCCAAAAATCGAACGCAGCAGCCCGTCGCGGAACTCCTCGATCGTCATGTCTGTGCCCAGCAGTTCTTTGATGTTGGCAACCCGGCTGCGCACGGACTTGGTGCTCTTGGATTTGAACTTCTCCGGGTTCACGTTCAGGGAGGCTTGTACATCATCCAGATTCAGGTCGAACATCAGGGTGCCATGGCTGAACATCCGTCCGCGGGTGGAGAACTGGGCGTTGCCGGAGATTTTGCGCTCGCCGACCTGCAGGTCGTTGCGTCCGCTCAGCTCAGCGTTGACTCCCATAGACTGCAGATAGTCGATGACCGGCTGGGTAAATTTGAGGAAGTTATGGAACGACTCGCCGTCATCCTTGGTGATGAAGCTGAAGTTCAGATTGCCGAGGTCATGGTACACCGCTCCGCCGCCTGAGAGCCGGCGCACGACCTGGATGTTGTTTTCTTTTACATATTCCTGGTTGATCTCTTCAATCGTATTCTGGTGCTTGCCGATGATGATGGACGGGCTGTTGATATAAAAGAGCAGGTAGCTGTCGTCCATCGGGAGGTTTTTGAGCGCGAACTCCTCAATGGCCAGGTTGATCGAAGCGTCTGTAATGCCGGTGTTATCAATAAAGAGCATGGTATATTCCTCCGCCTGTACATGGTTAACTACTGCATTTATTCTAAACTAAAAGCCCACATTTCACAAAATAGAAAGTGTCCTTCAGCTGCTACAGGAAAGTTGGGCGGAGTTGGAGCAGGTGCAGGGCACTCAGAGCAGGCCCGGATTAAGGCAGACCGGCTACATTGACAAAATAGTCCCACATCCATCATTGACGCGCTTCTGCGCTAAAGGCAATAATTGGGGCTATGGGTAACTCAATACGAGGCAAACAGAGGGAGTGTAACGATGCTTGAAAAATATGGCCACGGGGGCGATTTGCTGACGGCAGCGGAGCTTTACGGTGGAGGCAGCGGGGACAGGGATAGCGCTTTTGTTGACTTCAGCGCCAATATTAACCCGCTCGGCCCGCCGCCAGCTGTATTGGAGCTGTTGCGGGATGCTGCGGCTGCCGTCACGGCCTATCCTGATCCGGGGCACCGCCGGTTAAAAGCGCTGCTGGCCGCCGAGCTGGGTATCAGCACGGAATGGATTACTGTCGGCAACGGGGCTGCCGAGTCCATGGCGCTGCTGCTGCTGGCTGCAGCCCCGCGCCGGGTAGGGATCGTCGAGCCCTGCTTCTCCGAGTACCGCCAGCTCGCTGAGCAGTTTGGTGCGGAGGTGCTCTCCGTTCAGGGAACGGAGGAGCAGGCATACCGGGCGGATGCGGAAGAAATCGCCGGACTGCTGGAGCAGGTTGATCTGCTGTTCCTCGGCCAGCCGAACAACCCCAACGGCGTCCAGTATGCACTGGACGACCTGCGGTTTCTGGCCCGCAAGGCAGAGGCCTGCGGGACCTTGCTTGCCGTGGATGAAGCGTTCATCGACTTCATCCCGGAGGAGCGGCGGCAATCGCTGCTGCCGGAGCTGGCCGGGTTCCGTCATACGGTGCTGATCCGCTCGATGACGAAGTTTTTTGCCATTCCGGGGCTGCGGCTGGGGTTCACTATAGCAGCCCCGGAGCTTGCCGCGAGGATGAGCGGCAAGCAGGTGACCTGGAGCGTGAACGGCCTGGCGCAGCTGGCCGGGGAAGCGTGCCTGCGCAGCGGGCGCGGGTACGCCGCGCGCACGCGTGAGCTGATCGCAGCAGAGCGGGAGCTGCTGCGGGCGGGGCTTAGGCGGCTCGGCTGCAGCGTGCCGCCGGGCGAAGCGAACTTCCTGCTGGCGGAGCTGCCGGAAGGGTGGACAGCTGCGGCCGCGCAGGAGCAGCTTGGCCGCCGGGGCATCCTCGTGCGCAGCTGCGCGATGTACCCGGGCCTGGCCGCCGGGCATATCCGCGTGGCCGTCAAGGGGCCGGAGGACAACGCCCGGCTGCTGCGGGAGCTGGGGGCGGTTTTAGCGGGCGAGTAAGTTTTGCGGCGGCTGGATGCTGCAAGGCTAGTTAATGAATGCTGCAGGATGATGCTGATTGCTACAGATTGCAAATGGATGCTGCTAGATGCTACGGAGTACTATGGATGCTATGATGCTGTGGGTGCTGTGGGTGCTACTGGATGCTACTGGATGATACTGGATGCTACTGGATGCTACTGAATGCTACTAGATGCTACGGAGTGCTATGGATGCTACTGAATGCTACTGGATGCTACTGGATGCTACGGAGTGCTATGGAATGTATAGGTCCATCTGGCGGGGATAAAGGCATCCAGGCTGATTAGGCGGTTGCGGTACACAGTTTGCTAGAAGGCAGGTAACTGGCAGGGATGAAATTGGCTCTGCTGAGCATTTCAATTCAATTAAGTGGATTTTCGTCATCTATTTCGGGGCTACCTGCTGTCAGGAAGAAACTAGTTGGATAAAGGTCACTTAATTCTGCCGATTTTGCCCATAACGAGAATTCCGGACCGAAATAGGTGAGGTTTTTCCAACTAATCATTGAAATTGCGGAGAAATGAAGGAATTAGGTGTCAAAAATCCAACTAATGTTTGAGGAGTAGCGTAGAATTAGCGGACTTTAAGTAGAGCAAGTAGAGCAAGTAGAGCAAGTAGAGCAAGTAGAGTAAATAAAGTAAATAGAGTATGAAAGAAAGTAACTTAAAGTAAAAGTAAAGGGCGTGATTAGGAATGGCAAAAGTAAAGACTCCCTTTGAGCTTGCAGGCGGGGCGCGAACGTATTATTCCGGCGTCTGGCCGGGGCTGGCGCTGGAATGGAAGGAGGAGCACCTGCTGCTGGAGTTTCCGGCTGAGGCTGAAAGTATTTCCAGTGCAGTGTACGGCGGAGGAATGGGCCGGTTGAAGCGGGCTGTGAACCAGTATGTCAGCCGTGACTATGAGTGCAGCAATCCGGTGCGCGATATGGAGAATAAGCTGGCAGAGTGGGGATATCCGCTGGAGGGCTGCGCGGGCCTGATGACGGCAGTGCCGCTGGAGCATGCTGCGGTTGCCGAGGAGGATACCGGCTCTGCGGGGATTTTTTGCTGCGTGACTGCAGCTGCGGGCAATGCGGCCCGTGCGGGGGTGGAACGGAGTGTGCTGAAGGCTTACCGCCCAGGTACGATCAATATTATGCTTGGCATAGACGGTCTGCTGACTCCCTCGGCGATGGTGAACGCCGTCATTACGGCAACCGAAGCCAAGGCCGCTGCTCTGGCAGATCTCGGCATCACCGATCCCGAGAACGGGCTAACCGCTACAGGCACGACGACAGATGCAATCGTGCTGGCAGTCAGCGGCAGCCGCCGTTACGGGGCAGAGCATGTGTATGCCGGTACAGCGACTGATCTCGGCGGAGCGATTGGCAGGCTGGTGTATGCAGCGGTAACGGGCAGCCTCCGCTCGGTGCGTGCTGTGCAGGTGCAGGCAAGGAAGAACGGCGAATGAGCATTTATCTGCGCCGGATCTTTAACAACCGGCAAATGGACGGTGCACTGAACCGGATATGGCGGGCCATAAATACTGGTCCAGCGCATTACCGGATATGGAGAATTAGACAAGCGGTCGCTGGTTTGCGGAAAATATGGAGTTTACAACTGACCTGCACTCGCATGCCCCGAATGCGGGGAGCCTGGCAAGCAGGCAATGGTTCGCGGATAATATGGAGCGCTCAGCTGAGCTGCGCTGAGTTGAGCCGAAGAAAGCGGAGGACTCGCCCGGCAGAAAGAGCGCTGGGCCAGACAGGGCGAGTCCAACAAGCAAGCACAGCGCTATGCCAGCCATGGAGGACTTGCTCATGACGGTTGCAATCGTGCTGCTTGCCGCGTATGTACTGGACCGTCTTATCGGCGATCCCCGCAGCCTGCCCCATCCGGTTGTGTTAATGGGTAAAGCAATTAGCGCGCTGGAGCGGGCAATCCGCCGTTTTGTCCGCAACCCGCGCAGTCTGAAGCGTGCCGGCGTTCTGCTACCCCTGCTGGTAGCAGGAGGTAGCTGGCTGATAACAGCCGTGCTGCTCTGGCTGCTGTCACAGCTTTCGCCTTGGCTGGCGCTGGCGGCCGAAGCCTGGCTGATCTCTACAACCATTGCTTCCAAGGGGCTGAAAGATGCCGGGATGGCAGTTTATGCAGAGCTTAAGAAGGGGGACCTTCCGGCGGCCAGACTTGTGCTCGGCATGATCGTCGGCCGTGATACGTCGCAGCTGGACAGTCCGGAAATTGTCCGGGGCACGGTAGAGACGGTTGCCGAGAACATTGTCGATGCAATCATTTCTCCGCTGCTGTACGCGCTGCTTGGCGGTGCGCCGCTGGCGATGGCCTACCGGGCCGTGAACACACTGGATTCCATGGTCGGCTATAAGAATGATAAATACATCAATCTCGGCTGGGCCTCTGCGCGGCTTGACGATGTGGCGAATTACATACCGGCGCGCATAACTGCGCTGCTCCTAACCCTCTGTGCATGGCTGCTGCGGCTGGATTGGCGCAGATGCTGGCAGACCGTGCGGCGTGACGCCCGCCTGCATCCCAGTCCCAACAGCGGCTACCCGGAATCGGCAGTGGCCGGAGCACTGGGCATCCGCCTGGGCGGGGTGAACGTCTATCACGGCGTAGCCTCGTTCCGGGCTCATATGGGCGAGCCTCTGCGTAGTCTGGAGCCGGATGATATTATTGTCACTTCAAGGCTAATGCTACTGTCGTCCACTATATTTGTGGTCCTATGTGCAGCAGCAGCCTTCTTATAGTTTGGGGGATAAGCGGAGCATGGATGATCAGGAACAGGGAAAGAGAATCAAATTGGAAAAAGGGCAGACTGCCAGTCTGGCAGAATTGGATCCAGCGCAGCTTACCTCTAGCATTCCGATAGAATCGGACCCAGCGCAGATTATGTCCAACAGTCTGGTAGAAATAGATGCTGCGAAGACTGCCTCCAGCAGCCCTGCAGAACCGGACAAGGCTTCAGCAACCAGCCTGTGTCCGTTAGAGCTGGTACTGCTGCGCCATGGGCACACACAATGGAATAAGGAGCGCCGCTATCTCGGGAGCAGCGACCTGCCTCTGCTTCCTGAGGAACGGGACAGGCTGGCTGCACACAGAGAGCTGTCGGAGCTAACCGGAGACTTCTGGCGGGTATACTGCAGCGATCTGCTGCGCTGCCGGGAGACTTTGGCGGCAGCAGCCCCATCACTGGAAGCCCGGGCTGTATATGACTCGCGTCTCCGGGAGATGTCCTTCGGGGAATGGGAGGGCTGCAATTATGAGCAGCTCAGCGATAATCCGCTGTACAGAAGCTGGATTGATGATCCGGCGGCGGTTACTCCGCCTGGAGGAGAAGCCTGGACTGCTTTTGCAGCCCGGCTGCAGCAGTTCCTGACAGACCTGCTGCAGGAGGCCGGGCTGTCAACAATCTGCTGCCCGGACCCGCAAAGAGAAGACGGGCAGACAAGCAGCCAGGCAGCCGTTCTACAACAGAATGAGCGGCAGAAGCTGCGCGTGCTGATTGTCACGCACGGCGGCGTAATCCGTCACTTGCTGGCCAAGACACAGCCGGGAGTTACGTTCCGCACCGCGATCGCTCCGCCTCCGGGAACGGCAGCGGTAATTCAGCTGCAGTAGAATGGACCTGCTCGCACAAACGGCTACGCCATCCTGATCAGGACGGCGTAGCCGTTTGTATATTTCAAATCCAGTGTCCTATTGCAGATTCAGCCAACCCTCAGCCATGCGCCGGCCGAGTTCTTTTGCCGAAGCCGCGTTATAATGCAGATAGTCACCTTTATGAATAAGTCCGGCCGAAGCCGCCAGAAAGAACCTGTCAAAAACCGTAGCAGCTGACTCCAGCGCCCCGTTAATCTGGCCCGTATACGGGTATTCTTCCGGCCGGATGAATCCGCCCAATTTTGCCGCAACAAAAGGAACCTCCTCTGCATCCAACTCCTTCCGCAAGCTGGTGATCAGGCTGAATAACCGGTCTTTGTAGACCGCCGCATCAGCTGCCAGTTCAGAGTCGCTCTCCCCTTGGGCCCATAAAATGCCGCTTAGCTGACCGCTCTCCAAAGCCAGGCGTGCCCGCGCAACAGCCCGCTCATACAGATCCCCGCCGGGTACCCAGCGCTCGATTTTGGTTCCGCCGACTGCACAGGGAATCAGCCCTATCTTTTCCCCGCTCAGGGTACCGAGAACTGTCCGTGCGAACGTCAATCCCGGGCCTACACCTACCAGCTTCGGCTTGTCATTATGTACCGGCTCTTTTGCGTTCAGCCAGCCCCCGTTGTCGTCCAGCTTATAAATATTTTTCTCAGGCTCCGCGTTAACGTCCGGCTCTTCAAGTGGACCTCTGCCTGCCATATTGGATTGTCCGATTAACAAGAATAAGCGCATGCTGCAACACCCCTGTTTATTTTTTCCGCAACTCTCAATTTCAAAAGGACACTAGCACAGATAGATTAGAATGACAACGACCAGGGATACGTGAGCGGGAAAGCGGATACATCGGCAGAAAAAAGCTCGAATCTTACAAATGAAGCTTATTTTTTTCCATTCCAGTGCCCGGGCGGAGCATGATACGATTCAGGCAATGAGAGATTTGCAGAGGGGGCAGAGGGATGCCGAAGATTTATCTGGCTCAGTGTGGATGATGAGCGGATTGTGGAGGCTAAGGGAGGCAGCCGGACAAATCTCGTGTAATAACGGCAGTACATAACTAACAGGGAGGCTTTTTGAACAATGAAGCTGGACTTATCTAATCTTGATCTGAAAAAGGTTACCGACAGCGTAGTCAATTACACACTCGGTATGGATCTGACCTGGAACTGGCCTTGCGGTGTTGCTTATTACGGAGTCAGCCGGGCTTTTGAAGTCACGGGGGAGCAAAGCTACCTGGAGCGGATGGCCGACTGGTGTACGGAATACATTGAGGCAGGACTGCCGGCGGAGTGGACGGTTAATACCTGCGCAATGGGCCATATGCTGCTCACGCTCTACGAACAGACCAAGGAGCAGAAGGTTCTTGACCTGATTGTCAGCAAGCTGGATTATCTGCAGAACCGGGCTCTGCGTTTTGGTGACAGGGTGCTTCAGCATACCGTTTCGGTAAAAAATGATTTTCCGGAGCAGGCCTGGGCCGACACGCTGTTCATGGCAGCCTACTTCGAATTGCGTGCAGGGGTGCTGCTTGGGGAGAAAAAGTGGATCGATGACGCACTCCACCAGTTCTTCTGGCATATTAACTACCTGCAGGATGAAAACACCAGCCTGTGGTATCACGGATACAATCACATTGAGCAAAATCACATGTCCGGCCTCTACTGGGCCCGCGCCAACGCCTGGGCAGCCTACACCATGTCCCGAGTCGGCAAAATCCTGCCGGAAGCCTACCTGTATCCGCCGTATATGCATATTTCCAGCTCACTCCGCGACCAGCTCGCAGCGATCAAAAAGCTGCAGAAGCCTGACGGCCTCTGGGGCACCGTGCTCGACCATACGGAGGCGTATGGCGAGGTGTCGGCTACAGCGGGAATTGCTGCTGCCATGATCATGCAGGGGAATCCGCTGCACGGGAAGTATGTCAACCAGGCGCTGCAGGGTCTGCTCGATAATATCGCCGATAACGGCCGCGTGCTGAATGTATCCGGCGGAACGGCAGTAATGAACGACCTGGCCGGCTATCTGGGCATTGACCGGAAATGGGCGCAGGGATGGGGGCAGGGGCTGGCGCTTGCCTTCCTGTGTGCGGTGATTGAGCTGGCGCAGTAAGCGGGAACGTCAGGCCCGGTCCAGCATCTCATTTGCATCCTGCTCGCAAAAAGTTAGGTGAAGTAAAAGTGGGATTCGTTAGGTAACTGATCGTTAAAAAAGCAAAGCCAGGCGGAGCAGCGGCGTTCTTCATTGGCAATATCACAAAAGGTCCCGCAGAACACTGCTGCTCCTTTATTAAGTAACTATATGCAAAAAAAATCAGGCGAACCGGTATTGCTCCTTGGATTGGGGGCGCTGGTTCGCCTGTTTAATTGCGGCTCCGGTCCCGCTAACAGACCCAGGAGGCGTTATTTGCTGGGGTTTGCGCGTTTTTGAATTCTAGCGGACTCAGCAGCCGTTATTTGCCGCCAAATGACCCCGGAGGCGTGAATTAGCAGTAAATAAGGTTATTTGAGTCCGTTACGTTGGGCGAAGGGTCAAATTTGTATAAATAACGTCATCTGAGTCCGTTAGCCTGGTGGATAGGTTAGTTATGGAGCACCAGCACCCATTATAAGCTCTCGCAGAAGAATTCAGCAGTAGATTTCAGTAGTAGAGCCCAGTAGTAGAGCCCAGTAGTAGAGGCCAGTAGTAGAGTCTGGCAGCAAAGT
>NZ_JARXXP010000009.1 GCF_029893965.1 Paenibacillus sp. PastM-3
AATGGAATTCCATAGTCTTCGGCACTTGGAAATCGAACTATACGATTACGTCAATTGGTTCAACAAGCATCGTATTCATGGCACATTGGGTTACCAGACACCGGTTCAGTATCGTCAAGAAGCCCTTAAAAAAGTTGTCTGATTTACTGTTGACAATCCAGTCTATCGATCAGCCCACTCCCTTGGCTAACAATTTACTTAGTCATAACTCAGCATAACCTGCTGTGCTTGATTGATCCTATGCACCTTATGAATTCTAACGGACCGTAGCGCCGTTATTTCCGCCATTCGGCATACCTGCACAGGCTAACGGACTGTAATGACGTTATTCTCCCCAATTCCAGCATAATTCAGCAGTTGGAACGCAAATAACGTCATCTGAGTCCGTTAGCCTGGGGTAATGCTTACTTTTGCGGAAATAAGGGCTCCTCGGTCCGTAACGCTTTATCCAGTTGCTCATCTCAAGACCTAACGTTTATAAGCTATATTCTCAATTGGTATGTCCTATTGCGCTGCTGTCCGCCGCTTGCTATATCCAGCAGCTGTTGTTGCACTAATCCGTGCAGAATGCGTCTGGCATGCCGGTCTGTTACATGCAAATGGTCTGCGAGCTCCTGAGGAGTGAATGACCTGAGCAAACGTCTGGCATAACGCATAGTTTCCGCTTCGAGCCAAGTTAATGTAGAAGAAACATCAGTCGCCACGAATTTACCTATAAAAGACAGCACCAGCTGCTGACATTGCTTGGGCTCTTCTACAATAGAGGGGTAAGCGATGGGGAGAAACGTCCAGCCATCCAGCGCCAGCAGACAATGTCTGCGGCATAAATCCTTAAATCTTCTAACGTCAAGATCTCTGGCGTGTGGTCCATAGCCTTGAATTTCAATCCCTCCCTTTACACCTCCAGGCATATACGCCAAATCCAGATAGCGGTATCCGTTACTAAAGTCTCGCACTTCCCACTCCGGAAACAAATAATCCAAATTGCCGACTGCCGGGAACCAGACCGTGCGGAGGAATTCAACGGTTCCGTAGCCTAACCCTTTGCCGAGTAACTCTTTTCTCCTATGGTTGCTTTCCTTTTCCAGATTGTGAGCTAGCCATTCATCATAACGCTGCTCAAAACGTGTCATGCTGTACCCTCCTTGAACGCTCGTTCGAGCGTTATATTTGTCCGCAAAAAAGCCGCTCCCACACATTCCTCCAGCTTACTTTAGGAGGAGAATGTATGAAAACGGCGTGTGCTTCACGGCTTATATCTCCATTATATCGCCATCAAATTATGAAGCTATGACATGCTGTTGATTACAACCGCAATTAATGATAAATTTCAAATACACTCGACATTAATTCCATATACTAGAATTCGCAGGAGGGGCAATTGGTGTTGAAGATGATTGGGATGACGAGGAAGAGTAGCAGAATTCTAGTCAGGCCGTAGTGAAATTCCCCACTTCTAAATCTCACACAGCATGGTAAGATATGCAGGCGGAAATTCGCCGTGATTATTGAGACAGGAAGGGTTAGAAATTTAATTATGAACACGAACAAGACGAAAACGAAATCACTCGGTAAAACAGTAACCTCCACTCAGGCCCTGGCCATTGTGGTCGGGATGATTATCGGGTCGGGGATCTTTTTGAAGCCGGGGATTGTGTTAAGCAATGCCGGAACGCCATGGATGAGTATTCTGGCCTGGAGTGTTGGTGGGATCATTACACTGGCTTCAGCACTGACTGTGGCTGAGATTGCTGCTGCGATTCCTAAATCCGGCGGATTGTATACCTATCTGGGTGAGCTCTACGGCGGCGTATTCGGGTATCTGCTGGGCTGGGTGCAGGCTGTGATTTCTTATCCGGCGTCTGTAGCGGCGCTGGCGATTGCTTTTGCCACCTATTCCGGGTATTTCGTGCCGCTGAACGGCTGGCAGCAGAAGCTGCTGGCAGTGGCCATTCTGGCGTTTATTCTGATTATGAATGTCATTGCCACCCAATTCGGCGGGATGATCCAGACGGTTGCGACGGTGGGCAAGCTGATTCCGGTTGCGGGTATTATCGGCGTTGGCCTGTTCTCGAATCTGGCGCCCGGCTTTGACAGCATCAGTGCACCGGCAGCGGGGGCAGGCTTTGGGGCGGCGGTTCTGGGGACACTCTGGGCGTATGACGGCTGGATCAGTGTAACGAATATGGCAGGTGAAATTAAACATCCGGCGAAGACCCTGCCAAAGGTCATTTCGATCGGGGTTATTTTTGTGATTGCTGTGTATGTGCTGTTTAATGTGGCGGTGTTCAAGGCGCTTCCTTATGAGCAAATCATTAGTTCACCGACTCCAGGGGCTGATGCGGCTGATGCGCTGTTTGGCAACGGGGGCGGAGCTTTTATTACGGCGGGCATTATTATTTCTGTGCTCGGTGCGCTGAACGGCTATCTGATGACCGCAGCACGGGTACCGCAGGCGATGGGGGAGAAGCAGCAGATTCCATTTTCACGGGTGCTGAGCAGTATTCATCCCAAGTTCCAGACTCCGGCTAATGCGCTTATTTTTCAGAGTGTGCTGGCGGTAGTCTACATTTTCTCCGGGACTTTTAATACGCTGACGGATCTGCTGGTGTTTGTATTGTGGATCTTTTTTACGATGGGTGTATTTGGAGTCTTTCTGTTACGCAAAAAAATGCCGCCGGAAAAAGGCCGCTACCGTGTGCCGCTTTATCCGGTTACTCCGGTGATCGGTGTTGCAGGCGGACTCTACATTCTGGGCAGCACAATTGTCAGTGACCCGCTGCGCTCGCTGATTGGAATAGGGATTACGCTGGCGGGACTGCCGGTCTATTATGTTTTATCGCGTAAAAAAGCTTAACCCCTATGCAACAGGCCATCTTCTGTTAATTCAGAAAGGTGGTCTTTTTGCGTACAGTCAGCCGGGGATACAAGAATGTTCAATCTGTGACAAATAGTCCAAAACCCCATAACAGGGCGGGCAAAATTGTCCTATTGCCGGAATAACGGGAGATAAGTATGCTACAGGTGTTAATTCTTTGGAGAGATCTCATTATAAACAGGCAGGTATGGAGGAGAAACGCAAATGAGTATTCAAATGGAGCATTTGGACCGGGGGCTGGCGGCAGTCTGCACCTCGGAGGGGATATTTATTAGCTGGCGGCTGCTGGGACAGGAAGTGAGCGCTGCTACGGACAACGGCCTGATTGCTGCAGATTTTCGGATCTATCGTAACGGCGAACGCATTGCTGAGATTAGTGACAGCACGAATTATCTGGATAGGTCCGGCAGCCGGGAAGCGGAGTATGCGG
The DNA here is from genome assembly GCF_029893965.1 of Paenibacillus sp. PastM-3. Taxonomy (GTDB): domain Bacteria; phylum Bacillota; class Bacilli; order Paenibacillales; family Paenibacillaceae; genus Paenibacillus_AQ. The sequence goes on from NZ_JARXXP010000009.1 coordinate 3,309, forward strand.
TAGCCGCCGTTATAAACGGAGAAGAGAAAGAGCAGTGCCGGTCAATCCGGCCATGGGAGACCCCCTATCTGGAAATACCGCTGCAGAAGCCCGCAGACGGGGTTACACCTGCCGGTCAAACGTACACATACAGTGCAAATGACATGAGTGTAGGCGACGTTGACGGTGACGGAGAGTACGAATACATCGTAAAATGGGACCCGTCGAATGCCAAGGATGTCTCCCATGTAGGCTATACCGGAAATGTGTATCTGGATTGTTACAAACAAAACGGTACTCTGCTGTACCGGATCGATTTAGGTGTTAATATCCGGGCAGGGGCGCATTACACCCAGTTCCTGGTCTATGACTTTGACGGAGACGGCAAGGCTGAGCTGATGTTCAAAACAGCGCCGGGTACCAAGGTGATTCGTTACGAGGAGGGTGCTCCGGTCTCTGAAGCATTCATTACGCTGCTGCCCGAGGATGAAGCTGCCGGGTACAGCCATAATGATGATTACCGCATGAACGGTGCAGCGTATGCGGAGCATGTTGCGGAGCTGTTCGAGGGCTGGCACAGCCATGAAGAAGTGGTAGCGGGACACTGGCCGGCTACACTGGAGGAGTGCTTCGGAATCGACCCTGAATATTCCTATCCGTTGTCCCGGGAGGATGCGGTCCGGCTTGCGGATTATTTTCTGGATGTATATGCGCCTTCAAGAAGCGAACGCAACAAGCTGCGTGATTTTGAAGGGTTTATTCTAAAAGGGCCGGAGTACCTCAGCGTCTTCCGCGGTGAAACAGGAGAGGAGCTTGCAACAGTCCGCTACAAGCCGGGCCGCCATGACGATGGGCTGATGTGGGGGGATTACTCCTGGAACCGGATTGAGCCGGGGAACCGGGTGGACCGCTTCCTGGCTGGAGTCGCTTATTTGGACGGAAAGAAGCCGTATGCGCTGTTTGCCCGCGGATACTATACCCGGGCCACCATGGCCGCCTACAGCTGGAACGGACAGGAACTGACAGAAACGTGGTACATCGACAGCGGCTGGGTTACAATGAACAATCCTTTTGCAGACACCCTGCACCTTCAGGATGGCCGGAACCCGGACTTTGGCGGGCTGGCCAAGCAGGGTGCTCATGCACTATCTACAGCCGACGTGGACGGAGATGGCTGCCAGGAGATTATCTACGGGTCGGCCACGATCGACCATGACGGCAGCATCCTGTACAGCTCAGGCGGAATTCTGCCTGAGGGAAGCGCGGCTCCGGGGGAATACGCCAAGCTGGGTCACGGGGACGCCTTGCATGTAGCCGTAGTCGATCCTGACCGGGACGGATTGCAGATTTATATGGTTCATGAGGAGGGCATTCACGGTCCTTATGGATATACGCTGCGGGATGCGGCGACCGGAGAGGTGCTGTACGGCGGCTTTGCCAAGGAGGATGTAGGCCGGGGCATGATCGGTAAAGTAGAACCGGCCGTGCCCGGCCTGCAGACCTGGTGCAGCGAAAGCCACCTGGCTCATGAGCCATCACGGGGACTTCGCTCAGCCAAGGGCGAGAAGCTGGATGAACGGGCGCCGGGAACGAACATGAATATCAAGTGGGCGGCTGATATGACGACCCAGTTCATCAGCGGCACATTTGAAGAACCGGTTACCATTGAAGACTGGAAGCAGGGCACACTCCTGACGGCAGAGGGCACACGTTCCAACAACGGCACCAAGGGCAACCCCTGCCTGGTGGCAGACCTGTTCGGTGACTGGCGGGAGGAGCTGGTCGTCCGGCTGGCGGACAGCTCGGCTATACGCATTTACATGAACACAGAAGTAACGGACCGCAAGCTGTACACGCTGATGCATGATCCCCAGTACCGGACAGGGGTAGCCTGGCAGAATGTAGTCTATAACCAGCCGTGCTACACCAGTTTCTATCTGGGTACGGACATGAACTGGTCTAAGGTACCGGTTCCGGATCTGTTATAGTTCAATCGATTCGTATGAAAAGTCAAAACGACCGTTCCCTTAGCTAAGGGAACGGTCGTTTTGACTAATTTGATGCTATGCCGTCTATGCCAGCTCAGCAGATATGGCGGACTTTGAGCATAAAGGGAGCGCGGAATCTTGTTTCATCCTCCAAACCTATAATGAGGGCTCTTACTATGTTCTGACATTGTTTTATCGGACCGTAAAGCCTTTATATCCGCCACATAGCGTCATTATCCAAGCTAACGGACCGTAAAGACTTTATTTACACCCAAACCTGCTTGTTTCAGCCATACCACCGTCAATAACGGCAGCTGTGTCCGTAAGCTTGCCGAATCCGTCTTTTTTATGAGAATAACGGCTCCTCCCTCCGTTAGGTTTATTGTAGGCAGGCTTCTCACAACCCGCTACAACAGCCTAGCTGTGCTCCGCGATCTGCACCTCAAACCCGTCTGGGTCCAGCACATAAAAGAACCGCAGGTGCGGATTAGGGGAGATAGGCCCGCGGGCTAGCGGGATGCCATGGCTTTTTAATTCTTCAATGGCACTGTCCAGTGACTCCGTTTCGAATCCGACAGACACCCCGCATTCCGGCAGCAATGCCGGATCACTTCCTTGAATAAGCTCGATTTTGGGCTGAGCCTCCGGGCCCAGCATCACGATCTGCCTGCCTCTGCTCTCAAATTGCCGTTCAATGGGAAGACCCAGAATCCCGTGGTAGAAATGTAGAGAGGCCTCCAGGTCGCGTACCCTGAGCGTAATCCAGTTAAGACTTAAGTTCATAATAAAATACCTCCATGTCCTGATGAATGCAACACTCTCGCTTTATTCATTATACGTTAGTTTACACCTTGTGAAAGCCTGGGGGTCTAGGAGGAATGCCTGTAGAGAAAATTAATGCTATATTGTTTGACTGATATTATTCCCCTTGCAATCTCTACTTATGTAATAAATAATGACATAAGGTTGTGCATTTTAGATGATTTTGTCGAATAATAGGATTTAAATGAATTTTCAAGCTGCTAAAATAGACATATATTCATATAAGGGGTGAGCAGGAAATGAAGAAATGGCTAAACGTGTCAATTATTATGACAATGGTGGTGCTGGTACTATCGGCATGCGGAGGTAACAAAACAGATGAGACAGCGTCGGGCTCCGGCAGCGGTTCATCAAACAGTCTGGTGGTCTATACACCAAACAGTGAAGCGATGATCAATGCTCTTATTCCTGCATTTGAGAAGCAGACAGGCATAACGGTGGAATTGGTATCGGCAGGCAGCGGTGAGCTGATCAAGCGGATTCAGTCGGAAAAATCAAACCCGTATGCTGACGTCATGTTTGGCGGAGCATACGCTCTGTTTAACGATAATGCGGATCTGTTCGAGGAATACGTGTCACCTAATGATAAAGATTTACTTGAAGGACACACGAATACAACAGGCATCATGACCTCTTACGTTTCCGATGGAAGTGTCTTGCTGGTAAATACAAATCTGGCAGGCAGTATTGAAATTAACGGCTATGCGGATCTGCTTAATCCGGAGCTGAAAGGCAAGATTGCGATGGCTGACCCTGCCAACTCCAGCTCGGCATTTGCACAGCTGACTAATATGCTGAAAGCAATGGGCGGGGATTATACCTCTGATGCAGGCTGGGATTATGTGGCGAAGCTTCTGGAGAATCTGGATGGTAAAATTGCCGGCGGCTCCAGCAAAGCGCACAAAAGTGTAGCAGACGGTGAATATGTAGTGGCGTTAACCTATGAAGATCCGGCAGTCAGCTATGTTAGAGACGGCGCCCCGGTAAAGGTTGTATATCCTGAAGAAGGAACGGTATTTCTGGATGCGGTAGCGGGAGTTATAAAGGGCTCGCCAAATCAGGACAATGCCAAGAAATTCATTGATTTCCTGATCTCTAAAGAAGGACAGGATGCCCTTGGCCAGGAGACGACTAACCGGCCTCTGCGCACAGATGCTGCGATTGGCGACTTCATGACACCGATTGAGCAAATCCAGGTCATTGATGAAGATGTAGCGTATGTTGCGGAGAATAAAGCAGCCATTGTGGAGCGTTACACGGAGCTCTTTACCGATATAGCGGAATAATTCGGAATCAGCACAGCTAATTAGAACGAAAGCGGGTGTATAACATGAGCGTTGCGATATCCTTCAAGGACATTGTTAAAAAATATGGCGACACAACCGTTATCCCCGAGCTGTCCCTGGACATTCAAAAGGGTGAGTTCTTCACCCTTTTGGGTCCTTCGGGCTGCGGGAAAACGACACTGTTGCGGATGGTGGCAGGCTTCAACACTATTGAAGGCGGCGATCTTGGTTTCAATGATAAGGTGATGAATAACGTCCCGCCGGGTAAGCGGAATATCGGGATGGTGTTTCAGAATTATGCGATCTTCCCTCATTTAAATGTAGCCGAGAATGTTGCATTCGGGCTGCAGAACCGTAAAGTCGGCAAGGAGGAGCAGCAGCGCAGAGTAGAAGAAATTCTCGATACAGTGCAGATTGAAGTGTATAAAAACAGGATGCCCAAAAATTTGTCAGGGGGACAGCAGCAGCGGGTAGCCCTGGCCCGGGCCATCGTCATTAATCCGGACGTGCTGCTCATGGATGAGCCGCTCTCCAATCTGGATGCCCAGCTCCGTGTCGACATGCGTAATGCCATTAAGCGGATTCAGCGCGAGGTTGGAATAACCACGGTCTATGTAACGCATGATCAGGAAGAGGCGATGGCAGTATCAGACCGGATTGCGGTTATGAAATCTGGCATCATCCAGCAGGTGGGAACCCCTAGAGATGTCTACCAGCGTCCGGCTAATCTGTTCGTCGCTACGTTTATAGGGCGGACAAATGTAATAGAGGCACAGCTGGAGAACGGTGCTGAGGGCAGGCCTGTTCTTCGTATCGGCAGCAGCTATATCCTTGAGATGCCGGAGCTGCAGGCGGAAGTGAAGCCTGCTGGTGCGGTTGCGGTCAAAATTTCAGTCCGCCCGGAGGAATTTGTACTCTCGGAGGACGGGCAGGGACTCACCGGAAAGGTCGTCAATAATGTCTTTCTGGGACTCAATACACATCTGGTCGTCGAGCTCGAAAACGGGCAGGAAGTAGAAATCATTCAGCAGTCGGCTGTAAGTACAGTAGTAGAAATCGGCAGGAAGGTTACGCTGGCCATCCTTACAGGAACAGTCAATGTCTATGATGCGTCCGGTGAGCGCAATCTGAACCGGGGAGCTCTCTCATGAGCGGCCGCACAAAGCGCCTGGATATCTGGTCGCTGATTACCTTTATTATTTTTGCAGGATATCTGATATTTTTGGCATTGCCTTTATTCATGCTGCTGATCAAAAGCTTCTTTGACGGGACAACCGGCGAGTTCTCGCTCGCATACTTTCATAAATTTTTTAGCAAAGCCTATTATATGAATGCTGTATGGAACAGCATAAAGGTGACTGTAAGCGTCACACTGCTGTCCATCCTGGTGGCCGGGCCGCTGGCTTACCTTATGACGGTTGCCAAAATTAAAGGAAGCGCAACGGTGCGCATCCTGATTCTGATCTCCTCTATGTCGGCCCCGTTTATCGGCGCATACGCATGGATCCTGCTGCTCGGGCGCAGCGGGGTGATTACCACCTTCTTATCCAGTGTATTCGGTATTCGTATGCCTGATATTTACGGCTTTTCCGGTATCCTGCTTGTGCTGACTTTGCAGCTGTCCCCGCTGATTTTTATGTACGTGTCGGGGGCACTCAAGAATGTCGATAACTCGCTGATGGAAGCAGCCGAAAGCATGAACTGCACGGGTCTGCGGAAAATGTGGAAAATACTCGTACCGCTGATTACACCGACCTTACTCGCCGGGGGCCTGCTGGTCTTTATGAGGGCATTTGCCGATTTCGGCACACCGATGCTAATCGGTGAAGGGTACCGGACCGTACCGGTGCTGATCTTTAATGAGTTTATTAGTGAGGTTGGAGGAGATGACGGCTTTGCCGCTGCGATCAGTGTTATTGTGGTTCTGTTCGCCGTTGCTGTGTTTCTGCTGCAAAAGTTCGTGGCTAACCGGAAATCATACAGTATGAGCGCACTGAATCCAATTGAACCTAAGAAACTTAAGGGATTCGCCAATTTTGCAGCCCATGCCTATGTTTATCTGTTTACATTACTGGCATTAATGCCGCAGGGATATGTAGCTTATACGTCCTTCCTTAAGACCTCCGGTAAAATTTTTGTGGACGGATACTCTCTCGACAGCTATCGTGCAGCCTTCTCGAAGGTCGGTGATTCCATCTACAACACCTTTATGATGGCCGGCATTACGATCATCATTATCACGCTCGCTGCTGTGCTGATCGCTTATGTAACAGTAAAGCGTAAAGGTGCGGTTGCGAATGTCTTGGATACCTTTACGATGCTTCCTTATATCGTACCGGGCTCCATACTCGGGATCGCCCTGCTGGTTACCTTTAACAAGGGGCCGCTGGTATTGAGCGGAACCTCCATAATTCTGATTGCCGCCTTTGTCATCCGGCGTCTGCCCTACACGATCCGCTCCAGTGCTGCAGTGCTCCATCAGGTGAATGACAGCATTGAAGAAGCGGCAATCAGCCTTGGAGCCTCAACTATGCGGACGTTCTTCAAGATTACCGTGCCGATGATGATTTCAGGTGTATTCGCCGGAGCGATCATCAGCTGGATAAGCATTATAACGGAGCTCAGCACCTCTATTATTCTTTACACGGGAAATACCCGCACGATGACGGTTGCTGTCTACACAGAGGTTGTACGCGGCAATTACGGGGTTGCAGCCGCACTATCAACCCTGCTGACTGCGATTACTGTAGTTTCCCTGCTGTTGTTCTTCAAGCTTTCCGGCAAAAAAGAAGTAACCATGTAACAGCGAACCGGTCCCGCGTAAGCGGGCCGGCTTTTGTTCATCTGCCGGTGCATCCGCTGGTTTCGTGAATCCGGACAGTCGGGTATGATAGTAGGATGTATCAGAAAGGGAGTGGCGCAATGGTAAAAAGAAGTTTCAAGGATTCGCTGCGCCGGATGTTTCTGCTGCACACCCTTGTGCCGATTTCCATTTTGTTTGTGCTGTTTCTGGTATTCATGATGATCAATTCGCGGTTTGTGCTGGTCAGCCAGACGGCGGAAGCGGGCAGGCAGATCAAATCATCGATGGAGACGGTCTACAGCTCCTATGTCAAAGAAATGAGCGAAGCTGCAGCGCTGGAAACCGTTATTTCTTTTGCCGGATCACGTAATCATGGTCCGGAGGTGTTCGAGCGGTTTTATGACTTCAATAACCGGCAGCAGGTAAAAAGCATTATGTATATTATCGGTGCTGATGGAACGATTATGGCCTCTTCAGCCAACTATAATTCTGAACCGTCTGATCTCGCACTGCAAGCAATTGCCCGGCGGATGCACAGCCAAGGCCTGCCGCTCCTTGCCGAAACCAATCATATCCGTTTCTCGCATGACCGTTATACCGCCTATACCTTTGCCCATGAAATCCGCAGCGGAAGGGAAGTGCTCGGTTATCTGATCTATCAGCTGTATGAATTGGATCTGCAGAAGCTGATCTTTGTGCAGAATAACGAAATTGCCGTGGTTACTGATTCTTACCGCACCATTATTGCTACTACGAATAATCTGACGCAGGGGCTAATGAATAAATATAGCCTGTCCAGTGATTCTAAGGGCTACGTTTGGATTGATAATGGAAAGTATTACAGTAAAGAAACATACATACCGTTATCGCAGTGGCGAGTTTACACGTTAAGCGCTGCTGAGGGGAATCATAGCGCCTATTGGTCACTGGCTGTGTTTTTTGTGATGGCCAGTCTGCTGTTATGGTTTGTTATTCAATATTCTGCCCGCATTATCTCCACCCGCCAGTCACGGGCGATAGATAAGCTGATCTATGCCGTCAGAGAGCTGGAGTCAGGTAACATGGACTCCTACGTCTATATCGGCACCGGGGATGAGTTCGAGACGCTTGCGGGCCAATATAATCAGATGCTGCAGCGACTGAATGAGCTCGTCGCCCAGAATGCGGAGCTGTCCGATTTGCGCAGGGTTATCGAGGTTAAGCACCTGCAGTCGCAATTTCACCCGCATTTTATATTTAATGTGCTGGAGACGCTTCGCTACGCTATTGTTGTAGACAACAAGCTCGCTCAGGATATGGTGCTTACGCTTTCCAGACATCTGCGCTACAGCATTGGCAACGAAAAGGACCATGTTATGCTTGGCGATGATCTGGAGTATATTGCCGGGTACATGAAGCTGCAGCAGATAAGGTTCAAGGACAGGCTCCATTACCGGGAAGAGGTAAGCCTGGCGGCCAAGACTGCACTGGTTCCCAGGCTGATGCTGCAGCCAGTCATAGAGAATACAATTAAATACGGCTACCGCCAGCGCCGAACTGTAGCGGTTACAGTGACGGGCCGTGTAGAGGAGGCGGATCTGATCCTTGAGGTGAAGGATAATGCGGGAGGGATGAGCAGCGAACGGCTGGAGGAAGTCCGGACTATTATGGAGTCTCAGGATAACCGTGCTCCGCATATCGGGCTGCATAATTTACACCGGCGGCTAGTGCTGATGTATGGGGAACGTTATGGCATACAGATTGACAGCACTCCGGGAGAGGGAACCCGGGTAACTTTTGTATTGCCATACAGGAAGGAGGCCGCAGATGTTTAAGGTGCTGCTGGTTGAGGATGAAGAGATGATCCGTAAAGGCCTGCGTTTTACATTTGACTGGATGGGAGCCGGGTGTGTAATTGTGGGTGAAGCAGAGAACGGTGAGGAGGGACTCCGCCAGATTGCGCTGCTTCACCCCGATATTGTGATTGTTGATGTAAACATGCCGCTGATGGACGGAATTTCCATGATTGAGCATAGTGTGGAGGAAGCAGATTGCAGCTATATCATTTTGTCCGGCTATGATGAATTCAGGCTGGCCAAGGATGCTATCCGGCTAGGGGTAACCGAATATTTGCTGAAGCCGCTGGAACAGGAGCAGCTATCAGCTGCACTGGAGCGTGCAAAGAGCCAGCTGGAAATGAAACGGCAGTACACTGCGATGATCACTTCTGGAGCCGGAAACGGAGAGCTGCTGCAGGCGTCTGTCGTGAAGCTGCCCGGGAAATCATCCCGTTATGTATCCAAAATGATCCAATATGTCCAGGAGCATTATGCGGAAAAAATCGGCATTAAGGATCTGGTAGACAGCCTGGGCGTAAGCGCCACTTATCTAAACCGGACCTTCAAAAGTGAAACAACCTATACCTTCAACGATTTTCTGAACCGCTACCGCATTCAAAAAGCGATGGATTTGCTGAGCAGCGGCGAGGATAAAGTTTATGCAATTGCTGCGATTGTTGGATATAAGGATTATAAATATTTCATAGCCATTTTTAAAAAATACGCGGGGTGTACCCCAAGCTATTATCAGGAGAGATTCGGCAGGGGAGAGGCAGGCCGGTGATTTACAGGTTGAGGCGGCCCACTGGAGAAGGTGATGGCAGCTGCCCGGCAGAGTGAGTCCAGGCAGCTGCAAAATAAATGGTTGACTTTTATATCTCTGCGAGGTATATTATAAGAGTTCCTTTTGAGAGCAAATGTTATTGCAAACAACATAATATGGACTCTTAGCTCAGTTGGTAGAGCAGTAGACTCTTAATCTATTTGTCCAGGGTTCGAGCCCCTGAGAGTCCATCCTATAAAGAGCGGCAGCGATGCCGTTCTTTTGCTGTACATATACATATCCAAAAGAGCGTCTCCGGCCAGGCAAAGGGAGGCGCTCTTTTTTTATACACAGATTCAGGCTATGTAGTCTCCAGATAAGCAATACCCAGCGCCCCGGTAACAGGATTGCGGTAGGTTTCGCAGGCCACATCAAATACCTGGCCGATCAGCTCCTTGGTCAGAATATCCTCAGGCTTGCCGCATGCCGCAACCTGACCCTGCTTCATCACATACAGGTAATCGCAGTATTGGGCGGCCAGCGTAAGATCATGGAGTGCGGCGAGGATGCCGATGTCCAGCTTTTTTACAATGTTCAGGATCTGCAGCTGGAATTTGATATCCAGGTGATTGGTTGGCTCATCGAGAATCATGAATTCCGGCTGCTGGGCGAGCACACGGGCCAGGATGACACGCTGCTTCTCACCGCCCGACAGTGAATTGTAGCTGCGTTCTGCGTGATCCTCCAGATTAACCTTGCGCAGGGCGCCGGTTACAATATCATGATCCTGCTTATTGTCTGTTTCCAGCATGCCTTTATGCGGGGTCCGTCCCATTGCCACCATCTCGCGTACCTTGAAATCAAAGCTCAATTCATTGAACTGGCCGACGACGCCCAGCTTTTGCGCAACCGCCTTGGGGCTTGCCTTGATTACATTGAGGTCAGACAGGAAGACATCTCCCTGTTTAGGCTTGATGACCTTATAAATGCTCTTCAGCAGCGTGGATTTGCCGCAGCCGTTCGGCCCGATCAGGCCGACGAATTGCTTATTGCGGACCTTGAGCGATACATCCTTGACGATATTAACATTGGAGATAGAGACTGCCAGACGTTCAACGTTTAAGTCCATTAGGATTTGCCTCCAAACGCGTAGCCTTTTTTGACCAGCATGTACATGAACATCGGTGCACCGATCAGGGCAGTGATAATGCCGATCGGGAGCTCTACATTCGGAACGATGGTCCGGGCGATAACGTCTGTCCAGATCATGAAGATTGCCCCGAACAGGATAGAGGCCGGGAGCAGCCGGCGGTGATCAGGACCAACTAATCCTCTTACCAGATGGGGGATAATCAGGCCGACAAAGCCGATCATACCGCAGCTGGCGACCATAATACCAGTAATCAGGGCGGTGAGGATCATATAAGCCTTGCGGTAAAGGCCAAGCGAAATCCCCAGCGTAACCGCCGCTTCATCACCAAGCAGCATGGCATTCAGGGCGCGGAACTGTATCAGGAAGAATGCGGCGGCAAGCGTCACGGACACCGCAATCAGCGGCAGCTTGTCCCAGCTTGAGGCGGCCAGGCTGCCCATGGTCCAGAAGGTAACGGTCTTGATGCCTTCAGCATTGTTGGCAAAGTAGACGATAAAGTTGGCAAAAGCGGTACATAGCGCATTTATAACCATACCGGCCAGCACGAGCTTGACGGAGGTCATTTTGCCGCCGGCATTAGCCAGGAGCAGCACAAGCAATGAAGCCCCGACAGCCCCGGCAAAGGCCCAGAAGGCTACACCGGTCTGACCGAGAAAACCCATCGTGCCGAAGCCGATAAGAATGGCGAAGGTGGCACCCAGCGAGCCGCCTGAGGAAATGCCGAGTATGTATGGATCAGCGAGCGGATTTTGAACGGCAGCCTGCATAATGGTACCGCACAGTGTAAGGCCTGCACCGATGAACAGGGCCATGAGTACGCGCGGAAACCGGATTTTCCAGATGATGTCTACAAACGATCCGGAAGTCAGATCCTGCACATTTCCAATTTGAATGCCGGTAATCTGATGGAGCAGAATCCGGTACGACTGGGAGACGGGAATTTCCACCTGTCCAAAGGAGACGGCGGCGCCTGCGGACAGAACAGTGATGACCAGCAGAACGATAATAACCGCGGTGAATCCGTAACGGCTGCTGATAATCGATTGCTTGGATGCCGGCTGAGCGGCTATATCGGTTTGCATAACGTTCATAGGAACTCCTTCATTATAACGTTTTAATTTAAAATATATCGCATAATGAGAATCGTTGTCAATGAGAATTATTATCATTGACAGATGGTGCTGCTTTCTATATTCTACGATTGTATTCCTTGCAGGTCGGAAGGTTATACCAACCCAAGCTAATCCAAGCAAGGCTGTTACCAGAAATATAGAAAAGGGGATAGGAATAATGATTAATGTATTCAAGAGATTTGCGCCGATACTGGCTGTTTTGCTGCTGGTAGGGATACTTTCAGCCTGTTCATCCAGTACACAGAATGAGAATGCTTCTGCTGCTACGGCAGCGCCAACAAATACTGCTGCGGAGGCAACCGAGGCTTCGACTGCTGCTCCGAGTACAAACACGGTATATCCGCTGACTATTGAGAATTACACCAATAACGGTGAGGGCACCCCGTGGACAGCCAAGTCAGTGACCTTTGATAAAGCACCTGAGAAAGTCGTGGCTAATACTCAAGGTGCCGCTGAGCTGCTGATCAAACTGGGCTTGACTGATAAAATGGTAGGCGTTGCCGCACTGTACGGTGCAGGCGATCCTTCTGTCCAGGAGGAATTCAAAAAAATCCCGGTAATCTCCGAGAATTATGCCAGCAAAGAGCTGGTTGTCGGAGCAAGCCCTGACCTGGTCCTGGGACGTGCCGACCTGTTCGCGGACGCTGACTGGGGTGCTGGAACCGTAGAAGGCCTGAACGGGCTGGGTATCAAAACCTACCTGCAGAACACCAGCGTGAAGGGGGCTACTCTGGACAGCCTGTATAAGGATATCGAGCAGCTTGGCCAAATCTTTGATGTACAGGAGAACGCTGCCGCTTATATCGAGGAACTCAAACAACGTGCGCAGTCGATTAAAGACGGGGCTGCAGCCAGCAACGCCAAAACCTTCGCTTATGTTTCTGACGGCGGAAACGGGGCAATTGCCGTATACAGCGGCAATATTGATACTTTTGCCGGTGATGTGCTTGGTTTGCTTGGTCTTAAGAACAGCTTCGGTGACGTCACAGGCGATATCAGCAAAGAACAGCTGCTTGCCACGAACCCTGATGTACTGCTCCTCTCTGTATACACCGGCGGGGTTGATCCGCAGACGACACTGAAAGCCTTCTATGCCGATCCGTCGCTGCAAAGCCTAAATGCCATCAAGAATAAAGCCATTTACCTCATCGATTTCAACCAGTTCTGGGGCTACAGCTACTCTATCTTTGACGGGGCCGAGAAGCTGCTGTCCGATATCCTGGCTAATCAGTAATAAGAATATCATTACGAAAAAAGCAGGCTCGGCGGCGATACAGCTGCCCGACCTGCTTTTTGCTGCGGCCGGGAGCCTAGTAAATATTAATTTTGAATATTCAGCAATTTAGAGATAGAATGATGGAATAGTGAATGGATAGTAATGGTGTAATAGTGATTAACAACAGCTTGGGGGAACAGAACCTTGGAACTTGGTATCAGTACATTTGTGGAAACTACACCCGATGTAGTCACAGGGAAAACAATGAGCCACGCAGAACGGCTGCGTGAAGTAGTAGAAGAAATCGTTCTGGCCGACCGGGTCGGGCTGGATGTGTATGGTGTCGGGGAGCATCACCGGCCTGATTTTGCCGCTTCCTCTCCTGCAGTGGTTATGGCGGCAGCAGCAAGCCAGACGAGCAGTATCCGCCTGACCAGTGCAGTGATGATTCTGTCATCGGCAGATCCTGTGCGGGTCTATCAGGATTTTGCCACCCTGGACGGACTGAGTAACGGCCGGGCGGAGATTATGGTCGGACGGGGTTCTTTTATAGAATCATTTCCGCTGTTCGGCTGCGATCTGCAGGATTATGAGAGCCTGTTCGATGAAAAGCTGGATCTCCTGATGAAGCTTCAGCAGTCTGAGCGGGTAACCTGGGAAGGCAGGCACAGACCCGCTATACATAATTTAGGAATATATCCGCGCCCGGTACAGGAGCCGTTGCCGGTCTGGATTGCCAGTGCGGGAAGCCCGGAATCTGCAGTACGCTCAGGTGTCCTGGGCCTGCCGTTTGCGCTGGCGATGATTGGCCCGGTCCGGCCGCTGGATTTTGCCTCACAGGTGAAGCTGTATAAAGAAGCTGCAGCAGCAGCCGGCCATGATCACGCCAAGCTGCCGGTTGCAGCACATGCGCATGGCTTTGTTGCGGAAAGTACGCCGAAGGCAATTGAGCAGTTCTTCCCGTCAACCTTTGCCAGAACCAATGTCCGGGCGGTTGAGAAGAACCTGCCTCCGTATACCCGCGCAGATTATGATGCGGCAGTCAGTCCGGAGGGCGCGTTATTCGTCGGCGATCCGCGGACAGTTGCGGACAAAATCATTCAATTACGCAAGGAAGTCGGAATCACCAGATTCCTGCTTCATGTCCCGCATGGCACCATGGCCCACGCCGAGGTGATGGAATCCATCAGGCTCCTGGGAACAGAGGTTGCTCCACTGGTGCGCGAGGAGATAGCCCGCTGGGAGGAGAATCAGTAGGCAAAAGGAGGATTATCAATGACAGAACGCATCCCCTGCAAAAGTGAAGGCTGCAGCGCGACCATTCTTCCGGCTACTTTTCAGAAAACCGGCGGCTACTGTATGCCTTGCGTGCAGGAAAAAGAACGTCAGGAACGGCAGGCCTACATTATGCAGCACCGCAAAACAGTGGATTTATATGCAGGCATTACGGACCCTGTTGAGGTACTGAAGATTATGCATGCCTCCAGACCCCATGACCCGCTGATTGTGTACACACCCTATAGATCCGGCAAGGAGGAGCTGTACCGCACACTTTCCGCAGAGGATGCCGGCAGGCTTGAGGCTTATGCTGTTGAATTACTGCAGACTGGGGATGAAGAGGCCTGCACTGAAATCCTGATGTCACTGGTCTGCTATAACAACCGGATGCTGCGCGGAACCGGCATTCTTGCTGAGCTGATTCACCGGGAAATATACGATCCGGCATTTTTGTATAAACATGCACCGGCGGAAATCCGGGATCTGCTGCTGGAGCAGGTGGAATCAGACGGGGAAAACCGTAATTTACTCCTGCTTGCTTTAAGCTGGATCGGTGATGACGCTGTCGTTCAGCGCTTCAGGGAATGGCGTGAGCATGCGCCGGAATGGGCGGAAGAGCTATACATCGCACCTGAACGTTATGCACATGAAGCCGGCTGGGAGCTGACTGCTGCCGGGGAGCGCCGGGATTTATTTTATCCGGATAATTATGCTGTTGAGAAAATGAACCCGTCTGCTGCCGGGGCATATCCCGTGGAACCTGCGGCAGTCTTTCTGACTGGCAGCAGCCAGGTTTGTGAATGGTGCGGGAGTCCGCTCACCGTTCTGGTAGATATCCATGCAGGTCACCCATCCATTGAACGTATGCCTGTGACCGGACAACGGCTGCAGGTGCAGACCTGTGTCATTTGCAGCTGTTATGGTCCGGTGTATATGGAGCTGGATTCTGTGCAGGGAGCGCGGTGGAGTGCTTTTAACCGAAAGCCTGATTATTTGCCGGACACAAATCCGGCTGAGGAGAGCCGGGCATACCTGTCTGCCGGGAAACATTTCCGGATAGCGGAGAAGCCGAGAAACACCTACCATGCCGTTCAGTGGACCATGGAGCCTTGGGCTTCGCAGATTGGCGGGTATCCGACCTGGATTCAGGATGCAGAATATCCCGAGTGTCCCTGCTGCTCGGAGCGCATGCATTTTATCGGCCAGCTGGACTGGGAAGCGGTAGAGGATTACGGGGAAGGGATATATTACATGTTCCTATGCCCGAAAGGCAGGATGTCTGCCACACTGTTCCAGCAATCGTGATGTATGATGCGGCAGTCTATCTTTTCCATTGGAAATAACGGGCATCCCTATTAAGCTCCTGTGACCGGAAATTGATTGCCAGCTCCTCAAGGGCTGACAGACTGGCTGCGAAGCACAGCAGGCTTGCGGTTACCGTAAGTCCAAGCAATGTGTACAGAAACGGGAAGCAGAATAGCAGGAGCCCAGTCGCCTTGTTGGCATAGGTATGGATGAAGGCCAGAGCGTGGTATCTGAACCATCCGGTCAGGAGCGAAGCGGTGCGGATGACGGCAATGTCGGCTATCCAGCAAATGATCCATACAGACAGCTGAAGGAGCGGGAGGAAAACCAGCAGTAACACGCCTATAAAAAATACATCGGCTACACTGTCGAGACTTGCGCCAGCTTCGCTGGCGCTGTTTGTTTTGCGGGCGATATAGCCGTCCAGCACATCGGTTGCCCCGCACAGGGTATATATGGTCAAAAACAAGCCGGATAGCGGCTGCACAAACAGCAGGCTGAGCGAGCCGATGATCCGCATAACGGTGAGCGCGTTAGGGAGATATCTGATCATTATGCCTCCTGAAATTATAATCGGGATTTGGTGATGGAGTATATAAAGGGGAGGGACTTTTATTATATCTGAGCCTCCTGCTTTCATGATAGGGTGAAGATTACAATACTGTATAAAAGTTGGTGACTTGCTATTCAGAGACTAAATGAAATTTTGAGGAGAAATGTGTTATTTGCCGGGGCCGGGGCCAGCAGACTGAAGATAAAGGTTTATATGCTGGTGCCGCTTTATTTTATCTTGTGGATGGGGAGCCTGACTGCAGGCCGTTTGTTTTTTTTCGTGTTCTCCTCCGGTCTGTCCCAGGCTTTTGGGGTGGATGAAGCTACGGTGCAGGCTTTCCGGAAGATAATGGTATGCGCTATACAAGTTATCATCTTTGGCTTATGGATCGTTCTGATCGAAAAACGTCCGCTCAAATCAGCAGGACTTCATGCGGTCAAACCGCTTAAAGCTTATTGGACTGGGGTTTTCATCGGGTTCTGTGCGATTTCAGCAGTCACTGCCATATTACTGGGCATGGACATGGTACAGGTGGAGGCCTCTCATCTGGTGTCTATAACACCGCTGGCAGCAGTTATTGCTCTTGGCTGGATTGTTCAGAGCGCAGCGGAAGAAGTGGCCGTAAGGGGCTGGCTTATTCCCATGCTGGCAAAGGAAAGCTCACCTGCTTTTGCAATCCTGCTGTCTTCCGTTATATTCGGATTTTTTCATCTGTTCAGTGCCGGGGTTACTGTATTGTCTTTTACCAATCTGATCTTGTCCGGAGTGTTCTTCGCTGGCTATGCAATTCTTACTAAGCATATTTGGGGTGTCTGCGGTATGCACTTTGCGTGGAACGTTACGCTGGGCAATGTTTACGGTTTTCCGGTCAGCGGATTTTCGGATAATGGGCCAACGCTCGTAAAGCTGAGTCAGACGGGGCCGGCGCTGTTTACAGGCGGAGCTTTTGGTCCGGAGGGAGGAGCGGTTACAACCCTTGTATTACTACTTGGGATTATTATTGTCGTCAAGTTATGGCATAAACAGCAGGCGCTGCCTACTTCCACTAATTAACATATTTCTAGTAACATTTGTAACAGTGTTTAATGCTAGAATTTGATAAAAATAGGTT
Organism: Paenibacillus sp. PastM-3; assembly: GCF_029893965.1. Classification (GTDB taxonomy): domain Bacteria; phylum Bacillota; class Bacilli; order Paenibacillales; family Paenibacillaceae; genus Paenibacillus_AQ. The sequence goes on from NZ_JARXXP010000009.1 coordinate 20,516, forward strand.
GTAAGCGTTTTTTATAACATGACTGGGGGAATGTTTGTGAAAAAAGTTACAAAATTAATGCTGGTGGCTGGACTCTCACTGGCACTTGTAGGCGTAGGCAACAGCGGTGCGCTTAACAACGTATCTTCTGCAGCCAGCGCACCTTTGAAAGTGGGCCGTGTAGAGGCAGCAGCCCATGGGACTAAATGCTTTACTGTAGCCGTTGCAGTCGTTCAGAACGGTGTAATCGTAGCTGCTTCGCTGGATGACTACCAGTTCCTGAGCACTGATGTGGCTAAGGGAGTGCCTAACTCGGATAAAGACTTTGGCCAGAATTATAAAGACCCTAACGTCGTTCTTGCTTCCAAAAAAACCAACAGTAAATACTACAGTGAGCACATGGCAGAAGCTGCAGGCTCTACAGTAGCTTATGACAAGAACCTGGCAGCGATCGAGAAATTCGCAACAGGCAGAACTATCAAATCACTGGAACAGACACTGACATACAAATCGGCTGAGCAGGTAGTTGATGCGGTAAGCGGAGCTACACTTGTGGATACCCATGGTTACCTCAAGGCCATTCTTGATGCCGCCAAAGCGGCCAAATAAACCGCTGCAACTTAGAGAGTGCAGACACCTTCACAGTAATCGCTGTGAAGGTGTTTTTTGTGTGCCGGAATCATACCATGAAGCACCAGCGGACGCCGAAAGGATCAGCAAACTGCACCATGCACGGACTGTAGAAAACCGGACCGATCGTTGTGATGGTTGTGCTTCCTGCGGAATAAGCATCGGATTTCTCCTTTAGTGATAGAATGATATATAAATATTTTACAGGAAATAGTTTTCACTGTATTGTAAAATTACGACGCAGACCCGGATGGAAGCCCGTCATTGCAGGGTTTCTTATGCGTGTGCGGGCGCTCCGGCCGATGCTGGGAAAGAGGATTATATTTTACCCGGGGCCGGTTGATGGTATGATAGATAGCGGGGTGAAATGACGAATGAATAATGAGAATGAAACAGTAAACGAAACAGCTAACGAAACAGCAGCTGAAACAGCGACTGAGGAAACCGGCAATAACCCGGCAGGTATGACCGAAGAGAAATGGAATGAGCTGATCAAAGCGGTTCATCATAATGGTATGGTAGCTTTGAAAATGTATTTTAAAGAGGTGCAGAGCCAGATTATTAATCTGGCGGCTTTTGGACCTGTCTTTGTATACCATGTGAAAAATGAATCGGGCGATGTTTATTCGACCGGATTTTTCCTGCGCGAGCTGGTGAACCGGTTCCAGTCGGATAAGAATCCGGAAGTATGGGTGTCCTCCTTCTTCCACGAATTGATGAAGACCAAGGGAGGCCAGCCGCTTCCGAAGCAGCCTGAGAGCGAAGATGAAGCCAAGGCGATCATTGACAACAAGGTGATCCCTTTGTGCATCAAGACAGTGGAAGAGGAATTTGCACCGGAGAAGGTACATGCAGGATTGGCCTGGAATGAAGACCACGGACCGGTGTTCGAGGCAGGCTTCCCGTCTATTACCGACGGCAACAATGTCTGCGCAGTTCCGCTCCAGCTGCTCTTCACACACTTCCAGCTGAACCGCGATCCATCCGAGCTGGTGCTTGCCGGGATGTACAACATCCGGAAGCAGCATGGACTGGAATAGGACGGGCTGGTTACCTGCCGAAGGCAAATGGCTGTCTGTATTTTGAAATTCCAACGGACCGTATTGGCGTTATTTGCCGGAATAGGCTCATTTATCGGGACTAACGGACCGTAGGGACCTTATTGCCGCCCGAAAAGTCCCATTTGGGGAAATAGCCCGAAAATAAGGGCCCTGGTGTCCGTTAGCCTGACAAAAGCGGTATTTTCACAGAGATAAGGTCCGTTCGGTCCGTTAGATCCCGGTGTCAGACACCGTTTGGGAGATGGCTTAGGCCTATACTCCGGGCGGGTCTGCTGACTGCGAAAGAAACTCAAAACCATAGTGTCGGGTGCTTCACCTGATAGTGTCTCGTACTCTTCTTAACAGACACGCACAAAGAGACGGCAGAAGTGCCGTCTCTTTGTGCTGTATGGAGGCTCCTATTACAAGACCTCATAGTCTGTGCCCTGACGCTGGTAGCCCGAATATCGCTGCTTGTTACCACTGCATCTGCTTCTTTGCAGCTATTGCCGCATTAGAATCCGGTAGATCAAGACGGCTGCTTCAGCACGGGAGGACAGGGCTGCCGGTTGAAGCAGGCCGCCGGCATCTCCCTTAATGAAGCCAGCTGCGGCCAGCGAGGCAATGTCAGCGGCAGCGTAGGAGGCAATACCAGCCTGATCGGCGAAACTTGCTAATGTGCTGGCTGCTGCTGCAGAATCTCCCGGCAGAATGCCCGCAGCCTTGAGCGCTCTGGCCGTCATCACAAACATATCCTGACGGGAGACCGGCTCCTGCGGATGAAAGCTTCCGTCCTGCTGGCCGTTGACCAGACCATGCTGCTTTGCTGTCATGAGCTCTTCATAGAAGTAGTCCTCAGGTTCTACATCTGTGAAGCCTGAGCCGGTACCGCTGGCGCTTCCGGACAGCCCTAGCAGCCGGACCAGAAGCAGGGCAAAGTCGGCGCGAGTAACGGATTTCCCCGGCAGGAAGCCGTCTTCAGTTACTCCCCGGATAATCCCGCGCGAGGACAGAACTTCGATTTCATTCTTGGCCCAGTGCTGGCTGGAGACATCGCCGAAGGCCGGATGGTTATGGACAGCAGAATACTGTCCGGCAGAATGTTCAGCCGTGAAGACGGCCTGTTTCCCGGCGGAATCAAACCTGCTGTTCACTACAGGCGTAATGACACCGCTGCCGCTGACCTGCCAGACAACGATAAACGGGTGTTCGGAAGCAGGCAGAGCAGTCTGGTAGGGCAGGCGGATCTCGATTGCTGAACTCAGGCTGTCAGTTCCTGCTGCGTTGCCGTCCACCAGAAGCTCATAGGCTATAAGCGGAGAGCTTTCCAGCTGTCCTTTCAGGGCACTGGAAGGTTCGGCGATGCTTACCTCCAGCATAACCGTACTGGCACCTGTGAGCGCTGCTGACCGGAATAAGGTATCCGGGAGCACAAAGCCCGCGATGGCAGTATCTACCTTCAGCTGGAGCCTCGAGTTCCCGGTTGTAAACAAGGAGGCAGGGAGTGTAATTTCATAGGCGTTGAAGCCATCTGCCGCGTTCTCCTTCAGCCGGAGCTGAAGCAGCCGGGTGCCGTCTGCCTGGCTCTTAGCCTGGGCAAGCGCATTTTGCAGCGCGGTATCAGTAAGTGCCGCCCGGGCCGTGCCTTGTGCAGACGTAACCGGGAGGGTAACGCGGACGCTTCCATCCGGCTGTGCCGCTACCGCAAGATCAGCCGCTGCGCCAGTACCGCCCGGGATTGCCGGAACTGCTGTGGCTGTCGGCTGCGGTGTTGCACTTGGGCTTGGTGTTGCTCCTGGAGTTGGGGTCGCAACAGGCTCTTCCCCTCCGGGTTCATTCTCGCTAAACGGAATGAACTTCAGGAAATCACCCCAGACCACATTACCCGCGGCATCTCTTGCATAGGAGCTGACCGGGTTCAGGCTGGCAAAGTTGGCATCGCTTAGCTGTTTGCCGGACTTGTTCGCCGAAATGGCTCCGTCATACATAAAGTTATTGTCTGCTGCAAGTCCTGCCGGATACTGGTCCTTGGCAATGCTCGCCGTCCGGTAGGATAAAAAGCCGTTAATAGTGAAATCCGGCGTGATGTGATCATAAGTGGTGAAGCTGAGATTGCCGCGCGTATTGTTGAAGCCGATGTTGTTCTCGGCAATGACGCCGGGATTGCTGTTGCTGGTATAGCCGTACGCGCCATTGCCGAAGGCGATGGAATTGCGGATGATATGATGGACCGAAATGCCTTCCCCGCCGAGCTTGAAGCCGTTTTTGTCACCTGCACCTACGGTTCCGTCTGTCAGGCGGCCGTTGTTGAAGGCCGCGCTGTCCTCGATCAGTACAGCACCAATCGCTCCCGTTCCCGCCTTGGTGTACAAGTCCCATCCGTCGTCAATATTGTTGTACGACAGGCAGCCTCTGAACACATTGCCGACTCCGGAGGTCAGCTTGGCCGCGAAGCCGTCGGCATTATTGTCGGAAGGGTCACGGTTATCGAAGGAGGAGCTGTTCAGAATCAGGTTGTACGACGGCCAATCCGCGATTTCCGCAGCAGTTCCGTCCGTCCGGCTGATCTGCAGGCCGGTGTCGCCGTTGGCATAGAAACGGCTGTTTTCAACGATGTTATGATTGCCGCCCACAGTAAATCCTTTGGTATTGCCGGCCGAACGCGTGAAATCAAGTCCCTTGATATGCCAGTAGCTGCCGCTCAGCAGGACACCTTCTGTTTTTTTGTCAAAATCAAATACCGGTCTCGCTCCGGGAGCAGCTTCAAGCACCTTCACGGCGTCTGCCGTCCCGTCATTGTATTTCTTGATCTCCAGCTTGCTGCTGCGTACATACCGGCCGTCCAGAACGATAATATGCTGTCCCGGCTGTACGAAATCAATCGCGGTATCCACATCGAGCGGATGCTCCGGTGTACCGTCCCCGGTGCTGGTTCCGGCAGGAGAGACGTAAATATCGCTATTGTCAGCATAGCTTTTCATAGTAACGGTAAAGTTGCGGACGATTTTATCGTAGGAGGTCAGGTACTGGGTATCATCCGGCAAAAAGCTGATGCTGAAATTCGTATCCTGCGCTGCAAGTACGGCCGGAAGCGCAAGCCGTTTGCCGGCTTCGGCTCTGACATCCTGGGCAATCACGGCGGAGCCCTGCTTCAAAGTTACCGTTCCGCTGACATTCGGCCGCAGAATCAGCCGGTAATCCGGCTGGGAGGTTCTGCCCAGAGACAGGATGTCAAAGGCTGGCGAAACCGGATTTTGCGGCGGATCTACCTTAGGGGCATCCGTCGCCGCCGAGGTTACGGTCAGCTGAATGCTGCTGACATCGATGGTAGCCAGCCGGGCTGTGTAGAAGCCGACATACATTTTGCCGTCCTGCACGTTCAGAATATCCGGTGTAAAGAACACTGCCTGCTTACCGTCGTTAAGCTGGCCGGTGAAGCCGCTGTTCGTTTTGGCCAATGTAAGACGGTAAGGAGCGGCAGGGAACGTATTACCTGGAGCAGGCTGCTCATTCTTCAGCATAACAGCCTGGATTCCCTTGCTGCCGGCCCCGTCAGAGGATTCCACTCCGGTGCGCACAAACAGCTGGGTTCCGTTGCTGCTCTTGGTGCCACCGCTGTAGCCGCCGATTGCGGCGATATTGGAAGCAAACACGCTGGAATTGCCTGCGGTGCCGATGACATCCCGGGCCATAATGCCAAAGGATTCCTGGCCGTCATGCGGGGACTTGGCATAGGCCGACACCTGAATGTCAGCAGACAGCACGAAGTTATCCTGTGCCGCATCAAGCACGGTGTAGTAGAACGTGATACCGTCATGATCCTCAGTAACCTTGCCTCCGCCTTCCAGGGCAATCAGACGGACTGAGCCATCCTCGCGGACAAGCGTCTGGTTATTGGCAGCGGATGTAGACTGGCCGAATTGAATGCTGTTCCATACCGGCTGAGAAGCTTCTCTTACGGTTACAGAATAAGTAATGGGATCAATGGAGTGATCACCCGGGATAATCCCGATAGCATACACCCCGGCTGCCTTGCTGTTAAACTTGCTTGAGTCAAGCATATAACTGCTGAGCACTTCCCGGTCACCGTTGTCGTACACCTTGGAGACGGCAAGTCCTTCACTATCAAAGCTGTCGTCAAGCAGGAAGGTTGTTTTTGGATAGGCGGTGACTTCAATGCCGGTCAGCTGTTTGATTTTGACCTGAACAGGGAACTTGGCTGTAACTCCCTTGTGGCTCACGGTAATTTCCTTCGTGCCGGGTGCCAATGTATCTAGCGGGGAAACTGTGTATTCCTCTTTCATCAGCCGCTGTGACGTCCCGTCGCTGTAATGCGCGTAGAGCACAAGGCCCTCCAGCTTAAGGGAATCCCCGATGTAGTAAACCGTCTGCTCAGGGAGATTGCGGATCTCCAGTTTACTGAGAGTAGCATCCTCAACCTTAATGTCAAAGGCAGTTGTTACTTCCGGTGTCTCCACCGAGGTGACAGTCACCTCATAAACGCCCGGTTCGGTGAACAGGTATGGCGCCTGCTCCGTTACATTCTGGCCTTTGATGGAGAGCGAGTAGAGACTGGCGTCCAGCTCTGCCGCCGAGGTGCTGCCGTTATAGCCGGCCAGCACGACAAGCCCCTGCGGATCGAAGGCATCCCCCGGATAATAGACCGTTTTGGCCGGATAGTATTTGACCGTAAGTTCGGACACGGACAGCGGAAGAATCTGCAGGGTAATTGCCGCAGACGCGCCGTTGTAATGAACAGTTACCGTATTTGCTCCGGCTTTGCTGCTGTCAAAGCCTGTAACGATATAGTCGGACGGTGACAGGACAGCCTCACTATTATCGGAATACAGTGCTTTTACCGACAGGCCCGTCAAGTCAAGCGCCTCCCCGATCAAATAAGAGGTCTTCGGCATCGCGCTGGTATCAGCTGTCAAAGCGGTGACGGTTTTGGTCTCCAGCCTGATACTGATATCGTTGAAGACGATAACGGCATCCCTGGCTGCATATACCCCTGCAAACAGCGTATCGCTGAAGGCTCCGTCCAGCGTTACGGTTTCGGTCTGGCCGCCGGCGCTAAGCTGCAGGGTGTTTCCGGATTTTTTGATGCTGAGCCCGTATTCTGCACCGGCTGCCGGGGCGGGTATACCGCTGAACGGACTTAGCTTCACCTGTGCGGCCTGCTTGTAAAAGCCCTTGATTACCTGATCCAGCGCCCCGACTGCAGCGTAATTGGAGGTTGCTGCAGCAGAATCTCCGTTCACGCCGACGCTGTCCCGCAGCATCAGCCCGAAGGACTTCTGGTTTGGTGTGCTGATGCTGCTGTTGCTGTTGAACGAAATGACCTTGGCCTTAGCTGTAAGCTCAAAATTGGCCTGGGCAGGTATCTCCCTGAAATAGAAGGAAAGCCCTTCGTCGCTGCCGGAGATTTTCCCGCCGTAGGTTTCCAGAGTTACCGAGGTCTCAGTTGCATCCACAGGTTCAGGATTCTTCAGGGCACTGGTGTTTCCGCCAAAAGCGCTGTAAGTCCATGGGCCAAGCTCGACTGGCTTCTCCTGTAGAAGCTGTACATTACTGAAAGTAACAGTTGTGTTCCTCGCGGTGTAAAGTCCGGCATATTGAACAGTACCGCCGAAGCCTTCAAGCGTTTTGGTAACACCGTCAAGGGTGAATACATACAGATTCCCGGTTTTTCGGATGCTGAGATCATAATCCACACCGGCTGCTGGCTTGCCGGATGTATCAAACAGATAACCGGTCTTCTGCAGGCTGCCGCCATTCGACTTATAAAACGCTTTCATTTCTTGGTCCAGTGCACCGACTGCAGTGAAATCCCCTGTGTACGCCCCGGACTGGTTATCCCACACATTACTGCGCAGCATAATTCCGAACGACACCTGATTGTTCGCTGTCCAGGCATCCACATGAGCCTTAGCCTTGAGCTCGAAGTCCGCATCCGGATCCATCTGCTGGAAATAATAAGCGATTCCTTCGGTGCTGCCGGAAATTTTGCCGCGGTCAGCTGAGCTGCGCAGGGTAACAGTAGAATCCGCATGCTCCGTGATGCCGAAGTTCGCCGCCGTAATTTTGTCCTGTCCGCCCACATCGCCCAACACGCTGCCCTTCCAGCTGCTGCTGATATTGATCATACCGGAAGCCGGATCAGTGTCAGAGCCTTCTGTTGCAGAGACGGGCGGCGGAAGCGAGGATGACAGTAACAGGATGGATGTGAGTACAGACAGCAAGCGTTTTTTATACAAAACCGGAATCCCCTCCATATATACCTGTATTCGACCGGCCGGATGGCCTGATCAAGCGAAATTATACCGTACAGCCGAAAAGTGCGGCTACAATCAATAACTCACATCTTGCGCTTCAGAGGAGAAATGGCAAAAATGTGAGCTAATGATACTAGGAGTACCAGTACTTGACCTATGCCCGAACGGGCCCTGAACGGAGCTCATATGTTGAAGGGATAACAGGAGGGGAGAGAGGGGCAGTGGGAAAAGCAACGGATAAGCATGTCAATGCAGTCTCTATTATCGTATGCACGAATCGCCCGGAATTTTTTGATAATCTGCTTGCCAATTACAGGAGCCAGCGGGTCAAGCACAAGGAACTGATTATTATCCTTAACAAGGACAGCATGATGCTGAAGGAGTATCAGCTGAGGGCAGGCTCCAGAAACAACATTTCGGTCTATAAGCTGCCGGAGTCCGTCTCGCTCGGCCAATGCCTGAACGGTGCTATTATCAAGGCGCGTTATCCGCTGATCGCCAAATTTGACGATGACGATTATTATTCCCCTTATTATCTGAAAGAGCAGATCAGGGCGCTGAACCGGACTGGAAGTGATATTGTCGGCAAGCATGGCTGTCTTGTCTACCTGGAGGCCAGCCGCCAGCTGATCATCCGCTCGCCGAAGGAGCAGCGGAAGCCGGTTGTTTTTTTGCAGGGGGGGACGCTGCTGTTCAGGAAACGGGTGACCCGGCAGGTGCTGTTCCCCGACCGTTCGGTGGGTGAGGATGTTAACTTCCTTAGACGCTGCAAAAGAAAAGGGTTCCGCACCTTCGCGACCTCCACGTATAACTATGTCTATGTGCGCAGGTCGGACAAAGGCAGCCATACCTGGAAGGCCAAGGATTATTTTTACCTGAAGGGCAGTGTTCCGGTGGCGGTAACCGGGAATTTCCGGAGCTTTGCCGACCGTGAGCAATAGCCCGGATGAACAAAAACTGCGGTTTGCGCGTCCTGGCATCATGTATTGCAGAAATAATTACCCTTCTAAAAATGGAAAAGTCCCGCACTCCGGCTGTGTCGGGGAACGGGACTTTTCTGTTAGGCCCGCTGGCGTATAGCAGCCAGTGAAGCTGTCTTACAATGCTTTATCGTCGATTGAATCCAGCCAGCTCTCAATTTCACCGATTACGGAGCTGACGCAGCCGTCCTTGAACGGTGAGATGAGCCCGGCAAGCTCTACAAGCTCAACAAAAGACTTGCTGCCTCCGGCCTTGCAGAGCTGCAGATAGTCACTCCAGGCCTCCGCAAAGTTCTCGTTCGAACGTTTCCAGAACTGGAATGCGCACAGCTGGGCCAGGGTGTAGTCGATATAGTAGAACGGGGTGCGGAAAATATGCGACTGCTTATGCCAGAAGCTGCCCTGTTCCAGATAGCTGTTGCCGTCATAATCGCGGTGCGGCAGATATCTCTGCTCGATTTCCCGCCAGGCCTGCTTGCGTTCCTGCGGTGTCGCTTCCGGGTGGCTGTAGACGAAGTGCTGGAATTCGTCAACCGCTACGCCATAAGGGACAAATTCCAGGCTGCCGGCCAGATGGTTGAACCGGTATTTATCGGCATCCTCCTCGAAGAACAGATTCATCCACGGCCAGGCAAAAAACTCCATGCTCATCGAGTGGATCTCAGCCGCCTCGTAGGTTGGGAAGGCGTATTCCGGTATGTTCAGGCTGCGGCTGGAATATACCTGGAACGCGTGACCCACTTCATGGGTTAGTACATCAATATCCTCTGAGGTTCCGTTGAAATTGGAGAAAATGAAAGGCGCTTTATATTTTTCGAAATATGTGCAGTAGCCGCCAAACTGCTTGGAGCTTGTACTTAACAGATCCATCAGCGCGTTGTCCTGCATAAAACGGAAGAATTCATCCGTTTCCGGCGACAGCTCTTTGTACATGCGGGCACCATTTGCAACGATCCACTCCGGATCGCCCTTGGGCGAAGCATTCCCGGTGTTGAAGGTGAGACCTTCATCATAGAACTTCAGCTTATCCAGGCCCAGTCGTTCGCTCTGGCGCTGCTTCAGCTTGCCTGCCGCAGGAACGATATGCTCAAGCACCTGCTTACGGAAGTTCGCGACCATGCCGGCATTATAATCAGTCCGGTTCATCCGGTCGTAGCCCAGCTCTACGAAGCTGGGGTAGCCAAGCTTGCGGGCCATAGCGGCACGTACGGCAACCAGCTCATCATAAATGCGGTCAAATTCGCTTTCATGAGCCGACATAAAATCAAATCGGGCCTGAAAAGCAGCTTTACGCACCTCGCGGTCCGCCGACTGTTCAAACGGAATGAGCTGAGCCAGGGTACGCTCTTCACCCTCAAACATGATTTTGGCAGAGGCCAGCAGCTGGGTGTATTCCGTAGACAGCCTGTTTTCCTGCTGCATATCTTCAATAATGTCCGGGCTGAATGTCCGGAGCGAAATCTCCGCCAGGCTGATCAGCTGTGTTCCCCATTCCTGCTCGAATTCCGCTTTGTACCTGGAGTTAACGATAGCCCTATAGTATTCTGTTATGTACTCCTGGAAAATTGGGCCGATTTCATCGAAGTAATCCTGCTCCGCCTTGTAAAATTCATCAGCAGTATTAATGGAATGGCGGACATATACGATGCTCTGAAGCGTATCGAATTCGCTGCGCAGCTCATTCAGCGCGACGATCGAAGCCTTTTGCTCCTCCAGGCTGTCTGCTTCCAGTCCCTTAAGAAGTGCAGTAAATTCCTGCTTGAACTTGTCTACGTCAGGGCGCTCATAGGGATACTCTGTAAATTTCATAAAACAATCAACATCCTTTCTCTGCCAGATGAAGTATATTATACAATGTGGAAGAGAAAACCAATACTCACAATTTAAACGGAATCTACCGGCAGGCTGCCTGCATCAGCTCGATCAGAAATCCGATAGGAGGGGACAGGTGGCGGTCACGGTTATAGGAATAATAGATTCTCCGCTGGTAATGGTATTCCGGAATAGACCGCATCATGAGCTTACCGGAGGCGACTTCATCTGCGACGGCAAGCCGGGAAACGAACGATACATATCTGCCTCCCATCAGAGACTGCTTGATCGCCTCCAGGGAATCTAGCAGCAGAGGGGCATGGGGCTCGCAGCCGCAATCCTCGAACCATTTACTGGTGATCCGGCTGGTGCTGGACTGGCTGCTGTGCAGAATGAATTTTGCCGCTGAAATCTGCGGAGCGGTCAGGCCGGCTTGACCGGCGAATTCATGAGCCGGAGCAAATACGAGCACAAGCTCGTCCTCACATAATGAATGGCAGTGAAGGCTGGGCAGATAAAAGGATTCCGTTGACAGTATCCCCAGATCCAGCTCCTGGTTCACCAGCATTTCCTTGATCACAGGCGAAGGCTTGACTGACAGTGATACCGTTATCTCCGGATGCAGCTCGCCGAACCTGCTGAGTATTTTGGGCAGGATATAGGTTGCCGGAACGTAGCTGGCCCCGACGCTGATCGTACTGCGGCCCGCTTGGCTGAACTCCTTCACAACCCGCTCTGCCTCGGTGGCCAGAGCATTGATTTTGACCGCATAATGGAGAAAGGCTCTACCGCTTTCGGTAAGAATCATTTTATCCATCCTTGGCTCGAACAGCTTCTCTCCAAGCTGCTGCTCCAGATTCTTCAGGTGGTAGGTTACTGTCGGCTGCTTTAGGCCGAGTACAGCAGCTACCGTTGTTATTTTTTTATGCTTATGCAAGAGCTCAACGATCTGCAGCTTGATTAAATTCAAATTCATTCCGTTCACTCCCCCGCGCTATTAGCTACAGGTTAACATAGAAGAATTCTATGAATGTTAAAACTGATGCATCAAAAAGTTAATATCGCGCTAACATTCTGCAAATACACGTATGTTGCGGACACTGCGCCGCCTATACGAAATGAAAGGACCAATTATGATGGATACAACGAATTATAGGCTTGATTTTGCGGCGCTGTGTGCCAAGTACAAGCTTGGGGCAGTTACCAGGGTACCGGAGCCGGTGGCCGGCGGTTTTTTGCACAGGATGTACAGGGTTGTTACTGATCAGGCGGAATATGCAGTCAAAGCGCTCAATCCCCAAATCATGCAGCGCAGAGAGGCAACGGGCAATATAATATTTGCTGAAAAGGTTGCAACGAAGGCTCTGGCCCAGGGGATCAATGCACTTCCGGCGATGCTGGACAGTGACAGCTGCATGTATGAAGCCGGCGGACAGTATTACCTGGTGTTTCCGTGGCGGGAAGGAAAGTCCTTGCCTGCTGGAACTGTCGATCTGGACTCCGCGGCGAAGATCGGTGCGGTGCTTGCGGATATTCATACAGCGGATTTTGCTGATCTGCTGGCCGAGCTGCCGGAAGAAACATTCATACCGCCCGCAGTAGACTGGGAAGCTTATGCCGGGCGGCCTATACAGCTGCGGATGGAATATTCAGACATGCTTGCCGGCGGTTACACCAGACTGCAGCAGTACGGACAGCTGGCAAACGCTGCTGTGCAGAGTCTCCAATATGAACGGGTGATCAGCCACAGGGATCTGGACCCCAAGAATGTGCTGTGGACCGCTGAACGGCAGCCCCTCCTGATCGACTGGGAATCGGCAGGTGCTGTTCATCCGATGCAGGAGCTGGTTGAGGTGGCACTGTACTGGTCGGGATTCGAGGCGGGGAATCCAAGCAAAGAGGCCTTTCAGCTGCTAATCCGGGCTTACCGGAATAACGGCGGAACCCTCAGCAGTAACTGGGAGGATGTGCTGAATCTTGGTTACCAGGGCAAGCTGGACTGGCTGGAATACAGCCTGAAACGTGCACTCGGGGATGAATGTGCAGATAAGGCAGAGCAGGAGCTGGGGGCCAGTCAGGTTATCGGCACACTGGAATTGTTGGACGACTATGCGGCATTCATACCGCTTTGTCTGGAATGGCTGGCGGAAGTTTGAAAATGCAGCGGACGCGCAAATGCTTGGGAGACGGCTGATATTGATGCAAATGCTAATGCTAATGCTAATGCTAATGCTAATGCTAATGCTAATGCTAATGCAAATGCAAATGCAAATGCAAATGCAAATGCTAATGCTAATGCTAGTGCTAGTGCAAATGCAAATGCTAATGCTAATGCTAGTGCTAGTGCTAGTGCTAGTGCTTGTGCTAGTGCTAGTGCTAATGCTAATGCTAATGCTAATGCTAAAACATAACGCTTTAATAACAGCCTGTCTCTGTAACATGCGCCGTCCATTTGTCCAGTCTGACTCTGAACGTACACCGGGGATAAATCCCAGCCTCACACCGTAACGGACCGTACAGCCGTTATTCTTAAATGTATGCGTTTTCAAGTAGTCTAACGGACCGTAATGACCTTATTGTGTGCCTGTCGGGCAATAATAGGAAGAAATGCTGCAGATAAGGTCAACTGGGTCCGTTAGCTTATGGTAACATGAGTGGTAAGTCCGGATAAGGTCATCTGAGTCCGTTTAGGAGTGAATGCACACTATGGAGATGGATAATCTATTAACATTAACAACGCGTGAAGAGCTGCGGAGCTGGCTGCAGGCATACGGCAGAACGGAGAAATGCTGCTGGGTTATCGTAAGTATGACGCCTGCTCCGGACAAGCTGCTGTATTTGGATGCGGTTGAGGAGGCGCTATGCTGCGGCTGGATTGACGGAGTCAAGAAAAGCATGGAGCAGGGTGTAGTGCAGCGGCTGTCACCAAGATCCAAAAGAAGCTTATGGACCGAGCTGAACAAAGAACGGGTCCGCCGCCTGGATAAGCTGGGGCTGATGAGCGAGGAGGGCAGACGGGTGCTGCCTGATATGGCCCCGGAATCTTTTGTAATAGATGAAGCAATTGAGCAGAGGTTAAAAGAGGACCCGGAGGTCTATGCGAACTTTCTGGCCTTCCCGCTGCTGTACAGCAGAATCCGGATTGATAACATTCAAGGCTACAAGAAGCAGCCGGAGCTGTTCCGCAGCAGACTGGATAAATTCATTGCCAATACACGGGAGAACCGGATGTATGGGGCATGGCATGATAACGGGCGTCTGATTGATTACTGAATGATGCGGGTGATCACAATAACCCGACTGACCGAGGAGGAGCAAGCATGGAGTACAACGCCAGCAGTCCCGAAAATTATATCCGCCAGCTCCCGGAAGAGCGCCGGATAATAATTGCAAAGCTTAGAGAAGTGATAAAGGAGAATCTGCCGGAAGGTTATGCAGAGACTATGGGTTACGGGATTGAATACATAGTTCCGCATGAGCTGTATCCGTCAGGGTATCATGTGAAGCCGGAGCAGCCGCTGCCGTTCATTAGTATAGCCTCGCAGAAAAATCATATCGCACTGTATCACATGGGTATTTATATGCAGCCTGAGCTGTTGTCCTGGTTCCGGGAGGAGTACCCGAAGCATATGAAGACCAAGCTGGATATGGGCAAATCCTGTATCCGTTTCAAGCCGGCGGGCAACATCCCTTATGAACTGATCAGCGAGTTAAGCCGCAAGCTGACAGTCACCGAATATATTCAGCTTTATGAGCGGGAAATTGCACAAATGAAGAAGAAATAATAGAGCTGGTTTTGATACAACCTGGCTTTTAGACATTTACGGAGGGTGATGAAATGGACGCTGAAAAGGCTACATTTGAGAACATTGACGATTATATTGGACAGGCTGCACCGGAGGTCCGGGAGCTTTTACAGGAGATTCGGAAAGTCATTCATGAAGCAGTACCCGAAGCCACCGAGAAAATCAGCTATCAGATGCCTACGTTTGACCTGCATGGTAATCTGGTACATTTTGCAGCGTTCAAAAAGCATATCGGTTTCTATCCGGCACCGCGGGGAATCGAAGCTTTTAAAGACGAGCTGTCCGTCTATAAAGGAGCAAAGGGTTCCGTCCAGTTCCCGCTCGACCAGCCGATGCCCTATGACCTGATCAGCCGGATTGTGAAATTCAGGGCGGCAGAGAATATTGAGAAAGCTAAGGGGAAGCGGAAGGGATGACCCGCCGCGCACTGAATCATTAGTAACTGTGACTTGAAAGGAGCCCCAATGAAACAATTCGATCTCATCTCCAACATTCATCTGGACTTCTGGCTCAGGCGCAAGGGACCGACAGCGGAGGATAATGTGCGGGAGGTTGAACAATTTGCAGAGCGTCTGCTGCCGCAGACGGTGTCGGAGGTGCTGGTTATTGCCGGTGATCTGGGACACCGCAACCAGCAGAATGTGGAGTTGCTGCTTGCACTAAGACAGTATTATTCCAACATCCTGGTTGTAGCCGGGAACCATGATTATTATCTGGTGAACAGCAAGGAGCGATACAAGCTGCAGACTTCGATGAACCGCTGGTCACATATTGCGGAGGAGCATGCTGCTGATCCGGTAAGCGGTTGTTATTATTTTGACGGCTCAGAGTATATTGCTCATATCGACGGCAAGGTGTGGTACTCCAGTCATGTTCATATTAACCATTCTTACAGAAGGGGCGGTTGTCTATTTGTTAATAATGCCCTCGGCTACCCGAATGAGTACAACCGTCCGCAAGGCAGGATAACAACTGTCATTGCAGCTGTATAAGCAATTCTATAAATCCAGCTCCGGCTGGATTTTTCTTGCTGTCAACACTTGTGCTTACACCAGCTGCGCCGTTTGTTTGTGGGTCATAATCCGGTTAAGGACTTCAGCCCCGTATACTGGCTCTCTGGTTGCCCATCATATTCCGGGCTATTCGCGGTATTAATTCCTGAGGTGCTTGCAGGTTGATAGTTTAGAATGGGACACAGATCAAGCCGGCCGACAAAAAGCGTACCCTGCCCGAATGAAAAACAATTATATTTGAGGATGATGGAATAAGTGAATTTGATAGAATGAGGTGGACAGATGTCAAGAACCATTGTGATTTCCGATATTCACGGCTACTACGATCTCTTTATGAAACTTCTGGAACAAGTGAAATATGAACCGGCCTGCGATCGATTGTACCTGCTAGGGGATTATGTGGATGGAGGTCCTGAGTCTCTGGCAGTCATCCGGAGTGTCATGCAGCTTACTGAAAAAGATAATCTCGTAAAAGCAATAGGAGGAAACCATGATGATATGCTGCTGCACTGGCTGGACGATGACGACTACCCCAGAATGCCCTATACCAACCCCAAAAATGGCGGTGCCGCTACGATACGCTCCTTATGTCCCTGGTATCAGTCTCAGGCTGATGATTTCAGGGCAAGAGAATATATTAAAGAGCACTATCCCGTTGAAATTTCGTTTTTGCGCCGTCTGCTTTATTACATTGAAGATGAAAAGCACATTTATGTGCATGCAGGCATAGACCCTGCTATTGGAGATTGGCGGCAGACCTCGCCCAAGGATTTCCGCTGGATCCGCGGAAGATTCTATCACACTGACGGGAATGCTGCATTAACAAAAAGGGTTATCTTCGGTCATGAGGTTTGCGCGAGGCTCCATCAGGATGAGACGAATTTTAACCCATGGTTCGGTAAGCAATATACCGGGATTGACGGTGGTGTGAAGTTCGGGTATCAGCTGAATGCCCTGATTATTGATGAGCAAGCCGGGTATCAAACGTCAAGCGTACAGAGGAGGGACAGGGAATGATGCATAAACAGGAGGAGCTGCTGCAGCGTTTTCCGTGGGCGGAGAGCAAGGACGGTAACGGCTGCGGGAGAGGCCATCTGGCTCCGTGCTGGTGCGGGGATGGCTGGTATACCTTGATTTACAGCATGTTTGAAGAAATTGAAAACTTGTTCAAAGCGGAAAACAGACCAATGGACATAGAGGTATATGAGATAAAAGAAAAATACGGCGAAATGAGGGTGAGTATCGGGAGCAGTTTGCGTGAAGTGTATAACATCGTTGATACCTATGAGCAACGTTCGTCGGAAGTTTGCGAGGAATGCGGTGAGAAAGGGAAGATACGTGACAATAACGGCTGGCTGTCTGCTCACTGTGATTCGTGTTATCAGAAACACATAGGGTGAATTTGAGCTGGGCGTGTGGCGCAAAAAAATAATCTGATGACTGAGCCAGGCTTTGAACTCCAGAGCCTGGCTTGTTTGTGTCAAAAACCGGCTGTACCGGATGCTGCCTCGTAACCCATTTTACCGACAGCTCTGTTCACAGCCCCGCAATCGGAAAATACAAATCACATTCACAATAATGCCTGTTGCCCTTGGCGTAATTGACGGACTCGTAGCTGAATTTCTCCTCCAGCTCAAACTGCACCGTCGGCATCCAGATATCGAAGATATACCTCCAGATTTCACTCAGGGACTCGGCGGAGATTTCTTCAGGCCGGTGGAGGCCGATATAGGTAAACACCCCGTATTTATGCGGCTTCGTGTGCCGCACATTCATATCCGGCGGGATGATGCTGCTGTGATTGATCTGCAGGGACGGCTGGTAAAAAGTCAAGCCCTGGAACGGTTCAGGAACAGCAGTGAAACCGATATAAACATCCTTTTGCACCGGACTCAGAATACGCTGGCGGTCCAGGGTGAAGAAGTCAACGCCAAGTCTGGCAGCATCCACAGCGTCGGCGCTGCGCCCGTCCTTCAGGGTATATTCCGGGCCGGCAATCGAGAAGGAAGGGACCACGCTGATGGAGCGGAAGAAGACCAGCCCATCGCCGGCGCGGCTCATAAAGTCTGCATTGAACCGGTCGAGGATACTGAGCTGGGACGGGGATTTGCGCCATTTTGCCGGAGTAAGGCCGTACTCTTCCTTGAAGCTGCGGTTATAGGTCCGTTCACAGCTGAAGCCGTACTTATCCGCAATAAACGCAATGCCGGTCTGCTGGGTCAGCAGATCTCCGAGTGAGCTGGCGATCCGCCTTCTCCGCACATATTCCATGAGGCCGGTTGACGTTGCTCCCTTCCAGATGCGCAGCAGATGAAACTTGGAGACCTTAACATGCTCCGAAATATCGTCAAGACACAGCGGCTCAAGCAGATGCTCTTCAATAAAATCCGTTGTCCGGTTAATGGTTTCCAGCAGGTAATGATCCATGTGTTCCTCCTGTACTTAGCAATTAGTGTCCGGTTTGGGAAATGGATGAGGTGTATAATTCTACCATAAGCTCAAAAAAGGGCAAGCGATTTCAATCATAAAGCGAGGGAAGAAGGAGGAACGGAGATGGAGAAAAGGTTATTGCCTGAGCTGCAGGAGCGATACCGGGCTGCAACGGATGGCTTTGTAGACCGGGTGAAGGGCGACCCGAATATCATCGCGGTCATTGTGTGCGGCAGCCTGGCTTACGATACGGTCTGGGAGAAAAGCGACATCGACATGACCCTGATCATCCGTGACCAGACGCTGCAGCAGAGTGCATACTGTCTGGATGAAGACGGCATCATCATCAATGTGCAGCTGTTTGAGCGGAGCAGCTTTAAGCGGGGGATGGACCGGCTGCTTGGCGGCTCGATGCCGCAGTCGTATTTTGCCAAGGGGCAGATGGTTTACAGCTCGGATGACAGTCTATATGACTATTTTGATGAGATGAGAAGGATGGGCAGCCAGGATATTGCGCGGTCGCTGCTGTGGCGGTCTTGTGAGCTGATTGATGTGTATCACAAATGCCAGAAATGGCTGACGGTGCGTAAGGACCACAGGTACACCCAGTTTTTCCTCCTGAAAGCAGCTGATTTGATCGCTGGTATGGAGCTGTGTGCACAAGCTGAGCCGCCGACCCGTGAAGCGGTATTGAGCATGCTGGAGCGTTCCCCGGCGCAGATGGCCCCCTTTTACCAGAAGCCGTTGTCCGGACCGTTAAGCGAAGCTGAGCTATGGAGTGCCATACAGGAGATAGAGCAGGTGCTGGACCGCCATCTTGAGGCTATGAGCCGTCCGGTGCTTGATTTTATGGGGGATCAGTCGCTTAAGACGATGACCATGCTGACCAGGCATTTTCATATGGAAGGGCATTATCTGATTAACATTCTGGACTATATGGCGGATAAGGGGATCATCGAGAAGGTATCCCAGACGATTCGCATCACATCCAAAAGCAAACCGGCGGCGGAGGAAATCGGATTTCTATACATACCATAGCGGGGGGAGAACGGGCAAATGTCCATAAGAACGAGTATTGAAATCTCCGGAGCGAAGCAGAACAACCTCAAGAATGTGTCGGTGGAGATTCCGCGCGATAAGCTGACGGTGATAACGGGAGTCTCCGGCTCCGGCAAGTCCTCGCTGGCATTTGATGTGATCTATGGGGAGGGGCAGCGGAGGTTTCTCGATTCCATCTCCAATTTTGCCAAAAGCCGGATCAGCCAGCTCAAAAAAGCCAAGGTCGATTATGTGCGCGGCCTGTCTCCGGTCATAGCGATTGAGCAGAAAAAAGGCAACAATAACCCGCGCTCCACGGTCGGGACGGTGACGGATACCAATGACTATCTTCGCTTGCTGTTCGCCACAGCGGGTACGGGGCATTGTCCGGAATGCAGCAAGCCGCTGCGCCAGCTGTCTGCCGCCCAGATTGCCGAGCATATTACCGGTCTGCCGGAGGGGACGGTCATTGAGCTGCGGGCTCCGGTGTACAAAATATACGGGGAGGATTACAGCTACACCTTCCAGCAGCTAAGGGAAAAGGGCTTCAAGCATCTTCTGATCGACGGGGAGCCGGTATCGCTGGGGGATGAGCTGGAGACGGATGAGAGCAAGTCCCATGTCATCGAGATTGTGATTGACCGGATTACGCTGCGCCATGATACCTATATTCAGCTTACGAAGTCCATTGAAGCGGCCATTCTGGCACTGGATGAGGATATTATGATCAAGGTGGAGGTGATCGGCGGGGCGCCGGAGGATTTCTACGAACACTTTGCCTGCCCGGAGCATCACTTTTTCCTGTGCGATATGCAGCCGTTCCATTTCTCTTTTAACACGCCGGCGAGTACCTGCCATACCTGTCTCGGGGTGGGGATGTCCTATGTAGTGGAGCCGCATTTCCTGGTGGTCGCCCCGGAGAAGAGCATCAGCAAAGGCGCGCTCAAGAATACGGTGTTCAATACCTCAGGCAAGGATAGCTACCGTACGGTGCTGATGTACAGCCTGTCGCAGAAATACAATTTCAGTCTGGATACCCCGTTTTATGAGCTGCCAAAAGAAATTCACGAGCTGCTCTTCTACGGAACCAGAGGCGAGCTTGTGCCGATGCTGCAGCCGCCGTTTTCCCAGAAGAAAAATTGGATGACCGGCCGGGACCGGGCATTCGGCGGCTTTGTCCATGAGATGGAGAGCTGGTACAAGCATTATATCCGCAAGTCCTCCACAACAGAGGCGTTTGAGCCGACCTTCATCAAGGACTGTATGATTGAAAAAATCTGCCCGGAATGCGGCGGCGCCCGGCTCAAGCAGCAGCGGCTGCAGGTAACGGTCGGAGGCAAAAATATCGATCAGCTGAGCCGGATGCAGCTGCAGGAGCTGCTGGCTTTTCTGGAGGCGCTCACCTTTGAGCCGGAGGTCCGTGATGTGGCGGAGACGATTGTCCGCGAGCTGCATACGCGAATCAGCCTGCTGATCGAAATCGGCCTGCATTACATCAATCTTGGCAGACGAAGTGACAGTATCTCCGGCGGTGAGATGCAGCGGATTAAGATGTCCACCCAGATCAGCAGCGAGCTGATGGGCATGCTCTACATTATGGATGAGCCGAGCATCGGGCTGCATCCCCGCGATTCCGGCAGAGTGATTGAGACGATGAAAAAGCTGCGCGATCTCGGCAACACGGTAATCGTTGTGGAGCATGATCTGGAAACGATCGGCTGTGCCGATCATATTATCGAGATTGGCCCGGGTCCGGGAATTCACGGCGGTAACATCGTTGCCAGCGGAACACTGGAGGATATAAAGGAAGCTGAAGAATCGGTCACAGGCAGCTATTTGTCCGGCAGAACGGTTATTCCGGTGCCTGAGCGGCGGCGCAATCTGGGAGATACCTTTCTCTCCATTCAAGGCGCGAGGGAGAACAATCTGAAGGAGGTCGATCTCGATATTCCGCTGAATGTATTCATCTGCATTACCGGCGTGTCCGGTTCGGGCAAAAGCTCGCTGATCAACGAAATCCTGACCAAGCAGCTCAAAATCGACAAGACAGGCGCGCGGATCGTTGCCGGCAAGCATGACTATGTGTTCGGGGCTGATCTGGTCAACCATGTCATCAATATCGACCAGTCGCCGATCGGCCGCAACAGCAAGTCGAACCCGGCCACCTACATCGGGCTGTATGATAAAATCCGCGATCTGTTTGCCTCGCAGCCGGAGGCTGTGGAGCGCGGCTATCAATCGATCGACTTCAGTCTGACCCATGCCAACGGGACCCGCTGTGAGCACTGTGCAGGGGACGGGATCATCGTCACCAGCCTGCAGTTCATGGCCGACATCGAAACGATCTGCCCGGTGTGCAAGGGCAACCGCTTCTCGGAGGAAGGGCTGGAGATCAAGATCCGGGACAAATCCATCTCGGATGTGCTGGATATGACGGTGGAGGAGGCTGTCGAATTTTTCGCAGACCACAAGTACCTCAGACATAAGCTGGGCATTATGAACGAGCTCGGACTGGGCTATCTGACACTCGGCCAGAGCTCGACGACCCTCTCCGGCGGGGAAGCACAGCGGGTCAAGCTGTCGAATGAGCTGGCGAAGATCAAGCGCGGCGCGCACAATCTGTACATTCTCGACGAGCCGACCACCGGGCTGCACCTGGCCGACATCCAGAAGCTGCTGCTGGCGCTGAACAAGCTGGTGGACGGCGGCCATTCCGTCATCGTGATCGAGCATCATCTTGACGTGATAAAGTCCGCCGATTACATCATCGATATGGGTCCGGAGGGCGGGAACGGCGGCGGATTTGTGGTCGCGGAGGGGACCCCGGAGCAGGTTGCGAAGGTTGAGGCGTCGCATACCGGGCGGTATTTGCGGAGTGTGCTGGGGTAGAATGCTAACGGGCTAGCGAGTGCTGTGGTAAAGAGCTAACAAGCTAGCGAGTGCTGGTTTTTCTGGGTAAGTGAGAGGGGCTAATCAAATTAAGTGGAAATTAGCCACCTAATTCAAGGTGATTCGGCCAGTTAAAAGGATTAGGTGGAAAAAAGTCAGTTAATTTTCCCGTTTTCAGCCCTAAAGGGGGCTTTTAGGCAGAATTAGGTGCCGATTTTCCAACTAATGCTTAGAAATTTCGATAAATCGCAGAATTAGGTGGCGAAAATCCACTTAGATGGCGGATATACGCATCAGAAGCTGGTACTCAAACGATAAGCAATCAATATACAGCCGCCGGACATCGATTAGTGCCGACGGCTACTGTATAATACGCAGAACTGATTGGGAGGGAGTCATGCAACTACTGACGCTACAACCGTATGAATTACATTACCGAGTAGAATCAACACTGGGGGCATTTGAAGTCATCTCAGATCTAAGGCCCGGCAGTACAAGAACCGGGGTCTGGAAGCTTCGGGCGATGGAAGGTCAGAAGATGTATTACCTGAAAACGTTCAGCCGCAAGGAAAGATGGCACCCGGAGGTCTATGCTTATAAGCACTGGGTGAATGGTCTGCAGCCGTATGTGCCGGAGCTGATCGCGGTTTATGAGGGGGAGGGCTGGCAGGCGATTCTGATCACAGCCATAGAAGGAACGATTATGCGGGAAGCGGGCCTGCAGCCTCCGGCCTTACATGCAGCCTATTGTAAGGCCGGGAAATTGACGAGGCAGATCCATGAGTCACAGTGTGGGGAGTGGTTCGGGCGGCCGGATCAGAACGGAAAGCCAATAGAGCTGTATCATCACAGTGAACCCGTAACCTATATCAGGCAGTCGCTCACAGACCTCGGCAGCCAGTGTCTGGCAGCAAATTTGCTAGAGCCTGCAGAGGAGCAATGCTTGGAATGGGCGCTAGCGCAGGCAGCTGTGTTTGCAGGTGCCAAGCCTGTTCCGGTAAGCTGGGATTCGACTCCCGGCAATTGGCTGGTCGGCGCTGACGGTGAATTTGCCGGGATGATTGATTTTGAGAATATGCTGTGGGGCGTGGAGGTTGACAGCTTCGCAGCTTTGTTCGGGAAATATTTTATCAGTGACGAAGCTTCAATGAAGGCGTTCTTTGCCGGTTATGGTGCAGACATTCTGCGGGAGAAGCAAATTCAGATCAGAATCAGCTGCATTAAGCTGGCGCTCGGTGATATTTACTGGGGGACATGGCAGACTAATCCTGGAGTTGCGGCAAAAGGAAGAAGGCTGCTTCAGGCTCAAATGAACTGCATAGGGTACAAAGAGGGATGAGTGTAACCATATTTATCACTTACTGGCGGGGGATCGCCTTAGTTAGAGTGGCTTGTTATTCATAGGCAATATTCTTTTAGAAGTTTATACAATAAGTCCGTCTACAATCCCCCGCAGCTTGACAAAAGGAAGTGCTCTGCTTTTATGTATCGCCGTCAGCGGCTCAAAGTGGGTATTTCCAATTTTACTCACCGCATTATACTCACCAGGCTGACATCTCCCATGTCAATCTGAATACGGTCAGAATTCATGCGGGTCCTGAACGGGATGATTATCCAATTGCTATAGACGGGTGCCTTACCGCACAGCATCTCCACCGTCTCAAAAGAATCTGCGATTCCGTCAGCAGAAATGATAAACTCCCGTTGCCCATCTGCATTTACAGTACCTATTTCATAGGTTAAGTTCTCATCCAGCTCATGGAGCCTGCGGCTGATTTCGGCCAAGAATGTATTATAGCATGAACAGCCCCATAGCAGAGTATAAAATGAAAGATTCATCCGCGCATGCTTTGGTTAGATAATGAACAGGCTTCACAACCACCTCAGAGCAGCTGATCAGCAAAAAATGATGGAAGTGGAGGAGTTGCGTCCGGGCAGCTCCTTTTTGTTATGTTTCAATACATGCTTTGATTGAATTAGAAATAATAGGTTAATGAATTTATTTATGTAAACAGATTCAAAAACATTGTTTAAAGTTTAACATTGTATATTAAAACAATTAAATACTTTAACTAAAAAGTATGGGGGACAGTTCATCATGAGTATCAACAAACATGCAAAAAGTCTTTTAGTGCCGTTCCTTGTAGCCGGGCTTGCCATCTCAGGCTGTACACCCAAAGCAGAAGAAGATGCTTCGGTAGCCAGCGCTGACGGAAAAGTTGAGGTTGATTTCTGGACATTCTGGGGCTCTGAAACCCGCCGTCCCATTATCGAGAAGATCATCAGTGATTTTAACGCTTCACAAGACCGTATCGTTGTAAAGCATACATATCTGCCCTGGGGAGATATCTGGACCAAGAATCTGGCTTCGATTGCCGCCAAAAATCCGGCTGATGTCATCATCAATGACATTGCCAGCGTGGACCAGCGTGCTTCCAAAAAACAGAATACAGACTTGACCGCCTATCTGGAGCAGGACAACATCCAGGACCGCTTTTACGAGAACCTCTGGGAAAATGTGCTGTATGAAGATAAGGCGTATGCGATTCCGTTCAACACGGATACCCGTATGCTCTATTACAACAAGAAGGCGTTCAGAGAAGCAGGACTTGATCCGGAAAAGCCGCCAACTACGTGGGATGAGCTGGAGGAATATGCAATCAAGCTGGATAAGAAAAACGGTAACGGCTATGATCAGGTCGGCTTCCATCCGCTTTGGGGCGATTTCGGGATTGACAACTGGCTGCTGAATGCGGACGGCGGAGAAGGTTATTTTGACAATGAGGGTAACATGCACATTAATACACCGGCCAAGGTGGAAGCCATCAACTGGATCAAATCGTGGAATGACCGGCTGGGCAAAAAGACTGTGGATGCCATGCAGGCTGAATTCGGCAGTGAGCAGAGCAATCCGTTTATTTCCGGTAAAGTCGCCATGTGGATTCACCAGGGCACCTTCGCTACCCAAATCCGTGATTACGGACCTGATATGGAAGTAGGCATTGCACCGATTCCCGAAAAAACAGCCGGCTCCGGCCATTACAGCGGCGGCGGCGGTTTTGTGGTGGAAATTCCGCAAGGTGCCAAGCACCCGGATGAAGCGTGGGAGTTCATTAAGTATTTAACGGATTATGATGCTCAGCAATACTGGGCGCTCAAAAACTTTGATAATGTAGCCAATAAGGAAGCGGCAAGTGATCCGGAGCTGTCCAGTGATCCTATTTATAAAGCCACGGTTGAGAATTTGGCGGTGACCACACACTTTAGAGCCCCGATTTCTGTACCTGATTTCAAAAATCTGATTACTCCGCAGATCGATGCAGCCTTATTGGGCAATATTTCTGCTGAGGAGGCTCTTTCCAAGGCTGAAACCGATGTGAAAAGCATGATGGAGCAAGCGGGAAAATAAACAAACTGCCGGTGGAATGTATGGTTAGCCATACATTCCATCCTTTATGAAGGGGGATAAATGGTGGGAATGAACATGAACCAGCCTCAGGCTGATGCCCGTTATGCGCTCAAGCGGCCGAAACCGCGGAGAGGCAAGCTGGCAAAAAGTGAAGACCGCGCAGGATACATATTTATTCTTCCATGGCTGATCGGCTTTTTTGGCATTACGCTGCTGCCCCTGTTATTTTCGCTGTATGGCAGCTTTACAAATTATGATATTACCTCACAGATGGATTTTATCGGTCTTGCCAATTACGAG
Source organism: Paenibacillus sp. PastM-3 (assembly GCF_029893965.1). GTDB lineage: Bacteria > Bacillota > Bacilli > Paenibacillales > Paenibacillaceae > Paenibacillus_AQ. The sequence continues at coordinate 46,117 of NZ_JARXXP010000009.1, forward strand.
CGGATGTTCAACAATGACCCGTTGTTCTGGAAATCGCTCTCGAATACGATCTATTACGTGCTGTGGATGGTCCCGCTGACCACAATCGGTTCCGTTCTGCTGGCGCTGCTGCTGAATGAACGTGTGGCAGGGATGCGCTTTTTCCGGACCATTTTTTATCTGCCATCCGTTCTGTCGGGCGTAGGGGTGTATTTTCTATGGATGCAGCTGCTGAATCCTTCCACCGGTCTTATCAATACCATGCTCTCATGGGTAGGCATTGCAGGGCCGGCGTGGCTGACTGATCCGTTCTGGACCAAGCCGGCGGTTATTTTTATGAAAATGTGGGCGGTCGGAGGCGGGATGCTGCTGTATCTGGCCAGTCTGCAGGGTGTGCCACCGCAATTGTATGAAGCTGCACGGCTGGACGGTGCATCTGCGTTCCGGCGGTTCCGGCATATTACGCTGCCGATGATCTCGCCCGTCATTTTTTATGATGTGGTTACCAGCCTGATCGGCGGGTTTCAGGTATTCCAGGAGGGGTATGTCATGACAGAAGCCGGAGGGGGAGGGCCAATGCATTCCCTGCTTTTCTACAATCTGCACATGTGGCATAAGGCGTTCACGGTATTCGATATGGGATACGCGATGGCCATGGCCTGGATTCTTTTTGTGGTCGTGCTGATCCTGACCATTCTGAACCTGCAGCTCTCCAGGCGCTGGGTTCATTATGAAGGAGGGGATGCATAGATGGGACAGGCTTACTCCTACTCCAAAAGAAAGGCTGATCTGCTTCAGCCGCCATCGTATAAGAGGGCCAGACGTTTTCCGCTGCGCACCGTGCTGATTCTTACCTTTTTAGTTGCCGGCAGTATATTGTTCCTGTTGCCTTTGTGGTGGATGATCTCAACCTCACTAAAGTCCATGCAGGAGATTGCCCAATATCCGCCTACCTTTATTCCGGAGACCTTTTATTGGCGAAACTATCTGGAGACCTGGACGGCTGCTCCGTTTACCCGTTACACGATGAACACGCTGCTGCTGACTTTTTTTGCGGTGACAGGCAATGTGCTGGTGAATGCCTTTGTAGCTTACGGATTTGCCAAAATCCGCTTCCGCGGTAAAAAGCTGTGGTTCTCCGTGCTGCTGTCCACGATTATGATTCCGGGCTTTGTGACGCTGATTCCGCAGTATGTGCTGTTCTCCAAATTAGGTCTGGTGGGAACCTATTACCCGATCATTATTCCGCAGTTTCTGGGCAGCGCCTTTTATATTTTTATGCTGAGACAGTTTTATCTCACTATTCCTACAGAGCTGAGTGAAGCGGCAAGGATTGACGGGGCCGGGCATTTTCAGATCTGGTACCGCATTATTCTCCCGCTGTCCAAGCCTGCGCTGGCGGCTATTGCGATCTTCGCTTTTAACGGAGCCTGGAATGATTTCCTCGGACCATTGCTGTATGTAAATGATGAATCCCTGTACACGCTGCAGATCGGGCTTCAGTCCTTCCGCGGAGCGATGCAGACCCAGTGGAATTACCTGATGGCAGGCTCGGTGATCGTGCTGCTGCCGATGATTGTGCTGTTCTTCGTGTTCCAGCGGTATTTCATTGAAGGGATGAATCTGACAGCAGGGACTAAGGGATAGAAATTAATTCCCGGGAAATTATTCAGGAAAAAAATGTAACCTTTGCGGGCGGACTGCGTATGTCAGGAGAATGTCCAAACTGATCCTGGAGATGATGATATGCAGCTTGTCCGCAATTCTCTTAACGATCTGATACATAACACTGATGAGGCTGGGATTTCGCTCAGGAAGTCGATTGACAGCTATCTGACAAGATTCCGGGAGCTGGAGCCGCAGATTCATGCCTTTGTGCCCGAAGCCCGGCTGGAGCAGCGGCTTAAGCTGGAACAGGAGCGCCTGCTGGCTTCTCTCGCCGGCACCGCCGGGAGACCAGCCCTTTGGGGGATTCCGGTCGGGATCAAGGATTTGATCCATGCTGAGAGCCTTCCCACGCAAGCCGGGTCCCGGCTGCCTGCTGAGGCACTTGCCGGCGGGGAAGCCTCCATCGTCACCCGGCTGCGAGAACTGGGAGCGGTTATTGCCGGCAAGACGGTAACCGAGGAGTTTGCCTATCATGGGCCGATCGCTACCCTTAATCCGCATCATTCTGAGCATACTCCAGGAGGGTCCAGTGCTGGCTCGGCTGCTGCGGTTGCTGCAGGCCTATGTCCGCTGGCGTTGGGAACACAGACCTTACGATCTGTTCTCGCGCCGGCGTCTTTTTGCGGAGTGGTGGGTTTTAAGCCGAGCTATGACAGAGTTCCGCTGGACGGGGTAATCAAGCTGTCACCCTCATTTGACACGATCGGATTGTTCACTCAGGATCTGTCCGGTATGGAGACGGCAGCCGAACTGCTCATACCGGAATGGAATGCCCGGCAGGTGAGTCGTAAGCCTGTGCTTGGCATTCCGGGCGGGGTATATATGGAGCTGATGAGTGATGAGGTTAAAGCGGTTTTTACAGCACAGATTAAATCTCTGGAGCAATTTGGCTATCAGGTGAAGCATGTTCAGATGCCCTGGGAGGACGAGTTGATCTACGGCAATGCCATGCTGCGGTTTATACAGGGAGAAATGGCCCGGGAGCACGCGGAGCGTTTCGGCGCGTATGAACCATATTACGGTGCAAGTGTCAGGGAAGCCATTCTCAGCGGTGAGGCCATTCCGGAGGAGGAGCTGGCTGATTGCCGGCAGCTGCAGCTGGAATTAAGAGCCCGTCTGGAGAATCTCATGAATCAGGAGGGGATTGATCTGTGGGTATCACCGGCACAGGGCGGTACCGCGCCAAGGCTGGAGGCTAACAATACCGGCTGGTCCGGCATGACGGCGGTCTGGGGCTTTGCCGGATGTCCGGCTCTAAGTATTCCTGCGGCCAGTATAGGGGGACTGCCGCTCGGATTTCAGTGTGTCGGCAGCTACGGGGAAGATGAATGGCTGCTGGCCAGGGCACGGCAGGTCGTACTGGAGCTTTGTCCGGATAAAATCTGATTGAGACTAACAAATTCTGGTATTCTTTTCAAACGGCATGTGCTATTATTTTGATGGATAAGGTTAGTTCTAATATTGATTAATTAATAAATTTATTAATTATTAATCTAAGCTAGGAGTGATAGAGTTGTATCCTCACCATCAAAAAGCAATTGAAGCCATTACTCTCAAGATGCAGGCCAGAGAAGAAGTACTCGGCGTCATTATCGGCGGCTCGGTTGCGCACGGGTATGCCAATGAAACCTCAGATATTGATATCATAATTGTACTCTCTGAGGAAGATTACCAGCAGGCGTTGGGGACCGGGGAAATCGGTTATTTTGAAACAGAATCTACTCCTTATGAAGGCGGCTACGTAGATGGTAAATGCTTGTCGGCAGACTATATCAGAAAGGTCGCTGCATCCGGAAGCGAGCCAGCCAAATATGCGTTTAAGGATGCCTTTGTTGCCTATTCCAGAATCAACGGACTTGACGAGCTGATCGAGGCAGCTTCCTGCTATCCTGCAGAGAAAAAAGAAGAGAATATTCAGAAGTTCTATGCCCAGCTGGAGACATGGAAATGGTATTACTATGAAGGCCTGAAAAGAGACAACCAGCTGCTAATGGACTATTCCCGCACGAATTACGTCATGTTCGCCGGACGGCTGATATTAGCCTATAATGACAGGCTGTTCCCCTCCTATAAATGGCTGCTTAAAGAGCTGGAGCTGGCTGAGGCTAAACCGGACAATTTCATGGAGCTGCTGGAGGCTGTTGCTACGCTTAAGACCCCGGACTCCATCGAGCGCTTGTATGAGAGCGTTACGGGATTTCACAACTGGTACACCTCTAACGAGCATTGGACTGTGAGATTTATGCTGGACAGCCAGCTGAATTGGGTAGACGGTATGGTGCCGGTACTTGATTTATAAACATAATATAGCAGCTGCCGGACATGTTCAGTGTCCGGCAGCTGTTATATTATTGCTGAATCTAAGCATTATTATTGCGGTGCCGGCAGGGTATATACGAACTGTTTTTCCTTCCTCTCCAAGCCAAGATTGTAAGCCCGGATAGTTAGCTCATTGCCGCTGCGGCCTTCAAACCGTAGATCATCACCAGGGAACATGGAGTCCCACTGGTCCAGTATCCATTTGCTGTCGGCTGCAGGTAATTGTTCATATAATAGGGTCTGGGTGCCGGTGGAACGGTCTACAGCCGTCAAAAAGGCGGTATCGCCGGGCCGGATCAGGGCAACATCGGAATAAAAAGCCTCCACATTATAATAGACGTCCCGCGTCACGCTGGTCCCCATCAATTTCGGCAAGTCGACGGTTTCTTTTACGGCACCGGTACCGTCTTCGATAAGGCGAAGGGTCTGTCCGTCATTCATCAGCAGCCGGCCCTCGGACCAGAGGGCAGGCTCATCAAAGGTAGAATGAAAATCGGTATGTGCCTGGCGCATAAGTGCCCCTTTTTTGAGCAGATAGGTATAGTACTCCGCATAGAGATGCGGTTCACCGTAAGCGTTTCTGACCTGCAGTACAGTCAGTCCGCCGGGTGTATCTTCGAAGGTGAAATCCACAATATCCAGCCCCCTGCCCAGATGGGCGAGCTTACGCTTGTCCTCTTTCCCGGATGAAATGTAAAGGTCGCCGGTATCAAGCGAGACGGAGTAATGTGTACCCTTATAAGTCTCTGTATACCCCCGGTACATATGGAGGCCGTTAGCCAGCAGGCTGCGGGTCTTGGCGTCCCAGCGGACCGGGCCGCCTTCCAGCGCCTTAACCAGGAATTTGGCAGGCAGATACAGCTCGTCCTGGATAAGGAAAGGGGTACCGCCGATGTTCACACTGACGTTATCCAGTACTCCATTTGTACTGCCTAGCCGTACGGCAAAGCTTTTTTCCCAGCCGCTGAATGAAGCGCGTGTACGGGTCTTGTCCCAGGTCATTTCGATACCGAGGCTGTTAACGATGTTAGCCGGCAGATAGGATACACCGTTTTTAATCAAGGCTGTACCTACGGAGCTTCCTGATATGCCGCTGTCACTGCTATAAGTCACATAATACTTCACTTCTTCGGTGCCTGATCTGGCTGATGCCGGAGCTGACATTGTGCCTGATACAAGCATAAGTCCGGCAGTGGACAGGAGCAGCAGTTTTCTGATCATACAGGTTACCTTCCTTTCGGAATAATAGGATTAGGCAGAAGCTTTATATACGATTCAAAAGATTAGACGAGGAATGAAGGAGAATGTTTCCTTTATATGAGGGAAAATAGAAAAAATATACAAAACACTCTACAACTAGAATATACTGCTATCTATCAAAAGAAAACAAAGTTGGCGCAGAGGAAAAAGGGCTCGAAATCGAACCTTACGCAGCGATTTCGTTGGGAAACCGGTTTCATCTTATCGACGGTATCCCGAGGCCGGAAGCGATCATCGACGAATATCCGCATCAGCTGTCCGGAGGTATGCGCCAGCGGGTGATGATCGCCATGCAGGAGGAAATACGGCGGCGACCAATGCGCCGCAGGCGGACTCCGGCAACGCTACGGCATCGACGCAGGATACTCTGATTGTGGGACGAGGCGGCGATTCGGCTTCGCTGGACCCGGCCATCGTCACCGACGGCGAGTCCCTCAAAATCGCTCACCAGGTGTTCGACTCCCTGCTGGAGTATAAACCGGGGACTTCCGAAGTGCAGGCATTGCTTGCGGACAGCTGGGAGTTTCCGCAGACGGCCTGACTTACACCTTCAAACTTCACCCGGGCGTCAAATTCCATGACGATACTGACTTCAACGCCTAAGCCGTAGTCTTCAACTTTACGCGCTGGAGCGATCCTAACAGCGAATTTAAATTCGAAGGGGACTCTTTTGACTACTACGACTCCATGTTCGGACCGGACGGTTCCCGCGTTATTAAGGAAGTAAAAGCCGTTGACGATTCGACGGTGCAGTTTACACTGAACCAGCCGCAGGCTCCGTTCCTGCAAAACATAGCCATGACTTCTTTCGGTATCGCCAGCCCTACCGCGGTTAAGGAGAAGAAAGAGAACTTCAAGAATGAGCCGGTCGGCACGGGTCCGTTCAAGTTTGTGGAATGGAAACGCAATGACGCCATCACCCTGGATAAGAATGCGGACTACTGGAAGGAAGGTCTGCCTAAGTGAACAAGGTGATCGTCCGCTCCATCCCGGGCAACAACCGTTCGTTCTACGCCAATGAAGAGCTACACACCATTCTGATCAACGCTCAGAAGGAAACAGATCAGAATAAACGCTCCGACCTGTATAAACAGGCGCAGGAAATCATTAAAGCGGACGCACCGTGGATTCCGCTTGTGCATACAACGCCTTTGCTGGCAGCCAAAGCCAATCTGAAGGGATATGTGCCAGTGCCAGACCCGACAGGTACCGAGTACTACAGCGAAGTATATTTCGAATAGACGTTTGACAGACAGCCTTACCGCCGCTGAAACAGCGGCGGTAAGTTGGTGTTATCCTCTAATACACCTGACTACACAGCCATGATCATTGCCCTGAAGCTGCACTGGCTTCCTTCAATAGGAAGAATGGATCAGCGCGATCCGGTTGAGAGCATAACGAATCTATATGTCATCGATACGATTATCGCCCGGATGACGCGCTCTCAGCATGCCGGAAGTTATGAATTCCGATTATATCCGCACGGCAAAAGCAAAAGGTCTGTCACAGTTTCTGGTCGTGTACAAGCACGCACTGAAGAACTCGCTGATTCCCGTACTGACGGTCGTCGGTCTCCAAACCGGCATTCTGATTATCGCGTTCATTTTTGTAGTCATCAATCTGCTTGTGGATCTGCTGTACTCCGCCATCGATCCGCGCATCCAATACAAGTAAGGAGTGAACCTTGTGTCACAGGCAACCTTAAATGCTGCACCTCCGAATGCCCCTGCCGAAAAGGTCTCCGGTCCTTGGCGCGATGCGTGGAAGGCTTTCCGCAAGAACAAAACGGCCATGGTGGGTTTGTGCATTATCGTCTTTTTTATTCTGATCGCGCTGCTGGCTCCGTTAATAGCGCCTTACGACTATAAAGAGCAGGAGCTTGTCAACCGGCTTAAGGCCCCTTCGGCCGATCACTGGTTTGGTACGGACGATCTCGGCCGTGATCTGTTTACACGCGTGCTGTACGGAGCGCGGATATCGCTCTGGGCTTCCTCGGTCTTGGCGCGCAGCCGCCCGATCCGGAGTGGGGCAAGATAATTCATAGAGCGTATACGCCTGGCGAATATCCGATCTGAACGAAAAACAAAGCCATAGACTGGCCGCTATGTTGATGAACTATAGTTTCCCGTTACTTCTGCAAAGTGGCCAATACAGGATGGTAATGGACAGATTAGCAAATTCTTCAGTTGAACATACATAGTTATTTGAGTAAGATTACTCATGGAGATCGTTCGACATACTAGTTGAAGCAATTCAGGAAGGAGCCACATTGTATGAAGACTCCCAATCAAGAAGAAACAACCGAACGCCTATCCGAAAACGAAAAACAATTCCGTCTCATATCAGAATACTCGCTTGATTTTATATCGAGACATGCCGCAACGGAGGAAGCAACTTATTTATATGCCTCCCCCTCATGCAAAACTCTGCTCGGTTACGAACCCGACGAATTGCTCGGCGCTAGCGCATTCGATTATTTTCATCCCGAAGACATTCATCTTATCAAAGAATATCTTTTGGCAAACCTGGAGTCCAAGGGTGTATATACCGTCGCTTACCGGATCCGCCATAAAGACGGCCAATATATCTGGTTTGAAAGCACGGGGCGGTATACCTATGACGAAGAGACCAGAGAAGTTCAAGAAATCATAGCCATTTCACGGGACATTACCGAGCGGAAAGAAGCGGAAAAGCAGCTGCAGGAAAGTGAGCAAAGATATAAATCCTTATTTGAATACACACCTGCTGCCGTATACTCTTTTGATTTACAGGGCGTTTATTTGTCCGCCAACTCCAACTTGGAAGCAATGACAGGTTATTCCAAGGAGGAATTGGTGGGGAACTCCTTTGTCCCCCTCATTCATCCGAAGGATTTGACGCGAACGAAGGAGCATTTTAAACAGGCCACCCAAGGAATTCCTCAGCATTATGAAATCAGCATTATTCATAAAGAAGGCCACACGCTTGTCCTTGATGTGACCAACGTACCGATCGTTATCAATCGACAGATTGTCGGAGTGTATGGCATAGCTATGGATATCACCGAACAAAAGAAATATGTAGAGCAGATCGAAACCCTCAGCTATCAGCACAGTCTTATTCTGAACTCTGTTAACGAAGGAATATTCGGCATGGACACTCAAGGGATCTCGATGTTCATTAATCCTGCGGGAGCCAAAATGTTGGGATATGAGGCGATGGGATTTATTGGAATTCCAAACCACGCCGCGATTCATCACACCAAACCGGACGGCAATCACTATCCGCTGGAAGATTGCCCGATTTATAAAACGATACAGGACGGCCAGCCCCGACAAGTGAAGGAAGAAATTTTTTGGCGGAAGGACGGCTCGAGCTTCTTGGTTGATTACACTACCAATCCTATTATTGAAAACGGTAGGATCATAGGAGCGGTCGTCGTCTTTAGCGATATCACGAATGAAAATGAGATTCTGAAAGCGAAAGAATCGGCGGAACGGGCGGCGGATGCGAAGTCCGAGTTTCTCGCTATCGTGAGCCATGAACTGCGGACTCCAATGAACGGCATTATCGGCATGACCGATTTGCTTCTGGAAACCGGATTGACTCTAGAACAGGCGGATTACGCTGAAATCATCCGGAAAAGTGGGAAAGACCTACTCTATATCTTGAACGATATCTTGGACTTCAGCAAAATAGAAGCCGGCAAATTAATGCTGAGCCATGATCCCATTGACCTACATTCCATTTTAAGAAGTATCGCCGAGTTGTTTGCAGGCAAGGCGAATGAAAAAAATATCCGGATGACCTATCGCATAGACCCGCAGATTCCAACCTTTATCATGGGGGATCCCCACAGGCTACAGCAAATTTTAGTTAATCTAGTAGGTAATGCATTGAAATTTACGGATACCGGTGAGATTTTAGTCGCTGTTGATAAAAATCCGACAAAAGATTCAAGTATTATTCTGTTGGAATTTTCGGTTAAGGATACGGGAATCGGAATTCCAGCTGATAGGCTTGGTGAACTGTTTCAATCCTTTTCCCAACTGCATCCGGCTATCAACCGCAAATATGGGGGTACCGGGCTAGGCCTCGCGATTTGCAAAAAGTTGGTAGAGCTGATGGGCGGCAGGATAGGGGTCGAAAGTACGGAGGGCGATGGTTCAACCTTCCGATTCACTATCATATCCCACACTCCTAAAGAAGAATCTTCCGTAGACATCGCAGAAACGACAACAGCCAACCAAAAAAAAGATGCGCACCATCCTTCTTTACGCATACTGGTCGCGGAAGACCATCCGGTCAATCAAAAGTTGCTTGTGACGATTTTACGGAAAAAAGGGTACGCGCCGGATCTAGTGGATAATGGAGCCGATGCCGTCGAAGCCATTTCCCATAAAGAATACGATCTAATTTTCATGGATCTGCAAATGCCCGTGATGGACGGTCTTAAAGCGACCTCCATCATAAGACGGCTTCTTCCAGCCGACAAAGGCCCCGCCATTGTAGCGGTAACCGCATATGCCCGACCGGAAGACAAGGAAAAATGCTTAGCAGTCGGGATGCAGGATTATATCAGTAAACCGATTCGAAACGCTGACATCAATCATATCCTTAACAAATGGGGAAAGTAAGTAAAATTGCAGCGGTACGAAATCCTCAATACACCTCCGCCTGGTACTGGACAAATAGTTGAATCCATCGCAAGAGTCCGGCTGCGCTTTATACCCAGCAGCCATTTTTCTAAACTATGGGGCAGATATGTGTAATAAAACATCAATGTGATCATTGTGCTAACGGGGAACGTTAGATGAATAACATTAGGAGAAGGCCACCGAATAAACAGGATCGGTGGCCTTTCCACTAAAGCAGTTGAGGCCAGGAAGCTGAACAACAATAGTCGTGATTTCTTTATAAAATCATAAAACTATTGAACCGCCAAACTCATATTTTGTCCGCCTGCTGACGATATAAAAGGAGAAGGATGAGGCCAGGCCGAATCAACTGCTTCCCCGGCTCTAATACATACCTGACTAATAACCGAAAATATTACTTTTTATACATAATACGACTGCAGTGGAGGAAGCATATCAAGTGGATACCCAAACTATCATAGATGATTTGCATCGAGAGGGCATCGTTTATTCTTCACTGGAAGAAGAAATGCGGCGTTTAGAGGAGCTGTACGATCTCGGGATTTTGGACACCGAGCCTGAAGAGCGTTTTGACCGCATCACCAAATTGGTGGGCGGTATTTTTCGCGTGCCCATTTGTCTCATTACGCTGGTGACGGAAAAAGAGCAGTGGTTTAAATCCTGCTTCGGCTTGGAGGGAGAGCTGCTGGATCTGCGGCGAACGGAAAGAGAAGCTTCCTTCTGCCAGCATGTGATCGCTAAGCGGAACATGCTGATTGTCGAGGATACGGCAAAGGACCCGTTATTCCGGGGCAACCGGCTGGTGCTCGACCATGGTATTGGCTTCTATGCGGGCGCACCCCTGGAGACAAAGGCCGGGAACATCTTGGGCAGTCTCTGCTTGATTGACTCGGCGCCTCGCCGCTTCTCCGAAGAGGAAGCCGATTTACTGCAGCAGTTCAGCGGCTGGATCATGACGGAATTGGAGCTGCGCCGGGAACTGCGGCAGAAAATGATCCAGGAACTGCATTTGAAGGAACTGGTCGCCAGCAACGCCTGGCTGATGAAAGCGCTTGAGCACTCTTCGGCAGGAGTTGTCATCACCGACGCAACCGATCCGGATCTCCCAATTATTTATGCGAATCCCGGCTTTACGAAGCTGACGGGGTATGCCCGTGAAGAGATAATCGGACATAACTGCCGATTTCTGCAGGGACCGGATACGGACGCGGCTGCTCTGGTAAAAGTCCGCAGCGGGATCCGGGAGCAGGCGATGACCCGGGTTGAGCTGCTGAACTACAGGAAGGACGGCACTTCATTCTGGAATGAGCTTCTCATCAATCCGGTCGATAATGAGCAGGGCGACGCGATTCATTTTGTCGGCATTCAGAACGATATCAGTTCGCGGAAAGCGGCTGAGCAAGCGTTGGAGAACGCCTTCTACGAGCAGGATCACCTGCTGCAAAGCCTGCCGGATATCATCTACGCGCTTGATTTACAGGGGCGGCTGCTTAAAATGAACGAACAGCTTTGCCGGCTGACGGAACAAACGATGGCGGAGCTTAAAGGCACGCCGATTCAATCCCTGATGATCAACGAAGATAGGGCATTATTTTCGGAAGCTTTGATAAACGGGCTGCATCACGAAAAAACAGAATTGGAAACGAGCCTCAGCGCCCGGAACGGATTGCGGATACCTTTTCAATGGAGCGTCGTACTGCTGCGGGACGAGGACGGAAGGCCCATCGGCTATGCGGGTGTCGGAAAAGATATTTCCGAACGGGTTCAAATGCGTAAGGATATTATGCATGCCGGAAGGCTTCAGGATCAGCTGCTCCCGAAAGAGCTCGACCATCCGGCCTTTCGAATACGAAACCTCTATCAGCCAAGCCAGTATGTCAGCGGTGATTTCTATTACTATGAATGGGAGGAAACCGAGGGGAAACTGCAGGTCTATCTGATGGATGTGATGGGGCACGGCTTCGCCACGGCGCTGAACTGCTCTGCGCTGCGGCTCATGCTCCAGCAAATGAGCCGCAGCGGACTCCGCCCTGCGCAAAAACTGGCCCGAATGAACCACGAATGCCTGCAGTTATTTCCGGAGGGCTATTTTACGACAGGATTATTCGCCGAGATCGACATTGCCGCAAAGACGCTGACCTATGCTTCCGGAGGAATTAATAAACTGATTCTGTACCGGAACGGAAAGCCTGAGCTAAAGAAAGCCCCTGGGGGCCTTGTCGGAATTATAAAGCAGATGACCTACGACGACGTCACCCTCCCTTTTGAAGCCGGCGACCGGCTGCTGCTGGTGACCGACGGAATCAGCGACATGATCAAGGATGTTGAAACATGGCAGGACGACAGCATCGATGCGGTCATCGCCAGGCTGCAGGGGATTATTCAAACGAATCCCGGTAAAGACGATGCCACAGCCGTCTGTGTGGAACTTATTCGCCAAGCGGGTGCGGACGGATTGGAGCCTTTGAACGACTCGGAAACGCATCGGTGGGAATGGCTTCTGCCCAGCAAAAATACGTCGGCAGATGAGCTCAGGCCGGAATTGCAGGCATTGTTCCTATCTTTACGCCTGCCCAAGCCAAATCAATTGCTGTTTGCCGTGAATGAAGCGGTAATCAACGCCGCAGAGGCGACGATGCGGAAATTTGGCGAAAACGAAGAGGCGCCGCCCGTTCAGGTCACGGTTCAGGCTGAAGCCGGGCGGATCATCGTCGACATCGCGAATGAGGCCGATCCGATTGACCCGTTATATTTCACCCGCAGCGTGGACGAGCTTGAAGCGATGCTGTGGGACGATTGCGGCCGAGGTATTTTATTAATGCGTAAAATGACGGACGAGATATCCTGCCGGGTGAATGGAACCGGGAGGAATATAATGACACTTATCACATACAGAGAGAAGGCGCAGCACGGATGACAAAGCCAAACGCAGATCAGAATCCTTTCACGATTATTAACGAGCAGCAGGACGGCATTCAAATTTTCCGGCTTACGGGAACGGTGGGGTACGGCAACGTGCAGCAGGCGAAGACGGTCCTTCGCGAGCAGCAGATTAAGGCGCGTTATTATGTGTTCGATCTGCTGGAGCTGGCGTGGATCGACAGTACGGGACTCGGTATGCTGATCAGCTTCGCCAAGGAGGTCAGAACCGATCGCCCCAATGTCGCCATCGCCGCGGGCGGGGAGCTGAGAGAATTATTGGAGATGGCCAAGCTGGATCTGGTATTTCCGTTATATTCGACAGCAGCCGAGGCGGTAAACGGCGCCAACACGGATGAAGGAGACCGGCCGCTTCCGCTCGATAAATACTAGAATTATATATACAGATGGGGGAAGCAGCATGAAATTCAAATCGATTGCCATCAAAATAATACTTGTATTCAGCATTATCCTTACCTTGTTTACGCTGATTATTAATTTTTATACCGGAGAGAATGTGCGGAGTAAACTGGTGCTCGCCTCTCATCAGAAATTAAAATCCGATATGGAAATGGCCAAAATGATTATAAATGCCGAATATCCCGGCGAATGGTCGGTCAAGGACGGCAAGCTGTTAAAGGGCGATATGGCCTTCAATGACAGCTTTGACCTCGTTGATGCGATAGGCAAATCAACAGGGGATACCGTCACCCTGTTCCTCGGCGATACGCGAATCGCAACGAATGTTCAGAAGGATGGAAAGCGCGCGGTAGGAACGCAGATTTCGGAGATGGTCGGCACCTCCGTACTGAAACAAGGCCAAACCTATCTGGGTGAAGCGGACGTCGTCGGCACGAAAAACCAGGCGCTCTACGAACCGATTAAGGACGCTTCGGGAAGCATAATCGGAATCCTGTATGTCGGCGTTCCGAATACGCCGTTCGACCGGCTGGCGAACAGCTTTCGTCTCGAGATTCTAGCGATCAGCGCAATCGTTCTGCTGCTCGCAATCGTCGCTTCCTACCTGTTAAGCCGTCCGATCGTGACAGCGATCCGCAAGCTGTCTGTGGTGGCGCAGCGGATTGCCGACAAGGATCTGACGCATAAAGCGGAAATCTCCTCATCCGATGAAACCGGGAGACTGGCTCAATCCTTTGAGACGATGCGGGGCAACCTGGCTGTAATGCTGAAAGATCTGGGCGATATTTCCGTCAATCTGAAGGAAAACAGCTCCTACCTGTCCGAAGCGGCTTCACAGACTGATCATGTTTCGCATGAAGTAGCCAAGGCGATCCAGCAGGTGGCCGAAGGCACCGTGGAGCAGACGACCCACTCGCAAGCGATTCACGAGAAAATGCAGGGTACCTTATCCAAAGTGCAGGAAGGCAGACAGCAGATGGGTCAAACCTACCGCAACGCGGTTCTGTCCGCTGAAATCGCCGATGAAGGAAATCAGGCGATCGAAGAAGCTATTCAGCATCTTTCGACTTTTACCAAAACCGTTAAATTTGCGACCGATGCGATCCAAAAGCTGGGGCTGCGTTCAGAAGAGATCGGAGGTATCATTCAAGCGATCTCGGATATTGCCAGCCAGACCAATCTGCTGGCGCTTAACGCCGCCATCGAGGCGGCGCGCGCCGGGGAAAGCGGACGCGGGTTCTCCGTCGTTGCGGCGGAGGTGCGCAAGCTGGCTGAGCAGTCCCAGATCGAAGCGGAGCGGATTACGAACCTGGTCAAGGACATTCAATCCGAAACCTCTGTTACGGTAAGAACGATGGAAACCAATCTGTCGGCCGTTAATGAGCAGGTGCGAATCATTACCAAAGGCGGGGAAGCGCTGAAGCAGATCGTGGACAAAACAGGTGAAACAAAACAGAATGCGGCTTCTTTGCAGGAGCTGTTCTCCGAGCTGGTCGATAATTCGGAGGACGTGATGCAGTCCATCCAAGTGATCCGCCAATTTGCTGAGAATTCGGCCGCCGTCGCGGAAGAAGTCGCTGCCTCCGCGCAGCAGCAGTCGGCAACCGTGAACGAAATCTTCTCCGCTTCGCGCGGGGTTAACTTTATGGCCAGTAACTTGAACCGTAAAGTAAAGGAATTCACAATTTCATAAACCGGCGGATCGATCTGTCGTGACATCGGTGATGAGGGCGTTGATAACAAAATGGCAGCCGGAACCAACAAGTTCCGGACTGCCATTTTTTGCTGCTCGAAAACCGCTGTGCCGAGCGGGCATTATTGTGCTACAGTTGTCGTAAATGACGGAAAGCAGCGGTTTGAAATTCGGGAATCCATTAAACAAGTCTAACCTGTAGGAACTTTCATGTGAAGGCTTTCTTAAATAATGTCGAGCGGAACCTTTCTAGTCGGTTTGGGGAACGCGTCATCCAACATCCCCAAGTCTTCCTCGGTAAACTTAATCCGTTCTGCCTCGGCATTCTCTTCTACATGCGCTGCTGTCGACGCCTTAGGAATGGCAATCACGTCACCGCTTCTAGTGCACCAAGCCAAGAGAATCTGAAGCGGCTTCACGCCATGCCGATCGGCAATCTCCTTAACCGCTGGATGCTCAACCAACCCTTTTCGTAAAGTGCCCGCCTGGGCGAGCGGACTGTAGGCCATCATCGGGATTTTTCGCTCTCTCAACCAAGGGAGCAGGTCATATTCTACGCCGCGGGAACCGAGATGATACAGCACCTGATCGACCATGCAATGCGTCCCTCGCGCGGCATCGAACAGTTCTTTCATATCGTCCGTGTCCAGGTTCGAAACGCCCCATCGCAAAATTTTCCCCTCTTCGACCAACTGTTCCATCGCTTCTACCGTTTCGCTTAAAGGAATGCTCCCTCTCCAGTGAAGGAGATAGAGGTCGAGGCGGTCCGTCTTTAACCGCTTCAAGCTTTGTTCGCAGCTGCGGGCGATGCGATTCAGTCCCGCATTGTGCGGATACACTTTGGATACCAGAAACACTTGGTCTCGTATCCCTTCGATCGCTTCTCCAACCAAGGACTCGGATCTGCCGTCGCCATACATTTCAGCCGAATCGATCAGGTTCAATCCAAGCTCCACACCGCGTATTAACGTGCGAAGCTCTTCATTTTTCCTGGACGGCTCATCCCCCATATACCACGTACCTTGACCGATGCTGGGCAAAGACGTCCCGTCAGGAAGGGTTACCACGCGCCCACCCCCTTATTTTTTTACAATATGTTTTCCCGCATCGCCCCGTCCTATACTCCATAGAGAATAGGGCAGGCGATTGATCATAATGGCGACTGCCGCACTCAGTACGAGGGGCAATAGCAGCGCTATCCGTACATCAGGCCAAGCTTAACCCGAAACTAGAATGCGATGCGTATGCAGCGCTTGATCGATAGAGGTGGCTCCGCATGCCGTCACATCCGGCTGGCAATTCGGATAAGCCGTATATTCCCGCCCATGCATCAATTCCGGAAGAACGGCCGCGTCTCCCGATACGATCAACACTCTTTTGCTCATGCAAATCCCTCCATTATTGGGTTTATTTTAGTATGCGTTCAACTTTTGAAACCCATTCACGGAGGGAAATATAATAGTGGGACGAGCTCCCGAATCCAATCGAAAAGAGGAAATCCGCATGCCGCAAGTTACAGCTCAGCCGTTGACCGTCAAGGAGGCGATCGAATCCCGCCACAGCATACGTAAATTCGATCAGGAAGCGATCCCGAAACAAGATTTGCTGGAAATGATAAGATTGGCCGGGTTGGCGCCGAGCGCATGGAACCTCCAGCCTTGGCGGTTTCACATCACCGCGGATCCCGCGATGAAGGAGAAGCTGCAAGAAGCCGCATACGGCCAGCAGCAAGTTACTTCCGCCCAGGCGGTCGCCATAGTCGCCAGCGATATGGAGGATGTGATGGAAAAGCTTGCGGATACCGTACATCCGGGACTGTCTGCGGAGAGAAAAGAAGAGGAAACGGCCAATTTGTCCGCTTACTTCGGGCCGATGGGCGTAGAAGAAAGAGGGCAATGGGGACTCGGGCAAACTTATATCGCGCTCGGATTTCTACTGCTTGCAGCTGAGGGGATGGGATATGCCACTGTCCCGATGCTTGGGTTCGACCAGAATAAAGTCAGGGAAATCTTGAATCTTCCTGAACACGTCAAGTTCGCAGCCATGGTGCCGATCGGGCGCAAAGCCGCCGAAGGATACCCCACCCATCGCCATCCTGTCGACCGAATCGCCATTTTCCATTAATCAGGATTCGAAAAGGCAAGCGTACCTATATTATATAAATAGATCTGGACACAGCTGTTTTCATAGCCATGATGATGTCCGCATCGGGAAATTTAAAGGAACTGGAATTATCCGATCGAAAATACCTTATACCGAATGTATGATCCTCACTCTTCAATTCCATAATAGAAGCATGCATGCAAATTCAAGGCATGTCATAACAGGAGGGTGATTATGAAGGCTGTAACTTTCAATGGCATGAAGAATATGCAAGTGAAGCAGGTCGCGGATCCGACGATTCAGAAAAAAGACGGGATTATCGTAAAGATCACCTCGACGGCCATATGCGGTTCCGATCTCCATATATACCAGGGGGCTATTCAAGCCCAACCCGGATACGTGGTCGGACATGAACCGATGGGCATCGTCGAAGAAGTGGGCCCTGAGGTGACAAAGGTCAAAAAAGGGGACCGGGTCGTGCTCCCGTTCAATATATCGTGCGGCAGCTGTCATTACTGCCAGCATGATATGGAGAGCCAATGCGACAACTCCAACCCCAATCCCCAAGTGGATACAGGAGCTTACTTTGGGTTTACGGAACGTTACGGGAATTATTCGGGCGGACAAGCCGAATTGCTTTACGTGCCGTACGGCAATTTCATGCCGTTCGTTATTCCGGAGTCATGTGAATTGGAGGATGAGAAGCTCCTGTTCCTGTCCGACGTGCTGCCGACGGCCTATTGGAGCGTGGACAACGGCGGCGTGAAGAAGGGGGATACGGTGGTGGTGCTCGGCTGCGGCCCCGTCGGCTTGATGGCGCAAAAATTCGCCTGGATGAAAGGGGCCAAACGGGTCATCGCGATCGACAATCTCCCGTACCGGCTGAACCATGCTAAAAAAATGAATAACGTCGAAATCTTCAACTTTGAAGATTTCCAAGACATGGGGCTTCACATAAAAGAAATAACGGGCGGGGGTGCTGATGTCGTCATCGATTGCGTCGGAATGGACGGCAAGAAGACGCCATTGGAGGAGGAAGAGCAGAAGGCCAAGCTGGTTGGCGGAACGCTCAGCCCGATCAACATCGCGATGAATGCGGTGCGAAAATTCGGCACGATTCAGATTACTGGGGTATACGGTTCGAAATACAACCAGTTCATGTTCGGAAACATGTGGGAACGAAACGTGAAGCTGACGATGGGACAGGCGCCCGTGATTCATTACATGCCGATGCTGTATCAAAAAATTATGGCAGGCGAGTTCGATCCGACGGAGATCATCACGCATAAAGTGCCGCTCGATCAGGCGCATAACGCGTACAACACCTTTTACAACCATGCGGACGAATGCATTAAATTCGTCCTGAAGCCTTAAATGATGGCATGACAAGAGGGGCTGTGCCACGGGGTATTGTACCCTGAGGGACAGCCCCATGTGTTTAGCCGATTTTTCGCCAATATTGGTGGGACCTAGTTTCGTTATAGGGCTAAAGCCGCCAGGTTTACAGCAAGCTCCCGGAAGACCCGATCCGCGCCTTCGGATAGGTTTCGAAAGCCCGCACCGCCGCTTCCGCAACCTCAATGTCGTTTGCGACCTTACTGCCGCTTGCGCCGACCGCCCCGACGATTCTCCCTTCGAACGACAACGGAATCCCCCCTCCGAATACGACAACGCGTCCGTGGTTGGTCGTATTGATCCCGTACAGCTCCCCGCTCGGGACCGCCAACGGAGCAAGCCTCGCCGTGGGCATTTTTAGCGCGACCGCCGTCCATGCCTTATTATGGGCGATGTCGACACTGGCCAGCCAGGCATGGTCCATCCGATGAGAAGCAACGAAATTCCCGCCATCGTCTACGATGGCGATCACTTCCGCGATCCCGAGCTCCCTTGCCCGGAGTTCCGCTGCGTGAATCAAAACTTTAGCGACTTCTAGAGTAATTTTCAACATCTGCGTCCTCTCCCTCTCGACTGAGTCGATACATGATATGAATCATATGGTTTAGGTATGCATTCGATCCCGTCATTATAGGCATTCGTACATCCATGAATGGAGCGGGTAAAATTCCGCTTCTATTCTTGCTCTCTATAGTATTATCCTAAAGTGTTATGACGGAACTACTATGTCGAGCAAACCGGAGAAAAACGAAAAACGGATATTTCTTCACATAATTGTGTATAATCCAGTGGAGAACACTCTAACAATTTGAAAGAGGTGAAAGAGTGGTAAAAGCATTAGAAAATGTACATGTTGTCATTACCGGTGCCTCCGACGGCTTAGGTTATGCCATGGCAGAAGCCCTTCTTGATAAAGGGGCAAAAGTAGCATTAGCATCCCGTCCAGGGTCAAAATTAACTGAAGCCGTAAAAAAACTTAAAGCAAAGGGATATACTACTGTTTTTGAGCTTCCGCTGGATGTAAGGTCAGAGGGATCGGTAGAAGATGCTGTGAAATGGGTGAAAACTAAATGGGGTAAAATTGATGTCCTTGTAAACAATGCCGGTATCGGGATGCGAACGGTTAACCCGCGTTTTCTGGAGGAGCCGCAGCCCTTTTACAAGGTGACACCGGCAGGCTTCCGCGATCTTATCGAAACCAATCTCACCGGTTACTTTCTGGTAGCGCGAGGATTCACCCCACTCATGATCGAACAAGGAAAGGGACGAATCATCAACATTTCAATGAATCATGAGACCATGAAAAGAAAGGGTTTTGTTCCTTACGGTCCATCGCGCGCCGCAACAGAATCGCTGTCGGCGATCATGGCGGAGGATCTGAAGGAATCAGGAATTTCGGTCAACATGCTGCTTCCGGGCGGAGCAACGGCGACGGGAATGATTCCGGAGGATCTGCGCAGCGAGATCGAGGCGAAATTCCGGCTGATGCAGCCGGAGGTTATGGCGGAGCCTATTGTCTTCTTGGCTTCACCGGAAGCGGAGGGCATCACGGGGGAACGCATTGTGGCCTCCGAATTTGAAAGTTGGTTAAAGGAAAAAAGTAAATAATAGGAGAGGCGAATACATTCTATATATTTTTGCTTAACATTTGTATGATTCTACAGTTGGCACTTGAAAATTTATATTGCCAATTATTTAGTGAATTACTATATTACATATGAAAATATATTAGAACATTAATGCCGTTAACTTACCGGAAAAAGATTCAGTACCTTTGACCGAACCGCCAGTTAAGGGATATGACATTGTGTCTACCCTTAATAAAACAATTCAGGTGAAAACAGAGCAAGCGTTGCAAGGTGCAGGAGACACCAAGAGTCCCATGTATAGCACGGCAATCGGAATGTGGCTGATACGTGTCATTGGCGTTTATATATTAGGGATAAGACTTGATATGGGTATTGCGGGCTGACATCGAAAGTGTGGCCACACAATAAAGAGAGAAGGGAGTCGACTAGGAAAGGATGTTTACTCGTAAGATAGCTGCAGTAACCTTCTATTTAATTCTGATTGGTGTGATCTATGTAATAAAAGATAATGTGCTCCCCTGGCTGGATAACCTGGCCCCCGGCAGTTGGCCCATTATCCTGCTGCTTTCTTCTGTGCTTGCCATGGTCCCGGTCATCCCATTTGCGCTGGTTTCAGGCTTTTTGGGTATCAAATACGGGCTGTGGGGGGGAGGTGCATTGAGCGTAACAGCATCGACACTGGCTGCCGTACTCACTTATTTCATTTTGGCTGCAGGGGGGAAGACACATTTTAGTCCAAATAACAGGAGCAAACTGCATGTATGGAATGAACATATCAAACACCATACATTTCTATTCGTTCTTATCGGGCGTATGCTGCCATTTATTCCTGCCGCTCTGATCAATGGATATGCCGGTTGGTTTAAACTCCCGTTCGTATCATTTGTGACAGCAACCGCCCTCGGGAAAATTCCAACGATGCTCGTTTTTGTTTATATCGGTATCTCTGCAGTATCTGGATCTCAATATTGGTTGCCGGTGCTGCTGATATATACTGTTTTTCTAAGTGTTGTATATCTGATCTATGTCCGATTGTTTCCGAACATCAAAAGTGTTCGACGCTTAGAAAACAAACAGTAGAGTATGTGGATTTGGTTTAGCCAAATAAAAAGAAAACATAAAGGCACGGGCATCCCCCGTGCCTTGCTTTGCGCTCACAGCCCGCAGCTTCATCATTTCCGCTTCTTCCGGCAGTCCAGAAACCGCATATTTACCTCGCCGCTCCCGGCAGTGTTTGGTTTCAGGTTGAGCCTGAAGGCGTTACGTTTCAGGGTGGTTTTTACCTGCTGCGGTGCCAGGCATGGACGGAGCTGCAGCAGCTGGGCGGCCGCGCCTGAGACAATCGGCGTAGAAATTGAAGTGCCGGACAGCTTGATGTAGCATTTGCCCACTCTCAGTCCCGGCTGCTGGCGGGCCAGCCGGGAACCGGGCGCGAGGAGGGAGATGACCATCTCCCCGGGCGCCACGATATCCGGCTTTACTCTGCCGCCCGGAGCAGGACCGCGGCTGGAATAGAACGTAATCCGGTCATCTGCCTGGGTGAGCGTCCGGCGGTCGTTAACCGCTCCGACTGTAATCGCGGAAGGGCTGATTCCCGGTGAATCCACCGTCCGGGCCAAGGGACCGCTGTTGCCGGCGGAGATGACTACCGTCAGTCCGGCCTTGACGGCCTGTTCAGCTGCCTGGACGAGCAGATCGTCTGCGGCTGAAGCAGCTGCCGGTCCGCCGAAGGACATGGACAGGATGCGCAGTCTAAGCCGCTTCCTGTTGGCGATACACCATTCAATGCCTTTAATAATGGTAGAATCATAGCCTTCGCCGTATTGATCGAGCACTTTTACCCCTACTATACCTGCTTCAGGAGCAGGCCCTCTGTATTTGCCTTTGCTAGACCAGCCGTTACCTGCGGCATCCCCGCTGATATGTGTGCCGTGACCATTATCATCATACGGCTTCTTCCGGTGATTAATGAAGTCCTTAAAGGCGATAATCCGGTTGACCGGCCGGGTCAGATCGGGATGAGGGTAAACCCCCGTATCAATGATAGCAATGTTAATTCCTTTTCCGGTAAGCCCCCGTGTCTGCTGAAGGGCTGCCGATCCGATTGAAGGAGTGGCGACATTCAGGAAAGCCTTTTTGACCCCGTCCAGATAGACCTTGCCGACTTCTTCGCAGCTGCAGATCCGCTCCAGACATTTCACCGAAACCTGTGCAGATACGGCATTCAGCAGAGACAGCCTGTGCTTTACAGAAAAAGAATGCCCCCCTAAATGCTTCTGCAGAGCCTGCATCCGGGCCGGGGTCAGCCTGTGCTTGAACTGGACAATTACAGGAACTGCGGCAGCTTGTTTAGCTGATCCCATAGAATTCTGCAGCTTGTGCATTAGAGGCCTGTTGATTTTGGCGGCGTAATGCCGTACCCACATTGATTCACTCATGTCTGTCGCTTCACCTCTCCAATAGCACATCCTATGCAGAGAACAGCCCGGCGGACACCAATCTATGAAACGGAGACAATACCACATTTTTACGAGAGTAGGTCATTATTCCTTTCAGGCAGCTCTTAAATTGCATTAAATACACTATCTTAAAAGAAAGTGGTGAAGCAAAGTGAGAGAAGCTGAGAAAAAAGCATTGTTGGCAAAAAAAGCATTACTGGCTAAGAAAGCACTGATGGCCCGCAAAACGAATGCAAAGAAGGTTGTGAAAAGAAAACGGAGAATCAAACAAACCTTCAGCCGTTTCGTCGTTCTGGCAACAAGCACAGGCAATGTAAATAAGGATACCACCGGCTGGACAGCCTCGCTGACTAGCGGGACGGTCACAACGACTACGGATTTCGACGATTTTGGTGTAGCCCAATTTCCGACCATTTCTACTCTGACGACAGTGTCCTATGTGCTGCGGATAAGAGATGAAGCTGGTAACCTTCTGACAACTAAAAGTGTATCCGCTAACCGTGAATTTTTTGTAGCCCGTTTCTAATAGATTTACAGTCTTAATGTAGAATAGTCACATCCTAATCCCCTATAAACATCCTGAATAGGATATTATAGGGGATATGTTGCATTTCTACTTATATACTGTAACGATAGGAGGCAGAAGCCATGTGGAAATGGATTCAGGACTACCGCTTACTGGAGTATTGCAGCAGGCAGGAGCGCATGAATTTTGGAGACCGCTCCCGGTTTTTTATGAATACAGTCACAACAGAGGCTCCGGAAGGGATGACCGCATTGGCCCAATATTTTACAGCGGGAAGTGTTCTGCTCAATGTGGATTTCAATATTACCATTCCAGTGCCTGATGATAGAATGCTGCAGCGGATTATGCGGGAGGTGGCTCCGCATTTCGGTGTGGTGACACAGCTTGAACGCAAAGGGCGGATTGAATCAGTACATATGAATCAGCTGAAGCCCGGATCGGCCAGGCTGTTCCATGAAACAGAGACTGGCATTTTACCTGTCATGAAGGATTTGTACCGTCATAACGATAGTGAGCACTGGTACTCCGGACAAAAGCGCAGGCTGGTGCATTACACTGTCGATACTACAGAGCTTGAACCTTATGAGGATGCAGAGGTAAAAGAGGTTCAAGCCCTGCTGCAGCAGGCTTATTTCGGCGGTGAAGCTGTTGAATTTGGAATAATGCCGCTCGGCTGGCCGTTTGACGATTCCTTAAGACATTCTGCGGCACTGCGTTTTGTTGCCGGGCTTGCACCGAATCTGACCTTGTCTGTGGATGAGTCCAGTAATGAAGTTATTCTGCTGGACATAACGGCGAAAGAGCCTGTCCATAAGCTGTATCTGCCGTCCGCACAGCCGCAGCCGTCAAGACGGGTGGATCAATATCTATACCTGAATGTCGGCCACGGGCTGGTCTATGTGGTGAACCTGCTGGTGCAGCCGGTGATTACGAAGTGGGAGGGATTTACAGAGGCTAAGCTTTACTCTCTGGGAGAGGACACTGACTTTGCGGATTTTGATCCCGGGACAGCAGAGTGTCTGGAAGGGACCAGCTTGTTTTTTGATGAGGATACTTTACAAAGAATGATGGATGAGGTTAACCAGGCGCTGAAATTTGGTTGAAATGTACAATCATTTGCTTGTTTTTTAGCTTTAATGACAATTAACCTCACATATATATTCAAAAGACAGCCTGCAGCGGATATAATATGGCAAATAATATTACTGAAGCGCATGGGAACGGCCTGCATAAAGGGGTTCCTGATAATATGCCGGTGAAAGGTCTGAGGAATGATGAGCCTGGAAGCTTTGAACGAACGAGTGAAAACCGATCTTTCCTATCTGGCCTACGGCGGAGCAGATTGGGTGCGTCCCCTGGAGCATCCCGAAGGTCATGTATATGATGTTGTTATTGTTGGCGGCGGGCAGAGCGGGCTGGGAGCGGCTTTTGGGCTGCTGCGGGAGCGGATCTCCAATATTCTGGTGATTGATGAGAACAAGGAGGGGCGGGAAGGGCCCTGGGAGACTTATGCCCGGATGGTTACGCTGCGGACACCGAAGCATCTGACTTCTATTGATCTGGGAATTCCTTCGTTGACCTTCCGCGCCTGGTGGGAATCTCAGCATGGCCCCGGAGGCTGGGAAGCGGTCGATAAAATTCCGCGCGGCGACTGGATGAATTATTTGCGCTGGTACCGCAGCGTGCTCCATTTGCCGGTTATTAATGAAGTAACCCTGAAGCTCATTGAGCCGGCTGGGAACGGTATTCACCGGCTGCATATTGCCGGAGCGGGAGCGCCGTCAGAAGTGCTTCTGGCCCGTAAGGTTGTACTGGCCACAGGCATCCAGGGCGGAGGCGAGTGGCATGTGCCCGGGGTGATTGCGGCCAGCCTGCCGGAGCACCTCTATGCCCATACTTCGCAAGCCATTGATTTTGCTGCCTTGGCCGGCCGGAAGATCGCCGTTCTCGGCGGAGGCGCATCTGCCTTTGACAATGCAAACTATGTGCTGTCGGAGGGTGCTGCTGAAGCTCATGTGTTTGTACGCCGCGAGCAGCTGCCCAGCATTAATCCGATCCGCCAGATGGAGCAGTCGGGAATGATCGAACGGTTCCATACCCTGGCGGATGCTGACAAATACGGGGTTATCTCGCATTTCTTCAAATATAATCAGCCGCCGACGAACGATACCTTCGCCCGCGCGGCAGCCTGGCCCGGCTTCCGCCTCCATCTCGGCTCGCCTTGGCTGAAGGTGGAAGCGGCAGGCGATCAGGCGCTGGTCACTACTCCCAAGGGTGAGTTTACTTTTGACTTTCTGATTGTCAGCACAGGACTGCTCAGTGATCCGGGCCTGCGTCCTGAGCTGCAGCTGATTGAGCGTCACATCGCGCGCTGGAGCGACCGTTATCAGGCTCCGCCGGAAACGGCCAATCCGCTGCTCGATGCACATCCATATCTCAGCCCGGGCTTCGCCCTGCAGAGCAGGGGTAAGGAGGGCGAGCAGCTACTGCACGGATTGTTTGTGTTCAATTATTCGGCTTTGGCCAGCAACGGCTTGTCGGCCTCGGCGATTTCCGGAATGCGGAACGCAATTCCGAAGCTGGTCGCCGGCGTGGCGGATCAGCTATTCACGGATGACCGGGAGGCGGTGCTGCAGGCTTTTTACGAATATGATGTGGCCGAGTTTACCGCTGAGTGGCAGCCTGCCAAGGCCTGATTATTTCATTTATAGAGTAACGCCTGCCTGAACAATGGTTCGGGCAGGTTTTTTTGTCTGCTGCAGCACATTAGAAGTTTGACCTTGGCTCCCGGCTCATTGATAATAAAGAGGTTCATATTTCTTCTGCAGATTGGAGTAAGACCAATGACATACCGCAATTTGGAAGAATGCATTACCGACCTGGAAAAGCACGGGCATCTGATCCGGATCACTGAGGAAGTTGATCCCCATCTTGAGATGGCAGCCATTCATATGAAGGTGTATGAGGCCGGCGGACCCGCATTATTATTCGAAAAGGTAAAAGGCTCCAAATACCGAGCCGTGTCCAACCTGTTCGGGACAATCGAGCGCAGCAAGTTTATTTTCCGGGATACCTGGGAATCTTCCCAGAGTGTTATCGCTCTGCGGGATGATCCGATGAAGGCGCTGAAGGCACCGTTCAAATATGTCGGCACAGGACTTGCCGCCCGGAAGGCGCTGCCGCTCAAGCTGCCCGGCGGTCTGCCGCCTAGCTTCGAGGAGATCCAGATCTCCGAGCTGCCGCAGATCAAGCACTGGCAAGGAGACGGCGGCGCATTTGTGACGCTCCCGCAGGTCTATTCGGAGGACCCGGACAAGCCGGGGATCATGAATTCCAATCTCGGGATGTACCGGATCCAGCTCAGCGGTAATGATTATGAGATTAACAAAGAGGTCGGAGTCCATTACCAGATTCACCGCGGCATCGGCATCCACCAGTCCCATGCGGTCAAGCGCGGCGAGCCGCTCAAGGTCAGCTGCTTCATCGGCGGCCCTCCGGCCCATACGCTCTCTGCTGTTATGCCGCTGCCGGAAGGCCTCAGCGAGATGACCTTTGCCGGCCTGATCGGCGGACGCCATTTCCGCTACAGCTATGTTGACGGCTTCTGCGTCAGTGCGGATGCGGATTTTGTAATTACCGGTGAGATCCATCCCGGCGACACGAAGCCGGAAGGGCCGTTCGGCGACCACCTGGGCTATTACAGCCTGACTCATCCGTTTCCGGTAATGAAGGTGCATAAGGTCTATGCCAAAAAAGGCGCAATCTTCCCCTTCACCGTTGTCGGACGGCCGCCGCAGGAGGATACCGCCTTCGGCGAGCTGATCCATGAGCTGACCGGAAGTGCGATCAAGAATGAGGTGCCCGGTGTAAAAGAAGTGCATGCCGTCGATGCGGCCGGTGTGCATCCGCTGCTGTTCGCAATCGGCAGCGAGCGCTACACGCCGTACCAGCAGCTGAAGCAGCCCGCCGAGCTGCTGACGATTGCCAACCGGGTGCTGGGCACCGGCCAGCTCAGCCTGGCCAAGTATCTGTTCATTACCGCCGAGGAAGACCGTCCGCTCAGCACGCATAATATCCCCGGCTTCCTGACGTACATTCTGGAGCGGATTGACCTGCGGCGGGATATTCATTTTCAGACGAATACGACCATTGATACGCTGGATTACTCGGGAACGGGGATCAACACGGGGAGTAAGGTTGTTTTTGCCGCAGTAGGCGATAAGAAAAGAAACCTGTGCACAGAGGTGCCGGAGGTTCTGGCTTCTTTGGAAGGCTTCGGTGAAGCCAAGCTGGTCCTGCCGGGAATAGTGGCACTCCAGGGACCTGCGTTCACAACCTATGAGGATACAGAGCAGGAAATGAGCCGCTTGAGTGCTGCCATTGAAGCACAGGGGGCGCTTCCCGAGTGCCCGATGATCATTCTGTGCGATGACAGCAGGTTTATCAGCGAGGAGCTGAACAATTTCCTGTGGGCCACCTTTACGCGCAGCAACCCGTCGCATGATATTCACGGTGTAAACAGCAGAATCGTACACAAGCACTGGGCCTGCGACAATGTAATTATCGATGCCCGCGTGAAGCCGCACCAGGCGCCGCCGCTCATTCCCGATCCGGATGTGCAGCGTAATATTGAACGGGTGTTTGCACAGGGCGGAAGCCTCAGCGGCATCCGCAAGTGATATATGGAGAAGAGATGTTCCGTCAGCCGGGTAATGGCCGGGCGGGCATCTCTTTTTCTTTTATACAGCAGAATCATATTCTAACGGACCCAGTTGCCGTTATTTGCGGATTTTAGAGTGACTCGACAAGCTAACGGACCCAGTTGCCCTTATTGTTGATGATTTCGAGCTGATGGCATGGTTTTTGGAAAAATAAGGACTGTGGAGTCCGTTAGCCTGTGCGAGTGCCCTGTATTTGCGAATTAACGTCATTTGAGTCCGTTAGCGTTCTCATCCTTTTTATAGAGCCGGCTGACAGGATGGTTAGCGAAAAGAAGGTCAGAGTTACCGCAAGCCCACCGCCTTCATATGTTCATTTGAAGAAACCCATGCGCTCCTTTATACTGGTTAGGAAAAATATGGATGAAAGAACTGGTGCGTCCCATAACGATCAGTATGAGGTGAATTCATTGAAAGTATTGGAAACAGAGCGGCTGATATTGCGGCGATTCAAGCCTGAGGATGCCACGGATTTGTATGAGTACCTCTCCAGGGAGGATGTTGTGAAATTTGAGCCATACGGTGTACATCATGAGGCTGAGTGTGAGGCAGAGGCGCTGCGGCGTTCCGGTGATCCGGCGTTTTGGGCCGTCTGCCTGAAGGATTCGGGCAAGCTGATCGGCAACCTGTATTTTCAGCAGCAGCAGCCAGCAGCATTCCGGACCTGGGAGCTTGGTTATGTGTTTAACAGTGATTTTCACGGCTGCGGGTATGCGGCGGAGGCCTGCCGGCGGCTGCTGGATTACGGATTCACCGATTTGCAGATGCGGCGTGTAACGGCCCATTGTAATCCGGATAACACTCCGTCATGGCGGCTGCTGGAACGGCTGAAGCTCCGGCGGGAAGGCTTTTTCCGCGAGACCGGTTATTTTAAGTATGATGAGCAGGGTGAACCCAAATGGCATGATACCTTTGCATACGGCCTGCTGGGGAGCGAATGGCTCAGTATGGCGGAGCCGGTGAAATGAGATGAAAGTGAACAGGCTGCTGGGCATAGTGGTATACCTGCTTAACAGGGATGTGGTCAGCTCACGTGCCTTGGCCGAGAAATTTGAAGTTTCTCCGCGGACGATTCAGCGTGATATGGACTCGATTGGTGAGGCGGGTATCCCGGTTGGTTCTATTCAGGGTAAAAGTGGCGGTTATTACATTCTGAACAGCTTCAAAATGAACAGGCAGCTGCTCCAGTCAGAGGATTACATGTACATATTGGCTGCATTAAAGGGACTGGTCTCCGGGTACAACAGCAGGCGGGCAGAGGAAACGGTAGAAAAAATGATATCCCTGTCCCCGGAGGGCCTTCTGCCTGAACAGCCGTTCCGGCTGCAGCTGGATACACTGCGTGAAGGCAGCGGAACCTTACACTCTATCGAAGTTATTGAAGAAGCGATCCGCAGCCGGACTGCGGTGCAGTTTCAATACACGGATGCACAACAGTCTGTGACCAGCCGTTTTGTGGAGCCTCTGCTTTTGTCATACAGATGGTATGCCTGGTATCTGTTTGCTTATTGCTGCGAACGTGAAAATTACCGGCTGTTCCGTCTGTCGCGGATCAGGGAGATACGGAATACCGGCGAGGCCATTATGCATAGTCATGGGAATGCGGAGCAGTTGCTTGCTGACCATCAGGATGTGCGGCCTTATATTGACATCAAGCTTACCTGTCCTGTCGACAGGAGGGTTCAGCTGGAGGAGGCTTTTCCAAATGCAAGGGTAGTTGAAGAACGCTGCGGTGAGCTGATCCTGCAATTCAGTGTGCCTGAGACGGAAACCGGCTGGTTCGGGATCCTGCTGCTGAACGCCGGCTGCTGTACCGTGCTGGAGCCTGAGACGCTGCGCCAGCGGCTGCAGAGCCACGCCCGGATGATTTTGCAGCAATATGCGTAAATGACGACAGGCTGTTGTCCGGTTTACCTGCTTATAATGGATTCATTCCCATTCATTAAGGAGGATTTTACCATGAACCTTGGCATTACAGATCCTTATACCAGTTGCCCCGTATATGAAACCGGAAGCTTTAGCCTGAGGTTAGTCCGGATGGACGATGCTGCGGATTTGCTCAGATGCTACAGTGATCCCGAATCTATCCCTCTGTTTAACAGCGACAATTGCCTTTACGGGTTCAGCATGAACACGCTTGAGGAAATGGGGCGTTGTATTGAAGCCTGGCTGGCAGAATTCCGGGCACGGGGGTTTGTACGATTCAGTATTGTTGAACAAACGTCTGAGCGGGTAATCGGAACTGTCGAATTTTTCACCAGGAAGCTTGGGCAGGGGGATGAAAAGGGTGAGGCGGGCATTCTGAGACTTGACCTGGCCTCTGAGTATGAGCAGTCTGGAGTGTTATCTGAAATGATAGAGCTGGTAGAGCAGCAGTTTCCGCAGCATTTTACCTTTAGCGGCCTGTTAACCAAGGCAGTTAAGCAGGCGGTGCAGCGGGTCGCAGTTCTTCAAAAGCTGGGCTACCACAAGCTGGAGAGAAGCGAGGAGCTGCCTTATGAGGATTATTACATAAAGGTGGTGCAGTAGAGGGAACTTATCCCAGCATGTCCAGTGGGAAGTTCATCAAATCTACCTAATCACTCTATTAACAGGTATTAATCATTCAGAGATGGAGACAATGGCATCTAAGAACTGTTTTTACAGGGGGATGCCTTTCATGAATGACGAAGAGGTTTACAGGCTGCATTTACAACTGCTAAGTGTATACGAAAAAAGCATACGGCCTTCCGGGGCCAACCAGCGGCAGATCGATCATTATAAGCAGCAGCTGTTTATGTATGCAGAGGACAATGTCCAGCGGATTTTTGTGTTAAACCAGCTATTGAAGTTACATGAAGATTCCCGGGAATATCTTGTCAAAGATTGTGCTGACCGCTACTTTTCGAGAGACCATTATGAGGGAACGGAATCCAGCGTGTAATTATTTCAGCAGGATTCTTCTTTTTCCCGGCCAAAAGTTGCTAATAGCCCGTCCAAACTCCCAGGTGGAGACTTGGCCGGGCTAAGTTATTTGCAGAAGAATGTCGGAAAAAGGAGTAGGAATAAGATAGCATAAGAGTGGAATGAAACAACACTATCAAGAACCGGCAGCAGAGCTAGAGTAAAGAAATATTATCGAAATTAAGGGAATGATCTCAAGTCCATACATAGACAGCCTGTATAGGCTCTCCATCGCAGGTATTATAGCCAGCGGTATTATGGGGACGCTGCAGATGGGCAGAACAGGACCTGCAGCAAAACCGGAGAATACTCCGCGAATGCTGAAGGGTGGGGCCCTCTTTTAAAGGGAGTACAACGACAAGCTGCGCCTCTATCTGAATGTTATTGAGCAGGCGCCGATGTCCATTCTGATTACCGATAAAGACAGGCGTATCGAATATATCAGCCCATACTTTACCGAGGTGACCGGATATTCCAAAGAAGAGATACTCGGCAAGACACCGTCCCTCCTGAAGACAGACAAGACCAGGCGTGAGACCTATAACCAATTAAATGACATGCTGGAGGCAGGGGGGAGATGGCACTTTGTTAACCGTAAAAAGAACGGTGAGGAATATACGGAAGCTGTGCTGGTCTCCTCCATCAAAAATGAAAGCGGCGAGGTTACGCATTACGTTGGCATCAAGGAGGATATTTCAGAATACAAGCGCATGAAAAAAGAGCTGTCAGACCAGCTGTACTTCACCTCAGTGAGATGATGACTGAAGTGGCGGCGACCGGCAGATCCTCGAACCGGCAGATTGTCAGAACGTTTGCTTCAGGGGAGGATCAACATATCCTGTATTCCCTGTCTGCTTTCCGCTTGTCTGATTATTCGGTCGGCGGGTATCTGGGAATTATGACGGACATCAGCGATCTGAAGCAGAAGGAAAAACAGATTATGGATAACCGCAATTTCCTCGATGCCATTATCAGCCATATGCCGGTCATGATAACGGTGAAGGATGCGCAGCACCTGAAGATTTTCAGGGCTAACCAGGCTAGTGCGGATTTCCTGAGCGTAGTTCCTGAGCAGCTGGTGGGTCTGGATTTGCGGACGGTGTTCCCTGAGGAGATTGCTCGCAAGCTGATGGATGCGGATAAAAGAGTACTCGCCACCGGCCAGACCTTCAGCGAGATCGAGATTATTCCGGACGACGGTGAGCATTGTAACCTTAGATATGTGCAGACCACCAAGCTCCCGATTATGGATGCCGAGGGGCAGCCGCTCTACCTGCTCAGTGTATCGGAGGATATTACTGATGCTAAACGGCAGGAGGCGGAGCTGAAATCCGCGCTTAATCTGGCGGAAGAAGCAACAGTTGCCAAGTCGCATTTTCTGGCTAATATGAGCCATGAGATCCGTACACCGATGAATGCGATTATCGGAATAGCCTATCTGGCACAAAAGATCGGCCTAAACCTTGTATAGCAGGATTATATCTCCAAAATCCATAACGCCGGCACCGCACTGCTGGGCATTATTTAATGTTCGGTT
This sequence comes from Paenibacillus sp. PastM-3, assembly GCF_029893965.1. GTDB lineage: Bacteria > Bacillota > Bacilli > Paenibacillales > Paenibacillaceae > Paenibacillus_AQ. The sequence goes on from NZ_JARXXP010000009.1 coordinate 78,282, forward strand.
AGCGTGCTGCCGGGTGGGATAGAGGGAGAAGTCCTATTACAGTGTTCGGTAAGCGCGCTGCTGGGTGGAATAGAGGGAGAAGTCTCATTAAAGAGACTAGTTACGGGCAACTAAAGGCAAAAGTGCCTCTGATTTGAGCGGAAACGGGCCGGGTGGCGGAATGAGAAGCAAAAATGCCTCTGATTTCGGTGGAAACGGGCCGGATGGCGAAATGAGAGGGAAAAATGCCTCTCATTCCCGCTGCCCCTCCCTGCCGCTAAGCCGTATAAATCCCCGCGCCGTCCTTCCGGCGCCGCGCCTCGATGACCTCCTCATAGTCCCTGATGAGCCGGTCAAAAATCTCATCCCATGAGCGGCTGAGCGCCAGCCGCCGGCCTTCCCGGCCCATCGCCAGGCGCAGCTCCGGCTGCTCTGCCAGCCGGCAGATGGCTTCGGCCATTGCCCCCGGCTGCTGCGGGCTAAGCAGGATGCCGCTCCGGCCGGAGGCGACCAGCTCGCTTGGGCCGCCTGCATCTGCGGCGATCACCGGCAGGCCGGAGGCCATGGCCTCCAGCACGACATTGCCGAAGGTTTCCGTACTGGACGGAAACACGAACAGGTCGCCGGAGGCATACAGCTCTGCCAGCTCCCCGCCATGCCGGCTGCCGGCGAAACTGACATTGCGCGGAGCGTCAGCCCGCAGCTCCGGCAGCAGCGGACCATCACCCACGACGAGCAGATGGACGGCGGCGGCAACGGATTCCGGCAGCAGGCGCATAGCCGCAATGAGCGTGGGCAGATCTTTTTCCGGAGCAATCCGTCCGACATAGAGCAGCAGCAGCGGAGCTTCAATCCCGTAACGCTCCCGCACCTCAGTTGAACGTTTTGCCGGATCGTACAGCATGCAATCGACCCCTCTCGACCATTGCCGCAGACCGGATAAGCCGTGTGCCCGCAGGACACCTGCTGTCTCCTGGGAGGGGACCAGCACAGCATCGCAGGTGCGGTGAAACCATTTCATGTATTTCCAGTAGAGCGGAATCAGCCCCCGCATCCGGTAATAGTGCAAATAACGGTCGAAATGGGTGTGGTAGGAGGCGATGTGCGGGAGGCTGTGCTTTTGGGCGTACCGCAGCCCGCACAGGCCGAGGTTAAAGGGAGTGGCCATATGCAGCAGGTCAGGCCGGAAAGAACGCAGCTCATGCTGAATCGAGGATATACCCGTCAGAGCCAGCCGGCACTCCGGATACAGGAAGAAGGGGATACTGGAGATTTTACGCACCGGATCATCGCATTCTTCCTCTGAGGCCGATGTCGGGGTGAACAGCAAATGTTCGATTCCACGGCGGTGCAGATGGCCGGTCAGCCGCTGAAGCGTACGGGCGACGCCGTTGGTCTGCGGAAGATAAGTGTCTGTAAACAGGGCAAGACGCATAATATCCCCTCCAGAGCTCTGATTGCCCTGATCATAACAGGTGAATATTTGAGCGGAGTCAGCGGAATGTTAAGGCTTTTTTCGGGATATGCCGGCATGTCCCCGCACTTTACGCTCCGTTGATACAAATCAGCATAACCGCAAACACTCGTCCACTATAGTTATTTAAAAAATAAACTATAGGAGTGACAACGACTTGAAAAGATCAGGCACAACCATCCTCTCTCTGCTGCTTGCAGCTGAAATCGCACTTGTTCCCGCCTGGAGCGCTGCCCCTGCAGCGGCGGCTGCCGCACAGCTGCCGGGCACTCCGTATAATGCTGACGGCACTTATAATGTAAAGGTTCCTCATATTATTGTGAATCAGGTTTATGGCGGAGGGGATGCAGATACTACCGGCGGCTATTTTTCAAACGGCTATATTGAGCTGTATAACCCTTTGGACACAGATGTTGACCTGAACGGCTGGTCGCTGCAATACTCCGATCCGGCAATGAACGGGGCATGGAGCAGGCTGGAGCTGAGCGGCACCATCAAGGCACACTCCTCTTACCTGATTACCGACAGCAAAAATAACCCCACCTTCCAGAGCGACATCAGTGCCAAAGGGGACCAGACGTGGGGCGGGCTTCTTTTCAATAATAAAGGCATGAAGGTTGTGCTGCTGAGCAATACAGACCTGCTGACTGCAGCTAATCCGTTCGCGAGCAAAACAGCGGCTTATGTGGACATGATCGGCACAGCAGGAAATGACAAAGGCTCCGCCATCGACGGCTACGAAGGAGATTATCCGACCGGCAAGGAGGAGGGAACCTCCAAGCAGAAATCGGTGCGCCGCGCGGACTTCACCGATACGGACAACAATAAAAGCGATCTGAAGCAGATCAGCTTCGACAATCTGGATGCGGCGGGCATGAATCTGATGAAGCCGCACAGCAGCGCAGACGGGGCGTGGGGAATCAAAGCTCCGGCCCTCGGCGTAGCAACCACCGAACTACCAGCGGCAGCAGCAGGCTCACCATATACAGTTGCATTGTCGGTGTACGGCGGCATACAGCCCTATTCCTTTACTGCAGCTGGTCTGCCAGAAGGCCTTAAGCTTGATGCAGCAACCGGTACGATCAGCGGGACTCCGCTGGCAGCAGGTACATCTACTGTAAGCTATACCGTTTATGACAGCTCGACAACGCCTGCCAAAGTTACAGGAATCCTCAAGCTGGAAGTGGGCAAGCCTGCTGCTGAGCCCAAAACGGATTTGATCAGCATTACCAAAATCGGAGGTTATTCCGTAGGTACGACGAATAAGGACGGCGGTGTAGCCGAGATTGTCAGATACAACCGGGATAACGGTAAGTTTTATCTGGTTAACGGTTCGACGCAGCCTGCGACTGTAGATGTGGTTAACCTCAAAGATGGCGCTCATCCGGAAAAAGAGACCAGCATCAATGTAGAGGCACTGTCCGAGACAGGCGGCTTTGTATATGGTGATTTGACCAGCGTGGACATTAATACGGCAACCAGGCGGATTGCTGTAGCGGTGCAGGAAGCCGATGCCATGAAGAACGGCAAGGTGCTTGTGCTCGATTATGACGGCAAGCTGCTGGAAACCTTTGAGGCCGGGGTTCAGCCGGACATGGTTAAATATACGGCAGACGGCCGCTATATCCTGACTGCGGATGAAGCAGAGCCGCGTACGCTGGCCGGCGATCCAGAAGGCAGCGTGACCATTATCGACACAGTGACCAAAACAGTAAACCGGGTGAGGTTCGATAACCCTGCGGTTATTGATGACCTGGTGCACATCCGCGGAGCGGTTGACCCGGAGACGAAGCTGATCACCGGTGAAGGCGCCAAAGAAGACGCTGTGCGTGACCTGGAGCCGGAATTTATCGAGCTGTCCGAAGACCAGAAAACGGCCTATGTCAGCCTTCAGGAGAACAACGCTATTGCCACTGTAGATATTGCATCCGGCAAGCTGCTGTCGGTTAAGGGGCTTGGGGTGAAGAACCTGAATGCTCCGGGCAACGCGCTCGACCTGCTCAATGACGGTAAGATTCAGCTGGAAAATGTACCGTTCTTCGGTGTATACATGCCGGATGGGATCAGCCAGTATACGGTTAACGGCAAAACCTATTTGTTCACGGCCAACGAAGGCGATGCAACGGAATGGGACAGCAAGGAGAATGCCAGCACCATCGGCAAAATGAAAGGCTCGCTCAATCCGGACTCGGATGCCGCGGGGTTCCTGGCTGGAACCACAAAGTATGATGGTGTTGAAGTGATGTCGGATATGGGGCATGACGGCATTTATCTATACGGAGGCCGTTCCTTCTCCATCTGGGATGCTGCAGACATGAAGCAGGTATATGACAGCGGCAGCGATTTTGAGCAGATTACGGCTGAAAGGCTGCCGGCGTACTTCAATGCCAGCAACAGCAACACTACCCTGGACAGCCGCAGCAGCAAAAAAGGGCCTGAGCCGGAATATGTAAAAATCGGCAAGGTGGGCAAGAAGGCGCTGGCCTTTATCGGGCTGGAGCGGATCGGCGGTCTGATGACCTATGATGTGACCACTCCGGAGCAGCCGCAGTTTGTGAACTATATAAACACGCGCGAGTTCACTCCGAAAAATAACCTGGAGACAGACACCGGGCCGGAAGGAATCGAGTTCATTGCGGCAGCAGACAGCCCGACCGGACTGCCCTTAGTGCTGGTTGCCAATGAAGTTGGCGGCACGGTTGCCATCTACCAGCTGAATGTGACTAAGGTAACCCTGGACAAGAACGAATTGTCCCTGCAGGCTGGCAGTGCAGCAGCAGTGCTCACAGCGGCAGTACAGCCTGCGGGTGAAGGAACGGAAGAGCTGGCTTGGAGTTCTTCCAATACAGCTGTAGCTGCTGTAGACCAGACAGGCAAGGTCACGCCGCTGACAGCGGGAACAGCCGTAATCTCTGTATACAGTGCAGACGGCTATGGTCTGGCTGAAGCTAAAGTGACTGTGCAGGCTGTAGAACCCGTAATCAGCCAGCCGGGCTCAAACCCTTCGGGCGGATCAACTGCAGTGGTGACCACGCCGGCTGCAGAAGTGAGTACTTCTGACGGTAAGGCAATCCTTGAAATCAAAGCAGCAACGGATGCGGCGGGCAATCCATCGTATCCGGTCAGCGCGGCAGAGGTGACAGCAGCCCTTGAGGCGCTGAAGAGCTCCGCCGCGGACGAACTGGTATTCCGCACGGCTGCAGGAAATACTGCTGGGACGGCTACACTTAATGTTCCTTCGGCAGCCTGGACCGAGATTGCCGGCAGCACTGCGCAGACAGTAACCTTTGCAAGCAGCACCGGCACGATTTCCCTGGACCGGGCGGCTGTCACGGCTATTCAAACTGCCGCTGCAGGTGAGGAGGTCAGCCTGACGATTGCTGCTGTAAATCTTACAACCGGCTCAAGCCTGATCGGAAGCCGTCCGGTAGTGAGCCTTGAGGTTAAGACCGGCAGCCGGAGCGTTTCCAGCTTCGGCACAGGCGGAGCGGTGGTAAGTGTTCCTTATACACTTGCCGCCGGAGAAGATGCCGCTGCTGTAGTTGCTTATTATGTATCCACAGCGGGTGAGCTGACGGTGCTGCCGGCAAGCAGCTATAATGCGGAAACCGGCCAGCTGACCTTCCAGACATCGCATTTCTCGGTGTATGCTGTCGGTTATTACAAACCGGCCTTTAGTGATACAGCATTAAGCTATGCGCAGAATTCTATTACCTATCTGGCAGCACGGGGCATCATTTCCGGTATCTCGGAAGAGCAGTTTGGCCTGAAAAGCAAGCTGAGTCGCGGGGATGCAGCGTTGCTGCTGGCCCGACTGGCCGGTGCTGAGCTTGGCAATACAGCCTCCGGCAGCTTTACTGATGTGCAGGCGGATGATTATTTCGCTGCTGCGGTCAGCTGGGCCAGCGCAAACGGAATCGTGAACGGTACTGGCGACGGCAAATTTGCGCCGGAAGCCAATGTTTCACGGGAACAGCTGGCCGTGATGATTGTCCGTCTGGCTGAAGCGATGAACTGGAGACTGCCGGTGAACGGCGGTGCAGCGGCCAGCTTCGCTGATCAGACGTCGATCAGCAGCTACGCACAGGAAGCTGCAACAGAAGTCCGGCAGGCAGGCATCCTGTCCGGCCAGGCAGCGGCGGACGGCAAGATTAACTTTGCCCCGCAGGCGCCGGCAACCCGTGAAGAAACCGCACAGCTGCTGGCAAAACTGCTGAAGGCTGTGCAGCAGCAGTACTAATTAGTATGGAGCATTCCGCGCCGCAAACAGCCGGAGAGAGGCCGGTCATTTTTTGCGGCACGGGTATCTTAAATTTTATAGTTTTGCAAAACGACATGTTATAATGGAAGGCAGCACTCCCAAATCCATGTATGAGGTGATCAGCGAATGGGATTCCAGGCAGGCCAGCTGTTTATTAATTTGCCCGTTGCCAATCTGCAGAGGTCGGTTGATTTTTTTACCGCAATAGGGTTTGAGTTTAATCCTCAGTTTACGGATGAGAACGCAACCTGTATGATCATTAACGGAAATACGTATGCGATGCTGCTGACACGGGAGTATTTCGGCACGTTTACGGACAAGACGATCATTGACTCTGCTGCCCATACAGAGGTCATTACCTGCTTCTCGGCAGCCAGCAGGGAACAGGTGGACGAGCTGGTGCAGAAGGCGCTGGATGCCGGCGGCAAGCCGTTCAATGCTCCGGTTGATCACGGCTTCATGTATAATTGGAGCTTCCAGGACCTGGACGGGCATCTTTGGGAAGTCGTGTATATGGATGAGAGTGCTGCTCAGTAAAAGGTTGAATTATAGAAAAGTGTTCAGGCAGGTGCCCTCGCGGTGCTTGCCTTTTTGTGTTGCTGCATACCCCGGTGTTTACAGTATTGCAACAGATTCTTTACATTCCACATACATAACCCCGCAGACCCGTTAATATCCAGCTTCTACAATAAGTGCGTGGCAAAAATGACATACATAACGAAATGACCAAAGGTTTAACAGAAGGGATGATTGGTTTGAAAAGAAGTGTGCTGCACTTATCCATGAAATGGAAGCTGATTCTAAGTTTTACTGCGATTTCGCTGATCTTTTTAGGGGTTGCCCTGCTTCAGGGGCAGAAGATTAGCCAGGTGGAGCTATCGATGGAACGCCAGAAGTCGGAGATGGAAAAAAGAATCACCGTTTCGACCATCACCCAGCTGCTGCAGGAGCTGAACAGCCTGGAGACCTCACTTGCCGAATCCAGTGACCTGGAGCTGGCAGCGCCGTTTATGGACAAGCAGCAGCAGCTGGACGAAGCTGTGGCCAAGGTTGATTTTGATAAAGAAACCGCCGCGTGGAAGGATCTGCAGCTGCTGAAGTCTGCAATCAATATGTATACCGGACATGTCGGGAAGCTGATAGAAACGCTGGAGGATCCAAGCCTTGACCCGCTTACGGTGCTTGAGGAGATTGACGGTCTGCATACAAATGCGCTGGCTGTTCATCAGCAGCTGCTCAACATTAACACCAAGCTCTATACGGCAGCAGCGGATAATGCCGACCAGGCACAGGCGGATTCCTTCAGGCTGCTGGAGCACACTGTTTCGATAGTTTATTATGCCGCTGGTGCAGTAGTCCTGTTCATGCTTGTACTTGCTGTGCTGCTGACACGCTCGTTCCTTGCTCCGGTAGGCCGGCTGCAGCATGCGCTGCGCAATATCGCTGAAGGGGATCTCCGCCAGCAGATCAATTCCCCGTATAATGATGAGCTGGGACAGCTGAGCTTCCATTTTGACCATATGGTGAGCAGAGTGCGTGATATGCTGCGCCAGACGGTTCAGGTTGCTTCCACACTGGCGGATTATTCACGGTCCTTTCAGGAATCCTCAACAGTTACCGCAAATATGAATCAGGAAATTGTCAGAACGATTCAGGAGATTTCAGTGGGGGCTGACCAGCAGGCAGTTCAGTCTGAACAGAGTGCACTCCTGCTGCAGGAGCTTGAACGGGAAGTGGCGGAGATCACCGACTATACCGACAAAATGCTGGCGACCAGCGGCAGTGCTGATCATAACGCGCGCAAAGGCTCCGAGACGGTCGGAGAGCTGCAGCGGATTTCACAGCGCTCCCGCTCCTCCATCGGCAGAGTGTATGAAGCACTGGAGAAGCTGGTAGAGCAGTCGGGGGATATTTCACGGATTACTAACTCCATTACAGAAATCTCCAAGCAGACGAATATTCTCTCGCTGAATGCGGCGATTGAGGCGGCGCGGGCCGGGGCTGCAGGCAAAGGGTTCGCTGTCATTGCTGACGAAGTCCGCCACCTGTCGGTGCAGACCAGCGATTCCTCGATTCTGATCAGCCGGATTATCGGAGAGCTGCAGGAGAGCATGGCCGGATTTCAGGAGTATATGCTGGATACGAAAAAAAGCCTGGAGGAACAGGATTCCCAGGTTGCGGAAACGCTGGCTTCTTTCCAGGCCATAGACGGCTCGATTGCCGGAATAAGCCGGCAGATTACACTGATTCACGGAAAGGTTGCGGAGACGCGGCGGATTAATTCCCGGCTGGGCGAATCCATCCATTCCGTAGCCTCCGTTGCCGAGCAGACAGCGGCAGGGGTTCAGGAAGTGAATGCATCGAGCACCCAGCAGGATCAGGCCATTCATGATATCGCCCGGCAGGCGCTGGAAATCAGCGAGCTTTCACAGCGGCTGTTCAGGGAGATCAATGTGTTCAAGATCGGTCAGGAAGAGAACATCAAGCCGCAGGGCGGGCAGGTGCTGATTATAGAGGAAGCCCGCAGCAGTAAGGACAACGCAGACGAAGCTCCGTTACTGGCGATCGCGGAGTGACGCGTGCAGCGAAGCCGCCAGCTCAGGCAGCCATCCGGTAAGCGGCAGGAAGACGAAGCCCGCAGTGCGGGCTTTTGCTGTATCCATATGCCAGGACTCAGTGATGCCAAACGGGGACATATCCCTTTCTTCGGTCCGGCTTGGTGTTATTGCCTGTACGCCTGTAACGGCTTCGAGCAGCGAGATGATCTCCTTAATCGAAATTGCCCCGTCCGAGCAGGCGTTCACAGGCCCGGTCAGCGATGAGAAGCCCAGCCAATACAAGAAATCAGCAGCTTCATCGGACCGGATAAAAGAGATCAGCGCATCGGGATTCGGTATGCCGACAGGCTGGCCTTCCAGAATGTGTTCAATATGAAAATGCAGCCGGCGCGTGTAATCATCCGTTCCGAGTACAATCGGAAAACGGACCGCCGCCGCAGGGAAGGCTGTCTGGTTCAGCAGAATGGCTTCGGCCAGCCGTTTGCCCTCCTGGTAGCTGAAGTTTTCTCTGGGGCCGAGGGTGACAGGATAATGTGCCGGGTCAAAATCGGCTTCACGCAGCATTTGCTTGCTTGGATCATACACGGACAGGCTGGAGGTCAGAATATACCGGCCTGCAGTATCTGCGAAAATCCGGGCCGCCGCCGCCGCATCGTCTGGCGAGTAACAGATGTTGTCGTAGACGACATCGTAGTGCCGGCCGTGAACGGCCGCAGCCAGCGCCTGAGCGTCAAAGCGGTCGGCGGTCAGCCGGATCACCCGCTCACCAAAGGGATCTTCTGTCTGTCCTCTGGTTAAAATCGTCACCTCTGTATCTTCGTCCTCCAGCAGCCGCTGTACCAGCCGTTTGCCGAAAAACCTCGTTCCTCCGAGTACTAATATGCTCCTCATCATTTCCCTCCCTGGTTGAATCAAATTTTCATGCAGATTCCTTGAGTCCGCTGGCCAGTTAATTGGGCCTGGGTCAGTTAAGCAGCCATCATCAGCACGCTGCCGTACATACCAGCACGGTCAGCAGTGCGGACTGTACTGTGCCGGGACCGGACAGTTCTGATGCCGGCTGCCATTGTAATCCCGGCAGCATTCTCCCGGCGCAGCAGCTCCAGCATTACGGGAAGCTGGCCCTGCTCGTAAGCTTCGGCCAGCGCGCGCAGCAGCCTCCGGAAATCGCTGTCTTCGGCCAGAGCCGGCCCATCCGCTGCCAGCTCCATGCGCACAGCTGCGAGAGCCTGCCGGGCCCGGTACAGTGCGGCTTTGACTGCTCCTTCCGTGGTGTCCAGCTGATCAGCCGTTTCCTGTGCCGGGTAGCCAAACACATCCCGCATCAGAAATATCGACAGCTGAAGCGGCGGCAAATAGTTAACCAGGGCATGAAATACCGTTTCGAGCTCACTTAGGCCAGTCTGCTCCTGTTCAGCTGTAGCCACGGCCGGCTGCAGCCCGCGCTCCACCGCGCGTTGATGTGCAGCTTTGCGCCGCAGGCTGTCAATCCATGTATGTTTGGCAATCCGCAGCAGTAGTGCCTGCGGATTGGGGCTGGCGGCCCAACCGCTGTAGCCCAGCGCCTTGGCCCAGGTGTCCTGGGCCAGATCCTCAGCCTCATGCACGGAGCGGGTGAGCGCCAGGCAATAACGGTTCAAGGCTGTATCAAGCGGCTGCAGGCGTTCTTCAGCTGCGGTATCCGTTAGATTATGTTCATCAAGGATTAACATGCTCGTTCATCTCCTTTTCGGCAATCCTTACCCTTGTGTTTAGTTCCCTCTATTATATAAGCGAATATCTTCAGATAAAAGGTACGCAGCCGGCATGTTTTTTTTTGCGGGAGATTAGTCTGGCTGTTTCCCGTATCCTTTTTCGGCCTTCATCCGTTTACCAGTTATCACTTAATGATCATTTCAAGGAGGTATGAAGGATGAGTGTTATTCCTTATGTAGTTGAGCAGACGGGCAGAGGTGAGCGTTCCTATGATATATATTCGCGTCTGCTCAAGGACCGGATTGTATTTGTCGGTGCGGCGATAGATGATCAGCTGGCCAACAGCATCATTGCCCAGCTGCTGTATCTGGCGGCGGAGGACCCGGAGAAGGATATCCAGATGTTCATTAACAGTCCAGGCGGTTCGACTACCGCCGGGTTCGGCATTTATGATACGATGCAGGTAATCAAACCGCAGGTCAGCACGATCTGCACGGGGTTTGCGGCTTCCTTCGGCTCCTTGCTGCTCCTGGCCGGAGCTCCCGGCAAAAGATTTGCGCTGCCAAACAGCGAGATCATGATCCATCAGCCGCATGGCGGTGCGCAAGGACAGGCCAGCGACATTGCCATCAGCGCCAGACGGATTCTGCAGATCAGGGAGAAGATCGTCAAGATTACTGCAGAGCGGACAGGCCAGCCGGCAGAGCGGGTGGAGCGGGATATGGACCGTGATTTTTTCATGACAGCGGAGGAAGCACTCCATTACGGCATTATCGACAAAGTGATTTCAAGTTTATAACCAAAGGAGCTGACGTACATGCTGAAGGAATTGCTGGGACAGAAGGTGGCGGTACATTTTCTGGACGGAACAAGTGTAAGGGAGGGGGTGCTTGAGGAGCTTGACGAACGTTTTGTAAAATACCGGACGGAGTATCAGCTGCTCTATATTCCTGTCACTTCCATCCGTGCAGTTGCGCTTGAAACCAAGGAACGCGAACGGCCGCGGGTCGGATTCGGGCAATAGATATTCGTTACACCGGCAACAGGATTCCATTGATAATCATTATCAATTATACTTAGAGGAATGAAATGTTATTGATGGTGGTGAGCAGTCGATGTTGCAAGAGAAGATGATTGAGCAGGCGGGTCAGCCGATGGACTGGGACGGGCTGGCCTTCCGGCTGTTGTCGGTTCAAGTGCTGAAGGGGAGCGACGAGATACACCTGCCCCAGCAGCTTGTCTTATCCTATGCACTGATTGTAGTAACCGGCGGTACGGTGCAGCTTCTGGCGGATACCGGACTCCTGGAGCTGGCAGCAGGCTCGGTCAGTCTTTGTCTTCCAGGGCAGACCTTCGGAGCTGTGGAGCAGTCAGGGAGCCTGGAGATGTATGTGTTTTATTTTAACGTCTATCAGTACGGTGCAGCGGACGAAGGAAGCCGTCTCCTTAAGGATGCGCAGCTGCTTCCGCAGACCGGCCAGCTGGCACAGATCCCGATGCCCTTTATATTGACCTTATGCAATGAGCTGGCGCAAAGGGAGGAAATGGAGCAGCGCAAGGTAAGCTTCCGGGCACAGATCGCTTTTCAGGAGCTGCTCTACAATGTCCGGGTAAGCAGCTGGCAGCGTCCCCGGGATACGAATTATGCGCTGGAGCAAGCCAAGAAATACATAGAAGAGCATTTTACCCGGGATTTGACCTCACAGTCACTGGCCCAGGCTGCCGAATTCAGCCCCAAATATTTCAACGACCTGTTCAAAAGGAAATACGGCAAAAGCGCCCTGGATTATGCCACCGAGCTGAGGCTCCAGCAGGCCAAACGCCTGATGGCGGAGAGTGGCGCCAAGCTGCGGGATATCGCCCATCAGGTCGGGTACGCTGACGAATTCTATTTCAGCCGCAAATTCAAAAAGATGATCGGAGTGCCTCCGGCAGTCTACATGAAGAGCCGCCGGCGCAAGCTGGTAGCCTACTCTTCCTCGCTGCTGGGGCAGCTGCTTCCATTAAATCTGATGCCGTATGCGGCGGCACTCCATCCCAAGTGGACGGAGTACTATTACATGAACTACCGCAATGAAATTCCCGTTCATATCAGCGCTTACCGCAGCAACCAGGACTGGCAGGCCAATCTGGAGGTGCTGCGGCAGGTATCCGCCGATCTCATTCTGGCTGAGGAATCGCTGCAGGCGGAGGAGAAGGCGGCCCTTGAGCAGCTTGCATCTGTCCATTATCTGTCCTCCGAGCCGGCTGACTGGCGCAGCCCCTTTCTGGAGCTGGCAGAGCTGCTGGGGGAATCCTGGCAGGCGGAGCAATGGCTGGCCGCTTTCGACTGGGAGGCGGGGCAGGTCAGGGAACAGCTGCATGCCCAGATCGGCAGTGAATCGGTGGTGGTTATCCGGATGCTGCATAATAAGCTGTACCTGCATTGCAGCCGCAGCATGGCCAGCATGATCTACCAGGAGCTGCAGCTGAAGCCTGCATTTGATGCCGGAGGGGAAATCTACAATATTCCGGTGACTCCGCAGGAAATTGCAGCGATCGGTGCCGACCATCTGCTGATGCTGATCCGCAGGGAGAGTGACACGCTGAATGAATGGAGCCGGCTGCAAAATGATCCGCAGTGGCTGAAGATCGCGGCTGTGCAGCGGCACCGGGTGCATTTTCTGGCCTCCGATCCCTGGCGTGAACAGTCTGCTTATGCGCAGCTACGGATGATCAGGGAAATCAGGCAGCTGTTCCTCGGCCAATCGTCCATACATGTTCCGTAATTTGTCCATGGAGCACCGGCTGGCGTCCCGCTATAATCGGTAATGATAATCATTATCGTATTCAAGAATGTTAAAAGAGTGGGATGAGATGAAACGAGCGGCCGGATTGAAAGCAGCCTCCCTGCTGGTGCTGGGGGTTGTCCTGATTGTCATTGTCAGTGTATTATCAGTGCTTTACGGTTCCAAAGACATAAGCTACATAACGATATGGAATGCACTGGTGCATTTTGACCCGGATAATATTGACCACCAGATTATCCTTACTTCACGGATCCCCAGAGTTGCCGGAGCACTGCTGACCGGCGCCTTCCTGGCGGTATCAGGTGCGCTCATGCAGGGGATGACCCGGAATTATCTGGCCTCACCTTCTATTATGGGTGTCAGCGACGGCTCGGTCTTTGCGATTACCCTGTGTATGGTATTTCTGCCGGGTACGTCGTCCATGACGATGATTCTGTATTCCCTGGCAGGCTCTGCAACGGGCGCTGTGCTTGTGTTCGGAATTTCGAAGCTGGTACCCGGCGGTGCTTCCCCGCTGACGATGGCCGTACTCGGCACAATCATCGGTACCTTCCTTGGCGGAGTGTCCCAGGCGTTGTCGGTCTATTTTCAGGTGTCGCAGGATATCAGCTTCTGGTATAACGCCAGGCTGCATATGATGGACCCGGCGGTGATCAAGCTTGCCATTCCGTTTGCGGTTGTCGGGCTGACGCTGGGCATGCTCATGTCCCGGCCGGTAACCATGCTGTCGCTAGGTGAGGAAACAGCCGCAGGACTCGGTCTCAAGGTGACTGCCGTTAAGGGGCTTACGATGCTGAGTGTTGTGCTTCTGACAGGCATCTCGGTCGCCATCGCCGGTAAAATTGCTTTTGTCGGCCTGATTATCCCGCATATTACGCGGCTGTTAATCGGGCAGGATTACCGCAAAATCGTGCCGTTTGCCGCGTTTTTCGGAGCACTATTTCTGGCGGCGTGCGATTTGATCAGCCGGTTTATCAATTATCCGTTCGAAACACCGGTCGGCGTGGTCACAGCCCTGTTCGGGGTGCCGTTCTTCCTGTATCTTGTGAAGACGAGAGGGGGCAGCCAGGCATGAATAAGCCTTCTCTTGCACCGAAGTCCAAGCAGCGGAGATTCTGGCCGCTGTTTCTGCTGCTCAGCCTGCTGACGCTGGCCGGAATATATGTCAGCCTGACCAACGGGACGTTTGATCTTACCGTTAAGGATGTGTTCCGCACACTGCTGCGGATTAATCCTGTTGAGGATTATGATCTTGTGATTTTCGAATTCCGCCTGCCCCGCATTGTACTCGGCGCACTCGTCGGCTTCGGGCTCGGCATCGCCGGTGCTGTCCTTCAGGGAATCACCCGTAATACGCTGGCTGATCCGGGTATTCTGGGTATCCATGCCGCCGCCGGAGCATTCGTGGTATTGTTTATGTTCTTCACTGCAGGCACTATGCAGGCTCCGGCCTGGTTGTCGGTCATGTCCATGCCGGTGTTCGGCTTCATCGGCGGACTGGTCGCAGTTGTGCTGCTGTTCCTGTTCGCGAGGCAGCACGGCGAGTTCCATCCGCAGCAGCTGATTCTGGTCGGAATCGCACTGGCCTCGGGCTTCGGGGCGGTTACACTGTACATCTCGCTCAAGATGGACCCGCAAAATTTCGAAATGGCCACCGTCTGGCTGGCCGGAAGCATTAACAATGCGAACTGGCGGCAGATATTATCCACTCTGCCCTGGCTGATCATCCTGACTCCGGTCATCTGGCGGAGGGGGGCAGTGCTTGACCTGATGCAGCTTCACGAAGTCAGTGTTAAGGGATTGGGCGTTGCAACCGGCCGTGAAAGACAGATCCTGCTGCTCTGCTGCGTCGGGCTGGTCAGTGCCTGTGTCTCTGTATCAGGCAGCATCGGCTTTGTCGGGCTGATTGCCCCGCATATCGCGAGGCGCCTGATCGGCAATGCTTACCGGTACATTGTTCCTTTATGCGGCATGATCGGGATGCTGATGGTGGTGCTGGCAGATTTCATCGGCAAAACCGTATTTGCACCGGCGCAGCTGCCGGTAGGCATCGTTATCTCCATTATAGGCGTACCTTATTTCATCCTGCTGCTGTTCAAGGCACGTGTGAAATAAGATCACAAGCAGAGTCCAGGACGCTGAGCTTCAGCGCGCCTGGGCTCTTTTTTTCAAATATAGCAGAAGCAGTTAAGAAGGTATTGGATTCCCGCTGTTACACATACTACTAATGGAGAATAACACAGATAACGGCAAAATGGCGCGAAGGGCGGTACTGGAAGCAGTTAGCAGACAAGCCAAAACGGGTAAGGTTAATTTATGCGCCTGAATCCGGAGGTGAGCCTGCTGTTTGGTTGTAAAATAAATTCGTATGAAGAAAGGCGCTGCTGTGATACAATAGCCTAGTTGTCCTTCTTGCGGAATATGATGTTCGGATGAGCTGCTTCTTCTGACAGGATATGTTTATAAATCTTAGAAAAATGAAGCATAAGCGTGTATTTGCATGCGTTCAGGAGTATTAACAGGATAATCGCAAGATTTTACAGACTATGCATCAATTTTTGTCGTTTTTTATTGATTTATTGCTGTGCTTTATGTATAATCAGCCTTGTTGATTTTTCATAGGATGTAGCCTGCCCAAGCTTGATGAAACGAAACGACTGACAACGAAACGAATCCAGAGCAGCAAGGCTAATAACTAATAACTTAAGCAAATTTAGGGGGTTATTAATTGTGGGAAAAGCGTTAATTATTGGCGCTGGCGGTGTAGCAAGCGTTGTTGTTCATAAATGCTGCCAGAACCCGGATGTATTCGAAGAAATCTGTATTGCCAGCCGTACGGTCGCGAAATGCGATGCTCTTAAGGAGAAACTGGATGGCGGCCAGACGAAGATTTCTACGGCTCAGCTTGATGCGGACAACACGGAAGAGGTTATTGAACTGATCAAGAGCTTCCAGCCGGATGTCGTGATTAATGTGGCTCTCCCATACCAGGATCTGACGATCATGGATGCTTGCCTGGCTACCGGAGTGCATTATGTAGATACAGCTAACTACGAACCGCAGGATACCGCGAAATTTGAGTATTCCTGGCAGTGGGCGTACAAGGAAAGATTTGAGAAGGCCGGAATTACGGCGCTGCTTGGCAGCGGCTTTGACCCGGGCGTAACCGGTGTGTTCACCGCTTATGCGCAAAAGCATTATTTTGATGAAATTCACACGATTGATATTGTTGATGCGAACGCCGGCGACCACGGTTACCCGTTTGCCACCAACTTCAATCCTGAGATCAATATCCGCGAAATTACTGCGAACGGACGCTACTTTGAGAACGGCGAGTGGATTGAAACGGCTCCGCTGTCCGAGAAGAAAGTCTACGATCTCCCGGAGATCGGTCCTAAGGATATTTACCTGCTGTATCATGAAGAGCTGGAATCCCTGGCCAAAAATATTAAAGGCGTAAAGAAAATCCGCTTCTGGATGACCTTCTCGCAGAACTATCTGACTCACCTGAAGGTGCTGGAGAATGTCGGCATGACATCGATCGAGCCGATTATGTATGAAGGCAAGGAGATTATTCCTTTGCAGTTCCTGAAGGCAATCCTGCCTGACCCGGCATCCCTTGGACCAAGAACAAAGGGCAAAACCAACATCGGCTGTATTATTCAAGGCACCAAAGACGGCCAGCCGAAAACCTATTATGTCTACAATGTCTGCGATCATGAAGAATGCTACAGAGAAGTGGGCTCCCAGGCCATTTCCTACACAACCGGCGTTCCTGCCATGATCGGGGCTATGATGATTATCAAGGGCATCTGGAACAAACCGGGCGTACACAACATCGAAGAGTTCGATCCGGATCCGTTCATGGATGCACTTAACAAACACGGGCTGCCTTGGCAAGAAGACTTCTCGCCAACGCTGCTGGACTAGGGCGTAAGGCAATGAAAGAAATCGATATCGACATCAGCTCGCTGCCGTCACCTGCCTATCTTGTCGATGAGCGCCTGCTCAAGAAGAACCTGGAGACCCTGAATTACGTGCAGGAACGCACCGGTGCCAAGATTCTTCTGGCGCAAAAAGGGTTCTCCATGCACGCGCTTTACCCGCTTGTCGGCAAGTACCTGCATGGCGTTACTTCCAGCTCCCTGTTCGAGGCCCGTCTGGGCTTCGAGGAGATGGGCAAGGAAGTACATGTCTATGCGCCGGCCTACATGGAACGTGAATTCGATGAGCTGCTTGGCTATACCGACCACATTGTGTTCAACTCGTTTGACCAGTGGAACCGGTTCAAGGACCGGGTGCAAAATGCCGGCAAGCCAATCAGCTGCGGAATCCGTGTCAATCCGGAATATTCCGAGATTGAAGTGCCGCTGTATGACCCTTGCTACAACTACTCCCGTATGGGCGTAACCCTGCCGAACTTCCGTCCGGAAGAGCTTGACGGCATTGAAGGGCTGCATTTCCACACCATGTGTGAGCAGAACTCCGATACACTGGAGCGTACACTCAAGGTTGTAGAGGAAAAGTTCGGGCAGTATCTGCACGGCATGAAATGGCTCAACTTCGGGGGCGGCCATCATATTACCCGTGATGATTATGACCTGGAGACACTGATCAAGTGTATCCTTCATATGAAAGAAACCTACAATGTACAGATTTACCTGGAGCCGGGCGAAGCGGTTGCGCTGAACACCGGATATCTGGTAGCAACTGTGCTTGATACAATGCGCAACGGCATGGACATTGCCATTCTCGACACTTCGGCTGAATGCCATATGCCGGACGTGCTCGCAATGCCTTACCGGCCGAACATTATCGGTTCAGGGCAGCCTGGAGAATACCCGTACACGTACAGACTTGGCGGCATGACCTGCCTGGCGGGTGATGTTATCGGGGATTATTCCTTCCCGGAACCGCTGAAATACGGCGACAAGCTGGTCTTCCTCGACATGGCGATCTATTCCATGGTCAAGAACCATATGTTCAACGGCGTGAACCTGCCGGCCATTGCTTCCTACAACGATGAAGAAGGCCTGAAGATTATCCGCGAGTTTGAATATAGTGACTTCAGTCGCCGTTTGTCTTAATTCTTTTTTATAATAGAGTGCCCCGCAAGCCGGCTGGAGTTGGCTTGCGGGGCGCTTTTTTTTGATTTCTCGTGGATAGTGGATAGTAGATAATAGTGAATAGTGGATAGTGGATAGATGCACTTTGTACACTTATTATGCTCATTTTTTCTGTCGCCACGGCTTTAGCTGCACTTCATACAACTAAAAGCGGCAATTTCGGCTCTGAGAAGCAAAATGGGGATTTTTAATTGCACAGACTGCAGTTAAAATGAAAAATAGCCTCTTTTCGCGCCGAATAGTTGCAGAAAGTGCAGTTATAGCAGCCCCTTGAAGCATATTTTACATAAAGGATGAAAATAACAGCCCTGCATCACCGTCTATTAGGCGGGACACGGGGCTGCTTTGAGTGGAGACACTATTGTTTAACTGCACTTTAGCTGCTCCATAGCTACATCAGAGCTACATCAGAGCTACATCAGAGCTACATCAGAGCAAGGCTGAATCACTTCATACTAATCGCAATCTCCTCCTGCAGCGGCAGCCAGTTGACGGTGGCGCCGAGCTGCTCGCTGATAAAACGCAGCGGGAGATAGATTGTACCGTTCACAATGAACGGCGGTGTGGCGAGGGTGACTGATGTACCGTTGACGGTTGTCTCTCCGCTTACCGTATTAATGGAGATAGAGAGAGACGCTTTATTCACGGCGGTGCGGGTAATGGTTACTATTTTGTCCACCTTGGATGCTGTGCCGCCGTTATTGGTGGGAGTGGTCGTATGGTTCTCTTTATAGGCAACGATGGCTCCCAGTTTATCAAATAGCGACCGCAAGGGAACGAAGTTCTGGCCGCCGCGGGTAATCACACCATTCGTCAGATTGACCGGCTCTCCGTTCAGGGTAACGGCTATCGGCTTCTGCATAGGCACCGGCTGGTCAAAGCTGAAATCATAGTTGGCGTAGCCGAGCTGAGCGTTTTTGTTGACGCCCCAGCCCCAGAGGGTGCCGTCACTCTTTTGCATAATGATGTGGCGTCCGCCGCCCTTTATGGAGGTAATATTGGAGGCCAGCAAGGTGAACACTGCATCTGCAGTAATCGTTTCTTCTCCGATGGAGGTTGTGTATACCTTGCCGTCCGCTGTTAAAGCCACGATAGATCGTTCCATAATATAGGCGTCCGTTACATTTCTGATTCCGGTGAAGCGCAGCGGTACCGTCTGCTCATGGAAGGTTGTGCCGTCGGAGCTGCCGGTAATGGTCATTCCCCGGAACCAGAGGTTAGCGCTATTGTCGATGGCAAGCGTGCTGCGCCCGTTATCACGTAGGATACGGATATCCTTCAGTCCGGTTACAGGTACCGGATTCATTACATCGCTCCCGGCAACCGGATTATAAATCGACTCGACGGGCCAGGTCCAGACCGTGCCGTCTCCGGCAAGCGCGAAGTTACTCTCCAGCTGGATGATTTGGCTCAGCTTCCGGACAGGCTGGAAGGAGGTAAGCTGATCGGTTGAGGTCCAGACCGTCCCGTCCTGCTTCAGGAACAGGAATCTTTTCCAGGAGCCTTGCTCATTATCCTCAAAATAACCCCCCGCAGCAGTTACTCCCTCTATTCCGCCAACAGGGGAGAAGGAGACCCGCGAGGTACCGTCGTCCGGTAACGTTGCCTGATAGACCGCACCAGCCCCGCTTACAGCCAGGTATGTACCCTGCACCAGTGCAAGGTCCGTCAAGCCAGTCATTTCCGGAACTTGTGCAGTCTCCATTGCTAAAGTCTTGGTATTGGTCTGCCATTGCCAGACGGAGAGATCCTGCTTAACCGCAAGCCCTCCGCCCCCGGCCAGGCCAAAGGAAGCTTTAACCTCCGCAAGTCCCGGCACACGTGTAGGCACCGAGCGGCTGTCGCCCCAGACCCAGAGGCTGCCGTCCTTTTTGATCAGGTGATCCGGCCCATAGGCGGCGATACTGGCAACAGCAGCTGCAGTGTCGGCTGCTGCCGCAGCTCCTCCGCTGCCGGCTGCAGGAAAGCCGGCTGCTGCAGCCAGGCTTAGCGCCAGGCCGAGCAATTTTGTCCATTTTTTCATAAGAGGTCTCCTTAGAATTTGAAATCCATTAACTTACAATTAGACGCTCCATCCATGTAAAAAGTTTCTGCAGAAAAATGTCGCTCATTGCCGGCTGACCTGTGATACAATATCCTAGTCTGTTTTTTTAGTTTTGTCCGTATCTGAGGAGGAAATCAGCGTTAATGAAACATGCACCTTTTATTGCAGTGGAAGGCCCGATCGGAGCCGGAAAAACCACCCTTGCTACCATGCTGGCGGCTGAGCTTGAGCTTCCGATGATTAAAGAGATTGTTGAAGAGAATCCGTTCCTGGACAAGTTCTATCAGAACATGGATGACTGGAGCTTCCAGCTCGAAATGTTCTTTCTATGTAACAGGTACAAGCAGCTGGAAGACACCGTGACCGAGTATATAGTGAAAGGGAAGCCGGTTATCTCGGATTATCATATTTATAAAAATCTGATTTTTAGCGAACGGACGCTGAAGGGGACGAAGCGGGACAAATACCGTGAAATTTACCATGTGCTCACCGATGATCTGCCGAAGCCGGACATCATTCTATATATCAGGGCAGATCTGGATACACTGCTGGCGAGAATCGCCAAGCGCGCCCGTCCGTTTGAGGAGGAAATTTCCAAGGCTTATCTGCAGCAGCTGATCGAGGATTACGACGATGCCATGGCCCAGCTTGCCATCCGCGAGCCGTCGACGGTTATTGTTACTATTGATGGGAATAAGGTTGATTTTGTGGAAAATCAGGAGGATTACCACACCATCGCCGCACAATTAAAGGAGCTTATGAAATGAACACATACAACATTCCGGAGAACGCTATTATTACAGTAGCCGGAACGGTGGGCGTCGGGAAATCGACTCTGACCGGAGCGCTGGCGGAGCGGCTGAACTTCCAGACCTCGCTGGAGCAGGTTGACCACAACCCTTACCTGGAGAAGTTCTACCATGATTTTGAGCGGTGGAGCTTCCATCTGCAGATTTACTTCCTGGCGGAGCGGTTCAAGGAGCAGAAAAAAATGTTCGAGCTGGGCGGCGGCTTTGTGCAGGACCGTTCGATTTATGAGGACACCGGGATTTTTGCCAAAATGCATGCCGATCAAGGCACCATGTCCAAGACTGACTATGACACGTATACCAGCCTGTATGAGGCTATGGTGATGACGCCGTATTTCCCGCATCCTGACGTGCTGATCTATATCGAAGGCAGCCTGCCGTCGATCCTCACCCGGATCAATGAACGCGGCCGCGAGATGGAAATCCAGACCGATGTCTCCTATTGGGAGCATATGCACGGACGTTATTCCCAGTGGATCAACGAGTTCAGCGCCTGTCCGGTGCTGCGCCTGAATATCGATGACTATGATGTAAAAGATCCGGCTTCAATGTCCGCGATTCTGGAGCAGGTGGGCAAGGCGATTAACCGGGGTGCGGTAGCGAAGTAATATTTTATATAGAGTATAGAGTGAGAGCCAATCGCGAGCGGTTGGCTTTTTTTGTTTTTACAGGCATATAAAACTTGCACAAAAACAAATAAAAAGTCGAATAAACAAAAATATTTTCTAGGAAAAAGAAAAAAATACGCATTTTTATGTAATTAACCCCCTTTTATCCCCTCTGAAACAGTATTTTGTCGAGATTTGTTAAGAGTTTGTTTAGAGCTCCCTGCTAGAATGAATTTTAGATATGAAAAAATAGGTATTTTGAATCTGATCATTCTTGTCCGTCGTAAGGGAGCCGAAAGGAGAGAGCGTGCAGACACAAGGTAAAAGAGACTAAACACCAACCATTCTTGTAGGACGGCGGACTTAGAATGATGAAACAATAAGGGGGAGCATCGAATTGCTGATGAGCAGGAAAGCAAAGAAATACACCGCATTAAGTCTGACGATTATTATGCTGCTGTCTTTGATACCTGATATGTGGACAGGGCGGGTGCAGGCTGCGGCAAAAGACATTGAAGTGGTCTTTAAGAGCGGGGCGCGTATAGGAAATCTGTCCTATTCTGCTACCAATACATTTATTAACTTCTATAACAATCAGGTAGAAGGGTTCAGACAGACTGAGACGGATAAGGATGCTCAATATGACTGGGCAGGCGGCGATATTTTTGCTGGTGTCAACGATAATGAAGCAACGGTTCAATTCGAAGTCCGCGTAGCAGACAATCCGATTTTGCGCGAAATGGCCATGAGCGGACATGCCGAAATGAAGACCGGGTTCGCGGTTCTGAGACGCCACTCCGGGTTTTTATGGACACGTCAATCTGCTATTAATATAAGCATCGATGGAAAGACGCTAATTAGTGAAAGAACCGGAGGCAGCCAGGTTTATAACAAATCGGCCTCTGCCATTATCAAGCCAAACTCCGTTATTAACGTGTGGGTCTACGGTGAAGGGGATGACGATGGTGAGGCGGCAGGTGTACGCGGCTTCTACCTCAAATTCGAGGACATGCAGCGTCCGGTGCTGAAAGACTACACTTTCACCGGCAACGGTGCAACCCGTGAGAATACAACAATCAACCAGACTGAGCTGTATGTGAAAAAGAGCGAAAATGTAACGGTCGCCTACAATTTCACAGAGCCGGTTAAGCCTACAACGCTGGTAGCCAGCAACTCTGACTTTTTCCTCCGGCATCCGTTGTTTATGAATCCGGCGGGGACCGGACTTCCCGGGGCGGGGCAGATGCAGTATCTGGAGAACACCACTTACAGCTCCTCCAATCTGAGTACGCTGAATAATTCGATCGCCTTCTCCTACAGCCCGAATGAATACTCCCAGAGCGGAAACCTTCCGGTGGAGCCGAAGATTGCAGGGACAACCCCGAACAATCCTCCGATGGAACAGACCATGCAGGAGAAATTCACGGCAGCCGGACTTGCCGATGCAGCGGGTAATATGGCGACGATCAGCTTCCCGAATGCAGGCAGCTCAGCGAGCTTGCCGAATGTACAGGGCAAGACAGTCGATCCGTTCAACTATAAGAGCGGCGGTTACCGGGTCATTGTCGATGCGGTGCGGCCGAAGTACACAAAGGTTGGTAACGGCATCCAGCCGGAGATTTTGACCGGGGTGACGCTTAATGAAGGCGATGTTATTGATTTTACGGTGCAAATGACCGAAGAAGCCGTTGTTAAAAAAGGCTGGGTTACTGCCCAGACCTTCCTGCGCTTCAATAACGGCATGAAGGCTTACTACACTGGCGGTTCCAATACAAAGAACTGGACGTTCCGGATGACGGTGCCCGGCGGTACTGCGGTAGAGGCTCCGCTGCTTAAGGTCATTGCACTTTCGCATGATGCGAAGGGTGACAATACCGACATCAACGTTATTCAGGACTATGCCGGTAACCTGCTGTTCCAGCCGGCCAACTATGACGGCGAGCATGTGGACGGTGATACGTCGCTGGTCAATTCCAAGATCGACTGGGCGAATCTGTCCATCGACAATACGCTGCCGATCATCGGCTACCGTTATGAAACAGGCGGAGGCAGCAATACGACTTATCAGAAAAAAGGCAAGGTTACCATTGATGCCAATGATCCGGCAGTAAAGGTACCTGCGTATGATCCGGTTACTGCGGACCGCGGCCTTGACAGACCAAGCCGGGGGATTTACCGCCCGTCGAATATGACCGGTTCGGCTTCACCGTCGGTTGGCCTGGTGTACTACCTGTGGAGCCAGAGTCCGGCAGATCCGTTCGCTTCCGTAGCGGATGATAACTATGCTGCGCTTAAACGCTATGCGTTGTCTGCGAAGCAGCCTTCCGAGGAACTGTATCCGGACGAGTTCCAGGATATCAAGCTCCAAGTTGCCAATAACAAGACGAACCTGCTGACACCTCCGGCAGAAGCCTTTACCTCTGAGAACAGCGGAGAGTGGTATCTGCACACATGGACTGCAGACATGACCTGGGATTCAGCGCGTGAGCTGAAGCAGTACGAGCTGAAGCAGCAATATGTCAGAGAGCATGATGAGCAGTACAAGGCCTGGCTTGCAGAGGCTCCAGGCACGGAAGATGAAAAAATCCTGTATGCCGACAACAAGGCACTGGTTGCGGTAGGACAATACGGCGATACAAATGTATGGAAGCTGGACTACTTCAAGAAGGATGACTCCAACTGGACACATAACGTAGGTATCCTGAAGCTGGACAACCAGGTTCCTTCCATTGCTAATGGTACTCCGAGCAACGACAACTCGAACAGCGTTGAGATTACAGCCCTTGTATCTGATCCGCACAGCGGCATCGATACCGTGAAGTACCAGTGGGTTAAAGACGGCAATCAGCCGGCGGATGTGGACTGGAAGCCGGCGAACTACAATGGCACAACAGTAACCCAGTCAACCTACGAGGATGTTTTTGAGGATGGCAGCTACTGGCTCTACCTTAAGGCGGCTGATAAAGCCGGTAACGAAATTACGGATGTGGCTTACAGCAAGACGGTCACTGTGAATTCACAGGACAGCATGCCCGCTGAATTCACCCCACCGTCCAACCCGAACTATGTACAGAGTCATGATGTCATGTTCAGCATTGGAGGCATTACACCGGACTTTGTCGGATATGCCATTACCGGCAGCTCCAATCATCCGGCTGGCGACAATGAATTTACGGCACTGGAGCCGGTAGAAATAACGGAAAAAAAATCGCTTCTGGAAGCATCACCATCACCTTCACCGTCTTCATCAGCTGAAGCAGGCAGCGGCGGAGCAGAAGCAACGCCAACACCTGCTCCAGGTGAAGGCAGAGGAGCGGAAATCACTCCGGCACCAACACCCGCAGCCGATCCGGCTGTAGAACCGGCAGTCGGCGCAGCGGTCGGACCGGCGGCAATGATGAAGCTGCTGTCCGTTGGCCTGCTGAATACAGGCAGCTTTAAGCAAGTGGCTGTCAATACACTGGAGGCTACACCTGCTCCTGAAGCTTCGGCAACACCGGCACCAACTGCCGCACCGGAAGCATCGCCGTCTGCGGATGCTGAGCTGACAGAAGGGACAGATCAGGCAGCCATGCTGCTGGCGGCAGAAGAAGAGCCTGAGAAGATCACATATCTGATTCCGGCCGATGCCACCAAGAACGGTGTGCAGTATGTGCATTTAATTGTGAAGCAGGGCGACAAGGCGTATTACTACTCCAAAGCCTATTATTTTGATAATGAGCCGTCATCAGTAACCTACAGCAAGAACGGCGTTAATTATCCGCTGCCTAAGCAGTCGCTGAGTGTTACGATTTCTGAACTGTACAGCAAGACAGGCGCTAAGACGAAATACCAATGGGTCAAGGCGGATGCTCCTGCACCGGATGCAGTCTCCCAGGGATGGACAGACCTTCCGGTCGGCGGAGCCGTTGAAATTACCGGCAAGGATCTGAAGCCGGGGGAAGTAGCCGATTACACCCTGTATGTGTGGTCCGTTGACGGAGCAGGCAACAGTGTCATCTCCCACACGCCTGAAAGCTTCAAGGTTTCAGCGAGCGGAGATACAGAAGCGCCTCCGGCAGCAGCCGAATCAGCACTTCTGTATCTGTCAGGTGATGAAGAAGACGGCTATACAGCGATTGTGAAGCTGAGCATCGAGACAGAGGATAAAGCAGGCTATGAATATTCCATTTCGCCGGATAACGGCGCAAGCTGGGTGAACTGGAAGCCTTACACGAATTTTGTATCGGTTAAGGTTCCTACAGCCAATCCTGCATTCCTGGAAGTGATGGTGAAGTACAGAACGCCGGGCGGCAAGATCAGCGACGCTGCGAAGCTGAAGATACCGGCCCAGATGCCGGATGATGCTCCGGTATATGCACTGGCCAGCATGAACACTACGAGCCCAGTGAATGCAACTGTGGGTGCCAATATTGAGGTGGCTGTTCCTGCAGGCGTCAAGGTTATTGTCGGAAAGGTGAATCCAACCGTACCGACACGCACCGGCAATACCTTTAATGTCAAAGAGAACGGCTTCTACAGCTTTGATCTGATTGATCTTAATGATGCCGAGCGTACAGACACCCTGTATGTTGTCGTTAAGAATGTGGATGGAACGGCGCCGATGGCTACCGTAGAATATCCGTTCACAGCACTGACGAACAGCAATGTTACAGCACAGCTGGTCGACCCATCAGAACCGATTATTATCACGAACAACAACGGCAAGAGCTCTTACACCTTTAAGGAGAACGGTTCGTTTACCTTTGAATTCAAGGATGCCGCAGGCAACACCGGCACAGCGGTAGCCACAGTGAACAATATTGATAAAGAAGCACCTAAGGTGAAAATTGTCCGCTCGTACCAGTACGGGCCTGACGGCAGCAAGGAGTTCGGCACGATTAAGGACGGCAACGGCAATGTGGTGCTCTCCTCCGGAGTGACGCTGGAAGTGCAAAAGGCGGATAACTCGGCGAAGCAGATCTTTATCACAAGCCAGAATCAGACCGTATCACTGAAAGAGAACGGTGTAGGTTCCTTTACTGTAGCTGACCAGTTCGGTAATACGACAGTGATCAAAGAGACTGTAACCAATATCCTGAACACAGCGCCGGATGCGGATAAAATCACTTATACGTTCGTGGACGCTGCAGGCCAAGCAGTACCTGACAGCAAGATCGTTACGATCGGCGGACAGGAGTACGCACAAGGTAAGGTGAAAGTGACGGTGTCCGGCAAGACGACAGCACCGAATATGGTGTTCTCGGGACTCAAGCCGATTCAGTCGGGCGCAAGCTACACGAACAAAATCAGTGCGGCTGACGGCACATTCACTTACTCAAGAGAATTTGAAAGCGCCGGTTCAACGGTAATGACGATCTCCGACCTGCTCGGTAATTCGAGCAAAATTCCGGTTACGGTAAAAGGTCTGGATAACACGGCCCCTGAGCTGACCTTGAAAAAGAGCGCTGTCGGCATTGCCCAGAACAAGCAGAACTTTAACTTCGCCGTTGACCTCGGCGGCTACACCGTCTCCGATAATGTATCGGCGGCAGCAAATGTGAAGGTGGCTGTTACCGGTCTTGATCTGACGAAGCTGGGCCGCCAGCAGGTTACTTACACTGCAACTGACCAGGTCGGCAATAAAACCGTTGCGACGCAGGATGTTATTGTCGTGAAGGACGGCGGACTGCTTATTTTCGGGGACGATACACTGATTTCGGCATCCTCCGGAGAATCCGCATTGTTCAGCAGCAATACCATTACCTTCAAGATCAGCGGCTACAACACAATGAAGGTTTCAGGCGCTGACAAAGTGAATGAGTGGGGTACATTCGATCTGATGTATCAGTCAGGGCTCTACCGCGAAGGGCAAATGAAAACAATCGCTACCAAAATCACCTATGATCAGCTCGTGAGCGGACAGTACAAGGTTACTTTCCCGAAAGCCGGCTGGTACACAATTATCGTGAGAACGCAGGAGCGCGACCGTGAGTATGCGACCTTCTTCGTTAGCAGCACGAACTAGAAAAGAACTATGAACAGGGGGACTATAGGTGAAGCTGCTTAAAAAAACGTGTGCGGTAATGCTCTCCTTCGTGATGGTATTCCTGTCTACATCAGAGAGCCTGCATGCCCTGGCGGATGCGGCCAAGGCGACGAATACAACCACGATCGCCAATGACTTCATCAAAGTCACTGTGGATAATGCTACGGGCCGTTACGGTGTCCGTACAGTGGATGGCCAGCCAATACGCAAAAAAGACCAGAATACGAACCTGCTGTACCAGGGAGATGATCCGGAAACGTCGTTTACGACGTTCCGGATTGATGGTACAGATTATATCTACGGTAACAAATACAAGTTTGACAGTAGCTTTTATTCCGAAACAACAGCACCAAAGATTGTAGAGAACTCTAATGGAACCAAGCAGCTCGAAATGCTGTGGAAAATCAAAGGCGTAGAGATCAAGCAGATTCTGATGCTCTATACCGACAGCAAGGATATGGTGAATTCCGGTAATATCAATATCCGCTATGAAGTCAATAACAAGAGCGGCGCTGTCGTTGAGGTCGGCAGCCGGATCCTGCTGGATACAATGGTCGGCGCCAATGACGGACCGTTGTTCCAGATCGGCACTGCCTACCAGGCTCCGCTGATGGTAGAAAGAAAGCTGGTGCATGACCCGCAGGCAGCGGGCATTCCGGAAGAGGATGCGGCGCTGTACAAGCTTCCTTCCTACTGGGTTATGCGTGACAAGCTGGACCTGACCAATCCGCAGGCGACAAATGTTGTCGCCTACGGCTTCAACAATATTGCCGAGCAGAACATCAACATTGTTGATGAGATGATTGTCGGCCACTGGAACGGGCTGGCCAACACGAAATGGGATTACAAGGTGAACCCGAATCTGGATTTCACCCGCGACACCAATGATTACGGAAGTGCCGACTCTGCAGTCGCCTTCTACTGGAACCCGGACAAAATTGCCGCCGGTGGTTCCCAGAGCTTCGAGACCATTTACGGGCTCGGGGAAATCATTGCCCCGGATAAAGTATTCTCGATTCGCTATGTAGATCAGATTCAGCAGCTGGCGACTCTTGAAGATGACAGTGCCTACAGGGATGAGGGCATTTTCGATATCACCGCCGAGGTGGAGAATCTGGCCGCTTTTAACATGGAGCATTCCAAGATTGAAGTGCAGCTTACGCTCGAAAGCGGGCTGAACTTCGTCAGACTTGACAGTAAAGGGAACGTCGTAAGAGATGCGAACGGCAATGCGGTGCTTGAGAATACGCGAAGCCGGACGCTGGAATTCAAGAAAACGGCATCGCCTGAAGAAGCGGAGCAGGGCATCCTGCCGAAGTACAAGCCGGGTGATACGATTGCCGCATCGTTCAAGGTGCAGGCAAAAGGCAGACCTTGGCCTACTACCCGCGAATATATGATTACAGCACGCAGTCCGGAGACCCAAAGTGAGATAGAGGGTATGGCGGATGAAAGCATCAAAGCACAGTATGAGTCGAATAAATCGAACTTCATTCTGCTGCCGCCTATAGGTGAGGCTACACCGACCTATGTATACGGAATGTCTCCTGATGAGCTGTACAGCACAGACGTAAAGTATATGACCGTCAATCTGTCGAACATCGAAGCCTACAATACAGGTAATGAGACGACAGCGCCTAACTTTGATCTGTATCTGAAAGAGACAGTGACCGGTGAACGCTACAAAATTAACGTCCAGGATGCTGTTGTTATGCAGCCGACTGATGACGGTATGTCCGGTGATATGAGAATCACTTACCGCGGCGGAGATAAAGTGGATGAGGCCGGCAATGTAATCGAAGCAGGCCTCGGACCAGAGCTTCCGCTCGGTGAATACCAGGTGGAGATTGACTACAAGGGCGATGCCGGCGGTGACGAGGAAATGGCCTCCATGTACGACATCACCACCGAACAGACCATTCTCGTATCCGACAATGACGAATCACGGATCCGTGAAGCCGGCATTATGGTCGTATACAAGCAGCTGGTGGATGTCAGCGGCATCGCAAACGGATCGTCTGTAAGCGGAGATCTGCTCGACGATCTGAACAGTTTGTTCCCGGACGAGCCGTTTGAAGACGGAGCGTTCCTCTATAACGCAGTAACGGAATACAAGAAGACCAAAGCGGTAATCGGAATGGCCAGCAAGGCCGTTGATCCGGAGTTCGAGCTGAGTGAATTCATGGATGATGAAGCGCTTGAAGAAACACCTCTCTATAACTACAGGCTGTTTGACTCCGAGGAAGAGCTGGAGGAATTCGAGGCTGAAGCAGAGGAAGAGGAAATTGACCGCGAAGTGGTTGTTGTCATCCGCGGGATGATCAAGCAGGTCGGCTCCAAGGCTGACGAGCAGGTTATTGTAGATACAAAGACAGAACCGGCCATTATTAATGATGCTGTAGCTTATACAGGTAAAGACCTGGCGTTTGTCCGCGGTAAGCTGAATATCTTCGGAACCACACAGTCGGATGACATGCCGTTCCTGGATACCCTGTTCATCAAAGGGGACGGAACGCTGAGCGTAGCGAGCAGCGGCTTTATTTTCCACAAAGGGGAATGGACGCTGGACTTCTTCAACGGCTTCAACAAGTCGCTGGGGGATGAGAACTTTAACCTTCCATCTGCCGGCACAGGTGATGATGACGAGGAAGAAGAGGAAGAAGAAAATACGAACCCGGAAGATGATACCCAAAACGGCAGCTTGAAATGGGCAGTCGGAGGCGTGGGCGACAGATTGAACCCGCTGCGCCAGGTAATGATCGAGGATGTATATTTCAACAGACAGTCGCTGTTTGCAGCACCAAGCTTCTCGATTGACGGCTTCGGACTTTCTTTTAATGACTTTATGTTAAGAGAAGGCGGAATCTCCTTCGGCGGCTCCCTGTCGATGAAGATCGTTAATGCAGAAATTAACAACGTTGTGTTCAATGATAAAGGTTTTGTCGGCATTGACGCAGCGCTCAAATTTGACTTGGGAGAATCGATCGGCTTATTCGGACCCAAGAAGGAAGGCGCCAAGAAAAAGGATGATGACGGGCCTAAGAGTCCAAGCGGTGAAATTACAGTAACCCACTTTGTTCAGGATATCGGCGGAGAGCCGGTAGAGAACCAGTACGGACTGGCCTTTGATGCCCAGCTTAAGAACATGCTTGAAGTATCCGTTGAGCTGTCCCTTAAAAAGGTTAGAGACGGCCGGATCCTGCCGGATGTCATTGCCTTCGGAGCAGGGCTGCCTTCTCCGGGGATTCTGATCACCGGTGCTACGTATCTGACAGGAATCCGCGGTGCGGTCCGTGAGCTTGCGGATACGATCGCCGGCGGAAGCAAGGATGATCCGTTCCCGCTGACTGTGTCAGCTGGTGTAAGCTTACGATTCGGTATGGCTCCGGCTTACTTCTTCGGAGATGTCGATCTTACGGTGAAACGGACCGGACTGAAAGTGGAAGGCAAGATGGATTTCTCCACGATGGCAGAGCCGGAAGATGATGACAAGCTGCCGATGCTGACCAAAGCGCTGCTTGAAGCCCAGTGGGTAACTCCATGGTTCGTGCGCGTACAGGCAGAGATGGATATCGGCGGATGGGATATCATTATCGGTAAAGCGGGGATCTTCGTCGGGCAGAATCTCGAGAAGAACCGCACCGATTTTGAAGGCTATATCGGCTCCAAGATCCAGATTCCTAATGATGTGCCGATTGTCGGCGGTATGCCGCTCTCCAGCATGTTCCTCGGAGTCAACAATGACAAAGTATGGGGCAGCATCGGCATTCTGCTGATCTCGCTCGGAATCACTTATTACTGGGGCGGCGGGGTTGAATTCGGAACCTCAACAGACCAGCTGCCGGATGGCGTGATTCATCTGGTTGTAGATGACCCTGAGCTCGGACCGCGTCTGATGGTTATCGGACAGGGGGTTGAGACTGTAGCGACCTCCGAAGCTGCTGTTCCTGCAGCTGAGCAGGAGAATCAGGAAATTGTCTACCGCGAAGTAGCCGAAGGTGTGGAATACGTTGAAAATGGTTCCCTGAACGTCAGCGTAGGCGGCATCACGGTTAAAAACAGCGGCAGAGTGCATGAAATTCCAATGCGTGATGTAACCGGTAATGCGGTTATCGAAATGGAATATGAATCCAAGGATCGTCCGGAATTCACGCTGAAGGATGCAAGCGGCAAGGTATTCCCGGTTAAATTCGATAACACGAATACAGACCCGACTGCCAATGCGTTCACCCAGTATATTCCGGCAGCAAATTCCAAGGATCAGGTCGATGTGCGTAAAGCGTATATCATTGTTCCAGCAGATAAGGTAAATAGCGGCACATGGACACTGACGGCGGTTTCCCCGGTCAAAACCAAGCTGCTGAACGTACCGACTGCACCGCAGCTGAATGATATCGTTCTGGCTAAGGACAGCTCGGATGCGAACAAGTTCAACGCTTCCTGGAAAGTTGCCAATGCGGCTGAAGGAGATACAATCAATCTGTATCTGGCCCAGGACGCCGTTTCCAAGAAAACAACGACGCTGGACAACGGAGAGCCCGTGCTTGAAGCAGGTGATCCGGGTCTGCTGATTGCCAAGGATATTCCGGTTGGCCAGAATGGCGGCCTCAGTAACGGAGTAACCAGCGGAAGCACAAGCATTGACGTAACCAATGTAACCCTGATGGGTAATCCGGAGGATATCCGCGGACTGCTGAGACAAGGGAACTACTATCTGCGTGCCGAGCTGAAATCCAGCGCTACCTTCGCTACGAAGACTTCGGTGCAGAAGTTTGAGATTGTTGATCCGTATGCACCGCAGAACGTCAGCGATCTGAAGGTTGAACCGGCAGGAAACGGACTGTTTGCCCTCTCCTTCAAACCGGGAGCGAAAAAAGCCGGACACAGCGGTTATGAGCACAGCTATATTATTGATGCGAAACGTCTGCAGGACGGCGAAATGAAGGATTATGACAACTTCGGCGAAATCCTGTTTACGGAAGCCGAGCTTGCCCCTTACTGGAATGCGGCAACAGGCAAGTACGAAGGCATTCTGATCGGCGGCTGGTCCGCAACCTCTACATCAGATGTTGTGGAGCTGGGCAGTCTGGAAGGCACCACGATCGACCTGAAGGATGTGAAATATGTCGGTCTTGAAGTCGGATATGAATACGAAATCGGCGTGTCGGCAGCAACTGTTCCGACCGAGGCTGATGACAAAAACCAGAATTACCATTACGCGGACCGGGTTGCTGCTGCGAAGAAGCTGCTTCCTGTACCTGTTAAGCCTAAGCTGAATGTGACAGGTCAAGGTACCGTGGAGAACACCGGTGATTACATCAATCTGCTTACCAAGCAAACGGAACAGACACTGACGTTTACTTCGGATCAGAAGAATGTAACGGTAGAAGCGTTCTATGCAGAAGAGTCAATCGGCAAGGCAGCACTCAGCAATACTGCAAGCGGAAGCCAGGGTACGCTGAAGCTGACCAAGTTCCAGACAGACGGACCGTTTGCTGTAGAACTGCGGGCAACGAATACAGTAACCAAGGACCTTTCCGTAACCATGCTGTATCTGACCGTTGATACCATTGCGCCTGTGCTCTACATTGACCAGCCGGCGACCGGAGCAAGAACGGTTAACGACGGTTCGGGCAACAAGATCACTGTAGCGGGTACTACTACAAAGGGAACTCTCCTGAAAGTAGGCAGCACGGTAGTGCCGGTTGCTGAAGACGGAACCTTTAATGCACAAGTGCCGGTAGCGTCGGCTGATCCGACTGTTGCGCTTCAGTTCACCGCTACAGATGGTGCAGGCAATGAAAATTCGGCAGTGGTGAACATTTCCAATGAAAGCTTTGATGTTCCTTCGGCACTGATTCTCGAACAGGTTCCATCTCTGGAGCCTGGCCAGACCAGCATTATCAAGACAGCTTATCTTAAAGTGGCCGACGGCAAGGACGAGAACGGTAAGACGAAGTATAAGCAAGTGGAAGTTAAAGAGAGTGACATGAGCAAAATCACCTACTCGTTAGCTTCCGGAGATTCGGTTGACGTTGTGACTACTGTGGATGCGGCAACCCAAAAACGGACCACGACCGTTACAGCCCTGGCAACCGGCTCAAGCCTGATTACAGGGGAGTACACAGTAGCGGATGGAGTAACAATCCAGGGTTACATGGTTGCTTCGGTTGAAGTGCCTGAGCCTGTGAAGCTGGGCAGCCTGGTTATTTCATCACATGCAATAAACAATGACACCTCCCATAGTACCGTTATTGTTTCCGATTCTGGTGATATGACAGGCCAGCAGCTGGCGTATAAAATTTACAGCGGAGACAGTAAAGCTACTCTTCCGGAGTTTAAAGCGGATTTGAGTGACTGGAGTATACTCCCTGCGGACGGAAAGGTTCCTGCTAAGACTGGTGATGTCGTTGTAGTAGCCAAACGGACATCCCTGAACAAATTGGCTATGGCAGCTGCTACCGTACCGGCCATTGTCTTTACTGGCTTGTCTGTTTCAACAAAGGCAGTCAACAATGATGAGCTTCGTACAAAGGTTGATGTAGCACCTAGTAATATGGCTGGCCAGGAACTGGTATACAAGGTATACAATAGTGCGGCCACAGCAGTACTTCCGGAATTTAAGTCTGATATAAGCTCATGGAGTACACTTCCTGATGATGGACTGCTTACTGTGAGCAGCGGTAATGTCATTGTCGTAGCTAAACGGACTACCCAGGACAAGCTCTCTATGGGGGCAGGGATGGCTGGAGCAATCATTTATTCCAAAATATCCCTTTCGGCAAAAGAAATCAGCAATGATACCGCACATACTCAATTAATCCTTGATTCCGGTGGTCTGGCCGGTCAGGAACTTGCCTACAAAGTTTATAGCGGTGGTAAGGACGCTGTGCTTCCGCAATTCAATTCGGACTTGAGCAGCTGGAGTCTGCTGCCGGCAAACGGAGTAGTTGCTGCCAAGCCTGATGACGCAATTATTGTAGCTAAGCGGACTTCCAAAGATAAGCTGGCCGTTTCGTCTGCCATGACCATTGCGAAAATCTTTATTAGTATACCGGGTGGTGGTGGTTCTGGCGGCGGTGGCGCTGTTCCACCGGCAGCATCGCCGGCACCTACACCTGCACCTGGAGTATTACCTTCGGTAACATTAAACGGTCAGGATGTTGATGCTACGTGGAATAATACTACAGCAGTAATCCATGTTACTGACAGCAGTAAAGCTGCAGAAGGCAGTGGCGATATTATGATCAGCAGCACTGATACTACAGCAACAGGCTATGATATAACACTGGATCTGAGTGTAGTACAGCAAGCTGTTACAGCGAAGAAGAATATTGCGGTCAATGTACCGCTTGGACAGTTTGTGCTTACACCGGAGAACCTGGCCGGACTTACAGGCCCGCTCAAGCTTACCGTTGCAAACAACGCTGTATCAGACAAGAATGCAATGACGGCACTGGCGAAAGCGCAGAACTTCAGTGTACTGGGTTCTGGACAAGGAGCCACAGTTACAGCCAATCTGGCTTCCGGCAAATGGACACCGTCTGTAAAGGCTAAAGTAGCCATTCCTGCGGGAATAACAGCAGCAGAAATTACAGCGGTGGTACTGAAGGATGGACAAGGAAACTGGACAACTATCCCTTGGAAGAAGGATAGCAGCGGAAATAATCTGGATATGCAGATTACGGGAGAAGGCAGCCTGTTCTTTATTAACAACAGCAAGCTCTTCAAAGATGTATCCAGCAGCTTCTGGGGAGCAGCGGGAATTAATGAAGCTTCCGGCAAACTGTTTGTGCTGGGTAAATCAGCTGACAGCTTTGCTCCTCAGGCACAAGTTACCCGTGCAGAGCTGCCGACTATTCTGCTTAGAGTAGCAGGTCTTATGAACAATACGTTCACCGGTCAGAACTTCACGGATGTGTCAGCAGGCAGCTGGTATAACCGCAGTGTATCCATTGCAGCCGGACTTGGTATCGTCACCGGACAAAGTACCGGTAAATATGCTCCTCAAGATACTGTTTCAAGAATGGAAGCAATGACGATGGTTGGAAGACTGCTGAATGTAGTCAGTGCCGACGGTGAGGTCCTTAGTGATGCGGAAGCTACGCAATTACTCAGTACCTACGCAGATAAAGATTCAATCCCGGCCTGGGCTAAGCAATCGACCGCGCTCAGCATCAAATACGGCATCATCCGTGGTATTGATGGCAGCATTAATCCATCCGGCGTATTAACCCGTGCCGAAGCTGCAGTTATTGCAATTAGACTCAGCCAGTATATTACAGACAAACAATAGATCAGAGGGCCCGCACCAGTTAAAGAACTGGTGTGGGTATCCTGCTGTATTGAATTACATTCCTATTTTAAGGTGGTGTCATGATGGCAATAAAGAAAAAATCAATCCTCGGGTTGGCGGTTGTACTGATCGTACTGACTATCGCGGCAGTTACCGGCGGTTTGATGGCCAAAGCTGACGGCCAAACCTGGTTAACCACGGCAGAGACGTCATGGTACGACCCGGACTATACGACTTTTAAGATTGATTCAGTTCGGAAGCTCGCTGGGGTGGCGAAGCTGGTAAATGAAGATACGGATGACAATGGAAATAAGATTAATGGTCTCAGCGGCAAAATTTTGGAAGTAGACCAAGACCTTGATTTGAGCGGATATCTATGGGTACCTATTGGAACCGGCGATTACCCTTTTCGTGGAACGCTCATTTCAAAGGATGGACAAATAATCGAAATTTCCGGGATGAACGTTAAGCCTGATCTGTCCTACCAGGGGCTGGTAGGTAATATGATTGGAGGTACCGTTGGGGGATTTCAGTTCCGGGATAACGGATCGATCAGTGTAACAAGTGTTACCTATGATGTCTATGCAGGAGCGGCAGTCGGAAAAATGTCCGGTTCCAGTATCGTTTATGACATCAACAACTACATTACTGTTACAACGGATAGTGCTCCCTTCACTGCGTATGCAGGCGGGATTGTAGGGATGGGGGAAGGCTCTATTGCCAACTCTTTCAACTATGGTGCAGTTACTGCTAACGGTTCTTCGGCAGCCGGCGGAATTGTAGGCTACGGAGATGCAGCAGGATTGAATATCAAAAAGGTCACCAACTCAGGCTCTGTGCTTGCTAACGCACAAGGCGGGGATACCGTCTACGCCGGAGGTATTGCAGGTTATGCCATCGGTGCGCTGTTCCTCAATGATGAAAACACCGTTATCAGTAACGTTACTCCAGTTACTGTAAATGGTGGTTCTACTGTCTATGCGGGAGGCATTATCGGTAAAATTGACAATACGGCAGTATTCTCAGACGCAACCAGCAATAGCGGACCGGTTACTATTGAGGCTCCTGCCGCAAACGCAACATATGCAGGCGGCTTGCTTGGCGCGGCTGGTGTGATAACCAGTCCGGATATGAGTATTGCATTCGACAATACTGCAGCTATTGTTAATAATGGCGGGAGCAATGTGCACACAGGCGGGATTGCCGGATATGCAGGCAGCACTGTTACATGGACTAAGCCATACACTAACGCTACGGCTGTAACCGCAACTGGTTTACAAAATATCTACACCGGCGGATTAATCGGTTACGCCGCTAAGGGTATTATTTTGAATAATTCAACAGCAGATGCTTATAAGAATACAGCTGATATTCAGGCTAGCGGTAATACTGTAATTTATACAGGCGGTATTGCTGGTTATGATGCTGGCGGAAGTATCAGTAATGCTTCCTTCGCAGGCAGCATCAACGCTGTAGGGACATCCGAAGTATATACAGGCGGAATAACCGGCTATGAGCTGGGTGGAAGCATTCAGGCATCCCAGGCAGGCGATGTTGCTTCTATTCCAACTATTACTTCAGATGGTACGATCGGCGGGATCACAGGTTATTTGGATGGAGCGCTTAATAACGTATCCGCTAAATATATTAAGCTTAAGGCTACATCTGAAGGAGGTATTGTCGGCGGGATCGCAGGCAGTGCACAAGGTACAATCAGCGGCGCAATTGCCGGTGATTCAGAATCTTCAGATTATAAAAGCCTGATTATTGAGGCGGCCGTTAGTAATACTTCTGCTGGTGCAGACAATATTACACTCGGCGGTCTGGTCGGTATCAATGACAAAGCGCTGGCGCTTACAGACAGCCGTGCAGCTAGAGTAGGACTTCTTAACGAAAGCGGAAAAAGCGCCTATACGCTTGGAGCAGTTGCAGGAAAACTGAACGCGCTGGCCGTGATCGGGACCAAAGAGGCTCCTGTTGTTGTACAGGATTATTTGATAGATCTGAATGCAGATAATAGCATTGCCGGCGGTGCAATCGGGATAAGCCGTTCATCAGCAATGTATATTGAAGTAAGCCGGATTACGGTTAATGCTAAAGGAACATCAGCACATGTTGGGGGAATCTTCGGAGAGAACCACGGGGCAGCTCCTTATGTATTAGCTGAAAACATCACCCTTAACTCTCAGAGTACTGACGCACTGCTGGGCGGGGTTGCCGGTCTTAATACCGGATCTCTGACAGATGCGACTGCGCATGTAGTAAATATTACTGCAGAAGGCGCACGGACTGAGGCCGGGGGGATTGCCGGCCGTTCGGCAGGTGCAGACGCATCAAACCGTGCCAGCATTACTACTCCGGTACTTCATGCCGGTGAGGAAGCGATTCTTACTGTTAACGCGCCGGATATCAAAGCAGGCGGTCTGGTCGGGTATGCCACAGCTACCGATATTGTTAATCCTGTAGTGGGTGCCACAGTACCGGATTATGCCAGCATCTCAGTGAAGACAGCAAATGTGAAAGCAGGGGGCTTAGCCGGTGTTCTGGAGAACAGCACCCTAAGCGGAGACGCTACTACTATCAATCTGGAGAATTTACTTCTTAATACAACAAAAGAAGCAGCAAACGGATATACCGGCGGGTTTGTCGGATATAATGACAAATCCAGAATTGAGCGTCTGGTCGGTAAAGCACTGAACCTTACGATTAATGGACCTGCTGCAACTACAGGAGGGATGACCGGCTATAATCTGGGTACAGATTCAGCAGTTATCACAAACAGTTACATCACTGGTCTTAGCCTTAAGGTGAATGCTACAGCAGCAAACTCTACAATCGGGGGGATTGCCGGCCTCAACGATGCCCGTACAGGTGACCCTGTACTGAATCCGGGAACTGCAGTAAGCTCTCTTCAGAACAGCCGTACGCAGGGAAGCATCGCAGTAACGGCACCGAATTCTAAGCTCGGCGGTATGGTTGGTGAGAACCGCACTCTGATTGCCAACAACAGCATCACAGATAAAATTTCTGTCTCCTCCAGAGGAAATAATGTTATCTTTGGTGGGTTGGCAGGAATTAACACAGGAACGCTGTATTACACGTATTCCAATGCGAATCTGACCATAGAAGGTGCGGGAACACTGGCCGGCGGTCTGGTTGGTGAGAATACCGGAGCAGTGAAAGGCTCTTATATCGATATTGATGTTACGGGTAAAGCTACTGGAACGGCCAGCCAATCCGTCTTCCTGGGAGGCCTGATCGGGCGTAACAGTGCAGGAACAGTGGAGCAATCGTATACGTCTTCAAAAATTACAGCAGAAGGTGTCTACACAAATGTTGGAGGTCTGATTGGTGAGCTTACCGGCGGTTCCGTGAAGAACTCTTACGTGGCTAAGAGCGTCTCTGCAACTGCAGCCAATTCGTATGCCGGCGGCTTTATCGGCAGAATTAAAGACGGTAAAGTAACTAACGCCTATTCCGCAGCGGAAGTATCAACTAGAACAGGCGCTTATGCAGGCGGATTTGCGGGACGTTATGATAATCCAAGCAAAGAGCTATTATACAAAACCTACTATATAAAAGATGATTCACTGAACATCAACAAGGATCTGCCGGATTTTGCAGAGGGCAACCACCGATGGTTGAACGTGCATGTACGGCTGACTACCATTCTTTCAGCTACACTGAAGGATCGAACCGTATTCCCTGAATTGTCCGGCTGGGATTTCACCGGCGCCTGGAAATACGGCTCGCTAAACGCCAGCTATAAATATCCTGAAGTGAACCGTGAGGCTAATACTGGCGGGAATGTCGGCAATGAGGTGAATGCCAACATCAACTGGTACATGAAGGACAAGGATGCTATAGACTTCCAGATTACTACTGAAGCTGAGCTTGCAGGGCTTGCGGCAATTGTTAATGGTACAATTGCAGGGGTGGACAAGTTCAATTTCACTGGAAGAACAATCACGGTCCTGAATCCGATTCATATCCAATCCAAACAATGGGTTCCTATCGGCGACAAGGAAGAAAATGCTTTTGCAGGAGCTTTTGACGGCGGCAATCAGCTGATTGACGGTCTTACACTCCAGCCAGTCTTCACTTATTCCGGTCTGTTCGGAGTAATAGGGGCGGACGGGACAGTATCCAATATTAATCTTGAACCGCTGTCTGTAACAGGCAATCAATTCAGCGGCGCTCTGGCAGGCTTGAATCTTGGTACAGTGAATAACGTTGATTTGAAGCTGTTGAACGGTATTAAAATCAGCGGCGGAACCGTTGGCGGTGTCATCGGTAAGAACACAGGTAACGTCTCCGGGCTAAAGCTTACCCTGGACGGCGGCAGCCGGATTGAGACGGTATATAACGGAGGTATCGCCGGTGGTATTATCGGTGAGAACGTATCTGATCTGATTGCTGATACTTATTCTGTCAATGCCATTGACGGAAGCATCGGCAGCTCTGCTGATCAGGCTGTTGTGGGCGGTATCGTCGGCAGCCAGGCAGGTGATGTAACAGGTCTGAAGGCTGAAGTAAGTTCAAAACTGAAGGTCTCCGCATCTGGTATGAACAGTATTACCGGCGGACTGATCGGTGCTTATAGCACTGGATCGGCTAGTGATCTGGAAGTGAATTTCACTGACGGTGTGCTGGAAGCACGGGGCGCTGATTCCATTCTGGGCGGAGTGATCGGACAGGCAGCTGCCGGCACCAAGCTTAAGAATATTACAGTCACAGGAACAGCCAGCGGTGTGCAGCTGAACGGTAACGGCATAGTTGGCGGTATTGTGGGGAACAAAGAAGGAGCTCTTGGCGGCATGCAACTCTTGGGTGCTAGCTCAGAAAGCAATACCTTCGATATTGAGCATGTAAAAGTAGAGAATGTTAAATTGGCTACCCTGGCAGATTCTCTGGAAGCAGTAATCGGCGGAATTGCCGGCCGGGCTGTCAATGTAGCCATGAATGACAGCTCGTTCACAGGCACGGTAGCAGCTCCTGGTGAAACAGTGGCAGCAGGCGGAATTGTGGGTCAATCCGAGAATACCATTCTATACAAAGTAGAAGCAGCTCCTGTAATGACCGTTATAACCAAAACGGGTGAAGCTGCAGCAGGCGGTATTGCCGGAACGAGCTACAGTGATGATATTGATCTTGGTTTAGATTTTGGTAAAGCATATCCGCTATACAGAGGCATTTATCTGGCCAATGTTCA
Source organism: Paenibacillus sp. PastM-3 (assembly GCF_029893965.1). Taxonomy (GTDB): domain Bacteria; phylum Bacillota; class Bacilli; order Paenibacillales; family Paenibacillaceae; genus Paenibacillus_AQ. The sequence goes on from NZ_JARXXP010000009.1 coordinate 119,161, forward strand.
TAACGGTGCTATTACAGTAACCGGAACAGACAATAAGATGGATCTGTATGCAGGCGGATTGACAGGCCGCAACACGGATGCCTCCATCTATCTTTCCAATTCGGCTGTTGACCTTAAGGTAAGCGGCGGAAAGACTGTGAATGCAGGCGGAATCGCAGGTTACAGCAATGGCATTATCGTTGATGCTTTTGCCGATAACAGCCTGACTGCAGAATCCAGCAGTGTTTATAATGTCGGAGGCATTGTCGGCTGGGGAGCAGATGGGGAAATTCATCACAGTGAAGCAGCCTCCGGGGCAGGCCAATCGATTACAATTGGAACGGCGCTGACATTGGATAATTCGCTGCCTTCGACACGTGCAGGCGGAATTGTGGGTCTGGGCGACCATATGATGATTACGTACACCCATGCCGGTATTCCGGTTAATATCACCGATACTAATAAAGACAACACAATATATGCAGGCGGCTTCGGTGGTTTGCTGGGCGAAACGGATATCGGTGATGGTCAGATCAAGCTCTCTTACGCTACTGGCGCTATGAATATCAGCGGTAAGCTTGGAGCTTATGTCGGCGGCTTTGTAGGCTCGGTCGATCGTTTTAGCATTAGTGATTCATATGCTGCAGGCAATGTAACCAACACTGCCCTTGATACACGCAGCGGCGGTTTTGCAGCGGCAGTAGAAAGAAATGCCAGCATCAGCAGCTCTTATGCGCTGCAATCCAAGGTTTCTACAACGGGTATCAAATCGGCAACCCGTTCATTTACCGGCGGCTTTGCCGGTTACAACGACGGTACGCTGAATAATGTTTATGCGAATGTGCCGGGACTTAGTGCAAGTGCACCGGGAGCAGACTTCCAGCAGGGATCGCTGGTCGGCTACAATTTCCGGGATGGTAAGGTGAACAGCTCTCGGTATGTAGGAGAACTGAGTGCCGTAGGCAAAAATGCAGGCGCAAACGAAGATGCAGTGAAGCTTGCGAAGGGTCAGGCGCTTGATCCGCTTGCATCAGGAATGTGGAATATCGACTATGACATTACATTCTTGGACAGCTTTAACGAAGGTGCCGTTACTCTGAACACACAGGCACAACTGATTGGAGTGGTTCTGCTCTATAACGAGACAGGTCTGGATTACTACAACCTGTACAACAGAACAGCTACCGGGAAACCTGAGATCAATACACTGCTGCTAGGCGGGGACATTGACCTCGGTGGTAAAGCCTGGGTAGCGTTCGACAGCTTCAAGGACAAGTTTGACGGACAGGGCTTTACGCTCTCCGGACTGAAGCTGGCTGTAACAGAAGGCCAGTACACAGGCTTTGTAACAGAAAACCTTGGAGAAATTACAAATATTAATTTTGCAGGAGCAACAGGTTCCGGTAAGAACGCTGGTATAGTTGCGGGAGTTAACCGCAGTACTGGAGTGATCTCCGGGGTTACAATCAGCGCAACCCTGAAGGGTACTGAAGCAACGGGAAGTGCCGCAGGTGTTAACGAAGGTACTATCAATGAGGTTGTGGCTACAAACCTCATGCTGACCGGTACAGACCGCCTTGGCGGAATTGCCGGAATGAACACAGGTACTGTTAGTGCTTCCAGCTCCAGCGGAAACATTAGCGGCAGCGGAGACGCAGCAGGCGGTATTGCCGGAGTGAATGCGGGAGCAATTGAAAATGCCGGCTCCACCGCAGACATTAGCGGCAACTGGATAGCGCTTGGCGGTATTGCTGGCCGAAATGCCCAGACGGGTACCATTTCAAATGCGGAATCCATTACGCGTGTTAATGCACCTGGCTCTGAGTTTAGTGCCGGCGGTATTGCCGGAGTAAATACTGGAACAATCAATAATTCCACCTCAAGTGGAAGAATTGGCAGTCTCCAGGAATCGTCCGGCGGCGGTGTTATTGTTCCATTGGGAATAAATAGCTCCATCTCTGCAGAAAGCGGCAACGGAAAAGCACTTGGCGGCATTGCCGGACGGAATACAGAGAATGGAATTATTAATAATGCAGTGTCCAACGCAGAGGTTGATTCCTTCGGATCCGGGGTTTATGCCGGCGGTATTGCGGGAGTGAATGAAGGAGGAATAGATACTTCTGCCTCAGACCGGGGAATTGGCGGCTGGGGACAATCAGCCGGCGGTGTTGCCGGATTGAATACAGGAGCTATTCAAGATTCAAGCTCGGGTGCTATGCTAGCTGGTGAATGGAAGCTGCTTGGCGGTATTGCAGGAGAAAACACAGGTACAATTCAAACTTCCGGCGCTCGCGGAAACATCAGCGGCAGTGCTGAAGCAGCCGGCGGTATTACCGGAGCAAACGCTGGTACAATCCGCACCTCCAGCTTTGGCGGAAGCTTCAGCGGACTGATCAAGACTGTAGGAGGAATTTCAGGTCTTAATGAGGCGAAGGGCAGTATTACCGACTCAATCTCCTATGCAGATGTAAATGTGAATGCTGACGAAGCTGTTGCCGGTGGTATCGCGGGCTTCAACAGCGGCAGTATTGACAACAGCTTGAACGCTGGAAGAATCTCTGCCGAAGGTAAAGTGAACGCCTGGAGCGGCGGTATTGCAGGGTTTGCAATTAGCGGTTCTATCGAATCCTCGTTAAATACCGGAGAAGTGAGAGCAGCCGTTAACGGTCTGTTGACACCGGGAACGGCATTCTTCGGAGGGATTGCAGGCCAGAAGAGTGCATCTGCGGATATAAGCGATTCCGTATTCAGCTTCCAGATGCTGAAGAATAATATTGCTTACTTTGATGCAGCGTCTAAGCCGGTAGCAGGTAACCCAAGCAATCCGGAAGATAATGTTATTGCTGACGGAAATATGGAAGTTGCAGACAAGGTATATGCAGCTAATAGTGAAGACCTGGTCACCGGTACACTTTATGCGGGTCTGAATGAAGAGCACTGGACAGCTGTCCAATCCTTTAATCCCGGACTTAAAGCATTTGCAGAAACTGCTGAAGGCAGTCTGAGCACGGCTTCAGTTATCCTGGATTCCAAGGATTTGATCAACCGTGTGGATTCCGGCTTTACACTGGGCGGCAATGAACTCGTTAATTGGAGCGCAGAGCCAAGCCAAGTTGAATTGAATGGAAATGCAGGAAAGCTTGTAGCCGCAGGCGGTGCTAAGTTAACCGTCTCCGTAGAAGGGGCAAGCAGAAGCATTGTAATTAACGAACCGGCAGTAAAATATCCGGAGCAGGCGGTAACACCGTCAGCGAACTCGGAAGATAAGTACTTTATTACTGAGATGGCAGTCGAATTGGTTACACAGGAGCAAGGAGCCAGAATCTATTACACTCTGGACGGAAGTACTCCAAATGAGACCTCACTGCTATACAGCAAGCCGATTGTACTGAAGAGCACTACTACAATCAAAGCAGTTACAATTATCCCTGGCAAAGAGTATAGTGAGGTGTTCTCGGATACCTGGTTCCAGAAGGCTGTAGCTCCAACAGCTGAAGCAGCTGACAAATTCTTTGTTAACAATCTGCCGGTTATTCTGAAGACAGAAGAGCCGGGAGGAAGCATTTACTATACACTGGACGGCAGTAAGCCTAATGAAAATTCACTGCGCTATAGCACACCGATTGTTCTGGATAAAACTACTACGATCAATGCGATCACGGTTGTCAAGGGCAAGGAGTACAGCGATGTGTTTACGCAAACGTGGTTCCAAAAGGCAAACGCCCCGGAATTAGTATCCGGAGAGCAAACCTTCACTTTTAGTGTGATTGTAACACTGGCGACGAAGGAACCTAATGGCATCATTTATTACACACTGGACGGAAGTACGCCAAATGAAACATCATTGCGTTACAAAGATCCTATTCTCTTGACCAGCACAACAACAATTAATGCAATTACAATTGCGCCGGGAAAAGTACGCAGTGATATGTTGACAGGTGTCTGGACCATTGCACCATTCAGCGGCGGCGGTGGCGGTGGCGGGGTTGCAATCATTCCTGTCAAAGAGCCAGCCATCACCGCAGTTACCAGCAATGCAAGCATTAACGGTGACAGCGAAGCACCGGTGAAGGTTGCCAAGAACAGCAAGCTGAAGCTGAATGCACCTGAAGGACAAGTCATCTACTACACGCTTGACGGCAGCACACCGACGGTCAACAGCACGAAATACACCGGAGAGCTTCTTATTACAGGAAACATGACCATTAAAATGATCACCGATCAGGATGATACAGTTATCACTATCGAGTATGCGGTTGAAAATGCCAAGTACAGCCTGAAGGGCACAGCGAATGAGACCAAGTACATGACTGCTTATGCAGACGGTACGTTCAAACCAAGCGCAGCGATCACAAGATATGAGCTGATTGCTTCCCTTGCACCGCTGCTTGATATGGAGAACGTAAATGTAGGCAATCTCTTCACTGATGTGACAGCAGAGCACGAAAAACTGACTGCATTCTTTGCTTCGGCAGGCATCATTGAGGGATATCCTGACGGCGGATTTGGCGGTACAAAAGGCTTGACAAGAGCCGAGTTTGCGAAGATTATGACTACAGTGCTTAATCTGGATTTCAAGACTGCCGGCATTACTAAACAGTCTGATCTGAAGGGCCACTGGTCCGAGCAGTATGTGAACGCCCTGTCCAGAGCAGGGTATGTGCAAGGCTTCCCTGACGGAACCTTCAAACCGAACGCTCCGATTACACGTGCGGAGGCAGTTGTAATGATCAACCGGATTGTCGGCACGAAGAAGCTGACTGTAACGGCTGTGAAGTACAAGGATCTGCCGGCCACCCACTGGGCGTTCAAAGATATTATGTCAGTAGTGCAATAAACGATGAAGGAATGATAAGCGGATGAAAAAACAGCTGGCGTATCTTTGCATTATAGTATCCCTGTTGACTGCAGCGTTCTTTTACAATGGTACTACCAGTGCCGATACGCCGGTTGTCAACAACGCTGAACAGACCTATCAGCTTGCAGAAAAGGCGATGTTCTATCTGCGGGTGCTGAAAAGCGACGGGACGGCAAGTGCCACGGGTACAGGAATTATCCTGTCCCCCGGCGGCACTGCAGTCACTGCGTACCATGTTGTAAAGGGTGCGGAGCGGATGGAAGGGGTAATGGCTGACGGGACTGTAATCAGTCCTGTCAAAGTTACCAAGTACGATGAGCTCAAGGATGTAGCGGTGCTGGAGCTGCCTTCGCCTGCGGCGATGAAGATAAAGGACAATGCCTATTCCTATCTTCAGGTGCGCAAGAATGCGGTTAAACACGGCGAGACGGTATTCGCACTGGGGTACCCGCTAAAGAATACGAATATGATTACCGAGGGCATCGTCAACACGCCTGCAGCTGAGATTAACGGCCGCAGCAGAATTCTGACCTCAGCACAGGTAGCAAGCGGAATGTCCGGGGGTCCCCTGATGGATGCGCACGGCCAGCTGGCCGGAGTGATTTCCGGCTCTTTACGGACGATGAATAATATTCATCTGATCATTAACAATGATGATCTCCGCAGCCTGCTGCCGGCGGCGCTGAAATAAGACGTTATGCGTCTGCAGCTCATTGTTCTGGCAGAAGCAGAAGTTGAGGCGGGTTAACTTCAATCACGGCTGTCCCGGGACGTCTGTTTGACAGGCGCCAAGGGCAGCTCTTTTTTTAAACCAATTTCCTGGTGAAAGGCGGGAGAGAAATGATTAGGGCGTTTTTGCTGGATGTGAATCAGGAGGATCTCTATAAGCTGGCTGCCATGCTGCACAGGTCAGGAAAAGTCGCTGTGATCGGGATGTCTTCTCATCCGCAGAGCGCTTTGGAACAGATGACCGGGCTGCAGCCGGATGTTCTGTTTCTGGATCTTCAGCTCCACGGCCTGCAGGGAGTACTGGTGGCAGAGCAGATTAAGCAGCAGCTGCCGGCAATTCAGATTGTGGTTACGACGGGAAGTAAACAGCATGCGCTTTGGGCTTTTGACCAGGCAATTGTGGATTATCTTTTAAAGCCGTTTGAAGAGGAAAGGCTGTGCCAGTCCCTGGAACGGCTGCGTAAAGGCAGCGATGCGGTATAGGATGCCGGATTGTCCCCCCTGTGATACAATAATCTGAAAAGCCTAAAAGATAGGGGATTGAAGGAATGTATGATTTTGAACGCAAAATAGACCGCCGCAATACCCGATCCTATAAATGGGACCAGAGTGAAAAGCTGTTTGGCAACAGCAATATTCTGCCGCTGTGGGTAGCGGATATGGATTTTGAGAGTCCGCCTGCGGTAAAGGAAGCGATATTGCGCAGGGTGGAGTCCGGCATTTACGGCTACAGTGTAACCGGCGAATCCTACAAGCAGGCCATTGTGAGCTGGTACAGCCGGCGTCATGACTGGAAGATTCAGCCGGAGTGGATTACTGATTCACCGGGGATTGTAACCTCGCTCAGCCTTTCGGTCGAGCTGCTTACCAAACCCGGGGATGAGGTGATTCTGCAATCGCCTGTCTATTATCCTTTTTACGATGTCATTAATATGAATGACCGGACAGTAGCCAAGAATCCGCTGATTCTGAATAACGGGCGTTATGAAATGGATTATGCGCATCTCGAAGAGGTGATGAAGGGCGGCGCCAAGCTGCTGCTGCTCTGCAACCCGCATAATCCGGGCGGTACGGTCTGGAAGCGTGAAGAGCTGCTGCGTCTGGGCGAGCTGTGCCTGCGTTACGGGGTAACGGTCATTTCCGATGAAATTCATTGCGATATGATCATGCCCGGACATAAGCATATTCCGTTCGCGTCCTTGTCGGAGGAGCTTGCTGACATTACGGTTACCACGCTGGCAGCAACCAAAACCTTCAACCTGCCGGGCCTGCAGACCTCTTATATTGTGGCCAAAAACCCGGAGCTGCGCCGTAAATACGAACGCAAGCTGAAGGCGCTCAGCCTGCATATGTCGCATTATTTTGCCCAGGAAGCGGTAGAGGCAGCCTACAATGAAGGAGAGGCCTGGCTGGATGAGCTGATCCGGCATATTGCCGGAAATGCGGAGTATGCAATCAGCTATCTGGCAGAGCATCTTCCTGCAGTCAAGGTTATGCGGCCTGAAGCCACCTATCTGCTCTGGCTGAACTGCCGGGCGCTCGGGCTGGATGCCGCCGGGCTCAAAAAGCTGATGTACAAGGAGGCCGAAGTGGCCTTTAACGAGGGTTCCGTTTTCGGTCCTGAAGGCGAAGGGCATCTGCGCATCAATCTGGCTTGCCCGCGTTCAGTGTTGGCTGAAGCCCTGCAGCGGTTCAGCCGGGCGGCTGCACCTTACGTCCAGCAGTACAACTAAATAATATTACAGTAAGCTTGCCGCAGATCCTCTTGAACACTGGCTGTTCAGAGAATCGCGGCAGGCTTTTTGCTTGACTTGACGCAGCTTACTACAGAGATGAATGGAGAGAACCTGCAAATGAGCTTGACCCGAATGATAATTGACTGTGACACCGGAATTGATGATGCACTGGCTATACTATACGCACTCCGTACTCCGGGTGTAATAATAGAGGGAATTACGATGGTCTTCGGCAATACGAGCGTCGAGCAGGCGGCTGACAATACGCTCAGGCTGCTGGATCTGGCCAAACCGGATTACGAAATCCCTGTTGCCATAGGCGCATCCAAAGCGCTCGCCCGTGAGCTTGGCAGCTTCTCGCCTCATGTGCACGGGGAGAACGGCATTGGCGACGTCCAGCTCCCGGCGTCTTCCCTGCGGCCGGTTAAAGAGAGTGCTGCAGCGTTTATCGTAAGACTGGCTAATGAGCATCCCGGCGAAATCGTGCTGGTGACGCTTGGCCGGCTGACCAATCTGGCGCAGGCGCTTGAACTGGACCCGGATTTGACCGCCAAGCTGAAAAAGGTAGTGGTGATGGGCGGAACCATTTTCAAACCGGGGAATGTGACACCGGTAGCTGAAGCCAATCTTTGGGGCGATCCGTTGGCGGCAGACCGGGTATTTACCTCAGGGCTGCCCGTCTTAATGGTGGGGCTGGATGTAACGCTGGAAACGCTGATTACCTCGGAGCATCTGGAACTGCTGAAGCGTCACGGCAAGGAAGAGAACCGGGCGGTTATCGAATTTATGGACCAGTCTCTGCAGCATTATTTCCATTTTTACCGGGAGGCGAATTATATTATCAATGCAGCACCGCTGCATGATCCGCTGGCCATGATGGCCGCGCTGCATCCGGACCTGCTGACCTGCCGGCAGATGAAGGTCCGTGTGGAGCATCAGGGGGAGCATACCAGCGGGATGGTTGTAGCCGATCTGCGGGCGCAGCCCAAGGTAGGGGAATTTATTGAGGTAGCCGCTCAAGTGGATGCCCGGCGTGCGGTAGGTGTCTTTTTAGCCGCGTTCATGTAGGTCTCCCGGCTGCAGGGTTCTGAAGAAATATCAGTGGTGTCATTCAAAAGTGACAATCTATTAATTTGCTAAAATGTGCTAGTTTGGTAAAATAATAGGGTCGTGACTGTTAATCATTCAGAAATCTTGCAGATTGGGGAATAGAACATATGAAAAGAATAGGTAAGCTGGTATTATGCGCAGCGATTACAATGAGCGGATTTGCCGCCCTTCCTGTGCAGCCGTCACAGGCTGCCTCAAACAGCGTAACCATTATGCTGGACGGTTATCCGCTGCCGTTTCCGGTGTCACCGGCCGTAATGAGCGGAACAACGATGGTGCCGTTCCGGACCATTTCCGAAGCGCTCGGCATTAAAGTGGATTGGAACCAGGCTGCCAAGAAAATTACAGCGACCAATACCGAAGCTTCAGGCTCCAAGGTGGTCACTCTTACATTAGGCAGCACAACGGCAACAGTCAACGGCGCAGCAGTTAAGCTGGCTGTAGCACCGCAGAATATCCGCGGCACGACGATGATTCCGCTCAGCTTCTTCGGCCAGCAGTTCGGGGCAGGGGTGAGCTGGAATCAGGCGACCAAGACTGTATCCATTACTTCGCCCCAAAGAGACCTCTACACACTCGGCTTCTATGCCCAGAAGTCTTACGGCGAGGTGTCGCTGATTCCGAGCTTCGATGCCGTTCATTTCGGCTGGAGCCGGCTTGACCGCAGCGGCCAGTTTACGACAAGCAGTACGGATTTCTGGTGGCCGAAGGCTGACGGTGATGTGACGCCGGAGTCGATAGTCCAAAACGCCGCAGCCGCAGGCACGGCCCCTTATCTGATGGTCTATTCGGGAGATAAGGAGCTTGAGCTGACCAAAAATCTTGAAGACCCCGTATTACAGCAGCAGACCATCTCAAGCATCGTCTCGCTGGCAACGGAGAAGGGCTTCCAGGGCATCGGATTGGATCTGGAAGGGCTGGGACTGACGGGAGACAAGAAGCTGGTGCAGAGCCGGTTCAATACGTTCGTGAAGAATCTGGCGGCCGTTGCCCGGTCGGCAGGACTGAAGCTGACAGTGATTCTGCCGCCGCTGAACGGCTCTTACAAGGGCTATGATTATAAGACGCTGGCAACGCTAGCTGATGATCTGGTGATTATGGCTTATGCCTATGAAGATGAATCCAGACCGGAGCCGCTGGCTATGGTCGACCAGGGAATCCGCCTGGCGCTGGAGCAGGTCAGCAAGGACAAGCTGATTCTCGGCATCTCGGTTTTCAGTGAGGATGAGACCTCTGTGAATGCAAAGATCGGGCTTGCCAAGCGCTACGGGCTGAAGGGGATCGCCATCTGGCGTCTGGGCCTGATCGGGCAGCCGGTATGGAACGAGATGAGTAAATCCGTGGAATTATAAATTTATATTGAGGAAGGGACTGCCGTGTGCAGTCTCTTTTTTTGGTCTATCCGCTGTATGCCGGACAAACATGCCACAACAAATGTCACATTAACCTGAGCCCGAACCCTTTATAATTTTTAAGGTTGACCCTTGGGCTGACTATATTATTACAGGAGGACATTTGAGCATGAGCATAAAATATAAAGCACTGGAGCTTGATAAGCCGCTGACGTATGAGCTGGAAGGGCTTGAAGTGGGCGTCACCTCGAACTGCAATTTCCGCTGCGATTACTGCTGCGCCTATAATAGAAATGACGGGGAGGCTATCAACGGCAAGGAGGTTATCCGTATTCTGGAGGAGCTTCCGGGGTTGAAACGGGTCCGTCTCTCCGGCGGTGAGGTTACGCTGAAGTTCCAGGATTGCGTGGAGATTGTGACCTACTGCTCATCGCGCGGCATCCAGACTCAACTGAACTCCAACGGAAGTCTGCTTAATGCAGAGCGGATCGAACAGCTGGTGAAGGCCGGACTGACCACGATACATATTTCATTTAATTTTACGACGGCTGAGGGCTTCTCGAAATATTACAACATTCACCCGACAGTCTACGAAAAAATCAGAGAGAACATCACCATGTTCGCCAAAACAGATGTGAACGTTGTGCTGGAAACCCTGCTGTTCGACCAGACACAGGATAACATGCAGGAGATCAGCGACCATGTATATTCCATGGGAGTGCGGACACACGAAATTCAGAACAGCATCATTATGGGACACACCGGCTGGAAGGCGATCGCAGCGCAGGAGAACCTGAAGAATGCCGTAAACCAGCTGATTGCAAACCGGAAGGAAGATACTACCCTGTACTTCACGTGCATGGACCGGTTCATGGACAGACTGGGCTTTGAGGAGCAGCCGGGCGTCTATTTCCCGCACTGCATTGAAGGCAAGAAGCAGCTGCATCTGCACGGCAACGGTGATATTCTGATCTCCGAGCTGTGCCACCCGGTCATTATCGGCAACATCTACAAGGGTACCTCGCTGAATGAGCTGTATACGAATGTGCCTAAACCGCTGGAGCGGTTTCTGGAGAAACAGCCTTGCCCGGCGCTGGACGCCCTTTTCCCGGCAGAGGTGTAGACTGTAGGCCGACCAATGAAAATAAAGCCTTTTTTCTCTGTTTGGAGAAAAGGCTTTATTTTTAGTCTTATCATTCGACAAACTATGATAAAATTCGCTGAAATTCTTCATGTCATCTACAATAACCTCCGGTTCAATCCGATATAGATTGTAATAATTGTTACAAAAAATAAGGATTTATAAAAGATGGATAAGATGAAGGTGGAAGGGTGCTGATAAAATGAAGATTCGGATGAAGCTATCTGTTATGATGATCGCCGTTACACTGATTTCTACGGCAATGATGGGTGTTTTCACGTATTACAAATCTACAGGCACTATTATGGATCTCACCGAATCTGCCATGGCACAAGTCAACACGAACAAAGCACAGACCATTGAAGCTATGATAGACAAAGAGAAGCGGAGTATGCAGCTGGTAGCCGGAGAATCGGAAATTACTGAGCTGCTGCTGAAGGATGCGGCCCGTGAGCTGGCCGCCGGGGATGAACTGGTGACTGAAGTGAATACCAGACTGCAGGCACAGGTTAATGATGCAGGGAATCTTGAGCATATGTTTGTAGTTAACATGCAGGGGATCGCGATTGCCGACAGTGATACAAAGCTGGTGGGAACAGATTTCAGCGAACGCAATTATACGATTAATGTGATCAAGACCCGGGCGGCAGTGATCAGTGAAACGCTGAAGTCGAAGTCCACAGGCGCTTACGTGCTTGCTTTTGCCCATCCGGTAATGAATAACGGCGAAATGATCGGATTTGTGGCTTCGGCCGTCAATGCCAGCAGCATCATCAAATACCTGGCGGATGCCAAGGTTGCCAATGCCCCTTCTTCTTACGCCTATCTGGTAGATGAGACCGGCAATATGCTGTATCATCCGGATGAAGCCAGGATCGGCTCACCTGTAGAGAATGAGCAGATCAAGGCTGTGGTTGAACGGGTGAAGTCCGGGGAGACGGTTGCGGATGACAATGTGCAGTATTTTTATAAAGGAGCCGAGAAAAAAGCGGCCTATACTGTCCTCCCGCTGACCAAGTGGACGCTGGTGCTGACCGGTGACCTGGGGGAAATTATGCAGCCGGTTGATAACATGACAAACTATATTATCCTGCTCGGACTTGGCAGCCTGCTGCTGACCCTGCTGATCGGAATCATTGTGGCCACCCGGATCTCATCGCCGATTATCAAGCTGACAGAGCTGATTAACCGGACGGCAGAGCTGGACCTGAAATACGACAAGCAGTACGAGCATCTGGTCCGGAACAAGGACGAAACCGGTATGATTGCCAAAGCGATGTTCCATACACGTACGGTTCTGCGCGAAATGGCCAGCAGCCTGGTTGGAATTTCGGGCAAGGTTCTGGACAATGCAGTGCTACTAGAAAAGCTCTCGGTTGACGTCCGCGAGAATGCGCATGACAACTCGGCAACAACAGAGCAGCTGTCCGCCGGCATGGAGGAGACGGCAGCCTCCACCCAGGAGATGACGGCGGCGATCCATGAAGTAGAGACCAACGTGCAGCTGATTTCCGGGCGGGTCAGAGAAGGTGCGGATGTATCCGGCCATATTACAGAGCGTGCGCTTGCCCTGCAGCATGATGCTATAGAATCGACAGACAGAGCCAAGGAGATCTATGAAGCGGTAAGGACCGAAATGGAAAAAGCGATCGAGCAGTCCGGGGCAATCAATGAGATTAACGCGCTTGCTGATACCATCCTGTCGATTACGAGCCAGACCAATCTGCTTGCCCTTAATGCGGCGATTGAGGCAGCGCGGGCAGGTGAAGCGGGCCGCGGCTTTGCGGTAGTGGCTGGCGAAATCCGCAAGCTGGCGGAGAAATCCTCGGAGACAGCATCCGGCATTCAGGGGGTTGTCAAAAATGTGTATTCATCAGTTGAGCTGATGAAAGAGCATTCCGAGGCTGTGCTGGCCTTCATCGACAAGAACGTGCTCGCAGACTATGAGCGTCTTACCGAGGTCAGCCAGCAGTACAATAAAGATGCGTCCACGATCAATGAGCTGATGGGCCAGTTTGCCGAAGCCGCCGATCATCTGAACGAAACCGTAGGCAGTATCGCCATTGCTGTGAATGAGGTTGCTGCAACCGTTAATGAAGGAGCGATCGGCGTACAGGACATCGCCGTAAAAACTGCCGACATTGTCGAGAAGACTTTCCACGAGGCAGCTATGGCAGATGAGAATACCCAGAGCGCCAAAGAGCTGCAAGTACTGGTAGACAGGTTCAAAATCTGATTTCATTTCACTGCGCAGCGGTTCTTCCAGGTATTTCAGTCCATAATAATAGTAAGAATATTATTGTGGATGTTAAGTGTACTGCTTAATGCTGAAATAAGGGGGATACGGGATGGTTAAAATCTCGCCGGAAGAGGAGCTGCAATCGGGACGCGGACAAGTGCGCCAGCTGCAGGAGAGCTTTCTTCTGCAGCTGATTCAGGAGGACTGGCCGGGCACGGAACCGGTCAGGACACGGTTGCGCCAGCTCAAGCTGGGGCCCCTTGCTGCTGAGGGTCTCAGGCTGCGGTTTGCCGCTGCTGAGCTCAAGCTGCCGCCTGAGGAAATATCACCTGCCTTCAGGCGCCGACAGCTTGCCGCAGGTGCCGGATTTCAGCTTGTGTGCCGGGAAGCGGCAGCCGGATGGAAGCATATTTATCCGTTTGTGAGTGAGGCGAATCCGCTGCAGGTCTATTTCCTGATTCCTGCCAGGGAAGGTGCTGAGCATGCGGGCCGTGCAAGCCGGTTTCTGACAGAGCTGGGACAGAGGCTGGAGGCTGCTATGGAATATGAGTGCATCTCAGCAGCTGGTCTTGAGGTTAAGGGGCTGAAGCGGCTGAGAAATGCCTTTGCTTCCTGCCTTTGCACCCTGGATATGACCGGCCGGCACGGTATGGGGTCCGGAGCTGCAGATGCAGTAATGCCTGTCATGTCATGGTTATCCCCGGAGGAAGAACGAAGGCTGCAGCAAATGATTGAGACTGCGGATACCTTTGCTTTTGAGCGGGAGCTGATGGCCCTGTTTGGAACGGACAAAGCTGCAGCGAAGCCGTCTGCCATCCAGCTGTATCAGGGGATTCGTCTCCTGCTCCTGCTGAACGTAGCGGCCGGAAAATTTGCCTTCAGAGGCACTGCCCTCTGTAAATATCTGTGGAACAGTCACGCTGTGCTTGCTGCCTGCACCTCTCCGGCGCAGCTGGCAGAGCAGCTGTCTGCACGGGGGCTCCTGGTAATGGAAGAAGTGAAGCTGGCCCGTCAGTTCCCGGAAAGAGCGCTTGCAGAGGCCGTCAGAAAATATGTGGAGCGCAATTACGGCTGGGAGCTGCCGCCATCTGCTGCTGCGCAGCTCTTCGGGGTGGAGGAGAACAGCCTGAACAGGCAGTTCAAGCAGCACGTAGGCATACCGCTTGCTGATTATACCGTAAAGATCAGAATGGGCAGAGCCGAGCAGCTGCTGCCGGATGACAGGCTGAAGCTTACAGACCTTGCGCTGCTTGTCGGCTATGCCAGTCCCGGCCATTTCGTCAGCGCCTTCAAGAAATACAGCGGCAAAAGTCCAAAGGAATACCGGGAGCGGCTGCAAAAAGGCCGTTGACAGCTTGAAGCTCCGGAGTTGCTCCTCTTTAACGTGAGTTTACTCTGGTAGTACTAATTGAACTTATATGTGGACACGAGCCGCAAATCCAAAAAAAGAAAGCGTATACGTTTCTCTTGTAAAAGCCGAAGAAAAGTGTTATTCTGACTTTGGGATTGTTACTGAAAAGGCAAAACCCAGGACATGTGTTGAGACATGTTTTGGGTTTTGCCTTTTTTTAGTCTCACTACATGTACTCACTGCAGTTACAGAACTAATACAACGGAGCAGGTGATGTTGAAATTCCAGTCTCCCTGGAAGCGCCATTAACAGTGTCGGCTGGCCTGAGACTTTTCGTCCAGTGTCTAAATCCTGCGGGTACATTATTTAGGGATATAGAGGAGGCAGCTTGGATGATTATCAAAAAAATCTTTAACAACAACGCCATTGTCGCCAAAGATTCGCAAAAGCAGGAGTTAGTCGTCATGGGCTGCGGAATCGGCTTCAAAAAAAGCATTGGCGATGCTGTAGATGAAGGATTAATTGAAAAGGTCTTCATTCTTAAGCAAAAAGAAGCCTCCGAGCGGTTTAAGCTGTTGCTGGAGGATGTCCCGTCTGAATACGTATCGCTCTGCTACGACATCATAGAGTACGGCAAAAACATGTTGCAGGTACCGTTAAGTGAATATATTTATGTTACACTTACGGATCACATTTATAATACGTTCAAGATGTATGACGAAGGGATTCAGAACCCTAATCCGCTGATCTGGGAAATCAAAAAGATTTATCCCAAAGAATTTGCCGTCGGCTTAAAGGCGCTGGAATTCATCCGGGATTCTATCAGTAAAGAGCTGTCAGAAGATGAAGCGGGCAACATCGCCCTTCATTTAATTAATGCCCAGATCAACAGCTCGTATTATAGGACATCGGACGTAGCTGGCCAGACCCGGAAAATACAAGACATTCTGAACATTATTAAATACACTTACAATATCACCCTCGATGAGAAATCGATCAGCTTTGAGCGATTTATAACCCATTTGCGCTTCTACTTCCAGCGGATTCATCAGAAAAAGAAGATGGAGCTGGAGGATGATTTCTTATTAAAACAAGTCAAGGCAAAATATAAGAATGCTTACAACTGCATGATGAAAATTGAGAAGTATCTGAATACCGAACTGTCGGATGAGGAAAAGCTGTACCTGACCATTCACGTACATCGTGTAACAGACCGGCAAACTGAATAATCATTTTGGATTGTTACTGGTAAAGCAGGCGAGACCAAAATAGATAACATGCTCTGTATGTTATCTATTAGGTCTCGTCTTTTTTATAAGAAATATTTAATAAAGGAGCGGTCAACATGAAATACGAGCAGCTCGCAAAAGCCATCATTAAAAACGTAGGCGGCAAAGAAAATGTTAACAGTCTGACCCATTGCATCACCCGTTTGCGGTTTAAATTAAAGGACGAGAGTAAGGCGAACACCGAGGTTCTGAAGAGCATGGACGGGATAGTAACGGTAATCCAGAGCGGAGGCCAGTATCAGGTTGTTATCGGCAACCATGTGCCGGAGGTATATGCAGAGGTCTCGCAAATCGGCGGGTTTCAGTCAGCTACTGCAGCAGAAGTTCCAGACGAGAAGGTTGGCCTTTTCAATAAATTTATCGATATTATCTCAGGCGTGTTCACACCGGCGCTGGGCGTATTGTGTGCAACAGGGATGATTAAAGGTTTTACAGCACTGTTCCTTTCACTTGGGCTACTGGCGAGTACTTCGGGTACCTATCAGATTCTGAGTGCAATCGGTGACTGCCTGTTCTACTTCTTCCCGATCTTCCTGGGATATACGTCAGCTAAGAAATTCAATGCCAATATATTTTTGGGGATGGCAATCGGGGCAACGCTGGTCTATCCTACATTTTCGTCGATAACGGCTTCCGGTCAACCGTTGTACACCTTGTTTAGCGGCAGTGTCATTGAATCACCGGTTTACCTGACCTTCCTGGGCATTCCGGTAATCCTGATGAGCTATTCGTCCAGCGTTATTCCGATTATCCTCTCGACTTATGTTGGCGCGAAGATTGAAGCTGTGTTCAAAAAAATCATACCAAGCGTGGTGCGGACCTTCCTGGTTCCCTTCTGCACCCTGCTGATCATCGTACCGCTGGCATTGATTGTCATCGGGCCGGTTGCGACTTGGGCAGGCCAGCTGCTTGGTGCAGGCACTTTGTTCATCTATAACCTGAGTCCGGTCATTGCCGGCATTCTGCTTGGCGCGTTCTGGCAGGTTTTTGTTATCTTCGGACTGCACTGGGGCTTTGTACCGATTGCAATTAATAACCTCACCGTGCTGAAATATGACCCGATTCTGGCTGGTGTCTTTGGAGCTTCCTTTGCCCAGACGGGTGTTGTGCTCGCGATTCTGCTGCGGACCAAAAACATCAAATTGAAATCGCTTTCTATTCCGGCGGTCATCTCCGGGATCTTCGGAGTTACCGAGCCGGCCATCTACGGGATTACCCTTCCGCGCAAAAAGCCGTTCATTCTTAGCTGTATCGCAGCAGGTGTCGGCGGCGGTATCATCGGGCTGATGGGAACCAAGGGGTACATCATGGGCGGTCTGGGGATTTTTGGAATCCCGAGCTATATCAGCCCTGAAGGTATGGATGCGGGATTTTACGGGGCAATTATCGGAATTAGCGTGAGCTTTGTGCTCGGATTCCTGCTGATGTACTTCGGCGGATTTAAGGACGATGTTGTTAAAGACCAGCCTGCCGAAGGTCCTAAAGGTGACATTATGGTGAAGCAGGAGACAGTAAGCAGTCCGTTAAAAGGCGAGGTTATCGCACTTTCCGACGTTAAGGATGAGGCGTTCTCAACAGGTGCGCTTGGCAAAGGAATTGCCATTGAACCTGCGGAAGGCAAAGTATTTTCTCCGGTGGACGGGGTGCTGACCTCACTCTTTGCCTCCGGTCATGCGATTGGAATCACCAGCGATCACGGGGTAGATATCCTGATTCACGTCGGCAAGGACACCGTAAAGCTGAAAGGGCGGCATTTTACACCAAGAGTGAAGCAAGGCGACAATGTGAAAAAAGGCGATCTGCTTATGGAATTTGATCTGGAGGCGATCAGAGCGGCCGGCTATATTCTGACCACACCTGTCATCGTTTCTAATTCAAATAATTACCTGGATGTTATTGAAACCGGGAAGAAATCGATCGGCTACAAAGAGGATTTATTAACAGTAATGATCTGACACAACTTATTAAGGGAGGAATAATAATGCAACAATGGACTAAGCATTTTCCGGAAGGATTTCTTTGGGGGGGAGCAACAGCCGCGAACCAGCTGGAGGGCGGTTATAACGAGGGCGGCAAAGGACTGAGCACTGCAGATGTAATCACAGCCGGAACGCACACCACTCCCCGTAAAATCACACCTGTGGTAGAAGAGGGGCTGAACTATCCGAGCCACGAGGCGGTCGATTTCTATCATCACTATAAGGAAGATATCCGGCTGTTTGCGGAGATGGGCTTCAAGGTATTCCGGATGTCCATGGCCTGGTCGAGAATTTTCCCGAATGGGGATGATGCCGAGCCTAATAAAGCCGGCTTGAAGTTCTATGATGATGTATTTGCCGAGCTGCGAAAATATAACATTGAGCCGCTGGTCACCATCTCCCACTACGAAGCTCCGTTCCATCTGGCACAGAAGTACAACGGCTGGACCGACCGGCGGGTGGCAGACTTTTATGTTAACTATTGCGAAGTGATATTTAACCGGTATAAAGATGTGGTGAAGTATTGGCTGACCTTTAATGAGATTAACATTCTGACGATGCCATTTGGCTCATTCATGGCCGGAGCGATCCTGCCGGAGGGCAATACGGAGTTCGGCCATACGCCGGCAGCTTCCGGTGATGAACAGCTCAGGTACCAGGCGCTGCATCACCAGTTTCTCGCCAGTGCAAGAGCGGTGAAGCTGGGGCATTCCATTAATCCGGAGTTCAAAATAGGGTGCATGATCGCTTACATGTGCTCCTATCCGCTGACCTGCAATCCTGCGGACATTATACTCGCGCAGCAAAAGGATAATTTATCGAACTTTCTCTGCTCGGATGTTCAGGTGCGCGGCGCGTATCCGGGTTTTGCCAAACGTTATTTTGCTGAAAATGGCATCGAAATCGCTATGGAGGACAATGATGAACAAATTTTGCGGGAGGGCCGGGTTGATTTCTATACCTGCAGTTATTATTCCTCTACTTGTGTAAGCGCCGACCCGGATCAGGAAGCCATCGGCGGCAACCTTTCCATGGGACTGAAAAATCCTTATCTGCAGGCCAGTGCCTGGGAATGGCAGATTGATCCGCAGGGTCTCAGATGGTCACTGAACAATATCTACAACCGTTATCAGATTCCGATGATGGTTGTAGAGAATGGCCTTGGAGCTGTGGATACTGTGGAAGCGGATGGTGCAATTAATGATGATTACCGGATAGACTACCTGAAAGGCCATATTGCGGAAATGAAGGAAGCTGTGGCAGATGGTGTGGAGCTGATCGGTTACACGCCTTGGGGCTGCATCGATCTGGTGAGCGCAGGGACTGGGGAAATGAAGAAGCGCTACGGCTTTATCTATGTGGATAAAGACAATGAAGGGCAAGGAACTCTGGCCAGATCCCGCAAGAAGAGCTTCGGCTGGTATAAGCAAGTGATTGGAAGTAACGGAGAAAAGCTTGAATAGATTAAAAATCAGAGAGTAAGCCGGCATGCAGCCGTATCAGACGAGGATCTGGTACGGCTGTTATGTTGTACTGCCTTAACCGGAAATCATCTTTATTGCTTCTTCCACTGTAAGCAGTTGCTCCGTCTCCAGCATCATATCCCTCAGTAGGAGCTTGCCCTGCGCCGCTTCATCTTCGCCGATCAGCAGGCAGTACCGGATGCTCTTGGCAGAGGCGGCAGCCAGTATTTTTTTGAGCTTGCGCGTGCCAGTGTCGACATTGACCCGGACGCCAGCGTTCCGCAGCGCGGCAGCAGCTGTAAGTGCCTGCGGCATAGTCTCACCGATCGGAATCAGCAGCACGCCGGAATCGGCTTCCTGCACCGGACGTTCTCCCAGCAGAGCCATAATCGACTCCATACCGAAGGAGATGCCGACCGTCGGAACATTGATATCATCCCGGCCGACGAGCTTGCCGATGATGTTATCATACCGACCACCCCCGCCCAGACTTGAGGTATAGCTGCCGGTAGCATCAAAAATCTCATACACGGTTCCGGTATAAAAGGACAGGCCGCGTGAGAGGAACGGGTCGAATACACATGCTGTGGAGAGCCCGGTTGCCTCAATCAGCTGCTGCAGTCCTTGGACCTCTAGTGCGCCCGGCTGGCCGCCCAGCCCATATCGCTCTGCCAGGGTGGTGAAATCCGCATTTTCCGTCTCCAGAAGACCGCTTATGGCGAGCACTGCCTGTTCTGTGAGCCCTTTGTCGCGGAGCTCAGCCAGTACAGCCTGCAGGCCGATTTTGGCCAGTTTGTCGAGGGTCAGCATCACGGACAGGCTGTCCTCTGCAGGGACACCGGCTGCTGCCAGGATTTCGCCCAGAAACCGGCGGTTGTTCCATTTCAAGACGATGGGAATATCCAGTCTGCGGAAGACCTCCGCAGCCAGCTGCATCAGCTCGGCCTCAGCCTGCGGGCCGGCAATGCCGGCCACATCGGCGTCGCATTGCAGGAACTCGCGCAGCCGGCCTTTTTTGACCGGACCGTCGCGGAATACCTTGCCGATCTCATATCGTTTATACGGAAAGCGGATACCCGGATTCAGCGCAATCACTTTAGCAAACGGTATGGTCAGATCATACCGCAGACCCAGCGTCCGTCCGCCCTGGTCGGTCAGCTGGTACATTTCCCGTAAAATTTCGTCACCCCCGGCATATTTGGAGGTCAGCAGCTCCAGTTCATTCAGCAGCGTGGTTTCCATCGGTTCAAAATCATAGAGCTCAAACAGGCCGCGCAGCACAGTCTGGACCTTTTGTCTTGCCGCCTGTTCGCGTCCGAAGTAATCATAGGTTCCTTTGATATTTTGCATAATAAGCAGCTCCCTTTAGTGTGGTCCGGAATGTCCGGCCAAATAAAAAACGCGCCGGACCTCGTGGTCCTGCGCGTTTCCATATTACGCAGGGAGGTCAAACGCGAATAGCGTTAGCCCTCCCTGAATGCCTTCAGGTGTGCTAACGCTGCTTGTGATGATGAAGCTGATTCTGTATGATGGAAATGCTGTTTATAAGGTTCACCGGAATCAGCTCCCTTCGAATTTTGATTAATGTACATTATAGCGGATGAAATGGGGCAGTGCAAGCGGCAAAATCGGCAATGTGCCGGATGATGTGATAACTAAAGTGAAAAGAGGCGTTGTTAATGGATCATGAACAATTAATAGCGGCAGCCGAAGGCTATGCCAAGGAACAGCTGGGCCGGGATACTACCGGGCATGACTGGTTTCACACGGACCGGGTACGGAATACGGCTGCGCTGATTGCCTTAATGGAAGGGGCGGATGTTCTCGTCTGCACGATTGCGGCTCTGCTGCATGACGTCGCTGATGAGAAGCTGAACGACTCCAAGGAAGCGGGGCTGCAAAAAGTTGCAGGCTGGCTGGAGGAGCATCTGGAGGACGCCGAACAGGCCGGACATATCATGCAGATTATCGGGACGATGTCCTTCAGCGGCGGCGGAGGAGCTCCCATGTCTACACTGGAAGGGCAATGCGTACAGGATGCGGACCGGCTGGATGCGCTGGGGGCGATCGGCATTGCCCGGACGATGGTTTTTTCGGGGGCCAAGGGCCGTCCGGTCTACGATCCGGCGGAGGCTCCGCGGGAAGAATCGCTGCAAAAGGAATACCGCGACTACTCCAAGGGGACGGCGGTTAATCATTTTTATGAGAAGCTGCTGAAGCTGAAGGATCTGATGAATACTGCCTACGGACGTAAGCTGGCTGAGGAGCGGCATGATTTCATGCTGCTGTATCTGGAGCAATTTTATAAGGAATGGAATCAGGGCAGCGAGAAGCTGTTATAATGGGACAAGGCTTACAATGGAAGGAACAACTACATGAGTGAATTGCAGTTTAGAGATTATCAGTTAAATGAAGAATTAATCAAGGCGCTGGACGTTTTGGGCTATTCGAGCCCGACAGAAGTGCAGAGCAAGGTCATTCCTGTTGCCCTTAAAGGTCAGGATCTGATCGTGAAGTCACAGACCGGCAGCGGTAAAACCGCCTCGTTCGGCATTCCTGTCTGCGAGCTTGTAGACTGGGCAGAGAATAAGCCGCAGGTGCTTGTACTGACACCGACACGCGAACTTGCTGCACAGGTTAAAGAGGATATTACCAACATCGGGCGCTTCAAACGGATCAAGGCCGTGGCCCTGTTCGGCAAGCAGCCGTTCGCCCCGCAGAAGATTGAACTGACTCAAAAAACACATGTCGTCGTAGGCACGCCGGGACGTGTGTTCGACCATATCGAGCGCGGCACATTGCCGCTGAACAAGATTAGAACCCTTGTCATTGACGAAGCGGATGAGATGCTCAGCATGGGCTTTATCGAGCAGATTGAGAAAATTATCAAACAGCTGCCCAAGGAGCGGGTTACGATGCTGTTCTCGGCCACCTTGCCGGAAGCCATTAAGAATCTGTGCCGCAAATATATGACCGAGCCGGTGGATATTGAAATTGAAGCCAGCGGGATCACGACGGCTACTATTGAGCATGCGCTGATTGAGGTCAGACAGGCGGCGAAGTTCGGGCTGCTGCTGGACCTGCTGACGGTGGAGAACCCGGATAGCTGTATTATTTTTTGCCGGACACAGGAGCAGGTAAATGATCTGTTCCGGGGAATGGCTGATCAGGAGCTTCCGGCGGACAAGCTGCACGGCGGGATGATGCAGGACGAGCGGTTTGAGGTAATGAACGCGTTCAAGCGGGGCCAGTTCCGGTATCTGATCGCTACAGATGTAGCTGCCCGGGGCATAGATATCGAGAATATTACCCATGTCATCAACTACGATATCCCGATGGAAAAAGAGAGCTACGTACACCGCACCGGCCGCACCGCCCGCGCAGGCAAGAGCGGTAAAGCAATTACGCTGGTTACGCCCAATGAGCATAAATGGGTGAAGGACATTGAGGGCTACATCGGTTTTGCAATTCCGCAGATGAAGGCTCCTTCGGAGGATGCCGTCGCTTATGCCAAGCCGGCTTTTGAACAAAAGCTCGGTAAACAGCAGGTCCGCAAGGCCGGCAAAACCGAGGTAATGAACCGAAACATCATGAAGCTGTATTTCAATGGCGGCAAGAAGAAGAAGCTGCGTGCGGTTGATTTTGTCGGAACGATTGCCAAGCTTGAGGGAATGACTGCCGATGATATCGGGATCATCACGATTCAGGACAATGTAACCTATGTGGATATTCTGAACGGCAAAGGCCCGATGGTGCTGCAGGCGATGAAGGATACGACCATCAAAGGCAAGCAGCTAAAAGTGCATATTGCCAAAAAATAGCATGAACGCTGCTGAAGGGGATGGGGAAGATGATAGACGTGAGAAGCCGGGAATTTGCCGTTCCCTTTTTGCAGAGCCTGATTCAGGTGGATACCTGTAACCCGCCGGGCAATGAGCACCGTTTAGCCCTGCTGCTGCAGGAATATTTGCGCGAGGAGGGCCTGGACAGCCGTGTCATCACAGTTGAGCAGGGGCGCAGCAATCTTGAAGCGGTAGTTGCCGGCGGCGGGGGGCGGAAGCTGATGTTCTGCGGACATCTGGATACCGTCAGCCCCTGGACAGCCGAAGCGGGAAAATATCCGCCGCATGGCGCTGTGATTGAGGGCAGCCGGATGTACGGCCGGGGTACCTCTGATATGAAAGGTGGGCTGGCAGCCATGCTGCTCGCTGCCGTGTCGCTTCAGCAGGAGGGGATCCGCCTGGGCGGGGACCTGATCGTCCTGGCGACAGCCGGTGAAGAGGTGGACAGCTGCGGGGCCCGGCACTATGCGGAGCAGCATAACCTGGAGGAGCTGGACGGCCTGGTGATTGCCGAGCCGACAGGCAGCCGGGTCGCCGTTGGCCACAAAGGAGCACTGTGGCTGCGGATTACGCTGTATGGACGCAGTGCCCACGGCTCCATGCCGCACCTTGGCCTGAATGCGGTGGAAGGGATGATGGAAGTGATCGCGCTGCTTAAGCGCCATGCCCTGGAGTGGCAGGCCCATGATCCTGTCCTGGGATCAAGCAGCCTGTCGGTCAATACTATCGCCGGCGGTGTGCAGACCAATGTGATCGCTGACCGCTGCAGCATCGATGTGGATATCCGGACGGTTCCGCCGCTGCTGCATGCAGAGCTGCTGGCCGGGATTACGGCCAAGCTTGACGGCATGCAGCAGCTGAATGCCGGCTTCCGCTATGAGGTGGAGGAGCTGCTGGACCGTAGTGTGGTCTACACAGATCCCGCTGAGGAGCTGATCCGCACTGCGCTTGAGCTTGCCGGCTGGGCTGGTGAGGGAACAGAGCAGAGTAAAGAGAATGGCTCTGCCGGCATCGGTGTAGCTGCTGAACGTGCAGCCGGGGGAGTAGACATGACCATTGGCACTCCAACGGGAGGAGATGCTGTTTCTGCAGCTGTGCAGGGAGTCTCCTATTATACGGATGCCTCCGTGCTCCATAATCACGGGAAGCTGCCCGTGCTGATCTATGGTCCCGGTGATCCCAAGCTGGCCCATCAGCCGGACGAATGGATTGATATTGAAGCGTACCTTGAATCGATCAGCTTTTACCGGGAGCTGGCGGTCCGTTTTCTTGGGGTAGCTGCAGACTAGAGGGACTGTTGTGTAAGTCCGCCATGCCGGCATATGGTGCCGAGTGGAATGAATACTACGGGTGGTGCACCAGTATGTTCATCATTGCAGCGGTAACGTCATAACTCCCGCGATTTGCCCTGCCTAACGGACTCAGATGACGTTATTCCTTCAAGAAGGGTACTTTCGGAAAACTAACGGACTCAGCTGATCTTATTTGGAGCAAAAAGAGGTCTTTTAGCCGTAGTTGCGCCACATAAGGACGCTAGAGTCCGTTAGAATGGTTAGCTGGGCGATTTAATGCAAATAAGGTCGCTGAGGTCTGTTAGAGACCCGCGATAGTTGGCTGCCAGTTAGCAGAGGGAGTTAGACCGCTGGCTTAGAGCAGCAGAAACAGCCGGTCTAACTGCACCACAACAAAAAACCTTCCGCCAGGCGGCCGACAGGCCGGGGAGCGGAAGGTTTTTTATGTTTATTTAGTCAAGGCGGTTTACGCGTTATACTGCGCCTGATACAGACGGCTATAGGTGCCGCCTGCGTTCAGCAGGTCTTCGTGGCGCCCTTCCTCGGAAATGCCGTCCTCGTTCACGACGACGATCCGGTCGGCATTTTTGATCGTAGTCAGCCGGTGGGCAATCACCAGAGTGGTCCGGCCGACAGACAGCTCGGCAAGAGACTGCTGGATGGCGGCCTCCGTCTCGGTGTCGAGCGCTGAGGTGGCCTCGTCCAGAATCAGAATCGGCGGGTTCTTCAGGAACATGCGGGCAATGGCCAGACGCTGCTTTTGACCGCCCGACAGCTTCACGCCGCGTTCGCCGATAATGGTATCCATGCCGTCCGGCAGGCTATTGATCAGGTCCTCCAGATGGGCCCGTCTGGCGGCTGTCCAGATTTCGTCAAGCGGCGCGTCGAGCTTGCCGTAGGCTATATTCTCGCGGATGGTACCGGAGAACAGGAACACATCCTGCTGTACGATCCCGATCTGCTTGCGCAGGGAGTGCAGCTTCATGTCACGGATATCGGTCCCGTCCACGGAGATGGCTCCTCCGGTCACATCATAGAAGCGGGGGAGCAGGCTGCAGATGGTTGTTTTGCCGGCACCGGATGGTCCGACAAAAGCAATGGTCTCTCCGGCATTGACCTTCAGGCTGATCCGGTTCAGCACAGGCCGGTCTGCCTCATAACCGAAGCTCACGTTATTAAAGACGATGTCGCCGCGCAGGGAACCCGCATGAGCGGCGTCCGGCTTATCGGCAATGTCCGGCTCGGTATCAATAATTTCAAGATAGCGCTTGAACCCGGCGATGCCCTTCGGATAACTCTCGATAACGGCATTGATCTTTTCGATCGGCCGGAAGAAGATATTGGACAACAAAATGAAAGCAACGAATTCACCGATCGCAAGCTCACCCTGGATAAAGAACCAGGCGCCGCAGATCATCACCACGATCGTAATCAGCCGGGTCATCATGTAGCTGACCGAAGAGCTTTTGGCCATTAGCTTGTATGCCATCAGCTTGGTCTGGCGGAACCTCTGGTTGTCTTCAGCGAACAGCACCTTCTCATGCTCCTCATTGGCAAAAGACTGCACCACGCGGATGCCTCCGACATTATCCTCAATCCGGGCGTTGAAATTCCCCACATTGCCAAAAAGGTTATGGTACGTAGAGGTCATATTGCGTCCGAAGTATATGATCACCCAGGCCATAATCGGCACAATGATGAAGGTAATCACAGCCAGCTGCAGATTAAGATCTGCCATAAGGATAAAAGCGCCGACCAGTGTCATTACGGCGATGAACACATCCTCCGGACCATGGTGGGCCACCTCGCCGATATCGTTAAGGTCATTGGTGATCCGGCCGATCAGATGACCGGTTTTATTGTTGTCGAAGAAACGGAAGGAGAGCTTCTGGATATGGTCGAACATTTTTTTGCGCATATTTGTTTCGATGTTGATTCCCAGCATATGTCCCCAGTAAGTGACTACGTAGTTCATTACAGTGGTAAGGGCATAAATCGCGAGCAGGGCGATGCAAGCCAGCAGAATCAGCGTCCAGTCCTTGCCGGGCAGCAGCTCATCAATAAATTTATTCACAGCTACCGGAAAAGCGAGCTCCAGCAGCCCCGCCCCCACCGCACAGGTAAAGTCGAGAATAAACAGCCCTTTGTAGGGCCGGTAATAGGAGAAAAAACGACGCAGCATCTCTTGCTCACTCATTTCTGTATGTATTGTTAGTTGAGAGTCATTCTCAATTGTCTTATTCTTAGGATACTAAAGAGGGTTGCCGGATTTGTCAACCTTTGTCATGCGGTAGGCAAGCTGGAATTCATGCCGCTTCACCCAGACCAAGCTTAATGGTTCCACATATGTTATGGATATTCCAGGAAAAAAGGAGGAGTTAAGCATGAGTGAAAATGTCGGCGGATACAGCCCGTTCACTTCAACTGGCGCCATTCTGGTTTTGTTCATCCTGCTCGTAATCATTACTAAATCCTTCTGGGTATAATGGAGCAGGTCCATCCGGCTGAACCTGCCAGTCTCAGGACTGGCAGGAGCAGTGTACATATCGGCAAAATATAAAACGTATGCAATTTGAGTGATGCGGGGTTATAATATAACAATCTGTGTAAGAAAATGGGTCTGAAGCGGCTGACAACAACCGGTTGTCAGCCGTTTGTACTGCAATCAGGAGGGGCATCATGACTGTAAAATCTCAAGGCCGGACATCCGCCGAATCAGGCATGCCCGAAGCACGTACTGCCGCAAGCCCGCTTCTGCTGGTGCTTGGCATTTTGTTCGTTGCCGCGGCCATGCGGGCACCATTCACCTCTGTAGGATCGCTGCTGGGCCTGATCCGTGACGATCTGGGGCTGTCCAATGCGCTGGCCGGGTTCATTACAACGCTGCCGCTGCTTGCATTCACCCTGCTGTCGCCGTTTGCGCCGCAGCTGGCCCGCCGCTTTGGCATGGCCAACGTGCTGCTGCTGGCCATGCTGGCATTGGCTGCCGGTATTCTGCTCCGTTCAGCTGCGGGCGCTGTTGCCTTTTTCACAGGCACCGCATTGATCGGACTGGCTATTGCAGTCTGTAACGTGCTGCTTCCAGGGCTGATCAAGGGAAGATTCCCCGCGCGGATCGGCCTGATGACCGGAATGTATACTGTGTCCATGAATTTGTGCGCGGCAGCAGCTTCGGGCTTCAGTGTGCCTCTTGCGGGACAAGCAGGGTTAGGATGGCGCGGTACATTGTCGCTCTGGTTTATTATCGCTTTGCTGGCGATACTATTCTGGCTTCCGCAAATGAAAGGCTTGGTCCAGAGCAGCGGGGCACACGGTACTAAATCCTCAATAAACGTCTGGAAATCACCGCTGGCCTGGCAGGTTACCCTGTTTATGGGGCTGCAATCCCTGCTCTATTATGTGCTGATCTCGTGGTTCTCGGTAATTCTGGGGGAACGCGGCATGTCGGCCGGCCACGCCGGCTGGATTCTGTCGCTGATGCAGCTGGCCCAGCTGCCGTTTACCTTTTTTGTGCCGCTGCTGGCCGGCCGGATGAAGAACCAGCGCAGTCTGGTCCTAATCACTTCTATATTGTTCTTAATTGGAATCCTTGGCATCTGGCTGGGCAGCACGGCCTGGATGGCGCTGTGGGCGGTCTGCATCGGCATCGCCGGCGGCTTCGCCTTTGGGCTGGCGATGATGTTCTTCAGCCTGCGGACCCGCACAGCCCAGGAGGCCAGCGAGCTGTCTGGGATGGCCCAGTCTGTCGGCTACCTGCTGGCAGCCATGGGACCTGCGCTGTTCGGGCTGCTGCATGATGCCACGGACAGCTGGAATATTCCACTTGTCCTGCTGGCCGCCGCGGCAGTGCTTCTGTGTGCTGCCGGGCTGGGAGCAGGGAGAGACAGACAGGTTGGCAGCCTGTCCGGTAACAGATGAAACAGACTATATAGAAAGAGCGCACCGGAATGAGTCTGCCGGTGCGCTCTTTTTAACTCTTTACAGCAACAACCCGGATTCTCCGGTAATCCATTACCCAGCTCCCGTCATGAAACAGCTGGGGCTTCAGCTCCTGCTCCATAAAGGCCAGCACTTCTTCACGCTGTACCGGGGTAAGCACACTTAGAATCCCGTCCGCGAATGTATTCAACCAGCTGCTGAAGCCCTGCTCACCGCCGGCCAGCGGAGTGGGACGGTCATAGCAGAGTGCAAGGCTGGCAATCAGCCCGTTCTGTTCCAGCAGGGTAGTGTACTCTGCGATTCCGGGGAAATACCAGGGCAGCGCAAGCTTATCCGGACATCCGGCCGCTGCGAAGGCGCGCGGCAGCCCCCGGGTGACCGAGGCGATATTGCCCTGGCCGCCGAACTCGGCAATAAAGCGGCCGCCGGGACGCAGGCTTGCGGCAATGCTTGCCGCAGCTCCATTGGCATTGGTCAGCCAGTGCAGGGCAGCGTTGCTGAACACGGCATCGGCGGACGGTTCAGCGGTAAAGCGCTGTCCGTCTGCCAGGATGAATTCGAGCTCTGGATGCTTGCTGCGGGCTGCAGCGATCATTTCAGGCGAGGCATCGATGCCGGTAACTGCAGCGCCGCAGCCGGCGATAACGGCCGCCAGATCCCCGGTGCCGCAGCCCCAGTCCAGGATGCGCTCACCGGCTGCCGGCTTCAGCAGTTCAACCAGGGATTGGCCATAATGTGAGACGAAGGCCATATCCGTATCATAGGTTCCGGTATTCCATTTCTGGTTCATGTCGGTAAAGCTCCTTTCCGGTTACAGTAGGTTATCTATGTTATAACACGGCCGGCACTTATAAGTGAAATATATAAAGATTATAAAGTTTATTGTTTATACCTATTGAAGTGCGTTGAATATGCCATAGAAGCTGAACAGGATAAGTACGGCAGCGGAGATACGGCTTAGAATCCGGCTAAAGGATTCGGGCAGCCTGCGGCTGATCCCTCTAATGATAAGAGCCAGGAGCAGCCACCAGCAGAAGGAGCCAAGGGCTATGCCGGCAGGCAGAAACAGGGAGCTTCCGGTGCTGCCGCCCAGGGAAGCAGCCAGCGCCATAAAGCTCAGTACTGTAGCAGGATTGGCCAGCGTCAGCAGAAACGAGGTAAGCAGGCTGTACAGCATTCCGCTGCGCGCAGTCTCCGTCATAGCAGCGGCTCCCGCTGTCCGCCAGGCCTTTACTCCGAGATAAGCGATGATCAGGGAGCCGAGCAGCTTCAGCGGCAAGGCATATGCAGCGGTAAAGTCGCCCACCGCCTTGAAGCCCGCGACCGTTACCAGCGCGTAAAAAGCGTCCGCCAGCGCAATGCCTGCACCTGTGGCCAGACCGGCGGACAATCCCTGCCGCAGCGTACGGTTCATGCAGAGCAGCGACATCGGGCCGACCGGAGCAGCGACAATAAAGCCGAAGCCCAAACCGCCCAGCATAGCAGGCCAGGGGGTCATGCTCCGCTGTCTCCATCCGGCAGGGGTACATTTGGTATCTCCTTGACGGTGCCAAGGATAATAGTCGTCCTCGTCCGCACAATACCGGGCAGACCTTTCAGTTCTTCACTGATAATCCGGTCGAGGTCCCTTGTTCCCCTGCAGCGGATTTTCAGGATGTAGTCATCGTCACCTGCCGTGTGATGGCATTCCTGAATTTCCGGCAGCTTCTGTACGAGCGTAAGAAAAGCCTGCCGGTGTGCCGGACGTTCTAGGGAGACGGCAACGAGTGCGGCCAGACTGTATCCCGTTGATTCAGAATCGATCAGAGCCGTATAGCCCTTGATGACCCCCTGTTCCTCCAGCCGTCTTACACGGTCAGCGGCAGCAGGGGAAGAGAGTCCGAGCATTCCGGCCAGCTCAGACCAGGTTATCCTGCCATTAGCCATGAGGGTGTTGATGATCTTTTTATCTAAAGAATCCATACTTATCATCCTAACTTTATTAAGTTAAATAGCAATATATCTTATTATATTTAATTTAACAATGATTTTTATCTTATGAATGAAAATTTATATATATGGATGAATCGTTGAATCTGAAAGCTGTTTAAAAATAGGTCTTGCAGTTTATCTCCAAAGGGTGTATATTCTTAATTACGGTGATTGAATCACTTATATACATAATATGCGGTCGTGGCGGAATTGGCAGACGCGCACGGTTCAGGTCCGTGTGGTAGCAATACCGTGGAGGTTCGAGTCCTCTCGACCGCATCAGCTTTATCACGAAACCCTTCGTCTGAAGGGTTTTTCGTTTTTTTAACGGTCATTAATCCCTCAGTCACGTTTGTGATTGGGGGATTTTGTGTAAGCGGCGCTCCGATTCCAAACAGGACTTCAGTTCGGCAGCGGATCGGCCGAAAAAAAGGTATACTAGGAATGAGCCAAGACCCCCTAATGTACAGAGGAGGCAATATCTTTGTCTGATATCCTTTATAAAACCTTATATATGCGGTCTTCTACCGGATTCGCGGTCGTTTCGCTCACGAACGGAATGATCGAGCTGGCGAACCCCGCTTTATGCAGCATGTTTGGATACAGTGAAAACGAATTTCTCAGCCTCCGGTATCTTGATATCACCTGTATGGAGAATAAAGACCAGGCAGACCAGGAACGGGTGATGAAGCTCCTGCTGCAGAGTCCCGGTGCTTCTGTGGACAGTGAAGAGCAGTTTGTCCGCAAAAACGGCGAAATCTTCTGGGTGGCCCTGCACTTGTTTCTGACCTTTGATGAGACGGAAGGCACTCCCGTCTATATGATTGCGGAATTGCAGGATATTACGGAGCGCAAGCAGGCTGAGCAAAAGATGCGGGAAGAATATAACCTGTATAACCTGATCACCCGGAATACTCCGGATATGATCTCGCTGGCTGATCCCGAGGGGACGATTATGTATGTCTCTCCTTCCGTGGAGAAGATGCTGGGGTATCCCGCGCATGAAATGATCGGCAAAAAAAGACTTGAATATTATCATAATAAAGATGCCATTGAGATGAAGGAGCCCGGCAAGCTTTATTCCGATAAAGATGTATTTACCAGAAGGGTCCGCCATAAAAACGGTGATTATTTATGGATAGAAAGCTCCTTCCAGGTTATGCGTAATGCCCGGGGTGAAGTGGAGCAGGTGCTGACCGTTGCCAGAGATATTACGGAGCGGAAGAAGTATGAAGAGATGCTGGCGAGTGCCCAGTTTCTGGCCAAAATGGGCTCCTGGGAATGGAATCATGCTCGCAAGCAGATGACGGTATCCAAGGAGCTGCGCCATATTTTCGGGCAGAAGGGTGACTTCAGCAATCACTCCTTGTACGATCCCAAGCTGATTCAGGACTCCATCCATCCGGAGGATTTACCTGGGGTGATGAGAGCCATTCGGAAATGTCTGCATTCCGGGGGGAGTGACAGCATGACCTTCCGGATCACAGCAGCAGACGGAACGGATAAATATATAAGCGCCCACTGGGAAGCGGTTCCGGATGATAACGGTACAACAAGGCAGATCAGCGGCGTAGTCCAGGACGTGACCGCACACCGGATTATGGAGGAGCAGCTGCGCGAGAGCGAGCAGAATTACCGGCTGATTTCAGAAAACTCCCAGGATTTCATCACACGCAATACGGCTGATGAGGATGCCACCTATCTGTATGCCTCCGCCGTGTGCCGGCAGATGTTTGGCTATACGCCTGAGGAAATGGTCGGCACGAAAGGGATGGGATATATTCATCCTGAGGATGAAGCCAGAGTCCAGCAGTATATCCGCGACGGAATGAGCGGACTAAGGCTGGAGCCGATCGTGTTCCGTTTTTTGTGCAAGGACGGCTCTTATCTGTGGGTGGAAACAACGCTGCGCCATATCCGGTACGGTCCCGGAGAAACCTCCGAAATTATCGGTGTAACCCGGGATGTCTCGGAACGCAAGCAGTATGAGCTGAAAATGATGGAAAGCGAGAACCGCTACAAATCATTGTTTGAATATAATCCTTCGGCCATCATTGCCATGAATCTGGAAGGCTGCATCCAGTCGCTTAATGCCAGTCTGCTGCATCTGACAGGCTATTCCCGGAGCAGCCTGCTGCAATCCTTCTACAGCGAGCTGATTGATCCGGAGGAACTGGATTTTGTTACCGAGAGATTTACCCGCGCTGCCGGAGGGGAAGCACAGACCTTTGAGAGCAGGCTGATCCACCGGCGAGGGCATCTGGTTGAGGTGAGTATGATCTATGTGCCGATTATGGTGGATTCCCGGGTAGTTGGTGTGTTTGCCATCACAAGCGATATCACGGAACGCAAGCGGCATCTGGAACAGATTGAGAAGCTAAGCTATGAGCATGCATTGATCCTTAACTCTGTTACCGAGGGTATTTTCGGCATAAGCCTGGAAGGGGAGACGGTGTTTATTAATCCTGCTGCCTCCGCGATGCTGGGTTACGGCTCCGGGCAGGGCGGAAGCAGCATTGAGCTGCATGCGATACAGCAGACCTGGCTGGACGGAGAGCCTTATCCTGGAGGCGGCAAGACACTGCCTGAATGGTTCTCTGAGCATCTGTCCTATGAAGAGAAGGAAGGGGTGTTCTGGCGTCTGGACGGCTCCAGCTTCCTGGTCAGATACCGGATGACCCCGCTGTTCGACAACGGGGAGCGGAAGGGCGTTGTTGTCGTATTCCGCGATATTACCGAAGAAAAAGCAATTGTACGGGCCAAGGAGTCAGCCGAACAGGCGGACCGGGCCAAATCGGAGTTTCTGGCGATTATGAGCCATGAGCTGCGCACGCCGATGAACGGCATTATCGGAATGACGGATCTGCTCACGGGCACGGAGCTCAACGAAGAGCAGGAATACTACACGCAGATTATCAACAAGAGCAGTGCGTCGCTGCTGCACATTCTGAACGAGGTGCTTGATTTCAGCAAAATAGAGGCCGGCATGATGACAGTGGAGCTGCAGGCCGTTGATCTCCGGCAGGTGATGTCTAACGTAACCGAAATCTTTTATCCGCGGGTAAAGGAAAAAGGGCTCGTGCTCCGGACGGAGATTGACGCTGAGCTTCCGCCGCTCCTGGTAACCGACGAGGGCAGGCTGCGTCAGATTCTTATCAATCTGGTCGGCAATGCCGTTAAATTTACGGATGAAGGAACGGTTAGCATGACTGCGCAGCTGGAAGCGGTCCGGGACAACGGAACGGTTATTCTCAAATTTACGGTAAAAGATACCGGAATCGGCATTGCCCCGGCCAGCCAGGGGCTGCTGTTCCAGTCCTTCTCCCAGCTTCATCCCTCCATTAACCGCAAGTACGGCGGTACCGGACTGGGGCTGGCCATCAGCAAAAAGCTGGTCGAGCTGCTGGGCGGAGCAATCGGGGTGGACAGCCGTGAAGGTGAGGGGGCTGAGTTTTATTTTACAATCGAAGCCTTGATTCCGCGGGAGGATTTAGCACAGGAGCTCATAACGGCAGGTGAAGGGGACAAGCAGGTAAAGGTGCAGAACAGGCGCAGCGAGTACTCGTTCGGTGAATTTGGGCCGCTGTCGATCCTCATTGCTGAAGATCATCCGGTTAATCTGCAGATTATGCAGGCTTTTCTCAGGAAACGGGGTTATCATGCGGATGTTGCCTTGAACGGGCAGCAGGCAGTGGAGGCAGTGCGTTTGCGCCGCTATGACCTGATCTTTATGGATATCCAGATGCCGCTGATGGACGGTATTGAGGCTGCCATGCGGATTAGAGAAGAGCACGGCCTGTATCCGGTGATTGTGGCCGCTACCGCTTTTGCCCAGAAGGAAGATAAGGAGATGTGCCTGAGAGCGGGGATGCAGGATTTCATCTCCAAGCCGATCCGTTCCGAAGAGCTGGACAGGGTGCTGCGGGAATGGTCGGCCCAGCACCGCAAACAGGAGTGACCGCGTGCAAGGGAGGACGGATGAATGAAAGGGCTAGTGTACACAGGGTTTGCGGTTATGTACGCGCTGGTCACCTTTTTTGGAATAGGTCCGGTGCTGTTTGCGGATGGGACGTTATCTGAACGGATCTTGACGCTTGTTGTGGTGCTGCTGATCTATGTCGTGCTTACGCTGGGCCTGCTGCTTGTGAGGAGACGTTTTTCATAAGCATTGACAATCTTTTCTTGGCTGACTATATTTATATTATCCGTAATTGTTACGTATAAATATAGTCAGCGAGAGGATCTTTGCACCGGATATGATGAAACGCGGCGATTTTATATTGATTGTTCTGGTTCTGCTGCTTGCAGGCGGAATTTATGGAGCCAAATGGCTTGATGTGCGGGGTGAGCATTATGAGCAGGGGGATCTGCAGGCCGTGATTACAATCAACGGCAAAGCTTACCAGACCGTTACACTGACCAAGGAACAACAGACCATTGATATTCAAACCAAATACGGCCATAACATTCTCAAGGTGTACGACTACGGCATTCAGATGACCTATTCGGATGCTCCGCTGCCGATTGCGCTTGATATGGGGTTCATCTCCAGGCCGAAACAGCAGATTATCTGTATTCCGGCCAGACTGATGGTTGAGGTTGTCAATCCGGATGCCTCGATCGATAATGACGAGGAGCTGGATGCCGTTATTTAGCTTCGGTTACTCCCGGACTGCTGCTGATCTGTTCCCAGGCGGCTACAGAATCGGCGTTGGAGTAGACATAAGGCGTTGAAGGCTGAGGAATTGGAGTTACGGTTTCAGGAATAATCTGAACAATGGTTTTACCTTGATATTCAGCGGTATGAAGCTTGCCCCGCACCTCAATCCAGGTGTCTGCGGGCAGGCTTATTTGCGCCTGCGGATCAAGCAGAATGCCGAACGGGGTCGCGTCTGCCGTGCAGCACTGCACCAGAAAACGGCTTACCGCATAAGAATCGCCGGCAGCCCCCTGTTCACGGTACAAGAACCCTGATACTGCGATCTCCTTGCCTTCAAACTGCTCCTTATACAGGTCGATGGCCCCGAAGGTTTCGGAGAAAATCTCGGGATGTACCGTGATTACAGGCTGTTTGTACAGCTTTCCTGCAAGCTCGGCGAATTCCTCCTGGTACGGGTTTGCGGCGGCAAACCGCTCCTCCCTTCCTTCCTCGGGCGAAATGTAGGTCAGGGAGACCCCTTTTCTCGCTGCTGCAGCCGTCCCGAGCGCCCGGTCTGGCAGCACAAAACCGAGCAGCAGCGGCAGCAGGAACAAGCTGTATAGAGCAGTGCTCTTGAACATGGACCGGGGCAGCTGGTGCTCACAGTCGCATAGTGCACTGCTTTTGCCGAAGAGGGCCTGTATTCCAAGACTTACGGCCATCAGCGACAAAGGCACCGGACAGAGCCGGATCCAGCGTGCCAGCTTGGGGGCAACATAATAGTGCAGTGCATTCTGCTGGCTTAAATGCGCAATATACAGCGCAAAACCGAGCAGAAGGACCGCCCTGAGCAGGTAATGCACGCGGATGCTGCGCGGGTCGTTCATAGGGACCTCCTGAAAGTGGATTAGAGCCAGAATGATGCCAGCACCGAGCCGACGAAAACGGCCGAGAAAATAAGAAAAAACAGATAAAAGGCAAATCTGGTTTTGAACAGCGAGAGCAGCATCAGCGAATTTTTGAAATCAAGCATCGGCCCGAGCACCATGAAGGCCAGAAGGGAGCCGGACGGGAAGGTATGCAGGAAAGTGGCTGCGACAAAAGCGTCGGAGGTTGAGCAAAGGGACAGCACAAAGGCAAGGCCCATCATGAACAGATATGAACCCAGCGGCATGCCGCCGATGGCTTCCAGGCTGCCGTGATCCATAAAGCTCTGAATACCAGCGGTCAGCACGCAGCCGATGATTAAATATTTGCCCATCTCGAAAAATTCATCCGAAGTATGGACAAGCACGGATACGAATCTGCCCCCGCGGGCGGTGAGCCGGTGTACTTCGCCGCTTTCCCGCCGGATGGACAGCCGCAGCGGCGACTTGGTTACGGTAGCGTATATGATGAGTCCTATGGCTGCTGCCACGGCAAAAGCCAGTCCCATCCGTGCATACGCGAGCCAGGGGTGAGTGCGGAACGCGGTCAGTGTAGCCCCGTATACGACAGGATTCAGGATCGGGCCTGAAAGAATGAATACAATGGCGACATACAGCGGCATCCCCTTCTGCATCAGCCGGCGGACAAGCGGGATCATTCCGCATTCGCAGACGGGAAAAAGGATGCCGAGCAGGCAGCCGAACAGGATTGCCGGGACCGGCCGCCGCGGAATCCAGCGCGAGATCCATTCGTCCGGGACGAACACGCGCAGCAGAGAGGACAGCAGGGCTCCCAGCAGCACGAATGGCATGGCCTCCAGCAGAATGCCGATGAAGGCGGTTTTGAAGCTGTGGATATATGCGTTCTCCAGCAGCTCCGGATGCTCCGGCAGCCAGACTATGCCCAAGACGATCAGGAAGACGGCGGGAACAAGCAGCGGCAGTATTTTTAGCGGAAAATAGGATGTCAATACAGGTTAGCTCCTTCCCGTTGTATAGCTTCAGCCAAACAGACTGGACCACTGCGCTGTCAGCTGCTGCTCATCGAGCCCCAGTCCGATGAACACAATATAGGGCTGGCCGGGGTAGCGTGATGCCTCCCATGTGATGCGGTTTCCGGCGAACTGGATCAGCTGGACAGGCTGCAGCTCGTGCTCCTGGCGCTTCAAGCGGACATGCCCTTTGGCTCTGAGCAGACTGCTTCCCCATTGCCGGAGAAAGGCTTCAAGCTGTTCGCCTGAAATGCCCTGCTCGGCCGATTGCGGAAAGGTAAGTGTGACGGCGGATACCTGGGAATAGGAACCGCCGGTATCGGCTTCCCGCTCCTGTACGGCGGTAGCTCCCGGAGTCTGTCCGCCGAGTATGCGTTTCAGCGGAACGCCGCTGACCGGAAGCGGACTGCGCAAGGCAGACGCATTACGGGGCTCCCGCGGGTATATGCCGGCCAGCAGCGGAGCCAGATTGATCTCGCTGTAATGGGTGAACACAATCTCCGAGTCCGCGTTGTATTTGCGGACGATTTTTTCAATACGCCACAGCCGCTCCGGCTCAACGAGATCGGATTTGTTGACGATCAGCAGATCGGCGCCGGCAAGCTGCTTGCGGAGCGTCCGGACCAGCTGTTTGTCAGACGAGAAGCGGCTGTTATATTCCAGCACGTTCTCCGCATCCAGTACGGTAACGGTATAATGCAATTGAACTCTTTCGCTAAGCGGCTGCTCCTGCAGCGTCAGGGCGATTTCTTCAGGATCGGCCACCCCGGTAAGCTCGATATAGATGATGTCGGGCCGCCGGGCGAGGACGGCATTGAGGCTTCTTGGCAGGTCCTCTTTGCGGCTGCAGCAGACACAGCCGTCCAGCAGCTTTTCCACATTGGCCCCGGTCTGCTCCTGCAAAATATATCCGTCTACGTCACGTTTGCCCAGCTCATTCATCACAACTCCCGCATTCAGCCCCCGTGCCTTGCTCTCCTGCAGCAGGGTGAGCAGGAGGGTTGTCTTCCCGCTCCCCAAAAAGCCGCTCAAGATCATAACCGGTATCTTCATGGTCCACACTCCCGCCTTTATTTGTTATGAATCACTGCAAGAATCATAGTTTCATAATTCCATCTATACGTGCCGCCAATGGCAGAAAGACCATCTTTTGAGAGATTGGGTCCTGTGCTGCTAGGAATTTTTTTGGCTGGGGACAGTTGACATTTGGCCTTAGAAGACGTTATGATGTGTAAATCGTAATAATTACGAATAAATAAAAGGAGCTGAATATCATGAGAGTAACCGTAACCTTGGCCTGCACGGAAACAGGCGACCGCAATTATACCACTGTCAAGAATAAGAAAAATAACCCCGAGCGTCTGGAAATGAAAAAGTACTCGCCCCGGCTGAAGCGCGTTACACTGCACCGGGAGACCCGCTGATTCGTAAACGGCTATTCGAAATAAAACTATTCCAATAAGGGGCATAACCATGAAAAAAATACCTGTAACCGTGCTGAGCGGCTATCTCGGCTCCGGCAAGACGACACTGCTCAACCATATCCTGCAGAACAGGGATGGCCTGAAGGTGGCAGTAATCGTTAATGACATGAGCGAAGTGAATGTGGATGCCAATCTGGTGAAGTCCGGTAACACCCTGTCACGGACTGAAGAGACACTGGTGGAGATGTCCAACGGCTGCATCTGCTGCACCCTGCGCGACGATCTGCTGCGTGAAGTAAGCAGGCTGGCTGCCGAAGGCCGGTTCGATTATATCCTGATTGAATCCTCCGGGATTAGTGAGCCTGTGCCGGTGGCCCAGACCTTCACTTACGCCAATCCGGAGCTGGATATTGATCTATCGGAGCTGGCCAGGCTCGATACAATGGTCACGGTGGTTGACGCGAACCGGTTCTGGCACGATTTTGCATCCGGAGACAGTCTGCTTGACCGCAGTATGACCGCCGGGGACAATGATTTCCGTGATATCGTCGACCTGTTAATCGACCAGATTGAAACCTGCGATGTGCTGCTGCTGAATAAATGCGATCTGGTGGAGGAGCAGGAGCTGAACAAGCTGGAGGCCGTACTGCGCAGGCTGCAGCCTTCCGCCAAGATAATCCGCACCGTTAAGGGTGTGGTTGATCCTAAAGAAATTCTGAATACCGGCCGGTTCGATTTCGAAAAAACAAGCATGTCCTCCGGCTGGATTGCGGAGCTGAACAAGGACGAGCATACGCCGGAAACGGAAGAATACGGCATCGCCTCGTTCGTCTACCGGCGCAGAGCACCGTTTCATCCCCAGAGGCTCAGCTTCTTCTTCAGCAACTGGCCGGAAGAAGTGGTGCGGGCCAAAGGTTTGGTCTGGATTGCCGCTAATGGCGATCTGGCGGCAACCCTGAGCCAGGCCGGCCCGTCGATCCAGTTCGGCCCGGCCGGTTACTGGCTGGCGACGCTGCCGGAAGCGCAGCAGCTGGAGGTGCTGGAGACTGAGCCGGATGTGAAGGCGCGGTGGGATGAGCAGTGGGGCGACCGGATGAACGAGATCGTGTTCATCGGCATCGGGATGGACCGGGCTGCACTGGAAACACGGCTCGACAGATGTCTCCTGACTGCTGAGGAGATGGGTGAGGACTGGGAGCGGTTCAACAATCCGCTGCCCTGGCCGTCTGAGGAGCTGCTGGCTGCGGGGCAGGAGTAGCGGCGGTTGTTTAAGTAACGGATTAGAAGCAGGATCAGGATTGGAATGGATTAATAACAGGATCAGGATTGGAATAGATTAGAAACGGTAAAGATCAAAAATGATTAATTTTCATTTAACTGGTTTACAAATCGTAATTATTACGAAAAAATCATTGGGGTTAAGCGTAATTTTTACTAATAAAGGTTAGCTGAGCTCCCTTTGAACGTCCGTACTTTCAACGTCCGTACTTTCAACGTCCGTACGTTGAACGCCCCATATTGTCTCTAACGGACCCCAGAGCCGTTATTACCATGAAAACGTGGCTCATAAATTTTTAACGGACCCCAGCGCCGTTAATTGCCTGAAAATCCACAGGAATCAACAGTTTGGAACAGGATAACGTCTGCTGAGTCCGTTAGAAATGGGAAGAGGCTCAGCAGACGTAAATAACGGCATTGGAGTCCGTTAGGAGCGGTGAAGTTCGGTAAGATGTGGCGCGATTGCAGAGAGCCGATGAGAGTGAATGGGAGCCTATGAATGCTAATGAATGCTAATGAATGCTAATCAAAGCTGATGAAAGCCGATGAAAGCTGACGAAAGCCGTAAATCAAAGGACAGCAGAGAAGCAGACACCGGAAAGCGGGGCAGCAATGACCGGCCAACAAAGGGGTGTCAAAGATGCAGAAGGGAGGATGTTCCATGATATTGTCATCCATGCGGAATGTGGTGTTCGGCTATGGTGAAGAGCTGGTCATCGACCGTCTCACGCTGGATATTGAAGCCGGGCAATTCATCGGTATTACCGGATCGAACGGGGCGGCGAAGACGACTCTGCTCAAGCTGATGCTTGGCCTGCTGCGGCCGTGGGGCGGGACGGTGGAACTGAACGGGGAGCTGGCTGCGGACGGTAAGCTGAATATCGGCTATGTTCTTCAGCAGATTGCTTCGTTTAACACTGGGTTTCCCAGCTCTGTTATTGAATTAGTCCGGTCCGGCTGCTACGGGCGGC
Organism: Paenibacillus sp. PastM-3; assembly: GCF_029893965.1. Classification (GTDB taxonomy): domain Bacteria; phylum Bacillota; class Bacilli; order Paenibacillales; family Paenibacillaceae; genus Paenibacillus_AQ. Next base: position 159,661 of record NZ_JARXXP010000009.1, read on the forward strand.
TGGGGATTGTTCCGGCGTTTCACCAGGGAACAGGATGAGCTGGTGGAACATTATCTGCGCTAGGTGCATATGTGGGATTACCGAAACCGCAGGATCGGCGAGCTGTCCGGCGGACAGAAGCAGCAGATCTGTATCGCCCGGGCGCTGACCCAGTAGCCGCAGGTGCTGGTGCTGGATGAGCCGACAACCGGGATGGATGCGGCTAGCCGCACCGGTTTTTATAAGCTGATGCGCCATTATGTTAATGCGCATGGCCGGACTGTTATTATGGTCACGCACGGTCTGGAGGAAGCGGGTGCCTATCTGGACAATGTAATCAGTCTGGAGCGCAAGGAGGAGGAGGGCTGGACATGCTTGGTTACGAATTCATGCAGCGCGCCTTTTGGGCCGGAGGACTGATCGGCATCATTGACCCCTTGCTTGGGGTCTATCTGATGCTGCGCCGCCAGGTGCTGATGGCCGATAACCTGTCGCATGTGTCGCTTGCCGGAGTGGCCCTCGGCTCGGTGCTCCAGCTTAATCCCGCGCTCAGCGGCTTTGCAGTCGCTGTTGCCGGCGGCCTGGTCATCGAGCAGCTCCGCCGTTCTTACCGTACATATAGTGAGCTCCCGGCAGCCATTATCATGACCACAGGGCTCGCACTGGCTGTTGTGCTGATGAGTCTGAAGCAGAATCTGAGCAAAAGCTTCAGCTCTTACCTGTTCGGCTCCATTGTCGCCGTCAGCGATACCCAGCTGAGGCTTATCGCGGTTGTTGCGGCCGTTGGCCTGGCTTATTTCATTGTGCTGCGCCGGCCGCTCTATAGCCTGACTTTTGATGAAGAGACGGCCAGCATCAGCGGTGTCCGTACAGGACTGCTGTCCTTTTCGTTCGCGGTGCTTACAGGCATGACCGTTGCCGCTGCCATGCCTGTTGTTGGTGTGCTGCTGTTATCTGCGCTGATCGTTCTCCCTCGTCACTAGCCCTGCGCATTGCCTCCGGCTTCACCGCCGCCATTCTGATTGCGGTATCTGCCGGACTGCTCGGCGTGTTCAGTGGTCTGACCGCTTCCTACTATATAAATACGCCTCCCGGAGGCACGATTGCGCTCATTTTGCTGCTGTTCCTGCTGGCAGCCATTGCTGCTCAAAGGCTGATCACACAGGTTCCGATTGCCGGCCTGTCTCCGGAGCAGGAGCCCTCTGCTGCCCAGATGGCTGAAATTGTTGAGTTTGCCAATGCCAACGATGTATAAACAATCTTTTTTGATACCCTGGTGTCTTCCAGTGTCGCCGAAACTATTGCCCAGGAAATTGGAGCGAAGACGGCCGTGCTGAACCCGATTGAAGGTCTTACAGATGAGGAATGCAGCAGCAATATGGATTATATATCCGTTATGCGCCAGAATCTTGAAGCGCTGAAGATAGCATTAAATGAATAGAACAGCCGGATTATAACCGGGATAGAGAGGAGTTCATACGTATGGCAAAAAAATCCAAAGTGGTAAAAGAGCTTAAGCGCCAGGAGCTGGTCGCCAAATACGCGGACAAACGCAGAGAACTGATGGCAAAGGGAGATTATATGGCTCTGCAGAAGCTCCCGCGCGATTCCTCACCGACACGCCAAAAGAACAGATGCGCTGTTACAGGCCGGCCAAGAGGGTACCTGAGCAAATTCAAGGTATCCCGGATTGTGTTCCGCGAGCTGGCGCTGAAGGGTCAGATTCCCGGCGTCACGAAATCCAGCTGGTAGTCTGGCGGTACGTCGGCAGTCTTATGGCAAGACAGCAAGCCCGTTATAAGGGAGAAACAGCCATTCCGGTATTTCCGGTAATGGCTGTTTTTGCTGTATGTAAATCCCTTTACCTGAGCAGTCCTGTAAATTAAGATAGGAGGAAAGGAGGCGGGAAAATGAGCTATATCAATACGTTTATCCGTGTCGCGGCCGATTGTCCGGCGCACATGGACCTGCCATCTATGCGATGGAGTCGCCGGAATACGACCGCTATACTTCCGGGGAAGACAGCGGGCTGACCCTGCTGAAAGCGATGCGGAGCAAACGGGGCTAATGCCCGAAAGGAGAATGCAGCTGTGTACAAAAATATTGAAGAGCTGACCCTGAACACCTGGCCGGCGGAACAAAGTGTGCTGCTGGAGGGCTGGATTCTGCGCTCAGCCTCGGGTTATACGAAACGGTCGAATTCCGTTAATCCGTTATATGGGCCTGCAGAACCGGAATTCAGCCTTGATGTGAAGCAGAAAATCCAGCTATCTGAGCAGTATTATGAGCGTGCCGGGCTGCAGACGGTATTCAAAATCACCCCCTACATCCGCCCTGCCGGGCTGGATGATCTGCTGGAGGAGCTGGGCTACCGGATGGACAGCCCCTCATCCGTGCGGATTCTTGACCTGGAGCAGCTGCCGCCGCTGCAGAGCCGGCATACACTCGTAATTAGCGGGCAACTGACAGATGAATGGCTCGCGGCCTTCTCCCGCCAGGCGAAATTGTCCGGCACAGAGCCGGATACCCTGTGCCGGATGCTGTCCGCATCCAGCCTGCAGCAGGGATATGCGCTGCTGCTGAAGGACGGCATGCCGGCAGCCTGCGGTCTTGGTGTAATACAGCATGGATATATCGGACTGTACGATATCATTACAGCACCCGAATACCGCAGGCAGGGACTGGCGGAGGAGCTGATTCTCGGACTGCTGCACTGGGGGCGTTCGCAGGGTGCATCAGCTTCATTTTTGCAGGTGGTGCTGGCAAATGCCGGCGCTTCAGCATTGTATGACAAGCTGGGCTATAAAGAAATCTATCAGTACTGGTATAGGATTAAAGACTAGATTCCAACAGCCGAATTCCGGCAGCGAAGGAGATAACTGTGTCACAATATTGGAACGGGCGCTTTGCCCGGGAAGGCATGATATGGGGTAGTGAGCCCAGTCCGTCGGCCTGGCAGGCGGAGGAGCTTTTTAGGGCGGAAGGTGTAGAATCGGTACTGGTTCCCGGTGCGGGCTATGGACGCAACACCAAAGTGTTCTCGGCACGGTTCATAACCTACGGGATCGAGATGAGTACGGAAGCCCTGGAACTGGCGGCGGAGTGGGACCCGGAGACTACTTTTATTGCCGGATCGGCCCTTAAGCCGCAGCTGAGTGTACAGGTGGATGCTGTATACTGCTACGATGTGCTTCATTTATTTCTGGAGGCGCAGCGCAGGCAGCTGATTGCCGCATGTGTTGCCCAGCTGAAGCCCGGCGGACTGCTGTATTTCACCAGCTTTTCCGATGAAGACACGAACAACGGCCGCGGCCGCAGGCTTGAAGCGGGGACCTATGAGTACAAGGAAGCAAAGTACGCCCACTTCTTCAGTGATGCCGATTTGAGAAGCCATTTTGCCGGAACCGTAATATGGGAGACCGGATCTTTTCCCGAGAGTCTGCACAGCAGCCAGGGCGGAACCCATGAATACATACTGCGGTACATCATCGCACGCAAAACAGACTGACCCCAAAAGGCGCCAATAGGCCCTCCTTTTATAGAAAGAAGGGCCTTAAGTATAGTTGTCACCAAGGTGTAAAAAGATCATCCGGGCGCTTAGTCCGCTATCTCAGCTCACAATCAGCGAATAAAATATGCCGCGGAATCCGGAAAAAGCTCTCGGCCTTTTCCTGCAGGGCCAAGGTTGGAAGATGGCATTGGTGCAGCCACTTGCGGAAGGTGCCCGGGTGGACGCCGATCCAGATGCTGACATCGGTTACAGAGAAGTCATACACCATGCACAGCCCTGTCAGAATAACGTTATTCTGCGGAGAATGGGCAAGCGTTCTTTTCATAAAGCGTGACGGGGTAGGCTGGCAGACAATCGGACTTTGCCGCAGGAGTGCCTCGTTGAACAGGATATGGGACGGATAGCCCAGCAGCCGGCAGACCTTGTCCAGATTGTTTCTGGAAGGGATGCGGCCCTCATACACCCAGGCGCTTACACTGCGCGAGGAGACGGAGAGCTCTTCCGCAAGCTTGGATAATTTAATGTCCTTGGCCATCAGAACGGCCAGCAGCACCCGGTTGCGGATCTGGCTGCGCTTAGGTCTGCGGAACCGTTTTACACGTACGCCCTGTCCAAGATATTTGCGGTTGATCAGAGACCAGGCCTGAATTTTGTGAGGTTCTTGTTGATTCTTAGGCATACTTCCTCCGAATTTTTAACGTTATACTACAATACTTTCCGGTGCGCTGCAATGGTTAATGCTGTAATTGCTGACATGGGGGTTAAGTTTCTTTCAGAAGTGTTACCGTTATGATATATTTTTAGTAATCAAATTTACAATACTCACAGCAGGGAGCGAAATAGATGATCAAGCATATCGTATTTTTCAAACTGAAAGACCGGTCTCCGGAGAGTGTTGCCGTTACAGTAGGCGTACTCCGCAACATGGAAGGGAAGATTCCGCAGCTGCTCTCTATTGAGGTTGGTGCCGATGTGATTCATTCGGAGCGGTCTTTTGATATCGCCCTGGTTACCACCGTTGCTTCACTCGAGGATCTGCAGGCTTACCAGGTTCACCCGGCCCATAAGGAAGTTATCGCCCACATTAACGAGGTTAAAGAGCTATCTGTCGCTGTGGATTACGAAATTTAAGTGCTGACGGCTGCATTGGCCGGGTTTTCATTTTATACCGGAAGCGGTGATGTGAATGCGTGAGCTTGAGTATCCGATGGAAGCGTTGACGTATCTGATCGTTTTTCTGGCCGCCTGCTTCATCATGCTGTTCTGGCTGAAGCGCCGGGGCAGACGCGGCAAGTAAGTATAGCATATTAACATTCTTCCATACCACCTGACTTGGAGGGTTCAGCTGTGTACTATGTTAACCGGAAACAAATTGAGAATATACTGGATCAGATTCCCGTGATCGGGGCCGGTCTGCGCAGTGCTGCGGATTCCTGGGACGGGGGCATTATTAACGGACTTGTACAGGAGCGGTGCCTGCATCTGGCGATTGAGGTAGTGACGGATGTCGGCAGCTGCCTGATTGACGGCTTTATTATGCGCGATGCGGGAAGCTATGAGGATATCATTTCGATTATCAATGACGAAAAAGTGCTCGGGGACAGCGGAATTTACGATACTCTGATTGAACTGGTAGCGCTCCGCAAGCCGCTGGTGCAGGATTATTATGTCTGGGAACGGAGCAGGCTGCACCCGCTGACCGCGCAGATTCCGGATGTTCTGGACCGGTTCGCTCTGGAAGTGCGCCGGTATCTGGACCAGGAGCTGGGAGCGGAACTTACCGTCTGATCCCGTACCCGCCGCAGGAACGGCAGAGCTGGAATACACGGCCGATAAGCCGTAAGGAGAGGAGGTGCCTGAGCATGAAAAAAGGGCAGGAGAGCGGTTCGACAAGACGCAATATAATGACGCTGCTCAAAATGAGGGGGCCGATGACCATCGGCGCGCTGGCCGAAGAGCTGGGGATTACGGAAATGGGGGTCCGGCGTCATGTTTTGCAGCTGGAGCAGGAATCACTGGCCAAAACCAGGGTCGTCCGCCAGGCGATGGGCAGGCCCCTGCATGTGTATTCGCTGACGGAGCGGGCCGAGGAGCATTTTCCCAAAACCTATCACAATCTGGCGCTGGAGCTGCTGCGGGAGCTGGATCATACGAGCGGGATTGAGGCGGTCAATGTGCTGTTTGAAGGCCGGCGCAGGCGGATGCTCGCCCAGTACACACCGATGATGGAAAACCGGAATCTGGAGGAACGGGTGGCTGAGCTGTCCTCGATCCAGAATTCCGGCGGATACATGGCCGAGTGGAGCAAGGAGGAGGACGGCAGCTTTGTGATGCGGGAGTATAATTGCCCGATCCGCCAGGTTGCGTCCCAGTACCGCAAAGCCTGCCAGTGTGAACAGAGCCTGTTCGAGGAGCTGCTCGGGGCAAAGGTGACGCGCAGCGAATGTATGGCTGAAGGCGGCCAGTGCTGCCGGTATGCCATTACACCGGATCCCGGTCACCCGGCCAAACGGGACAAAACCTACGAAAAGTCTTCCTGAACCAGTCACAGGACAAACTCTCTACGCTTATGATATAGCAGAACTAGGCGAACGCCCGGGGTGACGGGCAGAGGCACTTTGAATCCAAAGGAGAGATTGACGATGAAAAAGGATACCAAAAGCTTGCTGTGGGGAATTCTGGCTGGTAGTGTGGTCGGTTCAGTGACTGCGCTGCTGTTCGCCCCTAAACCGGGAAAAGAGCTGCGCCAGGACATTGTGGACGGAACGAACGGTGCCATTGATAAAGTACAGGAAATTGCGGGTGCAGCAAGTGAAAAAAGCTCGGAGCTTTACGGGAAAGCCAAGGACGCAGTGGAATCTGTCGTCAGCGAAGTGAAGGAATGGAGCAAGCAGTATACCCAGATTGACGCAGAGGAAGAAATTGCCGTGGTTAGCGGTATTGTTGCCGAAGAAGCTGCCGTGAATCTTGATGAGGCTGAAACCGCGGAAATTATTGCGGCAGCTGCAGAGGATGCGCAGGATGTGGCTGACGCCGGAGACAGTGCAGATGTTGCACTTGAAGATGAAGCTGCTGCAAAAGATGACAAGGACGGCGTTCTCTAATATCGGGTACGGGACAGCCGGTATGTGGTTAACTCAGGGGGACCCGGTTGCTCCTTTTGCCGGAAAATAAGGCTGGCTGGATTCCAAACAAATAGGCTGAAGCCGGCCTCCGGCTGCTTGCCGCCGCTTCTCGCATACCTTGCGGGAGGCGGTTTTGTATGTTTCCGGGGTCCGCGCAAAGTACATGAATCAGCTTCTTTCAAGGCCCCGCTTTGTGGGGGTATTTTTTATCCTTCCTTGAACTGTAGCCTTAAAAAGAGTATTATCTGCAATTGGGGCTCAAAGTCAGGTACACTTGTGTCTGACCTTACATAAGCTACACAAAACAAGTAAAAGGAAGCGGTGTGTTCGTGCAGCAGGCTATAGCTATACTAGACTCAGGTGTGGGGGGGCTTACGGTTGTCAAGGAAGTCATGAGACAGCTTCCCAGGGAAAAAATCATTTATTTCGGTGATACTGCCCGTGCCCCTTACGGACCCCGTTCGACAGAAGAAGTGAAATTGTTCACTGAACAAATCGTTGACTATTTAATTCAATTCAATCCTAAAATGATAGTAATTGCCTGCAATACTGCTACAGCAGCAGCGCTGGAATATATTTCTGCGAAGGTGTCCATTCCGGTTATCGGTGTGATCCATCCCGGCGCCCGCGCCGCGATCAGCGCTACCAAAACCGGCCGGGTCGGTGTTATCGGGACGGTCGGTACGATCAAGAGCGGGGCGTATACCGCTGCGCTGAAGGAGCTGTCCCCGTTCGTGGAGGTGGTCAGCCAGGCTTGTCCGGCACTGGTGCCCTTTGTGGAGCAGGGCATGTTCCGTTCCGAGGAGAGCCATATTGCGGTAGCAGAGTCGCTGAACGGCATCAAATACGAGCCTATAGACACTATGATTCTCGGCTGTACTCATTATCCTTTTCTCGTAGAGCCGATCGGCAAAGTGATGGGGCCGGGAGTGAAGCTGATCAGCTCGGCGGATGAAACGGCGCGGGAGATCAGCACGATTCTTTATGACAAAGGCCAGCTAGCGCGGGGGGATGAAACCCCGATTCACCAGTTTTTCTGCAGCGGGGATGCCGAGATGTTCCAGCGGATCGCCCGTGACTGGCTCGGCGAGCAGCTTAAACGGACGCCGGTAGTCTGGCAGGTGTCCTCTCTGTAAGCCCGGAATCAGCTGACGCAGCTGCAGGCGCTTGGAATAGGGACAAACCTCTAGAGTAGAAGGCAATAAACCGGGAGCTATCCCGGTTTATTTTGTATTTAGGGGCATGTTGGAAAGGGCAAATGTGCGAAATGAGAGGCAAAAATGCCTTTGAATTCGGGCGGAACGGGTAAATGTGCGAAATGAAAGGCAAAAATGCCTTTGATTTCCACACCGCCGTTAGACAAGGTCCCGTCGCCAGACTCATTCCAGTTACCGAACCAACGTCTCGCCGAGCAGGCCATTCCAGCTAATCGAAGCAACGCCTAGCCAAACAGACCCAATCTAGTTAACCGGACCAACCGTCAGCCGCACTGACTCAATTAAGCTAGCTGAACCGACGTCCTGCCAAACAGACCCATTCCAGCTACCCGAATCAGTTCCTAAGAGTTACCGGTAATAATGCCCCCGAATAGACATATCGAGCTAATATCGCCGAGAGGACAGTTTCCAATTTAACGAACTTTCCGCCGCAACCACTGTCTCAATAAACTACTGCTTCGCTACTTCCCACACCCTAGCTACTAACAGACTGTTCTCAACACCCTTTACACTGATCTACTTCAGTCAAATGCTGTATAGATTGACTACCCTACTACAATCAAGCATCTGCCCCACGCGACCTGCTCCCCTCAGCACAACCCTCAGCACCCGCCCCGCGCAACTCTCTACCCCCAGCCCCCTAAGACCACTCAGCTTTTTTCCTCCCCACATTTTGAATGCGGTTACATTTATTTGCCGTGGTCAGGCCATCCGGGGTTCTTTTCGTTCATGCCGGGTGATGGGGGCTGCATACAATAAAGGGAGCCTGTGTCCCTTAGACTTGGCAGGGATGACGGCAACTAGAGGGTCTGAGAGGATGAGGCATATGCAGCAATATATTGCCCGCAAGGGAGATACAATTAGCCGGATTGCCGCCAGGCATGGGCTTACACCGGAGCATGTCATTCAGGGCAACCCGTGGGCCGGGAAGCAGCCCTACCTGTACCCGGGGCAGGTCCTGTTCCTGCCTTCCGCACCGCGTAAACGGTACTCCGTACAGGAAGGCGACGATGCGGCATCCATCGCTGCCTTGTTCGGAGTGGATATAGCCGAGCTTGAACTGCTGAATCCGGGAGTTACTGCCGGCCGCTATTGTGCTCCGGGCAAAGTGCTGGTAATCCCGCAATCCGCGTCACGCAGCATAGTGGCTGTCAATGGGGAGTACGGCCACGGACAAACAGAAGAGGATATAAGGCGGCTGACGCAAAAATATCCCTTTCTCACCGCCAGCAGCATTGGAACAAGTGTGTTAGGCAAGCCCCTGCAACTGCTGCGGATCGGCAGCGGACCCCGCCATTTGCATGTGAATGCCGCCCTGCATGCCAATGAATGGCTGACCTCCCCTTGTCTGATGTCGTTCATAGAGCAGTATGCGGAAGCCTATGCAACCGGCACGGGCTGGAACGGGTATGATCCCGCGCAGTGGTACCGGGACTGGACGGTGTGGGCGGTGCCGATGGCTAACCCGGATGGTGTGGAGCTGGTGCAGGAAGGGGCGCTGCCGGGGCATCCCTATTACGAGGAGCTGATGAAATGGAACTGCGGCCGCCGCAGCTTCCGCCACTGGAAAGCCAACATCCGCGGAGTGGATCTTGGCGACCAGTTCCCGGCCCACTGGGAGGAGGAACGAGAGCGGCGGCAGATACCCGGACCTGCACCGCGTGACTACAGCGGACCGGCACCGCTAAGCGAACCGGAAGCAGCTGCACTCGCAACACTTGCCGAGTGCTACCCTGGTGAAGCGGCCGTCTCCCTGCACAGTCAGGGGGCTGAAATCTACTGGAACTACCGGGGATATGAGCCTCCGGGAAGCAGGGAGCTGGCAGCGCGGCTGGCGGCGGCAAGCGGCTACCGGGCGGTAGAACTTACCGGAAGCGATGCCGGATATAAGGACTGGTTCATCCAGCAGTTCCGCAGGCCGGGCTTCACGGTTGAGCTTGGAACCGGCAAAAATCCGCTTCCGCTGGAGGATTACGAAGACGCTGCTCTGGAAACCGGACTTATTATCGCGGAAATTCTTTCGAATTTGCATAAAAATTGAAACAAAAGCTGCAAATTTGCGTAATATAACAGCAAAGGGTACGGCCGCAAATCTAATTTCAATTGCTTCGCGGCCGTGTCCTTTTTTAGCGGAAAGGGAGGAACTTAATCTATGAAACTAAGAAAACTGCTGTCACTGAAACAGTGGTCTCATATATTCAGCAATACCTGGAGGTACATCAGTTCGCCTGCAGTCACTATGGGGGACAAGCTGCTTTTCACGATTCCCGTGCTGCTGTACTGGATTTTGCCGGATGTGATGCCCTTTATGCCGATTGATGATATCGGGGTAACGATGCTGCTGATGGGCTGGTTTGTCTCGCGTATGGACCGCAAATATCCGGCGCTGCGGAGCGGAAGATGAAAGTTTAAAGAATTTTTGTCCGGATTCTGTCATAAGATGCTCTTCTATTTGTCCGGGAAGGTTGCTTTTGCAGGCTACTTTCCTTAAAATGAATTATTGAGGTTTTGAAGCAGATGCAAAAGGAGATGGATGAGGATGAACGTCAAAATTACCCGCAATGCGGCTAAAGTGATAAAAAAAACCATGGAACTTGAAGGCAATAGCGAACTCAAGCTGCGCGTAGCGATTACGCATGCCCACGGTGACCACGCCCACTATGGTCTTGATTTGGACACGCCTAAGGAAAATGACATCGTGGTTTCCACTGACAAAGAAATCGATGTTATTCTTGATCCGAACCAGCCGCTGCTGGACGGTGTGAAGATTGACTACTTGTACTTCCCGGAAGAAGGCTTTGTCATCACTAATCCGTCCAAAGGTAATCACGGCGACCACTAAACCGCCGCTGTAAATAAGGACAAAAGAAGGGTTGCTCCATGGCTAACGAAATACAGATTTGTGATCAGTGCAATCACACCAGAATGAAGACGATTATGCCCAAGCTGCGCAAGATGGCACCGGATGCAGAGATCAAAGTCGGCTGCAAGTCCTACTGCGGACCATGCGGCAAACGGGCCTTTATCTATATTAACGGACGTTATGTAAGTGCTCCTACCGAGGATGAGGTGCTGGCGAAGGCGGAAGCTTTTGTAAAGAAGCCGGCGGCAGTTAAGGAATAAATTCAAATATCGGGCTTGCCGGATGTGCCGGCGTACGCCAAATAGAAGTCTCCGCTCTCCGGCGGGGGCTTCTTTGTTATTCAGGTACTCCCCTGATTTGGGAAGGTGCTGCGGCTCGTGTTATAATGAACAGGTTGTTGAATAGATTTTTTAAAATATAAGGATTTACAGGTTGCCCATCATAAATGATCCTTATATTTCTCGCAGAAACGGATACCGTCCTTTAAAGGACGGCAAAGCCGTTTCTACTTACATAGGCGGCAGCCGCCAATATTCGAGGAGGGAATGAAACGGTATGAAGCATATTACAGACAGCACGGTTCTGAATAACGGGGTTCATATGCCCTGGTTTGGTCTTGGCACGTTCAAAGCAGAGGGAGCCGAGGTGGCTAATGCGGTAACAACCGCACTTGAGCTGGGATACCGGAGCATCGATACTGCAGCAGTATATGGTAATGAGGAAGAGGTAGGCCAGTCGATTGCCTCAAGCGGAGTGGCGCGTGACAGCCTGTTTGTGACCACCAAAGTATGGAATTCCGATCAGGGTTATGACACTACGCTGAAGGCCTTTGACACCAGCTGCAAAAAGCTGGGGCTGGATATAATCGACCTGTACCTGATTCATTGGCCGGGCAAGGACAAATATAAAGACACCTGGCGCGCACTCGAACGCTTGTATGAAGAAGGCCGCGTGCGGGCAATCGGCGTCAGCAATTTCCAGATTCATCATCTGGAGGAGCTGCGCAAGGACAGCGGTATCGTGCCTGCCGTCAATCAGGTAGAGCTGCACCCGCGGTTTATCCAGAAGGAGCTGCATGACTATTGCGTACAGCACCAGATCCAGATTGAGGCCTGGGCGCCGCTGATGAAAGGCAGACTGCAGGATAACGAGCTGCTGCAGGATATTGCCGGTAAGCATGGCAAGACCGTGCCCCAGGTGATTTTGCGCTGGGGGCTGCAGAACCGGATCGTGATTATTCCGAAGTCGGTCACTCCGTCCCGGATCAGGGAGAACAGCGAAATCTTTGATTTCGAGCTGTCGGCTGAAGAAGTCAGTTCAATCAGCGCGCTGGATGCCGGTGAGCGGATCGGGACTGACCCGGATAAGCTGATGTTCTAGCAGAGGGAACAACTAAGCAGAGCTTTGAAATACAACTCACATTACGCTGCAAAAAGAGCCTTAGAACCCGGACAGCATAAGCTGTGCGGTGGTCTAAGGCTCTTGTCAAATCCTTTATTGCGGGTTGCGCGGCGGGAGCGGTCCCAGGTACTGATAGTACTGGCATTCGATCCGGCCGTTGTACAGCTTGCGGCGCTTGTCCGCTTTGCGGCCATAGTATTGCTCGAATTCCTTGTAGGGGCTGATCGCGAAGAAGGACCAGGTCGGCAGATACAGCATCATCTCGCCGAACTGGCGGGTCAGCTTCTCCACTTCCTTGTCGTTACTGATGCGCTCGCCGTAAGGGGGATTCGTGATGATGCAGCCGTACTCGCCTTCAGGGCGGGCTTTGGCGGCGGCCATATGTTTGAACGTGATCTCTCCGGCCAGACCGGCGCTCTTGGCGGCGGCTTCGGCGATTTCAATCGCAGCCGGATCAATATCGGTACCGGTCAGCTGCAGCGGGTAATCGTCACGCACAGCATCAAAGGCCTCATCGCGTGCCTCTTCCCACAGGCGCTTCGGAATCTCCGGCCAGTGCTCGGACGGGAATGAACGGCGCAGTCCGGGCGCGATGTTCCAGGCGATCATTGCCGCCTCGATCAGGATCGTGCCGGAGCCGCAGCACGGATCGTACAGCGGACGGTGGCCGTTCCAGCGGCTGAGCTGGATGAGAGCAGCCGCCATTGTCTCCTTCAGCGGTGCTTCGGTTGCCTGGCGGCGGTAGCCGCGCTTGTGCAGTGCAGGACCGGTGGTGTCCAGCGTAATTAACGCAATGTCATTCAGCAGAATGACCTCAACGACATAACGCGGGCCGTTCTCCGGGAACCACTCGGTGCGGTATGACTGCTTCAGCTTCTCGACAATCGCCTTCTTGACAATCCCCTGGCAGGCAGGTACGCTGGTAAGCTGGGATTTGTGTGAACGTCCTTCCACCGGGAACTCGCCGTTCTCGGGAATCCAGTCCTCCCAGTTAATGGCCTTGACCCCTTCGAACAGCTCGTCGAAGGTCCGGGCAGGGAACTGGCCCATTTTGATCAGAACCCGGTCAGAGGTACGCAGCCATAAGTTACAGCGGCAGATATCGATAAGATCCCCGCTGAACAACACCCGCCCGTTCTCGGTGGTGGTCTCATAACCCAATTCGTTTAATTCGCGTGCTACTACAGCCTCCAGCCCCATAGGGGCGGTGGCGATCAGTTGTAATTTACCCAAAATGCGCTCAACTCCGTTTAGCTTGTAGATGGTTGCACCCAGCCAGTACAATAAGAAAAGCAGATAAGCAAAGAGGTACCCTGTACCGTCTTTATCCCATACATGCATACGCTTAGTAAAGCTTGGCCTAGCCAATCCTTTTCAGTATAGGGGAATGAGCAGGACTTCACAACATGATAAGGAGAATACATATGCAAAATCAGGAAGAATACAGTGAACTGTTGTACACAGAAGATGAATTATTGGTGGAGGTAAAAAAAGCGATCGCCGCTCACGGGATGCCTGAGGTGTCCATTGCCCCCGGCTATGGACGGCTGCTCACCATGCTCGTCAGCCTTTCGCGCTCCACTCGTATTCTGGAGATTGGCGCGCTGGGCGGTTACAGCGGGATCTGCCTCTGCCGCGGCTTCGCCGGAGGCGGGCAGCTGACCTCGCTTGAACTGAAGCCGGAGTATGCACAGCTGGCCCAAAGCCATCTGGCCAAAGCGGGCTTTGCTGATAACACCGAATACAAAATCGGCCCTGCGCTGGACAGTCTCAAGCTGCTCGAAGCGGAGGGCCGGACCTTTGATTTCTTTTTCATCGATGCAGACAAGGAGAATTATCCGAACTATCTGGAGTATGCGATCCGGATGGCCTCACCGGGGGCAATCATTGCCGGAGATAACATCTTTCTGCGCGGACGCACGCTGAATACGGACAAGAACGGACCGGCAGTACAGGCGATGCGCCGGTTCAACGAGATGATTGCCAGCGATGAACGGCTGACCAGCACCCTGCTGCCTGCATATGACGGCCTGGCGCTGGCAATGGTGAAGTAAGCATCACATCACTGCCTTAGCGGAACAACTCGTGCCGGCCCGGCTTGTACAGCTTGAACCTCACCCAGACTGTGTTGATCAGCAGGAAGCCGCCGGAGATAATAAACAATCCTTCGATTCCGATATAACCCGACAAAAACCCGCCGATTACCGCACCAAGCATATTGCCCAGGGCCAGCGTGCTGCTGTTGAAGCCGAAGGCCCTGCTTTCTTTTCCGTCAGGGGTATAGGAGCGGATCAGCGCGTTCACACTTGGCAGCAGTCCTCCCATGAACACCCCCATCAGGAACCTGACCACAATCAGCTGCCACACACTGGTCACAAAAGCCTGCGGGATCAGGAACAGCGCCGCTCCAATCAGCGCATACGTCAGAATGCGGTGGGCCCCGACCTTATCACTCAGCTTACCCAATAGCGGCGACGCCAGCATGTTAGAGATCCCGGTTACCGCACTGACCATTCCCGCCCAGAAGGCGATATTAACGGCCGAGCCGTGCAGCTTCTCCACATAGATCGGCAGCAGCGACATCGGGCTGATCATCGCAAACTGCAGGAGAAAGGTAACACCGAAGAGCGCAGGCAGCTGTGGAACCTTGGCCAGCTCCTTAAAGCCCTCGAGTACAGACACCTGCGGAACTTTGGCAGCCTCTACACGGTTGAATTTTTCTTTTACCAGGAATAACGCGAGCAGTGAAGCTACGAACAGCAATGCACCTACAACATAAAAGATAGGCCGGAAGCCGATCCAGTCAGCAAGCAAGCCCCCAATGAGCGGTCCCAGGATGGTCCCGGCCACCGAGCCGGATTGCATCAGGCCCATGGCAAAGCCCATGCGGTGCTTGGGTGTCGTCCCTGACACCAGGGCGATAGAGGCCGGATTGAAGCCGGAGATCGTCCCGTTCAGCAGCCGGAGCAGCAGCAGCTGCATCGGGGTCTGGGCGAAGCCCATCAGCACAATGACAATGGCCATGCCGAAGCTGGAGCGCAGCAGCATGATTTTGCGGCCGTATTTATCGGCAAGCTTGCCCCACAGCGGCTGGAATATAAATGAGGTCAGAAAATTCGCGGCAAAAATAAGTCCGGCCCAGAGGCCAATCTCCCTGTCACCCGTGACACCCAAATCTTTGGCGAGATAAAGCGACAGGAACGGGGTAATCATAGTCATACCGGCATTTACAAGAAACTGGCCAAACCAAAGCACCATGAGGTTGATTTTCCAGGTCTCCCAATTCTTCAAAGTGCTTTCACTTCCTTTCAGCAGATTCAGATTATTTGCAGAAAAATTCACGAAAAATTGACATTCTATCAGTATATCATATATTTTCCTCTTTCCGGTGCAACACTTGTCATAGTAATGTCATTGGATTGTCATTCTAGGACGGCGAGAACGGTTGTTACCAACTTTTAAAAAGGGCATAATAAGCTATATGAATGTGCAACCATCCTATCAAATCTAAATTCAATGGAGATCTTATCATGACCTACAATGACACTTTTATCCGCGCCTGCAGACGGCAGGAGACGGACCACGTTCCCGTATGGTACATGCGGCAGGCCGGCCGTTATGATCCCGAGTACCGTAAAATCAAGGAGAAATATTCGCTGCTCGAAATCTGCAGCCAGCCGGAGCTTGCGGCCGAAGTAACCTTGATGCCCGTGCGCAAGCTGGGTGTGGATGCGGCTATCCTGTATTCCGACATTATGAATCCGGTCGCTTCAATCGGTGTGCAGTTCGACATCGTGAAGAATATCGGCCCGGTCATCGAGAATCCAATTACGACCGCTGCCGATGTGGACCGGCTGAAACCGATTGACGTAGAGGGTGATCTCGGCCATGTGCTGGAGACCATCGCTATTCTGGACAAGGAGCTTGATGTCCCGCTGATTACGTTTGCCGGCGCTCCGTTCACGATTGCCAGTTATCTGATAGAAGGCAGACCTTCCAAGAGCTATCACCGAACCAAGGAAATGATGTTCAGCCAGCCGCATGTCTGGGAAAAGCTGATGGATAAGCTGGGCGATATGGTTATCGCTTACCTGCGAGCCCATGTAAAGAGCGGCGGCAAGGCCTTCCAGCTGTTCGACAGCTGGGTCGGAGCGCTGGCCCCGCGTGATTTCGAGCGCTACGTGCTGCCAACGATTTCCCGTATTTTTGCCGAATTATCGGATCTTGATGTACCGAAAATTTATTTCCCCGGCGTCAGCTCAGGAGAGCTCCTGCCAAGCCTCAAGGGGCTGCAGACCGATGTAATCGGACTGGATTGGCGCGTAAGCCTGACTGAGGGCAGACGCAGAATCGGAGAGGGCTTTGCCGTTCAGGGCAACCTCGATCCTTACCTGCTGACTGCACCGATGGAGCTGCTCAAGGAACGGGCGAAGGATCTGATCGACGAGGGCATACAGCAGCCGGGATATATTTTTAACCTGGGGCACGGTTTATTTCCCGAGGCTTCGCTGGATACCCTAAGAGAGCTGACGGAATATATCCATAACTATTCGAAGCAGGCGCTGAAACAGGCTGCCAAGCCGCAAATCTAACACAAGGAGCTGGAATCTATGACTGCAAAAATTGGTGTACTTGTGATGTCCTACGGCACACCCGAGAGCCTTGACGGAGTGGAGGCTTACTACACCCATATCCGGCGCGGGCATGCCCCGACTGCAGAACAGCTCAAGGAGCTGAAGGACCGTTATGAAGCGATTGTCGGAGGCGTATTCCCGCTGCGGGAAAATACGAACCGGCAGGTTGAAGCGCTGCAGGAGGCACTGAACAAATCCGGCGGTGACGTAGAGTACGTGTGCTATCAGGGACTCAAGCATGCCAAACCTTTTATCGAGGACGGCGTGGAGGAGATGGTGCGTGACGGTATTAATTATGCTGTAGGTGTCGTTCTGGCTCCGCATTATTCGGTTATGAGCGTGGGAACGTACATTAAGCGGGCAAAAGAAAAAGCGGAAGCCTGCGGAATCACCATGGAATTCGTAGAAAGCTACCATCTGCATCCTGAGCTGATCGATGTGCTCAGCCGCCGGGTATCGGCGAAGCTGGACCAGTTCGAAGAGACAGGAGCGGTACGCGGGGATGTACGGGTGCTGTTCAGTGCGCACAGTCTGCCTGAGCGGATTCTGGCAATGGGCGATCCTTACGTGGATCAGCTGCTTGCAACCTCGCAGGCCATTGCGGAGCAGACTAATGTAACCAATTGGCAGTTTACGTGGCAGAGCGCCGGCAGAACGGCAGAGCCGTGGCTTGGCCCGGATATTCTCGATACGATGCGCGAGCTGGCCAAGAACGAAGTGAAATATGTTTTGTCGGCACCGATCGGATTCGTGTCCGACCATCTCGAAGTGCTGTACGATCTGGATATAGAGGCCCAGGCGCTGGCTTCCGAGCTGGATCTGCGTCTCATGCGCATTGAGTCATTGAACAGCGATCCGGCCTATATGTCTGTTCTCAGCGATGTGGTCCGTGCCAAAGCGGGAGAATTAAAGGTGAACCGGCCATGACCGGTTCCCGCCGCAAAGTCGTGATTATCGGCGGAGGCCTTAGCGGCCTCAGCGCCGCTTTTTATGTGCGCAAGTATTACCGGGAGGCAGGCGTGCAGCCCGACATCGTGCTCCTGGAAAAAGAAAATGTCCTGGGAGGCAAAATTGAGACGCTGCAGCGTGAGGGCTTTGTTATCGAGAAAGGCCCGGATTCCTTTCTGGCCCGCAAAACAGCAATGGTCGAGCTTGCCCAGGAGCTGAAGCTTGATCATGAGCTGGTGACTACCAACCCTAATGCCAAGAAGACGTACATACTGCAAAAGGGCAAGCTGCATCCGATGCCGGCCGGGCTTGTTCTTGGCATTCCGACCGAGCTTATGCCGTTTCTGCAGAGCGGTCTTGTCTCCTTCAGCGGCAAAATGCGGGCGATGCTGGACTTCGTGCTCCCGCCGCGCCGGAGCCAGGAGGACGAGTCGCTGGGCGAACTGATCGAGCGCCGCCTGGGGACAGAGGTGCTGGAGAACATGACCGAGCCGCTGCTGGCCGGCATTTATGCCGGCGATATGCGTAAGATCAGCCTCCAGGCGACTTTTCCGCAATTCGGAGAGGTGGAGCGCAAGTACGGAAGCCTGATCCGGGGAATGACCACCGGCCGCAAGCCGGTGGAGACCCATACGGGAACCAAGAAAAGTGCCTTCCTTACCTTCCGCAATGGATTGCAAAGCCTGGTGCAGGCGCTGATTCAGGAGCTGCATGATGTCGAGCAGCGGACCGGTACGGCTGCAGCAGCGATTCAGGAGAGCGGAGTGCCGGGCGCACCGCGGTATGTCGTGCAGCTGGAGAGCGGGGAAGCTTTGCAGGCGGACGATATTTTCGTTACGGTGCAGGATTTTGCCGCTGCCGGCCTGCTCCGTCCCCATGTTGACGTGGCGCCGCTGGAGGATGTTAACTATGTCTCCGTGGCCAATGTAGTATTGGCCTTTGCCAAGAAGGACATTATTACTGAATATGACGGCTCGGGCTTTCTGGTTCCCCGCAAAGAGGGACGGAATATAACGGCGTGCACCTGGACCTCGACCAAGTGGCTGCATACCAGCCCGGACGACAAGGTGCTGCTGCGCTGCTATGTCGGCCGCTCCGGGGATGAGCAGAACGTGGAGCTGCCCGACAAGGCGCTGACGGAGCTGGTGCTGAAGGATCTGCGGGAAATCATGGGGATTACCGCCAACCCGCTATTCTCGGAGATTACCCGGCTCCGCCGTTCCATGCCGCAATATCCGGTCGGCCATCCGGCGCGGATTGCCGGCCTGCGCAGCGAGCTGGGGCAGAAGCTGCCCGGCGTATACGCTTTTGGAGCCGGCTATGATGCCATCGGCCTGCCGGATTGCATCAGGCAGGCGAAGGAGGCCGCCGGGGCCGCTGCTGCCGGTTTACAAAACCAGCCTGAGCTTGAGCCGGCGGTCAGATAAGGAGAAACGGTGAAGCCAGGCTTCACCGTTTTTTTTTTTGTTTTTCGCCCGGGGCATGGCCGGGTCAGGTTAATGGAAAAGTTCCGTCCAATCCGCGTATGCGCCGCTGTCCGGGCCAGTGTTACTCCTATATATTCTTTTACTAGATTATATACTGCGCTTGTGTGGTTTGGAGGGCTGTGTATCAGATATGCTATAATAGAAACACTTTATATATAAAGGAGATTATTTGTACCCATGTATCCATCGCGATCCCAGAGCCGGGAGAAAGACAAGCATAGCAGCAAACGCCGACGCAGAAGGGCTTGGGCATGGATCAATGTAAGTTTGTTATTATTGATTACCGCTATGTTAACTTATTATTTTGCCGGAGACGGCGGCAATTCACCTGCAGCGCAGCCTCCGCTGGCGGAGAGTACCGCCTCACCGCTGCCATCATCAACGCCGGAGCTCCCGGCGGTTCAACCCTCACTAGCGGCTGATTCGCAGCCGGAAGCTACAGTCACGCCGGAGCCGGTACAGACACCGGTTCCCGCTCTGGAAGCTACACCGGCTCCATCGCCGTCTGCAGAGACGGCAGCAACGCCATCACCCCCACCTTCACCGGATAACAGCAAGCCGGATAATGAACAGGGAAGCGGTGCTGCTCAGGGCGGTGCAACCTCGGGATTGCCTGAGGATGCCGGCGGACAGACCGTAACCCTGAATTTTGCCGGAGACGTGATCTTTGCCGGTAAAGTAGGGGAGCTGCTGCAGAAGCAGGGCTATAATTATTCCTACTCCGCCCTGGACGGAATGTTCAAGACGGATGACCTGACGGTTGTGAATCTGGAAACGCCGATTACAACCGGCGGGGTTGGCGCTGCGGATAAGCAGTTTGTTTTCAAGGGAGCTCCGGAGGCGCTGGATGCGCTGAAATCTGCCGGTGTGGACGCGGTCAATCTGGCTAACAACCATACGCTCGACCAGGGCGAACAAGGGCTGCTGGATACCTTGAATCACCTCAATACAAGGGGAATCCCTTACGTCGGTGCAGGAAAAAATAGCAAGGAAGCCTACACCGCCCAGTATTTTGAGCGAAATGGAATCAAAATCGCCCTGCTGGGCTTCACCCGGGTCATTCCCCGCAGTGACTGGACAGCCGGTGCCGGCAAGCCGGGCCTGGCCTCGGTTTATGACAGTAGGGAAGCGCTCAAGACAATCGCAGCCGTGAAGCAAAAAGCCGACATCGTTGTGGTGGTGGTCCACTGGGGGAAGGAGCGGGTGGAGCAGTATGATTCCACGCAACAGACGCTGGGACGCAGCTTCATTGATGCCGGAGCAGATCTCGTCATAGGCGGGCATCCGCATGTTCTTCAGGGGATTGAGCCATACAAGGGCAAGTGGATTGCCTACAGTACAGGCAATTTTATTTTTACCCGTTCTGCAACGCCTGCCACCTGGGAAACGGCGGTCTTTCAGGCAGAGTGTAGCATTAAGGGCCAATGCTCGCTGACGCTGCATCCGATGTATGCCGAGCTGGGCCGGCCGGTGCCGATGAATGATGTCGACGGCCAGCTGCTGCTGAACAAGGTTCAATCCTTGTCGGCAGGCCTGATCAGAATCAGCAATGACGGGCGCGTATCCCAGATTGGCAGATAAGAAGCGGCAGGGTCCTGCATGAGCTGCCCGCCTGCCGGAACCTTTTCCGCTGCCGGATCAGACTACTTCTGCTGGAGGGATAGATGCTGATGCAAAACATATGTGTAGCCCATCGCGGGTTTTCCGGCAAAGCACCGGAGAATACGTTAGCCGCCGTACGCATGGCGCTGGCCCTGCCTTTTGTCAGCTGGATGGAAATCGATGTGCAGCTGACCAGGGACGGTGTGCCGGTCGTCATTCATGATTTCACGCTGGACCGGACGACAAACGGGCACGGCAAGGTGAGGAATATGGATTTTGAGCCCATGCGGCGTCTGGATGCGGGAATCTGGAAAGGGCGCGCTTTTCGCGGAGAAAAGGTGCCTTCCCTGGAAGAGGTGCTTGAGCTAGCATCCGGGAGGCTGAAGCTGAACATTGAGCTGAAGACAAGCGGTGATATGTACCCCGGTCTGGAAAAGGCGGTTATCGATCTCGTCTCCTCCAAAGGCATGCGGGATGAGGTCGTCCTGACCTCGTTCGATGCAGGAGTTCTGAAACGGATTAAAGAGCTGGATGCCCGCTTTCACACCGGATTGATATACGATTCACGGCTGGGTGACCCGGCGCGCAAGGTGAAGGAGCTGGACTGCTCCTTTCTGTCGATCCGCTTTGCCAGGTTAAGCCCGGGGCTGGCCCGCCTGCTTGCCGATCGGGGGGTTAAAATGATGGCGTGGACTGTGGACAAAGCCAAGGAAATGCGCCGCCTGGCCGAGATGCATTCGGATATCATGATCTGTACGAACCGTCCGGACATCTGGGGTGACACTTTTCAGAAAGCCTGAACGGATTCCAAATATAACGGGAAAAGAGCTGAAGCTATAATGTGCGCTGATATTAATAATGTGTATTGCGTTGGACGGAACTACAGATTACACGCGGAGGAGTTGGGGAACAAAGTCCCTGTGGAGCCGCTGATTTTTCTAAAGCCTTCCCATGCTGCCGTGCCGATGGATAAGGCCATTATCCATCTTCCCCAGAACGCCGGCCAGATCCATTATGAAGGTGAGCTGGTTCTGCGCATTGCCCGTGATTATGTGCCCGGGATGAGTGTGGAGGAGCTGGTGGATGTGATGGCGCTTGGCCTGGACTTCACGCTGCGTGATGTACAGGAGGACCTGAAGAAGAAGGGGCTGCCCTGGACAGCGGCAAAAGGCTTCAAAAACGCTGCCCCGCTGACGCCGTACATTGCCTTACCTGAACAGGAGGAGCTGGAGGCTACTGACTTTACTGTGCGTAAAAACGGGGCTGAGGTACAGCGCGGCAATGTGAAGGATATGATTTTCTCGCTGCAGAAAATTGTTGAATTTATAGCGGCCAGGTACGGGCTCGGCAAAAATGATCTGATCTTCACAGGGACACCGGCAGGAGTCGGCCCCGTTGTTTCCGGTGATTCCTTCGAGCTGTTCTGGGGCGAGCGGCTGCTTGGCACCTGCATCATCGGATAAAGGAGCTGGCCGGTAATGGTATCTTGGATAATTGGCGCCTTCGGCGCTATGCTGGTGGCTGGAGCGGCTTACCGCAAACGATCGCTCAGCTTCTCAGGGATGATCGCAGCCTTTATTATGGGGACCGTTTATTTCGGGGCGGGCAATGCGTTCTGGTTCGGGATTCTGCTGATTTTTTTCATCTCCTCCAGCCTGCTTTCGAAGCTTCACCATGAGAACAAGGCGGAACTTGAGCTGACCTATGACAAAACGGGAACGAGGGATGCCGGGCAGGTTTTTGCCAACGGCGGGATGGGTATGCTGCTGGTTCTGTTAAACGCAGTGTATCCTCTGGAGCTGTGGGAGCTGCTGTTTATCGGGGTTATGGCTACCGTTACCTCGGATACCTGGGCGACCGAGCTCGGCACGCTGGCCGGGCGACCGCCACGATCCGTGCTGACCGGCAAGGTGGTGCCGGCCGGCACCTCGGGCGGCGTCTCGCTGCCGGGGTCGCTTGCCGCCGCAGCCGGCGGAGCCCTGATCGGCGCAGCCTCCTGGCTGCTGCGGGCGGTCTCCGGCATGGAAGAGCGCTCCTTCCTGCTGCTGACGCTGGCAGGCCTCTTGGGCGGGCTTGCCGGCGCGTTCGCCGACTCGTTCCTCGGGGCAACGGTGCAGCGGATGAACCGCTGCACCGTATGCGGCCGCGAGGTAGAAGCCTCGCGGCACTGCGGCCGGCCTACTGTGCACGCCAGAGGCTGGCGCTGGATGAATAACGATGCCGTCAACGCGCTCAGCACGCTGGCCGGCGGCGCTGCCGCCCTGCTGGTAAGCCTGCTCTGATCAAGAGCTGTCAGAAAGCTCCTGCTTGGGGCACATAGATTAAGATGTGGAGGTGAGCCGGTTGGGCAGCACAGTAAGTCACAAGCATACAGCCATTCTCGATGCCGGTTATGAACTTTTCGGATCAGGTGGCTTTTACGAGACGAAGATGTCGGAAGTGGCCGAGAAGGCGGGAATCGCCAAAGGGACGGTCTATCTGTATTTTAAAAGCAAGGAAGAGCTGTTTCTCGCTGTTACCCGCCGTGATTGCGAAGGGTTCCTGGAGCAGCTGGATGTGAAGCTCAAGTCATGCGGCAGCCTGCAGGAACAGCTTACGGTGATTGCCGGGCACCATCTGATGTACTATTATGAGCGCAAGCAGCACACCAAGCTCTTCTTCCGGGCCCCCAACAATCATTCCGAGCTGGTAGCTTACATGGCGCAGTTTATGGAAGAATACATGCGGGCAGTTATGAGGGTGATGCAGGACAGCGGTGCTGCCGAGCCAGAGCTGCTGGCAGAGTCCTATATCGGCACGCTCGACAGGCTCAAAATGGACATCATGCTGCGTCCCGGCTTCACAGAAGCGGATGCACGCAAACGGGCTGAATTTGCCGCAGGCCTGTTTATCCACGGCGCACTAGGCAGCCGCAAGGAACAGACCACACCAGAACGGGATTAAGACGAAGCGTAACCCGCTATTAAACTATAAGGCAAGTGAGGACAGAGCATGAATATTATGACAGTGGAGCATCTCTCCAAAAGCTACGGGGAGAAGGTGCTGTTCCAGGATGCCTCGTTCGGCATGGATGAGCGGGACAAGATAGGCGTTATCGGTGTGAACGGAACCGGGAAATCAACCTTTTTGAAAATAATCGCAGGTCTTGATACCGCAGACGAAGGGCAGATTGCCATCGGCAATGATGTACGTGTCCAGTATCTGGCCCAGAATCCGCCCTATGAGCCGGACAATACCGTCCTGCAGCAGGTGTTTGCAGGCGATGACCCGGATCTGCGGACGATGCGTGAATATATGGAGATTCTTTCCGGCCTTGAAAAAGACCCCGGTAATGCCGCTCTGGAAGCGGCCATGGTCCGGGTCAGCCAAAAAATCGACGCCGCCGGCATCTGGCATCTCGAGAGTGAGGCCAAAACCGTGCTGACCAAGCTGGGGATTACCCGGTTTGACGCACGGATGGGCACGCTGTCCGGCGGACAGCGTAAGCGTGTAGCACTTGCCGCCGCCCTGATTACCCCGTCTGAGCTGCTGATTCTGGATGAGCCTACCAACCATATTGATACCGACTCGGTTGCCTGGCTGGAACAATATCTGCAGAAGCGCCGCGGTGCGCTGCTGATGATAACGCATGACCGCTATTTCCTGGAACGGGTAGCCAGTGTCATGCTGGAGCTGGACGGCGGGCGACTGTTCCGCTATGAAGCGAACTATTCGCGGTTTCTGGAGCTGAAAGCTGAACGCGAGGAGCGTGAAGCTTCTGAGGAGCAGAAGCGCAAAAATATGCTGCGCACCGAGCTGGCCTGGATCCGCCGCGGAGCCAAAGCGCGCACGACGAAGCAGAAAGCGAGAATCGACCGGTTTGAGAAGCTGAAGGACAGTGTGGGCGGCGGTTCCGCCGGTTCCATGGATATTTCAGTGGCTTCAACACGGCTGGGCCGCAAGATTATCGAGCTGAAGGATCTGACCATGTCGATGGACGGGCGGACTCTGATCAAGGACTTGACCTATATTGCCGTTCCGCAGGACCGGGTGGGAATTATCGGCCCGAACGGCAGCGGCAAATCGACGCTGCTCAACCTGATTGCAGGCCGGCTTCAGCCGGACAGCGGCGAGGTACAGCTGGGGGCAACGGTTAAGCTGGGCTACTTCACCCAGGAGCATCAGGATATGGATGATACGATGCGGGTTATTGAATATGTAAAAGAAGAAGCGGAAATCGTCCGTACAGCTGACGGCAGTGTCATAACAGCCGGACAGATGCTGGAACGCTTCCTGTTCCCGCCGGCGATGCAGTGGACACCGATCGCCAAGCTGTCCGGCGGCGAAAAAAGACGGCTGTACCTGCTGCGTGTTCTCATGGGCGCCCCCAATGTGCTGCTGCTGGATGAGCCGACAAATGATCTGGACATCGGCACCCTGGCGATCCTCGAAGACTATCTGGATGAATTTCCTGGAGTAGTCTTCACGGTATCTCATGACCGCTATTTCCTGGACCGCACCATAGATAAGCTGATTGCGTTCGAGAACGGCACCATCCGGCTGCATGTCGGCGATTATACCGAATATGAGGAGTGGCTGGCCAAGAATGTACCTGCCGGTAACGACGGGGCAGCCAAGAAAAGCGCAGTCCAGGAACCCGCTGCTGCAGCTGCACCTCCAGTGAGGGAGAAGGTTAAGTTCACCTTCAAAGAACAAAAGGAATACGAAACGATTGATGAGATGATTGAGCAGGCCGAGCAGCATCTGGTTGAACTTTCTGCGAAGATGGAGGCGGCGTTCGCCGATTCTGCAACACTGCAGGAGCTGGTTGAACAGCAGAAGCAGGGTGAAGCCGAGCTGGAACGCCTGATGGAGCGCTGGACGTATCTCAATGAGCTGGCGGAGCGGATTGCCGGCAAATAAATTCCGGTGCATGCAGCACTTTGCAGATCAGGAGGCAACAATCATGGATACCAGAATGCAGGATGCCATAGCCTTGCGTGAGGCCGGCCGGGCAGAAGAAGCGAGAGTGCTTCTGCTGGATTTACTTTCGGCAAACAGCAAGGATGCCGGCGCTGATAATGATGCCGAATTGCTGTACCAGCTGGCCTGGACGCTTGATGTGCTGGGACTTGAGCGGGAGGCTGTTCCTTATTATGAGCAGAGCCTTGCTATGGGACTGCCTGCAGAGCAGCGGGCGGGCGCGTTGCTTGGCCTGGGAAGCACCTACCGGACATTAGGCGAATATCAGCGCGCTAAGACCGTGCTTCAGCAGGGAGCTGAGGAGTACCCTGAGCGGGCAGAGTTCCAGGCATTCCTGGCAATGGCGCTGTATAACCTGGGGGAGCACGGTGAAGGTACCGGGATGCTGCTCCGGTTGCTTGCCGATACATCCGAAAGTCCCGGCATCCGGGAGTACCGTAAAGCTATCTCGTTCTATGCAGACAAGCTGGACAAGATATGGCCATAACCTCTCGTTCATAAACAAAAAACAAGCTGTGCCCGGAACACCCGGTGCCCGGCTTGTTTTTTTGTTGCCATGAAATATCTGCTGCCCGTTAGAATGCTCCAAACCGGCAGCGCAAGCTGACCAGTGTCATACTACGGGCAGCACCAGCTGTCCTTTGCTCTTTTAGTAGTAACGAGAGATGGTCCTGCCCGGCTGCAGGCAGCATCAGTAGTTTAAGTGTCTTGCTGTAGGCAGCTAATTGGAAAAATGACAACTAATTCCGTGAAAACAGCAGCTTAGGGAAGTTTAGATGGAAAAAGGTACTCTAATTTTACCGCCAGTGTCCCCGAATGTGGTTTTGGATAAAATTAACTGTCGATTTGACAACTAATAATCAGAAAACATGAGAAATGTTAGAATTAAGTGCCGAAAATCGAACTAATTACCGTGGGGCCCTATAAAAAATGCAGGACCGGCAGCCAAACTGCCAGATCCTGCATCGCAACCTATATTCTCTTATCCATCGTTGACTCTCATTGCTTGACTTGTCATAACATCAACCTGAGTCAAGTCAACCACAACCCAACCCGGCAAACGGCTACTCCCCGCCCGCCACCGCAATCATCTGCACGACCGGACGGGAGTCGCCGGTCAGCACAGCCTCATCGGCATTCAGCTGCGAGGAGCCGTCGCCGTCGAGGAAGATGCCTTCCCGGCCTTCACCGGGAACGGCGTCCAGCACGGCCAGGCGGAACTCCTCGGCCGTACAGAGCGTAGGCGTGACGATCAGCCACAGCTTCCCGTCCCTGTTGTAGACAAGACCCGAGCGCATGCGCTGCTCCTCAGCAAAGGGCAGATGCTCGGCCTGACTTGCGTCCTTCCACAGCTCCTCATCCTGCAGATTCATGCTGATCCCGCCCTGGGCCCAATAGCGGCTGCGGTCGGTGACAGCCACCTCGTCCCCGGAGGAGACGCTCTGGACCGACAGCCTGCCGGCAGCGCCGTCCCAGACCAGGGTGCCGCGGGCATACTTGGCATTGAACCAGCCGGAGCCGTAGGCTCCCTTATCCCCGTTAACAGGGACATCATTCATGATCGCCACAGACAGAAGGTCTGTGCCGTAGAAGAAGCCGCCGTTAATCCCGTATGCGGCAATCTGGCGCAGCGGCAGGTTGGCTGTCCGCAGGATAACATCCTCTGGAGCCACAGCCAGCATATGCAGCTGCACCTTGCCAAGGCTCTCCGCTTCCAGATACTCATAGCTGTGCGGGAGCCCGCTGAAAACCTCCTGCGGCTGCTTGTCCGGCTTATTGAGCAGAGCCGCCACTGCCAGAATCAGCAGCACCAGCAGAGCGAGCAGGGCAGAGCCAAGCTGCCAGCGTCTGCGCTGCCATAGCTGCCGCCATTTACGGTCTGCCGGTTCAGTTGGTGCCGACATAGGCGGCCAGCAGCTTGGCTGTGTTCAGAACAGCCTGCTTATGCGTACGCTCCATGGAGTGGGAAGCATGCACGCCCGGGCCGATCAGCGCGCCGCGGATATTGTTGCCGCCGCGCAGTGCAGCCGAAGCGTCTGAGCCGTATTGCGGATAGATGTCTACCGCAAAAGGAATAGCCAGACTGTTCGCCAGCTCAATCAGACGTCCGGTCATGGCGTAGTCATAAGGTCCGGAGGAATCCTTGGCGCAAATGGAGACGTCCGTTTCCTTACAGCTGAGGTCATCGCCCATGGCGCCCATGTCTACCGCGATGAATTCGCTGATGTCACCCGGAATCCAGGAAGTGCCGTGGCCGACCTCTTCATAGTTGGAGATCAGCAGGGCGAGGTTGTGCAGCGGCTTCCAGCCTTCGCGCTTAATGCTTTCCAGCAGTCCGAATAGGGCGGCTACACTGGCTTTGTCATCCAGATGGCGTGATTTGATGTACCCGCTTGGTGTAATAACCGCCCGTGCGTCAAAGGAAATGAAGTCGCCGACGGCAATGCCAAGCTTAAGCACATCGTCTTTGCTCGAAATCAGCTCGTCAATCCGGACTTCCATGTTTTCTTCGGCACGCTTGAAATCACGTGCGTCGGCGTAGACATGCACAGAAGGGTGGCTGGTCAGAATCGTACCGGTGTAAGTCAGGCCGCTGCGGGTATGAATGACGCAATATTCATTTTCGATGCTGTTCATTGTAAAGCCGCCGACAGAGGTCAGACGCAGCGTTCCGTTTGGCTTGATCGAGCGGACCATGGCGCCAAGCGTGTCCACATGGGCGCTGATGCCGATGGTGCGGGAAGGGTCGAGTCCCGGTACGGTGAGGATGACACCGCCTTTTTCATTCCAGCTGAGCGGAACGTTCAGAGCTGCGGCTTCCTCTGCCACCACCCGCATGACTTCGGCTGTAAAGCCGCTGGGGCTCGGGGTGTCGAGCAATTTTTTGAGCAGGGATAGAATGTAGTCTTCATTAGGCTGAATCGTAAGCATGGATTAAAATCCTCCATTCATCATTTAGGATAAGGTAGTAACAGGTGATCAGACAGTCTCATCCGGCAGCGGCGTCATGGAGTCAAGCGAATGATCCGCATCGCGCAGCTTGGACAACTCTGCATTAAGCGCCTTGATTTGTTTCTGCAGCTTGTACTGGCGGAAAATCCCGTAGGAACCGACGATAATGCCGCCGATCAGGGCACAGCCCAGTATGACGAGAATCAGCGGAATACTGATCTGATCGAAACCGAAATTAACCTGAACCGGATCGACATTAATGACTGCAAACACAGCTGTAATCAGTGCAAATATAAGACCCAAAATAAGCGACCATTGAATTTTCATATGAATATTACCCCCCATGGATGAGAATGACAATATAAATCCCCTGCCCGCAGAGGGCAAGGGATTACAGCAGGATTAAGCGGCTTGTTCAGGCTTTATTTGGTCAATTGCTCCATCTGCTCGATAACACTCTCGAATACACTCATTGCTTCGCGGATCGGCTCCGGAGAGGACATGTCGACACCGGCCTTGGCCAGGATGTTGATGGAATAATCACTGCCCCCGCTCTTAAGGAAGCCGAGGTAACGGTCCACTGCCGGCTTGCCTTCCTCCAGAATCTGCTTGGAGAAGCTGGTTGCTGCCGAGAAGCCGGTAGCGTATTTGTAAACATAGAAGCTGTTGTAGAAATGCGGAATCCGCGCCCACTCCATCTCGATGTCTTTATCTACAACCATATCTGCACCGTAATATTTAACGTTGAGATCGTAGTAGATGGCCGACAGATCCTGCGGAGTCAATGATTCTCCTTCCTCTGCACGCTGGTGAATAATTTTCTCGAATTCAGCGAACATCGTCTGGCGGAACACTGTTGTGCGGAACTGGTCGGCGTAGTAGGTCAGCAGGTACATTTTTTCCTTAGGATCAGTCGACTTGTTCAGCAGATAGTCCATCAGCAGCGCCTCATTGGTGGTAGAAGCCACCTCCGCAAGGAAAATGGTATACTGTGCGTCACGGTATTTCAGCGCATTGTCCGAATAGTACGAATGCAGGGCGTGGCCCATTTCGTGCGCCAGTGTGAACATGCTGTTAAGATTGTCGTTATGGTTCAGCAGGACGTAAGGGTGGGTGCCGTAAGCCCCCCAGCTGTATGCGCCGGTGCGTTTGTTCTCATTCTCGTAGATGTCGATCCAGCCGTTGTCATATCCTTCCTGCAGCACGCTCAGATAATCGTCGCCGAGCGGCTTCAGGCCTTCCTTGGTGATCTGCTTCGCTTCTTCAAAAGTAATATCCAGCTTATATTCGTCCACGAGCGGAGCGAACAGGTCGTACATATGTAGTTCATCAACGCCGAGCAGCTTCTGGCGCAGCTTCATGTAGCGGTGCATCAGCGGCAGGCTTTCGTGAATGGTATCAATCAGATTGGTGTATACTTCCTTCGGAATATTATCACCGTACAGCGACATTTCCAGTACAGACGGATATTTGCGTACCCGTGAGTAAAAAACATTCTTGTTCACGTTCGCGCTAAGTGTAGCGGCAATCGTGTTCTTTTGCTTGGCATAGGTTTCATACACAGCTTTAAAGGCATTCTTACGTACTTCGCGGTCCGGGCTTTCCAGGAACTGAATATAGCTGCCGTGAGTCAGCTCGACTTCCTTGCCGTCCTCATTCTTAATCTTGGGGAATTTCAGGTCAGCATTGTTCAGCATGCCAAAAATATTCTGCGGCGCCTGCGAAATGTTACCAACCTGGGCCAGCAGTGCTTCTTCAGCCTTGGAAAGGACATGGGCCTTTTCACGCTTCATTTCAGTCAGGGTAAAGGTGTAAGCGGAAAGGGTAGGGTCAGCAATGAACTGATCCAGCTTTTCTACCGGCAGGGACAGGATTTCCGGTGTTACAAAAGACAGCGCTTCTCCGGCTTCGACACTGAGCTTCTTGGCCTTTTGGGTAAGAGCCTGATAGGTGGGGGCTGCAGTATCCTCATCCTGGCGCATATGCGCGTATACATAGAGCCGCTCTGTCAGCTGCGAGAGCTCATCATCCAGCTCAAAGCAGGCTTTGAGCTCTTCTGCCGAATCCAGCTTGCCCTGAAAGGCGGAGGCTTTCTTGATCAGCGCTTTTGCTTCATTGTATTCCTTATCCCACTGTTCCTGTGATGCAAACATATCTTCCAGCTTCCAGCGGTTCTCAGCAGGCACTTCACTTCTTTTCAATAACTGTTCCATGGAAATCCTCCTTAAATGATGGGATGCAGCAGGCATAGAGTTCTGTGCTGCAGCGTTTGAGAAGCCGGCCGGCAGCAGGCTCAGTGCTAGCAGAAGACGAAGAGATCTGGCGGTAAAGGACATTACTTAGGCCTCCTGAATCATAGAGTCGGCTTAGTATGCCCTGCCAGATTCTGATTATGACCTTCTTAACAAGAGTTATGCCAGCAGGCTATAAATAATGAAGATAAAGGCGAGAGCAATCAGAATGACTGCAGTCAGAGCCATGCCGCGCTTCAAGCGCGGCGGCAGTTTGTCCTTACTCATAATAAGAACGGCTCCGAGGCAGAGGACCACAACGATATAAATAACCAGACTTTCGTTATTCATACCAGCCTATACCTGCTTAAACGCTGCGATAATATTTTTGTATTCTTCTTCGTTGTCTTTATAGGACTCTTTATTGAAGCGGTTGTTCACCCATTCCATCATGGCCGGACGGCTCATAAAGGTATGCGTTTCTTCTCCCCACTGGTCGGAAATTTCCCTGAGGATAATGTAGCGTCCCTGAACCTCGACGGTCATCATATTCCATTTGTCTGTTTTGTATATTTCGTGTTTTTTGATCATGTCATTACCACCCTGGCGATTTTTGGCTTTTGGCTCAATGATAACGCACCGGGGAAGTGAAAAGCAAATTAAATCACTAATATAGGGAAAAAGTGGATTGCTTTGCAGGAATAGTTGGGGTATAATGTAAGCATACGCCATATATGGCGGTATTTTTAGGAGGTTGTTCATTTGAAAGGTACAGTAAAATGGTTTAACGCAGAAAAAGGTTATGGTTTTCTTCAGGTAGAAGGCGGCGAAGATGTATTCGTTCACTTCTCAGCTATCCAGGGCGACGGCTTCAAGACTTTGGATGAAGGCCAATCGGTTGAATTCGACATCACTGACGGTAACCGCGGTCCTCAAGCAGCTAACGTAGTTAAATTATAAGAAACGGCTGGACAGTTAACTGTCAGCTGCAATATATATTTGATTTATGGCAGGCACTTGCAAGAGTGGTAACCATCAACTTACAAAGTACACAGTTCTCTCGGGAACTGTGTTTTTTTGTTTCATGGAAGTCCTTGCCGCCGCTGGCGGACAGCAAGGACCGGGATATGGTTAGAGTGTTGCCTTTTGTGAGGGAAGAACTTCCGGCGGCGGTGCAATGGCGGGCTCTGATTCCGGTGGTACTGCGGGAATGACTCTTTTGCGGAAGTAGCTCCGCGAAGGTCCTCCGATATCCAGCAGATGCTTGGTTAAAAAGCCGATGAATGCAAGGATAGAAAAGAGGGTAGCTACCAGATAGAAAATACGGCGTCCGGCATCCTCGTAGATCAGACCGCCGAAAGTGCCGCTGAGCAGACCGGAAGCACTGGACCAGACTACGGTGAATAGCGCCAGGCCGGTTGCACGGAGATGGTCGGGAATAACTCTTGTAATATAGCGGACAGCCGTGACATAGAAAATGCCGAATGAAATGCTGTGCAGTGCCTGTATCGCAATGATGGCGCCCGGATGGACAGCAAGCGACATGAACAGAAAGCGCATTCCGTACATGAGACTGGCAAAAGCGAGCAGTGGAAGCTCCTTGAACCGTTCACCGTATTTACTGAGCAAAAAGAAGATGGGGATCTCACTCAGCGCGGATGCGAGCAGCGCCCAGCCGATTACATCGTCGCCGGCGTTCATACTCTTGAGGCTAAGAGTCAGAAACGCTTCATTCATCCGGTGCCCGAGGGCCAGAATAAAGACGCAGCCAAAGAACCACAGCACTTCCTTTTGCAGCAAAATCTCCTTCAGGCCGTTGCTCTTTACAGCGGGTTTAGGAGAAGAGCCTGTATTACCGTCCGCCTCAGGAGAACGTTTGACATCCTTTAACCCAATGGAAATAAGCAGGGCCGCGATAATAATAACGATACATACGCCAATGCTGTAAGAGGAACCGAGCGCTCTCAGCACATACCCGATAGTCAGGGCAAAAAAAGAATAGCCGAGTGATCCGAACACACGGATAGCTATAAAGTTCCGCCCATGCCGCTGGGCAACTTTTATCGCCATGGTGTCCGCCAGAGGAAAAACAGGGTAATAGAAGAAATAGAATAAGGATATTATAAGCATTACCATTGAAAAATCAGTAGCTTTCGCCAGCATAATAGCGGTAACTAATTGTCCTGCCAGCAGGATTGCCATAATTTTTTTGATTGTTCCGAGCCGGTCGCTCATCATGCTCCAGAACAGATTGGACAAGATGGATATCAGCGGTCCGAGGGAATACAGCAGTCCCACCTGTGTGCTGCTGAAGCCGAGATGGGTGTAAAAAAGCGGAAAATAAGAGACCACCAGTACACTGGTGCCGAAAAGTGTGAAGATGAAGGAACGCAGCCAATTCTGATCGCTGTACTGGCTGCCGGTCCGTCCTGATTCCATGTGTTTGCACTCCTTGGGGTATCAAATACGCTCAGTATAGCATAAAGCCTGTATCTGATGTTTGTTAAAAGTTTGTTAAACTGGGGTGATTTCTGAATATTTCAAGGTTTTGCGAAAGTGATTTTGTTGTTTGTACAAAAACGTTCCGCATATTATAATAATGATGATTTGGATAAGGAGACAACAATGTGGAGGCACTGTCATTGAATGAATTTGAGCAAGGCCGTAACCTAAGCCCGCGCGGCCCGATAGGGCTCATGAGCCGGGTTTATAAGTACGTGCTGCCGGAAGTCAGGGAGTGTCTGCACTCCTGGCGTGAGGATGCAGAAGGGATTCCCGATCCCGAGCTCCGGAAACAAGCGCTTGCCAGCATTGAAACCAAACAGTTTCATTGTGAAGGCGGCGGAATTTATGCCGCCGGCAATTTGTCGATGAGACATATACTGATTCCGCTTATTGTCGCCTATCAAACGATCAGTGATTATCTGGATAATCTGTGTGACCGCAGCACCTCGCTTGATCCGGCCGATTTCAGGCTGCTGCATCAGTCGATGCTGGATGCAATCAGCCCGGATGCCGAACCCGTGAATTACTATGCGCTGCGCAGCGAGCAGAATGACGGGGGATATCTGCACAGGCTGGTCCGCAAGTGCCAGGAGATGACGGCGCTTTTACCGGGCTATGCAGCAGCTGCTGAAGAGATTTATGATCTCGCTGTGCTATATACAGATCTGCAGGTGTACAAGCATATCCGCCCCGAGCTCAGGGAAGATGCCCTGAAGGAATGGTGGGCTGTGGAAGGCAAGCGTGCCCCCCATCTTCACTGGAATGAATTTGCGGCGGCCACCGGCTCTACGCTGGGGGTGTTTATGCTGTTCCTGTCTGCCTGTGACCCCCGTCTGGACAAGTCGAAAGCGGCTTCGGTCCGTGCTGCTTACTTTCCGCATGTCTGCGGGCTGCACATTATGCTGGACTATCTCATTGATCAGGATGAAGACCGGGCCGGCGGTGACCTCAATTTCTGCAATTATTACGACAATACTGATACCATGCTGAATCGGATTGCTTCCATCGTGGAGTGGGCCCGCAAGGATGTCCGGAGTCTGCCTGAGAACTCAATGCATCGGATGGTTATCGAGGGGCTTCTAGCACTTTATTTATCCGATCCAAAAGTCAGCGAACAGCGGGAGGTTCGTTCGGTATCCAAACGGTTGATGAGAAGAAGCCCGCTTACCAGATTGTTCTTCTTCGTCAACAGCCGCTGGATCCGCAAGCACATGTACTAAGGCTGCGGGGCTTAATTTCCGCTTAAGGGAACCATGCTTCGCACAATTTAAGGAGGAACTAACAGGATGTCAAACGTAAAAAAAATCGCAGTACTTACCAGTGGTGGAGATTCACAAGGCATGAACGCGGCTGTCCGCGCGGTAGTGCGCAGCGCAATCTTTTATGGAATTGAAGTGTACGGGATTCAACGCGGCTACCAGGGCCTGCTGAACCGTGATATTTTCCCGATGGATCTGCGCAGTGTAGGCGACATTATTCAGCGCGGCGGTACGATTCTGCAGTCGGCACGCTGTCTGGAGTTCATTAAACCGGAAGGCCAGCAGAAGGGTGCGGATATCCTTAATGAAATGGGTATCGACGGTCTGGTGGTTATCGGCGGTGATGGTTCCTATCAAGGCGCCAACAAGCTCAGCAAGCTTGGTATCAAGACAATGGCTTTGCCGGGAACCATTGACAACGACATCTCCTTCACTGACTACACCATTGGCTTTGATACAGCGGTAGGCGTTGTTGTGGATGCCATCAACAAGCTCCGTGATACCATGTCCTCTCATGAGCGTTCTTCCATTGTCGAAGTTATGGGCCGCCACTGCGGAGATATTGCTCTGCACGCCGGTCTTGCATCAGGTGCTGAAACCATTCTTGTACCGGAAATGCCGTATGACCTTAATGAAGTGGCAGACCGCATGAAGGACAACTTTGCCAGAGGCAAACGCCACAGTATCGTAATTGTTGCTGAAGGCGTCGGCAAAGGCGAAGATGTAGCCCAGGCGCTCAAAGACCGCCATGCTTCCCTCGACGCCCGCGTGACAGTGCTGGGCCACATTCAGCGCGGCGGTACGCCGACTCCGGCTGACCGCAACCTGGCAAGCCGTCTCGGTGACTTTGCCGTGCGTAAGCTTATTGAAGGCGAATCCGCCAAAGCTTGCGGAATCATTAAAGGTGAATTGACTATTACCGACATTGATACAGTAGTAAATACCAAGAAGTCTTTCGATATTGATTTGTACGAGCTGGCTTCCCGTCTATCCCAATAACATCAGCATATGCCTTTAAGGGGCTGTCCCAAAAGCCATGAAATGGCTACTTGGGACGGCCCTTGGTTTGGAGTAGGATGTACGTATTCACTTGGGTGGACGCTCCGCGAAC